>NZ_AQUK01000001.1 GCF_000371805.1 Methanocaldococcus villosus KIN24-T80
CTACATTATGTTTTTTAAAAGATGTTGAAAAAGCTTTAAAAGAAATTAAAAGAGTATTAAAGCCAGGAGGTTATTTAATTATAGGTATGATAGATAAGAATAGTAAATTAGGAAAAATTTATGAAGCCAAAAAAGATAAGAGTAAATTTTATAAAGATGCAAATTTTTTCTCCTTAGATGAAGTTATAGAGTTATTAAAGAGATTTGGATTTAAAGATATAGAGTATGAAAGAGTGAGGTTATCAGAGGAAGATGATGGAAGTTATGTGATAATCAGGGCTAAGTGATAACTTATGAGAGTAACCATATATTCTCCTCATGTTTATACATATGGGGCAATGCTTATTGGAGGAATATTGAAAAATAAGTATAAAGTTAGATTATTAAGAGAATTAGATAAAACAGTTTTTTTAAAATCAGATGTAGTTATTTTCAGTTTATATTCAACTTTACATATCTTAGATAAAAATATTAGAGAAGCTATAGATTTTTTAAAAAGGGCTAAAAAGAAGGTGTATATTGCAGGATGTGTTTCAATGTATCCAGAAATTATTTTAAATGAGTTAAATGTTGATGGGGTTATAGTTGGTGAAGGTGAGATAACTACTCCCAGAATATTGGAAGGAGATAAGGAGGGATTGGCATATAAGGAAGGGGATGAGATTGTAATAAACTATCCTAAAGAAAAACCTGATTTAAACCATCCACTTCCTTTAATCCCAAAAGATATAGGAAAACAAAGTATAAGAGGAGCTAATGTATATATTGAAACACATAGAGGTTGTTTAGGCAATTGTACATTTTGCCAAGTTCCCAAGTTTTTTGGAAAACAGATAAGAAGTAGAGAAATAGAAGATATTGTTAGGGAAGTTAAAGAGTTTAAAAAATATGGAGCTAAAAGAATAGCAATAAGTGGGGGAACTGGAAGTTTGTATGGGTTTAAAAAATCCATGGAAAAAGAAAAGTTTATAGAACTTTTAGAAAAGATATCTTCTATTTTAGGAAAAAACAACTTATCTGTTCCAGATATGAGAGTTGATTATGTTGATGAAGATATATTAAAAGCTATTAAAGATTATACAATTGGATGGGTGTTTTATGGTATAGAGAGTGGAAGTGATAAGATATTAAAAGATATGAAAAAAGGAACCAATAGAGAAAAAAATTTATATGCTATACAGTTGGCTAAAGAAATGGGTGTAAAAGTTGCTGGTAGTTTTATTGTAGCTTATCCAACAGAGAGTGAAAAAGATTATTTGCTTACTAAAGACTTTATTGCTGAAGCTGAGTTAGATGATATTTTTGTTTCTATAGCTGAACCTATTCCAAAAACTGAGATGTGTGATTTAATATTAGATATGAATAAAGAAGATTTACTATTATATAAAACATATAACCATAATTTGAGTGTAGCAGAGTTCAGATGCTATGATCTTTTAGTATATGGGGAAATGTTTAAACCTAACCCAAGACTTTCTCCTTATTTATATAAAATATATCTAAATGAAGCTAAACAACAAGGAGAAGACATTAGAAAAATTATAGATATTATTTTCAAATATAAGGATATAATAAAATAATTACATAGGTTTCCATCCTTGTTTTAATGGATGAGTGATTCAAACTAAAGAGTAGGTGATATTATGGCGGCACAAGGGGGAAATTTCCATCCTTGTTTTAATGGATGAGCGATTCAAACGTTCAGAATATACAAGTATTGATAGCGTGGATTTAACCGATTATTAGTTTCCATCCTTGTTTTAATGGATGAGTGATTCAAACTGGATAAGTATAATATTAGTTTATGGGAATATAGAGTTTCCATCCTTGTTTTAATGGATAAGCGATTCAAACCCTATGCAACCACTAATTATATTCGCCAAAACTCCTATATAAACCTTTCTTTTTCAACAAGATTTTTCTTACTGCCCAATTATTAAAACCTTTATAAAGTTAAGAAAGATTATGCAAATTATTTATAAATATAACGCACAACTGTATTATAAAATATAAACAATTAGAACTTACCTAACTAAAATAAAAACAAACTAAACATAAAACTATAAAAATAAATATCTAAAATAATTAAAAAAATCTCAATTTTACTTAGAAAAAATCATTATTACTTTTTCCCAATTTTCTCATACAAATTTTAGCAAGAGGGTATATAAAGGCAAGAAAAGTTAATATAAGTTATTAAAAATCTTTATATTTATAAATTTTATCCTGTTTTATTAATGCTTCAATAACTGACCTCTTTACAGCTTTAGCTATCATTTCCCCCATTTTTGTATGCCCTCCAGTGTAATCTACTTTTCTTCCAAAACCTTTAACAACAATAACATTATCCGTTCCCGTACCTGTAGCTAATAACTCAGGATGTTTTGTGCTTCTAACATCTAACTCCTGAAAAGCATTAGTTTTTGCTTCTGTAATAGTTATTATTGCCCTAGCCATTGCCCCATCTGTTAAATCTGCATTGGTTATTACAATAATATTAACTGTCCCATATTTCTCCAAAGGTATAAGCTTATCCCCCTCTATTTTATAAGTTCTAAAATCCTTTTCAATATAATCTGCTTCTTCATCCCCTAACCTAATAGCATTATCCTTAGCCCCTGCAGTAGTTAATGCTACAACATAAAATTCATCAAACTTTTCAATGGCTATAGCTAAATTATCCATATCAGCAGCAGTAGTTAAAATAGCTATATCCTTCTCATCAATTTTTAAGCTATCTAAAACTCTTTTTAAATAATCTTTATAGTTATATCTATGAATTCTCCTCCAGTCAGGTAGTGAGTGATTAGCAACATACTTCACATTTTTAAATCCTTCTTTAGTTGATAAAACTCTCCTTCTTCTTTCAAACTCCACTAAAAGAGTCTTAGCTTCCATAACCTTTCCAAAAACATCTACATTATGCCTAACAACCTTAGCTTCAAAATCATCCATTTTTAACAAGATCCCACCAAAAAATTAAAAAATCCTTGTTAATATTTAAAATTTTCTTTAAAATTTAAAATATGATTATTTTATCATAAATCTTTTCAGGGATTTTTATTATGTTTTCATAAAATTCTAAGATCTTTTTTGCATTACCTTCAACTATATATGTTTCAATCTTTTTATTTTTACCACATGATGTTTTTATATAAGATTGATTAATAGAATTGATGATATCTTTATATTCCAAAAATAGTTTTTCCAAAAATTCTATATTTTCCTTATTTGGGGAATAAACTAATATTATAATTCCTCCAACTTCTTTATCCTCTAGAGGTAAATTACTCTCCAATATATATTTCCTTATAGCATCCCTAATAAGCTCACTTCTACTAGAATATCCTTTCCTTTTCATTAATCTATCAATCTCTCCTAATAGAAACTTTGGTAAAGACAAACTCACCCTTTCAACATTAACCATATTTATCACATTTTATTTTTATAATCTTATTTTTATATAAGAAGAGATTAATTATATACAATTATATACAATAAATAACACCTTAGGTAGAGATTATGAAAAATGATATATTTAAAAAGTTTATAAAAATCATAGATTTAATTGAAGGAGGGGAGTTTAAAACTGCAGAGGAGGAGCTTTTGAAATTATCTGAAGAGTATCCAAACAATCCATTAATTTATTATTTACTTGGAAAAGTAAATACATATAAAAAATTTTCTAAATTATTAAAGTTTGAAAAAGTCCATATTCCTATAGAATTTTTAAAATATCCAAAAACTACATATGACATACTTAAATTAGCTTTAACTCCTGAATATAGAGAAGCTATGCTCTCTATAGAGAGGGGAGATTATTATAAAGCAATAGAGGATTTTAAAAAATTAACAAAAATTGATGGAGAGTTTGTTACACCTTGGTTATATAAGGCTTTATTGTATGAGATGATAGGAGATCTTGAAAATGCTTTAATGGCTATAAATAAGGTGTTAGAGTTAAACAAGAAAGATGCATTAGCTTGGTATATAAAGGGAAGAATTCTAAGAAAATTAGGAAGATATAATGAGGCTTTGGAAGCTTTATATAATGCCATTACATTAGATAAAAATTTAGTTAATGTCTTAAAAGAATTGGGATATACTAATTTAATAATAGGTGATTATAAAAAAGCTTTAAAATGGTTAAATGATTACTTGAAAAAAGTGCCAAATGACCCAGAAGCACTGTTCTATAAAGCTATAGCATACAAAGGGTTAGGTAAATTGGAAGAAGCTTTAAAGATTTTAGATGGTATTATAGATAAAGGAACAAATGTTTTTATAAAAACCACATCAATGCTTATAAAAGCTAGTATATTGGAAAGATTAGGTAAAGTAGAAGAAGCTGTCAAAGTATATAATGAAATCTTAAAAAAATAAGTTTATTATATTAGATTTAATATATATAATTTTGGTGAATGGTATGAATATAAATGAACTAATATTAAATGCCATTAAAAGTATAGATTATGGGGATACAGAGAGTGCAAAAAAGTTTATTGAAAAAGCTTTAGAGTTAGATCCAAATAATACTTTAGCTAAATATATAAGAGATAAAATATATGATTTAGAACCACATATGGGATGCTGTAATTTCATGTTAGGAAACTTTGAGAGGGCAGCATATACAAAAGACACATTTCCAGAAGAAACACACATATGTTTTTTACAACCATATAGAAGAGCAATGGCATTAGTAGAATTAGGAGAATATGATAAAGCTTTAAAAGCTTTAGATGATTTAATAAAAGTAAAAAAGGATTTTGTTCCTGCATGGAGACAGAAAGCAGTTTTATTAGAAACTTTAGGAAGATATGAAGAAGCTTTAAAATGTATAGATGTAATATTAAGCTTAAACAGTTTTGATATCTTTGCATTGTATTTGAAAGGTAAGATTCTAAAACAGCTTGGTAGATTTAAAGAAGCTTTAGAATATCTATACAAAGCTGTTAATTTAAACAAAGATTTGATTTTAGCTTACAAAGACATAGCTTACTGTGAGTTAATAATTGGAAATTATAGAAATGCATTAGAGTGGTTAAACAAATATTTAGAAAAAGTTCCAAATGATAATGAAGCTTTATTCTATTTAGCTTTAGCCTATGAAGGATTGAAAGAAGATGAAAAAGCTATAAAAATATTAGATAAAGTTATAAAAAGAGCTAAAAATAAGAATTTGTTATTGTATAAAAATGCTATACTCTTAAAAGCTAAAATATTAGAAAGAAATGGTAAATTAGATGAAGCTATTGAGCTATATAATAAGGCTTTAGAAAAATAAAAATTATCTTCCCCAAAATATATCATTTTTAAGCTTTCTCATTAGATTAACATATTCTTCCAATGCTTCTAACTCATCACTTCTAAGTTTATCCTTATATTTATAGATGAACTCTTTTACATGTTCCTCTGGCACCATAACATACATTACATCTCCTTCATCAACATGTCTTTTAAGGGTACATTTACCTTCTATAGATATAGAAACTGCTTTTCCTGCTTTGGCTTCTTTAACATTTTCTCCTCTATCTTTTATCTCTCTAACATATCCTAACTCCATTCCATCCTCTCTCATTAATGGAGCTCCTACTCTCTCATTAATGGAGCTCCTACTCTCAATGTTCCTGAAATTACTTCAACCCCACATATAGCTGGATTTTTTTGTCTGAAGATGCAATCAGGTAATATTCTAACTATAGCTGGCCTTATTAGTCTTTCAAACTTCTCCCTTTCTTCTCTCTCTTTTTCCATTTTAATCCATTCAACAACATCTTCAACTAATTTATATATTATGTTATTTAAGAAAACCTTTATTTTATACCTTTTTATCTCTTCTTCAGCTTCAGGTAGAACTTTAACATTAAACCCAACTATCACTCCATAAAGAGGATTTGTTTGTTTATAACTTGCTGCTTCAACAACATCCTTTTTAGTTATATCCCCAACTTCAGCCTTCTTTATCTTTACTCCTGCTTTTCTTAGCTCTTTAGCAAGTGCTTCAAGTGATCCAAGTGTATCAGCTTTAATTAATATTCCTTCTTCATCAGCCTCTATTGTAGCTTCTTGAACCTCTCTTAAAACCTCCTCTTTAGCCTCTTCTATTTTATCTTCTGGCACAATTCTTATAGGAGATCCTGCTATAACTTTATCTAAATCAGGTGCGGCTATTTTAACTCCGGCAGCGGCAACAACTTCATTTACAGGCTTAAATTTATCCCTAGGATCTCTCATTTCATCTAATGGTTTTGGTTTTAGCAGAGCTCTTATTTTTGTTACTATCACATTATTATTTGGCAACCCAACAACTAAATAATCTCCTCTTCTTGCAATACCATCATAAATTATAGCATCAACTGTAACCCCTAACCCTCTCTCTTCTTTAACCTCTAACACTGTTCCTTTTGCATAACCTTCTACATTCAACCTTAATCTTTCTTCTAAAAACCTCTGTGCTAAACCAGCTACCATCATTAATAGATCTGGAATCCCTTCTCCTGTTTTAGCAGAAACTGGAATGATTGAAACAGTTCTTGTTACATCTTTAACCCTTGTATAAAGGTCAGCATCAAAACCAAGTTCATTTAAATGCCTTATTACATTGTTATACAATCTTATTTCAAATTCAGTTAATGCATTTGGGTGTTGAACTTTTTCATTAAAGTTTAATACAAATGGTCCTTCTTTGGATCTCCATCCAGGAATAAGATCAATTTTATTTGCTGCAACAACAAAAGGGGTTTTATACTGCCTTAAAATATTAATAGCCTCAATTGTCTGAGGTTTAAAACCTTCATTTATATCAACTACTAAAATTGCTATATCAGCTAAAGCTCCTCCTCTTCTTCTTAAAGATGTAAATGCCTCATGTCCTGGAGTGTCAATAAACAACAATCCAGGGATTTTAAGATCTGCTTTAAGCATTTTTAATAGTGGCCCACATAACTTTTTTATCACATCTATTGGCACTTCACTAGCTCCAATATGTTGTGTTATCCCCCCAGCTTCTCTCTGAGCAACTCTTGTCTTTCTTATCTTGTCTAATAGGGTTGTGTTATGAACAATAATTCCATTAGCTATAAAATTATGTGTTTCTGTTGTTAAATCATAAACATATCCATCATAATCTATAACCTCTATATCTTCTACAGGCAAAAAAATAAGATTATCAATAATGTTTTCAATATATTTTATATCATCTAAACTGAACTTTCTATTCTCCCAAATGTCTAAAGCTTCCTTACCAAGTTCTGTTAATTTTCCATTCTCTATTAATCCATCTTCCTCAAATGCTTTTATATAATAACAATCCTCTTCTAATCCTTTTAAAACTCTAATTTTTTTATCTAAATTTTTTACACCTTTTTTTAATTTCTCAAGGATCTTTTTTATTGTGTTATAATCAAGCTTATTTTCTCCTATTTCATCCTTTGTAAATCCAAAAAGTAATCTTAATCTTCTAATTTCTTCCTGTATTGGATATATTTCCTCATCCCTACTATTTTCAATTATTTTATTAAGAGCTTCTATTTTATCTTTTAGAGTAAATCCTATGAACTTTCTGAATAATATTAAATTTCTTTTACCTGATATTATTAATTTATCATTCTCTAATTTACTAATTATCCCAAATCTTAATAAAGCAATTGTTAATTTTTCAGAAAATTCACACAGTGGTAATTCAACATCACACTTTTCTACATTAAC
The DNA here is from genome assembly GCF_000371805.1 of Methanocaldococcus villosus KIN24-T80. Lineage (NCBI taxonomy): Archaea > Methanobacteriati > Methanobacteriota > Methanococci > Methanococcales > Methanocaldococcaceae > Methanocaldococcus > Methanocaldococcus villosus. The sequence goes on from NZ_AQUK01000001.1 coordinate 7,708, forward strand.
TACTCCATATTTATCAAAATATTTTCTTAAAAATTTAGAAACTTTCTTCTCTGGAGCTAAGTATATAAAGATATCTAAAGGAATAGGGTAGGATAGCTTTCTTATCCTTTTATATGTTATTGAATTTCTAAAGGATGAGGTTTTGACACTAAATGATCTTTTAAAATGTCTTAATTTTCTATAAACTATCCTTTTTGGAATTGCTACATAATCCCCTATCTTCAACTCTTCAGCCTTTATCCATCCCTTATTAGTTAAAAATGGATGTTCAGGAGTTACTGAAATATTATGCCATCCTTTCACTTTCACCTTTATAACTTTCCCTTTATGTTTAACCTTCCAAACATACTTAGCTATATCTTCTTTAATCTTTCCATTTTCATCTACTAATATAACAGGAAAGTTTGCTAACCTTATCTCTTTTTCATAGTCTGAATGTACAACATACTTGGAAGAGTTAAAGATATCCTCTATTTTTATTTCTCCAAATGGAGTTATAACTCTTTCCTCGGGTAAGATACATTTTCCATGATCAACATGGCCTAAGACAGAGACAATAGGACATCTAAGTTTAGACATAAAAATCACCTTTTAATGGAATTTTGGCTGTAAAGAACATCTTATTGGTAGAGGTAATGGTTTGTATGGATATCCTTTTACTTTTTCTTTAATTTCATTTATTAGCTCTTCTAAAGTTTTCTTTTCCTTATATGAGCTTTTTAATGTTGATTTTTCCCTAACAGTCACTGTTAAAACATTACTCTTAACTTCTTCCTCCCCAACAACAACTATATAAGGTATCCACTCTCTATTAGCATCTCTTATTTTTTTTCCTACAGTCTCATCTCTATCATCAACATCAGCTCTAATATTATTTCTTCTCAATATTTCAGCTATTTCTATAGCATAGTCATTATACTTCTCTGAAACAGGGATGATTCTTACTTGAATTGGTGATAACCACAGTGGTAATGTAGGGGCTTTTTTATCAACATTCTTATAAGCTTCTTCTATTATTGAGCATATAACCCTTTCTAAAGAACCTGTAGGAGAGCAGTGTAAGATGATTGGGTGTATATCACCAACTTTAATACCAAATCTTCTTGCACTTTCAACATCTATTTGCACAGTAGGATTTTCTATTGGCCTATTTAAGCTGTCAATGGCAGCTATATCAACTTTTCCTACCCAATAATGTTTTCTCTCTTCCAATATTTCTAATAATAAATCTTTATTATATTTCTCCTTGTACTCTTTAGCTATCTTAAGGAACCAATCCTTATGCTCCTCAAAGAAATCTCTTGTGAATCTAAAGATAACAGAATACTCTACTCCTAAATCTTCACCAGTTTTTAGACATGTCCAAAACTGCCTTTCAAACTCTTCTATAGCTTGATCTAAATTTAAGCATACTGTATGCATGTCAGGCATTGTAAATGCTCTTAATCTTTTTAATCCTACCAACTCTCCTCTTTGCTCATATCTAAAACTGTAGGTTGAAAGTTCATATAATTTAAGTGGTAAGTACTTAGGTTGTAAAAACATGTCCTTTTTTATCATAAATTGTCCAAAACATGCTGCAAATCTTAACATAAGCTCTTTATTTCCTTGTCTAAACCTATACTGCCTCTCACCAAACTTATCAGCATGTTCTTTTATTGCCCTATTTGAGAGATCATACATTACCGGAGTTTCTACAGGCATGGCTCCCATATTTATAACTAAATTATAAACATATTCAGCTAATAAATCCCTTATTAACTTCCCTTTTGGATACCATCTGAAATGTCCTGGGTCAGAGGAGGGTTCATGATCACATATGTCTTTTTCTCTTATAAACTTAATGTGATAAGGCTCTTTATCTGCTTTCTCTTTTATTCCAAGCTCATGTTTTGCTAAGGCTAATAGATTTTTATCTTCAATAATATCCAAATTCTTTTCATTAATCTCTATAATTTCATTATCTTTTATGAGGTAAATTTTAGACTTTACCTCTTTTTTCTCTTCTTCTTCTTTTGGTTCAATTTTTCTTGAAAGTTCACTTAATGGATGTCCTTTACAGCTTAGCTTAAAGCTCTTATACCACCCAAATGGAGCTCTTAAAACATTATATCTACTTTTTAATTCTTCTTCTAATAATTTTAGTATATTTACGGCAGTTTCTGGATCAGAAAGATCTGATGAGAGATGAGCATAGGGGTAGAGGACAATATTATTAACTTTTAACTGTTTAGCCACTTTATCTATCTCTTCTATAGCAGGTTTTATAACGTTCTTATTATCCCCTCTCTCAACAGCTATAAAACAGACAAGACAATCTTCCATTCTACCTTTTAAAATATCTGTTTCTTCAGCTATTTTTGTTTTTTCTTTTGCTTCAAATTCTAAATAATCTGCATGTATAAGCAGCATTTTCATTCTTATCCCTCAAAGTCTTCTTCTCTAACTTCATCTAATTTATAATTGAAATCACTATTTAAAAACATTTTAAACTCTTCTGGAGTATAAATAGGTTTTTTATATAAGATATAGTCATCTAAAACTATTCTTGGACATGCTATGATGATATATGCATCAACATCATAAAACAACAGTTCTGGCTTAACCTCATCAGCTAATATTGAAAGATAATTGATATTATTTTTTTCTAATAAATTTATAATCTCATAAAATTTTTTCTTTCTACACTGACCCTTTTTTACAGATAAAACTACTCCTACTTTTTTAATGTCCATAAACTTTAACTTAGCTACAGCTGATAATCTCTTCCTTATAAACTTCTCTACCTCCTCTCTTCCTATCTTATCAAATTTATAAGATATGGGATTATAAATAAAAACATCTTTCTTATATTTATATGCTAACATAAGAGGATGGAATCTACCTGTACCTACAAAAAGTAAGTCTTTATTACTATCTACTTCAACTCTACAACCTATAATTACATGTGGGTTAAATTCTTCTAAAATTTTTTCAAACTGTACTGTTGTGATTACATTAAATTCTCTATTTTTTATAAATTCTTTTATGTCTCTAATTATTTTTTCCCTATCTCCCTTGTAATAAGCAGGGATAAATATGGTTTTCTCTGAATTTACATAATCTAATTTTTTATGTCCATAGTGAATAATCAAATCAGGATTTACAATTTTTACTTTGTCCTCTATCAAATCACAGGCTCCATAACATGAATTTAACCAAAGAAATGGAGTTATGTTTATTTTGTTTTTTATCTTTTCTATTTCTTTTTCAACTTCTAATTTTAATCCTTCAGGAGCTTGAAAAATGACTATTGGGTTTTCCTTTCCTAATTTCTTTATTTCTTCAATAACCCTTTCAGTTTCTAAATCATACATAATAACCACTTTAAAAATATAGATTCAAAATAAATATATATGAAAATTTCCTTTATTTCTGATAAATTTTAAAGAGTTGTGAGACTATGAAAATGTCAAAATTTGCTCATATAACCAAAATACATCCTTGCTTTAATGAAAAGATTCATGATAAAGTCGGAAGGATTCACTTACCTGTAGCTTTAAAGTGTAATATAGCTTGTAAATTTTGTAGAAGAAGTATTGGGAAGGAAGCATGTGAGCAAAGGCCTGGAGTAGCAAGAGCTATATTAAAGCCAGAAGATGTTGAAAGTTATTTAAAGAGAATGTTAGATAAATATCCAAATATAAAAGTTGTTGGTATAGCAGGACCAGGAGATAGCTTATTCAATAAAGAAACTTTTGAAACTTTGAAGATTATTGATGAGAAGTTCCCAAATCTAATAAAATGTATATCAACAAATGGGTTATTATTACCAAAATATTATAAAACTTTAGCTGACTTAAATGTTAAGACTGTAACTGTTACTGTTAATGCAATAAATCCAGAAATTCTGAAAGAGATAGTTGAGCGGGTATATTATAATAAGAAAATATATAAAGGTATTGAGGGTGCTGAGATACTAATAAAAAATCAGTTAGAAGGGATAAGGAAGGCATATGATGAAGATCTAATTATAAAAATTAATACAGTGTTAATTCCTGAAATAAATAAAGAACATGTTGTTGAAATAGCTAAGGAGTTAAAGGATTATGCATATATACAAAATATTATTCCATTAATCCCTCTTTATAAGATGAAAAATTACCGACCTCCTACTTGTGAAGAACTAAAAAAAGTTAGAGAAGAGGCTGAAAAATATCTACCACAATTTAGAGCTTGTGCACAATGTAGAGCTGATGCTGTGGGGTTAATAAAAGAAAAAGAAGAATTAAAAAATTACTTTAAAGAGCAAAATAAGGAATTAGATGTATTTGAAATAAAACATTTCTCTCATTGATAAAGTTTTTTCATCCTTTCAATAGCCATATTTGATAATCTATCTCTATCTATTGTATAAACTTCCATTTTTGGAATTATTACTCTAACTGTATCAACTCCATATTTATTTAAATCAACATATATAAATCTGTCAAAACCATGATCAAACAGCTCCTCTTTTAAAAGATTTATATCTTTTTTTAAATTATATTTTGCTCTATTCTCTATATCTTCTAATTCTACTTCCTCTTCATATTCAAACCACTTTCTATTTATCTTTTTAGCTCTCTCATAACTCAGCCTTTTAACAATCTTAGCCCTCCTTTTTGCATCATCTCTTTTCATGTGAAGTTGAGAAGCTCTACTTTGAGCAAGTTCTGTTAAAGCTCTAATAACTGCTATCTCTGGATCTAAGTGACACCCTACACCAATACACATCAGTAGTGGGTCATCATCAGCTATAGCTGATATAACAGGAATATTTAGTTCATTTGGCAATAATTTTAATATAACCTTAACATTTGCTTTTTCAAATTTCTCTAATAATCTATTTATTATCTCATTATCAGTTTTTGGATTAATTTTTGTTGGAATCTTTTTAGAAAGATCTGCTAAGCTCCAACTGTCTCTCTCTATAACCTCTAATGCACCATGTAGAATAGCTTCTTCAAGACAGTTACCAGAGGCTAAACCATTAGTATGCCATCTAAACAGTTTTCCTTTAGATGGGTAAAAGACTGCATCAGCAGGGACATCAATAGGCTCAGAGTTTATTATATCATAACCTTCTACCCAATCTTTAACATCTGTATCTGAATATGGAGGTAGAATTAAGCTATTTATATCAATCTTATTCTCAGGTTCATTCTTAATTTTATTTTCATCATATTTAGCTGAAGCCCTTTCTATAGCTTCCATGCATGCTGAAACTTTTGCTTGTATATCTACAGCCCCTTTTCCATAATGATGATATTCTATATTATTATTAACCCTTCTAACATAATACACAGGGATCTCTAACTTATCTATACCCATTATACTTTTCATTTCTTTAATATTTATTTTATCTAAAATTGGTTTAATGTTATTGAATGTTTCTTCTGGTGGTAATATTCTGTAAGTGACTGATCTGTAAATTTTTTTCATTTTTCCACCAAATCAATAAGCTGAATGGGTTTGGATAAATGCCTTCTTGCAGATCCTGGAACTTCATAAAACCCAATTTTTAAATCTCTCTCAACTTCTATCTTTTTAATTTTATCATATTTAATCACTTTTTTACATTTTCTACATTTAAAACCTACTTTTTTACCTTTAGCTTTTAATGTCCCTCCACAGAATGGACATCTTTTATCTAAAATATATTTTTTTTCTAATCTCAATATTTTTATTTTCTCTAAGTTTATTGTTAATGGTTCTTCCCTAACAGTGCCATAAACAGCTACATAATCTCCAACAATAAGTTTTCTTATTATTTCTCTAAATCCTTTTGTAGGTTCATAAGCAGCACAGCTAATTTCTCCAGTGCCATCAGAGATTTTAAAAATAACATGTCCTCCTTCTATATCTTTTGGGTTATTTACTACTTTTCCATAAACAATAACTCCAGTATTTGGATAGATATCTTTAATTTTCATTCTCCTAAGATGTGCATCAGTGCCATGATTTGTTTTGAATATCATAAATCTTTCTGGCTCTTCCCCTTTAATCATTTCCATAGCCTTTATCAGTATATCTTTATCAATTCCTCTAATTCCAAAGAGTACTGGGCAGGGTGTGTTTGGAGCTATTAATATTTTATCATTTTCATAATCATAGTTATCATATGTATAAGGAAAAGTTTCTTTATCCATTATTATAACAGATTCTTTATCAATCCTTCTTTTTTTACCCCAATTTTCTTTTTTTCTATATGCTATCAACTCATATGTGTAATCTCCAAAAAAAGCTATTGCTCCTAATGCTCCTATAATTCCTCTACCAAGCTTAAATTTATAATAATCTGCATTAATTTTCTTTAAAATGTCTTCAGCAAAATTAATATCTAAAATATCAAAAAGAGTTTTTTTATAATAATCCCTCAGCAAGTTTATATTATTCCTATAATTTTCTTCATCTAAAAATACAACTCCAGGGTTTGTATTATCATTATCCATATCAGAGTATTTTTCTATAATCTTTAATGTAATATCTTTTATCTCTTCTTTATCTCTCTCATCAACCTTATCCAATATCCTTATAGCCACTCCTCCATTGCCTCTTGTTTTATATTTCACCATAGGATTGAATCTTATTAATCTAGGATCATCTAACTTATAATTACTTAACTCTTCCATTAACAGAGTAGCAATATATGTTGTACAATACCTCTCTCTGCTATCAGTATCATCTATACCTATAAACATGCTTAAACCTTTATTACATTAAATATCTTTTTTCTAAAAAATTTGTTATTGAAGAAATTGTCAATTAATCTTCTAATATTCTCTTTCCCATTATAGTAATTTTTTGCTAAATTCATTAGCTTTTCAGCATTCTTTTTATAAATTTCATTTTCTTCTATTTCTTTAATAGCCTCTCCTAATCTATTAAGTTCATAATAAGATAAATAAATTCCACATTTTAAATCATCTACTTTTTTAGCATTGTTGTTCTGTTCTGGATGATCTAAGTCAGGTATGACAATTAAAGGCTTTCCAAATGAAATAGCTTCCATTATTGTTGAATGTCCTCCATGAGAAACTATTAAAGAAGCATTTGCTATAAGACCCTTCATATTAATAGCTAATGGAATAATATCTATATTCTTATAATCTCCATACTTGTTTTTTAATTTTTTAGCTACTTCATAGCTTCCACAAACAAGTTTAACATTATAACCTCCCTTTACAGCAATTTCAGCTAAACTCTCCAATATTTTGTATCTATATTCAAAACCACCAATAACAGAGAGGATATAATTACCATCATTAACAGTATCAACATTGTATCTTATTAACGGCCCTATAAATTCCATATTATTTAATAGTTTTAAGTTATATTCACAAACAGTATATGGTAAGGGAAAGTCTGGAATTATTATTTTTTCACAGGCTTTGTGAATAATATTTAAGAATTTCATTGTAGGATAAACAATAATATCAGTTTTAAACTTATATTTTGTATAGTTTTGATTTGTTATACACATTATTGGTTTATTTAACATCTTACCTACTACAATAGTGCTATATTTACAATCACTTATAATTAAATCTGGCTTATATTCTTTTATAATTTTTAATTCTCTTTCAATTGCTTTTCTTGGAGAATATTCTTTATTAAAAACTGTAGATTTTATACTAAATTTACCATCTTCTCCTTTAAGCTTAATCTCAGGATATGTCTTAAAAACAGTATATCCATGCTCTTTTATAAAATCATAACTTTTTCCATAGGCTAAATAAGCTACATCATAGCTATCTTCTAAGGCCTTTCCAATTGACAAACATCTTGTTGTATGGCCAAATCCCTCCCCACAAACAGAAATGAGGATTTTCATAATCTCACCAAAAAGTTAAATTAGGTTGTCAGCTTCATCAGTTAAAGTTAACATATTAATTCTACCAACTTTCTCCTTTTTAACAATTCCCCTCTCCTCAAGTTCAGACACAATTCTTGAAACTTTTGACTTACTCATTCTTGTCAAGCTAACAATATCTTTTTGAGTAATATATTTATGTTCTTTAATAAGCTTAATTATTTTTTTCTCATCATCAGTTAAAAAGTTTAATAAAATTCCTTTCTCACTATCTTTATATTTATCTATAATATTTTTTAACTTTTCATTTTCATCTTTTAGTTTTTCTATTTTAGCTTTTAATTCTGTAATATTGTTTATTAAATCTTCTTTCTCTTTCCCAAGTAATTTAATCTCTTTTAAATATTCTTCAACCTTTTTACTCATCTCACATATAACCTTATCCTTCTCTTCAATAATATTCTTTAACTTTCCTACTTCTTCCTCTAAAAACCTACATTTATCTTCCAAATCACTAATTTGTTTATTTTTTTCAGCCAATTGTCCTTTTATCTCTAAGTAGTTATCATATATTTGATTTTTTTCTTTATTTATTTTAATTCTTTTAAATCTCTCATAAGCTACAAATGCTATACTTCCTGATAATAAGATTAAAAAGATTATTATATTATTATCTTTCTTTTCTTTATTGGTTATAGGTGTATATGGAGCATATGCAAATCTTAGAGATGTTGTCATGATAAACTCACTTTTGGGCTTTAAATTCCAAACAATTATCTGATGCTTACCATCCCCTGTAATCTCATAGCCTTCTGGAGTTATTAGATTAGGGTAAACAATTACAGCACCAGGAGGTAGATAGAGTTTTATTTTTACATTTTTTCCAATAATAGGAAAATTTGTTATAAACTGATAGTAATCATATCCCTTCCATATACAATCTTTGACCAAACATGTGAGTGTTAAAGAAACTGTTTTGTTTATAGGCAGTGGTTTTTCAAATGCTACAGCTATATTTGATGTCCCATCTTGAAATACTGCTGAATATCCATCTATAGGGTAATTTGAGGAGATATTTAATATCTTAACATTTTGAGGCAATGTTATATAAAAAGTACTTTTATTATTTTCAAAGTTTTTAAATTCTAATGTTATATTTTCCAATAAATTATTATTATGTATAAAACAAACAATATTTTCATTCTCTATTTGATAGGCTAATATGTTAGGAAGAAATAGAAGAAGAATAAGCAATAGCTTTTTAATAACCATCACCTCAATGTATATATATGATTTTATGATTTTATATAAAAAGATTATTAATCAGAGGGGGATAATGTTAATAAAAGATTATAAAGTTGCTATATCAGTTCCAATTTTTTTAATATTCATATCCCTAATGTTGATAACATTGAAAGGTATTCCAAAAAGTATAGATATAACAGGAGGTACTGAAATAACAATTAAGCTAAATAAAGATATTGATTTGGAAAAGCTAAAAGAGATGTTAAAAGGAGAAGGAGAGTTAGAAATATTAAAATCTGCATCAGGAAATTATTTAGTTATTAGGTGTAAGTCAGAATATTTAAATGATGTCAAAGCTAAATTAAGAGAGTTTTTTGGAGATTTAAATAAATTGGATTATTCAGAAAAAACTGTTGGGTCTGTTTTGAGTAAGAAGTTTTTTGAAGAAGGAGGAAAAGCTATGTTATTTGCTTTTATATTTATGGCTTTAGCAGTTTATATAGCTTTTAGAAAACCTTTAGCTAGTGGTGTTATAATACTTTCAGCTTTAGCAGATTTAATTAATACATTAGGAGCTATGAGCTTACTAAATATCCAGTTATCAACAGCAACAATAGCTGCTTTACTAATGGTTTTAGGTTACAGTGTTGATTCAAACATATTACTAACAACAAGGGTTTTAAAAAGGACAAAAGATTTTGATACTGCAGCTAAGGAAGCTATGAAAACAGGATTAACAATGATTACAACTACAATAGTGGCAATGTTAATATTATATATTGTAGTTAAGCTCTTCATTCCTGTAGCAGATGTATTGGCAACAATATCATCAATAATTATAATAGCATTATTATTTGATATTATAAACACTTGGATGCTGAATGCAGGAATATTGAAAGCTTTCTCAAAAGCTTGAGTGATGAATTTGATAATGAAAAAAGAAGATATCTATGGAATATTGCATATATTAGGAGGGGTTATTGGGATTATTGGAGCATTTATGTTAATCCCATCTGTTATTGCTTTTTACTTTAAAGAACCTACTATTTTAAATTTTTTAATTCCAAGTTTTATATTTATAATTTTAGGAATTGGATTAAATAAAAAGTTTAAAGCTAAAAATTTAAAGCTCTATCAAACAATGATAGCTTCTGCATTATCTTGGTTAATAGCATCTTTAATTGGAGCAATTCCACTATACCTTTCTATTCCTTATTTTTCTTATGTTGATGCAGTTTATGAGAGCATGTCAGCTTGGACAACAACAGGAATGACATTAATAGCAGATGTTGAATCCTTACCAAATTCTGTTCTATTTTGGAGAAGCTTTGAACAGTGGATTGGTGGTGTAGGAATTTTGGTTTTATCTGCATTAATACTAGCAGGTAAAGGAAGTGTAGCAAGTTTATTTTACTATTCTGAAGCAAGGCAGGAAAGGATAATGCCAAGTTCATTAAATACAATAAAAGTTATTTTTAGTATCTATCTTTTCTATACTATTTTGGGAATTTTAGCTCTATATCTTTCTGGACTCTCCTTTTGGGCAGCTTTAAATTTAACAATGACTGGAATATGTACAGGAGGAATGAGTATATATAATTACAGCTTTCCAAATAATATTTTTGCTAAGATAGTTATGATTATAATAATGCTTATTGGTGGAGTAGTTTCATTCTTAATTCATCATAAAATTTTAACAGGAAAATGTTTTAAAGATATACAAACTAAATATGCACTAATAGTTATCATCATAAGCTCATTAATTATCTATTTTATTGATAAAATAGATATAATAGATGCTATTTTTATAACTACTTCAGCTTTAACATCAACAGGATTTTCTACTATAGATCTCACTTCTCTTTCAAATCTTTCACTTTTTATACTAATTTTTATAATGCTCATTGGTGGAGGAGCTGGAACAACAACAGGAGGAGTTAAGATTATAAGATTTTTAGTAGTTTTAAAAGCAATATATTATGAGATACACTCAGTTATCATACCAAAATCAGCTGTAGTATATGAACATTTGGAAGATATACCATTAAGTTATAGAATTATAAGAGAAGCATTTGTTATATTTTCTCTATATATTATAACATCATTCATAATTGCTATGGTGTTTATAGCTTTAGGTTATGATCCATATAAATCAATATTTGATGCAGTTTCTTTTGTATCAAATATTGGATTATCTTTAGGGGTTGTGAGCTTAAAAACACCATTAATAGGAAAAATAGTAGCTATTATAGGAATGTGGATGGGAAGATTAGAGTTTATCCCTGTTTTGGTATTATTTGCTGCCCTGTTAAAAAAGAGATTATCTTAAAGCATAATCTAATATTTCTCCAAATCTTGATTTTACTACATCCCTCTTACCTAATACTTTAGCATGGGCGTCAAATTCAATAATGGCATAATCATATATTTCTTTTATTGGGTAATATGTTCTTGGACCATCACTTATGGCTATCTTTATAATATCCAACTTCTCTATAGGCAAAGCATGTGGTATTCCTGAAACTACCACTGCAGAGATATCTAAGCTTTCTAATATTTCAACTGCTTTTTCTCCAGCTATTGGATATTCATCTAATGAACCTGTTATATAATGTGGTTTAAATCTTTTTAATATGTTTTTAGCATCTTCTCTTATCTTCTTTAATCCCTTACTACAATCTAAATTAGCAATATTTATACAATCAAAATATTTATTTAATACAATCAATGGATGAACAAAAAGATATGCTGTTTCTTTTTTAGCATTTAACACACAAGCTATTTTTTCTCCTTTTAAATCTTTTAAGACCTCAATTACCTTGTTAGTGTCATCTTCATAGCTGGGTTTTATATATTTTTCCTTTGCCATTCCTCTCTTTTTTTCTAATTCAGTAGCTTTTTTTAATAAATAACACTGTCTTTCAAATTCTTCTCTATCTATCAATCCCACTTCTAAAGCAGCTTCCATAGCTTTTATTGCTCCTATAGTATTATCTCCTAAACCACTATGAACTTCTACAGGAATTATTATAGCCCTATCATCTTTAACATTTAAATTCTCTCCTATGATCATGCTCATACATGTTCCAACAACCCCAATGATTGGCTTTTCTTTATTAAGGTAATTTATAACATAATCTAATGTTTCTACTAACTTATCTTCAGCACCAAATATTATTGAATTCTCATCCATTGAGGTTGTAAAAACTCTAACTCCATCCATTTCTAAAAGCCTTGCAGTTCTAAAACAGCAGCCTGCAGGACCATGTAAGATTATGGCATCAACACCCAAATCTCTCAGCTGATACATAGCTGCCGCTATTGGAGAGGGTCTGGGATGCATAGTTATCACTATAACAATTTTAAATGTCCTGTAATTTTATCTATTTTTTCATCTTCATCAGGACCTATGGCAACAGCTGTTATTGTTCCTGGATCTAACTGTGTTAATCCTGCATCTCTTATTATTGAACAAATAAGACCATGTGCTTTAGCTTTATTATAAATATCTATTAACTCTTTTTCAGAATTCACTTTAAGAACTACTTTTTTTTGGCCTTCTTTTAACCACTTTTCTACCAACTCAGGTTTTCTCTTTTGTGCCTGCAAAAAAGCTTCTATTATTGCATGACCTCCCTGTGCTACCATCTTTCCTTTACCCATTTTTAAATCATTTCTTATAACAATAGCCATCTTCATTCTTATTCCTCAAAATATTATTTTGTTGTAATAGCTTTAACTTTAACAGTTTCTTTATTTTCTTTCTTTTCTTCTTTGTTGTCATCACTTTTTAACTCTTCATCAATAATCTTCAGTAGATATTCAACAAGATCCTTTAAAGGCCCTATAATATATGGTAATATATCTACAAGCTCCTCTTTTGTAATTATTCCAACAATTTTATTATTATCAACAACAGGCAATTTAGAAATTTTTTCTTTTTCCATGAGTTCTAAAACCTCTTTTATTGATGTGGTAGGTTTAACTGTTATTACTTTACTATCAGCTACATCTTTTATAGAAGTTTTTTCTCCATCTCTCTTTTCTAATATAATAGCTTTAATAATATCAGAGAATGTAGCCACTCCAACAATATCATTATTGGAATTGATAACAATACAATATTTTTTATTTTTCTTAAGCATTTCTTTAAGAGTATTGTATATAGATGTATTATCCCTAACAAATACAGGCTCAGACATTGCAATTACTACAGGCACATCATCAATCATTTTTATCCCACCAATAATTAACAAAATTTTTATTACACTATATAAATTTTATTAAGTGCTATTAAAATTTTTTACTATATAAAAGTGAGAAGATGGTAAAAAGTGAAATATTAGATGAATTAAAAAAATATAGAGAAATGGATTTAAAATATGAAGATGGGAAAATATTTGGATCTATGTGTTCCAATGTATTTCCTATAACAAAAAAGATTGTTGAAATGTTTTTAGAAACAAACCTAGGAGATCCTGGGCTTTTTAAAGGGACAAAGTTATTAGAAGAGAAAGCTATTAAACTCATTGGAGAGCTTTTAAACAATAAAAATCCTTATGGACATATTGTAAGTGGGGGAACAGAAGCTAACTTAATGGTTTTAAGATGTATTAAAAATATGTGTAAAGAGAGGAATGAAAAGCCAATTATAGTCCTTCCTGTCACTGCTCACTTCTCTTTTGAAAAAGGTAGGGATATGATGGATCTTAATTATATTTATGCCCCAATAAAAAAAGATTTGACAGTTGATGAAAAGTTTGTTAAAGATGCAGTTGAAGATTATAATGCAAGTGCTATTGTAGGTATTGCAGGAACTACAGAATTTGGTACTGTAGATAATATAGAAGAGCTGTCAAAAATAGCTAAAGATAACGAATGTTATATTCATGTAGATGCTGCATTTGGTGGTTTTGTAATACCATTTTTAAAGAAAAAGTATAAGTTTGATTTTTCTTTAGGTGTAGATTCAATAACAATTGACCCACATAAAATGGCATTATGTCCTATCCCTGCTGGAGGAATAGTGTTTAAAAATATAGGTTATAAGAAATACTTAATAACAGAAGCTCCATATCTAACAGAAACTGCTCAAGCTACAATATTAGGGACTAGAGTAGGTTATGGGGCTGCATGTACATATGCTATTTTAAAATATTATAAGGATAAGATAAGAGAGATAGTGAATGTTTGCATGGAAAATAGTTATTATCTGTATAAAAAATTAAAGGAGAATGGGTTTGATGTAATAAAACCAACATTAAATATTGTGAATATATTAGATGATGATTATATAAACACTTATAATAAATTAAAAGAAAAAGGTTATTATTTGTCTATCTGTAAAAACTTGAAAGCCTTAAGAATTGTTGTTATGCCACATGTTAAAAAAGAACATATAGATGCACTCATAGAGGTTTTAAAAGAGATTTCATAATATTGGATAGTTTAATAATCTCATCTATATTTAATTGGAAAACTTTCTTATTTAATATTGACTCATTAACACCCTCTAGTAACTTTGTCATAGCTTTTTTATCCATTCCAAACTCTTTAGATGATGATATTAAAGAGCTCCTAACTGTTTTATTTCTATGTTGAAATATCGCTCTTAAAAAAGTGTCAAAAAATTCATCAATCTCATATTTATTATGTGGAATGAGCTTAACTAATGCAGAATAAACCTTTGGTTTTGGATAAAAAGCTGAAGGGGGGATTTTAGATATTATATAAGGTTCAGCTCTAACTTTTACAGCTACTGTTAATCTTCCATAATCTTTTTCTCCTTCTTTTGCTACCATCCTTTTAGCAAACTCCCATTGATACATAAGGACAGCTAAGTCAAATCCTACTTTTAATAATTTAAATGTAATTGGTGATGAGATTTGATATGGAAGATTAGCAACAACTTTATTAAAATCTATATTCTCAAGATCTACTTTTAAAGCATCTTCCCAAATTATATTGAGATTGTCATACACCTCTTTGAGTTTTTCAGCATAGGGAGATAGTGATTTGTCTATCTCTATCACATAAACTTCTCCTGCTCTTTTACATAGCTCTTCTGTTAGCACACCCTTACCTAACCCAATTTCTAAAACTCTATCATCTTTACTTAATTTAGCTTCTTCAACTGCCTTTATAACATACCTTTTATCTTTTAAAAAGCACTGCCCTAATCTTTTTTTGTATCTGAACATTTTACAGCCCTTTTTAATTTATAATAATGATATTCTACAGTCTTTAAATTAATACCAGTCTTCTCGGCAATTTCTTTTGGTTTTAGGTGGAGATATTTTTTTATTATCTCATCTATATTTGTAGGCCTACCTGTTTTTGGTTTTACAGCAATAACTTCCACTCCTACACCATTTAATGCTTTTATTATCTTTTTTGAAGTTCTTTTATATTTTGATTCAGGCAAATAAATCTTTTTTGGATCAATATTTTCCAATAAGGCAATAGCTACATCTCTATCTAATTCTAAATTTATATAAATTTCATCTTCTTGTCCATATTCTTTAGCATTATTTAAAAATTCTTTTTTATTTTTTACAATTATTTTCTTCATGATATCCTTTTACTTATTCCTAGAATTCTAATCTCTGCTGGGTAGTTGGAAACATATTTTTTTCTAATCTCTTTACTAATTCTAGCTTCTAATATAGATATTACTCTCTCTTTAACATGTTTTGAAAATCCATTAGGTAAAATAGCTTTAATTTCATTTACACTGTGATAAGGTCTATTATTTTCAATATGCTTTGCTAACCTTTCAGGTAAGTATTTAATTAATTCATCATAATTAGCTGTTCTTAATATTAAATCATCAAATCTTCTTAAAATAAACCTTTCTAATCCTACACTTTTTAAATCTTCTAAAATTTTTAATGTACTCTCTGGTAACATATCCTTAACACTATCAAACCTACCTTTTAAAACAGCTTCTCTTATCTTTGTCCCACTTATTCCTTCTAATCTTCTAACAAATATAAATTTTGGGTTAAAATTTAATTTTTCCTCTTCATTTAACTTATATATTGTTTGTGACATTGAGGCAATAACATAATTATCTATCTCTAATTTTTCACCTAAAACTTCTCCACTTTCTATACATATTATTTTATAAGGTTTAACTCTTATATGATATCCTTTATTTATTTTTTCTATAACCTTCTCTATTGTAGGTTCAGGAATATAACCTCTAACTATATAATCTGCTCCAAGACAATAAAACATTTTTATTAAACACCTCATATATTGTCCTGAACCTAAAATTCCCATTGCTGGCCCTTCTACAACAAGATCTGCCCCAGCTTCAATAGCCATCCTAGCTCTTATATATCTATCAAATAGATATGGAACTCCCCTTCCACTTCTTTCTAATGGCCCTGGAAGAACAGATACAAATATTCCATACTTTTTTCCTTCTTCTAGAGCATACTTATGTCCTTTATGTAGTGGATTATATTCTGTAAAATCACAAACAACCTTATCTTTCCCTTCTACATCTTTTATCTCCTCTATAATTTCTTTTACTCTTTTAAAAGATTCTTTATTTTTATATTCAGCATCATCTATAACCTTTAATCTATCATTTAAAAAATTCTGTAAATGTAAATACATAATACCACCAATGTAGGAAAAATTTATATATAAGAAAGAGAGTTATTATATTCTGGTTGTGGGCCCATGGTCTAGCTGGCTATGACGTCGCCCTTACAAGGCGAAGGTCGCCGGTTCGAATCCGGCTGGGCCCACCAATTTTTATTTTAGAAAATATAAATTAAAAAATTTAGATTTATTGTTCTTTTTTCTCCTTCTCCTTTTTCATAGCCTCTTCTAATTCCTTCCTAAGTTCTAATATGATTTTTGATAACTCCTCTATTCTCTTTATCCCCTCTTTCTCTACTTTGTCAAGTTCATCTAATTTATTTTTTAATTTTTCTATAGTTTCATTAAATGGTTTTTCTATAAAAAGATCTGATTTTATCCCTAACAAAGCTTTATCCTCTATAATCTTTGCTTTTAAAAATACACCTGGGCCTACAGGGATTAGAGTTTCTTCATCTAACTTTATATTTTCAATAGTTTCAATTGTCTTATTTATTTCATTTTTTAAAGCTCTTATAGATGCAATTTCATTTTGAATAGCCTGTAATTGTTGACTGTACATTTCATACGCCATTGCTTTCTGTTCTAAATTTTTCAAAATTTCACCTCAAAACTTTTATATAAAATTATAAAAACTTTAGAATATTTAATATTTGTTGTGGGATTATGATATTGGCTACATTAGGATATTTATTAGTTTTATTAAAAGCTATAACAGAATCCTGGATTGATGTAGTTAAGAGATGTATTAATGGGCAGATAAAGCCAGAAGTTGTTGAGATAGAGTCAATAATCAATAACCCTACTGGGTTAATATTACTCTCATGGTCAATTACAGCTACTCCAGGGACATTGGTTATAGATTTAGATACAGAAAAAAGAAAATTAAAAGTAGCTTGTATCTATCCAAGAAAAAGAGAAAATATTGTTCCATTTGAGCCATATATAAAGAAGATGTTTGATTAGTATTTGAGTGTGATTATGTATGATAGATATTAGGGAGTTAAAGAAAATAGTTAATCCTTTTTTTCTAACAATAAGGAAAGATAAAATATTGGTTAATAATAAAAGGATGGCAAGAATATCAAAGATAAAAATGAAAAAAATAGAAAAAATGTTTAATATTCCTGTCATATACTCAAAAACATATGAATATATATCAACAAAAGTTGGGAGATTTATTAATAAGTATAAAATCCTCTCAGCTAGGGATACTGTTTTAGTAGGTTTTAGTGGAGGTAAGGATAGTTTAATACTTTTACATCTTTTAGAACCATATACAAGGAAGCTGGGGATTAAGTTAATAGCTGTGACAGTAGATGTTAATATAGGGGGAGTGAGACCTTGGAAAAATATAGATTTGTTAAAATATCACTGTGACATGTTAAATATTCCTTTAGTTGTATTAAAAAGTGATTTAGATGTTGTAGAGCTTTCAAAAATATTAACTGAGCACTCTAAAGGTATGGAATTTTCTCCATGTTTTTCTTGTTCTATTATAAAGAGATATTTGATAGGTAAGTATGCAAAAGAATTAGCTGAAAAGGAAAATATTGATTATGAAAAAATAAAATTAGCCTATGGTCATAATCTTGATGATAATTCTGATACTATATTGGCTAATTTATTTAAAGGAGAAAAGATAAGATATATGAGGCCAGTAACTAAATTTAAATCTAATGTAGTTGATTTTATAAAATTTAAATTGGATTTGGAACCTTTAACTATTATAAGACCTATGCTCCAAATTTTAGAAGATGATATTGTAAAGGCTTTAGATGAATGTAATTTAGAATATTATAAAGATAAAGAGGTTTGTCCATACAGTAGGGATAGAGGAGATAGTATTAGGAGAAGATGTCATGAAATTTTAGAAGAATTAGAAAAAGAGATTCCTAATATTAGAGAAATGATTGTTAGTTCAGCAATAAAAACTATTGAAGGTTAAACCATACCAAAAACTACAAAATATTTTTTTTGTCTAACAACCATTACAGGGATATTATTATTTAATAAACTTTCTTTTAACTCTTTATCATTTGTAGCTACAATAACATTTTTGTTATTCTTAGCAAAGTTAAGTATTGCTTCATCACCATAACCTTCACATTTAACAACTTTATATTTTCCAATCTTTGATAGTGCTAATTTTATAGCCATTTTTTCTTTTCCTTTTAAATCCCTTTTTAATAGATCCTCTAACTCTTTTTTAATAGGAGAAAGTATAACAATATCAAATTTAGCATTTAATGCCCTTTCTATTTCATAATCAAAATTTATCCCATGCTTAAATACATATATTAAAAAGTTAGTATCTGGAACTATTAAGTACATAAGAATCACTTGGTGATGTTTATGGGTTGTAAGTTATGTGGTAAGGAAGAGTTTTATAAAGGACTTTGCAAAGAACATTATATTAACTATTTTGAAAATCTTGTTAAAAAATCTATAAAAAAATATAGTATGTTAAAGGATAGTGAGAAAATTCTTGTTTCTGTTTCTGGAGGAAAAGACAGTCATGCTGTAGCATGGGTATTAAAAAAGTTAGGTTATGACATTGAACTTTTCCATATTAATCTAGGGATTAAAAATTTTTCTGAAATTTCTCTTAAAGAGGTTAAAAAGCTCTCAAATATTTTAGATTTACCATTACATGTTGTTAATTTAAAAGATATAACTGGAAAAACTATAGAAAATGTCAAAAAGAAACACTGTTCTATATGTGGAATAACAAAGAGATATTTAATGAATAGATTTGGATATGAAAATGGATTTGATGTAATAGTTACAGGACATAATTTAGATGATGAAGTTTCTTTTATGATAAACAATATATTAAATTGGGATATTGTCCATTTATCAAAACATGATCCTGTACTTCCAGCACATGATAAGTTCTTAAAGAAAGTAAAAATATTCTATGAAATTGAGGAAGAATTAATTTTAAAATATGCTTTGGCAGAAAATATACCATTTACTACTGCTGAGTGCAAATATAGAAAAGATGCTATAACTTTAAGACATAGGATGTACTTTAATGAATTAAAAAAATATAGAGAAAATATAAAATTACAGTTTTTACATGGTTATTTAAAACATAAAGATATTTTTAAGGTTGATGATAATTTTAAATTTAGAGAGTGTGAAATATGTGGAATGACTTCTGCTGGTAAGATATGTTCATTCTGTAGGGTTTGGAAGATAAAAAAGAATTTTAAGTTGCAATCCCAAATTTGAGGGATTGCAACTGAATTTTGGCTTATGAAGTTTTAACTATACAAAATAGCTTCATTTATTAACAAACTGTATTTCAATTTGCACATTATCAGGAATCTTTATTTTTACTATATGCCTTAAAGCTCTTTCATCTGCATCAATTTCTATTAATCTTTTATGTATTTTCATTGTAAATCTATCAAATGTTGATGAACCTTCCCCATCTGGAGATCTCCTAACTGTTACTTTTAACTTTTTTGTTGGTAATGGAATAGGTCCTGAAATATCCACTCCTGTTTTTTCTGCTATTTCTCTTATCTGCCTACAAACATCATCTAAAATTTTATGATCTGTACTAGTCAATTTTATTCTTGCAACTTGCAATATCATCACCTTAAAATATTTAAGAATTTAAAAAGTTTTGTTTAAAAAATTAAAAAAGAGTTTATTTGTTTTTAGGTTTGACATCTATAGCCATTCCAGCAGCTATTGTCATACCCATATCTCTAATAGCAAACCTTCCTAACTGTGGAATTTCTCTAACATTCTCAATAACCATTGGTTTTGTTGGTTTTACTCTGACTATAGCAGCATCTCCAGTTTTTAAGAACTGTGGATTTTCTTCAATAACTTGCCCTGTTCTTGGATCTAATTTTTTCAATAATTCAATGAATGTACATGCTACTTGAGCTGTGTGAGCATGGAAGACTGGTGTGTATCCTACTGTTATTGCTGTTGGGTGTTGTAAGACAACAATTTGAGCTGTGAATTCTTCAGCAACTGTTGGTGGATTATCTGGGTGTCCACAAACGTCTCCTCTCTTGATATCTTTCTTACTAACCCCTCTTACGTTAAATCCAATATTATCTCCTGGTTCAGCTACTTGGATAGGTTCGTGGTGCATTTCAATAGATTTAACCTCTCCACTAACACCTGCTGGTTCAAATACTACTTTATCTCCAACTTTCAAGACTCCTGTTTCTACTCTCCCAACAGGAACAGTACCTACCCCTGTAATTGAATAAACATCTTGTATTGGGATTCTTAATGGTAAGTTTACAGGTTTTTCTGGTGGTTGGAACTTATCAATAGCTTCAACTAATGTTGGACCTTTGTACCATGGCATGTTTTCTGATCTTTTAACAACATTATCTCCTTTTAATGAAGCTGTTGGTATGAAGTCAATTTTACTTGGGTCATAACCTAATATCTTTAATAACTGTTCAGATAACATTTTTTTCATTTTTTCATATTCTTCTTGGCTGTAGTTGACTGTGTCCATTTTGTTTATACAAACAGCTATTTGTTTAATACCTAATGTTCTTGCTAAGAACATGTGTTCTCTTGTTTGTGGTTGAATTCCTGTTTTAGCGTCATTAACATCAACAACTAATATAGCTGCATCTGCTTGTGAAGCTCCAGTAATCATATTTTTAATGAAATCTCTGTGTCCAGGACAGTCCACAATAGTAACTTCATATTTGTTAGTTTCAAATTTCTTGTGAGCTACGTCTATTGTAACCCCTCTTTCTCTTTCTTCTTTTAATTTATCCATAACATAAGCAAACTCGAATCCTGCTTTTCCTCTCTCTTGAGCTTCTCTTTTTAATTTTTCTAATTCTTGTGGGTCAATAGCTCCACTGTCATAAAGTAATCTACCAACAGTTGTAGATTTTCCAGCATCGACGTGTCCTATGAATGCTACATTTAAAACGGGTTTTTGCTTAGCCATATTTATCACCTAAGTTCCAAATATTTCTTATTAAGGTAATAAGATTACATATTTTGATAATAGATGTTTTATCAAATATTTATTAATTCCCTATATAAACTTTTTGGTGAAACCATGAGATGTGCAAGATGTAATAAAAAGGAATGTAAAAATGGAAAAAATTGTAAGGAAGAGATACTAGATAATATTTTGGAAGAATACAAAAAAGAAGAAAACCTAAAAATAGCAAAAGTTTCTTCCTTCATTGAAGGAAATTTCTATATGAAAAAAACTAGATTAGAGGAAATTATTGAATTTTGCAAAATGATGAATTATAAAAAGATAGGTATAGCCTTTTGCATAGGATTGGAGAGAGAAGCAAAGATTTTAGATGAAATACTGTCAAAACATTTTGAGGTTTATTCAGTATGCTGTAAAGTCTGTGGTATTGATAAAGATAAATTTGAATTAACACATATAAATAAGGAACAAAAAGAAACTATGTGTAATCCTATTGCACAAGCTCTAATTTTGAATGAAAAAAAGACTGATTTAAATATTATTGTTGGTCTTTGTATTGGGCATGATATTTTATTTCAAAAATACTCAAAAGCTCCAACAACAACATTTGTGGTTAAAGATAGAATATTAGCCCATAATCCTTTAGGAGCTATTTATAGTAAATATTATTTAAATAAATTTGGAGTTTATGACAAAGATTAAAGCAATAATACAGAAGATAATTTCTATAATGTAGAGAACAACAACTAATTGCCACTCTTTCATAGGTTTAAATTTTAGAATTAATCTTGGTAAAGATAAATAGCCAGATATATAATATAATTTATTATCCTCTCCTAAAACTGTTGGTTTATGTTCATCTCTACTCATAACTCCTGCAGTTATAAATTTTAAAGAAGCATCAACAATGTAAGGAGTCATGATTATTAAAAATGGGATATATTGATGATAAATCACAGCTAAAGTGGACAAAAAAGCACCTATTGGTAATGTTCCCACATCTCCTGGAAATACTTTAGCAGGATATTTATTATATATAAATAATCCAAAATAAGATGCAGAGAATATTAAAAGGGCATGGTAAGCATCATAATATCCATATATGTAACAAAATATAGCTAAAAAAAATGATGATATTATTCCTAAACCTATCTCTAAACCATTAAATCCTGCAAGCATATTTGTTAAATTAGAAAATACTGTAATAGATACAGCTAATAATAACACTTCCCATAAAGAGATAAACCCATTTATATATAAAAAATATCCAAAAATTAGGCTAAATATGAATAGAAAGATTAGTTTTTCTTTAGGTTTTAGCTTAGAGATATCATCAATTATTCCTAACAAACCTGAAAAGACTATTGGAATAATATAAAAAACTTTTATAAATGGTATAAATAGTATATTAGATAAAAGAGGAGCAATTCCCCCCATTTCAGGAATTTTTTTCTTATCTTTTTTATGTAAATCATGCCCAAACATGTTTATTCTTTTAATTAAAAAATATGTTAAACCTAATGAAAATAAAAAGGCAAATATTTCCATTATCTCCCTCTAAGTGATTTAAATAATTCAGCTATTCTTTTGGCCCTATTTATATCAATCTCATTATTTACATTTCCATTCCTTTTTATATAGCTACCTATAATAAAACCATCAGCTAAGTTTATAAACTTCTTTATATTTTCTTCATTCACACCTGAACCAATAATAGTGGGAATATTATATTTCTTAGCTAACTTTACATCTTCTATATTAACTTCTTCCCCTGTTCTTCTTCCAGAAATGATAATAGCATCAGCTAAAGCTCTCTCATATGTGTCTAATAATGATGTTTCAAAATCTATAAACTGATAACTATGTTTTACATGAACATCAGCATAAATTTTAATCTTTGATGGGACAAGTTTCTTTAGTCTAAAAAGTTCATGAGCATTCCCCTCAATAATTCCCTGATCAGTTATAGCTACACCATTTAAAACATTTACTCTTATAAAATCAGCTTTTATGGCATAAGCTATGGAATAACTAGCTATAGAGTCATTTCTTAATACATTTATTCCTATTTTCATACCCACTTCTTCTTTAATAGCTTTAGCTATAACAGTAAATGATGCTAAAGTAATTTTATCTATCTCTTTTTTAAAAGGTTTGTCATTAAAATTCTCTATTAGAACAGCATCAAAATTAGCTTCTTCCAATTTTTTAGCCTCTTTTATAGCAAAATCTATAACATCATCTAAATTATCTTCATAAAGGTAGCTTCCAGGTAGTGGCTTTAGATGAACCATTCCAATTAGCAAATTATCACCCAATTTATATATAGTATTAATAAATATTATTTTAATTAGCAATAGGGTGAAACTATGGGAAGAATATCTATAACCATTGAAAAAAATTTGTTAAAAGAGATAGATAAGATAAACGGTGAGAATAGGTCAAAAGTTATAAGGGAGGCTGTGGAGTATTATATAAAAAAATATGATTGGTTAAGGAGAATAGAATCAAAGTTAGGAGAAGTTAGTTTAATTTATAATCCTAAAGGGAAAAAAGATATAATAGAGTTAGAAAGTAAATATAAAGATATTATTATAGTCTCACTAGAAACCAGATTTAATAATAAAATTTTAAGAATTACTGCTATAAAAGGAGATAGAGAAAAAATCATTGAGTTTGTAAATAAATTAAAAGGATTAAAAAATGTTGAAATGGTTAAATTAACTACTATAAGTATAAAATAATTTTTAAGGTGAGAAATCTTGGATATAAGAAAGATTAATCCTACAAAAATTGTTTGTGTAGGTCTCAATTACATAGATCATGCAAAAGAGCTAAATCTTCCTATTCCTGATGAACCTATCATTTTTTTAAAGCCTCCATCATCTATAATTTATGATGGAGATTATATTATAAAACCAAAGATATGTAAAAGATTAGATCATGAAGTAGAATTAGCATTTATTATAAAGAAAAAATGTAAAGATGTAAAAAAAGATCATGAAGATTATATTTTAGGATACACTATTTTAAATGATGTAACTGCAAGAGATCTGCAAAAAAAAGATGGACAATGGACAAGAGCTAAGAGTTTTGATACTTTTTGTCCAATAGGGCCAAGAATTGTTAAAGATATAGACCCAATGAATTTAAAAATAGAGTGTAGAGTTAATAATGAGGTAAGGCAAAAGTCAAACACTAAAAATATGATATTTGATATCTACTACCTATTAGAGTTTGTATCATCAATAATGACATTATATCCTGGAGATATAATTTCCACTGGCACTCCTCCAGGAGTTTCAGAGATTAAAAGAGGGGATGTTGTAGAGTGTGAAATAGAGAATATAGGGATTTTAAAAAATTATGTTAAATGATATTTAAGGTGTTATAAATGGATTTAGATAGAAAATTAATTGAAATATTGGATATACTATCAAAATATAAAGAACCTGTTGGGGCTACAATAATAGCTAAAGAATTATCAAAAAGAGGCTATAAAATAGGTGAAAGGGCTGTTAGATACCATTTAAAGATTTTGGATAGTTTAGGTTTAACAAAAAAGGTAGGATATGTTGGAAGGATAATAACTGAAAAGGGTTTGGAGGAGTTGAGAAAGGCTGATGTTTTTTATAGATTGGGAAGTATATATTCAAATATTTTAGAGAAAATGCTCTCTTTTAATTATTATGATAGATATGCTATTGTTAATAGGGCATATATTTATGCTGATTTTAATGTTGTTATTAAGGAAATAAAAAAGATATATAACAGCGGTTTTGCTGTTGGGGATAGAGTAGGTATTGTTGATAAAGGAAAATATGTAGAATTATATACCCTATGCTCATTGAATTTTGATAATATTCTAATAAAAAATGGGATTCTTCCAACACATGTGTGTGGAGGGATTGTGAAATATGAAGATGGAGAGCCTGTGAAATTTGAAGAGATTATTTATTATAAAGCTACATCTATTGACCCTCTAAAAGTTTTTATAAAAGAGAAAAAAACTGATGTAGTTGGAATTTTAGAAGAGGGGAATGGATATTTACCAGTCAACTTTAGGTATATACCAAAAAGTTCTATGGAAAAGTTTGAAAGGATATTAAAAAATGATGAATTAAAGTGTGTTATAAGTTATGGAGAAGAGAATGTTCTTGGTTTAAAAGTGGATGATGATTCTATAGGCATAGCTTTAATTGGGGGGCTGTCACCAATAGCAGTATTTACTGAGAAAGGTTATTATGCTGATATACAACCAATGGAATTATTAGTAAAAATAGATTCATTACACAAATTAGAAAAAAATGAAAGAAAAATTGTAAAAAAGAAATCCAATTATAAAATAAAAACTATATTTTATAAAATGGTTAATGCTATGAGTATGGTAGATTATGATATAGATAAACATGATGGTAAAGTTATTGTCAATATTTGTTACATTGATAAAAAATATGCTGATGATGCATTAGACCTATTAAAAGAAGCTTATAAAAATAATTTAGGTATTGGAGATAAGTTTGGATTTATAGAAGAAAAGGATAAAATAAAAATTCAAACACTCTGCTCTATAACCATAGATGGGATATTATTAAAACATTCTCTACCCACTATTCCCAAATATGGAGGAGTTTTAGAAATTAAAAATGAAAAAAAGAGATTCATTGATATTATAGCTTATAATGGCTCTTCTCTAGACCCCCATATAGTATTTTTTGATGCTGTTGATTGTGAATCAACTATTTTAGCAGGTTTTAGAGAATTTCATAGAATTATTAAAGATGATATAGAGGAAGTTTTGGATAGGCTGAATTGGAACTGTGTTATAGGGATAGGGGAGCCAAATAATGAAATTTTTGGAATTAATGTTGAAAAAGACATGTGTGGAATTGTATATAATGGTGGTTTAAATCCTATAGTATTATTAAAGGAAAATGAAATTCCTGTTGAAATTAAACAAATGCATGAAGTTGTTGATTACTCAAAACTTATTAGCTATAAGGAGATCTAAATTTATTTATAAATTTTGGAATCTCTTTTAATGCCTCGTCTAATCCCATTACAGAATAATCCTCTTTTAAATATCCTTTTTCCTTCATAACTTTACCTACCCATCTGTAAAATCTCTGATCTTGAATTACAACTACACCATAATCATTTTCAGTTCTTATTAATCTCCCTATCATTTGAATTAATGTTTTTGCCATTTTATCAAAAGATGTCATTAAAAAAGATTGCCATTTACTAAAACCTCTTTCCATTAGATAACTCTGTTCTCTCATTAGTAGAGGTGTAGGTACTGGAAAAGGTAAAGCATCAATAATTACCCCAATTAAAGCTTCACCAGGTATATCTACTCCTTCAGAAAATCTTCCTGTTGCTAACATTATCCCTCCGATTTCAATAAACCTTTCTTTTAACTCTTTTGCATCTTTTCCATCCATTCCTTGCTCATAAACATGTATATTTTTATTTTTAATATTTATTTTTCTAATATTTTCTTTTAAATAATTATGAAAATTGTAAAGATCTTCAAAGCTTTTAAAAAGTATTAGTGTGTTTCCATTTATAGCTTCTAATAGTTTTAGTAATATATAATTAGCTTTATCTCTATCTTTAATCTCATATTTCATATTCACTCCATCTTTTAAAGCTATAATCATTCTTCTATCTCTAGGAAATGGATTTTCCAATATTAGATAATCATACTCACTTAATCCTGTTTTATAGGCATGTAGTTTAATATTTCCAATTGTAGCTGAGCAGTGGATAACAGTGGCATCTGCATATAAAGATTTTAAAACATGGTTAATAAAAACTGGTTCACAAATGAGCTGTTCTTTATTTTTATATACAACATAGTTTTCATCTATAAACCTAAGATTATTTATATTTTCTATAAACTCTGCTATATATAAATCCAAATTCTTATTTTCAACAAAATCCATTTCAATATTTATTAGAGATGGGCTATAAAAATCAAAATATAAATCTTTCTTATCTATCTCTTTATTATCATCAAAAGAGTTTACAATTTCCCTTATTCCCAATATTTGTTTGTAACCATCCAAAATAGCTCCTAATATTGATAGATTTAAATTATAATAATTACTTGTCAAAACACCATTATAAATAATATCGCTCCTACATATATCTAACATAACATTTTTACTTTCTAAATAATTTTCAATAATCTCCCAAAACCTATCACTTTCAGGATTTAATCTCTTTTTTAATAAAGATGGTGCATAATACATAGCCATGTATTTTAATCTGTTTATGATATTATCAAAATTTATTTCTATTGTAGCAGATCTTCTTATACTATCTTCCAGTTTATGAGCCTCATCACATATTATAATATCAAATCCTCTCTTTTTTTCCAGTTCTTCTTTTGAATGATAAAATATACTATTGTTCATAACAACTATGTCAGCAAGAACACTCTCTATTTTATTTTTTTGATATTCACATGTGCAAAATGGACAATAATAAAGAATTTTTTCTCCAAATTTAATCATTATCTTACTAGCTCCACAATAACATATAGGTTTTCTATTTGGTTTATATATGCACTTCCTATTTAACTGACAATATAGCCTATTAGCTTTACCCTTCTTTGATTTACAGTAGTAGTTGTGTTTTCCCATAAAAAAAGAAACTTTTATGGAATGTTTTAAAGTTTTTAAATCCTCATATATTCTTAATTGCTGATCAATAGTTTCTGTTAATATAGCTATCCTTTTTCCCCTTTCAGCAAAATATAGTGAAGGGATCAAATAAGCTAAAGTTTTTCCAACACCTGTTGGAGCTTCTATAATAAGGTGTTTTCTATTAATAATTGAATTATATATTTTAAACATCATTTTCTTTTGTGGATTTCTAATATTTTTATATGGAAATTTTTCTTTTATATACTCTATAAAATCCATGCTCTTGACCTCAAAAATAAAAATTTAAAAAAGTGGAATTATAACCTTACAGGTATTCCTTTTTTTTGACAAAATTCTTTAATATCTCTTATCTTATATAGCCCATAGTGTAATATTCCAGCCATAAGTGCAGCATCTGCTTTAGCTTTAAATGCCTCATATACATGCTCGGGTTTGCCACATCCTCCAGAGGCTATAATAGGAATATTGACACTCTCTGAAACAGCTTTTATTAGTGTTAAATCATAACCCTCTCTAGTACCATCTTTATCAATACTAGTTAATAATATCTCCCCAGCACCTAAACTTTCAGCTTTTTTAGCCCATTCAATTGCATCTATTCCAGTAGCCTTCCTACCACCATAAATATAAACTTCAAACCAAAATTTTTTCCCTTCCTCTTCAAAATAGTATTTTCCACCTTCACTATAATTCCTTTTGGCATCAATAGCCAATACAACACACTGTGAGCCAAAGATTTCAGCAGCATCTTTTATAAGATTAGGATTTTTAACAGCAGCAGTATTAACAGATACTTTATCAGCCCCTGCTTTTAGTAGTTTCCTAAAATCTTCCACACTTTTTATCCCACCACCTACAGTTAAAGGTATGAAAACTTGATCAGCAGTTCTTTCAACAACATCTATTAAAATATCTCTCCTTTCTGCTGAAGCTGTTATATCTAAGAACACTAATTCATCAGCCCCCTCATCATCATAATATCTTGCCAATTCTACAGGATCCCCTGCATCTTTTAAATTTAAAAATTTTACTCCTTTAACTACTCTACCATCTTTTATATCTAAGCAAGGAATAATTCTTTTAGCAAGCATATTTTCACTCTAATTTAAATTTCTCATTTAGATTAAAACTAAATTCTTCTTCTTTTTCTTCTTCATCCTCATGAAGCCCATATATAGTTTTTGCTAATTTTAATGCTCTCAATGAAGCTAAATCTTTCTCTAAGTATATTTTAGCTATATCTTTTGATAATAATTGTAACTCTTTTGAAAACTTTGTTTTTAATTTAGCTATGGGCAAACTTTCTACCCACTGCCTTTCAACCTTTTGATCATAGGGTAGAACCCCAATAACATCATCAATAATATCTTCTAAATCAACAATACCCCTATATTTATTCACTATAATCCCAATAGTGGGGATATTTAAATCCTTAACTAACTCCATAGTTTTTAGAGAATTTACTATAGATGGAAGGCTATCTTCTCCAACAATTATAACTTTATTTATTAATTCACTTTCCCCAACATAAGTTAATAATGGGTTATCTTCAGTAATGTTTGGAGGGAAATCATACACTATAATATCATACTCATCTTCAATAGTGTCTAATAAATGATCAAGCCTACTGACATCTATCTTATATGCAAAAACCTTCGATGACATATCAGAAGGAATTACTGAAAGATCATCATAAGTGTATATAATATCCTCTAATACTGACTCTCCTGCCAAATATGAAGCTAAGTTATGCTCTTTGTCCTCTAAATTAAAAATTATTGATGAGGTTCCTCCATAAATGTCACAGTCAATAAATATAGTTTTTGTTGATTGACTAACAATATATGCAAAATTGGCAGCAACTGTAGTTTTACCTGTTCCTCCTTGTATATTATAGAAACCAACTTTCATAAACTCACCTTAAGATGATAACTTTAGGGCATTCTATTATATAGCTTCCATTATTTTTTATTAAATGTTTGAAATTTCCAAGTATTTGTTTATTTGTATATAAAGTAATTTTTACATTTTTGGGATTTTTTACAATAATTATGCTTTTATTTATTAGGTGGATATTGTTTTCATAATAATCTTTTAACCAATTTACCATTTGATTAAAGTTCATTATACATGTTCCCTCATTTTTTAACTTAAATAATAAATTTGTATTGAAATGCCTAATATCTGCTATATAAACTCCAAATTCTTCATCTTCTGGAGGGATGTAGGTTATATTTAAAATATTTACCCCATAAACCTCTGATAGTGGTGTAGGTACTTTCAATATGGGGATGCCATTATAGATTTCAAAACCTCTTTTTCCAGGGATTATAAGATATTTCACTTTTCCATTAATATCTAACTTCCAATCTCCATCTTTTCCTAAAACTGCATTAACTAAATCCTCATTAGAACTTTCTAAAAATAGTCCATTACATCCACTTGCCAATGCATAACCATAATTCTTTACAAACCAATGATTGAAATACTTATATCTATCATTCATTTTATTATTTTCTTTTTCAGGAACAGGTTCTCCTTTATAATACCATTTAGAAACTTCATTAGCTTTCCCATTCCAATAAGGTTCTCCTTTATATAAATAATAATATCTGTTTTCACTAATTTCTCCCAACTGCCAATATCCACTCTCATAATTTATTAATGTTGGATAATATCCACCAACAGTAGGATCATTTTCAAAAGTTTCTGGTGACTTATCAACATATATCAATGGGTAGTAGCTTAAAGCAACAATATCTAGATCATAATTTAATTTTTCTGGGTTTATATATGTGTGTGTATAGTTTTTATAACTTTTAAACCAATATTGGTTAATAAGCTTTAAATCCTCTTTATTTAAATTAGATTTTTCTATCAGTTTTATTGCCTCATCTCCAGATACAATATAGCTAACATTTATCCCAAAAGCAGAAAGTAGTTTTATGGCCTTTATTTTTTTATTAATAACCTCATCATCTAAATAATTTACCTTTATCTTCCTTTTTGCTACTTTTATACAATATTTCCCATTCTCATCAGGAATAACTTTACTAACTCCAACACCTGCTACTAAAATATTATCATATCCTGCAGGAGCTTTATTGATGTATGCAAAAGTCCCATTATTTTTAGCTATATATCTACCTAAAATATCCAATGTCTTTTTATCATTTAGATCTGTAGGATATAAAAAAAGAAGTTTATTTTTCTTTATTTCATAAACTCCATCAGAGATTTTTGTATAATTTATTGATTTTGATGAAATATTAGCTGGAGGGATATAGATTAAAGCTCCATCATCATCATAATAAACATATTTTTTAGGATATACAATACAATTACTATTTGTAATTAAAGTATAGTTGTCATAATCAGGTATTTTGTCAGGGGATATTGTAATATTTAAAGCTTTAATTATATCCTTTTTAGTTCTTTCATCTAAAATTAATAAGGTTAATCTATTATCATTTAAATACTTCTCTAATTCATTAACATTAATATTAGAGAGATTAACTACCTCTATTGGTACTGTGCTAACATATTTATAATTAATAGCATAAACACAACTTATAATTAGAGCTATTATTAAAAGTTTTTTCATTCTTCCACCTTTTTAACATACATTAGTGGATAACTTAACTCTTTTACATATTCTAATTTTAAATATGCTTTTACATTACTTACTTTTATTATTAAATCCACATCTAACATATCTTCGCTTAAAGCTTTGTATCTTTCAGACACATTTTTTATCTTGACCTTTATATCATACACAAATGGCTGATTTTTTATAGACTCTTCTATTGCTCTTTCTAACAAATCTTTATTTTTTTTACTAACTGGTGTGCCTATAAACTGATGAAATATAGCTCCTAATTTAATACCTCCCTCAAATATGGCCCTTTCCCTTTGAGATAAGTTTTTAAAATACTTATTAAATAACTCCTCTTCTTCAACCCTCATTATTTCACTTTTAGCATATTTTCAATAGCTTTTCTAGCTCTTCTAATAATCTCTTCATCTAACTTAACCTCATATTTTTCTTCTAATAAACATCTTTCTATTTTTTCTAAACTTATCTGTTTCATTTCTTTACACACTGCCTTCTCACTTAAAGGAATCAGTTTTTTCTTTTCACCTAACTTCTCTAACTCTATCTCAATTCTTCCAATTAGATCTTTCTCAGTACCAATAATAAACTCCTCCTCATCAGAATTTAAAACATATTTAACCATCCCACTTGTGCTTGCTATTACATCAGCTACATCTTGTATTTCAGGATTGCACTCTGGATGCACTAAAAGAACGGCATTAGGATATTTTTCTTTAGCTTTTTTAACATCTTCAATTGTAAAACTTTGATGAACATAACATCCTCCATTTTCAGGGATAGGTATGATTTTTTTATCACTTCTTTTCTGAACATAATAAGCTAAATTTTTATCTGGACCAAATAGAACTGTTTCAGCAGATAAGCTATTAACCACTTTATCAGCATTTGCTGATGTACATGTTATATCTGCCATTGCCTTAGCTTCAGCAGTTGTGTTCACATATATAACTAATGGTGCATCATATTTCTCTTTATATTTTAAAATAATATCTTTTGTTAGTTGATGAGCCATTGGACATTGTGTTCCTTTTATTTCAGGCATTAAAACCTTTTTTTCTGGATTTAATATTTTTGCTGATTCTGCCATAAAATCTACTCCACAGAAAACAATTATATCTGCACTAGTTTCCTTAGCTTTTATACACAGCTCTAAAGAATCACCCATAAAATCTGCTACTTTCAAAATCTCCTTTGGTTGATAATTATGTGCTAAAATAATAGCATTCTTTTCCTCCTTTAATTTTAATATTCTATCTTTAATATCCATTGTTTCCACCTTAAAAAATAAAAATTTTAAAATAAAAAATAATTTATAATAAGTTAGCTATCATTTCTTTTAACTCTTCTTTAACATATTCAGGAATATTTAGTGTAGTTTCATAACTGATTGGGACATCTATTGATGTTAAAAAGAGATCAACATTTATTTTACCATCTATTTTAACCCTTAACACACCTCCGCTTTCTATTAAAGCTTTAGCTAAATTCTTATTTAAAACATGAACAGGAATTTCTATTGTAGTGTTTCCACTATTAATATTAATATCCTCTTTTTCTCCATATCCTAAATACTCTAACTTACCATCATTATTAATATAAAATATATTAAAAAATATTTTATTAATATGCACCCCTATAGGATTTGGATTTTCCACTGTTATTTTTACATTAAGTAATGTTGTATCAGCTTCAACCTTTTTGAATTCAATATCATTAGAAACTATTTTAGGTTTCTCCAAGCATCCTGATGTCATTAAAAATGGTAAAACAATAAGTAAGATTAATAATCTTCTCATCTTATCACCTTAACTACTCCTTTATATCCATCAACAATAATATAATCATTATTTTTTATTTTGTCAATATCTACCTTATCCACCAGTGGTATTCCTGCCAATATTGCCCCACTAGCAATTATTGGCTCACACTCTTTATTTACAATTCCTTTTAAAATTCCCTTTTTTGCTAGGCTATATATAACATAACTTCCAACAGTGCTACCTCTTCCATATGGAAAAACAAATATCTTCCCTTTTAGAGATTCTCCATAAACATCACTGTTTTTATCAATAATCTTTCCATCTTTATCAACACCACCTAAAAAAGAGAAAGGTTTTTTAGAAACTAAAGCTACACCTTCAGCTCTACCTTTTGATATAGCTCTACCTTTAAGTTCCATAAACATCACTTTTTATAAATCAACTCACCATTCTTTTTTCTTATTTCTAAAACTCTATGTAGGGGGATGTATGTATCATTATAAATGATATACCCACCCTCTAACTTGATCTTGTCCATTGGAATAATTTTTTTATTATCTTTCTCTCCTCTATGTAAAATAATTAGATAGTAATCCTCTCTCTTATATTTTGGGTGCCATAAAATTTTATTTATAATATCTTTAAGCATCATTCTTCCTCAATATTTAGTATTTTATAGAATTCACCATATTCTAGTTGAGCTTCTTTACTCATTAATTTATCAACAGCTCTTTTCATTATCATTGCATAAATATCAATTAAATCTTTATATTTAACTTCTGGTAATCCGGTATAGACAAATAACACTTTCTTAAATGCTCCTTTTAATGCATTATCAACTAAATATGTAGATAAAGCTTCAACTAATGGTTCTAATGGTGGATATCCTTTACCTAATGGCACTCTCTTTTTAAAGAATCTATTTTTATATTTTAAACCAATAACCTGAGAGAACCTGAAATGCATTATATACTCTGATATTTTATCAACTTTATACAATATCTTTAACCACCAATCAATATCAGCCTTTTTAGAAGCTTCTTCTAGGTCATCAGTTTCATAAACCTTTAACTCATTTAAAAATATATTCTCTAATTGTAGTGATGGTATAACCTTTATTCCCTCATCTTTTGCAGCTTTAACTAATTCCAATAATTCATCTAAACTACCAAACTCTCCAATATTTGTTGCAGGTTCTGGAGAGTAAATGAGGGAATTGTTAACTTCATTAAACTTCTTTAACACCTCTAAGTGAAAATTAATATCATCACCCACTCTTTTACCAAGATGATAGTTATATATCTCAGCTCCACAAATAGATGCTTTTTCTATAGCTGATATATGCCCTCTTAATCCAGATTCTGATGATAATTGGTAGTATGGACCATGAGCTAAGATTGTTGAAAAATACTCTTTAGCTAACCTTTTATAACTTTCATAATAACCTTCAGGTAATCTTCTTGAAAGTATAGCAGGAGGAATTTCTGTAACTCTAGTTCCTAGAAGGGAAGCTTGCTTTAATGTAGATAAAGCATTATATGTCCCCCACTCAAATAGAATCATATTTTATCACCCAAAAATTATTTTTAGATTAATTAATATTTAAAGTTTCATATAGAATAAATGGCTTTTACAACTACAATCTGAACAGCCAAAGCCTTCAATGTAATCAAATGCCTTTATAAATTCATTAGCAGTTTCACACTCAACATTATTATTTGTTATATATATCTCCTCTATTTTTCCATAATTTAGAAGATAATCTATATGCCAAAACATCTTTTTTTCATTTTTTAAATGTCTTTCTATTCTGTTTTTTAATCCATTCATGGCTGAACCAACATAAAAATAATAACCACTCTTAAAATATTTCTCATTTTTTCCAAATCTTATAAGTCTTCCTTTTTTTAATTTAATTTTTAATATATAACTTCCTTTCTCATTAGGTATCTTACTTTTTGACACTTTTTTATATTTAAACTTATCAATTATGTGTTCAAAATGTAAAAGCTTTTTATAATAAGGACACAACTCTTTAATTTCTTTATAACAAATAGAGCACTTTGGTTTAACTCCACATATCTCTCTACCAAATACAACCAATATATGATTTATAACCTTCCAGTATTTTCTATCCAATTTCTTTCTTAATACCATCTCTGTCTCTTCAGGAGTTTCAGTATCTACAATCTCCCATCTATTGGTTATTCTATGTACATGAGTATCAACAGCAATTCCATCTTTATCAAATGCTAATGTCAATACTAAATTAGCTGTCTTCCTACCAACTCCTGGGAGAGATAGAAGATCTTCTAAATTATCAGGAATTTTGCCATTGTATCTCTCTTTTAACACTTTTGCTAACTTCTTTAACAATTTAGCTTTATTCCTATAAAATCCTACTGGATATAATAGAGAAGATAACCTTTCTTCATCAATTTCTAAAAGATCATCCAAATCTTTTACTTCTTTAAAAAGTTTTTTCATAACTTTTTCAGTGATGTTGTCATTTGTTCTTGCACTAATTAAAGCAGCAACTAACACCTTAAATGGTTCATCTTTAACTACTGCAGGTTTTTTATCAATTCTTTTTAATAGCCTCTCTATCATTTCCATAATCTTCACTCTTTATACATCAGCTGCCTTAATATTTGCCCTAAAGGCCCTCCAATTTTCAACACCTTACCTTTTCTAATTTTGTCTATAGCCCCTTTTGTAGTTTCATAGTATCTTAAAACCTCCCTAACATCTCTCTCTGTAGTTCCTGAACCCCTTGCTATCCTTTTTATTCTTGAAGCTTTTATAATTTTTGGATTTTCTCTTTCTTCTTTTGTCATTGAACTTATTATTACTTTATATTTCCTTATCTTTTCCTCAGTTAAATGAGACAATTCCTTTGGCATAGCAGAGAATCCTGGAATCATTGAAAGAAGTTTTTTCATAGACCCCATATTTTCTATAGCCTCTAATTGTGCATATAACTCATTTAATGTAAATTTTCCTCTCATTATTGCTTCAATACTTTCCTCTGTTTTTTCATTAACAATCTCTTCAGCTTTTTTTAACAAACTATCTATATCTCCCAAACCTAAAAGTCTTGCTATAAATTTCTTAGGATTAAATTCTTCTAAATCATCTATCTTCTCTCCAACACCAATTAACTTTATTGGAGCCTTTATTTCAGCAACTGCACTTAAAGCCCCTCCCCCTTTAGCAGATCCATCCAATTTTGTTACAATAATACTTCCTATATCTCCAACAGCTTCTTTAAAAGCTTTAGCCTGTATTTTAGCCTGCTGTCCAATAGTCCCATCTATAACCAAAATAATTTCATCTGGATTGGTAATAGCTTTTATTCTCTTCATCTCTTCCAACAATCCTTTTTCTTCTTTATGTCTACCTGCTGTATCTATAATAATAACATCTGCTTTTTTAAACTTCTCTAAACCTTCTTTAACAATCTCTTCTGGTTTTTTATTATCCCAATAAACAGGTACATGGATTTTGTCAGCTAACTGTTTTAATTGCTCATAGGCAGCTGGTCTGTAGGTATCTGCACATATCAAAGCTGGTCTATATCCTTTCTTTTGCAAATATCTTGCTAATTTAGCAGCTGTTGTTGTTTTACCTGAACCTTGAAGTCCAAGTAGCAAGATAATATTTTGTTTTTTTGGATCAATATTTAATGGTTTAGCTTCTTCACCTAACAGTTTAACAAGTTCTTCATATACAATTTTTATTATATGCTCCTTTTTTGATAACCCTTTTGGAGGTTCTTCCTCTAATGTCCTCCTTTCAATCTCTTTACTAAGATTTAAAACTAATCTAACATTAACATCAGCCTGTATTAGAGCTTTTTGTATATCTTTAACTACCTCTTTTATAAGCTTTTTATCAACAAACATTGCATTTTTTATTTTATTAATAGCTTTAGTAAGATTTTCACTCATTTTTTCTAACATACCCATCAGCCTCTAAAAATATTTATCAACTATCTCTTTAACTTTTTTATAAACTTCATTATCTTCTGGTAAATACCAAAGAGGAATCCCTTTCAAATCATATTCAGCTATCTCTTTGTTATATGGTAATTTACCTATTAAATTTAATTTTAATTCTTTGGCATACTCTTCTATTAACTTTTCATGCTCAGGTTTTACTTTATTAGCTACAACATATATATCTTTGAATTTAACTTCTAATTCATTAGCAAGTTTCTTTATTCTCTTAGCAGTACCTAAACCCCTTTTTGATGGATCTGTTATAACAATCATTGTATCTACATTCTGTGTAGTTCTTCTACTCAAATGCTCTAAACCTGCTTCAGTATCAATAACAACATATTCATAATATTTAGATAACTCATCAATTATCTGCCTAAGCCAATTATTTACACTACAGTAACACCCTGAACCTTCTGGTCTTCCCATAACTAAGAGATCATAGTTATCAGTCTCTACTAAAATTTCATAAACTTTACTTTTTAAATAATCAATCTTACTCATACCTATATCTTTATTTTCTTCAATAGCCTTTTTCAACTCTTCTCTAATATCTCCAACAGTTTTTTCTACTT
Source organism: Methanocaldococcus villosus KIN24-T80 (assembly GCF_000371805.1). Classification (NCBI taxonomy): domain Archaea; kingdom Methanobacteriati; phylum Methanobacteriota; class Methanococci; order Methanococcales; family Methanocaldococcaceae; genus Methanocaldococcus; species Methanocaldococcus villosus. The sequence continues at coordinate 45,975 of NZ_AQUK01000001.1, forward strand.
CAACACCTAAAGTTTCTGGAAGATTACTATCAGGATCAGCATCAACTACTAATATACTATTAGTTTTTTTTGATAAAGCTTTAATTAGTAAGGTTGTAAATGCTGTCTTTCCAACTCCTCCTTTACCACTAACAGCAATAATCATTTATAATCACCACAATATTTAGTTTTAACATTCTTTGTAATATATTTTATAATTTTTAAATCCATTATTTTATTTAGGTGATTTATATGATAATCTCTATTATTGGAGGTACTGATGGCTTAGGTAAATGGTTTGCTAGATATTTAAAAGGAAAAGGTTTTGATGTTATAGTTACAGGAAGGGATGTTGAGAAGGGAAAAAAAGTGGAAAGAGAGTTAGGAGTTAAATTTATTAATGATAACATAGAGGCTGCAAAAAAAGCGGATATTGTGATAATAGCTGTTCCTATTAATGTTACAGAGAAAGTCATTAAAGAAGTGGCTCCACATGTTAGAGATGGCTGTTTATTAATGGACATTACTTCAATAAAAGAGATTCCTACAAAAGCTATGGAAGAGTATGCTAATAAAAATGTTGTTATTATCCCTACACATCCAATGTTTGGTCCTTCAGCTCCATCTTTATTTGGCCAAGTAATAATTTTAACTCCATTGGAGAGGCATAAAAATACTGAATGGTTTAAGAAGGTCTATAATTTTTTGAAAAAAGAGGGAGCAAAGATAATAATAACTACCCCTGAGAAACATGATAGAATAATGGCAGTTGTTCAAGGGTTAACCCACTTTTCTTTTATAAGTTTAGCATATACTTTAAAAGAGTTGAATGTAGATATAAAAGAGTCAAGAAAATATTCTTCTCCAGTTTATGAACTTATGTTATCAATAATAGCAAGAATAATTGGTCAAAATCCATATTTATATGCAGATATTCAAATGTTTAACAAAAGAATTGGAGAGATCCATAAAACTTTTATAAACTGTTGTTTAGAGCTTAGCAATGTAGTTAAAAATAAAGATAGAGAAAAATTTGTCAAAATAATGAAAGAAGCAGCTAAACATTTTGGATCTGAAGCTAAGAGAGGAGTTTATTATTCTGATAAAGCAATATTTGCTTTAACTAATGAACTAAATAGATTAGTGGATATGATAGGTGAAGAAGTAGCTATTAGAAATATTGATTCTAACAATGTACATTTTGGGATATTAAAAGGGGTAGATGGGGATTATCTTATATTGGATAAGAATGGAAAATTAGAGAAATTTAATGTTCTTAGGGTAGAGGTATTTGATGGAGAAAAATTAAAAGAGCTAAAAAAGAGATATTTAAAAAGAATCTATTTTGATGTATCTGTATTATTAAAGGATAATGTTGATGAGAATACAATATTAGATTTATTAAAAAGTAAGTTTGATATTGAGATTATTGATGTATATAAGGGAGAAAATATTGAAAAAGGTTGGAAAAGTGTAACATTTAGAATATTTGGATATAAAAAAGATGAGTTAAGAGAAAAAGAGAAAGAATTTATTAAAATAATTAAAAACATTGGAGGAAAACTTAGATATTAATCTTCAAATCTCTCTGTTCTTCTTATTGTAAAAGCAAAGAGGGCTGGAAGTATTGCACCTCCTAAGATAGCTTCAGTTAAAGCTACATCAGGAGCTAAGAGAGCATAGTAGAGATAAGCCAAACACAAGCCAGAAAATCCTGAAAGAATTATAGATTTGATTAGATCTTTTTGTAATAGTGCTGCTAAACTTGACAATAGCATTAATAATATTACAATATAGTGTATTATTTCCAAAATATCACCCTAAATTATCTTTTACCCATTAGATATATATATTAGTTTATTAAATACTTTAATGGGTGATATTATGGATCCAAAGGTCAGTTATTTTCAAACATTTATTATTGCTGCTAAAACAAAAAGTTTTTCTAAAGCTGCAAAAAGGTTAGGTATAACACAAGGTACAGTTAGTAACCATATTGCAGCTTTAGAAAAATTCTTTGATGCACAGCTTTTTTTAAGAACTCCTGAAGGTGTTGATCTAACTCCTGAAGGTGAAATACTTTTTGAGAGAGCTGAAAAGATATTAGATTTAATAAATGAAGCTAAAATGTTAATGAGAGCCATACATGAAAATCCTGAAGGGGTTATTAGAATATATGCATCAACAACACCAGGAGAGCATGTATTACCATCAATTATAAAAGAGTATAAGAATCAATATAAAAATGTTGATTTTGAGATAACAATAACTGACTCTAAAAACTGTTATAAAGCATTGGAGGAGGGGTTGGCTGATATAATAGCAGTAGGGTATTTAAAGAATGAAAATTATGATTATACTATTATAGGGAAAGATAGACTTGTGCTAATTGTCCCACCAAATCATCCTTTTACTAAAAGAGAGTATGTGAGATTAGAAGATATATTAAAAGAAGATTTTATAGATAGAGAGGAAGGTTCAGGAACTAGGGAGACATTTATAAAAGCTTTGAATGAAAAGGGATATTCTATAATGGATCTAAATATAGTTATGAGACTTGGTAGTAGTTCAGCAGTAATTACAGCTGTCTCTGAAGGGTATGGTATTAGTATAGTTTCAGAAATTCCTGCTAAGAAAGCTGAAAATGCAGGATTGGTTAAGATTGTGCCTATAGTTGATTTTGATGTTGTTAGATATCTATATTTAATAAAAAGTAAACGACCAAAAAATCCCAGTGCTGTTAAATCATTTTGGGAGTTTGTAAATAGGTGATAGAATGAAAATAAAAGTAGGAGTTCTTGGAGCTACAGGTTTGGTAGGACAAAGATTTGTTCAACTTTTGGCAGACCATCCAATGTTTTCATTAGAAGTCTTAGCAGCATCAGAGAGAAGTGCAGGTAAGACTTATAAAGAAGCTTGCAATTGGTATTTAAGTGAAGGGATGCCTGAAAGTGTTAAAGATATGACTGTTATAAAAACTGATCCTAAAGCCAAAGAGTTTGAGGATGTGGATATTGTATTTTCAGCTTTACCATCAGATTTAGCTAAAGAGTTAGAACCTAAATTTGCTGAAGATAAGTTAGTTTTTTCCAATGCTTCAGCTTATAGGATGGAAGAAGATGTCCCATTAATTATCCCAGAAGTTAATGAAGACCATTTTGCTTTAATAGATATTCAAAGAGATAATAGAAAATGGGATGGAGCAATTATAACAAATCCTAATTGTTCAACTATCTGTTTATGTATAACATTAAAACCCATAATGGATAATTTTGGATTAGAAAGTGTTTTTGTTTCAACAATGCAAGCTGTTAGTGGTGCTGGTTATAATGGAGTTCCATCAATGGGGATATTGGATAATATAATTCCTTATATTAAAAAAGAAGAAGAAAAAATGGAAACTGAATCTCTTAAAATATTGGGTAAATTTGAAGATAATAAAGTTAAATTTGCAGATTTTAAAGTTTCTGCATCATGCCATAGAGTTCCTGTTATTGATGGACATTTAGAAGCAATATTTGTTAAAACTTCAGAGGGTGCTGAACCAGAAGAAATTAAAGAGGTTATGGAGAAATTTGATCCATTAAAAGATTTAGATTTGCCTACTTATGCTAAGCCAATAGTTATTAAAGAAGAAGAAGATAGACCACAACCAAGATTAGACAGAAATACAGGAAAAGGGATGAGTATAGTTGTTGGTAGAATAAGAAAAGATAAAATTTTTGATGTCAAATACTTAGCTTTAGAGCATAATACAATAAGAGGAGCTGCAGGAGCTAGTGTCTTAAATGCTGAGCTATATGTTAAGAAATACTTATAAATAATAACCATAGCTTTCATAAAATTTTCCATTAACAATTGTATATATAGGGAAACCCCTAACCTTATATCCCTCAAATGGAGAAAATTTAGCTTTTGATTTAAATAAATCAACATCTATTTTACCTTCTTTCTTTATATCAACTATTGTTAAGTTAGCGTAATTACCTTCTCTAATACCATTATCTATATTAAAGATTCTTGAGGGGTTGTAAGATAGTAATTTAGCAGCAGTATAGAGGGATATATAACCACTATTAACTAAATTTAAAGTCATTGGGATTAAAGTCTCTAAGCCTGGAATTCCTGAAGGGCAGTTTTTTACATCTTTCATCTTTTCTTCTAACAAGTGTGGAGCATGATCTGAGGCTATAATATCTACCCTATCATTTAAAGCTTTTATTAAGGCAATATTATCTTCTTTATCTCTCAAAGGAGGATTTACTTTACCCAATCCTTTCAATTCATTAGCCATATCACAGTTTAGATATAAATGATGAGGGGTAACTTCAACAGTTACAGGTTTATCTTTTAATACTTCTAAACCCTCTTTTGTTGACACATGACAAAAATGAACTTTAGCTCTTGATAGATTATTTAAAATTATTTTTATAGCTTCAATTTCAGCTTTTTTACATCTCACTTTACAATGGTCACTCCAATCATTTAATGAAAATTTTTTATAATTCTCTTCAATTATATCTTTATGTTCTGCATGAATACAAAAAAGTTTATCTTCTCTTAATATTTCTTTTAATTTGCTGTAATTTCTTATATACAATTCTCCAACAGATTTAACCATAAATATTTTATAAGCTTTAGCCTCTCTTAATGTTAATTTATAATTTTCATCAGTTACTCCAAAGTTTAAAAATATATTTACTAACTGTTTTTTAGCTTCTTTTAATTTTTCATAAAAAAGTTCTTTATTTATAATTGGTGGATTGTCATTTGGCATATCTATAACAAAACAAACCCCTCCATTTATTGCTGCTAATGATCCACTATAAAAACCCTCTTTTTTACTTCTCCATCTCAAATGTACATGTGCATCTATAACCCCTGGAAAAACAAAATAATCTTTTAGATCTATACATTTATCATTTTCATTTATACATTTTCCTATCTTCTTTATTTTTTCCCCATCTATTATTATATCAGCTTCAACAATTCTATCTTCTTTAACTATTTTACAGTTTTTTAATATCATTCTAACAACTCCGTATCATTATCTGAGTATGCAGGGTAGCTAGCACATAAAATTTTTAGGGGTTTATCTCCTGTATTTATAACTTTATGCTTTGTATTTGGAGGAATTAAAATTGTATCACCCATTTCTATTTCAAACTCTTTATTATCTAATATCATCTTTCCTTTACCTTCTAAAATAAAATAAATTTCTTCCGATGTTTTGTGCCTATGTAATAATGTTTTTCCATTTATAGGGACTTCTGCTAAAGCTAAACTCTGCTTAGAATTGGCAAACTTTGGATGGATTAACTCTCTAATTATGGATCCATCTTTTGTTATAAAGGCTTTAACATCTTTAACATTAACCTTCATGGTCCCAACCAAAAATATATATTTTTTATCATATAATTTAAAAATTATGATTTAAGAAAGATTTAAATATTTCCTGTAGGAATAAAATTATTCCATAAGAATATTTGTGAGATGATGTTTAAAAAATTAGAGATTATTGAGAGAGCTATATTGTTAAATCCAAGATACATTCAATCATTTAGAAAAAAATTAAAAATTACTCAATCAAGATTAGCTAAAGAGAGTGGAATTAGCCAATCTCATTTAAGTATGCTTGAAAAAGGGAAAAGAGAAGCTAGTGAGTTAATAGCTGCTGCTATAACTTATGGACTATTAAAATGTTTTTCAGAAAAATCTAAAAACCCCATTATTGAACTTTTAGATACCCTATCTCTACTAAAATTTGAAGATGCTTTTGCAGAGTTAGTTAATAATATTATTAAAGAGAATGATATAAAGTATATAAGAAATATAGATGGTTTTCCTGTCATAATAATTGATAAAGATAGTCTTATAAATGAAATGAAAAAAAGATTAAAAGTTATTAATTTAGAAAAAATAGAAATAAGTAGGGGAAAAATTAAAGCTTTTGGAAAACATATTGATAGTTATGTTGACATTATTTTAGACTGTTCAGACATAAGGAGATTAGAAAAAAAATGTTCAGAAAAAACAAAGAAAAACATTATTATACAATCATTTCCAAAAGAAGAAGTTCCACCAATTTATGGAGTGAAAAGAGACTGTGTAATAATACACTGCTGGTGAAATTTTGATGGGGTATATTTTAGCTATAATAGTTTCAATGATATTTGCTTATTTATTTAAACTTCCACTAATTCCAAAAAGTAAATTCAGTTTTCAGACATCTATAATTTTTCCCACTCCAATAATAGCTTTAGGATTTTATGTAATATTCAAATACTTATTTTTTGATAGCATTTCCTTTTCAATTATATCTGGCATTATAGGAGCAGTTTTTGCAAAGTATTCTAATAAAATTTTTGGTGTTTGTAATGATTGAAATTATTATAGCCACAATATTATGTTGGCTGAATTTTGTTATAATAGATACAATTTTTGGATTACCAGAAAAACCAGGAGTTTTAGGAGCTAAAGTTATTGGAGAAAAAATAGAGAAGATTGGTGGTAATTTAAATGGTGGTTATTTTATGGGAAATATTGTTTGTTCTCCTGATGCTTCAGCTGGAACTTTATTAGGATCAATAATGACTTATTTAATGGGATTTGATGGAGGGTTATTAGCAGCATTTTTAGTTTGGATTGGAAATAGACTCTGTCATGATCCTGGATATGCTGGAAGTATTGGGGCATTATCAATAACAGTAATTATAACATTGCTAAAACCATTTATAACTCCAGAAAGCTTTATTGTAGGTTCTGTTTTAGCAATATTCACAATTCAAGGTTTATGTCATAAAGAAGCATCTAAAGTTCTAGGGAATATCTATAAAGCTGTGATAGGATGGAAGAGATAATTTATATAATAGCAATATTAATGCTTATCAGAATATTTTTAGAAAGAAGTAGAGAAAGAAAGCTATTATATCTTTGCTGCCTTTCATTCTGTATATCTGCTTTAATAGCTTTATATGTAAAATCTCCTATGGGTGGAATTGTAGCTATTACCTTTTTTGTCTGCTCAACACTCTCGTCTAATGCAATAGCTTATACTTTAGCTCAAGTAAAAGATTCAGAAAGGTGACGTCATGATAGAGTATATAGCATCACTTTGTTGTGTATTAGGAGCAATAGGAGTTATTTTTTATAAAAATCCTATAAATAAGATAATATTGCTTTCCCTAATTGAGATTGGAGTAATTTTGTTTATTGTTTATTATTATTATTTAGATATTGCTCTAATAACCTCTTTGACAGAGCCTATATGTACAGTAATTTTATTAATTGGTTATATGAAATACCTATCCATGGTTAAAAGCAAAAAGAAATATGGTAGAGAACTACCCATATTAACAAAGTGATAATATGATAATTTTATACATAAGCTACTTCCTTTTGATATTTGGCACATTAGGAGCATTGGTTGGATATGATACAAAAGATCCATTAATTAGATTTTTAAACTTAGAAGTAGTTAATATGGGAGTTTGTCTAGCATTTTTAGCCTATGATATGGCATTAGCGTTAATGACGTTTATAGCAGTTAATACTATCCTAACTATAATATTTGTTAGATCAATAATATTATACAAAAAATTAGAGGATGAATAACTATGATTGGGAAAATTTGGAATTATCTTTCAAAGCCTGAAGTAGTTCCAAGAATATTTGCATTGTTTTTAGCTATATTTTTATTATTTGGATTTTTTAATCATTACTACAAAATTCCTAATCAACTCTATCCAAAGCCTAAACCTCATTCTCAAATATTAAAAACTCCTTTAGCCCCATATGATAGAAACATTGTCAAAGCTCAATATCCAAACTATTTAAAAAACTTAGGAAAAATTACATCTTATCTTACTCCAATAGCTGAATTTATCAAAGATAAAACATATTTTTTTGGAACTACTATTGTTTCTACCCCAGGAGGGATTTTAGATGAAATATTATATTATACCAGAGGTATGGATACAGTTTTAGAAAGTACTGTTCTATTAATATCATTTATGATATTCTCATGGATGTTTTTCCATAGGAGGTGATTAATATCTTCAGTTTAACTATCTTAATAGCTTTAATTATTGGTTTTCTTTCACTGTTAGCTATTTATTTTCAAAAAGATGATTTACATGCATTCATATTAACTGATATTGTTGAAAGTGCTATGCTTATTATATTAGCAGCAATATCAACAGACTTAGCTGAAGCTTTAATTTTACCAGGATTAGTTGTTAGTTTAGCAGAATTATTAGCTGTATCCCAAGTTTTATTAACAAGAAATTCTATATCTAAAAATAATAAAAAAGTAGATATTTTTGAAGAGTTTAGGCTACCTTTACAAGATAAAATTTTAAAATATGATGTGGAAATGGAAATATTAGAAACTGCTCCAAAGTTCTTTGCTATTATTTTAGTGATCTATGGAGCTATACTTTCTGGTTTTACTGGAGGAGCAGTAATGGCTTCTGGGTTATTATTTTATGCTATAACACAAAAGGCTATAGGAAAAGAGCTTATGAATATGTGGAAAGGAGTTACTGGACTATCTGGGGTAGCATGGGCTTTGTGGATATTTGGATTCTTAGGCTTTTACATATTTCCAAAATACTGGTTAGCCTTCCTATTAATGGCTGGTTTAGGGTTAGTTATAAAAGTAGGTTATAAATTAGGGCTAATTGGATATGTGAGAGGGGAATTAGATGATTGAATTACTTGGAAACATCTATGCACTAGTTCCATTTGGAGATATTATATTTTTATTCTCAGATTTTTCCATAATTGGGTTTATTATTGCAATAGTCTTTACTATAATAGTCTATTTAACAAAGCCAGAAAAGCAGCTGGAAATTCAAAAATTTGGAGAGGATGTGTTAGTAAAAATACCCTTAGAAGAGTTGAAGATAAGAAGATTTATGGCAATAGCTTGTGGGATTGCTACAGCTGGGGCTATGCTAACATATGATTTATTTGACTTCTGCCTATTCTTAGCACTGATTGGGATAACAAATATTGGGATTGTCTCTGCAGTGAAGAAAGAACATGTTTTAAATGCAGCCTATCAATATGGATTAATAGCTATAATCTCATCATTACCACTTTTTGCATCAGCAGGTTTAGTATTAGCAAAAACAGGTACTCTTTCACTATTAGAACTAAATAAAATAAATACTAACCTAATTTATGAAAAAATTTTATTCTCTATTGGAGTAGCTGGAGAGACTGGAGTGGCTCCCTTTTATGCTGCAAAAGCAGAGATGTTTAGAGCTCCAGGGGCACCATATATATTAATGATTCATTTATCATCATTACTATTAATTCTTAGAAGTGTTGAAATTTTATTATCTATAAGGTGATATTAAATGGATACTGAAAGAAAGTATGGGTTATGTTTATTAATAATTGGAATATTATCAGCTTTTGGTATGGTTATAACAAGTGGATGGTTATGCTATATCTTATATTCAATCTCCCTACCTTCTATCCTATATGGAGTGGGATCATTTTTAATACCAAAAACTAGAAGAAAATACCCAGGTAATTTACCATTTAGGGGGATATAATGGACATGTCAATAATATATATATTAAACCTTACATTTCATGCATTTTTAGTAGGTTCTCTCCTTCTAGGCTTTCATAGAAAGCTCATAGCAAGAATTCAAGGAAGACCAGGACCTCCTGTTATACAGTATTTATTACATACAATAAAGTTCTACTTTAAAGAAATAACATTTCCAATAACAGCTGGAAATCCATTATATATATTCATCCCATTATTTGATCTTTCAATTTGGTTAATAGCTTTAATAATAGCTGTTGTATTGAAATCATCCCTATTAATATTAATAGGCATATACATCTTACAAAAAATAGTAGAACACGGTTGTGGATTATCTTCTGGATCACCATATGGAAAGATGGGAGGGGTTAGAAGTGTATTTTCAGCAGCTGCAGAGGTTCCTTTATTCTCTGCTGTAGCTGTTGTATATTTAGCTGTGAAATCAACATTAATTTCAGACATTATAGCATATCAACAAACCAATGGAGCATTGATCTTTAAACTCCCAATTGCAGCATTTGCTTTCTTTATACTTTTAGCATCAAAATCACCATACAGTCCATTTGGTATTGTTAAAGGGAAGGATATAGTTAGTGGATACATGACAGAGCACTATGGTTTGTTAGCATCTATAATTTATATAGCTGAATCAATATCCTACTATGTTCTATTATGGTTATTTATAACAGTATTTTTAGGAATAACAGGAATAATTCCTACACTTGCAGCTATGGTAGTATTAACAATAATATTATCATTTATATCAGCACTAACCCCATTACTTGCCCCACATCATTCAGTTATGCTACAGATGAGTATAGCAGGGCTGGTGCTGATAGATGTTATATATAGATTATTGGCATATTAAGGTGATTTTAATTGTTTGGTAAGTTAAAAGAGAAACTGTTCAATGCTGTTTCAAAGATATCTGAAAAGATCTATAAAAAGGGAGAAGAATCAGAAGAAGAAATTAAGAAAGAAGAAAAAAAAGAAAATATTAGTTTTTTTGATAAATTCAAGATAACAAGAGAGATTAAAAGAGTGATAAAAAAAGAAATAGTTATTGTTGAAGAAGATATAGAAGATATTTTAGAAGAGCTAAGGATTGAATTGTTAGAGGCAGATGTAGCATATGATGTTGTTGAAAAACTTATAGAGAATATAAAAAATGAGCTTATAGGTAAAAAAATAACTCCAGAAGATAATATAGAAGAGATTACATTGATGGCTATAAAGAATGCAATAAAAAATATCCTCTCTCAAAAGAAAATAGATATTTATAAAATAATAGAAGAGAATAGAAAAAAAGGAAAACCTACTGTAATAGTCTTTGTAGGTATAAATGGAACTGGGAAAACTACTACTATAGCTAAGTTAGCATATAAACTAAAAAATAAAGGATATTCTGTAGTTTTAGCTGCAGGAGATACTTTTAGAGCTGGTGCTATTGAGCAACTAGAAAAACATGGTAAAAATATTGGTGTTAGAGTTATTAAGCACAAACATGGTGCTGATGCTGCAGCTGTTATTTATGATGCTATTGAGCATGCAAAAGCTAAAAAAATAGATGTAGTTTTAGCTGATACTGCTGGAAGACAGGCTACAAATATTAATTTAATGGATGAAATGAAAAAGATTGTTAGGGTAACAAAACCAGATTTGGTTATATTTGTTGGTGATGCACTTACAGGTAATGATGCTATCTATCAAGCTGAGGAGTTTGATAAAGCTGTTGGGATAGATGGAGTAATTTTAACTAAAGTAGATGCTGATGCTAAAGGAGGGGCTGCACTATCCATAGGTTATGCTATAGGAAAGCCTATATTATTCTTAGGTGTTGGGCAAAGATATGAAGATCTTATTGAATTTGATCCTGAATGGTTTGTTAAAAAACTATTTGGTGAAGAGGAAATAAGATTCTCAACAGAAAGGGAGTTTTAACTATGAAGATATATGAGAAAATTTCTGAGCTGAATAAGAAATTTCCACTTCTAAATGAAGAAAAAATTCTTTTAGGAACTGATGGAAGTGTTACTAATATATTAGAAATACTATTTGAAGGAGAATGTGTAGTTAAAACTCTCTCTCAAAAAGTTATTAATAATGTAAATTATAGAGAAGTTATTTTAAGTGTTAAAGAACCTTTAGTATATGCAGTTTCAAAAACACCTTTTAAAAATATTGAATATGGGTTAAGAGAAGAGATTAAAAGAGATTTGTTATCTGCAGATATCCCAATAGGGAAAATATTAAGGAAATATAACTTAGAAACCAGAAGGGAGATAATTAACATAGATATAGCTAAATTAGATAACAGGTTAAAAACTCTATTAAATACTGAGTATGATGAGTTACCAAAAAGGACTTATCATATTATTTACAAGAATAGAATATTAATGATAATAACTGAAATCTTTGCTATTAGGGGAAAATTATGAAAGAGGCCATGTTCTATAAAAATATTAATGGAGATGTTATCTGCCTACTATGCCCAAGACACTGTGTTATAAAAGAAGGAAAGAGAGGGTTTTGTTATAATAGGGAAAATATTAATGGAAAACTTTATGCTGTAGGCTATGGAAAAGTATGCTCACTAGCAATAGATCCTATTGAAAAAAAGCCATTATATCACTTTTATCCAGGTTCAAAAGTTTTGTCATTAGCTATTGGTGGGTGTAATTTTAGATGCTTACACTGTCAAAATTGGACAATATCCCAAGTACCTCCAGATAAAACAGTTTATAGAGAGATGTCTCCTGAAGATGTAATAGAAATAGCATTAGAATACAATTTGCCTGGATTATCTTACACTTACACAGAACCAACAGTCTTTTATGAATTTATGTATGATTGCTCAATTTTAGCTAAGAAATATGGACTTTTTAATACAATGGTTACTAATGGATACATAGAAAAAGAGCCATTAAAAGCTCTACCTATAGATGCTATGAACATTGATATAAAAGGCAATGAGAGGTTTTATAAAGAAGTTTGTAAAGCTGAATTAGAGCCTGTATTGAAAACCTGTGTGTTAGCAAAAAAATTAAATATTTGGGTTGAGATAACTAACTTAATTATTCCTGGATACAATGACAGTGAAGATGATATATTATTTATAATAGAGTTTGTTAGAGATAAATTGGGAAGAGAGACACCATTACATTTTTCAAGGTTTCATCCTGACTATAAGCTAACTAATGTTCCACCAACTCCAATAGAAACATTAATAAAAGCAAGAGAGTTGGCATTGGAGGAAGGGTTAAAATATGTTTATATTGGAAATGTTCCAGGTTTGGGAGAGAACACTTACTGTCCAAATTGTGGAGCTCTACTAATTGAGAGAAGTCTTTTCTCTGTTAGATTTGTAAATTTAGAAGGGGATAGATGTTCTGTTTGTGGGGAGAAAATAGATATAATAACGCGATGATGAGTGCTGACTTCTCTGAATTATGATGAAGCTCGGGACAGCTGAGCGTTATCATTTCTTTGGTGATGATAATGAGATTATTAACATTAGAAGAAGGAAAATTTGCTGTTAAATTTGCTAGATTTGTTATAGAAAATTTTTTAAAAGGATATGATATAGAAATTGAAAATTATCCTGAAGTTTTTAATGAAAAGAGAGGATGTTTCTGTACATTACACACTTATCCAGATAGAGAGCTGAGAGGTTGTATTGGAATTCCTGAACCAATAATGCCATTAATAGAAGCTCTAAAAGAAGCAGCAATAAGCTCAGCTACAAGAGACCCAAGATTTCCACCAGTAAGTTTAGAAGAAATGGACAATATAGTTATAGAGATATCTATATTAACCCCACCAGAATTGATAGAAGTTAGCCATCCTAGGGAATATCTTCAAAAAATAAAAATTGGTAGGGATGGTTTGATAATAAGATTTGGCCCATATTCAGGTTTATTACTACCACAAGTGCCTGTAGAGTATGGATGGGATGTTGAAGAGTTTTTAGCAAATCTCTGTCTAAAAGCAGGATTACCTCCAGATATGTGGTTAGATGAAAATGTTAAAATATACAAATTTCAAGCACAGATATTTGAAGAAGTTGAACCTAGAGGAGAGGTTATAGAAAAAATATTATATTAAATTTTTCTTAAAAAATAAACTTCATCATTCATTTTAACTTTTTTTAGATGTTCAACATTTTCTATAACTTTCCCTACAATATTTGTTTTATCAAACCCTTCTCCTGTAGGGCCGTATTTATCATTCTCCTCTAACCTTATCCCTATCATCCCCTTATATCTACTAACCATGTTAGATATTCCAATACTATTAGCCTCTACCTTATCTTTTGGTGTGTTCTCTGGTAAAAGACCTTTTGCATACTCCTGTAAACCTTTAAACATTATAACGTCCTTATGCTTAAAATACACTTTTAGCTTACCAACTCTCTTTGTAGTTAATCCTGAAACCTTTCTAAAATACCATGTTGATATAGGAGCTTTATCTTCATAGAGTTCAATAGATATTATTTTTTTATCATCAATAGCCTTTAACTTAACTTTTTTTTCTTTTAATACATCCAAGGTATATTCTGGCTGCTGATCAACCACTATTCCCTTTCCTTCAACTTCAATATCAATATCGTATTTATTAAACATTTCTTCAGCTTTATTTACATCCATTCCTATAGCACAAAGTCTTTCAGGGATTGTTTTAACTGTTAAAAATCCAGAATTTGAAAAGTTTATTAATTCAAATCCCTCTTTAACTCTTCCAACTACTGTATGTGATGGAGATGATGTCCTACTCTCTTTGTATATATACACTTTCCCTTCACCAACACCAAAGTTTCTAACTGTTATAACCCCTCTATCTCTATCTTTTAATTCACTCTCCTCTATTTTTAATGTTTGCAATCTACAATCAGCTATATATGTGTTTGTATATTCTGATATTTCAAATATATTATCTTCCATTAGAGCTAAACAGTGTTCAACAGCTGAAGGCTTTCCATCAAATTCTGCTATAAAGTAGCTATATATCTTCCATCCATCTTCAAGTTTTATATTTAAATCATTTGTTACTACATAATCTACACTTTCTTTCTCTTCAGTTATAGGTTCAATATCAATAATTCTGTCATTTAGTTTTAATCTATCAATAACCCATTTTCCTCCAACAACTCTACCAATCTTTGGATTCTTCAATCCATATATACCTTCAGTCTTTTTCTTAATAAAAACTAAGTGTCCTTCTTCAACATCAAAACCTGACAAGCTTAAAAGAACATCCCACTTATTGAATTTTTGGCTCTCTGTAGATATTGGAAGATCTATCCTCACAGATCCAAATGCCACATCAACCCCACTAACCCACTTAAGTTTTTTTGCAAAACTTTTATAATTGTTTAAGAAAAATTCAGCAGCCTCATTATTCTCTGTTATGGCTATTGTTATATTCCCTTTTGTAGTTTTTATTAAAAACTTTCTTGTAGTCTCAGCAGATTTCTTTATCCCTTTTATTATTACAATATTTGCTCCATCTTTGTAAAATTCATCTTTAATCACATCTTTTAGAAATTCTCCTTCTTTTTCTTTTCCATTAACTATAACTTTTGCCATAAATATCACTTTAATTTAGAGAGTTTTAAATATGACTTTTAGTCCTTCTGATATATAAAAATTATAAACTTTGTAAATTAAATATTTAAATTTATTAAAAAAATAGATTATTCTTTCTTTTTAATAATTATCTCATTTATTAACTTAGCATTAGGAATAATAACTTCCTCTCCTTCAGGAGTTTCCAATTTTGTATAAGTTAAGTGCATCTCCTTTACCCTTCCAATAACACTACCTACTTTTATATTATTATTAACCTTCATTATCTTATTCCAAAACAACAAAACTCCTGATAAGAAGTGTGAGAATATATCCTTTAAAGCCAAAGCAAATCCTAACCCAAATATAGCAATTAACAGTAATAATATTGAAATATCAAACCCTACAGAATCTAGAGCTATTAATAAACCAATTATACAAATTGTAATTGTTGTTAAGTTTTTAAACAGTTTTGATTGATTTTCATCTAATCCTTCATAAATTTCCTTTTTTATATATGGTAAGATATAATGCTCTAAACTTCCTTCACCTATCTTAGCAACAAACCATGTTATAGCTAATATAACAACAAATTTAACAAAATTTCCTATGGCTAATGTTATTATATATGGAAGAGGTAAAAAAGATAGACCAAAATAGATAGCATAAACAATAATAATTATTTTTATAGGAGATTCAATAGCTTCTATTATTATATCATCAATCTTTGTTTCAGTTTTTTCTGCCCATTTTCTTAAGTATTTTTTAAACATTGAGCTAACAATAGAAGCTAAGATAAAGCCAAGAACAATAATAACAATACATATTATTAATCCAATAGCTAAATTCACCAATATATTTAAGTAATAGCCCATATCTACCATTGATTATCACCTTTAAAATTATTATTTGGCGTCAGTTCGCCCATCAATCATCATCAATCAGCAGCTACTCCGATCATCATCCGCCATAAGAAATTTATATATAATATTATTAGCCTAAGTTATATAAATAGGTGAGGGTAATGAAACTGTATGAATATGAGGCAAAGAATCTCTTTAGATATTACAATATTCCAGTTCCAGAGAGTTTTTTAATTTATAAAGATGATAATTTAGATCTTGTAGATATTGATAAAGAGGTTGTATTAAAGGCTCAAGTTCTTGTTGGGGGTAGAGGGAAAGCTGGAGGAATTCTTTTTGCAAAAAATAAAAAAGAATTCATAGAAAAAGCTAAAGAGCTTTTTAATAAGGAAATAAAAGGTGAAAAAGTAGAAAAGATATTAGTTGAGGAAAAATTAAAAATAAAAAAGGAATATTATGTATCAATAACAATTGATAGGGATGCTAAAAAGCCTGTTTTAATATTCTCCACCGAAGGAGGAGTAGATATTGAAGAAGTGGCAAAGAAAAATCCTGAAAAAATAATAAAATATCATATTGATGTTTTGAAACCTTTTTTACCATATAAAATTAGATGGATATTAGATGGAAAAATTCCTTCAGAAGAGTTAGCTATTGCCAACATAATTTATAACCTCTATCAATTATTCAAAGAAAAAGATGCTACTTTAGTTGAAATAAATCCATTAGTTATCACAGAAGATAATAAGATCTATGCTGCTGATGCTGTTGTTATATTAGATGATGATGCACATTATAGGCAGAATTTTGAAGCATTTGAAGAATCTAATAAAGAAAAATTGCCTTTTGCATATGTTGAATTAGATGGTGATATAACTGTTATAGGTAATGGAGCAGGATTAACTTTAGCTAGTATGGATATAATAAAAAATCTTGGTAGAGAACCTGCATGCTTCTTAGATATTGGAGGAGGTGCAGACACTGAAACTGTTAAATTAGCTCTAAAAAAAGTTCTTAGTAATAAAAAGGTTAAAGGGGTCTTTATTAATATTTTAGCAGGAATAACAAAGTGTGATGAAGTTGCTAAAGGTATAGTTGAAATTTTAAAGGAGCATCCAAATGTTAAATTTTCTGTAAGGATGATGGGAACTAATGAAGAACTTGGTAGAAAAATATTAGAGGAGAATAATATATACTATGAGACATCTATGGAAGAAGCTGCTAAGAAATTGATAGAGAATTTATAAATTTGGTGAAATTTATGCCTCAAATTAAAGAATTAGATTCCATACTTAATATTTTATATGCATGGAGAAATTTATCAGAAGGAAATAGTTTAGAGGCTTTATATTATATAAATAAAGCTTTAGAGACAAATCCTGACAATACAATAGCATTATTTTTAAAAGGAATAATTTTGTTAGGTATGGGAGATGTTGAAGGTTCTAAAGAAACTTTAGAAAAACTAGTTAAACTTTCTCCAAAGAATTATATGGCCTTATCATTATTGAGTTTAGTAAATAGCTTATTAGGAGATTTTAAAAAGTCTATAGAACTCAATGAAGAAGCATTGAGCATAGAAAGCCAATTTCTTATGGGTTGGCTTTTAAAGATAATAAACTTAGATTATTTGTATGATTATGATGAACTTTTAAAGATATACAAGAAATTTTCAAAAAAATGTCCTAAATTTTCCATTATTGATATAAAATCTGCAGATATTTTAAGAAAGTATGGAAGATATCATGAAGCTTTAGAATTTTTAGATAAAGCTTTATCTTTAAATCCTGAAAATATAGGAGCTATTTATTTGAAAGGGGTTATATTAAAAAGATTGGGAAGATATGAAGAGGCATTAGAATGTTTTAAAAAATTAATAGATGAGATGAATATAAGATGGTTAGATGCTATAAGACATGCTGCATCAACATGTTTAGTTCTTGATAAGTTAGATGATGCAGAGAGATATGTTAATATGGGTTTAAAGATTAAAAATAGGGATATAAGTCTGTGGTATTTTAAAGCATTAATTCACGAGTATAGAGGTAATCTTGATGAAGCTTTAAAATGTTTTCAAAAGGTAGTTAATATCTATCCAAACCATGTAAAAGCTTATTTAAGTATGGCTAAGATTTATGAGAAAAAAGGAGATTATGATAAAGCCATAAAATATTATGAAACAGCTTTATTAAAAAGAAAAGAAGACTTAAGAGGGGCATAATGATATTAATAACTGGTGGAGCAGGATTTATAGGAAGCCATGTTGTTGATCTCTTTGTAAATAATGGTTATGATGTTATCATTTTAGATAATCTAAAAACAGGGAATCTTAATAATGTAAATGAAAAAGCAAAGTTTATAAAAGGAGATATTAGGGATAAAATAAATTTAAGGGACATAGAGGTAGTAATCCATCAAGCTGCACAAATAAATGTTAGATACTCTGTTGAAGATCCAAAGTATGATGCAGATGTTAATATATTAGGAACTATCAATTTGTTAGAAGCGATAAGAAAATATGAAATAGAAAAGATTATATACGCATCATCTGGTGGAGCAGTTTATGGAGAACCAAAATATTTACCTGTTGATGAAAACCATCCAATTTCTCCAATATCACCATATGGATTAAGTAAGTATGTTGGGGAAGAGTATATAAAATTATACAATAGGTTATATGGAATAGAGTTTGTAATTTTAAGATATGGGAATGTTTATGGAGAAAGGCAAGATCCTAAGGGAGAGGCTGGTGTTATAAGTATATTTATAGATAAAATGTTAAGAGGAGAAAGGCCGGTAATATTTGGAAATGGAAAACAGACAAGAGATTTTGTATATGTCAAAGATGTTGCTAAAGCTAACCTATTAGCTATGAAATGGAAAAATGAGATTGTTAATATAGGATCAGGAAAAGAAACTAGTGTTAATGAATTATATAAAATTATTAGTGAAGAGCTAAAGTTTAAAGAAAAACCTATATATGACAAACCTAGAGAGGGGGAGGTTTATAGAATTTATTTAAATATTGATAAAGCTAAATCTTTAGGATGGGAGCCTGAAACTGGATTAAAAGAAGGGATAAGAAAAGTTATTAATTGGATGAGGGGAAGTTATGATAAACTCAATAAAAATTAGCTCTATTGCTCATGCTACTGAAGATTTAGAAAAAGTATTAAAAGCCATTGAGTTTTTAATTCCTGAAGATGTTGATGATGAAAAGATAGATATAGAGGTTGTAGAAACAGAAGGTTATTTTAGAAATCCTATAAGAATTATTAATTTAAATGCAGAAGGAAAAGAAGCTGAGAAGATATATAAACATATAATTGAACTTATAAAATCTAATGAGAAGAATATTAATAAATTAAGAAGAGATTTACATCTTAGAATAGAAGATAACAAATTTTATATAAGATTTGATAAGCAAAAAGCATTTTTAGGAGAGGCAAGGGTAGTAGATGGAGATGATGTAATAAGAGTGGTTATTAACTTCAAGATCTATACAAAAAATAAGGAAGATATTGTAAAAGAGCTCTTAACTAAAGAGCTGGGAATATGCATGAGTTAAGCTTAGCAAACTCTATATTAGATGCTATTTTATCAGCTATTGAGAGTGAGGAGAAAAAAGGAAGAAAAGTAAAAAAAGTTAAAGAAATTTATTTGGAGATAGGAGAATTGGTTTTTGTTAATGTTGAGCAGTTAAAGTTTGCCTTTGAAGTTATCTCTGAAGGAACTGCATGTGAAGGAGCAAAAGTAAATATTGAAATATTAAAATCTAAATGTAGATGTGTTAATTGTGGATATGAAGGAGAACCTAAAATAGTAGATGATTTCATTATCTCATGCCCTAAATGTGGAGGTTTTAGATTAGAAATAATAGGAGGAAAAGAGTTAAACATAAAAAATGTTATTATTGAATATATGTGATGATTATGAAGCCATATGTAATTTCTAATGTAGGGATGAGCTTAGATGGAAAATTGGCTACAGTAACAGGAGATTCAAGGATATCCTGTGAAGAAGATTTAATTAGAGTCCATAAAATCAGAGCTAAAGTAGATGCCATTATGGTGGGCATAGGAACTGTTTTAAAGGATGATCCAAGATTAACTGTTCATAAAATAAAAGCTGATAAAAATCCTATAAGAATAGTTGTAGATAGTAAACTAAGAATTCCATTAAATGCTAGAGTTCTAAATAATGAGGCAAAAACTATAATAGCTACAACAGAGAAAGCAGATAAAGAAAAAATGAAATTGTTGAAAGAGAGGGGTGTAGAAGTAATAGTTTGTGGAAGAGATAAAGTAGATTTAAAAGAACTGATGAAAATTTTATATAATAAAGGAATTAGAAGTATTTTGTTAGAAGGAGGGGGAACTCTAAATTGGGGTATGTTTAAAGAAGGATTAGTTGATGAGGTTTCAGTGTATATTGCCCCAATGATTTTTGGAGGAAAAGATGCTGTAAGCTATGTAGATGGAGAAGGTTTTAAAACTGTTGAAGAAGCTGTAAAATTAAAGTTGAAAAAATTTTATAGATTAGGGGAAGGAATTGTTTTAGAATATGTGGTATTAAGGTAACCATGTACTATCATCTTTTATCTTTTCAGGTAAATAAGTGTTAACAACATATTTCAATCCATATTTTGCTAAAGATTGCTGTTCTGCTCTAACTCCCATTTTAAGCATTTGTTTTAATGCTTCTTGCCACTTTGGGAAGCTTCTAACAAAATCATCATTATTTAAACCATCCTTTATTCTTTTAATATCTTGCTCTTTCAATGGATGTGTTGGAAGGTCATAATCAATAATATCCTGTGGAGTTACACCAATTAATCTTGCATCAGGTATTGATAACTTATCAGCTAAATGTACTGACTTTCCACTACCTACTTTTAAAGTTCTATAAATATTTAAATACCCATATGGATCTCCATCAGTAAAAACCAAAACAGGTAAATCAAACTCTTCATTAAGTCTCTTTATAAATCTTCTTGTAGCTCTTGCAGGCACTCCTTTTAAAGAGACTAATATACAGTTGTGTTTATCCCAAAATCTCTCAGCATTCAATCTAGCAAACATACCTGATGTTTCTATAGCCAATACAAAATCAGCATTAGTTTCTAAATTTAATTTTGTCACATCATTAGGAATATTATATGCACCTGTTCCTAATTTTCTACAATCTACAACAAGCTCCCCTTCAGAGGTTTCCTCTATTATTTTTAATGGCCCTACAACAGCACTTCCATCCTCTTCTGGAATAAATCCAAGATGTTCTCTTAAAACTCCCAAAGCAGCTTCTAAATCTTCAATAACATTGTTTGAGACTTGCTGATCATCAAATCTTGCTTCTCCCCAATTTTTTGAAACATAATAAGCCTCCCTTAATGTAGCAAAGTCATCAGTATCTAAAAGCTGTTTTGCCAATTCCAACATCTTTGCAGTTTGTGCAAATATTTTAGCTTGACTAACTGTTAAAGTTCTAGTTTTTTCTTTTCCAGCTAATGTGAAAGAACCTTTATCTCTATCAAAAAGTGCATTAGACAAACTTCTAATTGGCATTTTTATTTTAGGTCTAATACCTTTTTTTAAATCTTCATACATCTTCTTAGCTAATTCCATAATTTTTTGTTTAGCTATTTCTCTAGGTTTTTTTGGAATTTTAGGGATGTTAGCCATAATGACATCACCATTAAGTTAATTAAATTGAACAAAATATTTTTATACATGAACTTTAAATTTTATGGTTTAAAATAGGCCAAAGCCATAAAACCTATAATATTTAATTTTACTATTATAAATATTATATTATAATATATAACTATTATGGGGGTCATAACGTGAAATTCCTAGAAAAAGTGTTAAAAGAAGAAGGAATAGAAGAAAAAGAAGATTTTGAAATGTCACCCGAAGATCAGGAGCTTTTAGAAATATTAGAGCAAACTAAAGCAAGGATTACTGTTGTTGGATGTGGAGGGGCAGGAAATAACACAATAACAAGATTATATACAGAAGGAATTGAAGGTGCTAAAACAGTGGCTATAAATACTGATGCCCAACAATTATTAAGAACAAAAGCTGATAAAAAGATATTAATTGGAAAAAAATTAACAAGAGGTTTGGGTGCAGGAGGAAATCCAAAAATTGGTGAAGAAGCTGCTAAAGAGAGTGCTGAAGAAATAAAAGCTGCTTTACAAGATTCTGATATGGTATTTATAACCTGTGGATTGGGAGGAGGAACTGGAACAGGTTCTTCACCAGTTGTTGCTGAGATAGCAAAGAAATTAGGAGCATTAACAGTGGCTGTTGTAACTTTACCATTTTTAATGGAAGGTAAAGTTAGGATGAGAAATGCTATTCAAGGTCTAGAGAAGTTAAAACAATTCACAGATACCCTTGTTATTATTCCAAATGAGAAACTATTTGACATTGTCCCAAATATGCCAATAAAATTAGCTTTTAAAGTAGCTGATGAAGTATTGATCAATTCAGTTAAAGGTCTGGTAGAGTTAATAACAAAAGATGGTTTAATTAATGTAGATTTTGCTGATGTAAAGGCTGTTATGAGTAATGGAGGAATGGCAATGATTGGTTTGGGTGATAGTGATAGTGAAAATAGAGCTAAAGAAGCTGTTCAAATGGCATTAAATTCTCCACTTTTAGAAGTTGATATTGAAGGGGCTAAAGGAGCATTAATACATGTCATGGGTCCAGAAGATTTAACTTTAGAGGAAGCTAAGCAAGTGGTTTCAACAGTCTCCTCAAAGTTAGATCCTGAGGCTACAATAATATGGGGTGCTACAATAGATGAAAACTTAGAAAACACATTAAAAGTCCTGCTAGTAGTTACAGGAGTTAAACCAACAATTGATTTTGAGAAAGGTATAATAAGGAAAACTCATAAAAAAGACAAATTAAAAAAAGAGTTAGGAATCCCAGATATTTAAAGGGATAGCCATGGATTTTGATAGAAAGATAGAAAAGTTAAAAGAATTTTTAGAAGAGTGTAGGAGGGTTTGGCTAGTTTTAAAAAAACCTACAAAAGAAGAATATATCAATGTTGCTAAGATTACAGCTTTGGGTATAACAGTTTTAGGAGTAATTGGGTACATCATCCATGTTCCAGCTGTTTATATAAAAACCACTATTTTCAAAAAATAATAAAATTTTTATGAATAAAAGGTGATTTTTTATGATTTTTGCCGTGAGAACAATGGTAGGTCAAGAAAAAAATATAGCTGAACTTATGTATGGGAGAGTAGAAAAAGAAAATTTAGATGTTTATTCAATATTAGCTTCAGAAGCTTTAAAAGGATATGTTCTAGTTGAGGCAGAATCTGAAGGAGTTGTTAAGGAGTTAATAAAAGGAATGCCTAGAGTTAAAGGATTAGTTAAAGGAACAATAAATATTGAAGAGATAGAGCAACTTTTAACTCCTAAAAAAATCATTGAAAATATTGAAAAAGGTGATGTTGTAGAAATAATAGCTGGGCCTTTCAAAGGGGAGAGAGCAAAAGTAATAAAAGTTGATAAAAATAAAGAAGAAATTACATTAGAGTTAGAAAATGCTACAGTACCTATTCCTATAACTTTACCAGTTGAGAGTGTTAAAATTATATCAAAACAAAAATAAGAGTTAATTTTATATATTCCAAATTTATTTTAAGATTAATGAAACATCAGGGATAATACTTTTTGGTGAAAGTATGGGTAAAGAGGTTGTAGAAGTATTAGTTACTGGAGGGAGAGCTACAGCTGGTCCACCATTAGGGCCAGCTATTGGTCCATTGGGAGTAAATGTTATGCAAGTTGTTAAAGAGATTAACGAAAAAACAAAAGAATATGAAGGAATGCAAGTTCCTGTTAAAGTTATAGTTGATACTGAAACAAGGAAGTTTGAAATTGAAGTAGGTATCCCACCAACATCAGCATTAATAAAGAAAGAGTTGGGTATAGAGAAAGGAGCTCATGAACCAAGACATGAAGTTGTAGGGAATTTAACATTAGAACAAGCAATTAAAATAGCAAAAATGAAAAGAAAATCTATGTTATCTTACACTTTAAAAGATGCTGTTAAAGAAGTTTTAGGTACTTGTGGGTCTATGGGAGTTACTGTAGAAGGAAAAGATCCAAAAGAAGTACAGAAAGAGATAGATCAAGGAGTTTATGATGAAATATTTAAAAAATATGAAGAAGAATAAAACTACTTTTTTATTTTTATTATTATAAGACATAAGGCAAAAATGAAAAATGCTAATATTGCTCCTATTTTTAAATTTTTTATAAGATCTCCAAAATATGCCACCATAATAAATCTTGGGAATCTACCAATAAATGTAGCAATCACAAATAAACACAGATTCATTTCAAATATTCCTGAAAGCCATGCTATAACTTTATAGGGTATTGGAGTAAAGCCTGCTATTACTATTCCAAAAACCCCATACTTATTAAAAAATTCTTCTCCTTTTATTAGATATTTTTCATTAAATAGTTTTAAAAATATAGGATGCCCAAATTTATAACCTAAAAAATATCCTATTGTTCCACCTACTACTGTTCCTAAAGTTGCCATAACTGTTGATAATAATGGATCTAAACCAAAATATGTTGAACTTAATAAAAATACATCTGGAGGTATTGGGAAAAATATTGCTTCTATCATAGATAAGAAGAAAATTCCAAAATATCCATAATTCAAAATTATCTCTTTTGCTACTATATATAGATCCATTTTCCCACTTAGAATAAATGTTATATATATTTTTAAATATATTTAAGTTAAGTGGTGAAATTATGGAGATAATTAAATGGTCTAAAGATTTAGAAACTGGTATAAAAACTTTTGATGAAGAACATAAATATCTAGTTAAAACTTTAAATGATATATTTGAACTTATCAAAAAAGGTGAAAAAGAAAAAGCTAAACTCCTATTAAAAGAGAGAGTTATTGAATATGCTACTAAACACTTTAAGCATGAAGAGAAGATTATGGAGAGATATAAATATCCGGAATATGAAAAACATAAGAAAACTCATGAACTATTTGTAAAAACTTTAATAGAAAAGTTAATTCCTAAAATAGAAAATGGATCTGATAATGATTTTAGAAGTGCTGTTTCATTTCTTATAGGATGGATTTCAATGCATATAATTAATGTAGATAAAAAATATGGAAAATGGTTTAAAGAAAATAGTATAGAAATAAATGATGAGCCATTTCAAATTTAGTCTATTCTAATACCTTTTCTTCTTGAAGATTCTGCTTTTGGTAGAATTACTGTTAATACTCCATTTTCAAATTTAGCAGATGCTTTATCTTCTTTAACAACAGCAGGTAATTTAATATTTCTATATATCTCTTCTTCCTCTGGAATTTCTGAGTAAATTATTCTTTCACTTTCAGTTATCATTAATGGGCTTCTTTTAGCTCTTATCTCTAATGAATCCCCAACAGCATTTAAAACTATGTCCTCCTTATTAACTCCTGGTAACCATGCAATAACTTTTAAATGGTCATCTCCTTCAATTATTGATATTGGCATAAATCCACTACCACTTATTTGTATTCCTCTAGAAGTTTGCATTATTGTTGTAGAACTACCCATAGGCATTGAGAAAAATTCTCTAAACATTCTTTCAAATAATGAGTCAAATGGGTCTCTTCCAAACATACATCATCACCTTATTTTTTTTCTATTTAATATCTGTCTTTGAAGTTCTATATAAATTTTTCTAACATTAATAAATTTAATTATATGGTTAAAATGTAAAACTTTATATAACAATTTAAAATAAATTTTAATAGGTGATAATTATGAGTGAAAAGGATGTTAAAGAAATAAAAATAGAAGTTCCTTCTGAGTTAATAGAAAAAATAAAGAAAGTATCAGAGTTTTTAACATCTTTAAAAGAAAAAAAAGTAGAATTATCTAAAGAGAAAATTGAAGAAATGATAAAGATTATTGATGAAATTAAAAATAAACTACCAGAGATAAAAATAGATATTGAGAAAATATTAGATATTATAGAAGGAAGTGGTAGTGAAGTTAAATTAGTTTTTGAAGATCTAACTTTCTCTATTGATGGTGAAGTGGGATTAAAAATCATTCCATTAAAAAGAGAGAAAAAGGAATAAATTATGCTAAAATATATTATATTTTTTCAAAATTTTGTAAAAAAAGGTTCTTTAAAAATATTATTAACTAATATTTTTTTATTAGAGATAAATAAAGATGAAATTATTTTAAATTTAGAGAATCCTAAAACTTTTAAGGAAATATTTATTATTGTTGAAAGAATTATAAAAACTATTAAAAATGATAAAAAAGAAGACTCATTTCTCAAGAAAATAGAAAATTTTAAAAATTTATTAGATAGCTTAAAAAAACTATCTAATATTTTAATAAATGAGAAAAAAACATTTATTTTAAGATATAAAAATGAAGACGTTATTGTTATTGGTTATAAAGCTAAAGGAGGGCTTTTATTGAAAGATATTAAAATCAATAAATTATTGCTTTTAAAATTATTGAAAGAGTTAAATATATAATAGATTTCCAATTGCTAAAATAAAGAGCATACCCATTAATGCTAAGTGAGATGAATAAATACCTGTATTTTGGAATTGGGTTTTTAAGATATTACATATTGTTCCACAGATTGTAATTGGGGTAATTATTTGAAATGCAATTGCTAAGTAGAATAATAATATATTGTTTATGAACAATGAGGCTAATGTTAATATGAAAGCTAATATTAAAGATACAAAGTGTGGCATAAACCTCATTCCTGTCATTCTAAATGTAGCAAATCCTGATAACATAGCTCCAAAAATAACTGATAGGGACATGATCATTAAAACTGTGTTCATAACCACTCACCTTAATATTCTTCAAAGCCATACTGGTCTAACATTTGGTTTTGACAGATAGTTTAAGAATGTCGGAGCTCCAGCAATTTCAAAACCTTCTTCAAGATTTTCTTCATTGATACCTCTGAACTTAGCACTTAATTCACAAACATAAACTTTTACTCCTTCTTTTATAGCTTTTCTAACTAAATCCCCTAATTTTGGGAAATCAGGATGTTTAACTTTATCACACTCTCCCTTCAATGCTAAACTTGCTCCATCCATCATTAAGAATATTGTTGGCTTCAAATTCATTTTTTTAGCCACATCTGCCATTAAAAATGTAGCATAAGCCTTTTCAGCATTTCCAGTACCAGTTGTATTTATAATAAATAATTCATCAATAGTTATTGTTGTTACACCTTCAACTTTCTTCTCCCCTTTTTTAATCAATATTCTATAATTTCCATCTTCTAATTCTTCTATAGATAAAACCTCATGTCCAGCTCCTTTTAATCCTTCTGTTAAATCAGTTAATGCATTTTTTCCAGCAATTATCTCTAAGACTTCTCCAACATTCATCTTCTCTAAAACATCAGAAACCATCATAATTGGTCCTGGGCAAGTTGCACCAACAACATTTATTGTTCTATTAGCTGCAATTTTACCAATGTGAATTATTATTTTATTACCTTCAACATTAACTTTATAATTATATTTTTTAGCCACATCTTTTATCTTATCTATTTGCCAATCTTCAGCTTCTATAATTAACATCCCCTCTTTCATCTTATTTAAAACTCTTTCAACTAACAGCTCAGGTATCTTTATTCCTTTAACTGAAATTTCTCTTATCACAATAATCACCTGTTTATATTTGTGTTACATCTATACACTATTAAAAATTAAATTTTATTATATATAAAACTTTCTATTAAAATTTTATTAAAATTTGGGAGGGGGATCATGGATCCAAAAGACATTGTTTTAAAACAGAGTGAAGATATTAGTGGGATAGAGATTGAAGGTCCTTGGTTAGATGAGGATATTAGCTTAGAGGATATTATAAAAAACTATTATAAAAAAATAGGTTTTCAAGCAAGTCATCTAGGGAAAGCTATTGAGATATGGAAAAAGATAGAGGAGAAGAGAAAGAGAGGAGAAGATATAAAAGTATTTTTTGGATATACATCAAACATTGTTTCATCAGGTTTAAGAGAAATTATTGCATATTTAGCAAAACATAAAAAAGTTGATGTTATAGTCACCACTGCTGGAGGTGTGGAAGAAGATTTTATCAAATGTCTAAAACCATTTATATTGGGAGATTGGTTTGTAAATGGAAAAGAGTTAAGAGAAAAAGGTATAAATAGGATTGGAAATATCTTTGTTCCAAATGATAGATATATTGAGTTTGAAAAATATATGATGGAATTTTTTGAAGAGCTATTAAATAGAGATAATAAAATAGTTACTGCTAGTGAATTTTGTTATAAACTTGGAGAATTCATGGATAAAAAATTAGGAAAAGAGAAGGAGAAGTCTATTTTATATTGGGCATATAAAAATAATATTCCCATATTTTGCCCAGCAATAACTGATGGATCTATAGGGGATATGCTTTATTTCTTTAAAAAGTTTAAGAAAGATAGTGAATTAAAGATAGATATTGCAAATGATATTGTAAAGTTAAATGATATAGCCATAAATGCAAAGGAAACTGCATGTATTATCTTAGGTGGATCATTACCAAAACATGCTATTATTAATGCAAACCTCTTTAGGGAAGGTACTGATTATGCCATCTATATAACAACAGCTCTACCTTGGGATGGTTCTTTAAGTGGAGCTCCACCAGAAGAAGGTATATCTTGGGGAAAAATTTCTGCTGAGGCCAATTATGTGGAAATATGGGGAGAAGCTACAATTATATTTCCAATTTTAGTATACTGTGTAATGAAATAAAAATAAAATTAAGGTCATATTTATGGTCTTATTAAAATTTCATGGAGGTTGTCAAGAAGTAGGAAAAAGTTGTGTAGAAGTTATTGGAAAAGAGAAAAGGATATTATTAGACTGTGGAGCATCTCCAAATAGTGGAGAAATCCCAAATATAGAAAATAATTTAGAAGTTATTGTCAGCCATGCTCATTATGATCACTGTGGGGCTATTCCATTTTATAAATTTAAAAAAATCTATTGTACACATCCAACAGCTGATTTGATGTATATAACATGGAAAGAAACCTTAAATATAAGTAAAGCCTATAAGGAAGAGGATATATATAGATCTTTAAAGAGTGTTGAAACCTTAAATTATTATGAAGAAAAAGATTTGGGTAGTTTAAAGTTTAAGCTTTATAATGCAGGTCATATATTAGGTAGCTCATCTATATATTTAGAAATTGATGGAAAAAAGATATTATATACTGGAGATATTAATGAAGGGCCTTCAAGAACAGTAAGATCTGCTGACACAGATATTGATGAAATTGATGTTTTAATAATTGAATCCACTTATGGTTCTCCATTAGACATTAAACCCTCAAGAAAGGTTTTGGAAAAACAGTTGATAGAAGAGGTTTCTGAAACTATTGAAGGTGGTGGAAAAGTTATAATCCCAGTTTTTTCTGTAGGAAGGGCACAAGAGATATTAGTGGTTCTTAATAACTATATAAGAAGTGGACAATTAGATGCTAAAATTTACACTGATGGTTCATTAATTCATGCAACTGGGATATATTTATCATATAAAGATTGGTTAAATCCAAAATTAAAAAATACGATAGAATCAGGAATAAATCCATTTGGAGATATTAAAAAAGCCGATGAAAAAAAAGTGTTTTCTAATGAACCATGTATAATAGTATCTACTTCAGGTATGCTTCAAGGAGGGCCTGTTTTAAAATATTTAAAACTATTAAAAGATGAAAAAAATAAACTAATTCTCACTGGTCATCAAGCAGAGGGTACATTAGGAAAAGCTTTAGAAGAAGGAATTAGAGAAATAAAGCCATTTAAAAACACTATAAAAATTAGAGGGAAAGTTATAAAATTAGAATTTTCAGCTCATAGTGATTATAATTCTTTAGTTAGATATATTAAAAAAATTCCAAAACCTGAAAAAGCTATAGTTATGCATGGTGAAAGATACCAATCCCTGTCATTTGCAATGACCATATGGAAGACATTAAAAATTCCTGCTTATGTTCCTGTTGAAGGAACAGTTATACCTTTATAATCTCTCCAGAAATACTTTCTATATTTTCTAATGGAGCCATATATTGTTTCCTTAAAATCTTTGCTATTTTTCCCAATATTTCTATTTCATTAAACTTATCTATCTGTGTCTTTGAATCTATAATTATATATATCCTCTCATTATTTAGTTTCCCTCTATATATATATGTATAAAGATTATCCTTATAGATAATAACTTTCTTAGTGTCATCATGATATTTTTTAATTCTCTCATAAATATCTAAACCACTAGCTCCTAACATTTCTCCATCTTTTAATGTAGATGCTATTACTAATCCCTCATCATTAACAACAACAATATCTTCTAAACCATAATCTAAAGCTATTTCAACAAGATCATACTCTTTAGAATATTCCCTATCATCTAATGGGGCAACATATTTTTTTAATTCCTTTAGATTTTCAATAACTTTATTTTCTAGTTCTTTATGATTTTTTTCTATATTCTTTTCCCTCTTTATTTTTACATAAATACCTAAAACAGTTCCAATACAAAATGAGAGTAGAAATACTATTGTAGATAACATTTCTTTTACACCTTTAATTTATGCTTATATCTACTTTTATTATGTAATTTGATAAATACTTTCTGACACATTTTTCAATAATTTCTTCAACAGTTTCTTTTTTTAAAGTTTTCTTTATTAAACCAAATAATTTTTTTCTAATAACATTTACATGCCCAACAACAATATAATTGCCATTTTCCCAATTTATATTAATACTAACCAGAACATCCTCAACAATATCTAACTCTTTTAAACTTTTCTTAATTTCATTTTCTATTAGAGTTTTTAAATCTAAAAGGTCTTCCATACTAGGTTTTAAAAAATCTTTAATTATTCCATCTACCCAATCTTCATCAGGTTCTTTTATTCCTAACTTCTTTAATAATTCATCTCTTGATAGATTTTCTAAATCTTTTTTTAAGAATTCAGATATTTTTTTCTCTTCTTCAACTTTTTCTTCATAACCCATTTCCATTTGTGGGTAAACTTCTAAAAGTATATTAAGTTTTTTATTATCATATGGATATATATCAATTATAGAGTTTTTATCATCCAACATCTCTTTTATTTTTTTATAAGCTTTATTTCCAAATAACACTCCTTTTTTGCACTCATAAGCTGCTGCTATAGGAATATCTTTTTTATAAACAATATAACCATTTTCTAAATCATCTTTTGATTTTCTATAAACATTAACTATACTATACTCAAACATATTTAAATATTTCTTAAAATCCTTTACATTTGTAAATGCTGGAATGGGTAGTGGAATACCTAATTTAATATTAATATAATCTTCCTCTTTTTCCTCTATTATAATTTCTTCTTTAGCCTTAGCCTTCTTCTTAATGTTAAATATTTCTGGATAAAGCCATTCTAAAAGATTTAATTTATCTTTTTCATATTTATATAACTCAATCTCTTTATTTTCTTTTTTAAAAAGCTCTAAAACTTTTTCAGGATTTCCCATATCTTCTACAGATTTATTATCTGTGTAATAATATCCAACAACTTCTCCATTTTCAACAAAAATGTATCCATATATTATTTTATCATCTTCAGTAGTGTATATCTGAATATACCCAGTATTAACTTCTCTAGTAGCATCTTCCAATTTAATATCTTTCAATGATTTTAGAAATTCTCCTTCAAGGATTTTTATCATGCTTCCACCTGTTCATTACACTTACTATTAAATAAGCAAATGTTGCAGCTCCAAATCCATTATCAATGTTAACAACTGCTACACCTGGAGAACATGAGTGAAGCATAGCTAGTAGAGGAGTTATTTTCACTCCATAATTTACTGATGTAGGAACAGCTATAATGGGAATATCTATAAGAGATGCTACAACTGAAGGTAAAGCCCCTTCCATCCCTGCTATAACAATAGCACAAGGTATTTTTTCTTCTAATATTATTTTTAATGCTGGAAATAACCTATGAATTCCTGCAACACCTACATCATAAAATGTTATCGCTTCTACACCTAAAATATTTAGAGTTTCTTTAGCCTCTTCAGCTATTGGTATATCAGCAGTACCTCCAGTTAATATAGCTACTTTTCCAATTTTCTTTACTTTATATCCTTCTTTTATTATTGTTAATGTTTTTGCCTTCTTATTAATTTTAACTATGTATCCTTTTAAGTCATATTCCTTAATCTTCTTCTCTAATTCATTTATATTATCAATCTTTGTTGCTAATGCTATATTATTTCTCTCTGCTAATTTTAAAGTAGCTTTTATGATATCCTCTAACTCCTTCCCTCTACCAAAAACAACTTCAGGAATACCTGTCCTAAATTTTCTGTTAACATCTAATCTTAATATTCCTTCCAAATTTTCATAATAATTCAATTTAATAAATTTTTCAGCTTCTTCTAAACTAATTTTTCCTTCTTTAAACATTAATAAAATTTTTTTTAAATCCATTTAAACCCTCTCATAATCAATATTATAACTTTTAAAGAACTCTATCATCTTTTTTCTTCCTTCAGATTTACTACCTTTCCAATCTATTAATAATCTTTCCACATCACTTTTTACAATCTTTTTTAGAACATTTTCACTAACATTAGCATATTTTGGAATTAAATAACTAAAATAGTATTTTCCTTCTAAACATAGCTTTGTGAATTTTGGAGCATAATGGTTTCCTCCATATCCTACAGCTTTAATTTTTTCATCGTAATCTCCACTTTCTATCTGCTCAACAGTTTTTACTATTGCATCAGCCATTATCTTTCCTAATCTCTCATCCTTCCACTCCTTCTCAGTACTACCAATCTCTACAAAGCATGTGGGTTTATCTATATCTGTTGGTGTGTGATGAACCACTTCAAAACAGACATTAAAGCCATTTAAGTTAGATTTTCTATAAAAATTGTAGATATTATTTAATAAAAGAGAGTTTAAAACTGCTGAAGCTGAACAGACATCCCTATCTAACAATCCAGGAACATGAACAGTGAGAGAGGGTTGATTGGATGAACTCCTGTGCTTTGATAAAAATATATAGTAACTAGCTTTAGGGAGATCTTCTTTTTTAACATTTAATAATTCTTTTTCAACTTTAAATACTTCAAAATATTCATTTAAAAAACTAGCAATATTTTTACTTGCAGGATCTAAGTTAGAAGATATAAAAAGAAATTTCATTTATATCTACCTCTCCTTTCCACATCATTCATAACCTTTAATATTTCTTTATATCTTTTATAAACTTTATAACCTTCTAAAAACTTCTCCCAAATTTCATTAAATTTTTTATAATGTGTTGATAATAAAGCTTTTTTAAAAACAATTAAATCTACAGCTTTATCTTCATCCAAATTAGAAATTTTTGCTAATCCAAAATCTATAATATATATATTATTATTAAATAATATAAAGTTTGATGTTGTTAAATCATTATGAACTATATTATTACCATGCAACTTTCCTACAATCTCTCCTACTTTATAAGCTAACTCAGTATTCTTTTCTATTACATCTTTTAATAGCTCGCCTGCAAGATAACTCATCATTATTCTTTTTTTCTCTAAATCCACATCAAAAACGTATGGTGATGCTATTCCAAAATCTTTTATCATAGATAAATATCTAGCCTCTCTTACAGTTCTATTCTTTCTAATTTTTTCATCTAACCTCTCATCCCTATAACTTTTTTTTATTCTTTCTTTTATAATTACTTCATAATCCAAATATTTCTCTCTCCATATATTTGCTTCTGCTCCTTTTCCAATCAGATTTTTAGGAATTGTTCTTTTTTTCCCTTTTATTTCTTTAATCCAATTGACTTCAACCATATCAGTTCTATAGTTTGGAATGATCTTTGTTTCTTCTAATTTCATTCTTTTTCCATTTTTATACATTAGAAGACCAAGCCATGCTATCATAGCTCCATTATCTCCACAAACCTCTTTTGGAGGGACATAAAAATCAACATTTTGATCTTTACACATATTCCCCAACATCTCCCTTAATCTCTCATTAACAGCTACTCCTCCAACTAATAACACTTCTCCTTTGTTAGTGTGTGCGAGTGCCCTTTCAGTAATCTCTGTTAGCATGGCAAATGCATACTCTTGTATAGAAAAGCATACATCCTCTGCCCTCTCTCCAGAATCATAAGCTCTTATAGCTGCTGTTAATAAACCAGAAAAAGCTATATCCATACCTTTAACAGTATATGGAAAATCTAACAATTTTTTTCCATCTTTAGCTAACTTTTCTATATAAGCTCCTCCAGGATGTGGGAGATTTAAATATCTTGCTAACTGATCTAAACAGTTTCCTATAGCTATATCTAATGTTTCCCCAAAAACCCTATATCTATTAGAAACATAAGCTATAACCTGAGTATTTCCTCCACTTACGTAAAGTGTTAAAGGATCTTCGGCTTTTGTTGTAAGTTTTCCTATTTCTATATGGGCTATACAATGATTAACCCCTATAATGGGCTTATTTAATGTTAAAGCTAATGTTCTTGCCACTGTAGCAGTAACTCTCAAACTTGGAGGTAATCCTGGTCCTTGAGAAAAGGCTACTAAATCAATTTCTTCCTTATCAACAACATTGAAAGCTTCCTCTATCAATTTTGGGAATGTTTCAGCATGATGATCAGCAGCTTCTCTAGGATTAATACCCGTCCTTTCTGGTTTATAAAGAATAGTTTTATTAAATAAAATATTGCCTTTATCATCAACTATTCCCACTCCTGTCTTTTCAGCAGTCCCTTCTAAACCTATACATATCATATCAAATCCCCAAATGTTTATTATTTTAAATATTTAAAACATTTGACTTTTTTACCATTAACTTCAACTGTTGGAGGTTCTTCTTTAAAACAGATCTCTTCAGCATATGGACAGTGATAAAAAAATTTACACCCATTATTAACATTCCCATTATTTTCCAATAACCTTTTCCTATTTAATAACATTTCTGTATATGGATGTAAAGGTTTTTCTAAATTATCATTTTCTTCTATTATCTCCCCTCTGTACATTACTAAAAATTTATCTCCCATAATTTTAGCTACATCTAAGTCATGAGTTATAAAAAGATAAGAAAGTTTATATTCCTCTTTTATTTTTTTTAATAAATTTAATATGGATGCTTGAGTTGATATGTCTAACATAGATGTAGGTTCATCACATACAATAAATTTAGGTTTTAATGAAATTGCTCTAGCTATAATCACCCTTTGTAATTCCCCTCCACTAACTTCATGAGGATATCTATCTAATAATTCCTCTTTTATTCCAACATCATATAATACCCTTCTTAGTACTTCATCTTTATTTTCAATTTTATTTAATATTAACGGCTCTAGTAAACTTTTTTTTATTTTCCATCTGGGATTTAAAGAAAGGTCGGGATGTTGAGGAATTAGTTGTAAATATTTTCTAATTTTTCTAATTTCTTTTTCTTTCATTTTTGTTATATTGGAATTATAAAAGTAAATATCTCCTTTATCAGGCTTTATTAATCTTAATAACAAATGCCCTAATGTAGATTTTCCAGAACCACTTTCTCCAATTAAACAAACTGTCTCATTTTCATTAATCTTTAGAGAAACATTATTAACTGCTACAATTTTTGTTTTTCTAATGTATCCATGATAAAATATTTTAGTTAGATTCTTTCCAATTATCATATCTCCAACACCTCACTAATGAATCCTCAACTTTAAAAAATGGAGGTTCTTTCCTTTTACAAATGTCTAAACAGTAATCACATCTAGGATGAAATTTACATCCACTTGGTGGATTAACCATACTAGGGGGAAAACCTCTTATAGGTTTTAATCCTCTATCTGGGAGGGCTTCTAAAAGAGCTTTTGAATATGGGTGCAAAGGTTCATTAAAAAATCTATTTTTATTACAAACTTCTAAGACTTGCCCGCAGTACATAACACTTATTTTATCACCAATAACCTCAGCAAGATGAAGATCATGAGTTATTATTAACTGTGAAAGTTTCTTCTTTTTTATTTTTTTAAAAGCTTCAATGACATTAAACTTTTTTACTATATCTAATCCCTTTGTTGGTTCATCAGCTATTATAAATTCTGGTTCTGCTGATATACCCATAGCTACTAAAGCTCTCTGCTTCATACCTCCACTGTATTGATGTGGATATTGTTTAGCCCTTTTTTCGGCAGGGATAATAGAAAAAAAATTTAATAGATCAATAACTCTTCTCCAAGCCCTTTTCTTGTCTAACTTTAGGTGATAAATTAATGGCTCGGCTATCTGCTCTCCAACAGTAATAACAGGGTTTAAAGCTGATGAAGTCTGTGGAATCCAAGCAATTATTTTTCCTCTTATATTTTTTAATTCTTTTTCTGGTAAAGAGAGAAGGTTTTTATTTTTATAATAAACCTCCCCAGAGATCTTCACATTTTCAGGAAGAAGTTTTAATATGGATAAACCTAAAACAGATTTTCCAGAACCACTTTCTCCAATTAAACAAACTGTCTCATTTTCATTAATCTTTAGAGAAACATTATTAACTGCTTTAACAGATTTTTTTCCTAATTTAAATTCAACTGAGAGATTCCTGATATCTAACAATATCTCACCTATGTGTAAAATTATAATATTTAATCATCTTAAATAGAAAAATTTTAATAATAGTTAATATAATTTATGTCATGTATAATTAGGTGGTAATAATGGAAAAATTAATACGATTAATAAATCATGAAGTTTGGATAGAAATTGAAGATAGAGGATATCTTAAATGGGGACATTATCCAAAAACTGATGGAAAGTTGGATCCATTAGCAATTACAAGAGCTTTTTATGTAAAAGATGGGAAATATTATCCTTTAGTAGTTGGTAAGGATAAAATTTCTTCTTCTAAAGAAGCTCTATTTTTAGAATTTGATGAAGCTGATGCTTTAGGTATTGAATATAATAAGGGAATTTATTCTTTAACTGAAGATAATAAGTGGATATTTGGAAAAAATATACCAGATAAATACAAAATAAAAGAGACTAGGGAAATTATTGGATATTCAAAAGTTTATTTAAATAAAAAAATAGAACCTTTAGGTTTTGAATTAGAAATTATACCTGATAAGATTGATAAAAAAATTAAAGTTGATGTTATTTTTAGAGGAAAACAAGTTCCAGCTGAAATCACATTAAGAAACAAAAATGGGGAATTTAAATTTAATTCTAATAATGAGATTAAATTAGCTGAAGGTATAAATGTTTTATCAGCGAGGTATGTTGATACTCTCTCAAATAATGTTGATAAAAGACATCTAGTATCAACAATAACAATTAACTTATGAGGTGGGATGTTGAGGAAGATATTGGTACTTTTTTTATTAATAGGATTTTCTTGTTTATTTTTAGGCTGTACAGAAAAAAGTGAAAATGTAGGAAAGAGTGTAGAGTCTATAAAAGAGGTAAAATATAAGGATACTGTGATTATAGGATATGGTAAGGACCCTAGATTAAAAGGAGGAAAATGGGGAGTTGGTTTCTTCCCCAAATCTGAAGTTTTAGAAAAATTAGTTGAATATAATTTAAAAAATGATGAAATTCTTCCAAACTTGGCAGAAAGTTGGGAAATTAAAGATGGTGGTAAAGAAATAATTTTCCATTTAAAGAAAGGTGTAAAGTTTTCTGATGGTACAGAATTAGATGCTAATGCTGTAGCTTTTACAATGAAGAGATTAATTGTTAAAGGGCATAGTTTAGCTCCAAAAGATGTTAAGGTTATCGACAAATACACAGTAGCAATATATTTTGACAAACCAGGATTCTTTAATCTAGCTAAGATGGCAGAATATCACCTATCAATAATGTCCCCTACATCAGTTAAGCCTATTGGGGATCCTAATGGAACATTAATAAAACCTATAGGTACCGGACCATTGGCTGTTAAAAATTATGTTGAAGATCAATATTCCACCTATACTCCAAACATTTACTGGTATGAAAGAAAAAAAATTAAACCAAAATTCAAAGAATTTGTTTTAAAAGTTATTCCTGATGAAAATACAAGAATAATGGCTTTAAGAAGTGGAGATGTTGATGGAATCTGTGATTATGTTCATGGAGGTTCTGCTTACACACCAAGAAACCAGTTACCAATATTAGAAAAAGAAGGATTTAAAGTCTATAAAAGAAACATACCATTAACATGGGTTATAGCTTTCAACTATAAAAAACCTCCATTTAATGATCCTGAAGTAAGAAAAGCTGTAAGTTTAGCAATAAATAGAGATGATATAGTAAAAATCTTTGGTAATCAAGTAAGACCTGCATGGCATGGCATGTTTCCTCCAGAAGCTCCAGGAATGAAAGAGGCTAATATAACATATGAATACAATCCAGAAAAGGCGAGAGAGATATTAAAGAAGAAAGGGCTATTGGGTGCAAAAGTAAATTTAATTGTAGATAAAAGTCAAAGTGATCAAATATTAGTTGGACAATTAATACAATCTCAGTTAAATAAAGCTGGATTTAATGTTAATTTAGAAATATTAGAACCTGGTGCCTATAGACAGAAGAGGAATTCCGGAGATTATGATATGAGAATATATTACATAGGAGGTACTGACAGAAGATTTTATTTAAGATTATATTGGAGATTTTATCCTGGAGGAAAATGGGATGCTTATGAAAGTGAAAAAGTTTGTTCATTATGTAAAGACATCTTAGAAAATCCAGAGAACTTTGACAAAGAAAAGAGAAAACAGAAGTTAATAGAATTTTATAAGGCATTATATGATGAAATGGGAGTTGTACCGTTATACCATGATATTATGACTGTAGTATTAAGACCCAATGTAGAAGTTAATGAATCAGACTTCTTTAAATATGCTGAACCACAGTTTTATTCTATAGGGGTTAAATTAGAATAATTTTTATTTTTTGAGGGGAAATTATGATAAAATATATTTTAAAAAGAATATCATATGCTTTTCCTGTTTTGATTGGTATATCTTTAATATCTTTTTCACTTCTTTATGTTTTTCCAGGAGATCCTGCAGAGTTAATAGTTTCTATAACCTCTGGAACTGAACCTTCAAAAGAAATGATAGAAAAATTTAGAAAAGAATCTGGTTTAGACAAGCCAATTTATATCCAATATATAAATTGGTTATCACATGCTATAAGAGGAGATTTTGGAAAATCTTGGAAAAGTGGAGAACCTGTTATGGATGAAATTATAAAAAGATTAAAACCATCATTGGAGCTGTTTTCATTAACCTTTATAATATCATTAGAATTTGCTTTTATTTTAGGGACTTTATCAGCTATTTATAAAGATAAATTTATAGATAATATATCAAGGTTATTCACACTCTTGGGAATAAGTATTCCTAGTTTTTGGTTAGGTTTAATTTTAATATGGATATTTTCTGTAAAATTAAGAATATTACCTGCATTTGGTTATGGAAGTATTAAACATCTAATCTTACCAGTCATAACATGGAGTTTTTCATTTATGGCTATAAAAACAAGGTTTATTAGGTCCTCAATATTGGAAGTTTTAAATGAAGATTATATTTTAACTGCTAGAGCAAAAGGTTTACCAGAAAGGGTTATATTATTAAAACATGCATTAAGAAATGCATTAATTCCAATAATAACATATTTAGGTTTAAGCTTTCATCATTTGATTATTGGTTCAGTTATAGTAGAATCTGTTTTCTCATGGCCAGGTTTAGGGAGATACTTAGTGGAATCAGTAATATCAAGAGATTTTCCTGTAGTTCAGGCTTTAGTGTTTTTAAGTGGGATATTAATGATTACAGTAAATTTGATTATTGATATTTTATATGCAATAATCGACCCAAGGATAAGATATGAGGGATGATATGAAAACTTTGAAGTTAGGATTATTTATTATTGGAACAGTAGCTTTATTAAGTTTATTAGCTCCTTATATAACTGAAAATCCTTATAAGACAGATATGCTAAATAGATTGTCCCCTCCATCATTAGAACATCCTTTTGGGACAGATCAATTAGGTAGAGATCTATTTGCACAAGTACTTTATGGAGCTAGAGTATCATTATTTGTAGCTTTTGCTATAACCTTACTCTCATTAGCTATAGGTTGTTTAATTGGAGCTATTTCTGGATATGTTGGTGGGGTATTAGATGATATTATTGGAAGAATAATTGACACTTTCATGTCAATACCTGACATTGTTCTAAATATAGCTATGGTTGGAATATTTTTAGTTACATTAGATATTACATCATCAATTTGGATTGTTATTTTAGCCATTACAATAACTAACTGGGTAAGCTATGCAAGGATTGCAAGAGGTTTATGTTTATCATTAAAAGAGAAAGAGTTTGTTATATTATCTAAAGCATGTGGAGCTAGTGATGTATGGATATTGTTTAAACACATAATTCCTAATATGATAAATCCCCTAATTGTATTGGCTACATTGAACATAGGAAATGTTATATTAACTATATCTACATTGGGATTCTTAGGATTGGGGATTCAACCTCCTACTCCTGAATTGGGAACAATATTAAATTCTGGGAAGAATTATTTAACTGTAGCTCCATGGATAACAGGTTTTTCTGGATTGATGATTATGATTATAGTCCTTGGTTTTAACTTAATTGGAGAGGGGTTAAGGGATTTATTAGAACCAAAAAGTAGATATGATTAGTTATTACATAGATAGTATCATGCTTTTCAAAAAAATACCTAATGAAATTGTTGATGAAAAGGTATTAGAAAAGTTAAAAAAGAAAGTAAAATTAGTTGATGCTATTGGTAAAGGACATAGAGGAGTAGTTTTCAAAGGAATATATAACAATAAAACTGTAGCTGTAAAAATTCCAAGAACTGATGGGAAGAATACAATATTAAATGAAGTTAATATTTTAAAATTGTTAGAACCTTATAATATCTCTCCAAAAGTTTATGATTATTCTAAAGATTACCTAATCATGGAGTATATTGAAGGAGAAGAGTTAAAATCAGTAGTAGAAAAGTTAGATAAAAAGAATTTAATAGAAGTTATTGAAGAAGTTTTAAAAATAGCTTTAAGATTGGATAGTTTGAATATAGAGCATAAAGAAATAAAAGGAGGAAGGCATTTTTTAGTAGGTGAAAAAGTTTATATCATTGACTTTGATAAAGCTAAAAAGAAAAAAACTACAAAAAATTTTACATCAGCTATAGCTTTATTATTTGGAGAGAATAAAGTAGGAAAAGTTGTTAGAAATAAATTAAATCTAAATGAAGATGATATTAAATTTATAAAAAGATTAGCTAAGATTTACAAAGGGTCTGTGTGAACAATGAAAAATTAAACAGTTTTAAATGGCTTACCAACAGGAAGGAGAATGAGAGGATCTTCATCTATCATCAAAATTTCTTTAACTTTATCATCATAAAATGCTCCAACAGCAACAGTACCAAGATTTAATGCTGTTGCCATTAGATAAACATTTTGATAAGAACTTCCTGCCTCCATATAAACATACCTATAACCTCTATTTCCATAAACCTTCACAGTTCTATAGAAATCAGCTGTAATTATTATAACAACAGGGGCCTCTGCTATAAACATCTGATTTAATGAAGCTATAGCTAAGTCATAGCTAACATCCCTACTCAGATGTAGCACTATAGAATGCCTCTCAGGAATATATTTATAAACTCCTTCATCAACATCAATAACATTTTTGATATTTACATAAATCTCTAGTGGAAATGTAGCTCCTGCAGATGGGACTGTTCTAAATCCAAAATTATTAGTTATTCCATAAGCAGCAAATAAAAGATTGGATAAATCCTCTAAAGTCAAAGGATCATCCCTAAAACTTCTTATAGATCTTCTCTTTATAAGAAGTTGATTTAGCTTAATATTCTTTATCTCTGGCAATAATATCTCCATAAATTTCACCTAATTAAAAGTATTTTAAATAAAAAATTTAAATTTTGTGGAAGTATGAAAATAGGAGTAGTAGTTCATGGACCAGAGATTGTAGATAGTGGATATGCATTGAAAATTATAAATTTATTAAAAAATTTTGGAGAAGTTAAGGCAAAATTAGGAGGCACTATGGGTAGAGTTGCTGTTATTGATAATGATCTAACTGATATTATAGATATTTCAGAAAAGCTGTTGCCCTCTGAAGCTTTGAAAAAATTGGCTAAAGATTGTGATATATTAATATTAATGAACTATGGAAAATCAAAAATAACAGGACATACATTTGGGAAGATTGTAATTGAAAGAGCTAATGTAGAAAAACCCAT
This sequence comes from Methanocaldococcus villosus KIN24-T80, assembly GCF_000371805.1. Classification (NCBI taxonomy): domain Archaea; kingdom Methanobacteriati; phylum Methanobacteriota; class Methanococci; order Methanococcales; family Methanocaldococcaceae; genus Methanocaldococcus; species Methanocaldococcus villosus. Next base: position 88,340 of record NZ_AQUK01000001.1, read on the forward strand.
AATTCAAATAGAAAGACCTGGAGAAAAAGATGGAACAATAATAATTTGGAGAAATTCAGATTATGCTGAAAAGATTGCTAAATATTTAGCTGAAAAATTAAAATTAATGATAGAGAAATGTATATCAAATGGGTTATCATGTTGGATAGATAAAGGTAGAGTATATAGGAAAGTTCATGGTGTTGATGTAGGAGAAGCTATAATGGTTAATGGTATTGTTATAGGAAAAGCTAAAAGTAGGGATGTAATATTAGTTGCTGAGGGGGGAAGAATAGTTGATATTATTGGTGGAGAATTAAAATTAGAAGGATTAGAAAGATTAAAAGAAATAGATTTGGAAAAGGCTATTATAAAAACTGGAATATTAAGAAGAAATCCCAAAAAAATTAAGGTTAAAGATAATAAAATAAATGAAGGTTATGTAAAAATAATAAACCACTGTGGAGAGGATGTTTTAAAATATATAAATAATGAGCTATTGGCTATAATAACTATTGGAGATGACACAACAACAATATGTGGAGATATTTTAGCAAGATTTGGAATAAGGGTTATAGGAGTAGTTGATGGAGATATTGATGGGATTTTAAAAGATCCAAAATTTACTAAAGGTTCTATTATATTTTATATAAAGAATGTTAGAGATGATATAGCAGGAGAAATAATAGAAAATAATTTAGATTTTAGCAAAAAATATAGTTGGGATGAAATTATAAAAAAAGTAAAAGAAATATTTGAGAAAAACCATATTAAATATTCTATCCAAAAATTGTAATTTTAAGTAAGATAAGCATGTTTATAATTGTTAATAGAATTGTAGCATAAACTAAGGATCTTGTAGTATTTAAATTATTAATAATATTTTTTTGTGTCTTTATGATCTCTTTAATATATTTGTCCAGCATTTCAATCCTTTTATTATAACCAGAAATAATATTTTCAATATTTTTATATTTTCTTGTCATCTGATTTGATGAATTCTCTATAGAAGCTCTAATATTGTCAATTTCTCCTTTAATATCTATCAATGTATTATAGGTGTTCTCAAAAGATTCTCTAATGTCTTCAGCTACAGCCATATAATTTTTTAAATTATTTTCTAATTTATTTAATTCTAATATAGAGGAGTTTATTTTTTCATTTGTTATACTTAAACCATACTGTATCTCTGCTATATATGAATTTATTTCAGAAATTAAAGAATCTAATTTGTTAATAATTTCATCTATTAAAATATCATTAGATTTTGATTTATTTAAATCTTTTAACAAATTTTCAATCCAATCATCTTTCATAACCTGCCACCTTACAAATCTCAGAAAATGGAATAACTCCTTCCCTAATCAATTCTATTTTATTATTAATAATTTTTATAACTGTTGAAGGTTTTGAGTATTTACACTTTCCAACATCTACAACATAATCTACTCTTTTTATTATCTCATCATCTATCTCTTCTACACATGTAGGACTTTTTTTTCCAGAGACATTTGCTGATGTTGTGGTTAAAGGAACTATTGAAAGTTCTCTTATAATCTCATGATCGGGAATTCTAATTCCTATATACTCTTTTGATACAATATTTGGAATTATTGCTTTTTTCTTTAAAATAATTGTTAATGGACCAGGAAGAAAATTGTTAATAATCTTTTTTGAAATGTCATTAACATATGCATACTTTTCTATCTCATTAGTATCCTTTAAACAGATGGAAATTGGTTTATTATAATCTCTTTTTTTAATTTTATAAATCTTTTTAACAGCATTTTCATCTAAGGCATTTGCTGATATACCATAAAGTGTGTCTGTTCCACATATTATAATTTTCCCATTTAATATTTCTTTTTTTAAAAATTCTAATATTGTTTTAGCTCTGTTGGGATTCATGTTATATAATTTAATAATTCTCATAATCTCTCCTTTATATATTTAGCAATAGCTCTACTTAAAACAGGTGGGACACTCTCTCCAATCTGATTATACTGCACTTCCCTACCTCCAAAGAAAACAAAATCATCAGGATAACTCATCAATCTTGCCTGTTCTCTGACAGTTAATAATCTATCCTCATATGGATGAATAAATCTTGTTTTTCCTTTTACTGTAGGAGCTAATTTTTTTGGATTTAATCTTATCCAATTATGCATGAGTTTTGATTTTCCTCTATATTTATATAATGCTTCTCCAAATTTTAAATTTTTTATTTTTTCTAATTTATCTTTTGATAATTTTTTAATCTCATGATTTTTAGCATTTTTGGGGATATTTTTTAAAGCTTCTTCCACTACAACAAATTTATTTAATTTTTTTGGTTTTAATTTTATATTTGAGATAAATGCTCTTGCTCTTATAGAAGGATTTCCATAATCCTCTGCTCTTAAAATATTTAAATATATATCAAACCCTAATTCTCCAAACAATCTCTCTAGCTCATCTTTAATTTCTTTTATTTGTGGAACATTTTCCATTATAAAAATTATATTATCATTTTTTTCTGAAAAATATCTCACATAATCAATAAAATATAAAACTAACCTTCCTCTTTTATCTTTATATAGCCTATCTAATGGATTATCTTTAACCATAATGTTTGCCTTTGTAAATGGCTCACATGGTGGAGAACCAATTATTATATCTACATTACTATTAATAAAACTTTCAAAAGCCTTTGGGGGAATATTTTTAATATCATCTACCCAAACCTTATCTGAAATATTGTATATATATGTTTTTGCAACAGGTTTAAAATTCTCTATAGCTCCAACTATTTTAAAACCCTCATCTAAAAAACCTTTAGAAAATCCACCACAGCCAGAAAATAAATCTATAATATTCATAGTCTCTTTCCTAAAAGTGCCATTTTGGCTAATAATGCAGATAATTGAATTCTCTCATTAGCCCCCTCAACTATTCTGAAATCAGTTTCACCAATAGCTTCAGCTAATTCAACTTTCTTTTTTTCAGGTATGTTTAAGTTGTTAATCTCTCTAAACATTTGATTTAATATATCTTCTCCACTCATACCCCACTCAACCATAAGCTTATATAATAAATCCCTAGCTTTTTCAAAATTCCCTTCTAATGCTAAATTCATCATTTCCTTAACTTCTTCAGGTCTTGCCCTTGATGAGACTTTATAAACAAGTTCATCAGTTATCACATTATCTAAAGCAGCAGCAGTTTGTAATATATTTATAGCTTTTCTCATATCTCCTTCTGAAACATATATTATAGCCTCTAATCCAGATGGTTCTAATTTTAAACCTTCTTTTTCAGCAATTTCTTTTAATTTTTTAGCTATTTCTTCTTTTTTTAATGGGGAGAATCTAAAAACAGCACATCTTGATTGTATAGGGGGAATTATTTTTGAAGGGTAGTTACATGATAATATAAACCTACAAACATCTGAATATTTTTCCATAGTTCTCCTTAAGGCATTTTGAGCATCTGCTGTTAATGCATCACTTTCATCTAAGAAAACTATTTTAAATGGAGCATCTGCTATTGGTTTAGTTCTTGCAAACTCTTTAACTTTTGTTCTAATAACATCAATTCCTCTTTCATCAGAGTTGTGTAGTAATATTGGTACTTCTCCAGCAAAGAACATTTCATTGTTTGGAACTGAAACGTCATAGACATAATCATTATAATCTAACAATTTTATTTCTTTTATTTTAACAACATGTAAATCTGATAATGCAATATTTCTTAAGTTTTTATAAATTTTTCTTTCATCTTCTGTTAGTTCATCAACTTTTATGTTATTTAGAATAGCTATAACTTTATTTTTTGATACCATATTTTTATTTCCATAGAGTTGATGCCTTAATATACATCTCCAATTTATTTTTATTTTATCACTTATTTTCTCAAAGAATTTAATAAACATCTTGGCTGGCAATAAGTCAGAGTTTTTATGTTTCTTCCACATTAATCTAACTTCACCTTTAAATATTGAACTTTCTATACCTAATATCCTTGATAGCCAAACTATATCCACTGATAAATCTTTAGATGAGAGTCTAACAACTCCATCCCAATTTTCACAGCTATTTACATCTGCTAAACCTTTTAAGTATACTAGTTTTATAATATTAGGATATCTAATTTTATTTTTAAATCCTTTAGCAGCATATAACATAGAAGTTAGTTCATATCTTTTATCTTTCAATGAACTTACAAATGATATAATACAATCCCCAACCTTAAGATCTTTTGCATGCTTTGTTGTTAATTCTCCATTTTCATTAAACACCATCACTGAATGGTTTCCAGTTAGTTTTATTTTTCCTCCTTCAAACCTAACCTCTAAGATTTTATTCACTTTGTGTCTTATTAAATATTTAACTGGTTTCCAAACAACTTTATTATTTTCCACTGTTAAAACTTCTAAGTTCTTGGTTTCTACATATTCCCCATCAAACAGTTTTTCAATATTTTCACTGTTGAAGTATAATTTATCTAACTCTTCAAATGTTGTTCTTTTTATAACCCCATTAATTTTAACTAATATTGGTGTATCTTTTGCCACTGATGCATTCAACTCTAAAAAGTTCTCTCTCCAATTTTCACCATACAATTCTCTTGCTAAACAAAGAGCTGCTGTAGTCTTCCCAACTCCAGGAGGACCACTGAATAATAAATGTGGCATGGATCTTTTCTCAACATATTTTTTAAGTCTCTTAACAATCTCTTCCTGCCCTACTATTTCATCTAATCTCTTTGGTCGGTATTTTTCAACCCATGGTTTCTCCATAAACTCACCAAAACTTTTATTATATTCTCAATATTTAATTAACCATTTAAAAACCTTATTGGTGTGTGCTATGAAGATATGTGTCATTGAAGGAGATGGAATAGGAAAAGAGGTAATTCCTGAAGCTTTGAAAGTTTTAAATTTGCTAGGTAATTTTGAAATAATCAAAGCAGAGGCTGGTTTAGAGTGTTATAAAAAATATGGATACTATTTACCAAAAGAGACTATAGAAAAAGCTAAAGAGGCAGATATTATATTGTTTGGAGCTGTAACATCAAATCCAAAAGATAAAAATTATAAAAGTCCAATAATAACATTAAGGAAACTTTTTGATCTATATGCTAATGTTAGGCCAATAAACAATTTTGGTTTAGGAGAAATTGTTGGGAAAATAGCAGGATATAAATTTTTAGATATTAAAAGTATTGATATAGTTATTATAAGAGAAAATACAGAAGATTTATATGTTGGGAGGGAAAAAGAAAATGCTGACAAAGCTGTGGCAGAGAGAATAATAACAAAGAAAGGTGCTGAAAGAATAGTAAGATTTGCATTTGAGTATGCTAAAGATAACAATAGAAAGAAAGTTTCTTGCATACATAAAGCAAATGTTTTAAAGATAACAGATGGTCTATTTTTAGAAACTTTTTATAAAATTAGTAAAAATTATAATATAGAGGCTAATGATTATCTAGTTGATGCTACAGCAATGCATTTAATAAAAAATCCAAACATATTTGATGTTATAGTAACAACAAACATGTTTGGAGATATTTTATCTGATGAAGCTTCAGCTCTAATTGGTGGTCTTGGGTTAGTTCCATCTGCAAATATTGGAGAAAATAAAGCTTTATTTGAGCCAGTTCATGGTTCAGCTCCAGATATTGCTGGAAAAGGAATAGCTAACCCCATGGCAGCTATTTTATGTGTCTCAATGATTTTTGATTATATAAATGAAAATAAAAAAGCTAATTTAATTAGAGAAGCTATAAAGTATTGTTTAATAAATGGAAAAACTACTCCTGATTTGGGAGGAAATTTAAAAACTAAAGAGGTTGGAGATGAAGTTATTAAATATATAAAAGAGATGATCTAAATGAAAAAAATTGTAGGTTTCATCTTAAGTATTGTAATCTTACTTATTATACTATATATTATAGGTGTAAAAAAAGTTATTAATGTACTATTGAAGGTTAATCTAACTTTTGTTTTTATTGCTATCTTAATGGAATTAGTGGTTATTCTAATTATGACTCTCAGATGGAAATATGTATTAAAGGTTTTAGATTATTCTCCATCAATAAAGAACCTTTTCCTTTTAGTGCTATTGGGACAGTTTATTAATAACATAACCCCTTCAATGAGAGGAGGTGGGGAACCATTTAGAGCTTATTATTTATACAAATTAGAGAATATTCCAAAAGGTGTAGCCTTTTCATCCGTTCTCGTTGAGAGGGTCTTAGATACAATCATATTTTTATTTATGACAATAACTGTTATTGCTCACTTTATAACTTGTGGGTTTGAATATACAAATTATCTTATTTTTTCTTGGATATTTATTTTCATTACTTCATTCTTCCTCTTTTATATAATATTAAACAAAAACTTGCTAATTAAAATGGCTTTGAAGGTTAATAAATTTATAGAGAAATTTAAAAAGAACAAATATAATGAAGATAAGATATTAAACTCTATAGAAGAATTTTATAGTAGCTTAAAAATGTTTAAAAAATCTAAAAAGGATGGTAATGTTATAATAGCTATTATTCTTTCCTTTTTATGGTATATTTTAGATATATTAAAACTTTGGATACTTTTTTTAGCAATCCCTTATTATATATCTATAATCAATGTAGCATCAGTTTATTTGGTAACACTACTCTCTGGTATTTTCTCCCCAACTCCATCAGGTTTTGGTACTTCTGATATAGTTATGATTGGAGCTTTTTCTCTTCTCAATACTAATCCATCAGTGGCTACAGTAATAACTTTGTTAGATAGATTTATATCTTATATACTACCTACTATATTTGGTTACTTAGCTTCTCTCTATATTTATAAAAAAGCAGGTGAAAGGTATTATGGTAAGTAAAGAAGATGTTATAAAAGCTCTAAGAAAAGTGCAAGATCCTCATATGGGGATAAGTATAGTGGATATGGGATTGGTAAGAGATATAGAAATAGATGATAATGGAAATGTCAAATTTATTATAACTCCAACAAATCCTGCATGTATGAGTGTTTTAGGAATGGCTATGCAAGCTAAAAAAGTTGTAGAAGAGTTAGAAGGTGTTAAAAAAGTAGATGTAAAAGTAGAAGGTCATTTTATGGAAAAAGAAATAAATGAAATGCTAAATGAGCCCTAAACTTGCTTTCACTAGTCCATCAAATAGTGGATGTGGAGTATTGGGTCTAGATTTAAATTCAGGATGGGCTTGAGTAGCTATAAAGAATTTATGTTTTAACTCTATAAATTCTGCTAACTTACCATCAGGAGATTTTCCTGAAATTATTAAACCATGTTTTTCCAAAATATCATGATATTTTGGATTAACTTCATATCTATGTCTATGTCTCTCATAAACTTCCTTTTTTCCATAAAGTTTATATGTTAATGTTCCCTCTTTTAAAATAGCTTTATAACTTCCTAATCTCATTGTTCCTCCTTTTTCTTTTATATTTTTTTGTTCAGGTAGAAGATCAATCACAGGATGCTCTGTTTCTGGGTTAAATTCTGTAGAATCTGCATTTAATCCACAAACATTTCTTGCAAATTCAATAACAGCACACTGCATTCCCAAACATATACCCAAAAATGGAATATTATTTTCTCTTGCATATTTTATAGCATTTATCTTACCCTCTACTCCTCTTTTACCAAAACCTCCAGGGACAAGTATGCCATCTAATCTATTTTCATCTCTTTCTTTATCCAATATTTCTAAATCATTTTCTACCCTTTCAGCATGTAACCAGTTGATATTTACTTTTGTATCATTTTTAGCTCCAGCATGGATAAGAGCTTCTACAATACTGAGATAAGCATCTTTTAGCTCAACATATTTTCCCACAATTGCAATAGTAATTTCATTTAATGGATTTATTACCCTATCAACAAATGCTCTCCAATCTTTTAAATCTGGATTTCTATCTGGAAGTTTTAGTTTTTTGATAACTAACTTTCCTAACCCTTCTTTTTCTAGATTTAATGGCACTTCATATATACTTTTAGCATCTCTTGCCTCAATAACAGCTTCTTTATCAACATCACAAAATAATGATAATTTTTCTTTTATTTTTTCATTTATTGGTTTTTCAGTTCTACATATTAATATATCAGGTTGTATTCCAATACTTCTAAGCTCTTTAACACTATGTTGTGTAGGTTTAGTTTTGACCTCTCCAGCAGTTTTTATATAAGGGAGAAGGGAAACATGAATATATAAAACATTGTCTTTCCCAACATCTTTTTTAAACTGTCTTATTGCCTCTAAAAAAGGTAAACTCTCAATATCTCCAACAGTTCCTCCTATTTCAACAATAGTGATATCATAACCTTTAGATAATCTTTTAATCCAATTCTTTATCTCATCAGTTATGTGGGGTATTACTTGAACAGTTTTTCCTAAATAATCCCCTCTCCTCTCTTTTATCAATACATTCCAATATATCTTTCCTGCAGTTATATTATTATCTTTTGTTAAATTTTCATCAATAAATCTTTCATAATGCCCTAAATCTAAATCAGTTTCTCCACCATCTTCAGTTACAAACACTTCACCATGTTCATATGGTGACATAGTACCAGCATCTATTTGTAAATATGGATCAACTTTGATCATATTAACTTTAAAACCTCTCGCTTTTAATAATCTTCCTAAAGAGGCAGCAGTTATTCCTTTTCCTAATGACGATATGACTCCTCCAGTTATGAATATATATTTCAAAATTTCACCTCTTTATCAAATAATTCCCTAATAATAATGCATCAAAGTCAGTCCTTGAAAAGCTATTAATTGCATCTTTCTCTGTACAAACAATTGGTTCTCCATGTAAATTAAATGATGTGTTTAAAACTACTGGTAAGTTAATAGAGTCATATATGTATTTTATTATATCATAATAAATCCTGTTACTCTCTCTTTTTAACATCTGTGGTCTTGTTGTTTTATCTACATGAACTACTCCTTCAATCTCTTTAATTTTATCATCTTTAACTTTAAAAAGTAGGGTCATAAAAGGGGAGTATGTAGGATTTATAAGATAGTCTTCAACATACTCATATAAAATAGTTGGGGCAAAAGGCATAAACCAGTTTCTCTTTAAGTTTTTATTAATTCTCTCTTTATTCTCTTTTGTTGGTAAGGCTATTATACTTCTATTCCCTAAAGCTCTTGGACCAAATTCCATTTTTCCTCTAGCAATACATACAACTTTATTATCTATTATTAACTCTCCAATAACTTCAGGGATATCTTTATCTTCTATATATTCATATTTCATATTTTTTAACAAAGGTTCTACATTATTATTTTTAATCTCATAGCCAAAATAAGTATTATTTATTTCTAATCTATTTATTCTTTTATCAGATAAGCAAGCTCCTAAACATAGCCCTTCATCACCCATAAATGGAGGAACAAACAGATTATATTTTTCAGCTATTTTTGAGTTTAATTTAACATTCTGAGCTACTCCTCCAGTGAACACTATATTCTCTACTCCATACTCATTACTCAAATGATCAATAGCTTTTAAAACTACTCTTTCTAATTCTCCCTGTGCATATTTAGCAATTCTTACCATATCTTTAAAATTATAAAACTTTAGAATCTTTTTTAGCTCTTTTGTAGCTTCTGAACCAACACAGTTAAGATAATTTTTAAAACTTCTTATATTTTCTAAGTAATCAATAATCTTTAAGTCAATATTATCTTCAGCATCAAAAGCTGATAAACACATAACTTTTCCTTCATCTTCCATTGGCTTAAATCCTAAAAGTTCAGTTATTGAGGCATAAAAATCTCCAACAGAGTCTAAGTATGTTGATTGTGCTATTATCTCAAGATCTTTATTGGCTATGGATGCTAAAAAAGATAATCCATCTCCTGCCCCATCTATTGATATAACTAATGCTTCTTTAAAATTGGAAAGTTTATATAAATAAGAATGAGCAAAATGGTGATAAATATAAATAAATCTTTTATTAACTTTTTCTTGAAAATTTCTTAATTCTTTTAACCTTTTTTGTTTTCTAAATACTCCAGCTACAGTTACATAATCAAAATCTTTATTTCTTAAAATGTATTCTATAGATTTATAAGGAAATCCTCTATAATTCTTTACCCTTACAAATCTTTCTTCACTGTTAGCATGTATCTCTTTATCTATTAAAGCTGCCCCAGCATTATGTCCATCATGTATTCCCAACATATTCTCAGTTTAAATAGTTTCCATAATCTACCTTATAAACCTTAAATCCTGGTTGAACTCCATAGCTTGTAGGGTCTATTGAAGCTTTGACCAATTTTATATGCTTTAAGCCATATCCATCAAGGAAATGTAATTTTGCATATATACTATCTTCAAGATTTTTACTTGATAACCATGCATATACCATATTATTATCTATTCTAACTATTAAACTAGTGTTTGCTGACTCATTAATAACCTTATTGTAATATTTTTTATTATTTTTGTCATAGATAATCAATCTGTGTATTAATGGTTTTTCAATTTTTAATATTCTTCCTGTAGAATCTACCAAAACATTATTAGTTGATATATTCTCTCCTTTTATTTCAATTATATTAGCTATGCTGTATTTTACAGTTTTCTTTAAAATTACTACAATATCTAAACTATTATTTATTTTTATTCCTTTAGCTCTTAATTTTAAAAACCATCCTTTTTCTCTTACATCATTGGATGTATTTGGTGGTAAAGAAAAATTCCAAAAGCCAAACATACTCCATACTGAAGCAATATCAGTCATTCTATTGTAAGTTATTAAATAATCTGGGTTAGGATGTTCTGGATGTGTTGCATTTAAAACCTCTTTTGCCTCTTTATCAGTTAAACCATATTTTTCTGTTAGAATCTTATATGCAGCACTTCTATTTAAAGGAAGGATTTCATTTAATATTTCTACTGTCTTTGAAACATTGTTGTGTGTTTTATTCATCAATACTGATCCTTTTTTAAATGCCTCATCTCCACTTGTGGCGAGCATTCTTAATATCCCAACTGCAAGTTCTTCATTTGATGTAGCAAAGGCCCTACCAACCCAATAAGCCCTTGGAGAATTTTGACTACCTCCATCAAACGTAACCATCTTCCTTGTAGCCCAAGTGTAAATATGCCCATTATCCCACCAACAAGTTATAACAGCATTCTCTGGAGTGTTGTTTTTAATCCAATCTAAGCTTTCTTTCCACCCATTGTTAAATGTTGGAGGTTCTGAAAATGGAATAACTGCAGAAAGTTGTGGGATAACTATTCCAAGACATAATAAGATTGAAGCTATCTTATATATAAGCTCTCTATTCTCCCTAATTGAATTGTAAATGTCTGAAAGTTTATAAATAAATAAAACCAATAATCCAATTAATAAGGTGTATTCTGCTATAGGAACATATAAGGATGGGACTACTATTTCATAAATTTTATTGTAATTCTTTATTATCCCTATAATTCCTATTATTATTGAAAGAGATCCTAGGGTGTAGAGGATAAGAATATCTTTCCTTTCCAAGACTCTTATCAATTGCCCTACAAATATCCCAAATCCAATGACTAATGGTGGTGTTGATAAAGATGCAAATCTTATCCCTTTAGTTGATGCATAGAGAGTAACAACTAGCCAAAGAGATAATAGTAGAGAGTATTTTATATCTATTTTCAAAGATCCATATCTTAATGATATAAATGAGAAGATAATTCCCAATATTCCAAAAATTGCTAATAATGGAGAACCTACTGAAGCAGTAAATATCTCTTCCCAAGATTCTGGTTTTTCTAACTCTGCTACCGTTGTATAGACGTTTGGCCAACCTGTAGAAAGTTGATAAGTTGATAAAACTTGTTGATAACCTACAGGACTTAGGAAAGGTGAGAGGATCATATTTGCTCCATATATTATTCCTAACAAAATTAATGACCCAAAAATATAGAAAGCTGTCATATATAAAACATTTTTAAAATTACCAGTTAAAATAAATCTGAAATCATATCTTTCAAATATTTTTATGGCTATTAAATAGATTATGAAAAATATCATAATAACATCAAATCCATACCACCAACCTCCCCACATCTTCGGAGCTAAAGCTGTTGTTATTATAGCTAAAGTTAAGAATATTTCAAAAGGAATTGTCTCATTTCTTATTTTTTTAATAATTATTATAACTATTCCAAATAGTAAGAGCATAAAAGACAACATATAGAAAATCTCTGTAGCAAAAACAGTAATTTCTCCTTCAGATATATTAAGATAAGCCCCTAAAATAGCTTCAACAATTAATGACACTATTACAAATAATGAAAATATATTTTTAAAGTTTCTATTAAATATCTCTGTTTTATCCTGATAATGAAGAGCTTCTAATATAAACCATACTATATATAATATTGGTAGAACTTCAAATATTGGAGTGTCGGCGAATCCTGCACATGTTTTATATAATAAAGATGGAGCTGTTATTAATGCTATAGCTCCCACAGCTGATCCTATATAGCTATTAGTTACTCTTCTGATTATGAAAAATATGGGGATAGGTAATAACATAGATAAAACTGCTGGAACCCAAAAGGCAGCATTCATTATAGAAACAGTGTTATCAATAGAGTGCCAAATATAATAAAGAGCTAAATTAGTCAAACAAATTATTGGTGGCTCCCAACTTACTGGATGTCCTGGTGGGGCATATTGGCAAGTGTCATAAGGTAATAATTTACCATTAATCTCTTTTAGTGTTTCTCCACAATGACCATGGTTATATAAATTTTCTGTTAATCTTAAATAATAATAAGGATCTAATGCTAAAAGATACATTCTTCCATGTTCATCAGAAAATAACTTTTTTAAAAACTCATTATCTCCAGCAAATTTCATATCAGCTGTCTGTGCTCTAAGTTGAAAGCTTAAGAGCATTAACACTATTAGAATAAATAACACTTTAATCCAAGACTTCTCATTGAAAAATTTTGATATATTTTCAATCATTCTTTTTCACCCAAATATACTTTACATTTCATTACTACAATCAATCCATTGTTATTTATAACCTTATGTATCTTTGGTAACACTCTATTTATATTTTCTTCCAAATCTACACACTCTATAACTATTGGAAGATTTATAGATAATCTAAATATATCCATCTGACTTATCCCCCTAACTCCATACCCTGCCACTCCTCTAAAAACAGTTGCTCCACTAATTCCTTCTTTTTTTAATAGCTTTAAGATATATTTATAAGCAGGTTCATCATTATATTTATCTCCTTCTTTTAAATAGATTCTCAATATCTTAGCTCTTAACATAACTTCACCTTATTAAGAGAATAGCTAAGGTTCTTCCTAAGAACACCATTATTAAACAGAGAGATACATTTAAGATAATATTTATAAAAGCTTTAAGAAATAATCCCTCATCAATCATATAAAATGTTTCATATGAAAATGTTGAAAAAGTTGTTAATGCTCCACAAAAACCTGTGCCTATTAGCAACTTATATTCCATTGGTATATCTAAAAATAAAGAAGAAAACATTAGAAATCCTATAATAAAACTACCTATCATATTTACTATTAATGTCCCTAAAGGTAAGAAATCATAGGGTATTAATCCAGAAATTAAATATCTTAAAACAGCTCCAATAAATCCTCCAATCCCAATTAACAAAATTTCCCTAATCATCTTCTCCCTTATATACACAAACAGTTAAATAAGAAAATTCATCATTTAGTATATCTTTTAATTTCATTTTTCTTATCCTCTCATTCTCATATGTCAAATTTTCTAAAATATATATCTCTAACTCTTCATTAACACCATTGCTTATTAAATATTTTATATCATCTTTTAAATTGTTTGGTAAGAAGATAACATTCTCATTATTTTTTAAATATTTTAAAAGTTTATCTCTATTCTTTGGTTTTCCATGTAATGTTAAAATATGATAATCTTCCCAAGATATTTTTAATTTAGCTGCAGCTATCTGGATGGAAGATATTCCTGGAATAATAGTAATGTTGTTAATACCAATAGATTTTAGAGTTTTTAATAATCCACTAAAACAGGGATCCCCTGTAGATAATATGGCTATTTCTTTATTTTTATATCTCTCTATAGCATTTTTTAAATCATCTTTTATATTTTTCCCTAATATTACTTTATTATTATGTTCAAAAATAGATAAAGCTCTCTTACTTCCAATTAACACATCAGCTTTTTTAATAATCTTTAATGCCTTTAATGTTATAAATTCTTTATCTCCTGGGCCAATACCTATTAAATATATCATTTCTCTTCCTCTTTTTTCTTTTTTATTTTCTCCTTATCTAATTGGAATTCTTCATTTATTTTGATAACTATATCAGCTATATTCTGTAAAGCTGTAGAGAATCCTGGTTCAGCTCCTATAACTATAACTTTTTTTCCTCTCTCTTTAGCTTTTCTTATAGCTGGTAAAAAATCAGCATCTCTTGTAACATAAGCAATAGTGTCAATATTTGGATTAAAAACTAGTTCTGTAGCATCGACGGCCATCTCTACATCAACATCCCCAGCAGATATTTTTGGCTCAAATCCTTGATTTATAACTGCCTCTATCAACTTATCAGATGCATACTGATTTAAATAAACCCTACCAATAATAATATCTCCAAATTCACTTAATAATTCTCTTATTTTATCTAAATCTATATTAAACTCCTTTCTTAACATATTTGGTCCATCTATTAACAAAGCTATTTTATGATGACCCCTTTTTCTCCTAGCTTTTTCATAAAGTTTATTTGTTAAACTCTCTAACTTTTTCCACATATCACCACCTAAAAAAGAATAGAAAATTAATTATACTTTTTTATGTTATAATTTTAATTATAAAAAATTTGGTGATTTTTATGAAATGCCCATACTGTGGTGGAGATTGTATAGATAAGGATATGGTTAATCTTTATTTAAAATCTGTAGAGATGTTCTTTAAATTTCAAAGTGATAATGAACTTGTTAAAAAATACCCTCCTGCTGGAGAAATAGGAGAATGTAAAAAGACTTTTAATAGGATTTATTTATGTCCTTATTGTAAAGAACCTTTTAAAGCTTATTATAATAATGGTAAAGCTAAGATAGTATGTCCAAATTGTAAAAAAACCCTTTTATTACCAATAACAAATAGAAGTGTGTGTTAAATATGAAATGTCTATCCATTTCAGGGAAATTGATAGCTTTAAATCTTTTTGGAAAAAGATATTGTAAAAAGATAATTAGAAAAAGAGATTTGAAAAGATATAAATTATACACAACTCCTGCTATAGCTGTTGATGGAATTGTTGTTAAAGATAATAAAATATTATTAATAAAAAGAAAAAATGACCCATTTAAAGGTTACTATGCTTTACCTGGTGGATTTGTTGAGTGTGGGGAAACTGTAGAAAATGCTATTATTAGAGAGGTTAGGGAAGAAACTGGATTGGAGGTTGAAGTAAAAAGATTATTTGGGGTATATTCTTCTCCAAATAGAGACCCAAGGGGACATGTAATATCAATAGTATTCATCTTAGAGATAGTAGGTGGAAAGTTAAAAGCTGGAGATGATGCTAAAGATGTTAAGTTTTTTGAATTAAACAATCTACCAAAATTAGCTTTTGATCATAATAATATATTAGAGGATTTTCTCTCTCATAAATTTTTATAAAATTTTATGAGTAAAATATTTATTAAATAGTTATTATCTTTTACTCATGAAAAAGCGTGTAGCTATAATATATCCAAATAAGTTTAAAGCTGGTATTTCATGTTTGGCAATTCATGTATTAGCTAAACATCTTTCAAAATATAATGATTTAGATGTAAAAGTTTTCTTCTTAGAAAATTATAAGATGATAAAAAATTATGATGCTATTTTTATAACCTTACAGTATGAGATGGATTATTTTAACGCTATAAGGATTATTAATGACTTAAGGAAAACCAACCCAAAAGCTGTATTTGCTGCAGGGGGTCCTTGTGTTATGGAAAACCCTTTCCCTCTCTTAAATTATTTTGATGTATTTATTATTGGAGAAATTGAGAAAACAGATATAATGTATAACATTATTTATCATAACTTTGATTTAGATGGAGTATTTTATAAGGGTAAAGATAAAGTTAGAAGAGTTTATCCAAAGAAATTAGATTTAGAAGATTATCCTATCTATCAACCTACATCTGAAAAGGGAGCATATGGAAAGGCATTTTTATTAGAGATAGGGAGAGGATGCCCAAGAAGATGTAAATTCTGTCTAGCTAGGGTTATATATTATCCACCAAGATTTAGAAAATTGGATGATCTTATATATTTAGCTGAAGAAGGTATTAAAGTAAATAAAGTGGAAAAAATAGCTTTAATAGCCCCTTCAGTAGGTGATTATAAATATATTGTTGAACTATGTAATTTTTTAAATGAGAAAGGTGTAAAGATTTCCCCATCTTCTTTAAGAGCTGATACTATTACAGAAGAACTCTTAAAGCTCTTAGATATAAAAACCCTCACTATAGCTCCAGAAGCAGGAAGTGAAGAATTGAGAAAGTTTATTAACAAAGATATATCTAATGAAGATATATTTAATGCTGTTGAATTGGCTAAAAAGTTTGGTATAGAGAAAGTGAAACTCTACTATCTAATAGGCTTACCAGGTGAAAAAGAAGAAGATATAAAAGCTATAGCAAGTTTAACTGAAAAAATAAAAAGAGAGATTAAGAGAGTTGAAGTTTCCATAAACCCATTTGTTCCAAAACCCCATACAGAGTTTGAAGATTTTATATTTGATATAGATAGTAAGAAAAAAATAAAATTATTAGAAAAGATGCTAAAGAAAATAAGAGTTAAAGTTAGTTATGAGAATTTTAATTCTATGCTTTGCCAAGCTGTGTTAGCTAAAGGTAATGAAAGTTTAGGGAAATATTTAGATGATTATCACAAATTCTTAAAAGTTATTAAAAAAGATATAAATTGTTATCTAAACCCAAAAGAAAAACCTTGGAAAAAAATATTAATTAGATAAAAAAGGTGAAATGATGCATATTTTAGATTTGGATGTATTTAATAGGGAAGATATAATAAAAATAATAGATTATGGATTTTACTTTAAAAAACACAGAAAGAGTCATGAAAAATTATTAAAAGATAAAAATATAGCAATGATATTTGAAAAACCTTCTACAAGAACAAGAATGAGCTTTGAAATAGCAATTAATGAATTGGGTGGGAATGCTATAGTTATGCATAGCAATGAAATTCATCTAAGAAAGAAAGAGAGTATAAAGGATACAGCTAAAGTGATGAGTAGATATGTTGATTGCATAATAGCAAGAGTTTATAAACACAGTGATTTGGTAGAGTTTTCAAAACACTCTTCAGTGCCTGTAATAAATGCTTTAAGTGATCTTGCACACCCATGTCAAGTTTTAGCAGATTTAATGACAATTAGGGAATATAAGGATTTTAATATTAAATTAGCATACTTAGGAGATGGTAATAATGTTTGTAACTCATTAATAATAGGTTCTGCTTTAATGGGAATTGATATTTGTGTAGCCACACCAAGAGGTTATGAACCAAATGCTTATGCTGTATTAAAAGCATTGGAGATTATAAAAGAGTATGGAGAAGGATCAATAACATTAACTAATGATCCTATAGAAGCTGTAAAAGATGCAGATGTGCTCTATACTGATGTTTGGGTA
Organism: Methanocaldococcus villosus KIN24-T80; assembly: GCF_000371805.1. Classification (NCBI taxonomy): domain Archaea; kingdom Methanobacteriati; phylum Methanobacteriota; class Methanococci; order Methanococcales; family Methanocaldococcaceae; genus Methanocaldococcus; species Methanocaldococcus villosus. The sequence goes on from NZ_AQUK01000001.1 coordinate 106,051, forward strand.
AGTATGGGTGATAATAAAAGTATGGAAGATGTGTTAAAAATTTTTCCAAAATATCAAATAAACAAAAAACTGCTAAGTTATGCTAAAGATAATGCTATTGTTATGCACTGTATGCCTATAAATAGAGGGTATGAAATGACTGATGATGTAGCAGATAGTGAAAGATCAGTTATTTATGATCAAGCTGAAAATAGACTACATGTCCAAAAGGGATTATTTAAGTTTTTATTTACTTCTCCATCTCATTAATTAAATTTAGTGTTAATGTGTCATTATATTTTAATGCAATATTTCTAATTTTCTCTATAATTTTTGGAGTTTTATTTGTCAGATTTTTTATCTCTTTACAATATAATAATATATCTTTATAATATTTTTCTAAAAACTTTTTATTAAACTTTGAAAGTTCATAAGCTAATAATCCCTTTAATATCTTGTCATCAGAATATAAAAATGCTGGATGAATCCATATGATAATAATATCTTCACCCTCATCTACAAAGTTCTCTAATTTATGTGAATCTACAAATACATCTAAATGTGCTGAAACCCTTTTACCTATTTTAACCTCATCTAATATATCTGATAGGATATCATTAACTTTATTATCAAATTCTGCAATAGCTTTATCCATCTCTTCCTCATCCATTTCTTTCCATTTTATCATTCTTTCTCTAAATTCAGCAGTTACATCATAAGAAGGGTATGTTATTGTATAGTCAGCTTCAAACTTATAATTTTTTGATTTTTTTGATGATAAGTTTATTATCATTAATCCATCTTCAAAGTGTTTTAGATTAATATTTTTTAATTTGTATTTTCTTTCTTCTACTTCAAAGTCTTCCAAATTCTCAAAATCTTCTAATGTTCTTATATAAACCTTTTCTCCATTTTTACCTTTTAAATAAAATCCTTTAAATTCTATATCAGCTAGATCACATCTAATTATGTCCTTTGAAAATTCATCTAAATTTTTATATATATCAAATAATAATTTCTTAGCTAGTTCCTTAGCTTTCATAATTAACCACCTTCTCTTAAATACCATCCCTTATCCTTTATATTTTTAACTATTTCTCCACTATAATAACCTATTCCTAAAAATTCTCTATTTTTATTAAAAACAGCTATTCTCCCATAACCTTTAATCTTTAAAATAGAGCTTTTAAAAATATCTCTTCCATATAAAAATAGAGTTTCCCCTTTCTCATTGACAATACAATAATTATTTATAATATTATCAGCTATTAATGTAAATCCTTCTAATGAAAGTCTAAATTTCCTTTTAATTTCTCCAAAATTATTTCCAATAAAAAATACTTCATTAAAAAGTTTTAAGTTCTTTAAAACATCAGTATTTGTATAACAAACAGTTACCCACTTTCCTTCTAAAGCTATTAAATTATTAAAATTAAATTTCTCTACAAATTCTTTACTACAGTATCTTTCCAACTCCTCTTTAATTAACTCTAATTCCTTCTTTTTTAAATTTCTATATATCATAATTTTACCTAAAAATAAAAAAAGATTATAAAGTTTTATACAACTTCTCTACTTTCTTCCTTTTTTTCTTTTTTATTTGTTGTAGATCTTCCATACTCTTCAGCTAATCTCTCATATAATTTCATATCCTCCTTACTTACAGATGGTTTTATTTTTTCAATAGCCTTTAAGAAATGTTCTTTTCTAACTTTAACATCTTTTGAAGTTAGTCTTAATCTTATACTCTCAATATCTTTTAGTATATTCTTAAACTCTTCTAATGTTGTGCTAAATCTTTGTAAGATATTCTGTGTTTCTTTAATAATTTCATCAACTTTCTCAGATGACACTTCTTTGTTTAATTCTAATAGAGTATTTTCTAACTTATAAATATTATCAATTGTCTCTTTTAATTTATTTATCATATCTCTTAAGTAGTTGGATAACTTTTTAGCTTCATCTTTTTCAGATGGTTTTAGCTCAGAGTTTTCAATTATTTTTATGAATCCTTCTATCTCATTCTCAACCTTATCTAATTTCTCCTTTAATGGTTTTAATACACTAACAATTTTTGTTACTGATGCTTTTAATTCTCTAAACTCTTCTTTATCTACTTTTTCTTTCTCTTTTGTAGATTTTATAACACTGTTTAACTCAACTGCTGTAATTCTAAATATTCCTGAAATAGATTGCATATACAATATTAAATCTTTTAAAGCTTTCTCTATTTCCCAAGGTTCTCCTAATTTCTCTCTTACTGCAAGCATTGCTGCTTCTCTACAAATAGCCTCTATATCAGCTCCTGTATACCCATCTGTTTTTTTGGCCAATTCTTCTAAATCTACATCTTCAGCTAAATTCAAGTTCTTAGTGTGTATTTTAAATATCTCAAATCTTGCTTTTTCATCTGGAGGTGGAACAAGAATCACTCTATCCAATCTTCCAGGTCTTAATAATGCAGGATCAATAATATCTGGCCTATTTGTTGCTGCTATGACTACAACATCCTTAGGCTCTTCCATTCCATCTAACTCTGTTAATAATTGATTAACTACTTTATCAGTAACCCCAGTACTTATATCTCTACCTCTTTTTGGAGCAATAGCATCTATCTCATCAAAGAATATGATACATGGAGCATTTTGTCTTGCTTTTTTGAATATCTCTCTTATAGCCTTTTCACTTTCTCCTACCCATTTACTGAAGATCTCTGGACCTTTAACAGATATAAAGTTAGCTCCAGCTTCATTAGCTACTGCTTTAGCTAATAATGTCTTCCCTGTCCCTGGTGGACCAAATAGTAAAACACCTTTTGGAGGCCTTACTCCAATTTTATCAAATACTTCTTTAGCTTTAATTGGCCACTCTACAGCTTCTCTTAATTCCTGTTTAACTTCTTCAAGTCCTCCAATGTCTTCCCACTTAACATTTGGAATATCAACTAAAACTTCTCTCATTGCTGATGGTTCTATATCTTTTAGAGCCTCTTTGAAATCATCCATTGTAACTTTTAAATTATCCAATATTTCTTTTGGAATTTCTTCAGCCTCTAAATCTATATCTGGTAGAACTCTTCTTAAAGCCCTCATTGCAGCTTCTTTACATAGTGCAGCAAGGTCAGCTCCAACAAATCCATGTGTAACATCAGCTAAATAATCAAGATCTACATCTTCAGCTAATGGCATGTTTCTAGTGTGTATTTGTAATATCTCTTTTCTACCTTCCCTATCAGGGACTCCTATATATATCTCTCTATCAAACCTTCCAGGTCTTCTTAAAGCTGGATCTATAGCATCTGGTCTATTTGTAGCCCCAATAACAATAACTTGTCCTCTTCCTTTTAATCCATCCATTAAGGTTAATAACTGAGCAACCAACCTTCTCTCAACTTCTCCAGTAACTTCATCTCTTTTTGGAGCAATAGCATCTATCTCATCAATGAATATTATAGATGGTGCATTTTCTTCAGCTTCTTCAAATATCTTTCTTAAATTCTCTTCAGTCTCTCCAACATATTTACTCATAATTTCTGGTCCATTGATAACATAGAAGTTAGCTCCAGCTTCATTAGCTACTGCTTTAGCTAATAATGTCTTCCCTGTCCCTGGTGGACCAATAAGGAGTACTCCTTTTGGAGGCTCTATACCCAATTTTTCAAATAACTCTGGATGTCTCATTGGTAGTTCTATCATTTCTCTAACTTTTCTGATCTCTTCTTTCAACCCTCCAATATCTTCATATGTAACATCAGGTATTTTTGATTCAGCTATTTCTTTAACTGGCTCTTCTTTTAGCTCAACATCTGTAAATTCTGTTATTCTAACAGGCCCTTTAGGGATGGTGCTTACAACAACAAATGATAAAGCTGTTCCTAATACCCCAATAGTTACTTTAGAACCTTTGTTTAATACTTGACCCAATATTTTTCTTTTGATAAAATCCTCAAATCCAGGACCAAATCTAATTGGTTGTGTCGGAGCTAAAACAATTTTCTTAGCTTCTTTTATTTCAACTTTCTTAACCTTAACCTTATCTCCAATAGCTACTCCAGCATTCTGTCTTAAGTAACCATCAATTCTAATTACTTTTTTTCCAGCATCTTCTAAAAATCCTCTATATACAATAGCATAAGCTTTTCCTTTTGGACCTTCTATTTCTATAACATCTCCTGGTTTTAATCCAAGCTCTTCCATTGTGTATGGATCAATTCTAGCAATTCCTCTTCCGACATCTCCTTGATAAGCTTCAGCAACCTTTAACTCCATGTAATTCACCATATATTTATTTTTTGTAAAATTTATGTCTTTGAAGTTCTATATATAATTTATGGTTTTGTGATAATTATATTCACAATTCTAATATGTGGAAGAGATAAACTCTTGTAAATCCACAATGTCTACATCTAACTATTAGTTTACTTTCTGTAACCACTATATCTTGTATAGCTTCATTTTTACAGTTGAAACATACAGCCTTTTTTTCTAAGAACCAAGGTTCATATTTATGCTCTTTTTCTCTTTCTTCATTAATTATTTTTTCATCTTCTATTCCAACTCTCCTTATAATGTAATATCTTTTAGCTCCACAATTTGAACAAGTTATAAATGCTTGGTTAGGGAATATTTCAATAATCTGATCTACCTCTTTACCACAATTAAAACACTTGACCTTATATGTTAATTTCCAGTTCTCCATAAATCCACCTAATAATTATTATTAATTTTAAGATATATAAATTTTAATAAAAAAGAGGGGAGAGTTTGAGAGTAGAAATTATTTTCCTATCTTCTGGAGGAGGTAGATGGGCAACAATAACTCAGAAAAAAGCCACGGGTGGTTTTAGAATACACACTGAAAAATTAAAAATGCACATAGATCCTGGGCCTGGAGCAGTGGTTAGGATGAGTCAAATAAAAATAAATCCTTGGAATACAAATACCCTATTTATTTCTCACTGTCATCCTGATCATTATACAGATGGGGAAATAATTGTTGAAGCTATAACATATGGGATGACAAAGAAGAGGGGTGTATTTATTGGAAGTCTAACAGCTGTTGAAGGTTTTGGAGAGTATGAGAGAGTAATTTCTAACTATCATAAATCAAAGTTAGAGCTTGCTAAACCACTATATCCTGGAGAAGAGATAAAAATTTATGATTGTAAAATAAAAGCTACACACACTAAACATGGAGATCCTTTTGGTATAGGATTTAGATTAGAAACTGTATTTGGAGAGATTGGATATACATCAGATACTGAATTTTTTCCTAAGTTAATAGAGGATTTTGATGGGGTTAGAATATTAATAGCAAATATAGTTAGAGAAAAAAATAAAAAAGTAAGAGGACATTTAAATTCCAATAATGCAATAGATTTAATAAACTCTATGAGCAAAAAACCTGAATTATTAATAATGAACCATATGGGTTTGAATATGAAAAATCCAAAAAAAGAAGCTGAATATATATCTGAAAATACTGGAATAGATGTTATACCTGCTGAATTAGGGTTAAAGATAGAGCTATTGAATGGAAAATATATTTATAAACTTAAAAAGGTGAAAATTTGAAGGAAGAACTTATTAGATTATTAAAAAGTGAAGGATGTATTAAATTTGGTGATTTTATTTTATCCTCTGGTAAGAGAAGTAATTATTATGTTGACATAAAAAAAGCAATCTCTAATCCAAAAATATTAAAGATTATAGGGAAAATGATTGCTGAAAAAATAGAGGATGAAAAAGTTGCTGGTATTGAGCTTGGTTCTGTACCAATAGCTACAGCAGTTTCATTGTATGCAGAAAAACCCCTTATTATCATTAGAAAAAAACCTAAAGATTATGGAACTAAGAGTAAGATAGAGGGTCATGTAGAGAAGGGAGATAAGGTTGTTATTGTTGAAGATGTAACAACAACAGGAAATAGTGTTTTAAAAGCTGTTAAGGAGTTAAGAAATGCAGGAGCTATTGTTGAGAAAGTTTTTGTTGTTGTTGATAGAAATGAGGGAGCAAAAGAAAATTTGAAAAAAGAGGGGGTTGAGCTCATACCATTAATAACTGTAGAGGAGCTCTATGATAAGCAGAAGAATAATATTTAAAGAAACAAATATGTTAATAAAAACAGAGAACTATTTAAATATTAAGTTAGCTGAATTTATTATAAGAAAGTGTAGATTTGAGTTAGAAAATTATATTAAAACTCATCCAGAATTTCTTTATTCATTAGAACCTATAGATGTTGAGGGAAAAGGGATTATAAAATTAATGAGCATAGCTGGAAAAATAGCTAATGTTGGGCCTATGGCAAGTGTTGCGGGGGCTATAGCTGAGATGGTAGTTAAAAATACATTTGGAGACATTATAGCTGATAATGGAGGAGATATTTGTTTAAGGGCAAGGAGAGATATTAATGTTGGTTTATATTCTGGTCTCTCAAAGTTATCTGGTGAAATAGGATTTAAATTAAAAAAAGAAATGATAAAAAATATTTATGGGATAGCCACATCTTCAGCTACTGTTGGACATTCAATTAGCTTTGGTAATGCTGATTCTGTAACTGTTTTTGCTAAAAGTTCAGCAATTGCCGATGCAGCAGCTACAGCTATATGTAATGCAACTGTTGGAAAAGATAAAGAGGAGCAGATAAACAATGCATTGGAGAGGGCTGATGATATTGAAAGAATTGATGGGGTATTTATAGTTATAAAAGATTTAGTAGGGGTAAAAGGAAAGATACCTGAGTTAATAAAAACTAACAAAAAAGTAACTCTTGGGGAGTTATTTGAAATTTATTAATGTTATTGGGGATATACTATGATTATTGGACCGGAAGAAAGTAAAAAATTTTTAAAAGATATAAAAGATGAGCAAATACAACAGTGTGGAATTGACTTAAGGGTTTGGAAAATATATGAAATGGAAGGAGTAGGGGAGATAGATTTTAGTAATGAAAAAAGAAAACTACCAAATTATAGAGAAATATTTAACTCTGAAAATGATGAGTTTATTTTGTTAGATAGAGGGGTTTATTTATTAAAGGTTTATGACTATATAAAAATCCCTGAAAATGTAGCAGCAATTACCTTGCCAAGAAGTTCTTTATTAAGGATGGGAGCTACTATATATTCAGCTGTTCATGATCCTGGATATGAAGGTAGGCCAGAGTATTTATTACATGTTCTAAATCCCATAAAAATTTATAAATTTGCAAGAATTGGACAGATTGTTTTTATTAGAGGAGAATATATTAAAAATTTATATAATGGCATATATAAATATAAATAGGTGTAAAGATGTTCCAAAAACCAAGAGGGACTAGAGATTTTACACCAGAAGAAATGAAAAAGAGAAGATATATAGAAAAAAAATTAAGAGAAGTATTTGAAAGGTATGGTTATGAAGAAATACTAACTCCAACATTTGAAAGCTTTGAATTAATAGCTAAAAAAACTGGTGAAGAAATTAGAAAACAGCTATATGTTTTTAAAGATTATAGTGGTAGAGAGTTAGCTTTAAGACCTGAAATGACATCTTCTGTAGCAAGATTTTATATAAATGAGCTTAAAATTTTACAGAAACCTTTAAGGCTTTATTACTTTGCTAACTGTTTTAGATATGAGAGACCACAGTTTGGAAGATATAGGGAATTTTGGCAGATGGGTTGTGAATTGATAGGTTCAGATAAAGCTTTAGCAGATGCTGAAGTTATAAATTTAGCTATTGAAGGGTTAAAAAATATTAATTTAAGATTTGAGACACATATAAGTCATTTAGGAATATTAAAAGGGATATTTGAGAAATTTAATATTAAAGAAGATGATGAGGTAAAAATAAGGAGATTAATTGATAAACAAGATTTTGAAGGTTTAGACAATCTTTTAACAAGTATCTTAGATGATGAAAAAAAAGAGTTTATATTTGATATATTAAACTTAAAAGGAGATGTGTTAGATGAACTAAAAGAGATGCTGAAAGATTTTCCAAAATCTATTGATGCTATAATAAATTTAGAAGAAATTTTAGATTATGTTATTTATGATAATTATACCATTAACTTAGGAATAGCTAGAGGTTTGGACTATTATACTGGTATGGTTTTTGAAATATACTGTAATGGCAAACAAATATGTGGTGGAGGGAGATATGACAATTTAATAGAAACTTTTGGCGGAGAAAAGACCCCTGCTGTAGGATTTGCTTATGGTTTTGATAGGATTATGTTAAATGTAGATATTAAATTAGATGAAGAGAAATATCTAATTGTTCCAGTGAGGGGAGATAAAGAGTTAATTAAAAAGGCTCTGATAGTTGCAAAAAAGCTAAGAGATAAAGGAAAAACTGTTGAATTTGAAATTATGGGTAGAAAGCTTAAAAAGGCTTTAGAATACGCTAACAATAGAAATATAAGATATGTAGTTATAATAGGTGAAAGAGAGGTGAAAGAAGGTAAAATAACATTAAAAGATATGAAAACTGGTGAGCAAAAGATTTTAGATTTAGAAGAGGTATAGATTATGAACTATATAACACCAGAATTAGCTAAGAAAATTTTAAATTCTAAAGGAGAGATCTATTTAAATTTAGATTTAAACAAAACAAATAAGAAATTTAAAGTAATTGTGAATGAAGATAAGGCAATATTTCCTAGTGGGGAAATTGAAATTAAAATTTTAAAGAAAATAGCTAAAGATAATGCAGTTTATTTATTGGATAATAATAGACTTTATAAATTAGCTATAGCTGATGAGAGTGGATATTATAAGCTAGTTCCTACCATACCCCCAACAATTGAAATTAATGGTATTAGGATGCATAGAACTAAGGGAATTAACCCTTATGAAGATACATTAAATAAAGTAAATTCTATAAATATTAAGAAAGGAGATGTGGTTCTTGATACTTGTATGGGGTTGGGGTATACTGCAATAGAGGCATATAGGAGAGGAGCTAAAGTAATAACAATTGAAAAAAATAAAAATGTTTTAGAATTGGCTAAATTAAATCCATACAGTGAAGAATTATTTAAAGGAAATATTAAAGTTATTTTAGGAGATGCTTTTGATGTATTAAAGAGTTTTGTAGATAATAGTTTTACAGCTATTATTCATGATCCCCCAAGATTCAGCTTAGCAGGACATCTATACAGTGAAGAATTTTATAGAGAGTTGTATAGGGTATTAAAACCTGGTGGAAGATTATTTCACTATGTAGGAAATCCTGGAAAGAAATATAGAGGAAAGGATTTACAAAAAGGAGTCATGGAAAGATTAAGAAAGGTAGGATTTAAAGAGGTTAAGAAAGTTGAAAAGGCTTTAGGTGTTGTAGCTAAAAAATTATAGAGTTTTTATCATTGCTTCATCAATAGGATTTATTTCTTTTCCAGTTATCTCTTTATATAAATCTTTATAATTACAATTTATTCCTTTCTTTTTAAAAAAGTTGCATATATTTATACAATCCCTTATTAAAAGTGCATTAGCTAAGGGATGTTGTGTAATAACACTCTGTGAGAAATCTATAAAATAGATCTCATCTTCTTTAACAAGTATATTGTATTCACTCAGATCTCCATGGACAAGCTCTTCTTCATACAACTTTATCATAAAATCTTTTACTGTTTTAAAAGCATTTTCCCAATCAATTTCTACTTCTTTTAGCTTTGGTGCAGGATCTCCCCTAACACCAATAAAATCCATAACTAAAACATTTTCTCTTCTTAATCTGGCTTTTGGAGCATTTATTATAGATGAGGCCCTCTTTAAATTTCTAAACTCTTTTTCAACCCATGCATTAACTATAGCCCTTCTACTACTTCTCTTAATATGTAATCTTGGATCTCCTTGAAGATATTTTAACATAGTTTTAAAATCACAAGTGGCTACTCTATAGATTTTAACAGCTCTATACAAATGTCCTTTTCTAGCCTTTAAAACAACAGCTTCTTTTCCAGAGTTTATAACCCCTATATATTCACTTAAGTGTTTTCCAGCTAATATACTAAATAATATCATAAGTGTTCTTTTATCAAAAACCTCATTAGCCGTTTTTAATTCTTCTAAGAATTTTCTTTCTCTTTCTAATATTTCCTTTTGATATTCTTTATCCAACTCAAATTCTTCCTTATTTGATAGATATTTCTCATAATCTATACTCTCACCTTTTTTATAACAGCTCATCTAAATACCCTTTTCTCTTCAACCACTCAACTTGAGTCTTTGTATATCTCCAGATAATATCACACTTCTCATCTCCTTGAACTTCCCAAGGTTTAATTATAACAATATCTCCTTCTTTAACCCAAATTTTTCTCTTTAACCTACCAGGAATTCTTGCTAATCTAACCTTTCCATCCATACATCTAACTCTCATTCTACTAGCTCCCAACATTTGTTCTACTATAGCTAATATCTCATTTTCTTCTTTATTGGGAATTCTAACTCTAATCTGTTGTTCTTCCAAATTAATCACCTCCAAAGTTTTAAATTTAAATCTTTATATTATTAATTGTTGTTAATATAATATATTAACCTTCTCTTAATTAAAGATTATAATCTGTAAAATTTCTTTGCATTTCTATATGTTGCATCAACTATCTTTTTCTCCTCAACATCTATCTTCTTCATATATAACTTAGTCCTTGGTAATGCATAAATATCTGACTTTAAACTTCCCAAATCACTACTTAAAATAAAATTTTTATTATAATCCTTTATAATCTCTGCAGCCTCTTTATGGGTTATTTTCATTGATGGTTGAACAGTTAGACCAATATAAATATTTTTATCAATTAAATTTACTGTTTCTTTATTTATATGATCAATCATAACTAAATTATCCTTTATCTTAATCTCATCTAAAATTTTTAGAATTTCTAATAATGCTTCTCTCTTATTCTTTTCTGGTGTATGGAGTATTATTGGCATATCATAATCTTTAGCTAAAATTAACTGTTCCCTTAAAAGGTTTTTCTCATCTTCTGTTAGATAATGTAATCCTGCCTCTCCAATAGCAACAACATTTTCATTGTCTAAAAATTTAGGAAGCTCTTTTATTAAGATTTTCCAGTTTTTTGGATATCCCATGGGATGAATTCCCAATGCTACTTTAACCTCTACTCCAGCCATCTCTCCTCTTTTTACTTCTAAATTAATTAATCTATCCCAATGATCTAAATAAACTTCTGGAGTACTCATTTTATATGGATTGTGAGAGCAAGTTATAATTACCTCAATTCCACTTAATGCCATTTTTTCCAAATCTTCAAAACTTCTAACATCTAAGTGTGTGTGAGCATCTATCATTTTTATCCCCTAAATATTTAATAATTATTTTATATACATATATATGGTGAGAATTTGAAAAGGGATGAGGCTATAGAGTTTTTGAAATATGGTGATTATAAAGATATTGTATACTATATAAACATAATTAATGAGAAGTTTGAGAGGGAATATATAACATACTCAAAAAATGTTTTTATCCCTCTATCAAAATGGTGTAGAAATAGATGTGGATATTGTATTTTTAGGGAAGATATCCCTCATTTAATGAAACCAAGTGAAGTAAAAGAGATATTACTAAAAGGAGATAAATTAGGTTGTAGAGAAGCTTTATTTACTTTTGGAGAAAAAGTAGATGAAAATAAGGAAATTAAGAAAGTGTTAAACAGTTTAGGGTATAATAATGTTTTAGAATATCTTTATGATCTAGAACAGTGGTGCTTATCTAATACATCTCTTCTACCACATACAAACTGTGGTTTGTTAAGCTATGATGAAATGAAAATGCTAAGAGAGGTTAATGCTTCAATGGGATTGATGTTAGAGAATGTTTCAGAAAGATTAATGAAAACTGTTGCACATAAAAATAGCCCTGGAAAAGATCCAAAAAAGAGAATAGAAATGATAGAAAATGCTGGAAAGCTAAAGATACCTTTTACAACAGGTTTATTAATAGGAATTGGAGAAACTGAAGAAGAAATTGTAGATTCATTATTAAAGATTAAAGAGCTTCATGATAAATATGGACATATACAAGAAGTAATTATTCAAAACTTTAAGCCTAAGAAAGGAACTCCAATGGAGAATTATAAAGAACCTTCACCAATTAAAATGTTAAAAGTTATAATTGTTGCTAGGTTGATATTGGATAATACATCTATACAAATTCCACCAAATTTAAATAGGGAAACGGGACAACTATTTTTATTGGCAGGAGTGGATGATTGGGGAGGAGTTTCTCCAATAACAAAAGATTATGTAAATCCAGAAGCTGAATGGCCGGAGATTAAAAAACTTAGGGAAATGACAGAAGAGTTGGGATTAAAATTAAAAATGAGATTACCAGTTTATGATAAATATATAAGTGAAAAATGGTTATCAGAGAGAGTTTATAAAAAAATAGTGGGAGAATATGGAAATAAAAAGCTTAGCTAGAATATTTTTATTAGGAATTTATAAAAACTTAGAGAGAATATTATTTGCCAGTGATAGAGTTACTGATCTTGAGTTAAGAAAAGCAATATTAGAGGGAAAGATAAAGCTACCAAATACAGTTATTAAAGAGTTATGTATTGGTTGTGAAGGATGCTACAATGTTTGTCCTACAAAAGCTATAACTATGGAAAAGATTGAGCCAGTGAAAATATCTGAGTATATTATAAAAGATAAAGTCCCAAAAATAGATCCAAAAAAATGTGTTTATTGTCTATATTGTCATGATTTTTGTCCAGTATTTTCAATATTTAATGAAATATCCCCTATACATCCAAGAGATGTTGGAGAGTATGTAGAAGTAGATTTATCAAAGATTTTAAAAAAGAAATTAGAGATATCTGAGGAACAGTTAGAGAGATTAAGTAAGATCTTATCATTAAATTTAGGTAAACTTCTTAGGCATTAATTCATTAAAAATTTTATGGAGGGGATAAAATAAGAGCAATATTAGTTTTAAGAAAAGATAACAAATGGGATAATAAAAGTATAGAAGAGCTAAAGGAGTTAACTAAAGTGTTATATGAACCAGTAAAAACTTTTGTGCAAATAAGAAAACCTGATCCTAAGTATCAGATAGGATCTGGTTTGGTTGAGAGGATAGCTAAAGAGATTAAAGAAAATGAGATAGATATAGTAGTTTTTGGTAATCAGTTATCACCTTCTCAAAAATATAATTTAGCAAAAAACTTTAAAGTAGAGGTTATTGATAAGATTGAACTTGTTTTAAGAATTTTCTATAAACATGCTAAGAGTAGAGAGGCTCTGCTACAGGTGAGATTGGCAGAGCTAAAATATGAACTTCCAAGGGCTAAAGAAAAAGTTAGATTGGCTAAACAAGGAGAACAGCCTGGTTTTGGAGGATATGGGGATTATGAAGTTGAAAAATACTATCAGAAAGTTAAAAGGGAAATAAATATTATAAAATCAAAATTAGAAAAATTAAAGAAACATAGAGAAAATTTAAGGAAGAGAAGGGGAAATTTTGACACTGTTGGATTAATTGGATATACAAATGCAGGGAAAACTTCTCTATTAAATGCCTTATCTGGAGATAGGAAAGAAGTAAAAAATCAGGTTTTTACAACACTATCAACAACTACAAGAAGAATAAGAGGAATTAAGAGAAGGATTTTAATAACAGACACTGTTGGATTTATGGATGATCTCCCACCATTTATGATAGAAGCTTTCCTATCAACTATTGAAGAGAGTGCTAATTCTGATTTAATACTACTTGTTGTAGATGCTTCTGACAGTTTGGAAGAGATAGAAAGAAAATTAAAAGTAAATTATGAGGTATTAGATAAAATCAACTGTAAATCTCCAATAATAACTGTATTTAATAAAGTAGATAAAATAACTTATGAAAAAAGAGAAGAAATTTTAAAAAGTTTAAAAAGATATATAGTCAACCCAATATTTGTCTCAGCAAAGTATAATATAAACTTAGATAAACTTAAAGAAATGATATTAGAAAATCTTAACTTATCAATAGGCACTGTAGAAACAGACAATCCAAAATTGATATCATATTTATATGAGAACACTGAAATTTTAGAGGATGTATTAGAAGATAATAAACATATTATTACATTTAGGGCTAAAGAGAAAGATGTAAATAGAATATTAAAAGCTGTGAGAGTATGAATAAAGCAAAAGTGCTTTTAGAGGCATTACCATATATACAGAAATTTCACAATAAGATTTTTGTTATAAAATATGGTGGACATGCAATGATTGATGAAAATGCTAAAAACTACACAGCTCAAGATATAGTGTTGCTAAAATATGTAGGCATAAAACCTGTTATTGTCCATGGAGGAGGGCCAGAGATAAATAGAGCCATGGAGAAGTTTGGAAAGAAACCTGAGTTTATACATGGATTAAGAGTGACTGATGAGGAAACATTAAATATAGTTGAGATGGTTTTAACTGGGAAAATCAATGGAGAGATTGTTTCAAGAATATTTAAGTTTGGAGGTAAAGCAGTAGGTTTATCAGGAAAATCTGGAAGGATAATATTAGCTAAGAAAAAGAGAAAATTCATTGAAAAAGATGGAAAAAAGGTAGAAGTAGATCTTGGAAGAGTTGGAGAAACTGTTGAAATAAACACTGAACTTTTAGATATACTAATAAATAATAACTATATCCCTGTTATATCCCCAATAGGTATTGATGAAAAAGGGGATGCATATAATTTAAATGCTGACACTGTTGCTGGAGATATAGCTTCAGCATTAAAAGCTGAAAAGCTTATATTAATAACTGATGTTGATGGAATTATGGAAGATATTAATGATCCTTCAACAGTTTATAAAAAATTAACAGTATCAGATGTTAAAAGATTGTTAAAGGAGGGGAAAATTAAGGGAGGGATGATACCAAAAGTAGAATGTGCTATAAAAGCTTTAGAAAGTGGTGGAGTAAAAAGTGTCCATATTATTAATGGAAAAATACCCCATGCTTTATTAGTGGAAATATTTACTGAAGAGGGTATAGGAACAATGATCACAAAAAAATGAACAATAAGTTAAATTTATTTAGGTAAAGCAATAATAATAATATTATTAACTTTATTATTAAGGTGCATAATATGGAGTTCTTAATTGAAATGTGTACTAATGGAAATAAATTATTAAAAGCTTTAGAAGATATTGAGGAGAAATTAAAAAAGAATCCTAAAAATTATGATTTATTATTTAAAAAATTTATGATTCTATTAGGACTTAAAAGGTTTGAAGAGGCTATACAATGCTTAGATGGAATTATAAACTATTATGGAGAATTACCAATTATAATGCTTTTTAAAGGGAGTATATTATATAATTTAGGTAGATTAAAAGAAGCTAGAGATTGTCTTAAAAAAGTTTGTAAAAAACACTTCTTTTATGTTATGATAATCTTTTCACACTTGGGTTGGGTGTATTATAAACTTGGAGAGTATGATAAGGTTATAAAATTATGTGATTTGGTATTAGAGATTAGTAAAGATTTTTACATGGCACATGTTATCAAAGGACAAATGTATTACCTCTTGGGAAGGTATAAAGAGGCTATAATTAATTTTGAAAAAGCTTTAAAGAGAAATCCTGAAGATTGTGAAGTTACTTATTATTTAGGAGATATCTACTATAGAATGGGAGAGTTTGATAAAGCTTTAAAATATTTAAATAAATGTATAAAATCATGCCCCTATGATATTAGATCCCTCGAAAAGTTAGTAAACATCTACATATTATTTGGAAAATATAAAAAAGCTTTAGAAATATTAAAGAGAATAATAGAATTAACACCAGATGATCCATTAGTTTATGTTAAATATGGGATTATATTAAATAAGATGAAAAAATATGATGAGGCAATAAAATACTTTGATAAAGCCTTATCTATTAACCCTACATTAGTTGAAGCTTTAGAAGGAAAAGCTTTAGCTTTAGAAAAATTAGGTAAAGTAGAAGAAGCTGTTAAGTTATATAATAAAGCTTTAGAGCTTTTAGAATAAGAATTTTCCTAAACAATATAAAACACCAACCATAGCTCCCAAGTTAGATAATGTGGCAACCAGTAAAACTCTAAATAAATTATTATTAAATAAATCTTTAAAATCAGAACTTAAGATATTAACAAAATCTTCTTCCCTAATATCCCTAAATTTTAACTCCAATAGGCCTGTTATTGTCCCAACAGCTACAAATGGTAATGGTATAAGGGTGGTTATAGGGGCTGATAGAAAAGCTACAATAGCTGTAATTAATTTCCCTCTTGCTAACAAAACTCCTAAAGCTGAAAACCCTCCAGTAAATAAAATCCATCTTAGTGTAATAGCTTTTAAAATTTCAGGGTTGTTTAGAGAGTAGTAGATAGCATAAAAGAACATAGCAAAAATTAATGCTGTTATTATCACACCAATTATTTTTTTATAATTCTTATTTTTTACCTTTGTTAATTCTTCTAAATTAATCTCTTTTCCATTTTCTAATTCTTTTAAATATTTAATAATCCCCTCAACATGTCCTGCCCCAACAACAGCAACAATTTTACTTCTTCCTTTTGAGATCTCAAATAGATTTTTTGCCATAAATTTATCTCTCTCATCTACTAAAACATTATATATAGTAGGAGATAACTGTTTTAATAGCTCTATATATTTTTTAGGATCATTTATCATGTCATTTAATGTTTTATCACTAACTTCTAATGAATCATCATTTTTAATTAACTCATAAAGTAATTTGAATTTTTCTTTCAGTGGCATATTATTTAACAATCTACTAAAAGTTATCTCTACATCCCTATCTATTAAAAATATAGGAATATTATAAATATTAGCCAATTCAATAGCTCTCTTCATCTCTGCTCCCGGTTTTATTCCAAAATTCTTACCTATGTGTTGTTGAAAATTATACAATATCATATAAACAAAGAATTTTAAAAAATCTCCTTTTTTCAATACTTCTTTTATATCAATTTTCTTTTCCTCAGACATTAATGATATGAACCTTCTGTAATCCAATTCAACAGCTATTGCATCTGGTTTAATTTCTTCTACTACTCTTTCAACTTCTTCTACACTATCCTTAGAAACATGAGCTGTCCCAATTAAGTAAATTTCACATTCATTTTCTCCATTAAAAATTTTAACTTTTTTCATTTATCTTCTCCTTTTTCTTGTTTTTATTCCTAAGAAAGCCCTTTTTATAATAATTGTTGCATAACTTCCTTTATTTAACTCATATGATAGAGTTATTTTATACTTTCCTTTATTCAACTCATCCTTTTCAAACTCACTAACCTTTAAATTCTTAGGAATATTTAACACTTCCCTTTCATGATAAATAAATTTACCAAAATCACTATAAAGTTCATCTAATTTTAACCCCTCTCTTTTTAAAATTTTATCTATTATCTTTTTTTCTTCTCCTTCATAATGAACATCTGGAGCTATAGTAGGGAAGGTTTTATTTTTTAATATTTCAAATATTTCATCATCTAACTTTTTATAAAATAGTATTGTGCCACATTCATAATTATAATAAACCCTATCCTCTTTAGGAATGTATTTAGAAAGATACTCTTTAATACACTCATTCCACAAAAAACTTTGATAAGCAGCAAAGAATATTTTCTTTAATCTCTCATCAACATAATTAAGAGCCTTTTTAAAATCATTTGATTTATTAAGCTCATTAATCATATTTACATATAACTTAGCCTTTATATTTTTTTCTTCAATATATTTAATAATCTTATCCCAATCTCCCCAATGTCTTCCTATAAACCTCTTTAAATCCTTAATTATCTTTTTTTCAGACTTTTTATATTTTGTTAATATTATTTTAGCAGCCTCTTCATAATTTCCTTTAATTATCTCTTTAGCAATAAACTTTCCATCAAAAACACTTCCAAACCTCTGACTATCAAAATAGTTAGGGGCACCAAAATGGAGATATTTTAAATTTTCTTTTACTATTCCAATATCCTTTTCCTTTAAATCCCTAACTGTTATTGTAAATTTATTTCCTTCTTGATCTCCTAAAAGTAAAAACTTAGATTCACCTACTAATTTTAATTTTAAATTTGGCTCATCCAACCTTAATATACCATATTCTTTTGGTATTGATATATACTGTGTAGTTACTGCATGTCTGTCCTTCAATCCACAATATCCAATATCTTTGAGGGGGATTTTAAATTTCTTAGCTATATATGAAAAAGCTTTAAAGCTTTCTATATTTCTTTTTGTTAATTTATATAAATAACACTTATCTCCTTTAATCTTATTAAAATCTAATATTTCTTCAACAATAAAATCTTCAGGCTTCATTCTTAGCTTCATGATTACCACAATTAAAAATAGTGATAAAAATATATAGTGGGCCCGGCGGGATTCGAACCCGCGACCTCCGCCTTGTGAGGGCGGCGTCATGGCCTCTAGACCACGGGCCCTAAAATTTATTTAAATATTATTTTTTCTAAAAGTCTTTCACAATAATAACATCTAATTTTTAATGGATTTTTACTTTCAACAATAAATTTTCCTTCAACAGGCTCAAAATGAGTTATACAATTTGGATTTGTGCATTTTAATATTCCTTCTATAAGGTCTGGTATTTTTGGTTTTAATTTTTTAACTACTTGCCAATCTTTTATAATGTTTATTGTAACATCTGGAGAAATTAAAGAGATCTTATTAATATCCTTTTCTTTTAATTCAAATCCTTCTATTTTTAATATATCTTTCTTCTCTTTTTTCTTAGATGGAACATTTATAGCCAAAGTTATGGGTATATGGTTAGGGATATTCAATATTTTATAAACTATTAATGCTTTTCCTGCATCTATATGGTCGATAACAGTACCATCCTTTATTTTCCTAACCTTAAGTTCCATAATTATCTAATATAAATTATTCCGAAAACTATATATAGTTTTTCAATCAATTATATTAGTGTATAATGAAACCACAGTTATACACAGACATGTAGGTGATAATATGGAAATAGAAAAAATAAGAGAATATGCTAAAAAGATATATGAATTATTAGGAGAAGATAAGCCATTTGTAGGAGTAAAACTTGCTAAATCAAAAGAAGAAATTCCAGAAGGATACAGTGAGATAGAATCTGAAAAGAGACACTGTGAAATGGTTCAGTTAGCAAGATTAGAAAGAAAAAAGTTCTATGCTACATTAAATAAACATCTATGTAAAGGAGGAGCATATGCTATAGGTTTATTAAAGAATCCTCCTGAACCATTAGCAACAGGAAAGTTATATGTCAAGTTAGGAAACTTTAAGGATGAAAATGCTGCTAGAAAGACAGTTGATGCTATACCAAAAGTTAAAGATGAGGTTTATGCCACAGTTTATGCTCCATTAGATGATATTGACTTTATACCTGATTCTATAATAGCTATAGTCAAACCTAAGAAAGCTTTAAGATTAGTTCAAGCTTCTCTATATAGGGATGGTGGAAGATTTTCAGCAGATTTCTCAGGAATTCAGTCAGTTTGTGCGGATGCTGTTGCAGCTGTAAAAGTTAGAGGAGTTTCAAATATGACATTGGGTTGTAATGGATCAAGAAAGTATGCAGGAATAAAAGATGAAGAATTGGTATTTGCTTTCCCTGTAGATGAATTGGAAAAGATAGTTGAAGCTTTAGAACACTTTAAAGAAGTTTGGGGATAAATTTTTATATAATTAACTTTTAAAATATTTTTGGTGGTATTATGGCTGTTAAGATAGAACTATTTACATCTCCAATGTGTCCTCACTGTCCTGCTGCTAAAAGGGTTGTTGAAGAAGTGGTTAAAGAGTTTCCTGAAGTTGAAGTTGAATATATAAATGTTATGGAAAATCCAGATAGAGCTATGAAATATGGAATAATGGCTGTTCCTACAATTGTTATAAATGGAGAGATTGAATTTATTGGGGCTCCTACAAAAGAAGCATTAATAGAAGCTATAAAGAAGAGATTATAAATTAATATCATACAACTTTTCTATATTCTCTTTATGTATTTTATAGACTTTCTCCTCATCTAATATTCCTTTTTCTAATAATTTTTTTGTTATTCTTGGGACAGTTTTTATTCCCAAAACTGCTCCAGGTCGAGATAAGTCATCAATATAATCAGTTTCCATAACAAATCTAAGGGATTTTTTTATTATATTTTCATTAACCTTATTAGCTAATATTGATGGAAAGATTTTATCATTTATATCAGTGCAAAAGTGTTTTATCACTTTATCTGTATCTAAACCTACCTCTTTTGCCATATTATATAAATCATCAAATACTCTTTCAGAAGATTCTGCATGCACCTGTATTGGACAACTTAAATCTTTAGCTAAAGTCATGCAATACTTTAATATATCATTTGAAGCATCCCAAACCTCTTTACTAACCTTATAATGTGGTCTCCCAACTTCTCCTAAACCTACAATAAAGTCATAATTTTCCACTAAAGACTTAGCATAATCCATAGCTTTAATAATTCTCTCTTTAGCTTCTTCTAATGACATAAACTTTATTAGATATGTTAGTTCAGCTGGATGAACTCCCACTAATCCAAAGGCTTTAACTTCAGTATTTTTATTTATTCTTTCAACATCTCTAACTAACTGATCCATAGATCTCGTTAAATCCCCATCAAATGTAGGTTTATTCAATACAATCATAACCTTTCCTCCAGCATTGTAAAAAATTTTTGCTACTTTTTCAGCACCATAACCTTTTTCATTATCTACATGAATATGATTATCTGTTATTATCATATTCTCACTGTGGTATTATGGACATAGGGATCTTAGATATTAAAGGGGCTTTACCATTATTTGAAGATTTTGGAAACTTACCAACAAAGATCATTGATGAAAAAAACTATAAAGAGATCAGAGATTTATTAGCATTAATCATTCCTGGTGGAAGTTTAGTAGAAAGTAGAAGTTTTCCTGAGGAAATAAAGAGAGAGATTATTGATTTTGATGGATACATTATTGGAATTTGTAGTGGTTTTCAAATTTTAGGGAAGAGGGTTGATGTTGGAAGGAAGAGCCATCCAAAAATAATAGAATGCTTAGGGTTATTGGATGTAGAATTCTCACCACTGGTTTGTACTGATAGGGTTAAGTTTAAAATAAATAATAAAGTCTTTGGTTCAGGCATTGGTGAAGGTTTTCACTGTCACACTTATGGAAATATAAAGATATTAGATAAAAAAACAGAGGTTTTAACAGTATCAGAAGTAGAAAAGTTGAATTATAAAATTAATAAAAAAGAGATAATATCTGGAGCTTTTAAAGGAAAGGTGTTTGGAACAATGGTGCATAATTTTTTAGATAATTTATTTATTAGGGATAATTTTCTTAACTATTTAAATATAACTGATGAAGAGAGGGAAGAAATATTTGAAAAGAATAAATTAATTAAGGAGGAGCTAAAAAAGAGAGCACTGATATATAAAATAAATAAAAAATATGAAAATAATGGTGTTAAAAAGAAAAGAGGCATTTTAATTTTATCTACATCATCAAATAGTGGAAAGACTTTTTTAACTACAGCTATTGTTTCAAAGTTGTGTGGTAAGGTATTTGTAGCTAAGATAGGAGGGGATGTTAGAGATATTGTTCCCTCTCTTTATCTTATAAGAGAACCTATGACAAAATATAATAGCATAAGGATAGGAAAAAGTGGCTGGGTTTCAGTAGAAGAGTTTGTTGATTTTATAAAAAACTCTAATTATGACTATATAATTATTGAAGGGGTTATGGGAGCTTTTACTGGGGCTATGAAAGGGATAAGTTCATATCAGATAGCTAGAAAATTGAACTTTCCTGTTTATATAGTTGCTACTTGCAATTTGTCTGGAATAGAAGGGGCATTTGTTGAGGCTCTATCTTACTATTTTATATTAAAAGATATCTTAGATGTTAAAGGTATTATTTTAAATAGAGTCTATGATTTTAATTTATTTGAGAAACTAAAGAATTTAGCTGAAAATTATGGGGTAAAGTTGTATGCTGTTGAAAAAGTTGATGAAAAGAATATTCCTGAAATTGAGATAGACTATGAAAGTTTCTGTTTAAATGCCTCTAAGTTAAATATAAATATTGAGATACCAGAAATAGAAATTAAATTAAATGAAGAAGAAGATAATTTTTTATTAAGTGTTGAAAAGTTTATAAGGAGATTGTTATGATAAAGGTAGCAGTAGCAGGAGCTTTAGGAAGAATGGGTAGGGAAATAATAAAAGCTATATGTGAGCAAGAAGATATGAAATTGGTTGCAGGATTTGAAAGAAAGGGACATGAAGATAGAGGAAAAGATATTGGTGAGTTAATTGGTTTAGGAACATTAGGTGTAAAACTCTCTACAGCAGATGAAATGGACAATGTGTTAAAAGAAACAAAACCTGATGTATTTGTTGATTTTACTATAGCTGATGCATGTGTTAATAATGTAAAAATAGCTGCTGAAAATAAGGTTAATTTAGTCATTGGAACTACAGGATTTACAGAAGAGCAAAAAAAAGAAATTTTAGAAACTATTGAAAAAAACAATGTTGCTGCAGTTATTTCTGAAAACTTTGCAATTGGAGTAAATATATTTTTTAAAGTTGTTGAATTTTTAACAAAATATTTAAAAGATTATGATATTGAAATAATTGAAATGCATCATAGATATAAAAAAGATGCCCCATCAGGCACTGCTTTAAAGATTGCTGAAATTATTAAGAGTAATAGAGATGTTGAATTAGTATTTGGAAGATATGGAAAGTGTGAAAGAAAAGAGAATGAAGTTGGAGTCCATGCTTTAAGGGGAGGAGATGTTGTAGGAGATCATATTGTTATATTTGCAGGAGATGGGGAGAGGGTAGAGATAGTTCATAGGGCATCAAGTAGGAGAGCTTTTGTTAATGGAGTTATATTAGCTATAAGATTTATAGCCAATAAAGATAAAGGAGTTTATAACACTTTTGATGTGTTAGGGATTTAATATGTTTAGTATAAAGATGAGGGCTTCTTTAAATAATAAACACATTTCTGGGGCAGAAAGAATTGTTAAAAAAAATAAAATAAAAGAAGTTTCATTAGAATTGATTAATAGAGCATTGAATCATGAAAATGGAGAGCCAGATTTTATTAATATAAAAATTGAGAAGCTTAAAGAAGTTAGATATATAAAACATCTTCCCATTGTAACAATTGAATGTAAAAATAAAATTGAGGCAAGAAGTAGAGCTAAGGAGATATTATTAAAAGAAAAAATCCCTGAACATGTGATAGATAAAGCATTTAATATTATTGATAAAGGAGGCATGAGAGGAGCAGCAATATTGGATTTTGAAGGAAATAGATTAGATCCTGACAAAGAGAGAGGTGTTAGGGTTAAAAATATAGATGTTACTGATAAGCTTAGAGAAGAAATAATAAGGAAATATACAGAAAGAACAGCAGATGCTATAGCTATAGCTACAAAAGTTATTCATCTTGGGATAATAGCTGAGTTATGTACATCAGACAATAGAAGTTATACAACAGGATATGTAGCTACAAAAAATGGTTACTTTAGGATAACTAATTTAAAAAATAAAAATGAACCAGGAGGAAGAGTTTTCTTTGTTAAAAATTTTGATTATGAATTAATTAGAAGATTAGAAAATGAGGCTTATATTATTTATTAAATCTCCCCCATAATTTTTGGAAATGCTTCATAATAAGCCTTTTTCATATCATCTAATGATAATATTATTTTTTTATCTCTAATCTTTATCTTCAATTCTTCTCCTCTAATTTTTCCAATAATGTATCCTCCAACTCTCTCCATCACAGTATCTACATCTTTCTCTTTAACAGCTAATATTATTCTACCAGAAGTTTCAGAAAATAGAAGGATATCTTCTCTTAAATTGTACTTATTATATCCATTCAAATCCACTTCTAAACCTACATTATTCAATATACAAAATTTAGCTAATGCTATAGCTAACCCCCCTCTAGAGCAATCTATAGCCTCTCTTATAATTCCTTCATTCTTTAATTCAGCTACTGCATCATATATAACCTTCTCCTTTTCTATATCTACCCTTGGTACTAATCCATCTTCCATATTATGTATAACTTTATAATACTCACTTCCTCCCATTTCATCTTTAGTATCATTTGTAATTATTAATATTTCATCTCCATCTATTTTACTTATTGAGTTTTCAACATTCTTAACTATCCCTATTAAGGCTATTGATGGTGTAGGATTTATTGGATACTCTTCATTACCAATAACTGTCTCATTGTATAAACTTACATTACCTCCAACTACAGGAATTCCAAAATGATAACATGCATCACTTAACCCTCTAACACACTCTTTTAGTTGCCAAAACCTCTCTGGTTTTTCAGGATTAGCAAAGTTTAGATTATCTAAAAGTGCTAAAGGTTTTCCGCCCACACAGGCAATATTTCTATAAGCTTCAGCAACTGCATTCATTGCCCCAACATATGGATTAAGCTTACAGTATCTTGAATTACAGTCAGTGGTTAAAGCTATCCCTATAGGGTATAACTCATCTATTTTTAAAACAGCAGCTTCTCTACCAGGTTTAACAACAGTCCTTAGCTGAACATCATAGTCATACTGCTCATATATCCATTTTTTTGAGCATATATTTGGTGAGGAAAGTAATTTTAATATAGTTTTTTCCAAATTAGGCATTTCAGGTTTTTTATCTAATCTCTCTTTTAAGTCTTCTTTCTCTTCTCTATCATAAATTGGAGCTTCACAAAGTAAATTTAAAGGTAAATCGACAACAACTTTTCCATTATATTTAGCTATTATTCTCTTATTTTCAATAGTCTCTCCAATTACTGAAGCTGGAAGATCATACTTTTTAAATATATTTATAATCTCTTCTTCAGAGCCTTTTTCTACTGCTAACAACATCCTCTCTTGACTTTCAGATATCATTATTTCATAAGGTGTTAATGGTTCTCTTAAAATAACTTTATCTAAATATAATAAACACCCTACATAAGGATGACACATCTCTGATGCTGCTCCTGCTAATCCTGCTGCTCCAAGATCTTTCATTGCTTTAACTTTTCCTGTCTCAACTGCTTCTAATACAGCATCTATTAAACACTTCTCAGCAAACGCATCCCCTATTTGAACACTAGGCCTATCTTCTTCACTCTCTTCACTTAAATCTTTAGATGCAAAAGAAGCTCCTCCTATTCCATCTCTGCCAGTAGAACCTACTAAAATTAAAGACAGACCTACATCCTTTGCTTTTCCTCTTATGATATTTTCTTCTCTCACTAACCCTATACAAACCACATTTACAAGATTATTATAGTCAAAAGAACTGTCAAACTCACATTCTCCTCCAACTGTCGGGACTCCTATTCTGTTTCCATAATCCCCTATACCTCTAACAACTCCATCTATTAGCCATCTAACTTTATCTTTCTCCTTACCAAATGGATCTCCAAATCTTAATGGGTCTAATAGGGCTATTGGTTTTGCTCCCATTGAAAGAACATCTCTAACTATTCCACCAACACCAGTAGCAGCACCGTTATATGGATCTATATAAGATGGATGATTATGGCTTTCCATAGCCAGTGCTAAGCAAATATTACCTTTTAATCTAATAACAGCTGCATCATCTCCAGGCCCTATAATGACATAATCTTTATTTAATGTCTTTGAGAACATTTTCAATAACTTTTTTGAACTCCTATAAGCACAGTGCTCACTCCATAGATTTTCAAACATTGATTTCTCAATAATATTTGGCTCTCTTCCTAATTTTGAAATGATGTATTTTAAATCTTTCTCATTCATTCTTATCACTTTTAAAGTTCTTTAAAGAAAAATTTTATCTCTCTTTCAGCAGAAGCTTTAGAGTCTGATGCGTGGATTACATTTTCTGGTAATTTTAAAGCAAAATCCCCTCTTATGGTTCCTGGATCAGCTTCATAAGGATCTGTTTTCCCTATTAATTTTCTTATAACTGATATTGCATTTTCTCCTTCAACAACCATAGCCACTATTCTTCCTGAACTCATAAAATTTACTAAACTTTCATAAAACTCTTTTCCTATATGCTCTTTGTAAAACTCTTCAGCTTCCTCTCTACTGAGTTTTAACATTTTCATAGCTATTATTTCTAAACCTTTATCTTCTATCCTCTGTATTATCCTACCTATTAATTTTCTTCTAACAGCATCTGGTTTTATAATTACTAATGTTCTTTCCATAAACATCACAAAATTATTTTTATATTTAATGATTAATTCTTAAACTTATAAAACTTATTCTTAAGGTGAAATAATGTTGTTAATAAAAAATGTTTATGTTAATGGAAAGAGACAAGATATACTAATAGAGGGGAATAAAATTAAAGAGATTGGGGAAGTGAAAAAAGAGGAAGAGATGGAGGTTATAGATGGGAGTGATAAAATAGCTATACCTGGGCTTATAAATACTCATACACACATCCCAATGACATTATTTAGAGGAGTTGCTGATGATCTTCCTCTTATGGAATGGCTTAATAATTATATTTGGCCAATGGAAGCTAAGTTAAATGAAGAGATTGTTTATTATGGAACTCTATTAGGATGTATTGAAATGATAAAAACTGGAACTACTACATTTAATGATATGTATTTTTATTTAGAAGGTATAGCAAAAGCTGTTAATGAGTCTGGAATAAGGGCGGTTTTGGCTTATGGCATGATAGATCTTTTTGATGAAGAAAGAAGAGAGAGAGAAATAAAAAATGCTAAAAAATATATTAAATATATTAAAGATTTAAATAACTCCAGAATAATACCTGCTCTTGGACCACACTCTGCATACACTTGCTCAAAAGAGCTTTTGGAAGAGGTTAGTAAATTAGCTAAAGAGCAGAATTTATTGATACATATACATATGAATGAAACTTTAGATGAGATAAAGATAGTGAAAGAAAAAACTGGTATGGAACCATTTAAGTATTTAGATTCATTTGGATTTTTTGATAATAATAATGTTGTAGCTGCACACTGTGTCCATTTAACTGAAGAAGAAATAGAGATAATAAAAAGGAACAATATCTCTATATCCCACAACCCAATAAGTAATCTGAAATTAGCATCAGGTATAGCCCCAATAGAAAAGCTTCTAAAGAAAGGTGTTAATATCACATTAGGGACTGATGGCTGTGGAAGTAATAATAATTTAAATCTTTTTGAAGAAATAAAAACAGTAGCCATTTTACATAAAGGAGTTAATTTAAATCCTAGGTTAGTAAAAGCTGAAGAAGCTTTTAAATTTGCTACTGAAAATGGAGCCAAGGCATTAAATATAAAAGCTGGAAGAATTGAGAAAGGATATTTAGCTGACATAGTATTAATTAAGCTTAACAAACCATTCTTATATCCTAAAGAAAATATCTATTCTCACTTAGTTTATGCATTTAATGGAACTGTAGATGATGTTATAATAGATGGAAAAATAGTTATGAGAGATAATAAAATATTAACATTAGATGAAGAGAAAGTTTATGAAAAGTTTGAAAAAGCATATTATAAGTTAATTGGTTAAATATTCTGTTTTATCTTCAACCTTAGCTAACATAAATGCTCTTTTTCTTCTCATACAACTTTCACATTCTCCACAATGTAGAAAATCTTTACCATTGTCCTTATAACATGAATATGTATATCTTAATACTTCTCCATATTTCTTCTCCAATTCATGGCCTATCTTTACAATTTCCTCTTTACTCTTATCATATAAAGGAGCCTCAACTTTAATATCCTTAAGTGTTCCGTATTTTAAAGCATTGTTAAAAGCTTCAATAAATTCTATCCTATTATCTGGGAATGTTTGACCTTCTTCTTTATTTATTCCTATTATTACCCTATCCATCTCATAAGCTTCAGCAAAACCAGAAGCTATACTCAAAAATATCAAATTCCTTGCAGGAACCCAAACAGCTTTCATAGTTTCAAAAGCCTTTTCTGTATTTAACTCTTCTATTTTTATTTTAGGTAATTCCTCATCTGTTATTAATGAACCTTTGTTGAATAATTTTACAAATTCTAAGTTAATAATAACATGTTTTATTCCTAAAATTTCACATATCTTTTTAGCAGCAGATACCTCTCTCTTAAATGCTTTTTGACCATAGTTAAAAGTTATAGCTGTTACCTCATCATATTCCTCTTTAGCTATCATAGTAGCAACAGTTGAGTCTAAACCACCACTTAAAATAGATACTGCTTTCATTTTATCACATTAATCTTTTATTAATATAAGAGAATAAACTTTCTATATCTCTTATCCCACTATTTGTATATATGAAGATCATCTTTCTATAAAATGTATTAACCTTTATTCCTCTATGCCTAAATTCCTCTAAAATTGCTTTTGCTAACAATTTTCCTCTTCTATCATAATCTGTTAATAAAATAACTTCTTTTATTCTTCTTCTAACAAGCTCATCAGCTATTAAATATACAGGAGTTTTCCCAATTATTATATATGTTGCCTCTACACCTAATTTCTCTAAACTTTCAACATCTTTTTTTCCTTCAACAATTATTGGCTTGTCTTCAGCCTCTATCTTTAACTCTTCTATAATATCCAAAAGTCTTTCAAAATATTCATCCCTTCTCATATTAGATCCATTATAAAAATTTTATATACTCTGGTTTAACATTTTTAATTATATCTTTTATTAATTTTCTCTCTTCATATGTTGAAGAATTATATAAAATAATTAATATATATATAAAATCTTCTAACATCTCTCTTTTATATTTACTTAAGTTATATAAAACTTTTAACACCATCCTTCTATTACTATACAACCTCTCTTTTAGGGAGTATATAAGTTCAGGATAAGTTAATATTATCTTTGTTATAACATCTACAGCATCATCAATATTCTCACTAATTAATATTGGGAATGCTATTTTACTTGGAAATTCTTCAAAAAATTTTAATGCTTCTTTTCTTAGCCTTTTATTATATAACATTTCAGCTATTTTAGGAATCAAAAGTTTTATCTCTTCATCACTTAACAGCTTGTTTTTTAAAAAATGTTTCACAGCAAAAATAAAGGCAAGATAAGTTTGATAGTTATTGGCTAACTTCAGTATTTCCCCTAATTTATCTTTCTTTCCAAGTAATGCATAGATAATAATTTTATTAGCATCATAAATATCTCCATGTATATTTAAATTTTCAACAATCTCTATTACTTTTTTTGCTTTTTCTTCATCTAAATTTTTATATTTGTTTTTAATTATTTCAGTTAAATGAGTAATTAGACAGTATTTTTTAACATCTTCTAAGAATTCATCAAAATCTATTAAGCTTAAATCTTTTGATCCTATAATTTCTATAGTTTTATAAAATTCATAACCTAATTTTTCAGCTATTTTCAAATCTTTATAGTGTATTCTGTTTTTTAAACAGATTTCAGCTATTATACTTTCAATAATATTTAAAGCTATCTTACATTTCCTTATTTCTTCTTCAATAAATAATAGGTGCCTAAACCCTCCTTTAAATTTTTCCCTATCCAATTGATAAATTTTATTTTTAATCTTTTTATGTTCATTTATTAAAAAATCTAAATATTCTTTTTTTGAATATTCTTTTAAGAGTCTAAGTGATGATATTTTTACACTCATGTTCATTATCTTTATATTACAAATTGCTTTATTTTCTATATAATCTGCCAATTCCTTATTTGTCTTAATAATCTTTTTTAATTCATTTATAGCTGCTGTTTTAGCTTTCCCATTTCCATGACTTAAAAATTTAAATAAAAAATCTACTTTCTTTTTAGAATCATCCATTAATGATATTAGTTTGACTCCTATAAACTGAAGCTCTTCATCAGAATACAAAAGAGTTTTTAATATCTTGCTATAACACTCATCAGACAGTCTTATATTCTCCCTAACTATCAAATTTAAAGCTTCTCTTTTATAATTTTTTAAAAGGTTAATAATACAATCTTCTGAAAGGTTATAATTCACATTAAGTTTATAAAATAGTTTTTTTGTTTTTTTATATGTATTTTTATCCCATTTACCAAGAATAATTGGTGATAAATGCTCTTTTAATATCTTTTTTTCTTCATCCCCTAATTTATCAACAATTTTTAATAAAATATCTACAATACATTTATTTTTATAGATATTCTCTGATAAAATCTCTAAAACTTTTCTATCAATAATCTTTAATATAGCTTTATCTAAGCTATCACAATTAGTGTATTTTAATATAATTTTTTTATAGAGTGGATTATCAATATGCTCAATAAGGTAATATAAAACTCTATCATCTATATATTTATAACTTTCAACTATAGCTTCTTCCACTACCTCTTTACCTACCAATTTTTTAATAATAAATTCAGCTTCCTTTGAGATAAATCTGTTACCACTATCTAAACCTAAAAACACATAATATAAAAAATTCTTCACTATCTCATTATCAAGCCTCTTTAAAACTAATAATCCTCTCCTTAAACTCTCTTTATCTCCTTTATCCAACTCCTTCTTTAATTCTTGTAAAAGTTCAGGATTTCTTTTAATTTCTTTAGCAACTTTATCATATTTACCATTATTAAAATAGTGCATAAATTCCATATTATAAACCCTAATGACATTAAAAGGTTTTTTTACAAACTGAATTTTCATCCATAAATAGATAAGATTTTCTAACTAAATCTTCTATTTCAGTATTTTTTGTTGATATTAAAACCTCATCTAAAATCCCTTTTTCTTTACATTTTTTCAATATATTTTTGGTCATGAATATTTTAATACCTTCAAATCTAGCTCTTCTATTAATGAGATGAATATCCCGAATAACTTCCTCTACCTTCTTCATAAATATCACGGTTAATTATAATTACATCCTCTCATATTTAAACTATTTGTGTATGTAATTATGTGTGTCCTATTAGAAAATGCAATATCTAAATAAATGTTATTTAATACTATAAAAAGTTTAGAAAATGTTGTTTAATACCTTCTAAATTATGATATATAAATTTAACTGTATTTTTATATAAAAATATTTTAAAAAAGTAAAGTGGTGATATTATGAAAAATGAAATAACAAATATTGATTTAGCTGCAGTAGTTGAAGAATTACAAATGCTAATAAATGGTAGAGTGGATAAAGCTTTTTTAATAAACAATGAACAAAATAAAGAGCTAATATTAAAAGTACATGTTCCTGAAAAAGGGAGTAGAGAGTTAGTTATAAGTGTTGGGAAGTATAAATATGTCACATTAACAAATTATGAAAGAGAAAAACCCAAACTTCCTCCATCCTTTGCTATGCTACTAAGAAAACATCTAAAAAATTCTAAAATAACAAAAATAGAACAAATAAATTTTGATAGAATCTTACTTATAGAATTTCAAAATAAATATAAACTTATTGCTGAACTTTTTAAAGATGGAAATATCATCTTCTTAGATGAAAATAACACAATCATTGCCCCACTGAGAATAGAAGAGTGGAAAGATAGAAGAATAGCTCCAAAAGAAAATTACAAATTCCCTCCACAAAAACCACTCTCTCCAAAAAATTTAGAATACTCTTTAGCTTATGAGTTGTTTGAGGAATATTTCATTAAAAATAGTGATGTGGAGTGTGTAAGATTACTCTCAAGGATCTTAGGAATTGCAGGAATATATGCTGAAGAGATATGTGAGAGAGCAAATATAGATAAGAAAAAGAAAAATTTGAATAAAGAAGAGATAAAACAGCTTTTTGAAAAGGCCAAAGAACTCTTCAATGAAGTTTATAATAATAGAAAACCACAGATAATTATAAAAGATGGTGAATATATAGATGTTCAACCAATAGAGTTAAAGAAATATAGTGATTATGAAAAGAAATATTATAATAGTTTTTTAGAAGCCATTGATGACTATTTTGCAAAATTCTTAGCTTTAAAAGAAGTTAAGAAAGAGAAATCTAAGTTAGAAGAGGAAATTGAAAAGCATGAGGCAATACTTAGAAGACAGCTTGAAACATTAAAAAAATATAAAGAAGAGAGTGAAGAAAACAGCTTAAAAGGGGATTTAATATATGCTAACTATCAGTTAGTTGAAGAGTTATTAAATGCAATAAGATTTGCAAGGGAGAGAAAATCTTGGGAAGAGATTAAAAAAATTATTAGAGAGAATAAAAATCACCCTATTTTAGGTCTTATAGAAAATATAGATGAGAATTCTGGAAAGATTGTAGTAAGATTAAAATCAGAAGATATGGAGGAGAGGGTGGCTTTAGACATAAGAAAAAATGCTTTTGAAAATGCAGAAGTTTATTATGAAAAGGCTAAAAAATTAAAAAGTAAATTAGAGGGAATAGAAAATGCTATTGAACTAACAAAAAAGAAAATTGAAGACCTTAAAAAGAAAAGTGAAGAAGAAATAAAAGAAATTGAAGAAAAGAAAATGAAAAAAAAGAAAAGAAAAGAGAGAAAATGGTATGAAAAATTCAAATGGACAGTTATTAATGGTTTCTTAGTTTTAGCTGGAAAAGATGCTATAACTAATGAGATATTAATAAAGAAATACACTGATAAAGATGACATTGTTTTTCATGCAGACATTCAAGGAGCTCCATTTACAGTCATAAAGACAGAAGGTAGGGAGGTTGATGAAGACACTCTTTTAGAGGTTGCCAAATTCTCAGTATCTCATTCAAAAGCTTGGAAGTTAGGTTATGGAGCCATTGATACATACTGGGTTAAGCCAGAGCAGATATCAAAAACCCCAGAGAGTGGAGAATATTTAAAAAGAGGAGCATTTGTAATTAGAGGTAAAAGAAATTATATAAGATCTGTTCCTTTAGAGTTAGGAATAGGTGTTATTGAATATGATGGAGAAATAAAAATAACAACTGCTCCACCAAAAACATTAGAGAAGAGTTTTATAAAATATGTGCTATTAAAACCGAGTAATAAAGATAAAGGTAAAGTTGTTAAGGAATTAAAGAAGATATTTGAAGATTATGGAATAGATGATGAAGACATTCTAATGGCCTTACCACCAGGAGGTTGTGAAATTATTCAACCGAAACCTTAGAATAATCTTCTTTATAAACTCTTATTATATTATCAGCCACTTCCTCTATCTCTTTATGATGTGTAATAACTATCATCTGAGGAATATTTCTAATTTTTCTAAATATCTCTATCAATTTTGCCACTCTATTTTCATCTAAATGTATTGTGGGTTCATCAAGTATTAAACACTCTAAAGATCCAACTAAAGAGTTTGCTATAGCTAATCTTAAGGACAGAGCTAAAGCTATCTGCTCCCCACCACTTAAATTTTCTATTGTTAAATCCCCATTAGGAGATTTTACTATAATATCAAAATTATCAGTTATATCAACAAAACTGTAAGGTAACTCAAACTCTGAAAAAGCTTTATTTAAGTTATTCCTAATTATTGGAATGAATTTCTTCCTTAAATATCTCTGAAATCCCCCTCTACTATAAATATCTCTAACTCTCTTAAGATAATCAATAAATCTTAATAACTTTTCTCTTTCAGCCTCCTTCTCTTTTAATTTATTTAATCTCTCCTCTATTTGTTTAATATTATTTTCTAAATTATCAATATCTCTTTCAATCTCTACTAATCTTATTTTTAGACTATTTAACTTCTCCTCTTTATCATTCCTCTCATTTTCTATTTTTCTAAACTCTTCTTCAGAATAATTGATTTCATCAAGCCTGTTTTTTATGTAATTAATTTTATCAACTATTTCATTTATCCTTTTTTTAGTTTCTTCTATTTCATCAATAATCTTATCCTTATCTCCATAAACATTTTTAAACTTATCAATCCTATCCTTAGCAATTGAATATTTATTATAACCCTCTCTTAACTCCCTCTCTTTCTCTCTATATATTTTTAATTTATTTATCACTTCATTGTATCTATCAAAATCTAATTTTAATATTTTTAAATTATTACAAATCTTTTTTAATTCTTCTTTAAGAGATAAAAGTTGATTATACTTACTCAATTTCTCTTTAAAAATGTCTCTTTGTTTCATTAAATTTTTTATCTCTATTTCAACATCATCTAATCTCCTATTACCAACCTCTTTCCTTAACTCATTAATCTTTTTTATTAATTCTTCTTTATTTTTATTCTTCAAAAACTCTTCAGCTAATCTGTAGCTATTATAAAAACTCTCTATTTCCTCTAATCTTTTCTTTTTTTCATTAATTATTATATCAATAGGTTTATTATTAATTATATATTTATCCAGATCTATACTATTTATTTCCTTTTCCAACTCTTTAATTAGTTCTTTTTTTCTAACAATTTCTTTTTCCAAAATCTCATGTCTCTTTAGTTCTTCAATAACCCTTGGTTCTTCTTTTATTATATTTCTTAAATTTTTAATTTTATTATCAATATCCATAAGCTCTTTCTCAATACATTCTTTTTCATTTTTCTTACTCTTAATTTCCATTTCATTTATTCTTATAAGTTCAGCTTTTTTCTCTTCACTAATCTCAGATTTACATAATGGACATTTACCTTTAACATTTTTAAGCTCATCTAACATTTTTTTTAATCTCTTAATCTCATTATTTAATTCTCCTAATTTTTCATTTAACTTATTCTTTTTCTCATTTAATTCCTCTAATATCTTTTTTACTTCTTCTATTTTTTCTAATTTCCTTTTTAATTCTTCAATATTTCCAATTTTTCTTTCTAATTTTTCTATTTCCTCTATTAATTCATTCCTCTGTCTAATTAAACTATTCTTTTTTTCTAATAATTTGTAGTATTCAATCTGCTTATTTTTTAATTCTTCTAATTCATTTGATAATTTAATATACTCATCAAAATAGATCTTATATTTATTTCTTATAATTTCTTGATTCTCAATTTCATTTAACTCTTTCTCTAATGACTCTAATTCCATAATATAACTTCTGATCCTTTCTAATTTATTTATTTCATTTTCATAATAATTTAATCTTTCCTTAATATCTTCTAAATTTTCTTTAATCTCATTTTTTAATTTTTCAATATTTCTTTCTAAAATCTCCTTTTTACCCAATAAACTGTTATATTCCTTATATTTCCCTTCTAACTCATTCCTCTCTTTTTCTAAATCATTAATTTCTTTTTCTATATTTATATATTCATAATAACTACTCTCATTCTCTTTTAACAAATTTTCATATTTATTAAATTCTTCAAAATCTCTCTCTAATCTCTCTAACTTTTCATTTAAGATTTTTAACTCTTTCTTTCTTAATTCTAATTTATTAGTTAAATTCATGAATTTTTCTTTTCTATCTAAATATTCCCTATATTTCTCATCTATAACCTTAAACTCTTCTTCTAATTTTTCCAATTTTTCTTTTAATTTCAATTTTTCTCTATATTTTTCTTCTAAAATTTTTTTATTCTTTTCCAAATCATTTTCTAATAAAATTTTACTCTTCAATTCACCTTCTATCTCCCTTAACCTGTTATTATATTCATTAATAACCTCTTTCATTTTTTCATAACATGTTTCAAAATCCTCTATGCCTAAAAGCTTCCCAATAATTTTTAATCTTTCAGAATTTCTTAGATTATTAATTAATTTAGCTATTTCACCCTGTTTTATATAAATAGAGTTTAAAAATATATCTTGATCTACACCCAAAATTTCCTTAATTTTGTTATTAACTTCATTAACTCCTCTAGCATATAATGAATTATTTATGTAAAGATATGCTCCCCCTCTCCCATTCTCATACTCTCTTACAACCTTAACCCTATTTCCCCTAACTCTAAAAGTTAGCTCAACTCTAACATGTCTCTTTCCTATTGTTACTATCCTATCATACCCACCAACAACATTAGGACCAAACAGTGCATAAACCATAGCTTCAAATATTGATGTTTTTCCACTACCATTATCTCCTATAATAGCTGTTAATCCCTCTTTAAACTCTATTTCAGTATTCTTATGACTTTTAAAATTATTTATCTTAATCTTCTCTATTATCATATTCATCACTTAACAACTTCTCCAACAATTATATTATCCTTATTTCTTAAAATTCTAACCTTAACTCTCTTTCCAATAATATCCTCATTTGTATTAATTATTTGAATTACTCTTCCTCTCTCAGCAGCTAAAACTTCTCCCTTTATTCTCCCATCTAAAATAGCTTTAGTTCTTATAACCTCCCCAACTTTAAAAGGATATGGTAATCTTTTTCTTCTATGGATTCCAAAATCTTCAGGTCTTAGAATGAGTTTAACATCTAATCCTCTCTTTTTATACTCTATTTCATATTTTTTCAATAACTCATAAAACTTCTCAAAATTCCAAACTTTCATTTTTTTAGGTTTTCTTCCAAACTGATAAACTCTACATAGCTGACAACCTAAAATAGGATCTCTTTTATTAGTTAATGGGTTTATTATATTTTGCTTAACCCTTAAATCAAGATCAACTGCAAAATCTATAACCCTTTTAAACTCTGTATCATTTATATTAGGTAATAGTATTGGAGCTATTAATAAATGAATTTTTGAGTTTTTTATATATTCAGCTATATCCAATATTTTATTAATATTATAATCCTTCCTACCAGCTAACATCTTAGCCATCTTTTCATCTATAGCATTAATAGATAAATTAATTCTGTGTAATCCTGCTTCTTCTAACTCATCTATTAGTTTATAATCAAGTACAGTCCCATTACTCTGCATACTAACTATTCCCTCTACATTTATATCAGATAAAGCTTGAACTAGATCTACTAAAGGATAATAAAGAGAGGGCTCTCCTTGTCCATCTAAATGAGCTTCTAATTTTTTAATTCCTTTATATTCAGCTAATTTTTTATACTCTTTTATTAAATAGTCAATATCTACATAATAGTCATTTTTCCTAGTTTTTGAAAATTCTCCCTCATCAACTGAACAGAATATACAGTTTAAATTACAACCACAGTGTCCCCTTACTTGAATAATATTTCTCCCTCTCTCTATCAACCCAAAAGCTGTATGTCCAATTAATGGAAATGGTTCATTTATATAAATAACCCTTCTTTTTGTTATTTTGCTCCTTAAATTATTTGCAATATGGTAAGAGATTAAATTTAATATCCCCATTTTTAAATTCTCAGCTCTCTTTGGGTGGGTATTTATCTTTATTACACTCTCTTCTATTTCAACTTCTTCATAAGGAATATCTATAGAAACTTCATAAATCTTATTTATTTCCAAAATTAACCTATTCCCTTTTGACTTTATGTTAGTTATCATTCTATACTTTGAAAGGTCTAAAGTCACCATATTATCCTTAAATTTACATGTTTATCTATAGTTTTAGCTAAGTAGTTTAAATTTCTCTCAATCTCATCTTTATACTTATCTCCTTCAATTCTCTCTAATCCCTTTCTTTCTCTAATAATATTTAATATATAATTTCTAAAATCTGAATTTTCAAATATTCCATGAAAATATGTTCCAACAATTAAACCTCTATCTTTTTTTATAGCACCATCATACCCATCTCCACAGTTACCAAACCCTCTAACAATTTTAATAAATGGTTTCTCTTTTGAATATGTATAACCCTCATGTATCTCATAACCTTTTATTAAAAAATCTTTATAATAACCTGATGAGTTTTTAGTTATCTTTTCATTACCAAAGATAGTTTTTATATCTAATAAATTCAATCCATTTATATCTTTAACATCTCCCTCTTTTAAATTCTTATCTAATAATTTCCTACCTAATGTCTGATATCCCCCACATATCCCAATAACTATTCCACCATCTTTTAAAAATTCTCTTATCTTCTCATCAAAATTATATTCTTTTAATATTTTAACTTCTGTTGTAACTCCTCTACTACCTGGGAGAATGAGAATGTCTCCTGTTATTTCCTCACAGAAATCTATTAGTCTTATAAAACTATCATATTTTAAAGGATCAATATCTGTAAAGTTAGATATCTTCTTAAATCTAATAACATTAACTTCCACTCCACTCTTTTTATTTCCAAAAGATTTAAGCCTTTGAAGAGCTAAACTGTCTTCTTCTGGTAAATAAAAATGTTCATCATATGGTAAGATTCCAATAACTGGCACACCTGTTAGTTCCTCTATTTTATCTATTCCCTCCTTTAAAACCTCTTTATTACCTCTAAATTTATTTATCACAATCCCTTTTATTAATCTTCTCCAATTTTTTGGAAGTAGCTTAATAGTTCCATAAATAGAAGCAAAAACTCCTCCTCTATCAATATCAGCAACCAAAATAGCTTTAGCATTGACAGCTTCAGCAACTCTTAAATTAGCTATATCATCCTTAAGTAGATTTATCTCACAACAACTACCTGCTCCTTCCATAACAACATATTCATAATTTTCATTTAATATCTCCAAACTTTCCTTTATCTTTTTAAAGAAGAAATTTTTATTATTCCTATATTCATCATAACTCATATCACCATATGGCCTTCCATGGACTATAACTTGTGAGGTATAATTACCCTTTGGTTTTAGCAATATAGGGTTAAAATGAACTGAAGGTTCTACCCTTGCAGCTATACTCTGTGTATATTGGGCTACAGCTATTTCTCCGTCTTCTTTAGCTACCCTTGAATTTAAGCTCATATTTTGAGATTTAAAAGGAGCTACTTTATAACCCTTATTAGCTAATAATCTACAAATGCCTGCTGTTAATACGGATTTTCCAGCATTTGAAGATGTACCAACAACCATAATAAATTCAGCCAAAATATCACCAAATTATAATTTATATTAATAAATAATATAAAGGTGAAGATTATGAAGAGGATTGATGTTATAAAAAAGATAGTTGATAATGTTGATAAAGAGCTTATAGTGTGTAATATAGGCATCCCTTCTAAGGAGTTATACAGTGTAAAAGATAGAGAGAGAAATTTTTATATGCTTGGTTCTATGGGGTTAGCATCGTCTATTGGATTGGGGTTAGCTTTAAATATTAAAGAAAAGGTTGTTGTTATTGATGGAGATGGATCAATATTGATGAATCTGGGCTCACTCTCCACTATTGGTTATCTCAAACCAAAAAATTTAATTTTAGTTATTATTGACAATTCCTCATATGGATCTACTGGAAATCAAAAAACACATACAGCAAAAAACACAAATTTAAAGAGAGTTGCAGAAGCTTGTGGTCTTTGTGCTGTTGAAGTGGATAATATTGATAACTTTGAAGAAGTGTTTAAATGTGCTTTAAAAAGAGATGAAACATTTGTAATAATAGCAAAAACTATTCCATACAATGAACCGTGTGAAGATATAAACATCCCACCTGTTGTTATAAAATATAGATTTATGAAAGCTATACACCCATAATCATTCTAAATAAATCTCTCATTCCTGGAGCCATGCCAAGTGCCATAATACAGAGTTTTATTATATTTTTAATATTCTCATCTTCCACTTCTCTATTCACTACATACAAAGCTAACAATACAGCCAATATTTTTATTGGGATAAAAGAAAAAGCTCCAAAGTGTTCCATGAAAAACCTAGGTATTGGATGTTGTTCCCAATATCCATAAAAAGCTAATCCAACAGCTGTTGCAGAGGCATCAATAGCTTGGCCAATAATGGCATAACTATCTATTTTATTTTGGAGAATATTCAATTTTAATATTCTATCTATATAGAATATAGATATGTAAATAACAGCCACTAACATAGCAACATAGATTAATGCATCTAAGTGATGTATATGAGTGAGAAATATACTGAAAAAATATAAAAAAATAACAAAACCAATAACAGCTGAAACCTTATAATACTTCTCCTTAAAGACATATGCTGTTGTTAAAATTGTTATAATAAACAATCCTCCAATAACAAAAACAATTCCAGGGGTAATAGTTAGAAAGCTTCTTTCTATATAGCCAAGATCTACTAAAGCTCTTATTAATGCTATTAATATAGAAAATACTATTGAGGGTATAGCAAATTTTTCATCTATTTTTACATTTAATCTTATTAATGCTTTATAAAATAGATAGAGAGA
Source organism: Methanocaldococcus villosus KIN24-T80 (assembly GCF_000371805.1). NCBI lineage: Archaea > Methanobacteriati > Methanobacteriota > Methanococci > Methanococcales > Methanocaldococcaceae > Methanocaldococcus > Methanocaldococcus villosus. The sequence continues at coordinate 146,126 of NZ_AQUK01000001.1, forward strand.
AATTGCTAAAATAGCTCCATAAGTTATCTCTTGTATAATGTTATACCCACTTCCAATCTCTGCAGGTTCTATATAATATTTATATATAAATTCATACACCTTATCTAACATTATTCCACAAAGTCTTTTTTCTTACTTTCAAATGCTTTCTCATAATGGTTTATAGCTTTATCTAACTGACCTTTCCTTTCATAAATTCTTGCTAAGCATATATATGCTTTAACATGATTAGGATATAGCTCAATAACCTTACTATAACATCTTATTGCCCCATCTTCATCTCCCAATCTTTCCAATAACTGACCTTTAAAGTACCATAAGGCAATATCATCACTTCTTATCTTCAAACCTATGTTAATATATCTCTCAGCCTTTTCAAGATCTCCTAGAATTAAACTTACTGAAGCTGCATGTCTTACAGCATCTAAAAATTCCATTTTAAGATCATCTATAATCCTACTAAAACATTCTAATGATGACTTATAATCCCCTTTCCTTTTTAATATAACACCTTTTAAATATAATGCATTAACATTATTTGGGTTATTCTCTAAAACTTCATCTACATACCTTAATGCCTCATCGTATTTTCCAAACTTTCTTAAAACATCAGCCTTTTTAATTTTAATAGCATTAAAATTAGGGTATCTCTTTAAAATTTCATCACAAACTTCTAAAAGCTTATAATAATCTCCTAAAGCTTCTAAGCATCTTGATTTTATTAATAGGGATATAATTAAATTTCTTACTTTATCTTCATTCTCTTCTAATATTTTAATACACATTCTGCATTTTCCTTCTTCAGCACCAAATATCATTGCTATAAGTGATAAGATTAGGGCATTATTTTTTAACTTCTCAGAACTTTCAAAAATTTCTTTAGCTTCTTTTAATTTCCCTTCACAGAATAATATTATCCCTTTTAATAATAATGCTAATGGATCTTCATTTATCTCTAAAGATTTATTTACATAATATAAAGCTTCTAAGTAATTATTTTCCAAAAACAACTCCCAAGCTTTACATAAATAATAATACTGTAGCAATATCTTTTGATTTTCCATAATATCACTATAATTTAATATAATATACTTTTGTTAATAATCCACCAAACATTACATCAAAATGTTTTATAATATTAAAGTTATTTTTTATTACTGCATCTTTAAATAATTTACTTTCAGCAGTTATCACAACAATCCTTGAATCACCGTGCATTAAGTTTTTAGCAGAAGATAAAAAGTTGTTATATAACTTCCCTATTAATCTCTTCTTTCCCATTCTTATACCATATGGTGGATTTGTAACAATAACATCTAAGCTGTTAAAGAACTTATCTAACTCTTCTGCACTTCCATTTAAAAATTTTACTGTATCAATAACATTTGCATTTATAGCATTTTTCTTAGCACCCTCCAAATACTCACTGTTTATATCCATACCTACAATTTTATAACTTCTATAATTTTCATTATAACAGTTTTTAATTTTATCTAACAATTCATGTCCAAATATCTTAACAAATGAAAAACCATATCTTCTCTCTCTAAATTTTCCAATGGGAATGTTTCTCTTTATTAATGCTCCTTCTATTGGAATTGTTCCACTACCACACATTGGATCTAAAAGAAATTCTTCATCTTTCCAACCACTTAAATATATTAAAGATGCTGCTATTGTAGCATTTAGATGTGCAGGATGGTTATAAACTCTGTATCCTCTCTTATGCAACCCTTCATCTCCTGTAGTATCTATAGCTACCAATAACTCATTGAAAATAAGTTCAACTCTCACAATAATGTCTGGTTCATCTAAATTGACCTTTAATCTAACACCTTTTTCTGATAGATACCTCTTTATAACTGCTTCTCCAGCTACTCTACCAATATCTATTGATGTAAAATTATGTTCTCCAACCCTTAATGGTCGGACAGCAAAGCTCTGTTCTTCTTTTATCCAATCTTCCCAATTTATTTCATAAACTCTTTTATATATTTCATCTAAAGAAATATCTTCCAACACTTCTCTATGCAATAGAATATTTAACCTCTCAATAGTTCTTGAAAAATAGTTTATCTTTGCTATAAGCTCCAAATTCCCTTCTAAAAATATTCTTCCCTTTCCCTCCCTTTTTTCTAATATCTTTGCTCCTAAACTTTCTAATTCATTAGCAGCAATATCCTCCAATCCTGGAGATAGTGTTGAATAAAACTTCACCTTATAACCTCTTCAACTATTTTTTTAAATACTTCATCACTTACTTCTATCCCTCTCTCTCTAGTTTCCTTAACCCTTTTAACAATTTCACAAATTTGTTCTTCTGTAGCATTAATACCCATTAATTTTAATTTATATTCAACAGCTCTCCTACCAGAGTGCTTACCTAATATAATATTTCTCTTTAAACCAATTTTTTCTGGTAAAAATGGTTCATAAGTTAGTGGGTTGTTTATAACAGCATCAACATGTATTCCACTTTCATGAGAGAAAACCAGCTCTCCAATAATAGGCTTATTTTTTGGTAAAGATATTCCTGAATACTTCTCAACAAGTCTACAGAGTTCTGGTAAAACTTCTAAATTTAGATCTAATTTAACATCATATAAAACAATCAAGCTCATAATAAGCTCTTCTAAAGCTGTATTTCCAGCTCTTTCTCCAATACCATTTACTGTTGTAGAAACAGCTTTTGCTCCTGCCATAAGACCATAAATAGAGTTAATAACAGCAAATCCAAAGTCATTATGACAATGAACTCCAATATCAATATTTAAGTATTTTTTTAACATATTAACCATAAAATACATTGCCTGTGGTGTGGATGATCCTGTTGTATCAGCTATATGAACTCTATCAGCTTTATACTCTTCAGCTTTTTTATGTATTTTTATTAAATCCTCTATTCTTGTTCTTGTCCCATCTTCAGCAGAGAAAGCTACAAAAAGCCCATGATCTTTTGCATACTCTATAGCCTCTGTAGCCATTTTAATAATCTCATCTAAACTCTTTCCACCAAATTTATATTTTAAATGTAATGGAGATGTTGCTACAAATGTTATAATTCCATCAACATCACAGTCAATAGCTGCATCAATATCCTCTTTCCTTGTCCTACAAAGTGCTAAAATATCTGCCTTTAATCCTTGATTGGCTATAGCCTTTACAGCCTCTTTTTCTTTTTCTGAAACTCTTGGAAATCCAGCTTCAATTTGATCTACACCAAGCTCATCTAATTTTATAGCTATTTCTAATTTTTGATCTTTAGTAAAACAAACTCCTGGAGTTTGCTCTCCATCTCTTAATGTAGTGTCGTAAATAATAATATCTTTAAGACATAACTTTGGATTATATGGACATGGAGCTTTCCAATCATTTTCAAAAAGGAAATCCATAATCTATTCACCTACAACATATTTATATATCTCATCAGGATCTGCTTTTATTTTATACTTTTTAAAATACCTCACTATATTATTTATATCTCTTTTTAAATAAAATTCTGCATCTGGATGACCTTTTGTAATTGCCTGTGGCCAGTCAATAATAACAAAATCTAAGTTCTCATCTAATAAAATGTTAAACTCTGAAAGATCTCCATGAATATAGCCAATTTTATAAGCCTTTTTAATTTCTTCAATAATTTTGTTAAACAATTCTTCTATCTCTTCCTTACTCATTAACTTTTCTAAATCCAAAACCTTTAACTCCTCTCCAGTAATTTTACCCATAATTATAGCATGCCTATTCTGGGCTATTGGTTCTGGAACTTTTACTGTTGGAAAGAGTTCATTTAATATCTCAAACTCTCTTTCAGCAGTAAGTCTTGACATATAAAGCCAGCTGATATGATGCTTATTTGAAACAAATTCTCTATACCTCTTACCTCTTGTAAAACATGTTCTGCCATGTTTATGAAACTTTAAAACAGCTTCCCTATCATCTGATAATAGAACATTATAAACATCCCCCTCTTTTCCAACACCTAATTTATTTCCTATAGCTTTTAATATCCCTTTTTTATATAGTGCATCTATAGCTAATGCATCATAACCTCCAAATGACACAGCATAACCATAGATAGATCTAACTACAAATTCAAATTTATTAAGTCTTTTTAACCTATATAAAACATCTTTTTCTGGCATTTTTGCTTTTTTTACAATTTCATCAATTGGCACCCACTCATGATGTCTCATAGAGATCTCTATAATTCTTAATATCTTTAAATCTTCATCAGTAGCTTGTTTTAAATAATTTAATAATTTTTTTATTATGTTCTCACCTATATTTCCTTTAATAAGCTTAAAAATTTCTTAGTTTTCTCCTTCTTAACTTTTCCAAATTTTTCTAACTTTTTAATATCTATTTTATCTTTTAAAATTTCTTTTATTGGCTCAATTAATGCTATCTTTTTTAGCAAATCTTCAATCTCTTCTTTTTTAAATTTATATTTCTCAACCATGTCCCAATCATAGAAGAGATATAGAAGAACCCCTCCAATATTTTTTAAACCAATATTAAACTTAGGTAATAACTCTTCTAATTTAAACTTTGTATCTAACAAATCAGCTTTTTTCTTATCCATCCAAAAGAGATAACCTTTATTTGGTGATACCATAATTGATGGGAAAAGAAAACTTCTTGCCCTTTCATCTGGAGTTTTATATAGATAAAATTTAAAAACATCTTCTGAAAATTCCCTAAAAATTATCTCTTTAGCTACCTCTTTAGATACTTTATTTCTTATTTCAATAGCTCTTTTTAATGGAATAATAAGCTCTTCATCTTCTATTAATCCCTCATTTTCTAAAATTCTTTTTAATTCAAGCTCTTTAAGTTTCTTTTCTTCCAACTGTCTTATGTCTAAAATTCCTCCACACACTTCTTCCTTTTCATCTTTAAATTTATTCAATATCATATAATATTTCTCTAAATAATTTCTTTCCTCTTTAGATAATAGTTTCTTTAATCTCTTCTCAATTTCTCTCTCAACTTCAGTTTTATAAGCTTTTATATATCCAATAGCTAAAACTCTTCTAACATATTGATCATCTATAATTTTATTTTTAGAGTAATTTCTTTTTATTGATGTAATTATAGCATTTCCATACTTTTCTTTTATATATTTCTCATAATTCTTATCTTCTACTCTAACTCTCTTAAACTCTCTTTTCCCATTTTTGAAAATTATAAGTGATACTGTATATGATGTTAAAACCCCCTTACCCTTAGGTTCTAACATATCTAAGAATTCTTTATATATTGAAATTAAATATGGAGGTAATTCAAAAAGATGTTCCTTATAAGCCCCATCTAAAGGTAAATTTGGTGGTAGTCTTTTATTACCAATCTCATCTACAAGATGAGCTAAAGCTATTTTATGGGCAGTTAAAGCATGTTTTACTCTTTCTAATACTCCTTTTTTTTCTCCAGCTATTCTTCTAAGATAAGAGCTATATGTTGCCAGTTCCTGTAAACTCTCACTATCAACTAACTTTACTTTTCCAACATTTTTATATGGATTGTCAAACTCTAAAAACTCCATTTTTGATTTTAATTCCTGCAAAATTTTTATATTATCCTTTAACTTTTTTATAATATCATCTAAGTTATTTTTTTCAAAATCTATTTTAATATTATCTAAAAATTCATTAGCCTCTTTTATTAAGTTGCTTGTTTCCAAAGAATAACACCACTTTTAATATCAATATGTTTTGGTTTTGAAATATTTTTTATTTTTCCTTCAATGATATCCTTAAACAGCTCTAATATGTGGCAGTATTTTCTTTCAGTAAATGCATATAATTTACAACCTTTAATAAATACTTTATCATACTTCTTTATAAACTTCTCCACCCTCTCCTTTTCAAACACTTCAGGGCCATCTCTCAACTTAATTTTAGGTAATTGATAAACTAAAAACTCCCACTCTATATATGCATAATCACTGTCAGTATAACATTTACAGTTTAAAATTTTGAACTCATTTTGTTCTATTAATTTATTTAAGCTCTTTTGAAATTTCTCTAACTGAGGATATATGATATCATCAACTTCTGTCTTAGGAAATTTCAAAGTTAAAATAAATCCTTTATCTCTATTTTCTAACTTTTCTTCTAATTTTTTATAATAATCATTAAAAAACTCTTCATTCATATTTTTTAAAAACTCTCTTGCAAAAAAGATAAATTTACAATAATTTTCTCTACTTAAAGGAGCTGCAACATTTCTATTTAAATCTACAGGATCATAAACTATCAAAGGCTCATCAAATTCCCTAAATTTTGGATTTTTATATAGCTCAAATATATCATTTAAAATAATCTTCTTTCTCTCACCCCAATCCTTTGCATCATTTAAAAGATTTAAAAAACTTTTATAATGTAAAATTAACAATTCACACAGGTATCCAGAAAAACCTTTTGTTTTTACATCTGAACCATACAAATTTAAAGATTTCAAAAATGCTTTTAATAATCTTACTTCATCACATAACTTCTCATCCAATCTTTCAATTAAAAATTTATGATGCAAGGGAGTCCTATCAACAGCAGAAATTATTTTTTCTCCAAAATTTATTTTATAACATGGAACTATATCAACCTTATATTTTCCAACAATTCCTTGAATATATGGGTGTGAAGCATAGTTTATTTGACATTTTCCATTTAACCTCTTTATAACTTCTTTTCCTATATCTAAAGCTATAACTTCCAACTCATCTATAGAAACTGATTTGTCAAATAATATAAATATATCTATATCATGGTCTCCTTTTAAATGAGTATTTCTTGCAGATGATCCTAACCAAAGAGCTTCTAAAATATTATAACCCTTCTCATTTGCTACATCATAGATATTTTTTATAACATTTTCAGCAAGATTACTAATTTCTTTTATTTCTTCTTCTGTAGGTCTAATTCTTTTTAAAATCTCTTCTAACATATTTTAGCCCCTTCATTATTTGGTTTTGTTATAATAACTTTACCATATTTTTTCCAAACTTCTTTGACCTTTTCTCCATTTTCAGCTATTGCTACATAACTTGGCCCTGTACCTGATAAACCAGCTGTTATAGCTCCAGCTGATAGGGCATCAATAATAATATTTGTAGGGAAATTTAATGCAGAGGCATACAATATTCCATTTAAAAATAAGGCCTTGAAATAATCTCCTTTAAGTGCATAGTTAAAAGCTATTTTTACATAATCTTTTATTAACTTCATTCTGTCAACATCAACATTTTTTTTATAGTTTGGTAGAAGAATAATAATGTCCAAATCCTCTTTTAACTTATCTCTTTTTATTATCAACCTCTTTAAATTATCTGTCACTGTTATTCCTCCATAATAAGAGGCTGTAGCATCATCATAAGCTCCAGTTACAGTTAAATTTTCATCAAAACATGATTTTATAGCAAGATTTAAAACAAGTTCATCATCTATTTTCTCTCCTAAGGCATCAAAAGTAGCTAATACAGTAGCATTAGAAACTGCAGAACTACTACTTAAACCAGATTTTATAGGAATTTCTGTTTTTGTTTCTACATATGCTGAATAGTCCAACCCAAAGTATTCTAATACATTCTTTACACACCTCTCTATTAAATTTGGTTTTATATTAGCATCTAAAACTTTACCCTTAACTATATTTTTTCCATCATCTATTAACCTTACTTTAGCATAAACCTTTAAATCTACTCCAAAAGCTGAACCTTTACCTATAGATATAGCATTAATTATTGTCCCAGAAGCTAAGGCATAAGCTGACCCTTCCATAATCCCACTCTATTTTTTTTAGCCTCTTCTTCAAGCATTAAAAACTCATGTAACATTTTAAACCTAGTTCTATATACTCTTGCATAACCATACTTTATTAATTCCTCATTAAAATTTACCCACTTATCTCCCTTTTTATAATAAATGTAAGCTAAATATCTTCCATACCTATCTTTTCTTGGAGCTAATGGATCAAAAACAATCTTTACTTCTTTTCCATAAAGTTTTTTATAGGCAAATTCTTTAGCTCGCTCTCCCCAGAATTTTAAATATGTTAGATTAGTTATTGGTGTTCCATTGTATAAAATATATTCATAAGGATTATTCTCCTTACTTATTTCAGGAGTATCTACTCCTAAAAGTCTGATTTTCCAAAGTTCTCCATTTACTAAAACATAAACTGTATCTCCATCAACAACTTTAACTACCCTTCCATAATAACAAGAATATTCATTATAAGTTATACAACCTGATAATGTTAAAAAAAGAATTAGAAAAATAGTTAATATTCTCATTTAAATTCCCCCTAAATTTATAATATTCTTTCTATTGGCACAATTAATATATCTCTTGCACCTAATGCATGTAGTTTTGGGACTAAGTTGAATATTTCATCCTCATCAACAACAGCATGAACAGCAACAATATTATCATCTGATAAAACTTCTGATACTGTAGGCCCAGCTAAACCAGGAATAATTTTCTTTATCTCATCTATTTTGTCTTTAGGGGCATTCATCATTATAAGTCTCTTTTTCTCAGCATATAAAGCACTTTTTATAGCTAAAACAATTTTATTTATCTTTTCTTTTTTATATTTATTATTTAAACTATTTTTATTAGCTATTAATCTTGTTGTAGATGTTAATATTTCTTCTATAACCTTTAATCTGTTTAATCTTAATGTAGTTCCTGTAGATGTTAAATCTGAGATTAAATCTGCCACTCCTATAAAAGGAGCAATTTCTGTAGCTCCAGTAAGTTCTATAATTTCAACTTTTTTATTTAATTTCTCAAAAAACTTTCTAGTTATATTTGGAAATTCTGTAGCTATTTTCATCCCATCTTTTATATCATCTACCTTCTCTATTCCTGAATCTTCTGGGGCAGCTATAACAAGTTTTGCATATCCAAAATTTAAATCTAATAAAAACTCTACCCTATCCTCAACACCTCTCTCTAATATGAGATCATAACCTGTTATTCCAATATCAGCGATTCCATCTGCAACAAACTCAGGAATATCTCTTGCCCTTGCAAACATAACTTTTATATTTTCATCAACAGTATTAGCAAATAAACTCCTACTTTTAGCTGTTATTTTTAATCCAGCTCTTTCTAATAACTTCATTACAGGTTCATATATCCTCCCTTTATTTGGCAAAGCAAACATTATTTTCATTTTATCACATTTTGAATTTTGTTTCTTTTCCTTATAATATCTTTTTTAATCTTTTCTCCACTGTTCTTTAATAGATTATGAACACTTCTTGGAATTTTACCATTTTCTGCTAAGATTTTAGCTATAATACTTGAAAGTAAAAATATAGCATATATATGCTCAGCTTTTGTTCTATGTATATGATGTGGATATATGCTTAACTCATCATACTCTTTAAATTCCTCAAAGTAACCATAATTTTTTTCTATGTATTTTTTTAAATATACTAAAAGTTGGTGTAATTGGATTAGCTCATCTTTATTCATGAGATCACCGAAACTATAAACCATAAATTATTTATAATTATTTTTTGTATAAAAGTTTTAAAGTAGCTTGAAAAGTAATTTTAAATTTTATTAAATAACCTTCATATATATTAGGAAATTATCTTCATATTTAACCGTAAAAAGTTGGAAGTAACATTAACTATTTAAACTTAATAGAATGTGTGATTTAAATGGCTAATGCAACAGCTATAGTGGAAATGTTGAGGATTATTGATAACAGAGCAAAATTTATGGGTATTAAATTAACAATGATTAAAAATTTACTAGAAAAATATAAAGATAATAAAGAACTACTGAAGGAAGTTTTAAAAGAAACTGAAGGGACAAAATTACATGATCTTATTTTAGAAGCGTGTCCCTATTTGAGAGATTTAGATAAAGAAATAAAAGCTGAAGAAGCAAGAATAAAAATTAGTGCAGAAGAAGAAAAACCATTAAAATTAGAAGATTATGGTTTTGTAGGGAAAGTTTCCTTATTGGCATATATAAGAGAATATATGAGAAAATATTATTTAAGAGCAAACACAAAAAAGGTTTTTTATCAGATTGGAAAAGATTATGCTATTTTATTAAATATTAATAATTATGATGAAATGAAAAAGTTTATAGATACTGAATTTGGAGAAATGGAAATAGAAAAACCTGAACCATTGACAATAATTGTTAGAGATAATAAAGAGTGTAAAAATTGTACTTCTCCAGAACCAGTTTGTTATGTTACTGCAGGGTTTATTGCTGGCTGTTTAGAGAATATTGTTAATAGAAAATATATTGTTGATGTTGTTGAAAAAAAATGTTTAGCTGTTGGAGATCCATACTGTTTATTTGTAGCTAACAGAACTGTAATATTATAAACTTAATCAGATTTCCAAATTACTGAAAAATCTTTTAAAAGAGTTTTAATCCTATTTATTTCTCCTTCTATTAATATTTTATCCTTCTCTTCACTATATTCAAATATTACTCCATACCACTCTCCTAACTCTCCTAATCTCTCAATAGCTATATCTTTCTGCAACTTTATCCTAACTCTTTCAACATTTCCTTTTCTTAGAACCTCTTTATTATAATTTGACTTTGATATTGGAAAACTTACTTCTAACTCCCCTCTAATGGCTTTATTAAGTTTATTTAAATAAATATTCATTAATTCTTCATCACAAAGTGTGAATAGCTTAGATTGAATATTATTTAAAACTTTTTCAATTTCAATCAATAGCTTAGCATCTACATGTGGATCAAGTAGGTAATAGGATATCATTGAATTAGCCAACCTTAGTTTATCAAATACATCTTCAGGTACAGGGATATTTTTATTAACTAGTTCAGCTGACATTTCTGATAAAACTACCCATATTTTTTCTAAATTTCTAGCATCTTTCATTTCCTGCCCTCTAAATATCTTTTAATTATAAGCTCACTGTCATAATTTAAAGTAACATTTATTTTTGAAAGATTTTCTTTTATTTTTTCTAAGCTTTCCAAGAATTCAACATGATAGCATGTAGTATTATCTATATTAAAAATAGCTACAATATCATCATCCTTCATCTCTCTATTCTCAATAGCTGCTCTAACCTTAACAAAATCTCCATATCCTGAATTTATGGCCTCTTTAACTGATAATATAGCTATTAATTTAGCTACAAACATATTAATCCCACTTTTTACCTTCTGGTAATATATAGAATATATAATTTTCTCTTTTTGAAGGAACTTCTTTTAAAAATAGAACAATTCCAGTTTCTGGAGTATTTACAAATCTAATATCTCCTTTTCTGCTTTGCAAAGCTGCTAATCTATGCCCTTCTAAAACCCTACAACCAAAATCTACTATTGGATAAACTTTATAACCCTCAGCAGGAATTTCTAAAAGTTTTGTTCCCTTTTTAATATATGTTATCTGCTTAACTTCCCCAACCTCATAATACATTAACATATCACAAACAACAGTTCCCATTAATACATATTCATCAAAATCATCATATATAACCTCATATAACACCTTTCCATCTCCACTGTATTCTTCTCCTTCCTCTAAAAACTTTATAACTTTCCCATCTCTCTCAACTACCACTCTATCCTTTTCAGGTTTTTTTGGATTCTCTACAAATAATTTAGGAAATCTCATCAGTAGCACCTTGATATTATGAATTTTGCTAAATCTTCTAAAGGTTTTCTTCTATCTTTATCAAAGATTTTTAAAGCATCTATTGCCTCTATTGTTTTATTCTCCATTAAATTTTTAGCATACTCTATAGATGGTCTTAATATTTCAATAGCCTCACCAATTTCCTCTTTTGTTATATCTTTTTTTCCTAACAATGATTTTAACCTATTTTTTTTATCTTCCTCTAATGTTGATAAGGCATGAATAATAATAATTGTCTTCTTACCTTCTCTTATGTCACTTCCTACAGGTTTTCCTAACTTTTCTTCATCAGCTATCAAATCTAAAACATCATCCTGTATTTGAAAGGTCAGACCAATATTTTCAGCATATTTTTCTATAGCTTTCATCTCTTCATCATTAAAATCTCCCATTACAGCTCCTATTTTAGCAGCTGCTTCTATTAAAGCTCCAGTTTTTTTTCTGATCATATCTAAATACTCCTCCAAACTAACACTATCCTTCTCTTCAAATTCCATATCCATAGCTTGGCCTTCACAAACATAAACACATGCGTCAGCTAATATTTTTAAAACTTCATGAGCTTTCCTATTATCTTTTATATTGGCAACTGCTTCAAAAGCTTTAGCATAAAGTAAATCTCCAGCTAATATAGCCATAGCATTACCATAAACCTTATGAACAGTTGGTTTTCCCCTTCTTAAATCATCATTATCCATTATATCATCATGTATTAGAGTATAGTTATGTATAAGCTCTACTGAAACAGCTGCTGGTAAAACCTCTGACAAATTATCTTTCTTTAATTTATATACTAACACACAGAGATAAGGTCTTAATCTCTTTCCTCCAGATAAAAGTAAGTGATTGGCAGCACTGTAAAGTTTATTGTTCTTATTTACATATTTTTTTAATTCTTCATCTATTAAACTCAATATCTCCCTATCCATTTTTTCCCCTCTCTTTTATGTAATATATAGCCTGTCCAAAACTGACTCCTCCATCACCATTAGGTACATTTCTATGATAGATAAAATTATACCCCTCTTCATTAGCCCTTTCATATATCCTTTCAGTGATTACTCTATTATAAGACACCCCTCCTGTTAACCCAATTGTATTAATTCCATATTTTTCAGATAACTTTTTAAATATTTCAAATAAACCATCTGCTATATAAAGATGAGCATAATATGCTATCTTTCCTTTACTCTCACCATTTATTAACATTTCATAACACTGCTTTATCATATCTGTTGTAATTAATATATTATTTTTAATCCTAGGTTCAACCTCTACATCATCTTTTTTTACTTCTGCCTCTAACCTAATAGCTGGTTCTCCATCATATGTTTTCTCTAAACATATTTCTAAAAGTGCTGATACAGCATCTAACACTCTTCCTGTAGAAGTGGTTATTGGACAATTTATCTTTTTCTTGAGTTGAAACTCTAATATTCTTAACATATTTTCAGGGAAATATTTGGACATGAACTCTAAAGCCTCTTCTTTAATGGCTTTATATAGAATAGAGAATAGCATTCTTGCCGGATATTTTACAGCTAAATCCCCGCCAAGCTGATACTGTTCTTCCAAATGAGAAACTCTCTTTATCTCTCCATCTCTATATAGTAACACTTCTCCTCCCCATACATTTCCATCTAACCCATAACCCATCCCATCTAAAGCTAAAATTATTGCATCCTCAAAATAGTTATTATCCCCTAAGAGGGAATAAGCATGAGCAAAATGATGCTGAACTCTTATTAAATCACAGTCAAAAATTTCCTGTAATTCTTGAGCAAGCTTTGTTGAATTATATGTTGGATGTAAATCACAGGCAATAACATCAACTTTTTTTGTATTTGTTAATTCTAAAAGCCTAAATATAGCCTCTTTTAAGTAGAGAAATGTTTCATATTTAGCTGTGTTTCCTATATACTGTGAAAGATAAAAATTATCTCTTTTAGCTAAACAAACACAGCTATTCAACTCTGCACCAAGACAAAGGATAGTTTTATTATTATCTAACTTAACTTTAACAGGTTCTGGAGCATAACCTCTAGATCTTCTTAAAAACACAATTCTATCAGCTACTTTTTTAACAACACTGTCATCACATCTATTTACAATCCTTCTATTGTGTAGTAAAAAATAGTCAGCTATTCCATTCATTTTATTTAATATATCCTCATTATCCTTAACCATAGGCAATCCTGGAAGGTTGGCAGAAGTGAAAACATAGGCTATAGCTTTATTGAAAAGTAGATAGTGTAATCCAGAATATGGAAGCATAACTCCAATTGTATCTAAATTTGAAACATATTTTGATATATATTTATCATACCCCTTTCTTTTCTTTAAAACAACTATTGGCCGTCTATTTGAAATTAAAACTTCTCTCTCTAATTTAGATATGTATGCAAATTTTTCTACATTTTCTAACATACTCATAATAGCAAATGGCTGAGATTTTCTATTTAGTCTCTCTCTAAGTGTTAATACAGGTTCATCTTCAGTTATACAACATAAGTGACATCCACCAATTCCTTTTACAGCTACTATATAACCCTCCTCTAAAAGTTTCACAGTTTCTCTTATAGCTTCATCTCTTTCATAAAGAGTTTCATGACCATCAGTGAGATAAACATGAGGCCCACAATTTGGACAGCATGTGGCTTGTGCATGGAATCTTCTATCCAATGGATTTTCATACTCTTTTAGACATTCTTCACATAATGGAAATTCTCTCATTGATGTATTCTCCCTATCATAGGGTAACTTTTCTATAATTGTAAATTTTGGTCCACAGTTTAGGCAGGCAGTAAATGGATATCTAAACCTTCTATCTTTTTTATTAAACATCTCTCTTAAACAATCTTCACAAATACTTAAATCAGCAGGAATAATTCCTATATCTTCTTTACCATTAGAACTTTTTAAAATGTAAAAATCATCAATATCCAAATCTTCAATTTCTTCAGTTTCAATTTCATCTATTTTAGCAATTTCTGGTTTTTTTGTTATTAGATCATTAATAAATCTCTCTATATTGTTCCCTTTGACAACAATTTCTACATAATTTCCACAGTTTTTAACATATCCTTTTAGATTATACTTTTTAGCTAATCTGTAGACAAAAGGTCTAAAACCTACTCCTTGAACAATACCTTTTACAATAATCCTTATCATAATAACTCCCAATCTTTAATCATTTTTAAATCATCTTTTAAGTTTCTCCCTTTAGTAGTTAAATAATCCCCTACCATTAATCCATCTAAAGCTAATAAGGCATAGCTTTGATAATCTCCTAAAAATAACCTACCTCCTGCCAATCTAATTTCACAATCTTTTAAAATTAGCTTAAAAATGGCTATAGTTTTTAATATTTCATTTACACTTAGAGGTTTAATTACCCCTCTCTTTAATAAATCATAAGCTTTAGTTCCTTTAATTGGGTGTAGAATGTTTATTGGAACACTATCAACACCTAAATCTTTTAGCTCAAAAGCTAATTTTATTCTATCTAAATAACTCTCTCCTAAACCAATAATTCCTCCACTACAAACTTCTAAATTTAAAGATTTAGCATCCTTAATAACTCTTACCTTATCCATATAACTGTGGGTTGTGCATATATTTTTAAAATAATCTTTGTTTGTTTCTAAGTTATTATGTATTCTAACATCTAAATCTTTTAATATTCTTAATTTTTCTTTATCTATTAACCCTAAAGAACAACAAATTTTTAAGCTTGTTTCATCTTTTAACAGTTCAATAGTTTCAACTATTTTATTAAATTCTTCATCATTAACTTTCTTCCCACTAACCACTATACTAAATCTATTCACAATCCCATCATATTTAAGGGCATATTCTAAGATCTCATCTTTACTCTTAAGCTTGTAAATAGGGATGGATGTATTATGATAGATAGATTGAGAGCAGAATATACAATTTTCTTTGCATTTTCCACTTTTTGCATTTATTATAGCACAAAGGTCTATATCTTTTTTAGTTTTCTTTTTATAAGCTAAGTATAAAAGATCAATAGTTGATAGAGTATTATATAATTCAATAGCCTTTTCAATATTCATATTCAAACCCTTTCAATTCTAAAAATAACTACTGGGATTTCAACAAGTCTCTTTTTATGAAATTTGTATATAGCAGGTATTTTAAAATTTGTTTCATATATGTGTGTTATTCTTCCCCTACCTTTAACATAATTTATAATAAAATCTTTTGTAGGGTAGTTGTGAATAGTGTAAATAACATCCCCTAACTCTAATGCCTTATCTATAAAAATTCTATCAGCATGTCTCTTTTGGGCACCAAATGGTGGATTTTGAATTACTACTCTTTTTAAATCTTTATCTTCCTTAAGAATAGCATTTAAAAACTCTTCATCAACTTCTCTAATATCCATACAGTAAAAATCAATATCTAAATTAAGATATTCAGCATTTTTTTTAGCAACCTCTATAGCCTCTTTGTCAATATCAATACCTATAACCCTCTTAGCCCCTAAAAGCTTACAACCTATAGCCAATCTTCCACTACCACAACCAAAGTCTAAAGCAATATTATTATAAAAATCATCTTTAGCAAAAAATAGAATTTCAGAAGCAAGCTTTCCTGGGATAGTATATTGTTCCAACTCTGGTTTTTTTGTATGAGTTTTTAAACTATCTAAAATCATCTCTAAATGTTTCATTTTCATTCTTCCACATATATAGCAGGTTTAAATGGGATTGCAAATCTCTTTTTATTAGCCTTATCCTCTCCATTTATTATTATTTCAGTGTTAAATTCTTTTTCTAAGAACTCTTTTGCCTCATTTAATACTTTAACCTCATCTATAACTTCAGCTTTCATTTTTATCAATTGATTTACAAGCTTAGCAACTTCTTTTCCAAGCTTTCTAAACCTTTCATCTTTCATTATTATTGGCATGATTTCTTTTACAGTCTTTCCTTCATTTTCTTTAATTATTCTTAAAACTTCATATTTCCAATCATCTGCAGTATATATATAAATCCTCCTTGGTTTTATTTTTGCCACATTTATAATTTCTTTTATATCCTCAATCAACTGCTTTATATACTCCTCTCCCAATTCTATCTCATCATTTATCAACTCCTCTTTAACTTCTGGCAATTTAGTTAGAGAAACAAATCCTTCTCTACCCATCATTTCCCAAATCTCCTCACATATATGAGGAGTGAATGGAGCCATTAATCTAACAACAACATCTAAATATTCCAATAAAACCTCCCTATTATCTCCTCCTCTCTTTTTATACCATTTGATATCATCATCTAATAGTTGGTATAATAACAATCCAGCCTTTCTTAATTCAAATTTATCCATTAATTTATAATATTCTCTAACAGATCTGTATAGCTTAGATAATAACCATTTATCTATATAACTTTCATTACTTTCCTTTTTTTCTAAAACTTCTTTAGCAAATATATAAAGCCTTTCTAAAATCCTTTTAGTCTTTTCCAATTCATGATATTTAATATCAGCATCTTGTGGTAGCTCAGCACATGTTGCTATATAAAATCTTCCTACATCTGCTCCAAACTTTTCAGCAACCTCTAAAACTGGTAGTAATGGTCCTTTGGACTTTGATAACTTTTTCCCTTCTATTGTTACATAACCATTAACAACAATCCCTCTTGGCCAAAGATCCTCAGGGAATATAGCTACATGATTGAATATGTAGAAAGTTAGATGATTTGGTATTAAATCTTTAGCTGAACATCTCCAATCTACTGGATAATAATAGAGGAACTCTTCCCTCATCTTTTTAATAGTTTCTTTATCTATCTTTGTTTCTTCAGATATCTTATTTAAATCTCCTTTACCCAAAAACACATAATCAAAAAGCTCTAAAGTTAGCTGTTCTGGTTTTATATTTAGTTCATTTATATATTTTGCTATAGTATAGTAAGCGGGGTATATTGTAGAATCTGATAAACTTTCAATTATCCAACCCTCTTCAAATGGAAACTCTGTCCCTAACCCCCTTCTTCTTACACAAGCCTTATCTTTCATCCAATCAATCATTTCATGGAATACTTCTCTTAGATAATCTGGGATAAACTCCATTTTATCTACACATTTGTGTGCTAGTTCTTTCCAATGCTCATCAGAATATTTTATAAACCATTGACCTTTAACCATTTTAACTATACATTTTGTTCCACACCTACAAACAACATTTTCTTCACTAAACTCATAAAATGTTTCAGCCAATCCTTTTTCAATAAAATCTTTTGTTAGCTTATCCTTTATATCTTTAACAGCTAATCCACTGTATTCAAGACAATTTTCATTCAAAATTCCCTTGTGATATTCATCCTTATATAACCTCTTTGTAGCCTCATCTAATTTATCTCTATCCTCTTGACTCTCTATTTTTAATTTATCAATAATATCCTTTGCTGGAATTTCACTGTAGTTGGGAACCTTAATCAATGGGATAATTTCAACTTTATCTAATAAATTTAAGTCTTTTAATGCTATATAGTCATAAGGGGCGTGGGCAGGAACAGACATAACCACTCCTGTCCCTACACCTGTTTTAACAAACTTAGCAGGATATATTTTAACTTTCTTATTAGTTATTGGATTTAAAACCTCTTTTCCTAACAACTCTTCTCCTTTAAATTCTTCTAATATTTCAACCTTCCTATTTTGATGTTTTAATTTTTCAGCACACTCTTTTGATACTATCCAAATCTCCTCTTTACCACTATCTTCATTTAAAACTTTGGCTTTAACATATGTCTCATTAGGATTTACCCATATATTAGAAACTCCAAATACTGTTTCTGGCCTTAAAGTGGCTGCTGGTAAAATAATGTCTCCCAACTTGAACTTAATTAATACATATTCTACCAATGTGGCATTCTCCCCATGTAATAGATCATGATCTTCAACAGGGTTGTCACATTTTGGACAGTATCTAACAGGGTGTGAGCCTTTAACAATATACCCTTTTTCTTTTAACTTATGAAATTGCCAAACAATAAATCTTTTAAATGCTTCATCATCAGTTTTAAAGTTTCTTCTCCAGTCTAAACTAAAACCCATCTTTTTAAAAGCTTCTTCAGCCTTTTTTGAAAAATATTCAACTATCTTTTCTGGGGTAGTTAAAGTTAGAAGTGTTTCCATAGGTATGCCATGAAGTTTGTTATAAGCTTCTAATGTTTTTTCATCCCTATTCTTTATCAATTCTGCTAAACCTAATATTGGTGTTCCAGTTACATGATAACCAAATGTCCAAAGAACATTTTTTCCTTTCATTCTCTGATATCTTGCTATAACTTCAGGGATTGTAAATGTTCTTAAATGTCCTGCATGTAAAACACCATTTAAGTATGGAAAAGCAGCAGTTATAAAAAACTTCTCTCTGTTATCAGGATCAGCATTAAATATCTTAGCTTCCTCCCATTTTTTCTGCCATTTTCTTTCAATTTCCTTTAAATTCATTATTTCACCATCTTTATTATCTCCTTTAAAACCTTTTCTGCTATTTTTTTTGTTTCATTACTCATATCACAAAAATCAATAACTCTTGGCCTTATTCCAATAATGGTCAGATCAAAATCTATAAAATTTTTTAAATATTTTATTATGAAAGATATTGGAAGGTTATGTGATGATAATAAGAGATTATCTATTTCATCTAACTTTATAATTCTATAATCCTCATTTATTAATGCACAATCTACTATAATAATATGTTTTGGCTTTAACTCTTTAATAATATCAGTATAAGCCTCTAATGAGGTTCTTGCATTTATTATACATAAATTATCTTTTTTAAATATATCTCCTTCCCCATTAAAGTACTCTATCAACCTTTTAGCTATATAACACCCTACAGCATCATCTCCTCTAAGCTCATTACCTATACCAATTACAACTTTCATCTATCTCACATAAAATTTTTATAGAAATTATCTACAATATCTCTCCAATCTTCATTATTAATTAATTTTCTATATAAGAGATACACAAATTCTCCATTTAACTTGTTATTATTTGCATATTTAATTAAAAGCTCTTTAATATCCAATGTTTCTACAGTATCAATTTCATCAAAAATTTTCTCTTCTACTGGTATAAGTTTATTTATTAATATTTTATCTTTTATTATATCTAACCTATGCCTTAACTCCTCTTTTATCTTTCCTATTAATATTGGCTTTTTCTTTGCATTATTAATCTCTTTAATAACTTCTAATAAATCTTTTTCAGTTTTTATCTCAGCTTTTATAATATCCCTACACTCTAAATTTATCTTATCTACATCACTAATGTCTATATCTCCTTTACTGAAATCTACTAAATAGAATCCTTTACCATCCTTTTTATAACTTTCATACTCATCTATCCTTATAATCTCTGTAGATCCTGCATAAGCTAATATGCCATCATTAAACCTTTCTAAAACTCTATTATGAACATGGCCTAATGCGTAGTAGGAAAAAGAGGGCAACTCATTAATTTCTAACTCATAATCATAAGGTAAATATTTATTAATACCCTGATGTAGTGCAAGTATTTTTTTCTTATATCCTGCTCCTTTTATTTCAAATTCTTTTATCTTATTCCTCAACTCTTCCTTTTTATTGAGATTATGGTAATAGGTGCCAGCTATAAATATATCCCCCTCTAAAACATATCCATTTAAGATCTTAACATAATCCTTTAATAAAATAATAGGACTTTTCCTATTTCTCCTTCTTGGCATTTCATGATTTCCAGCAACAATATAAACCCTTATTCCCATATCTTTTAACTTCCTAAACCCTTCTATAGCAATCCTTAAAGCTTCTATTTGTGGTCTCAAATCATTAAAAAGATCACCAGAGTGAATAACAAAGTCAGGTTTTATTTCAATAATTTTATCTATACATTCATTAAAATTTTCATATATATCCATCTCTCTCTCATCTAAGTTATAATGCCTATAACCTAAATGATTATCTGCTATATGTACAAACTGCATGATCTCAACCTAAAAGATTTTATTGATATCATAGATATAAAACCATTTAGGTGGTAACTTGGATATTGAAGGATATGTTAGAAGATGTTTAAGAAAGAATATTCCAGAAGAGAAGATTATTGAAGATGGTTTTAAGAGAATAGTTGAAATAAAAGAAGATGAAGAATTTGCTAAAAAATTAATAAAAGCTGTATTGGAAGAAGTAAAAATTTCAGAAAAAGCTTTGAATGTTGAGGATAAAAATTTAAAAATTATATTAAACTATCCAAAAGCTAATGTTAAAATGGGTGAATTTGGTGTAGGTAGTAGAGGAGAAGGAGATTTCTTTGTTCATAGAGAGATTGCAAGAATAATAGAAAGTACAAATACAGTTTCTTACACTTCAGCCAAAGATCAGGATGATGCAGGGATTGTTAAAGTTGATAAAGCTAAATACATTGTTGCAGCTGTAGATGGAACACATTCAAGGCTTAGTGAATTTCCTTTCTTAGCAGGCTTTCATGTAGCAAGAGCAGCATTAAGAGATGTTTATGTAAAAGGGGCTAGAGGAATTGCCTTATTAAGTGATATTCATTTAGCTGATGATGGAGATATTGGAAAGATATTTGATTTCACAGCTGGGGTTTGCTGTGTTTCTGAAGCTTTAAATATTCCCCTAATAGGAGGCTCTACTCTTAGGGTTGGAGGGGATATGGTTATAGGAGATAGGATGGTTTCTTCTGTTACAGCTATAGGGGTGATTGATGATTATGAGCCTACAGTTAGAAAGAGGGCAAAAGAAGGGGATGTTATTTTAATGACAAAAGGTAGTGGAGGAGGAACAATAACAACAACCGCTATATTTTATGGATATTATGATGTAATTTATGAAACTCTTAATGTTGATTTTATAAAAGCTTGTGAGAAGTTAATTGAAACTGGCTTGATAAAAGAGATTGATGCTATGACAGATGTAACTAATGGAGGAGTTAGGGGAGATGCTTATGAGATATCTAAAAGCTCAAATGTTTCATTAGTATTTTATAAAGATAGATTATATAATACAATAAATGAGAAGGTATTAAACATGCTTTTAGAATTAGACATTGATCCCTTAGGAGTTTCTACTGATTCATTAATGGTAATATGCAATGAAGACATTGCTGATGAAGTGAAAAAATTGATAAATGCTATAGAAGTGGGTTATGTTGAGAAAGGTAATGAAAGTTATATTATTGAAGATAATAAAAAGAAACCATTAAAACCTATGTTTAGAGAGTCTGCATACACTCCTGTAAAAAAGGTTGTTGGAGAGAAAAAACCTAAAAACTTTGAAAAAATGAAAGAAATGATAAGATCAGCATGTGATGAAGCTATAAAGAAGAAAGATTATGTTCTAGAGTTAATAAGAAAAAGAGGATAGCTATTAAATTGATAACCCTACTAACTTCATTTGTTGCCCCTAATACATCCCCATTAACCCCTCCAAACTGTCCTTTAGCTAATTTTGCCATAAATAATCCCAATAACACAGATATGATTATAGCTAATGAAACAGCTTTTCTACCTGTGCTATCAAATATTAACAATAAGGGAAGTGATAGAATAAGAGCTAGAGCTAAGAACTTTTCATCAGCTCTTTTAACAAAATATTTTCCAGTTCCTTCCTTTAATGGATTGCCAAAAGATGCACAGCTTAAAAGAGAAAGTTTAGAAAGCACCTCTACTGCTAATAGATATAGAGGATTTATTTTTAATATATAATATATTGAAACTACAGTGGTTATTATGTAAAATACTCCAAAAGATAATCCAAAAGTGCCAACATAAGGATCTTTCATAATCTTTAATTTTGTTTTTCTATCAGCTATAACCATCAACCCTTCTCCAAAGTCTAATAAACCATCAAAATGATGAAAACCATTTATAAATTCAATAGTAAACAGGATTATACATGAAAGAAGTAAAGGAGGCAAAGGTAAGAAAGAGAGAAAATAAGAGATGGCCCCATATATATATCCAATAATTACAACTAAATAAAAGTGTTCAGCTATTGTATCAAAGTTGAAATCTTCAACATTTATTGGAAATCTCGTAAAGAATGATAGCATTAATTTAAAAGCCCTTATCATAATATCACTTAGCTAATGTAAATCTTTTGTCATCATCCCCAACATTAAACAATCCTAATCTAACACCTGCATCTATCCATCCATAAGCATAATTTAATGAAGCAAATGCATTAACATAATCTCCTTTTTCTTTAAAAGATTTTGCATCTTTATAATAACTTTCTATCATTAAAAGAAAGTCTTTAGCCACATCATATAAAAGACTTCTTTTTGGAGGCATGCCATTTTTTATTATTTTTATAGCTTCTTCTGTCATTTTAAAATATTTTTCTAATTTTTCATCAGTGATTTCCCTCATACTCTCACCAAATTTCGTCAATTGCTAAATTTTCCAAAAGTTTATATATGGCTTTTTTTAATAATTGTTAATGATTTATAATGATAGATTTGGTGGTTGTATGATAGAAATTAGATTTCATGGTAGAGGAGGACAAGGAGCTGTTACTGCTGCAAGAATATTAGCTAAAGCTGCTTTTTATGATGGAAAATATTGTCAAGCTTTTCCTTTTTTTGGTGTGGAGAGAAGAGGAGCTCCTGTAAAGGCTTTTACAAGGATTGATGATAAACCTATAAGGTTGAGATGCCAAATATATGAACCTGACTATATAGTTGTTCAAGATTCCACATTATTAGATGTTGTTAATGTTTTTGAAGGTTTAAAGAAAGATGGTGCTGTTATTATAAACACTGTTAAAGATATGGAATTTGATTATAAAACTTATTGCATAGATGCAACAGGTATAGCTTTAGAAGTTTTAGGGGTACCAATTGTTAATACAGCTATGGTTGGGGCTTTTGCAGGAGCTACAAAATTAGTAAGCTTAGAATCTATAAAAAAAGCTATTTTAGAAACATTTAGTGGAAAGTTAGGGGAAAAAAATGCATTAGCTGCTGAAAAAGCATATAATGAAATAATAAAGAAGTATGGTGAGTAACTATGGTTAATATAGCTGCTATTATATATGAACCAGGTAATTCAGTTAGAAACAAAACAGGAGGATGGAGAACTTTTAGACCAATATTAGATATAAAAAAATGTATAAAATGCGAAAAATGTTATATTTTCTGCCCAGAAGGAGCAATACAAGAAGATATTGATGGAAACTTTATAATAGATTATGATTATTGTAAAGGCTGTTTAATCTGTGAGCATGAATGTCCAGTTAAGGCAATAACAAGAGTCAGAGAAGAGAAATAAAAAAGGTGGAATAATGAAAAAAGTTATAACTGGTACTTCAGCTGCTGCTGAAGCTGTTAGATTAGCTGATGTTGATGTTATAGCTGCTTATCCTATAACCCCTCAAACTACATGTGTTGAAAAATTAGCTGAATTTATTGCTAATGGAGAACTTGATGCTGAATATATAAAAGTTGAAAGTGAACATTCAGCAATGGCAGCATGTATTGGGGCTGCTGCTACTGGGGTTAGAACATTTACAGCCACTGCATCACAAGGTTTGGCTTTGATGCATGAACTACTCTTTATTGCTGCAGGTATGAGGTTACCAATTGTAATGCTTGTAGCAAATAGGGCTCTTTCAGCTCCAATAAACATTTGGTGTGATCATCAAGATTCAATATCTCAAAGAGATACAGGATGGATACAGATATATGCTGAGAGTAATCAAGAAACTTTAGATAGTGTGATTCAAGCTTATAAAATAGCAGAGAATGAAAATGTTCTACTTCCAGTTATGGTTTGTATTGATGGGTTTATTTTAACTCACACTGTTGAACCTGTTGAAATTCCAGATGAGAAAAAAGTTAGGGAATATCTAGGTGTTTATGAACCAAAACATGCCTATCTTGATCCTGATAGACCAATAACTCAAGGGCCTGTAGGTGTACCAGAGTGTTATATGGAAACTAGAAAACAGATTGAAAAGGCTATGGAAAATGCTAAAAAGGTTATAAAAGATGTGAATGAAGAATATTACAACATATTTGGCAGAAAATATGGAAATGGATTAGTTGAAGCCTATAATTTAGAAAATGCTGATACAGTATTAGTCGCTATGGGGTCTGTCTGTGGTACAATAAAAGATGTTATTGATAAAATGGAAAATGTTGGATTATTGAGAGTTAGATGCTTTAGACCATTTCCTAAAGAAGACATTAGAAAATTCTTAGAAAATGCTGAAAATATAGCTGTTATTGATAAAAATATTTCTTTAGGATTTAATAAAGGAGCTTTGGGTATTGAGATATCCTCAGTATTAAAAAATAAAAAGATTTGTAATTATATTGCAGGTTTAGGGGGAAGAGATGTTAGAATAGAAGATATTAAATTTATTATAGACCATGTAAGAAAGGCAGATGATGATGAAACTGTTTGGGTTAACTGTAAAGAGTGAAAAAAGGTGAAATAATGCAATATCCTAGAATTGAATTATTTGCTCCTGGACATAGAGGCTGTGCAGGATGTGGGGCAGCTATAATTGTTAGACAGATATTAAAAGTGGCAGGAAAAGATACAATAGTAACTACTCCTACTGGATGTTTAGAAGTTTTTTCCACACCATACCCAGAAACTTCTTGGAAAGTGCCTTGGATACATGTTGCATTTGAATGTGCAGGAGCTGTAGCTAGTGGGATAGAATCTGCTATAAAAGTTCTGAAAAGAAAAAGAGGAAAATTTAAAGATAGAAAAATAAATGTTATAGCAATAGGTGGGGATGGAGGGACAGCAGATATAGGTTTTCAGTCTTTGAGTGGAGCTATGGAAAGAGGGCATAATATATTATATATTATGTATGATAATGAAGCATATATGAACACAGGAATTCAGAGAAGTTCTGCTACTCCACTATATGCTTCAACAACAACAACTCCTGCAGGAAAAATTAGTAAAGGAGAAGATAGACCTAAAAAAGATATGGCTATGATAATGGCAGCTCATGGAGTTCCTTATGTCGCCACAGCTTGTGTTTCTTATCCAGATGATCTTATGAGAAAAGTAAAAAAAGCACTATCTATAGAAGGTCCAAAGTTTATTCATGTACTTCAACCATGTACAACTGGTTGGGGTTTTCCTCCAGAAAAAACTATTGAAATAGGTAGATTAGCTGTAGAAACTGGAGTGTTTCCATTGTATGAAATAGAGTATGGAGAGTTTAGATTAACATATAGACCAGCTAAAAGAAAACCAGTTAAAGAATATATAAGAGCCCAAAAGAGATATAGGCATTTAACTGATGAAGATATTGAGAGATTACAAAAATATATTGATGAAAAATGCAAACTATTAGGTTTATAGGTGATTAGATGAAAAAAGTAATGATGACAAATTTTCTATGTGATAACTGTGGAGATTGTGTAAGAGCTTGTATGGAAGTTAATAAAGTTTCAAGAATATATATAATTGAAAAAGATAAAAAATTTGTTCCAATAGTTTGTCAGCACTGTGCATCAGCTCCATGTAAAGAAGTTTGCCCTGTTAATGCCATCTATCATGAAAATTCTGTTGTCAAGTTAGATCTTGATAAATGTATAGGCTGTGGATTGTGTGCATTAGCTTGTCCATTTGGAGCTATAGTTATTGATGATAAGGCATATAAATGTGTATTATGTAAAGAAACCGCATGTGTTAAAGCATGTTCAAAAGGTTGTTTAGAGATTGTTGAGGTTAATGATATTATTAATTTAAGAAAAGAAAAAGCTTCTGAATTGTTTGTAAAAATAAAAGTTAATGGTAGTAAGAAAGGAGAAATAATAGATAAGATAGTAGCTAATGCAAAGATTCAGATCTAATTTGGTGAAGAGATGATAGATATTAAGAAATGTGTGGGATGTAGAAGATGTGAAATGAGTTGTCCAATAAATGGGATAATATTTTTGGATTATCCAATAAAATGTTTTCACTGTGAAAAAGCTCCTTGTTTAGAAGTTTGCCCAGAAAATGCAATTGAAAGGATAAATAATAAGGTAGTAATTATTAAAGATAAATGTATAGGCTGTGGATTGTGTGCATTAGCTTGTCCATTTGGAGCTATAAGAATGGGAAAAGTTGCTATGAAATGTAATGGATGTTACAAGTTGGAGAAGGAGATATGTAAAACAGTATGCCCTACAGGAGCTATTAACGATTTAGAAAATATAATTAATGAAAAATTAAAAATGAGTAACGAAAGATATAGAATAATACACCTATACAGTAGGTAAAGTTTATGAGCATTCTAGAAGCTATTGTTCTAAGTTTTGTTGAAGGCCTAACAGAATTTCTTCCAATATCTTCAACAGCCCATCTCATAGTTGTATCTTACTTTCTACATTTACCTCAAAATAGTATTAATATTAATTTTGAAATTACTATACAATTAGCTGCCATCTTAGCTGTTATTTTTTTATATAATAAAAAACTCTATTATGATTTAGAGATATGGAAAAAGGTTGTTATTTCATTCATCCCTATAGCTATATTAGGCTTTCTATTCCATAAACAGATTTATAAACTTTTTAATATTTACATTGTAGCCTTAGCATTTATTATTGGTGGTTTAGCATTTATAATAATAGAGAAGTTTTATAAAGTGGAGTGTAAAATAAATAGTTTGGAGAAAGTTGATTATAAAAGAGCATTAATTATTGGATTATTTCAATGTCTAGCCCTAATTCCTGGAACTTCAAGATCAGGAGCTACAATAATTGGTGGAATGTTATTAAAATTAGATAGAAAAACTGCTACTGAATTTTCCTTCCTTTCAGCAATACCTGTTATGTTATCAGCAACAATTTTTAGTTTATACAAAAATATTGATAAAATTGGAAATTCAGACATTACAGTGCTAATAATAGGCTTTTTTATGTCATTTATAACTGCAATCTTTTCTGTAAGATGGTTATTAAATTATGTAAGAACACATAATTTTATTCCATTTGGAATATATAGAATAATATTTGGGCTATTTTTACTTATCCTTTACTCAACTGCCCTCCAATAATTTCATCAACTCTTTTTAAAAATTCCTCAATTTTATCTTTTGGTATAGTTGCTCCTGCAGCAATATTATGCCCTCCTCCAGATCCATCAAACTCTTTAGCTACTGCCATAGCCTCATTTAAATCTAAACCCCTTTCAATAAGCTCTTTATTTCCCCTAGCAGAGAATTTAGCTATATCTCCTTCTATATAGTATCCAATAACAGGTTTATCTTCAGCTAAAATACTTGCTATAATCCCAATAAAACCCTTTTTTCCTTCAAAATAGTAAATATTTTTTAATTTTCTAAGTTTTGTTTCTTTTATTTCTTTTATTAACTTCTTTTTATACTCCCACAATATTTCATACCCTCTCTCTATGCATTTATCATCTTCTAACCCTATTCCAATACCCACACCAAACAAACCATGCCTACCTACAGAATTTAACATCTCTGATAGTAAAAATGCATCTTTAACTTTATGATTTATAATAATCCTATTAATTTTTAATCTATCAGCTTTAGGGTATTTAAATATAAGTGCTGATATTAACTTTTTACTTTCATCCCAAGTTAGCTCTTTCTTCTCTGGATCAATGTTTAAACTTTTTAAAAAATTGTATGCTTTTACTTCTGAAGCTAAATCTGGGATATAAGGTTTTGTACAATATGCAATAGCTTTGTAGAGTTCTATATTATACACATTATAAATTATATCTTCAAAGATTTTAATATGCCTATATTCTCTTGCTTCATTAACAATAAACTTATTTATCCCTAACAGTGGAGAATACTGCATATCTCCAATAATCCCCACAATAGCTAATCCACTTAAGTCATAATATTTATAAGCCCTTGCTAACAAATAACACATTCCACTAGCTGTGGCTTCCTTAGCCCCATCAATGCCAAATATATGAGGATTTAGCTGGATAATATCTTTAACATGAGTTTCCTTTATAGCTGGTGGGTGATGATCAATTATAACTCCTCTTATATCTTTATTTAAGAGCTCTTCTATCTGCCCACTACCCATGTCAGCAAATATATAGAAATATTTATTACTCAATTTATCAATAACATTTTTAGATAAGTGTTCAACAACAGTAATCTGAAAAAGCTTGTTCTCTCTCAACAAAAGCTTAGCCAATATACTCCCTGAGGATAGCCCATCAGGATCATGATGGGTTACAATTCTAACATACTTCTGCTCATTAATCCTCTCTTTAATATCCTCTATAACCTTTTCCATCTCTGTCAATTTCTCTAACAAACTTTCACCTGATTGTTATGATAAAGCTAGATAAATATAAGGGTAAAAAGATTATTGTAGCTTATTCTGGAGGTTTAGACAGTTTAGTCTTAGCAATACTGCTAAATAAAGTGGCTGACATTTTATGTGTTTTTATAAAAACCCCATATATATCTAACTATTCATTAAATAATGCTATTTATTATGCAGAGAAATTTAATTTAAAGTTAAATATAATTTATGTTGATAAGATAATTAAAAATGATGAAAATAGATGTTATTACTGTAAAAAGATGTTCTTTGAAATTTTAAATAATGAGAAGGAAAAGTTAGGTTATGATATGGTTGCTGATGGTACTAACTATGATGACATTTTTGAAGATAGGAAAGGTTTGAAGGCCAAAGAAGAGTTAAATATAATTTCCCCATTTGTTGAAGCTAAAGTTAGAAAAAAAGATATTATTGAATATGCTAAAAAATTAAATATTGATATTCCAAAGGATTCATGCTTATTAATGAGATTTCCAATAAATAGAGATATTAAGAAAGAAGATTTAAAGAGAATAGAGGAGTTAGAGGAATTTTTAAGGAAATTTTTATTTGGTGTTATTAGAGTTAGAGATTTTAAAGATTTTGCTGTAATTGAAGTAGATGACTTAAATTCTATTATAAAAAACAGAGAAAAAATTATTAATAAATTTAAAAAATATTATAAAAAAGTATATTTAGACCTTGAAGGTTATTCCCATAAAGCTCCTTCTAAGTAAGCCTTTATCTTATCTGAAGTTTTATTATAAACCTTACCAATAAGAACTTTTAACCTATCCTCCTTTCTCTCTATATTTTTAATTTTTATTATCATTTTCATCTTTCTCATAAAATCTAAAAACTCTGAAAAATCATTCTCTGAATCAAATATGAGCTCAAAGTCTTCAGTTATTCTTTCTCCTTTTGCTACTTTTTCTATAGCTTCAACCATTGGGAAAAGAATAGATTTTCCTATATCTATAGCCCTAATTTCTCTATCCTCTAAACACTCTCCAAATTCATAACTCATAAATCCTTCTCTAATTACCCTACTAAACATAAAATCTAAACCTAAATCAAAAAGGAAATAAAATGCTTCTTTTAAATCTTGACAATTGATAAAGTGTGTTGTATATTTTAATGGTTCAACAGACATATCAGGATCTTTTAAAACAACCCCTTCCCTTCTTTTATTATTTAATTCAATAATGATGTCTTTAATAACCTCATGAGCTTTATCTTTATCTACTATATCAATAGGTCTAACATGTGGAAGATTATAATTTTCACATAACTTCAATCTATCTTTTATTGGTAGTGATCTATTGTTCTCCCTTTCTTTAATATCAAAAATAAAGAATGCCAAATTTTCTACATCATTTTCAGCTTCTTCATAATAAAAGGGCACATATGGATTATTTTTTCCTATCATCTCCCCACATAACATATAATGTTCATATTCATCTAAGATTTCTAATTTTAGATATTTCTTAACCTTTTTTGTTGTAAATGGACATACATATCCACTTCTTGTTAATGCCAAAATTTCATCATCTATCTTAGCCACTCTAATGTTATATCCATTTAATTTTTCTTCTATAACAACTTTGTCTATAAAATGCTCTTTTATTGTTGGATAAAGTGTTAAAGCTCTATAAGTCTTTGGATAACCTCTAATAATATCTAACTGCTCATTTAATATTACCACTGTCCCCTTTTCTATGTTTTTAAAATTCTTCTTAAATAACAAATATCTGATATTTTTAAATTCATCCTCTCTAATAATTTTCTTTTTAAAAGCCTTATTTAAATCTTTTATTGAAATATTTAATTTTCTTGCAATATTTTCCAAGCTGTATGTTTTGACCATATTTTCACCATAAATATCATTAATGTTATAAACAACTAAGCTATTTATATATAATAAATATTTTAACTAATTTAATGTGGGATAATGAAAAGTAGGATAATTTTATTATTGGCCATACTCTTTCTCTGTGGCTGTGTTGCTAAGAAATATCCTGATGTGTTGTATCAAGAATATCATGTTGTTAAGGTAGAAAATTTAACTATAGGTAATCAAAAGACTGTAATTGTTTATCAGGTAAAATCTGAAATAAAGGAAAGAGCCAGCCCATATGATTTAGATGCTGATAGTAAAAGAGATATTGGGGCAATAGTATATTATGTTTTTAAAAATACGGATGCAGATGTTGTTCAAATAATTTGCTACTATGCAGGAAGTGGAGAAATGCAATTATATTATAAATTCAAAATAGATAGAAAAAATGCTAAACTTTCAGGAATATTGGATGCAAATGAAAATAATCTTTATGAAATGGCCTTGTTTTCATATTCAAAACTTAAATATCTTGGAGATCTTTGGATAAATACAAGATTGAAATGTTAAAAGGTGAAGCTATATGGGAAAAGTAGTTCCATTAACTGATGAAGAGAAGATGAGTATAGTTTCAGGTTTAAGAAGTTCAGTTCCTGCAACAAGATTGGTTACTTTAAGAAGATTACAAGATCTTGCCTCAAGAAAACCTGAAACTATATTATATTTAGATGCCTATGATAAGGTTACATTAAATGAGATTTTAACTCTTTTAAATCATATAGCAGAATATGATCCAGATGAGATTTTAAGAAGAGAAGCTGTTATAACCATGGAAGCTGTAAAAAAAGCCCTTGGATTTAAGTTCTCTGAAGTTATTCCTACTTGCACTAACTGTGGGAATCCTATTGATGTGGGTTGGGATTATTGTGTAAATTGTGGGGCTGAAATAGATAAGATGGAACTTGAAGACATAAAGAGATGTCCAAATTGTAACAAATACATTTTTGAAACTTGGAAATTCTGTGCTCATTGCAAATATAAGCTTAGAGAGGAGGAAGAAGTTATAACAAGATGTCCAAGATGTAAACGACCTGTTGATCCTGAATGGTTAGTTTGTCCATACTGTGGTTATAGGCTGAAAAGAGTAAATAAATAAATTTGTGATAATGATGCAGAAACAGAGATTTTGTATTGATACTAGTGCATTTACTGAACCTTCTGTAAGAAAGGCTTTAGGATTTAAAACTATAACAGAACTCACTGATAGATTATTAGATTTGATAGCTGAAGCAAGAATAAAACTTAATATCTCCTGCCATATTCCCTATCCTTCTGTATATAAAGAACTTTTAGGATTTTTAGAAAGTGAGAATTGTCCAAGAAATGTTATAGTTAAGGTAGATACATGGTTAATAAAAAAGACACCTAATAGATATGAGATAAAAATTCCCTCTGAAATATTTTATGAATATATAAAAGATTTAAGGGAGAGGATAAATAAAGGTATGAGGATTGGAGAAGAACATATAGTTAAATCATCTGAAGCTGTGTATGATTTAACAAAAAGACATCCAAATTTAAGTAAGAGAGAGATTATAAATAAGGTTTTATCAAAAACAATAAATACATTTAGAAATAAATATAGAAGTGCTCTAAGAGTAGGAACTTTAGATAGTGCTCCTGATTTGGATGTTTTGCTTTTAGCTAAAGAACTTGATGCTGCTGTTGTAGCCAGTGATGGAGGGATTGAAAAATGGGCACAGAGATTAGGTTTAAGGTTTGTTAATGCTGCAGACTTTCCTTTTATGCTTGAAGAATATTTAAGGCACTATAAATAAAAACACGGTGAAAATATGACTCTAATTTTAATTAGAGGGGATAGTTTTGAAAAATTAAAAAATGCTTTGGCTGATGTTGATAGACATGCTGATCTAACAATTATTGGAAAACCAAAAATTATTGTTCCTGAGGCTGCTGATGAAATATTAGCCACTATTTTAGGAGAAGTAAAAAAGCCCTGTAAAACTGCATGTTTAGCAAAAATAGCTGAAAAAGCCCCTAAGGCTATAGATAGAATAAGAAAGATTCATCCTCCTGCCCATATTGTTGTTATTAGTGAAAGATATGGAGAGATATATTATAAACTTTTAGATGACTTTCCAAAATTACCTGTTTTAAAGGGATATTACAAATCAAAGAAAAAGAAGAAATAATCTTAAGGGTGGTTTTTTATATGACATATCCAACATTAGTTGAGATAAAATTAGAAAAAGACAAACTTTTTGAAATTGGGGAAAATAAAGTTAATGAATTACTAAAAATTAGAACAAAATTAGAAACATTAAGAAAAAATAATGGAGATATTGATGAAATTATAGCATTGGAAGATAAAGAAAATCAGCTGATTTCTGAAATTTCTAAGATAGATTTAATGATAAAAATTTTGGAAATTGTTGAATTTATTATAGAAAGTGGATTATTTGAAAAATATTTAGACATTTTAGAAAAAAATATTGAATATGATGAGTTATTGGATATAGTTGTTAAAAATAATCTCTGTGTAAAAAAAACATGTTTAGAAATTTATAAAAGACTGGGATTAAATGATAAAAATATTTTAAAAAATATAGAAGCATTGGAGGAATGTGAAGAGGATCATGAAGAACCTACATATATTAAAAATATTATCAGGAGAATAAATAATTTAAAATCAAAAATATGTGATGAGGGAAACAATGAAAAAGGTAGGGAAAGTTAATTTTAGAGAGTTAGATAAAAAAATAAAGAAATTTTGGGAGGAGAATAAGATATATGATAAAGTTAAAGAGAAAAATAAGCATAATAAAGAGTTTTATTTTTTAGATGGACCTCCATATTGTTCTGGAAGAATACATTTAGGAACTGCTTGGAATAAGATCATAAAAGATACTTATTTAAGATTTAAAAGAATGCAAGGTTATAATGTTTTAGATAAAGCAGGATGGGATATGCATGGATTGCCTATAGAAGTTAAAGTTGAACAAGAGTTTGGTATTAAGAGTAAAAAGGAGATTGAAGAAAAAATTGGAGTTGAAAAATTTATTGAAAAATGTAAAGAGTTTGCATTGAAACATAAAGAAATAATGGAAAATCAATTTAAAAATTTAGGAGTTTGGTTAGATTGGGAAAATGCATATATGCCTATCACTAAAGAATATATGGAAATTGGATGGTGGAGTCTAAAGAAAGCCCATGAAAAAGGATTATTGGCAAAAGAATTAAGGGTTGTGTATTGGTGTCCTCGCTGTGAAACTGCATTGGCAGAGCATGAAGTTAGAGGGGAATATAAAGAGAGAGTAGATCCATCTGTATATGTTAAATTTAAATTAAAAGATGAAGATGCATATTTAATAATATGGACTACAACTCCTTGGACATTAGTGGCCAATATTGCAGTTTCTGTTCATCCTGAATATGATTATGCATATGTAAAATTAGAGAATGGAGAGAGATGGATTATTGCTAAAGAGTTAGTTGAAGATGTTATGAAGAAAGCTAAAATAGATAAATATGAAATAGAAAAGATTGTTAAAGGTAAAGATTTAGAATATAAAAAATATATACATCCATTATTAGAGGAAGTAGAAAGACAAAAAGAGTTTGCTGAAAAGGCACATTTTGTTATTTTAGGAGACCATGTTAGCCTAGAGGCAGGGACAGGATTGGTTCATACAGCACCTGGACATGGAGAAGAGGATTTTGAAGTGTGTAAAAATTATAACCTACCTATTTACTCCCCAATAGATGATCAAGGAAGATATACTGAAGGTAAATGGGAAGGAATGTTTGTTAAAGATGCTGATCCTCTAATAATTGAAACTTTAAAAGAAAAAGGATTATTAGTATATGCTGGGAAAATTAAGCACAGTTATCCACACTGCTGGAGATGTAAAACACCTTTATTGTTTAGAGCTACTGAACAATGGTTTTTAAAAATATCAAAAATAAAAGATCAAATAATTGAACATGCTAAAACAGTAGAGTGGATCCCAGATTGGGTAGAAACTAGATATATTAATGGAGTTAAGTATGTAGGAGATTGGAACATATCAAGACAGAGGTATTGGGGTATACCACTACCAATATGGGTTTGTGAAAAGTGTGGAAAATATATTGTTATTGGTTCAATAGAGGAGTTAAAAAATAGAATGATTAATAATGTAGAGATAAATGATCTACATAAGCCTACAGTAGATAAGATTATCTTAAGATGTGATTGTGGAGGAGAAATGAGAAGAATTAAGGATGTGTTAGATGTATGGTTTGATTCAGGATTAGCCCCATATGCATCAATAAATTCAAAAACTCTAAAAAAAGCTGATTTTATTACAGAGGGTAATGATCAAGTCACAAAATGGTTTTACTCCCAACATGCCTTATCAGAAATTGTTTTTAATGATGTCCCTTATAAAAAATGTTTAATGCATGGATTTACTTTAGATGAGTATGGAGAAAAGATGAGTAAAAGCTTAGGAAATATTGTAGATCCTGATGATGTTGTTGAAAGATATGGGGCTGATATTTTAAGATTCTATTTACTATCAGCTAATAAAGTTTGGGAGGATTTGAGGTTTGTTTGGAGTGAAGTTGATGATGTTTTAAGCTTATTCAACACACTATGGAATGCTTATGCATTTGCAGTTAATTATATGGTATTAGACAACTTTAAACCAGATGACAAGTATTTCAAATATCTAAAAGATGAAGATAGATGGATAATAAGTAAAGTTAATAGTTTGGCAAAATTAGCTATTGAAAACTTAGAAAAGCCATATTTCCATACATATACATGGGCTATTAAAGATTTCATTTTAAATGATTTAAGTAGATGGTATATTAGATTAATAAGAGATAGAACTTGGATAGAGGGAGAAGATAATAATAAGTTTTCAGCATATCAAACATTATATTATGTTCTTTTAAAATTAGCTAAAATTATTGCTCCTGTTGCTCCACACACCGCTGAAGCTATCTATCAGAATTTAAGAACTGATGATATGGAAGAGAGTATTTTTATGTATAGTATAGATGTAGATGAATCACTTATAGATAAAGATCTTGAAAAGGAAATGGAAATTGTTAGGAGTATAGTAGATGCTATTTATAGAGTGAGAGATAGAATAAAATATACATTGAGATACCCTATTAAAGAGATTACTATTACAGGAAATGAAGAAGTTAGAAAGGCTGTAGAAAAATTTGAGTATATTATAAAAGACCAAGGAAATGTTAAAGAAATAAAGTTTGGAGAAGTTAGTGGAAAATACATAATTAAACCAAATTATAGAGAACTTGGAAAGAGATACAAGAGTGATGTACCAAAAGTAGTAAATATATTAAATAACTTAGATGGGAAATGGTTGTTAGAAAAATTAAAAGAAGGTTCTGTAATTATAGATGGTTATGAGATTAAGCCAGAATATGTTGATATAAAATTAGAATTGCCTGAAAATATTGCTGGAGAAGACTTTGGAAGAGGAACAATATATGTAAATACAGAAATGACTGAAGATTTAATAAAAGAAGGGCTTACAAGAGAGATAATTAGAAGAATACAAGCTATGAGAAAAGATTTAGATTTGGATATTAATGATAAGATAAAAGTAAAAGTTGAAGGTATTGAGTTAGAAAATAAAGATGTTATAGAAAGAGAAGTTAGAGGGAAATTTGAAGATATAGAAGATTATGATTATATGAAAGAGTGGGAGATAAAAACACCAAATAAAAAAGTGCATAATGTAAAAATATATATTAAGGTTGAAAAATAAGTTTTAGGAGTGTTAGCTTGGCCATCTCTTCTAAAACTTCTACTTTTATATAAGCTGATTTTAAACTATCTCCTAAACACACAACTCCATGATTTTTTAATATAATAACATCTTCATCTCTTTTAGCTACAGCTTCAGCCAATTCTAAACTTCCAGCTTCATAGTAATCAACATACCCCACATTTAAAAATTTTCCTTCAGGAGTTAATAATTCTATTTTTTTATCAATTATTGAAAGGAAAGTTGAAATTAAAGAGTGGGTGTGTATTATAGCTTTAACATCTTCTCTATTCTTATATATGTATAAATGCATAAATCTTTCTGATGTGGGATTTCCTTTAATAACATTCCCATCAATATCCATTTCAGCTATATCCTTCTCTTTTAAAAAACCTAATATTGAACCTGTAGGGGTTAAATATATCTTACTCCCCTCTCTAACAGAAACATTACCTCCTGATCCTACTACATATTTTCTTTCATATAGGAGATGGCATATTTTTATAAACTCTTTTTTATTCATAAATTCCCCCTCTAACTTTAACAGCTAAGCCATTGTTAAACTCTCTCATTTCCACTCCATTTAAAATATTTGTTCCATAAGCTAGCAACTCATCATTTTCATTAACAACAATAACCTCCTCATAAGGCCTCAGCTCCTCATCAGCATCAACAATAAATTTTGCAAATACATTTCTTCCTTTTTTTACAAATGGTTCAGCTTCTTTATTTACTACCACTCTATATTTTGGAAAGGGGATTTTTTCCCATAAAAGTTTAGCCCCTAATTTAGAAGGGATCAAAAAGTTATCATGACTTCTAATGGAAAAGAGTAAATCTCCATTTTCATTTAATACTTTCCTCAACCTTCCTGTGTTCTTACTTCTAATAACTCTAACATTTACACCTTCTAATATATCATATCCATATTGATATTGAAGCATTTTCCTAATTCTATAAGCATTAGAATCAAAATCCTCAGAAAATAGGCTAGTGTAATAATTATAACTCCTTATATCTAAAATATTTTCCTCACCTATCTTTTTTCTTAACCAATTAATAAACTCCTCTATGAATCTATCATTAATATTTTTTTCAAAATCATATAACTCCGGAGCTTCATGCTGTGAGAGTGGGTATATAGTGTCTATATAGTATGGAATTAATCCAAAAATAGGATGTTTTATTAAAATATCTACATCTGTCTTCACAATATTGATATGCTCACTATATGGTCTTTCCACTTTAGAGGATATGTTAGTAATATAAACTTTATTATACTTAATTCTCTTTAATCTTTTTTTATGTCTTAATACTTCTGGCCTATAAAGTGATTCTATACCAGTATAAAAGAAAGCTGATTTTTTTGTAACTGGATCAAACTTCTCTATATACTCCATATAATTTTTTAAAATCCTATAAGCTTCTAAAAGCTTTGGATGAGCTCTAACTCTTTTTTCAACAAATTCCCATAATGATCCTTCTTTAATAGCCTCTTTTATCTTATTTATCTCTTCAAAAGTTACATATAAATTGTGTTCAGCTAATAACCTTTCTCTCTCTTTTTCATCTAAATTATAGAGTTCATTTGGTTTATATTCTAAACATACAGGACAACTACATGGAAATTCTTTAAGATCTTTCATCTCCTCTAAATGTAATGTTCCTGTCTCTGTTAAATATCTTCCATCTTTAGCATATAAAGAATATGCAGCAGAATCAAAAAGATCACATCCTAATAAAACTGCTAAAGAGAAAAACATTGGATGCCCACAACCAAATAGGTGAATTGGTTTATTGTTTGGTAAATACATTTTGGAATTTATTATTATTTCAACAACTTCTCTAAATCTATAGCTTTCCATTAGTGGTACAACAGCACCTATTGGGTAGATATCAAAGTTTAATTTGCTCATCTCTATAGCTGATTTTTTTCTTAAATCTAAATATGTAGAACCTTGAATTGTTCCATTTAATAATAACCTATAACCTCTCTCTTCCCTTAATTTTATAGCTTCTTTTGCTCTTCTTAATGTCTCTTCTAAATCTCTCTCAGCCTTTTCTTTATCAACATCTGGAGGGGTAGGAATATCTAAGATTGTTCCTACATCAACTCCTATTCTCTCTTGAAACTCTATAATTTCATTAGGCTCAACATCTATTTTTCCATAAACACTGAGTTGATAAGACCCACTATCTGTAACAACAATCTTATCAAAATTTAATAATTTATGCACTCCCAATTTTTCAGCAATTTCTCTTAAAAATTTGTTTTTATATATTATATATGAATTTGTTATAACTATATCAGCAAGTTTTTTTATAAAATCTATTGGAACACTCTGTTTTTTTGGATTTGGGTGCACAACAGGCATTATTGTTGGAGTTTCTATCTTCTTATTATTTATCTCTAATAAGCAAACCCTTCCCATCCCATCTCTATACTTTATTTCAAATCTCATATTATCCCTTTGAGCTTATTTATAACAAAAATTATAAATTAATTATATAATATAATTTAGCTTCTGGGTGATATGTTTGAATTTAGATAGGTATAAAAACTTAAAGAGGCAAAATAGAGAAACAATTAATTTAAATCCTATACAAAGAGGAGGAGTAATTCCTTCAGAGGCTAAAAAGGCAATATATGAATTTTGGGATGGATATAGTATTTGTGACTTTTGCCATGGTAGGTTAGATGAAATTGACAATCCTCCAGTAAGAGATTTTTTAAATGATTTATCAGAATTTTTGAATATGGATATAGTTAGACTAACCCATGGAGCAAGAGAAGGAAAATTTATAGTTATGCATGCATTATGTAAAGAAGGAGATTATATTGTATTAGATAAAAATGCTCACTATACAAGCTATTTAGCAGCAGAAAGGGCTAAATTAAATATAGCTGAAGTAGGATATGAGAAAGAGTATCCTATATATAAGATAGACTTAGAAAGATATAAAGAGGTTATTGATGAATTGGAGGACAAGAATAAATCTATAGGTTTAATTTTATTAACACATGTTGATGGGAATTTTGGTAATTTAAATGATGCTAAAAAGGTTGGAAAGATAGCTAAAAGTAAAGGTTATCCATTTCTCTTAAACTGTGCTTATACAGTAGGAAGAATGCCCGTAGATGGGAAAAAATTAAAGGCAGATTTTATAGTAGCATCAGGACACAAAAGTATGGCAGCTTCAGGACCAATAGGTGTGCTAGCATTTAATGAAGAGTTTTCTGAAGTGATTAAGACATCTAAAAGATATCCTATAAAAGAAGTAGAATTTTTAGGTTGCACAAGTAGGGGTTTGCCATTAATAACATTAATGGCTTCATTTCCTTATGTGGTTAATAGGGTTAAGTATTGGGAGGATGAAATTAAAAAAACAAGATATGTTGTTGATGAGCTTGAAAAAATAGGATTTAAACAGCTTGGAATTAAACCAAAAGAACATGATTTAATAAAATTTGAGACACCAATATTAGATGAAATTGCTAAAAGAGACAAAAGGAAAGGATACTTTTTTTATGATGAGTTAAAGAAGAGAGGGATTACTGGAATTAAGCCTGGAGTGACTAAAGAGGTTAAAATGAGTGTTTATGGTTTAGAATGGGAGCAAGTTGAATACGTTGTTAATGCCATAAAAGAAATAGTTAATAGGTGAGCTGATATGGAAGCTGTATTAGTTTTAGAAGATGGAACTGTTTTAAAAGGTTATGGATTTGGGGCAGAGAAGGAAGTTTATGGAGAGCTGGTGTTTACAACTGTTATGACAGGTTATGTAGAGGTATTAACTGATCCATCTTATAAAGGTCAAATTGTTGTAATGACTTACCCTTTAATTGGAAACTATGGAGTTTCTGAGAGATGGTTTGAATCTGATGGAATAAAGGTTGAGGGGTATGTTGTTAGAGAAGCTACATCTGATAGTATAAAAGAGTTCTTAAAATCATATGACATTCCAGGCATTGAGGGAATAGACACAAGATTTTTAACAAAAAAGATCAGAAGTGGAGGGGTAGTTAAGGCCTGTTTAAAAACTGGTGAAAAAATTGGAAAAGATGAAATAGAAGAGATTAAAGAAAAAGTTAAAGATTATAAGGATATATCTGAAATTGATTTAGTACCATTAGTATCCACTAAAAAAGTTATAATTCATAAACCTGATAAAGTAAAATATAGGTGTGTTTTAATTGACTGTGGGGTAAAGAAGAATATAATTAATAATTTATTAAAGAGAAACTGTGAGGTAATTCAAGTACCTTATAACACAAGCTATGATAAAATTTTAGAATATAAACCAGACTTTGTTCTTATTTCTAATGGTCCTGGAGATCCAAAAAGGTTAAAAGAGGTTATAAAAACAATAAAATGTTTATTTGGTCACTTACCTTTAACAGGTATTTGTTTGGGAAATCAATTATTAGCCTTAGCTTTAGGAGGAGACACTTATAAAATGAAATTTGGTCATAGAGGAGGAAATCATCCTGTTAAAGATTTAAGGGATGGAAAGGTTTATATCACCTCACAAAACCATGGATTTGCTGTTAAAGATGTTGATGCTGACATTATATTTAAAAATTTAAATGATAACACAGTAGAAGGTATTGCTGATAAAGATATCCTTTCTGTTCAATTCCATCCAGAAGCTAGACCAGGACCAAGAGATACTGAATTTATATTTGATCAGATGGTAAAGCTTATTAGAAGATGATTTTTTCTTTTATTGGTGGAAATATGGTTAAAAAGAACATAAAATGGATAAAAAAAAGAAAAAGGGATTTATATTATAAATTAGCAAAAAAATTAAATTATAGATCAAGGGCTTCATTTAAATTAATGCAATTAAATGAAAAATTTAATATTATAAAACCAGGAAATGTTGTTTTAGATTTAGGTTGTGCTCCTGGAGGGTGGATGCAAGTTGCAAGAGAGATTGTGGGAGAAGAGGGATTTGTTATAGGGATAGATTTACAAAAGGTTAAACCATTTAAATATAACAATGTTATAGCCATAAAAGGAGATTTTACATTAGAAGAAAATTTAAAGAAGATAAAAGAGCTTATTCCAAATGAAGATAAGAAAGTTGATGTAGTTATTAGTGATGCTTCTCCAAACATTAGTGGTTATTGGGATTTTGATCATGCAAGATCAATAGATCTCTGTAAAACAGCCTTACAAATAGCTACAGAAATGCTAAAAGAGAGAGGAAATTTTTTAGCTAAAGTGTTTTATGGTGATATGGTTAATGATTATAAAAAGTTAGTAGAAAAATATTTTGAAAGGGTTTATCTATCAAAACCTAGAGCTTCAAGAAAGGAGAGTTCTGAAATTTATATTATAGCTAAAAGATATACTGGTAGAGTTTGGGAAGAAGAAGATAAAATAAAGAGAGAGAAAAGAGAAAATGATAGTGAATTATTAGTTAAAAAAATAAAAAATCAGAGAAAATCTTTTAAATTATAGCTCTCTAAATCTTCTGGTATAAAGATCTTAAATTTTTCATTACTATATTTTTCAGCATTACTCTTATAAATATTAAAGTATTCTTTATCATACCTTGCTGATATATGTGTTAAAAAAAGGACTTTAACTCCTGCTATTTTTGCTATATTTACAGCATCACCAATTGTTGAGTGCATTGTTTCTATAGCTTCATCTTTTAAATTATCATCAAAAGTAGCTTCATGTATGAGAAAATCACATCCTAAATTTTTCAAATATCTACCAAAGTCTTCTATTGGTAATGTATCTCCTGAATAAGCTAAACACATTCCTTTTTTTGGAGGTAATAAAACTTGATAAGGATAAACAGTTAATCCATATATACTCTTTACAGGTATCCCATTTTTCAGTTTTTTAAAATCTTCTTTTCTAACACCAAACTCTTTAGCTTTTTCTGGATTTAATCTTGGTTTTTTTATTTCTTTAAAGATATATCCATAAGATTCTATACTATGTTTAGTAGGATATGCTATTATTTCATATTTCTCAGTTTTTTCAATAATTTTTGGATTGTCTGTTTTTACTGTTATCACTTCTATATCATACTCTCTAACAAAGTATCCAAAATTTAAAGACATTCTAACAATATCTTCTATACCTTCAGGCCCATAGATCTTTAATTTATTCTTTCTTCCCATAAATGCCAAACTCTGTAATAATCCAGGTAAGCCAAGTATGTGATCTCCATGGAGATGGGTAATAAATATTGATTTAATCCTCATTGGGGATACTTTAGTTGATAACATCTGCCTCTGTATATTCTCCCCACAGTCAAATAAAAAAACATCTCCATCATACTTTAATGCTATCCCTATATGATTCCTCCTTTTTGTAGGAACAGCTGCTGATGTTCCTAAGAAGGTTAACATAATTTAATCCCTTAACTCATTTATTACATCATCAGCTTCAATCTCTTCTACCCAAGCTTTCATTTGATTATACCATATATCTAATGTCTCTTTTATCTTCTTCTTTACTTCCTCAAATGGTATGGCAGAATATACATAATAGTATCCTCCATCTTTCAAATTTATCTGTCTTCTCTTAACCAATCCAGCACTCATTAAATTTTGAACAGACCTCTGTATTGTACTTCTATCTCTATTTAATCTATTAGCTATATCAGTTATTTTTGAATTTTTATGCTTTAAAATATCAAAATATACTCTAACATCAGAACTTTTTATCCCAAAAACACAAGACATTAAACTATCAAATGTCCATGTAGTACAAGGAGTTTTAAATAATATCTTGCTCATATTATCCCCCTTAATATCCTTACAATCCTCTTTCCAGCCTTTCCATCCCCAAATGGGTTTTTCCAATCTCTTTTTTTGTTCAGCATGAGTTCAACAGCTTTAATTAATTTTTCTTTATTATCCCCAACTAAAATATTGCTTCCAACTTCTAATGTCTCAGGTCTTTCTGTATTGTCCCTCAAAGTTATACATGGAATTTTTAAAATGCAAGCTTCTTCTTGAACCCCTCCACTATCTGTTAAAATTAGCTTAGCATTCTTTTCCAGTATTAAAAACTCTAAATAGCCAACTGGCTCAATGATTTTTATTTTTTTGTTGCTTTTTAGTTTATCAAATAAATTAAACTCTATCAATCTTTTTTTGGTTCTTGGATGGATAGGAAAGATTATGTCATAATCATAAATATCTGAAAGCTCATTTATATTATTAACTATCCTTTCTAACCTCTCTCTGTTATCTACATTTTCAGCTCTATGAAGGGTCAATAAAAAATAATCCTTATCAACAACACTATTAAAAAACCCCTTTATATGATCATTTTTTTCTGCAATCTCTAAATTTTGTAAAGTGGCATCTACTATAGTGTTTCCAACAACAAAAATATTATCTTTTATGCCCTCTTTTAATAAATTATTTTTAGCTATTTCAGTTGGAGCAAAGAGGTAATCGCTTATATGATCAGTTAAAACCCTATTTATTTCCTCTGGCATATTTTTATCATAACTCCTCAATCCTGCTTCAACATGAGCAACTTTTATTTTTAATTTTGATGCTGCTAAAGCTCCAGCCAAAACAGTATTTGTATCCC
The DNA here is from genome assembly GCF_000371805.1 of Methanocaldococcus villosus KIN24-T80. NCBI lineage: Archaea > Methanobacteriati > Methanobacteriota > Methanococci > Methanococcales > Methanocaldococcaceae > Methanocaldococcus > Methanocaldococcus villosus. Next base: position 190,324 of record NZ_AQUK01000001.1, read on the forward strand.
CTTGAACAATAACAATATTTGGTTTTTCTTTTAAAAGGACTTTTTCTATCTCTATTAACATCTTTCCAGTTTGCTCCCCATGTGTTCCAGAACCAATATTTAAATTATATTTTGGTTTTGGTAGATTTAGTTCTTGAAAAAATATCTTATCCATATTCTCTGAATAATGCTGATTAGTATGGATTATAAAAAATTCTTCACTTTTTAGCTCTCTTATTATAGGAGAGAGTTTTATAATCTCTGGCCTTGTTCCTAAGATTATTGATATCATAATCTATCCTCCTTATAGCTATTATTCCAAGTATGAGCATAAAAACTGATGAGATTAATGTAGCTAAGCTACCTCCAATAATTCCAAATGAGTTTATTAAGATGTAATTTAGAATGATATTAATTAAAACTCCAAATATTATAATGTAGAGGGAAATTTTAGCAAATCCTAACCCTTGCATAGCTGAGGAAATTATTGAATAATAGCTCATAAATAATGATGACAAAGCTAAAATTTTTAAACATTCAATACTATGAGGTTCAACTGTGTTAAATAACAGTTTTAAAATCTTATCTGGAAAAATCAGAAATATAATAACAAAAGAAGAAGCTAAAATAGTATTTAATAATAATCCCTCTTTTAGGACATCTATATTTTTACCACTAGCAATTCTTGGTAGTAATGGGATGGAGATTGATGATGAGATCATATAAATTCCTCTTGACAATAATGCTGAATAACCATAAACCCCACTCCAATAACTTCCTAGGAGGGATAAGATAATAATATTATCTATATCTCCAAAAAGTCTATAAGATGAAGTAGTTAGAGCTATAGGGATTGCATATTTTGATATTTCAAAACTAAATTTTAAATCTTTGAATTCTATATTTAAAAACTCTTTCTTAATTCTGTAAATAATATAAATTGCTAAAATTCCTGTTAATATATAAGATAATGAAATAGAAATAAAAGCCCCTATTAGTCCAAATGACAATATAAAGACTATAGATAAAATTATTTTTAATGTGTTTTCAATTATCCATGTTAAAGACAAATATCTAATCTTTAATAAACCCTGTAATATACCTCTACTGAAAGCTATTATAGTTGATGTCATAATACAAAAACCAATCATGTAAAAAAGAGTGTTATCTATAGTTAAAAAATACCCTCCTAAAATATATTTTACATTTATAGCTATAAAAAAACCAAATATTGATAGAGTAAGCATAATAAAAAATACTTGAATATAATTATACTTTTTTCCTTCAGAAATGAATTTTGCCATTGATGGAGGAATTCCTGAAGAGAAGAATATTGTAAGTGTGTCTAATATTGGCATAAGCCCCCTTAAAATTCCAAAGGCGTCAACACCTAATAAAAAGGCAGTAATAAAATAAAATAAGTATGCCATAACTTTTGAATATATGTTTGATAATAATACAAATATGCTATCTTTCTTTAGACTCATAATAACTCCTTGATGATTGTTATGAAGGATAAAATATATGGATGTGTATTTGGAGCTATAGTTGGAGATGCTTTAGGAGCAGCAACAGAGGGAATGTCAAGGGATGAGATTCAGAAAGTTTATGGATATGTTACTGATTATGTTGAGCCAAAAAATTATTTAAAAGGTATTCTAAAGAAAGGAGAATATACTGATGATACTGAACAGGCTATTTTTATTATAAAATCTATCAATAAGAATGGTAGTGTAGATTTAAAGAGGTTTGCAAATTATTTAATAAACTTTGGAAATAAAAAATTTTATGGATTAACCACATTAAAAGCAATTGAAAAATTGAAGAATAATGACTTTTCAGGAGTAGATAGTCCCACTTGTGGAGCTGCGATGAGGGTATATCCATTAGCTATATTATACCATAATAACTTAAATAAATTAAGGGAAGAGATTATAAAGATCTCTAAGATAACTCACAACAATAAAGAAGCTATAAGTGGTGCTTTAGCTGTGGGTTATTTTGTAGCAAATGCATTAAATAATAAGAGAGATTTGGATGGATGCTGTTCATTTTTAAATAATGAGTTTTCAAATTTGTTATTAAAAATTAAAGACTTCAGAAATGTTCAGAAAGCTTATAACTACTTTGGTACAGGTACTCTTGCAAGAGAAGTGGTACCATCAGCTATAGCAACATTCTTACTAACGGAGAGTTTTGAAGAAGGCATGTTAAAAGCAGTAAATGCAGGAGGAGATACAGATACATTAGCATCTATCTATGGAGCTATAGCAGGAGCTTATTATGGCTATAAAGCAATTCCCAAGAAATGGATAAAGGGATTAAAGAAGAGGGAGTATATAGAAAGTTTAGCAGAAATTCTTCTCAAACATTATCATGGCATTTAAAACTTTTTCATCTTCAAATGGCTTTCCCTGTATCTGTAGTCCTACAGGTATGTTGTTTATCTCACCACATGGCACAACTCCTGCAGGAGCTCCTACAAGGTTTGCTATAACTGTTAATATATCATAGTTATACATCTCTATTGGGGAAATCTTTTCTCCAAGCTTGTGAGGTAACTTAGGAACAGTAGGAGATAAAATGATATCAATATTCTTCATCATTTTCATATATTCCCTTTTTAATAAGTTTCTAGCTTTTAAAGCCTTTTTATAGTATTTTCCACTATATTCTTTTTGGCTAATAATAGAACCTATTGTAATTCTTCTTAACACTTCTTCTCCACAAACATCCTCTATCTTATAACCGTATCTTCTCCCATCATATCTTCTTGTTGCTGAATAAAATTCAACATAGTTAATTAGATAGTATGTTGGTAATGCTAAATCTAAATACTTATAACTCAGCTCAACTATTTCACAGTTCATATCTTTAAAAACTTCTATAGCTCTTTCTATTTTTTCTCTTATCTTTTTATCTGTAACATCCATAAACTCCTTTACAATACCAACTTTTGGTTTATATTCTCTTACTTCAAAATCTTTTATATTAACAGTTGTTGTATCTTTCTCATCCTTACCTTTAATAATGTTCATTATCTCTAAAGCATCTTTAGCATTTTTTGTTATTGGTCCAATCTGGTCAAAACTCATAGCTAAATCACATAATCCATATCTACTAACTACTCCATAAGATGGCTTAAATCCAACAACTCCACAGTGTGATGCAGGATTTCTAATACTACCTCCAGTATCTGATCCTAATGCAAAATCACAGAGATCAGCTGCTACTGCTGCAGCTGAACCACTTGAAGATCCTCCAGGAATTCTATCTTTTGCCTTTGGATTTTTTGTAGGACCGTAGTAAGAAGTTTCTCCAGAACTTCCACATGCAAACTCATCCATGTTTGTTATTCCTATTATTAACCCACCATTCTCTTTTATTTTTTCTATAACTGTGGCATCATATGGAGATATATAATTTTCCAGTGTTTTTGATGCACATGAGATAGTGTATCCTTCAACATTTATATTTGCCTTAACAGCTATTAATTTTCCATAAAGTGGCTTTTTTTTAGCTTTTTCATCTTTTTCTAATCTTTTAGCTTCCTCTAAAACTTTTTCTTTTCTAATATCAATAAATGCATTAATATCCTTATTTTTTTCTATTTTCTCTAAATACTCTTCAACTTTCTCTATTAACATTCCCGACCACCAAGTGCATTAAGTTTAAAAATATAGAATATTATTTTATATCTAAAAATTTTTTGGTGATGGAAATGAAAGCTGTCTTAGCATACAGTGGAGGTTTAGACACAAGTTGCTGTTTAAAATTATTAGAAGATATGGGTTATGAAGTAATATCTGTCTGTGTGGATGTAGGTTTGCCTTATGAGGAGCTAAAAGAAGTTGAAGAAAAAGCTAAAAGTTTAGGAGTTTTAAAACATTACACTGTAGATGCAAAAGAGGAGTTTGTAAAAGATTACATCTTTAGAGCAATAAAGGCTAATGCTATGTATGAAGGTTATCCTCTATCAACAGCACTAGCAAGGCCATTAATTGCCAAAAAAGTAGTTGAAATTGCTAAAAAAGAAGGTGCTGAAGCTATAGCCCATGGTTGCACAGGAAAGGGTAATGATCAATTTAGATTTGAAACTACAATAAGAATATTAGCTCCAGAAATCAAAATAATTGCTCCAATAAGAGATTTAAATTTAACAAGAGAAGAAGAAATAGAATATGCTAAGAAAAAGAATATCCCTATACCTAAGGAAAGTAAAAAATATAGTATAGATGAGAATCTTTGGGGTAGGAGTATAGAAGGAAGTGATTTAGAAGATCCTAAAAATTTCCCTAGTGAAGAAGTTTATGCCTGGACAAAAAATCCTGTTGAAGATAAAGAAGAAGAGGTTGTAGAAATAGAATTTAAAGAAGGTGTGCCAATAGCTATAAATGGAGAAAAGCTAAATCCTGTGGAGTTGATAAGAAAGGCTAATGAAATTGCAGGAAAACATGGAGTAGGTAGGATAGATATAATAGAGGATAGAATTATAGGGTTAAAGTCAAGAGAGGTTTATGAATGCCCAGGAGCTATAATGTTATTAACAGCACATAAAGCTTTAGAACAATTAGTATTAACCAGAGAAGAGATAAAATTCAAAGAAATTGTTGATAATTTGTATTCTGAGCTAATTTATAAAGGACTGTGGTTTGATCCTCTAAAAGAAGATTTAGATGCATTTATAGATAAAACCCAGGAAAGAGTTGAAGGAAAAGTTTGGTTAAAATTATTTGGAGGTTCAGTAAGAGTAGTGGGTAGAGAGAGTAGATATTCATTATACAGCAAAGAATTAGTGTCTTTTGATGAGAAAACTGATCAGAAGGAAGTAGCAGGTATGGTTAAATATCATGGAATACAGGCAGTGCTTTATAGAAAAGTTACAAAATAAATTTATTCCTTAGCTTTTAACTCTTTTTTCATATCTTGATAAATTTTTGTCCATTTTAACTTTCTTGGATTTCTACCCATCATATAACTTTTTTCACACTTTGATGAACAGAAGTAAAGAACTGTTCCATCTTTCTCTACAACCATTTTTCCAGTACCTGGTTCTATCTCATGGCCACAGAAAGAGCATCTTCTCCACTCAGGCATGTTTTCACCTTTAAATTTATCTTCTTTTATCTAATGGTCTAGCCTCTCTTTCGGTCTCTCTTAGCATGATTATATCTCCTACCTTTACAGGTCCTTTAACATTTCTAATTAAAACTCTACCAGCATCTTTCCCTCCTAAGATCTTACATCTAACTTGTATAACTTCCCCATAAACCCCTGTTCTTCCAATAACTTCTATAACTTCAGCAGCCACTGCCTCTTTATATACAAACTCATCTTCCACCATTTTATCACCAAACAAAAGAATAAGAAAAAATTATTTAGAATAATTAAAAAATTTTTACTGTTTCAATGCATTTATTTTTTCAATTAAAGCTTTTAATTCATCTGGATTGTCTTCTTCAATTATTGCCACTGATGAAGCAGCTACTTCTATTCCTGCAGCTTTCCCAAGATCTTGTTTTGAAGCTACATATGCATAAGGAATGTTTTTCTCTTCACATAAGTATGGTAGGTGAGCAACAACCTCCTCTGGTTTAACATCTTCAGCTATTATAACTAGTTTAGCAATTCCTCTCTCAACAGCCTTTGTTACTTCATTAGCTCCTTTTTTTATTTTTTTAGCCTTAGCTATTGCTTCTAATATCTCTTTTTGGATTTCCTCTGGAACTTTAAACTTTACATATATTGCCATTTTATCTCCTCCTTCATTTTTATAAATATGCAATCCGGAGGGATTGCTTCTATAAATAAAATTGTAAATAATATATAAAACTTATGCTAATCTTTATAATGTGATAGAATGCTGAGGATAATAGCTCTGATTATAATATTTATATTATTTTCAATGTGCTTAGATAACCATAAATCTGGTGAAAGTATGGAAAAAGGTAAGATATTAATGGTTATAGCTCCAAAAGATTTTAGAGATGAAGAGCTTTTTATTCCTATGGAAGTTTTTAAGGAGCATGGATATGGAGTTGATGTAGTTTCTACACAAAAGGGTACATGTGTGGGAATGTTAGGTGGGAAAATAGAGGTAGATAAGACTATCTATGAAATAAATCCAAATGATTATATAGCCATTGTTATTCCTGGAGGAATAGGATCAAAAGAATATCTTTGGAATAATGAGAAGTTATTAGAGTTAGTAAGGGAATTTTATAGAGAGAATAAAACTGTTGCAGCAATCTGCTTATCTCCTGTTGTTTTAGCAAGGGCAGGTGTGTTAAAAGATAAAAAAGCTACAGTTTTTCCTACAAAAGAAGCAATTGAAGAATTAAAAAAATATGGGGCTGAATATGTTGATGAGGGAGTAGTTATTGATGGCAAGATTGTCACAGGAAAATCACCAGAATATGCAAAAGACTTTGCTTTAGCTATTATAAAAACTTTAGGATAGTTTCTTTAATAGATAAACTTTATCCCCTTCCCTAACCAAATTATTTAACTTTACCCCTACTCTTTCTCCTTTTTTAGCTATTTTAACCTTTTTATGGTTTATTTCCATACTGTCAACTTTCTCTTCCACACATCCTGTGGTTTTCCCCATTATTAATATTACATCACCAACCTTTAAATCATGATATAACTCTATCTCAGCAACATTTATTTTTTTGTAAAAATTCACAACTCTTCCAATTTCTACTTTTTTATACTCTGAAATATTACCCTCTCTATCATATTGAAAATCAATTTTATTGCTAACATCTCTAAAATAAAATCCTGTATCATACCCTCTATTATAAACCTTACTAAGTTCTTTTTTGAAATACTCTAATTTATCATAATATGACCCATCAAAATAACTATCTATAGCCTCTCTATAAACTTTTGTAACTCTCATAACATAATCAGCATTCTTTGCCCTACCTTCAATTTTAAATGCATCTAACACCCCTATTAATTCAGGAATATGTTCAATCATACAAAGATCTTTAGGAGATAGTAAGAATTTTCCCTCACATAAGATCTCATATGTTCCATCATGATGTTCATTTATTAATTTCCATTTTCTTCTACATGGTTGTAAGCACTCTCCACAGTTTGCATGTTTGTTAAATAAATAAGCACTTAAGAAACACCTTCCACTTATAGCAACACATAAAGCTCCATGAACAAACCCTTCTAACTCTAAATTAACTCCATCTCTTTTTAAATTTTCTTTTATTATCTTTATTTGGTTTAATGTCAATTCTCTTGACAAAACAATTCTTTTACAATATCTACTATAAAATTTTGCTAAATTAGAGTTTGTTATATTACATTGCACACTTGCATGTACATCAATGCCTAATGAGTTAGCATATTCCATCAAAGATATATCACTTAATATTAAAGCATCTATATCTATTGAATGAGCAAAGTTAATAATATCTATTGCCTTATCTAATTCATCTTCATAAATTACTGTGTTTAGGCATAGGTATATCTTCTTATCATTGTCATGAACATACTTAACTGCCTCTTTTAATTCATCTCTTGTAAAATTTTTGGCAGTTTTTCTCATACTAAATTCTTTTAAACCACAATAAACTGCATCAGCTCCATACTTTATAGCTGTCCTTAGACAGGTCATATCTCCTGCAGGAGAAAGAAGTTCCATGATTATCACTTAAATTATCAATCTCTTTTTTATTCCATCATAAAGATCTATAATATTCCCATTTAAAAAAGCACTCATAGTATAAATAACCCCAGGAGGGAGAATATTTATTTTTTCTCCAGATTTAACAAAGTATAGGTTATCAAAACTTAATAATGTTCCAAATATTATACATGATAATTTCTTAATATCTTCCAACTCTCTCACAGCTATAACAACAACAGGATCATCTGTTTCTTTACCAGTATAGCCTACACCATGTATATATTTTGGTCCTTCAGTAACTGAAGAATCAACATTGTAGTTTAGCTTCTCACAAATTTCTTTAACAGTTAGTGCCATCTCATTTACCATTTTTTCTCCACCGTATGTGTCAAAACTAACTATAATAGCATCTCCATAATCAGATAGAGCTTCTGTTATGGCATATGATACACCTTCTTTAGCTTTTTCTGGTTTTTCAGCTACTCCATTCAAGTCATCAAAACTTTTTGCATATTTTTTTAATGTTTCAAATATTATCTTATTATTGAGTTCTAACTTATCTTTTGGAGTTAGTGAGGTTATGACAATATCATCTCCAGTCACATTAGATATTCTCCCTTTAATTCCATATCTTGCTAATCTTTCTCTGACTTCCTTATCTACTAAATCATTAATATCTTTATTAGCTTCAACATCATTATCAGCTATATCTACTCCAAAGCTAACTATATACATAAAGGATCACTTTTTAATTTTTACTGCTTTTCTTTTTAGAGGACTACCACATATTTCACATTCATCTTCATCATAATTAGCAGGATATATTTTTTTACATCCAATACAAACCTTTCTCCAGACAATTTGTCTATTAGTTTTATATCTTATCCCCTTAACATTAATATTCAACTTTTTAGCTACATTTTGCATAGCATAATCATCAGTGTATAAAATTGCTTTTAACTCTAAACTCAAAGCTAATACTGACACATCCTGTTCTGACAGTCTATCACCAGTCTTTAGTGCAGTTTCTTTAACTTTATTTATAAACTCTTCTTTAGGAGATCTTATTTTTAGCTTTCCAAACCTAATAGCTTGATCAACAATAACTCTATTGGATTTTATCTCTTCTAAAGCTTCTGGAGTTATGTAATGGTTAGCATCTTCAGTTAATGGATTATATCCATGTAATATAGCTGATGCATCTAAAACTATTTTCAATATCATCACCTTAAATTATTTATAAAAAACTTCTACTTATTAAATTTTGGTGATATATTATGATTACTACAGTTGTGGGAAGTTATCCTGTTGTATTCAAGGAGAATGAAGATTTTTTTGATAAAATAAAAAAAATATTTGGAATTTATGACCCATATAAATATGCTATTGAAGTGGCAGTTAAAGATCAAATTAATGCAGGAATTGATATTATAAGTGATGGACAGGTTAGGGGAGATATGGTTGAAATCTTTACTAGTAAACTTTTTGGTTTTGAAGATAGGAGAGTTGTTAATAGGGTTGAGTTTGTGGAGCCAATAACTTTAAAAGATATTTTATATGCTAAAAAAATAGCTAAAAAACTAAATAGCAATGTTGAAGTTAAAGGGATAATAACAGGGCCTAATACAATAGCTTACTCTGTTAAAGATGAATACTATTCTAATAAAGAAGAGCTAATATTTGATATTGCTAAAGCTTTAAGGAATGAAGTATTAGCTATAAAGAATCATGTAAGTTATATACAAATAGATGAACCCATTCTATCTGTAGGTATTGCAGATTTTGAAGTGGCTAAGAGGGCTATAGATATTATTGTTAGAGGTATTAATAAAAGCTTTGGCATGCACGTCTGTGGAAAGGTTTATAATATAATAGATGAGCTTAATGAGTTTAATGTATCAATTTTAGATCATGAGTTTGCATCAAATAGAAAAAACTTAGAAATTCTTGATAGAATAAAGAAGAAAGTAGGTTTTGGCTGTGTTAATACAAAAGTTAATAAAGTTGAAAGTGTTGAAGAAATTAAAGGATTAATAAAAGAAGGATTAGAAATAATAAAAAATAATAATTTTATTAGTGAAAAAGATATACTAATTGATCCAGACTGTGGTTTAAGACTGTTAAATAGAGATGTGGCATATAATAAGTTGAAAAATATGGTATTAGCATCTAAGAATATTTAATTTTTTTAGTATAACTATCCAAAAGACATTCAAGAATAAAGCTACTGGAAAAAGGATAAAGCTAATAACATCATGAGCTAATTGGAAGTTGTCTGTTTTATATGTTATTATCATAATTATCCTTAAAATATTTACAACATTTATAACTAACAATCCAAAGATGGAATATAATATTTTATAGGTTATTTTTACTTTAGGTGTGGCAAAAACAAAGCTTAAGAATATGGTCATCTCTAAAGAGCATGTACAAGCTCTATCAATAATAAAGATCTTATTATTAAAAAACAATAAATTATTATATGTGTAAATATGCATTAGATGGCCTATAATTGATGATAGAATATTAGATAAAAAATTTTCTAAGATTGATAAGATAGAATAAGAGATTATAAATACAAAGGCTATATTTTTAACATAATCTTTTCTCATTATTCCATTAATTGTTTAACTCTTTCAGCTCTTTTCATAGCTTCTGTTTGTGTAACGGCTTCTGATTTTAATGTAGTTTCTTTATAATGAGCCGAACCTTGAGCTATTGATTTTATATAATAAAATCCTACAATAGAAGCTACTGCCAATACTGTTGCTAATAATAAGGCAAATTCTAATGATATTTGAGCTCTATTTTTCATAATATCTCCTTATAAAATAGAATGTTAATATTAAAATCATTATATGAATATAAATTGGAACTGGTATGGAGAATATATTTTCTTCATATAAATGGATATACCTTGTACAGTTGTCTGATAAATTGCTATTATCTATTACTGTAAGAACTACAGTATAAACTCCAGAGTTATTATAAATATGATAAACTATTGGGTTGTATGTTTCTAAACTTGACCCATCTCCAAAGTTCCATATATATCTTATAATCCTACCGTCAGGATCATATGATGGGGATGCATTAAAGGTAACATTTAGTCCATTAATTATATAGTTGAAATTAGCTATTGGAGGGTAACTTTCATTTCCTCCAACTATTATTAGTTTTGATGTATAACCATATTTATTGATGTTATTTTTAACATATAGTGTAACTATATAAACTCCTGGCTTATTGTATTTATGATTCACTTCTTTTTTATTAACTTCTACACTCCCATCTCCAAAGTCCCATTTTCTATAAACTATTTTTGTATTAGTTGGATATGATCTAGATGTGTCTATAAATAATATATTTTCATTAGCTTTTGGATATTTAGGATTATATGTAAAATTAGCTAAAATTCCTGAAACCGTAATATATCTTTCATATGAATTATTAGCGTTCAGTTCATCCCACACTGTTAATTTTATTCTATAAAATCCTGGTTTATTATAAATATGATAAACTATTGGGTTGTATGTTTCTAAACTTGACCCATCTCCAAAGTCCCATTTATATTTTATTATTTTCCCTTCAGGATCAAAAGAGTATGAAGCATCTAGTACGATCCTTTGTCCCACATCAGGATTTTCTGGATAATATATGAAATAAGCTACAGGTTTTTTATTAATTACAGAAAAGTTTATTTCTGTTTTATTCTTATCTCCAAATCCGTCCCAAACTGTTAAGATTGCAGTATAATTACCAATTGGAAACTTATGATAAACAGGATCTAAGGAGTTTGAAGTATAATTAAAAACTAAATTTCCTGAGGAATTATAGACTAACAAATTATAACCATAAATCATTGCCATTGGAGAAGTTTTTGGAATTGTATAATTATCTATTATCTCGCCATTATGATCATATACAGGAATCTTTCTATTAGCATCAGGATCATAACTATTCTTTGGATTAAATTCTATCACATCTTTATATGAGGCTGGATTAGGAAGAATAAGAAGGGAAGCTATGGGTGGATTGTTATTGATAACATATACTTTTTTACTATTTTCAAATCTTCTATGATTATAAGAAATATACATATAAACTTCATAAACCCCTTCTTTATAATAAGTGTACTGCCAAGCATATGGAGACTTTCCAGGAGTTATAATTGTGCTATTACCATCCCCATAGTAAATATAATGCCGTAAATTAGTATATCTTTTAGGCTCAACAATAGTAATGTTAACAGGTTTTCCAGTGCTTGTTATCATAGGATTAACATAAATTTGTGGAACACTGTAATAACCTACACCTATTGGTGGGGGAATACCTAAACCAATATTTCCATTTTCATCAACTATTAAAACATGAGGATAATAGAGACCCTCTTCAGTATAACTATGTGTTGGAGAACTTTCAAATGAAATATCTCCATCACCAAAACACCACATTACAAATATTACTTTTCCTGGATAACTAAAAGAAAATTTTACTGGTTTATTAGTAGTAACTTCTGGTTTATCAACTTCAGCAGGTATATCATAATAAAATCCCTGTCTTATTGTTAAATTATAAACAGGATTTGATATTATATCTGAATAATAGTAAAGATTTACGGTGTGATGTTTTTTATCATATTCATATTTATAAGTTTTAGAATTGGATAAATTTGGATAAAAGTTATATTTTATATTTCCAACATCTCCAACAATTATAAAGTTTAAAGTATCTGATTTCCACCAACTTCCAGCTCCTCCATAACTCATCCAGAAAAATGGCCACATAAATGGGAATTTATATACATGCTCTGTTGGAGTAAAATATTCTCTATAAGTATAATCAGTTTCTACCCCATCTCCAAAGTCCCATTTCCAATAAAGTCCCCATGCATCTTTCATATTAAATTTAGTTTTATCACCTACTTTGTATGTTAATTTATGAGGATTGACATATTCATTTCCTCTATTATCATTATGATTTAAAGAACTATTATAAACATACGTATAAGCCTCTCCCCCATAATGTGAAGGTCCCATAACCCAATAAACATAACCTCCAAAATGTTGTTTGACATATATAACTTTGTAACCTACCCAAACTTTCCCATATTTATCAACTATTAAAACCTGTATAAAATGAAATCCAGGGGTTGTGTAAATAATAGATGGTTTAAATTTAAAAGATGTTTTATTATCAAAATTCCACATAATAAATTCAATATTATTTTTATTAATATTAGGGATAAAGGTTATATTATCTTCAATAACAATATTATCTTCATTGACATCTGTTATAATCCCTACTTCTCCACCAACTTTTAGTCCCTTAAATATTAAATCATTTATATCTAAATCTGTAGGGTATTTGATTATAACTACATTAGAATTATTAACTGATGTATTAGCTATAGTGTAATTTTTATAATATTCTACCACCCAGGTATTTAAACTATTATTAGGGATAAACCAGTAATAGGTGTTATATACATCACCAACAATAAGCCAATTGTAGGTTTCTGTTGGAGGGTAATGAACATTTTTATAATATCCTCCCCAAGCTACAGGATATATAAATGGGAAAGTGTAAGAGTGATTAACATTTCTCCCATATTTTATCTTATCATCACCAAAAAACCATATTACTGTTCCATTTTCTATTATAATCTCTGTAGTATTACCTATACTTAAAGCTACAAAATTTATTGTATCATTTATATTAAATTTATCTCCTCCAGTACTATTAGTTATGTTCATCAAACCATTATGAACAAATATAACATCAGCAAAAATTGATGAAAGAAAAATAAATAAAAAAATTATCAAATATTTTTTCATCAACTTCACCTGAATAATATTGAAGTATTTTTAGCTATATAACCTTCTGAGTATTCTATCAAGATAATGTTTCCTTTTGATAAATTAAATCCATATATAGTATTATTTACAGAATAATTTATATTACCCTTTATCATTACTCCATCTTTTGTTGGAGTTAGTATTATTGTTATTGGATGTGTAACATTTATTGTATAATTTGCTACATAAATTACATAATTCTCTTCACCAATAGGTTTTAAAACTACTGCTAAACTATTATTATTTGAATAAGCTAATAAAGCATAATTTTCTATCTTATTTGCTACCTCATAAACTTTATCAGCTAAAACCCCTGATATTAGACTATCAGAAAAATTTATAATATTATTATATAAAAATATGGAAATAACCATTATCATCATAAATGCTAAAATTAAATCTATAGATATCTGTCCTCTCATAACTTCACTCTATCTCTATTTTTGGTTTATATCCACAGCTTCCCCATTTATATGTAGCATTTGTAAACATGCCAATAATTGAATATCTACCATCATTAACCTTTATATACTGTTCAGGATCTCCATAATATATAGTACCTTTATAAGTTTTTGGTTTTTCTTCATGATAATCTAATATATTTCTCATTGGTTTTTGTGGAATAGCTATTATATTGCTAACATCTTTTAAAACTAACCAATCTACTAAAACAGTTGCATTTAATACCCCTTCAGTGCAGATAGATATTGGATAATTTTCATTTATATTTATATTTATTGATTTATTGTATAACAAATTATAATATTCATTATATATTCTAAAGCTAACTCTATCTTCTCCCCAGGATACAGAATAGATATAAAAGTTGTTTAGATATTTACTAAAATTAGGAATTTTAGAAAGATTTTGGCCATATCTCACATATAACCCTTCTTTTCCCCAAGAGGTATTATAGTAAATAAATCCAATACCATTAGAATCATTTTTAAAAAATCCTATAAATTCTGAAATATTTTCACTATCTAACTTCATAACACTAGAGAAATTTGCTCTGAAGATTAGCTCATAATTATATGAGAAGCTTCTTTTAGTAGAGAGTTTAGAATAAGGACCTTTTACATATAATAGCCCATTATTTATCCAACAACCTCCAGTAATTTCCCATGAGTTATTATCTAAATAGTTAAAATTATCAAACAGTATGAATGTTTTATGAGGATTTTCCCTATTAATTTTTGTTGAAGAGTTATATAATATGAATATTTTTCCATTAATTAAGTTATCTTCACTACAATTTACCCAAATAACTGATATATTGTTGTATCTCCACTTTTCTATCCAATATGGTAATAAAATATACTCATTAGCTATTTTAGAACTACCTATAATTCTTATTTCAGAGGGATCATTTGGATTTTTCATTAGTGTATAGTTAAAATTAGTGTTATTTAATATTATTTTAAATATGTGATGCCCATTACTAACATTAACATCTACTGGTGAGCAGTAACTCCAATTGTAATAAAACTTATTATTATAAACATAAGGATCAGGTATCTCCTTTAATGTTATTTCTTTAATTATGCCAATTTCCTTATTTATAATAATACTCACATTATTTTCTAACTCCTTTCTATATTTTAATAAAACTTCTCCAGTTAAAAGTATTCTTGTTGGCTCACTTGTAGGATTTATCCTTATATGGGACACAATAATTGTAAAATTATCCCTGCAAACATTATATAAAGTTTTATTTAATATGTATGTAATATTATTCTCAATACATTCTTCAGCTGAGGATGAATTATTAAAGAATCTATGTTCTTTCATCAATGTATAGCTAACATTTATAAAAACATCATTAACAATTTTATCTAAATTATGGTTTATGGTATGCTCAATATTTTTTTCAGCTAATGAGATCATTTTAACCTCTATCTCATTCTTAATCTCAGATGTTTTTAAATCTATTGTGTTGTAAAAAACAGATGTTATAGTAAAAACCAATAAAACTAATACTAAAGCAATTTGTGTATAATACATAAAAATCACTTTATATATAGCTTTACAATAACTGAAGAGATATTTTTAGAGTAATAAACAGGCATTAAAATGGGATAATTTAATTGTTTTTCAGCATACTCTTTAGCTATCATGTAATCAGGAAATCTTTTATCTAAAATGTCAATATATGTATCATTTCCATATATAATATACCAACCTTCAGATCTATTTAAAATTAGTGTAGCTATTATATAAGTGTTTGAAGAGTTAAAATTTTTTTCTATGATAGTTTCATTATTAATTTCCAGTCTATAACTATCCAAAGGTATAGAATTATTTAAAAGCATAATAGCTTTTCTTTTTATCTCTGTATCATTAAAGCTATACAATATTACAAAATCCTGTAAAACTCCACTTTTTATTAGTGTTTCCATTGTAGATAAACCTTTATCTATTTTATACTCATTTTTTACAGCGTCTAAATAAACATTATTATGCTCTACTAAAGAAACACTCCACATACCCAGCCCTACAATCAAGATAATAGTAGCTATTATCAAATCATAATCAAAAATCACCCTACCACCATTACAGAGATATTAGCTAAACTAAATGTTATAGTCTTAAAATCAATATTCTCTTCTGATGAAGCAAATGAAAATTCTAATGGATATTTTGAATAGATAATCTTTATTTCATTTAATCCAGGTTTTAATTCTTCAGCAATATCATCATACTCTTTCCAAAGACTGTTGGCATTTTTTCTAAAGATTTTACCATTTATGGATAATATTACATCATAATCTTTATTATACACTATAGGCTCTGGATTGTTGTAAGGTCTAACAAATACCCAATCTATATCTAACCAACCATCTTTATCAACATAAAATACTATTGGTAAAACTGTATTTGGGATATAGTTTGATAAAAAATAGTTTTGACTATCATTAACAATTAATACACTTCTCTTACTATCCCTAATTATCTCATATGTAACCCATGAATCATACAATTCATATGGTAGATACAGATATTGATAATGGTCTTCATCAATTATGCTATTTTCAAACCTTATATCTCCTCCCCATTCATAGTTAGTTACTATAGTCCTATTATAACCATCATAAAACCCAAAATAGGCATTGTGTTTCCTATGGAAATATACATGAGCTTTCATAGCATATTCCAAAGGAAATTTTTCAAAAGAAATAATATGAGATGTGTTATTTAGAGCTAAATATGTGAAATTTATATTATCATATTTACTTTTTAAAATACTAACATTCCCACTTACATTAAATAAACTTCTATTTAAATTAGAAAAGTTATCATAAAGTATAAAAACTCTCTTTCCATCACTTTCAGAATTGGCATTTGAATTACCATATAGCATGAATATTTCTCTAACTTCATTAGGAAGTAGATTCATTTTTACCCATGCTATTGTATGTTCTTTATTAATACTCTGTGGTTCTATCCAAAAATCTAATTTATTTCCATTACTATCTAAAAACCTTACATCTCTACAAAATTTATCCATCTTACCTTCATCAATATATTCCTTTGAATTAAATATTATTTTAACAGGATAATTTTCTAGATATTTATTATCTCTATTTTTTATCAATATTGGAGTGGCATACTTCCAATCACTATATAGTGAAAATGGGTTACTATCATTTGTTAAGATTTTCATGGAAAATTTTAATGATTTATTTGAATAAATATAAATTATATCTCCACATTTTCCAAATGCTTTATATTTTAATGGGTTATTTAATGTATTACTATCTAAAATTATTATTGGAATATAAGCTGAATCTTTATAAATAAATATAGCATAACCACCAATTCTGCTAATTTTTAGAGAGTTGTTTAGTGTAGTTGTATTAACTATATTTGAATATAATGATATATTTTTCCCATTAATTGTTACAATTATTTTATAATCTTCTAGCATGGAATAATTTACACTTTCTATTTCAGGATAAATAATAACATTGTTTTCAGAATAGTTATGACAAAGATCAAAAGTTTTTAGATTTATATTTCCAAAATATTTGCTGATGTCAATTGTATAAAATTTCTCTTGCGGAAATGAATATTTCTTTATATAATATCCTTTAAGTAATAGTGATTTATGAAATAAATCTATATCCTTTTTACTCTCAAAGTTTGTTAAAAAGTTATGCCCATATATTGAATAAACTAAATAAAATATAGATAAGAATATAAAAGCTACAACAACAGCCTCTAATGTAAAAATATATCCTCTTTTTGATCTAATTATTTTCATATTTTTCACATCCAATTTGTTAAACTAAATTATATATAATTTAAACATTATAATATATATATTACAAAAAGTTGGTGATTAATATGAGAGGACAACTATCATTAGAGTTAATCCTATTAACCTCTATAATTATTCTTTCAGGAGCAATATTAACTTATCAGTTCACTAAAATACCAAACTCTCAGTTAGCAAACTCTACTGAGTATGTTAAAGAAGTTAGTTATGCACTATTTGTACCTAATAAAACTTTAAAATCTCCTATTGTACCTACAGGTTCTAATATATCTATAACTATTCCAACAAAAAATGTAAGTTCTGAAGAAAATCAAACAATTAATGAAAGCTCTAAAGAAGAAAACCAAACATTTGGTAAGGCTAGTAGATTAAAAATAATTGTTAATGCTGAAAGTGAATTATTACTAACTAAAGATGTTTTGGAAAATGGTTCATGGATAAATGGAAAATTGCCTGGAACTATTGATAATAAATCGATTTATAATGCTAATGGTACAATACATTCTGATGGAACAAATATAAATTCAGGAGGTAGTTTAAAAATAGGTAACCTAAATGAAATAGAAAGTTTAGATTTAATCGTAAATAGCGATAATTTATTAGCAATAATTAAGGACATCACCATAATATCAGCAAATTTCAACAGTATAAATTATAAACTAAATATTATAAACTCTCATATATATAAATCTATCATTGACAATATAAATAGTAAAGGACTGGTTAATATTGAAAGATCATATGTTAATAATTTAAATGTTAATAACGCTATAAACGGAATCTTAAACATTACAAACTCTAATATTGATGAATTAAATGTAAATATTATAAATAGTGGAGGATGTTTAATAATCAAAAACTCCCATATTAAAAAATTAAATATAAAGCATAATTATGGTAAAGTAATTATAATAAATTCAATAATAGAGAATAGAAATATAAATAATGAGAACCAAGGTACCACAGAGGAGATCTCATCTAATATTAATATTGATTATTTTGAGTTAAGAATTGTAGGTAATGGTAAAGCTATATTAACTAAAGACATTATTAAAAATGCAAGCTATTCAGATAGCATACCAAGATTGATAAAAGGTAAAGATATTATAAAATTAAACCTATTAGGTAATGTTTATACAGCATCATCATCAGTAGTTGGTAATGGAGAACTTTGGTTAGGAAACATAAAAGAGATTGAGAAGTTAGTGTATGAAGAGAATGGTAATGCATACTTTGAAATAAATGGGATAAAAATAAATTTATTAAATAGTAATAGTAAAGCTGGTGTTGGAAACAGTGAAGTTTTAATTAAGAATTGTAATATAAATAGATCATACTTTAATAGAATAAATGGTAATTCATCTCTGATCATAGAAAGTTCAAATATTAAATATTTAGAAATTGAAAATATGATTAGTAAGTCAAGTTTGGTTATTAAAAACTCATATATTGAACATTTAGAGATAAGTAATAAAGGAAAACATACTAATATAATTATTTCAGATTCATATGTAAATGGTAAATATTATTCATAAAATATTCCTTATTTTTTCTTTTAATATCTCATTCACCATTTTTCCATCAGCTTTTCCTCTTAATTTTGCCATACATCTTCCCATTAAATACCCAAGAGCTTTATCTTTTTTCTCTTTAATAATATTGATATTTTCATTAATAATCTCTTCTACTATCTTTTCCACCTCTTCTCTACTCAATCCTTTCAATCCTTTAATCTCTAAGATTTCATCTATATCTTTATCAGGCATTTCACAAAATCCTTTTAAAACTTCAATTATACCCTCTTTAGCTAACTTACCACTAGAAAGAGCATCAAATAGAGAATATAAATGTTGTTTTTTAATATTTTCAATATTATATCCTTCTCTTTTAATTTCTTTTAAACTCTCTTCTAAGGTTTTTGCTATCAAAGTAGGTTTAATATTTTTGAATCTTTTACATAGTTCCTCAAATAAATCAACATAATAAGAAAACACCATTTTTTTAGCAAGCTCATCACTTAACATATATTCTCTCTTAAATCTCTCTATCTTCTCTTCAGGTAACTCTGGCCGTTCAACTTCAATATCTTTTATAAATATTGGTGGTATATCAGTTTCAGGATACATTCTAGCCTTTCCAGGTAGTGGTCTTAAATAAGAAGTTGTTCCATCTTCATTAGCTTTTCTGGTCTCTTCTGGAACTCCTATTAAAGCTTCTTTAGCCCTCTCAATTACAGCTTGTAAGGCTTTATTAGCTTTCTCTTCCTTATCAGCTACCAATACAATAGCATCATCTTCATCAACTTTTAAAAACTCCCTTAATCTTTTAACATCTTCTTCAGTTATTCCATATTTTGGTAATTCATCTGTATGTATTATTCCAGAAACTCCTGCTATAACCTTAGCCCTATCTGCAAATTCTGTTCCAAGTCTTCTACCTGGCTGTATCTCTTTTCCAACTAAACCTCCAAATTTCTTTAAAACAATAGCTTTAACTTTTCCATCTTTTAAAGCTCTTTTTATAATCTTAGAATTACAGTTTTTAAATATATCAGTTACATCATAAATCTCTTCTATAACTTCAGCATTTCTTTCTTTTAACTCATCCCTTATCTTTAACAAATTCAACTGTCTTAAAACTTCATATTCTACAACTTTCTCTATTAGATAAAGTTCTGAAACTCCTTTTATCTCTACTCTTGCTCCATCCTTTATAGAAATATTAATATCCTGCCTTATTGTTCCAATACCTCTTTTAACCTTACACATTCTTAAAATCTCTCCAATTCTTTTAGCAGTTTCTCTAGCCATCTTAGGAGAATTTATATCTGGAGCTGTTGATATTTCAACTAAAGGAATTCCTAACCTGTCTAAGTTATAAACTACTTTATCTCCTCTCTCTTCAACCTTTCTTGCTGCATCTTCTTCCAAACACAAACTTTCTATTCTAACTTTCCCATCTTCAGTTTCTACATATCCATCATAGGCTAAGAATATTGTTCTTTGAAATCCAGAAGGATTAGACCCATCTATAACAATCTTTCTCATAACATAAGCAACATCAACTGTTTTCATGTTTAATAACATAGCTATTTGTAAGGCTATCTTTAAAGCTTCTTCAGATGGCATGTGTGGAGGTTCTTCATCTAACTCAACAAGACAAGAAGAGTTGTTATATTGATAAATAAACTTCTTACCCTTTCTCATCTCCAATAATGCTGCTCTATCTATCTCTCCAAGTTCACTTAATGTTGCTCTCAATATCCTTTCCACTTCACCTTTAACCTCATTTGTTAATTCTGTAGGACAGTGACAGAACAATTTTCTTTCTGTGTTTAACTGCTGATGGATCTCTAACCCTACTTTTAATCCTATCTCATTATAATCCATAATTCCCACCATAAGCTTTAAAGTCACTTCTATAATTTATTTCTCCAACCATATTTTTATTTATTAGTTTTTTTACATCTTCTAAGCTATAATTTGCTAATAAATACATTAATTTGACATATGCTACTTCTGGTAACATATCTTCACATCCAATAACACCTAAGTTTAAAAGCTTTCTACCATTGGAATAAACATTCATATTCACTCTACCATTTATTGTTTGAGTAGTCATGATTACAACAACATCATTATCAATAGCATATTTTATGTCATCAAACACATATTCAGGAGCATGCCCTAATCCTGTACCTTCTAAAACAATTCCTTTATAACCCTTATCTACATAATATCTTATAATCTCTCCATCCATTCCTGGATAAACCTTTATTAATGCTACTTTTTCTTCTAATTTAGTATTAATTTCTACTTTTTTACTACCTTCTGATCTTTCAACCTCTTGTAAGTATATAATATTCTTACTAAATGGATCTATCTTAGCAATAGGAAGGCTATTTATTGATAAAAATGCATCTCTTCTTGAACTGTGACACTTTCTAACCTTAACTCCCCTATGTAATAGGCAGTATTTATCATCAGAAGTTTCATGCATAACAACAAAAACTCCTTTTATATTTTCTTTTGCTGCAATAACAGAAGATAGTAAGTTTAAATATGCATCAGATGATGGCCTATCACTACTTCTTTGGGCACCAGTTAAGATAATAGGAAAATCAGCATTGACCATAAATGATAGAGCTGCTGCAGTATAATTCATTGTATCTGTTCCATGAGTTATAACAATTCCATCAGCCCTTTTTGCCTCTTTTTTTATTTCTTCAGCAATTTTAATCCAATATTTTGGCTTCATATTTTCGCTTAATATATTTAAAATAGCTCTCCCTTCTATATTTGCTATATCAGCTATTTCAGGAACAGCTCTTATTAAATCATCAGCTGTAAAAGAGGGATGAACAGCTCCAGTTGAGTAATCAACCTTTGAAGCAACTGTACCTCCTGTAGATAAAATAGACACTGTTTTTTTATGTTTCTTCTCTATATTTAATGGTGGAAGCTCATATTTTGGTTTTTCTCCTTTTTTAATTACTCTCACATTCTTTATATTCTCTTTTAATATTCCTATATTATATCCATTTTTTAACTTAAGAGTTATAACATTCTCATCTATTGAAGGTAATAAAAGTCCTTCAAAAACCCCTTTATCTGTCTCTATTCTTACAACATCTCCAATCTCCATATGAATCACCTTTATAAAATATTTAGTTATAATATTAAAATTTTTATGATAATGGTGATAAAATGGAATCATTTCTAACAGAGACTCAAATTAAAGTTTTAAAACTTAGATATAAAGGATACACTCAAGAGGAGATAGCTAAAATGCTAGGTACTAGTAGGGCTAATGTGAGTATGATAGAAAAGAGAGCTAAGGAGAATATAAGGAAGGCATATAATACAATAAAGATATATAGAATGATTTTAGCTCCAGTAGAGATAGATATCAAAGAAGGAACTGATGTTATAAATATCCCCAATATTGTTTTTAGTGAAGCTGATAAAAAGAATATTAAAGTGAAATATAACACCTTACAAATAATAGAATTAATAAATAAAAAACTTAAAGATTATATTGAAAATAGAAAAGTAAAAAAAGGTTTTAAAATATATGTATTAAACAATGGGGAATTAGAGGTTTTGGGGGATAAATTATGGATGGAGAATATTTTATAAAACCTGGATTAGATCCTAAAAAAGATCATATATTGTATAGAGATAAAGAACATAAGGTTATATATCTTGGAACTTTAGGCTCTGGAAAAGGAGATGTGGATGTTATAAGTTATTTAATTGTTAATAAAGGTAGAGGATTCTTAGTAGATCCTGGAGGATATAATATCTTCCCAAAAGTATTGTCAAATATATCAAAATATATAAATCCAAAGAATATTGATTATATTTATATGTGTCATCAAGATCCTGATGTTGCAGGAAGTGTTCCTTTATGGAGATCAATAACAAATGCAAAGCTTGTTACATCATGGCTTTGGATAAGATTTTTACCACACTTCGGATTTGAAGATGTTGATACTGTAGCATATCCCTTACCTGATGAAGGAGAAACTTTAAAATTTGGATCAACAACCTTAGAATTCATTCCTGCCCATTTTCTACACAGTCCAGGTCATTTTTCAATATATGATAGGAGAAGTAAGTTTCTATTTACTGGAGATATAGGGATAGCTCTACCAGAAAAACCCATCTTAGTTGTTGAAGATATTGAAAAGCATATAGAAGCTATGAGACCCATACATGAGAGATTAATGCCTACAAGTTTAGCTATAAAGAATTGGTTAAATAGAGTTAGAGGCTTAGATATTGAGGCTATTTTACCACAACATGGGGGAATAATCCAGAAAAAAGATGTTCCAAAGTTTTTTAGATTTTTAGATAGCTTAAAATGTGGTGTTGAAGTTATGAAATAATATCTTGGTGATTTTATGAATGATGAGATAATAAAAAAATCATCAAGTATTCTTTCAGATGCTGTTAGATTAGAAGCAGGTAGTAAAGAGAATTCAAAAATAATAAATGAATTAGCAGAAGAAATTAGTGGAAAATTCTTAGAAAACAATGCTGAAATAATGACAAATATAGAGAAATTGTCAGAAATTGTTAAAGATCTTGAAACTTTTAGGGATGATTTTTTACCTTTTTTTAAAAAGATGGAAAAGTTTGCATCAGAATTTAATCAACTTGTTGAAAATTTGAGATACATTTCTGATATAACTAACTCAATTGAAGAAGTGGCTAAATTCACTAACTTACTAGCTTTAAATGCTACAATTGAGGCTGAAAGAGCCAAAGAATATGGAAAAGGTTTTGCTGTAGTAGCTGATGAAGTTAGAAGAATGTCTAATAAGACTATGGAACTTGCTAAAAAGATAAAAAAATTCAATAATCAAGTTTTATCAAATTTAGAAAATCTTAAAGAAGTTCTTGATGTAATAGACAAGATAAGATCAGGATCTGAAATGTTAGGAAACGATATTGATAAAATCATTAATATAAGTAATAAATTAGATTCTATAACCCAAGAACAAGAGAAGATTGTACATGATATTAAAGGATTAAAGGGATTAGCAATATCATTAGAACATTTTAGTAAAATCCAAACAAAGTTTAATAAAGAGTTGGGAGAGTTGTTAATTGAAATTGTAAAAGAATATAATAAAAATCAGAGATAACCAAGCTCTTTTAATGTCAATTCAATACATGAGAGAGTAGCATAAACATCTTTCTCTTCACAAACACCCATGTGTCCAATTCTGAATATCTTCCCTGATAAATGTCTTTGTCCACCAGCTATAACAATATTGTATTTCTTAT
Organism: Methanocaldococcus villosus KIN24-T80; assembly: GCF_000371805.1. Classification (NCBI taxonomy): domain Archaea; kingdom Methanobacteriati; phylum Methanobacteriota; class Methanococci; order Methanococcales; family Methanocaldococcaceae; genus Methanocaldococcus; species Methanocaldococcus villosus. The sequence goes on from NZ_AQUK01000001.1 coordinate 214,882, forward strand.
CTAATATACCCCTAAACTCCTTATCATCTATACCCTCAGGATATTTAGCAGATGTTACTGTTATTGATCTTGCTCTCTCTTTAGCAAATAGTTCAATATTTAAGTTCTCTAATCCTTTTCTTACTATCTTAGCTAAATTCTCATGTCTTCTTACTCTATTCTCTAAACCCTCTTCTAACAATAATTCTAATGCTTTATTTAGTGCAAAAACTAAATTAACTGCTGGGGTATAAGGTGTTTGCTTTTTTTCATAATAATAGTTTTTATATTCTTTAAGATTTAAGTAAAAGTTTTTTGGTGTATTTTTCTCAATAACTTCCCATGCTTTTTCACTAACTGTAATTGCAGCTAATCCCGGAGGGGCAGCTAAACATTTTTGAGAACCTGTTACACAAATATCAATATTAAATTTATCTACATTAACATAATCCCCTCCTAAGGATGATATTGTATCAACTATATATATAGCATCATAATCTTTCACAACTTTACCAATAGCTTCAATATCATTTCTTGCTCCAGTAGATGTTTCATTATGAACAACAGTAACAGCTTTTATATCCTCATTCTCATCTAGAATTTCTTTAACTACTTTAGCATCTGCCATATCTCCATATTCTACTTCTAACTTTACAACTTCTCCTCCATATGTTTCCACTATCTTAGCAAATCTTTCCCCAAAAACACCAGTAATAATTGTTAAAACTTTATCTCCTTTATTAATAACATTAGATATAGCCATATCCATTGCTGCTGTTCCAGAACCAGTTACTATAAAGGTGTCATTGTCAGTAATAAACACTTTTTTTAACTTCTCTATAGTGTCTTCTAATAACTCACCAAAATCTTTTGTTCTATGACCAATAATTGGTTTTGCCATAGCTAATAAAACTTCTGAAGGTATCTTGGTAGGCCCAGGAAGCATTATTAATTTTTCCATTTAATCACCTTTAATAACTCTCTTATATTCCTCCCAGTCTTTTAAGAATCTTTCTAAACCTATGTCTGTTAGTGGATGATTAAATAGCTTTTCCATAACTGATGGAGGTATTGTGGCTATATCTGCTCCAATTTTAGCAGCTTCCAATACATGCCATGGATGTCTTATAGAAGAAACTATAACTTCTGTTTCTATTCCATAGTTATTAAATATTAAAACCACATCTTCAACTAAACCCATTCCTACATGTCCAATATCATCTAATCTACCAATAAATGGAGATACATAAGTAGCTCCTGCTTTTGCTGCTAATAAAGCTTGTAATGGAGAAAAGACTAATGTTACATTAGTATCTATTCCCTCCTCTGACAAAACCTTAACAGCCTTTAAACCATCTCTTGTCATTGGGATCTTTACAACAATATTGTCAGCTATCTTGCTCAGCTCTTCTGCTTCTTTTATCATACCTTCAGCATCAGTTGATATAACCTCAGCACTAACAGGCCCATCTACAATAGAACATATCTCTTTTATTAATTCTTTAAACTCTCTTTTTTCCTTTGCTACAAGTGTAGGATTTGTAGTAACACCATCTATCAATCCAAGCTCTGCATATTTCTTTATCTCATTTATATTTGCAGTATCTAAAAAAAACTTCATCATCTCACCCTTAAAAATTATTTCTAAAATAATTATTATTAAAACTTTTTAAACTTTATTTTCCATCTTATGTGAAAAAATAATAATAAACATTAAATACACTAAAAGCTAATAATATTATTTTGGTGATGTACAATGATAAAAATAGCTATAATAAAATGTGGAAATATAGGGATGTCTCCAATGATTGATTTATCATTAGATGAGAGGGCAGATAGAGAAGATATAATCATCAGAGTGTTTGGTAGTGGACCTAAGATGGATCCAGAATCTGTTGAAGAAGTAACAAAAAAAGCTATTGAAGAAAATCCAAATTTAATTATATATATTGGCCCAAATCCTTCAGCCCCAGGACCTAAAAAGGCTATTGAGTTGTTAAAAGAGTGTAAAATACCATCCATAATTATTGGAGATGCCCCAGGAATAAAGATTAAAGATAAAATAGCTGAAGCTGGTTTAGGTTATATAATAGTGAAATGTGATTCAATGATTGGAGCAAGGAGAGAATTTTTAGATCCAACAGAAGTAGGATTCTTCAACTCTGATATAATAAAAGTTTTGGCAGGGACAGGGGCTTTAAGAGCTGTTCAAATGGCTATTGATAAGGTTATATCTGAAATAAAAGAAGGCAAAGAACCAGAATTACCAAAATTAATTATTGATGAAGAGAAGGCTGTTGAAGCTATGGAATTCACAAATCCATATGCTAAAGCTAAAGCAATGGCAGCTTTTGTTATTGCTGAAAAAGTTGGAGATATAGATGTTAAAGGCTGTTTTATGGTAAAAGAAGCTGAAAAATATATACCAATAGTGGCATCTGCACATGAGATGTTAAGGTATGCTGCTAAGTTAATAGATGAAGCTAGAGAACTAGAAAAAGCTAATGATGCTGTTAGTAGAAAACCTCATGCAAGAGATGGTAGGGTTTTAAGTAAGAAGAGATTAATGGAAAAGCCTCAATAATTTTTAATTATTTTACATATTTCTTTTAATAGCTTTAATTTATTTCCTTTATAATCTAACTCAATACATCCACAAACTTCCCAATGTTGTCTAGGATATCTTTTATCTCTTATTATCTTTCCCTCAAGACCTAATTTTTTTAAAGCTTTTTCAATATCTTTTAAGTTAGGATTTTCAATAGCTAAATTTTTTGGAACTCTTCTTCCTTCTTTTCTAGTTTTATTTTTATCTATATATGCAGGCCATATTATCATTCAAATCCACCCTGCTCTTTTAAATATGTATGTAAATAACATTATTAGCATTATCATAAGTGTTAATACCAACCAAAAACCATAGGGATTGTCTGATAAAGGGAGATATTCAAAGTTCATTCCATATATCCCAGTTATCCACATAGGAATGGCAAATATAGTTGTTACCATTGTTAAAATTTTCATTATTTGATTCATCTTCATATTTTCTAATGATAGGGATATGTCCATCATAGAAGTTAAAACCTCTCTATATGTTGATAATGTATCTATCAGCTGCAAAGTGTCATAATAGAGATCCTCAAAATTCTCCCTATCCTCTTTTGTAGTTATTGGCAGTAATCTTCTTTTCAACTGTATAAGTACATCTCTATTAGCCATTAAAGATTTGTGGAAATAAACCAATGTTTTTCTTAAACTTAAGATCTCTTCAATCATTTCCCTATTATACCCTGTTGTTAAATAATCTTCTAATTTTTCCAATTCATCTTCTAACCCTAATATAATTCTTGAATACCCTCTTGTAATTTCATTTAAAATATTGTATAATAAAAAACCTATACCCTTTTCAAATATAATTTTTGGCTTTTTTGTAATAACAATATTAAATAATCTCCCAATGGCCTTTATCTTATCTGTGTGCATTGTTAATATAATATTACCTTTAATAAATATCCCTAAAGATGTTGTTATAATATCTTCCTCATATAGTGGAGCTTTATAAATAATTAAATAATAATCTTCCTCTTCTTCCAATCTTGGAAACTCTTGCTCATCTAACCCTACTTTTAAATCATTAATTGGAATATTTACTTTTTTAGATAATTTGTATAACTCATCATCTTTAGGATTGTAACAATCTATCCAAACTATTTTATAATCTTTAAAATCATCATCCAATTTTAATTCTACTACTTTATCTTTATATCCAACTATTGATATCATTCTTCAACCTTCACAAATAGTATTATTGACAATATCATTATAACTAAAATGTAAATGATTATTCTAATAGCAAATCCTGTAAAATCCAATTTTCTCATTAAAAATTCTCCACCAGAAAGTAGAAGTTCTCTAACTATAAATATACATATTAAGTAGAAGAAGTATTTTTTTAATATCTCAAGTATGTCTTCATTTGTATGAATAATAGTGTCAATAAATTTTCCTACTAATAAGACTATAAGAGAAAAGAGTAATATATTAGAGTAGTTTAATAAGAATTCTCCTACATATCCATTTATTGCTGTTGCATGTAAATTGCTAACTGTATATACACCCCCTATAGTTAATATAAATATAACTATAATAATAGAGATGGGAAATACCCTTCCAAATGATAGTTCTTTACCTTCTTTAATTTTTTTAAATATTATATTTTTAACTCCAAGACCTTCTGATAAAATATACAACCCTATCAAACCAATAACCAATCTCCAACCAATATCAGCAAAAATAGCATATAATAATAGTGAAAATCCTACAAAAGTTAATATTAATGGTATATACTCTTCCATAGTCTTTTTTATAAATTCTTGAATTAAATAATATGTTGATTCTAAAGTTTCACTCTGCTTTACAACAATTCTCTTTTTCCAAATAAAAATATCCTTGCCCTCTAAGTATTTAACTATAACCTCATCCTCTTTACCATCAGAAATTAAATAGATAAAATTAGGATTGTACATATAGATCAAAAAATCTAACTGCTCCTTCACTTTTAAAGCACATTTTTCTGACTCAACATCTTTATATCCAGATATAGTAGCTATCTCTACATCTTTATTTTCAGCTTTTAATTCATCATAAATCTTTATTCCTCCTAAAATAGCATTAACATCACTATCCCCAGGATCAGCAATACCTAATTTTATTAAAGCCTTTATATTATCCTCTCTACCTAAAATAGGTGTCTTTATTCCTGCCTTTCTACCTAAATCATCATCCATATCAACGATAAGAACAAGATATTTCATAATATCAACTCCCACAAAGCTATTATGAATAATGATAAAACTGTAGTTATAAAAATAGCTGAAGATATTATCTTAACATCCAAATCATATAAACTACCTAAAACTAAACTCATCATTGCTGAAGGCATAGAACTTTCCACTAATAGAACATCTCTTTCCAACCCTTTTATATTTAATAACTCAGAAATTGACAATGAGAATGCAGGGGCTATAAGAAATCTAAATATTGAAGCTAAAATACCAAAAAATATTCCAAATCTCATAGCATTTGGGGAGAGGGATATTCCAAGAGATAACATAATTAGTGGCACAGTTGTTGAGGATAGATAATTTATTGTCTTTAATAGGAAATTTGGCAAATAAGTAAGCTTAAAATTGAATAAAACCAATATTATAGAAAATATGGCTGTTATCAATGGGGGAAAGGTTAAAACTTCTCTTATAACATTCCTCCCACCTTTTCCAAATTTTACCCCTACATAGCTTCCTACAAGCATTGTTATAAAAACAGAACCAAGATCACAAAAAATAGCTCTTACTAACCCTTCATCTCCAAATAAGTTTAATACAACTGGATATCCTAAAAATCCAGTATTTCCTAGCATAGAAATAAGAATTAGACTACCAAGCTTTTTATTATCCAAGTTTAAAAATTTTCCTAAAAAATATGAAATAATTCCACACATTAAAAAAGAAAAAAATAAGGCTATAGGTAATTTTAAAAAAATAATAACTTCTGACTTAGATAAGTTTTTTAAAATGGATAGAAAAATAGTTGATGGCATAGCAATGTAGATAACAATATTATTTAAAATCCTTCTATCACTCTCTTTCAGAATATTAAAAAATTTTAAAATATATCCTATTAAAACTAAAGAGATAATAATTAATACTGTTTCCATAATCTTCTCCCTTCTGTGTCAATTTCCCCTTTTCTAATTCTTGTTGTTGATATAGGTTTTCCATTTTCAGCTAAAACATAATCAAACACTATAATTTTCAATGGCTTTAAACCATTTTTTTCTCTAATTTCATTAATTTTTTTTGCATTATTTAGTGTTTCTTCAGTAACAACTATAATATCATAGTCATTATAAATAGCATCTCCAAAAGGATCATTAATTATTTTAATTTCATAATCTGCTTTAATCTCATCTAAGAATTTCTTCAAATTTCTTAATCTAATGTCTAAACTATTTATTTCATGTTTTTTATATTTTTTAGCAAAATCATCAGAAGTTATCCCAATAATCAATTTTCCCAGTTTAGAAGCAAACTTTAAAAGTTCTTTATGGCCTTTATGTAGAACATCAAATGTTCCTCCTACAACTACTTTTTTCATAATTTCAATCCTTGTAAACTTTGAAAAATATTTTTATTATTAATTAATTTTATATTTATTTGAGATATTAAGATTTCTAAAATCCTAATAGAAAAATTTAATAATATCTGTTGTAATAATACTATTTGGTGAAATAATGATTCTAGGTATAGATGTTGGCTCAACAACAACAAAAATGGTTCTAATGGATAATAAAAAAATAGTTGATTATAAAATAGAAAATATAGGAGTTGTTGTTGAGGAGGAGGATATTTTAAAGATGGTTAATGAGTTTGAGAAAGAATATAATATCAATAAAGTAGTTGCTACTGGTTATGGAAGACACAAAATAACTTTTGCAGACAAAATTGTTCCAGAAGTTATTGCATTAGGAAGAGGAGCAAATTATTTTTTCAGGGAAGCTGATGGAGTTGTTGATATTGGTGGGCAAGATAGCAAGGTTATAAAGATAGATAAAAATGGAAATGTTGTAGATTTTATCCTATCTGATAAATGTGCAGCAGGAACTGGGAAGTTTTTGGAGAAATGTATAGAGATTTTGAAGATTGAGGATGACATAAATAAATATAGATCAAATAATGTTGCTAAAATCTCATCCATGTGTGCTGTCTTTGCAGAGAGTGAAATTATCTCCTTATTAGCTAAAAAAACACCAAAAGAAGATATTTTAATGGGGGTTTATGAGAGCATATGCAATAGAATTGTCCCAATGGTAAATAAATTAGGGATAAGTAATATTGTTTTCAGTGGAGGAGTTGCAAAGAATAGGGTTTTAGCAGAAATTTTAAAGAAAAAGTTAAATAAAAGTATCTTAATTCCAAAAGAACCGCAAATTGTTTGCTGTGTTGGTGCTATATTGAAGGGCTTTTAAAATCTTTAATCTTTTAGAATCTTGGTGGGAAGATGAAAGGAAAGAAAATTGCAATTGTAGCTCACTGCATATTAAATCAAAATAGTGTTGTTAACGGCTTAGAGAGGGCAGAAGGGGCGTTTAATGATGTTGTTGAATTGCTTTTAAAGAAAAATTATGCTATAATTCAACTCCCATGCCCAGAAATGCTATATTTGGGGATAGATAGGGTAGGAAAAACAAAGGAGGAATATGATACTGAGGAATATAGGGAGCTTTGTAGGGAAATTTTAAAATCAACAATCAAATATTTGAGAGAATATAGTAAAGAAGGATTTAAATTTATTTTAATTGGAATAGAAGGGTCTCCGACATGTGGGATTTTTAAAACTGTAACAAAAGAAGGATTAATAGATGGAAGAGGTATTTTAATGGAGGAATTTTTAAAAATGTTAGAGAATGAGCATATAGATTTGAAGAAAATTGATTTTCCAGTAAATATGAATGAATACAACAAATTTTTAAAAGAATTAGAAAGATTGTTGATGTAGAATTTTCTTTTTTGTATTCGATACTATTAAAAACTCTAATCACCTAATTATTATTAAAATTTTAAATAAAAATGTTTTTATACACTTACATTTTAAAGAAATTTGATGATTTTTGAAGATATGTTATTAAAAAATCTAATAACTAAGGTGATATGATGGAGCTAAATGCAATAAAAAAACTCATGGAAAAATTTGCAAATAGGAAAGAACAACTCTACAAACAAAAAGAAGAAGGAAAGAAAGTGTTTGGTATGTTCTGTGCATTTGTTCCAATTGAATTAATATTGGCAGCTGATGCTATTCCAGTTGGCTTGTGTGGAGGTAAAAATGACACAGTTCCAATTGCAGAGGAGGATTTACCAAGAAATCTCTGTCCATTGATAAAATCATCTTATGGATTTAAAAAGGCAAAATCATGCCCATACTTTGAGGCAGCAGATGTGATTATTGGGGAAACAACATGCGACGGTAAGAAAAAGATGTTTGAGTTATTGGAAAGAATGGTTAAAATGCATGTTATGCTCCTTCCATACATGAAAACAGAAAAAGCAAAGGAATTATGGGTTGAAGAGGTTAAAAAATTAAAAGAGTTAGTTGAAAAGGAAACAGGTAATAAAATTGATGAAGAAAAATTAAAAGAGAGTGTTGAAAAAGTAAACAAAATGAGAAAACTTTTCTACAAATTATATGAGTTAAGAGCAAACAAACCAACACCAATAAAAGGTCTTGATGCTTTAAAATTGTTCCAATTTGCTTATTTGTTGGATATTGATGATACAATAGAAATTTTGGAGGAGTTAGTTAAAGAGTTAGAAGAGAGAGTCAAAAAAGGAGAAGGTTATGAAGGTAAAAGGATATTAATAAGTGGTTGCCCAATGGTTGCTGGAAACACAAAAATTGTTGAGTTAATTGAGGAAGTTGGTGGGGTTGTTGTTGGTGAGGAAAGTTGTACTGGAACAAGATTCTTTGAGAATTTAGTTGAAGAACCAACTATTGAGGGTATAGCAGAGAGATACTTAAAAATCCCATGCGCATGCATGTTCCACAACGATGAGAGGATAGAGAACATCAAAAGATTGGTTAAAGAGTTGAATGCTGACGGGGTTGTTTACTACACATTGCAGTATTGCCACACTTTCAATGTAGAGGGGACAAGAGTTGAGGAAGAACTTAAAAAAGAAGGCATTCCAGTTATTAGGATTGAGACAGATTACTCTGAAAGTGATAAAGAGCAATTAAAAACAAGATTAGAGGCATTTATTGAAATGATTTAAATTTTTAGGTTTTTTTCTTTTTTCTTTTTGTTATGTTATTATTTGTTTTTATTTTTCTTTTTTAATTTTCTAATTGTTATTAATTTTTTTAATAACTTTATATTGATTAAACTTCTTAAACAACAAACTATATATATCATTTTTTGAAGAAAAATAAAATGATTTAGACAAAAATGCTATTAAAAATTCTAATAGGTGAGGGCGTATGAGAATTTCTCCATTAGTTGCTGGTCTTATAGGAGGTTTCTCCGCTGCGCTGTTGCAGGCGTTTTTTAAGGTATCTCCACCACCAGCGTATGGGATTTGTATCGCCTGCCACACAAGAGATTTGGTCAATTGGATTGTAAATGCAATTTTTGGTACAACTTTACCAATGGCTCCAGTTTCAAAGGTTTTTCCAGTTTTAACTGTTGTTGGTATTTTTATTGGAGCATTTATCGCAGCTAATGTTCATAAGGAGTTTAAGATAAAACAAACACACAATCCAATAGTTGGTTTTGTTTTGGGAGTTTTGGTTGTGATATTTGCGTTGTTGATGGGTGGATGTCCATTGAGGGAAACAATAAGAACAGCCTATGGAGATGTTATTGCATTGATAAGTTTAATAGCAATGTTTACTGGTGTAATTGTGGCAAGTGAAGTCTATTTAAAAAGAAATGTTTAAGGTGGTGATAGATGGAATACTTGCATGCAATTGGAACATTCATATTTGGAATCCTTTTAGGTTATTTATTTCAAAGAGCAAGAATGTGTTTTATTGGAGGGATGAGAGACTTTTATTTAATAAGAGATACATGGTTAATTAAAGGTCTCTTTGGGTTTTTTGGTGGAGCATTATTAGGTTATATAATATTTAGTGCTATGAGTAAAATTCCATTCTTCCCATGGATTGCTGTAAAAGGCTTTACCCCAATCCCAGGAGACCCATTAGGTAAAGCAGGAAGTTTAGTTGGACATTTAATAGTTGCTATTATTGGTGGATTTGGAGTTGGATTTTTCTCAGTTATCCAAGGGGGTTGTCCATTGAGAAACTATGTTATGGCAGCAGAGGGGAATAAGACGGCGATTGCATACATATTAGGACTTGCTGTTGGAGCAGTATTGTTCCACACCGTTGTAGTTCCTATCGTTAAGGCAATACTGTTATAATCTTTTGGGGAAATTTATGATCTTAAAGAAAATAAAAAAATTACTTAGAAAGAAAGGTAATGAAGAAAAAGAATTTGAAGGTAGGGGATTGATAATTTTTAAAAGTGTTAAAGATGCAATGAAAGCAGAAAGTATTTTAAAGAATTATAATGTTAGAGTGGTGGCTCCTCCTTATGAGATAAGAGAAGGTTGTGATTTAGCATTAGAGTATGATTTGGTAGATGAATTGGGAATTAAGAGAGAATTAGAAAAAAATAATATTAATCCATTAAAATTCATCCCTTTAAATGATTATTCCTTAAAACCTCTTGAATTAATAAAAATTAAAGAAATTGATGGATTTATTATGGTAAGATGTGGAAATATGAAGATAACAATTGATAAAGAAGGGAATATTGTAAATATCTCTGGCGGCGGATGTCCAGATGTGCCATATTTGGCATTAAAATTAAAGGGAAAAAATATTAAGGATATTAAAGAGGATGAGACTCCAAAAAGTTTGGGGTATACATTATGTGCCTATACTTTAAATAAGGCATTTGAAAAGGCAAAAGAATTGATAAATTTAAAAAATAAATTTTGATTAGATATTAGGTTAGAATTTAAATTAAAATTAAGATTTAAATTTTATATCCTTCAACAAGAAAATATGATTTATTTTTCCAAGCTATTCTATATAGAAGAGGGACATTTTTATTTAGCTTCTCTCTAATCCATTTAAGATCTCTTACAGAGATATTTGACAAATTTGCTCTTTTAAATAGGTTTATAACATCTTCTGGGTTTGAACCTCCATAAAATGGGAGTTTTTTATTGATTCCTTTCTTTTCATAAATATCCATATTTTTCCAAGGATTTCTTCTCTCATATATTATTATTGCTACCTGCCCAATAGCTTTTCTAATCTTTTCCTCAAGAGTTTCCTCTTTCCATCTACCATCAATAACAACAACTTTTCCTCCTTTTCTTACAACCCTACTCCATTCATTTATTGCTCTATGTGGATTTGGCAGTGTCCATAATAAATGCCTATTAATTACTGCATCAAACTCTTCATCATTAAAAGGTAAATTTTCAGCATCAGCAATCATAAATTCAATATCTAAACCTTTCTTATTAGCTTTGTTTTTTGCTTTCTCCAACATTCTCTCCGATAAATCAATGCCAACAACCTCATATCCTAACTCAGCTAACAGAATAGCTAAAAATCCAGTTCCAGTTCCTACATCCAAGATTCTTAGCTTTTTATCTCCAAATATATCATATAAAACACTTCTCCAAACCTCAGGCAAACCGGAATGTCCTGGTGAATTGTCATAGCTTTCACTTCGTATATCCCAATATTTTTTAATACATTCTTTTACATCTTCCATAATACCCCTTTATATTATTAAATATGAATAATTAAAATTTTTGTATTACAAAATTACTTATAAGATATAAAAATATTTAAATTATATATAATAAAACTATATCAAGGTTGATAGTATGATTATAGCAGGGACTATTCCAATAGAAGGACTAGAGTTAATAAAAGGGAAGCCAATACTAAAAGGAAATAAAATAATTATAAATAACAAAGAATTTCCAATATCTATGGGAACTTGTGCATTGATAGGAGCAGTTTTAAAAACATTAGAATATTTTGATGAGAATAATATTCATGTTATAACTGCTGGAGATATTGGAAAAGGGGATGGGAGTTTAAAGATTTATGATGCATTGAAAGAAGTTGATGATGATTTACTTATAATACATTACATAAAACCAAAAATATCTTATATAAAAGAAATTGATTTTTCTCCAAAGATTATTGCTGATGCTGGAGGAATGTATGCAGCAAAAGCAGCAAACATAGGGGATAAATTTCATTTATTTTTACCTGATGTTGGTGAGTTAGCATTTTTAGCAGATGAAAAGGCATCCCATCCTGCCTATGTGAGAGGTTTTATATCTGAAGTAGATAATAAAGAAGTACCTGAACTAATCAGAAGAGCTTATGGAAAATCAAAAATGCCAAAATATATGGTTGTTAAGGGAGAAAAAGATTATATAGTTGAGGATGGAAATATTGCTGAAATAATAGATTCTCCAAAAATAGAGGCAATGGAATGCATTGGAGGTACAGGAGATACTCTAACAGGAATTATTTCCTCTTTAATAAATTGTGGATACAAAACAAAAGACGCCTGTGTTTTGGGATGTAAAATAAATAGAATATTGGGGGAAATTTCTAATGTAAAACCAAATACACAAATTAATGAATTAATCTATAATATACCAAAAGTTCTAAAATTTATCCTAAATAAAGAGCTTTTTTAATCTTTAAATATACTCTATGGGTTATATATGCAAGAGGAATTTCCATTGGGCATACATCTTCACACTGTCCACAGTTTATACAATTTTTTGATACACACGATAATCTAATTCCATGAAATATTGCAGGGTCTGGAGGAATTTTACCATTTTCTGAAATAAACTCTAACTTACAATTATTACAAATACATATTGGGCAAGCATCTCTACATCCATAACATTTAATACATCTATTCCAATATTTTTGCCATTCTTCAATACTTATATAGCTTTCTTCAAAATGTCTCTTTTGAAAAATTTTAGCTAATTTAATCATATTCTCCTCTATCTTTTTCCTAATCTCAATGTTTTTCTTAGATGGTTCTTTAATTTTTATATAACCATCTTTTTCAGCATTTTCAACAAGATTTCTACCTTTCTCTGAACAAATCTCTATAAAAGTCCAGCCCTTCTCTGCCCCCCAATTTCCACATGCTAAATCAGCATTTCTTGGAATTTTTAACTCACACCTTTGACAATTTTTTCTTCTTCCAAAACCTTTTTCCTCCAATTTATCTATTTTAATAGCTTTATATTTTCCATTTTTCAATTTAATGATAAACTTCCCTTTATCAATCTCTTCTTTCACAACATCTTTTGGATCAACTTTATAAAACAACTTTATCATTTTCATTGCTTTAATTGGATTTATAGTTCCCCCACAGTTTAAGCCTATCATATAAATATTATCTAAATTTATTTGATTTAACTTTGCTAACTCTCTTATAGCCATGGCATCACAAGGTTTTACTGAAACTGCAATTTTCTTATCTAAAAAATAATTTTTTATTATCTTTCCAAAATTTGTTGAAGTGCAGTGTAAAGAACCAGCAGTTTCAATTAACTCTTCTGAGTTTGTTATGAACACTGGAATTCCATCGTAAATGTCTTCCCCTTTTTTTAATGTTAAAACACCATCAACAAGCTTTTTATCTAAAAGATATTTAAACAGTGCTGTAACTGCTCCACCACATTCTGCCCTTTTCAAAATTTCTTCATTTGTAGCTTTAGCTAATACATATTTACTCAAAATTTCACCAAAATTTCATAATATTTTTTCAACTCTAACAGCACATAACTTAAGTTCAGGAATCTTACTTTTTAGATCTAAGATATTGTTTGTCAATATATTAGCTTTAGTTTCTGCAAAGTGAAATGGCATAAATAAAACCCCTTCTTTAATATCCTTAGAAATCCTCACTTTTACAATAACTTCCCCTCTTCTTGATGATACCTTTACTAACTCATTGTTTTTAATTCCCAATCTTTTAGCATCTTCTAAATTCATCTCTATATATCCTTCATTAATTTCTCTTATTATATGCTCACTCCTTCTTGTCATTGTTCCTGTGTGATAATGAAATATTATCCTTCCAGTTGTTAAAATAAATGGATATTCTCTATCTGGTAACTCCATTGGGTCTTTATATTCTACTGGATGTATCACTCCTAAACCATCTGAAGTTAAAAATTTATCAGTATATAAAATTGGAGTTCCTGGGTCTTTTTCATCTTTGCATGGCCACTGTATTCCATCAATTCCTAGTCTGTCATATGTTATCCCTGCATATTGGGGAGTTACTTTCCTAATCTCTTCAAATATTTCCCTTGGAGAGTTATAATTAAATTTATATCCCATCTTCTCTGCAAGTTTTTTTATTATTCTCCAATCTTCCATTGCCTCTCCTGGTGGATTTACTGCCTTTCTTATTCTTTGCACTCTCCTTTCAGTGTTTGTAAATGTTCCGTCTTTCTCTGCCCAACATGCTGCTGGAAGAACCACATCAGCAAGTTCTGCAGTTTCAGTTAAAAATATGTCTTGAACTATTAAGAAATCTAATGATTTCAAAGCATGTTCAACATGTTTGACATTTGGATCTGATACCATAGGATTTTCTCCCATTATGTAAAGACATTTTATCTCTTTTCCTGATTTTTCAATCATTTCAGGAATTGTTAGCCCAATTTCATTATTTAATTCAACACCCCAAAATTCTTCAAATTTTTTGTAAGCAAGATTTATTTTTTGATAACCAGGAAATACATCAGGTAAAGCACCCATATCACAGGCTCCTTGAACATTATTCTGCCCTCTAAGGGGATTAACTCCAGTTCCTCTTTTCCCTACATTTCCAGTTATCATTGCTAAATTACATAATGCCTTTACTCCATCTACACCTGATGTAAATTGGGTAACCCCCATACAGTAAATTATTGATGCCCTATCAGCACTTCCATACATTTTTGCTGCCTCTATGATCAACTCAGGAGGAACTCCACAGATTTTTGAAACATATTCAGGAGGGTATTTTTCCACAACTTTTTTTAACCCTTCAAATCCTTTTGTTCTATTTTTTATAAATTCCTCATCAATTAACCCCTCTTTTATAATCACATGCATCATTGCATTTATTAAGGCTACATTAGTTCCAGGATTTATTTGTAAAAACAAATCAGCATTTTTAGCAGTTATTGTTTTTCTTGGATCAACTACAATTATTTTAGCACCTTTTTCTTTTGCCTTAACTATTCTTCTTGCTATTAAAGGATGTTGTTCAAAAGTGTTAGAGCCAATTATAAATATACAGTTAGCATCTTCAATATCTTCAATTGAGTTTGTCATAGCACCAGACCCAAAGGCCTCCCTTAAAGCCAAAACAGTTGGTGAATGTCAAAGTCTTGCACAGTGGTCTATATTATTAGTTTTTACAACTACTCTTGCAAATTTTTGAAAAATATAATTATCTTCATTGGTACATCTTGCAGATGAAAAAAACCCTACCTCTTCTGAAGAATACTCCATTAGTCTATTTGCAATCAAATTCAATACTTCTTTCCATGAGGCTTCAACAAACTCTCCACTCTTATTAATTAGTGGCTTTTTTAATCTGTCTTTACTATGGATAAATTCATAACAATAGCTTCCCTTAATACAAGTTTTTCCCTCATTTATTGGATGTCTTTTGAATGGGTAAGTTCCAACAACTTTCCCATCCTTTACAATCAAATCTATCCCACAACCCACCCCACAGTATGGACAAATTGTATGAACAAATTTTAATTCCATTAATATCACCATTATTCTAATTTGGAGGCCTTTGGGTCTTTTTTCACCACCTGCTCCCAATAATGGGTTCGCAGATGGCGGGTGCTAAGTTTTAGTTTTTTATCTTATATTTCAACCCAATATATCCTCCAATGTCTAATAATATAATGTTTAATATTAATAATATAAATGCGGTATATATTAACTTAAAATCCATAGTAGCTAATGCAATCCCCATTAATAATGCGGGAATTAATATTGAGACATCAATTGTAACTCCTATTATCTCATACTCCTTTCCACTAGCAATACCCATTCCTCCAGAAATTCCAGAAATAATAGCAATTATTGAGCTTAATAAGATTGAACCTCCTGAAAGATATTCTAAAACCAAACTTTTAGAAACAAAAAATAAACCCATAAAAAATGAACATAAGGTAACAATTCCTACACATAAGAGCTCCTTTTTCATTCCTTCAATAAAAAGTTCTTTATTACCTAAAACTGTTCCTATAGCACTTCCCATAACTGTATCTACTAAAGGAGCAATAATCATAGCTCCAATTAATGCTGGGATATTATGCTCAATTAGTCCAATAGTTCCTACAATACTTGCTAATATAACTTTAATTATTGGTGTTTTTGTTATCTTTACCATAGATTTTGCTTTATAATAAAGTTCTAATGGAGACAAGCTTGTTGATGCTAAACCTTCCTCCCTACATGAGAAGGTAATGTTTGCTGGCATTATGGTAATGCTTCCATATCCTTTTTCTCCTAAACCCATCTTTTTTAATTCTAAAACTATCTTCTCAGCATCTCTTGCTTTTGCATTACATGTTATTATTATCCCATTTTCAATTGATGATTTTAAAGGTTCAATAATTGAGATTGAATAAGCATTATTCTTTTTTAGTATTTCTTCAACAGTATTTAAAAATTTTTTAGGTACCATAATTTTCATATATCTCATACACCTACACCATATAAAATAAAAATTATTAATTATATAGCATCCCTTCCTCTCTCACCAGTTCTTATCCTTATAACCTCTTCCACAGGGAGAATAAAGATTTTTCCATCTCCAAATTCTCCAGTTTTAGCATTCTCACAGATTATATTGACTATCTTATCAACATATTCATCATCAACAACAATCTCTATTTTTACCTTTGGTAGTAGATCTACAACATACTCCCTCCCTCTATATCTCTCAACTACTCCTCCTTGAACCCCTCTACCTTTAACTTCACTAACCGTCAAACCCCTACAACCTGCTTTAATCAATGCATTTTTCACATCTTCCAATTTTGAAGGTCTTATTATTGCCTCTATTTTTTTCATTATTTTCACCTTTAATCTTTTTATTTTATAGAATTAAGCAACTGATGTTTCCTCCTCTGGGTAAGCTGGCATTTTATGTTCTGCTAAATCTAACCCTATAAATTCATCTTCTTCACTAACTCTTAATCCACCACATATAACTCCTGCTATTTTAGCAATTATATAACCTAACGCAGTTCCATATACTATACAGAATACTGATGCAATTATTTGATCTATTAAACTAACTTCTCCCGCTCCACCTAATGCCTTCATTCCCAATATTCCTGCCAATATTGCCCCAACAACTCCTGCTGTTCCATGGACTGGAACAACACCACAGACATCATCTAATCCTGCATTTTCAATAAGTTTATAAACTATTGGAACTTGAAGCCCAGCAATTAATCCAATTATTAATCCACCAACTGGGCTAACTACATCAGTTCCTGAACAAATAGCTACTAAACCAGCAACAATACCATTTGCTGTGAAGAGAACATCTTTTTTTGAAGCTATTAATGCTCCAATTCCTCCTCCAGCCATTGCTAAAGTTGTTGTTGCACAAACCAATCCACTAATGTCACCTAATGCTAATGAACTTCCTACGTTAAATCCATACCAACCAATTGCCAATGCTAATGCCCCAAAGACTGCCATTGGTATGTTATGCCCTAAAATTGGAACTGGTTTTCCATCTTTGAATCTTCCAATTCTTGGTCCAATAGCTGCAATAGCCCCTAATGCTAAGAATCCACCTAAACCATGGACAATTAAACTTCCTGCATAGTCATGCCAATTTATAATTCCTGCTCCCCAAGGACCTAAATAGACAAAGAAAGGATATACCAATGCTGTGATTATCAAAGAGATTAAAACATAAGCACTAAACTTAATTCTCTCTGCAACTCCTCCAGAAACAATTGTTGCTGCTGTTGCAGCAAATACTAAACCAAAGAACCAGCTTGCTAATTCAATACCATTATCTACTAAGAATGGTGCTGCACTAAATATTTTGCCCCACCAGCTTATGAAGTCAGCTGGATTTATTGAAGCACAGAGGACTCCACCAATAAATAACCATGAAACACAACCAATGAACCAATCAACCATGTTTTTCATCATAACATTATTAACATTTTTCTTTCTAACTTGTCCTCCTTCAAGCATTGCAAAACCCCACTGCATCATAAAGACAAGAACCCCCATTACTACTAAGAAATACACATCACTTGCATTAGCCATTGCTGTCAAAGCTTGAACAATTGAATTTATATCTGTTACATTTTGAAACAGGTCTGCAGTTGCCATAAAGTTCACCCAATTATATCGGATATCGGAAAGCTATTTCTGGTTTCCTATATTATTTTATTAGCTTTATAAGTATTTTGGAGATTTTGGATATAATGACACAATTATAAACAAACACTAAAGATAAATATCAATTAATTTTAATTAATTTTAGGTGAAAATTATGAAAAAACTTATTCTAATCATTCTAATATTATTATTAAGTGGTTGTATATCTAAAGAAGAAGATATAAGTGATTTTAAAATTTTTGAAGTAAATGATCCCAAAAAATTATTTATTAATAAATATGAATACAACATTTATAAAAATGAATATAAGTTCTCTGAAACCAATGTTCAAGTTAGAGGAGTTGATGAAGCTGATATTGTTAAGACAAATGGCTGTTTTATTTTTTATTCCCCAACTTCATATTTTAACAAAAAAACTTATATTATAAACTCTAAAGCATTAAATGTAACAAATGTTATAAAAGATGGTAATCTACTGTATCTAAAAAATAACACATTAATTATAATAAATAGATTTAAAAACACTATTACATCATATGACATATCAAATCCAAAAAAGATAAGAGTTATCTGGAAGAAGGTTTTAAATGGTAGTTATGTTGATTCAAGAGTTTATAAAGACAAAATATATTTAATTATAGCAAAAGGTGATTATCCACAAATTTGGTATGATGTAAAATTAAAATATTACATTCCAAATGTCCCCATATGCAGAAACTACATTATCTCTGAAATAAATATTAAAAATGGAAAGATTAATAGAGCTATAGCCTTGGCTGGAGGATATAATACCATCATTTATATGTCAAGAACTAATATTTATCTAACTTACTATATCTCCCATAGAGATAGGGCTTATCTTGATTTTATAAAAGAGAATGCTGAAAAATATTTTCCAGAAGAGTTATCTAAAACTCTCAAAAAGATTATTGATGATAACTTATTTAGTGATGAAGCTAAGCTTTTAGAAGTTAAAAGAAGAATTAATAGTTATATTTACCAACTACCAAAAGAAGATGCTTTGAACTTAAAAAATATTTTAGATAAAGATTTTACAAATTATTTAAAGAAAAATATATATAAATATGAAAGGACAGGGATTGTTAAAATAGATTTAAAAAGCTTTTCAGTGAAAAGCTCATCAGTTCCTGGAAGATTAATTAATAGGTATGCTATGGATGAATATAATGGAAATTTAAGATTAGTAACAACATTAGGAGATCCCATAGTTGGATATAGAAATAATGTGTATGTATTAAATAGTAACTTAAAATTAATAGGAAAATTGGAAAATATTGAAGAGGGTAAGAAAATTTTTGCTGTTAGATTTTTAAAAGATAAAGTTTTTATAATAACATATTATAGAAAGGATCCTCTTTTAGTAATCTCATTAGATGATCATCCAAAAATTTTAGGATATCTAAATATTTCAGGATACTCTACATATCTTCATTTTATTAATAATGATAAACTATTGGCTATAGGAAAAGATGATGATGGGAAGATCAAAATAGATTTATATAATATCTCTAATTATAATAACCCAAAGTTATTAGATAGATTTAAATTAGATAAATTTTGGAGTTTGGCTTTATATAACCCACATGCATTTTTATGGAATAAAGAAAATAAGATCTTAGCAATTCCTATAGAAAGGAGTGCTTATATTTTTAAAATAGACAATGAAATAAAATTAAAGAAAATTATTGAGCATTTGGATTATGTGGAAAGAGTTATTTATATAAATAATCACATCTTCTCTTTATCCCCATCAGAAGTAGTTAAAACAAATATTACATCTTGGAAATCTGAAAAACTCGTGATAAAATGAAGATTTGTGTCATAGGTTTGGGATATATTGGGCTTCCAACAGCTTCTATGCTGGCTATAAAAGGATTTAAGGTTGTCGGAGTAGATATAAACAAAAGTAGGGTAGAAGAAATAAAAAATTTAACATTTAAAACAGTTGAAAAAGATTTAGATACTTTGGTTAAAGGAGCCATAAACTCAGGAAATTTGATTGTAAAAACTGAACCTGAAAAAGCGGATGTTTTTATTATTTGTGTGCCTACTCCAATAGATGAAAATAAAAGATGTGATTTAAGCTATTTAAATAAAGCTATTGAAGATATAAAACCATTTTTAAATGAAGATAATTTAATTATTATTGAAAGTACTGTACCTCCAGGAACATGTGAAGAGTTGTATAGAAAATTAAATAAAAAAGTATTCTTAGCCTATTGTCCAGAGAGGGTTTTACCAGGAAATTTATTAAAAGAACTTGTTGAGAATGATAGGATTATAGGAGGAATAAACAAAGAATCTGCTGAAATGGCAAAGAAAATATATGAAAGCTTTGTTAAAGGGGGAATATATTTAACAGATATAAGAACTGCTGAAATGGTTAAATTAATGGAAAATATATATAGGGATGTTAATATAGCATTAGCAAATGAGTTTGCTAAGATATGTGATGAACTATCTATAAATGTTTGGGAAGCAATAAACTTAGCTAACAAACATCCAAGAGTTAATATTCTAAAACCTGGCCCTGGTGTGGGGGGGCATTGTATAAGTATAGATCCTTGGTTTATCGTTGAAAAATCAAAACATGCTAAACTAATAAAAACTGCAAGAGAAATTAATGATAACATGCCTCTATATGTTGTTGAAAAGATAAAAAAGCTTAAGCCTAGGAATATAGCTATATTTGGTGTAGCTTATAAGGGAAATGTTGATGATGTAAGAGAGAGCCCAGCTATTAAAATAGTTGATTTACTCTTAAAAAATTATAATGTTAAGTGCTATGATAGTTATGTTAAATCATTCACCTACCCACTATATAGCTTAGAAGAAGCTGTTAAAGATGCTGATTTAATTGTTATTTTAGCCGATCATGATGAGTATAAAAACTTTTCTGAAGAGGATATAAAAATAATAAAAAAGTTAGTAAGAAGGCATATTATATTTGATACAAAAAATGTTATTAATAAAGATTTATGGGAAAAAGAAGGTTTTAAAGTTTATTTATTGGGTGATGGACATATTAAATAATTCTTTCAAATTTTTCTTTACAATTCAATGGTTTTGTTGCATCAATACCAATTTTTGTTGTTAACCCATCAGAAGAAGGATCTAAAGAAGAACCTTTAGCACCTTTTATTATCACAATATCTCTATCTCCTTGCACTCTTGTGGCTATGGCATACTCAATATCATTAATATCAAATATATTGATATCATCATCTACAACAACAACATGTTTTAAACTAGGATGTGAGGCTAAAGCTGAAAGTATAGCATTTTTTCCATCACCTTCAGTTTTTTTCTCTATTTGCACTATAGCATGAAGCCAACAGCACCCACCCTCAGTAAGTCTGACATTTTTAACAGATGGGATGGTATTTCTTATGTATTTAAACATTCTTGGCTCTTGAGGTAATCCCATTAATGTTTTATGCTCAATCCCCCCAGGAAGTAAGGCATGAAATATAAAATTATCTTTAACATATATTTTCTCTATTTCAACTATAGGCTGTTTTCTAACTTTATCATAAGTTCCAGTTATATCTACAAAAGGACCTTCATCATCTAACTCATTTAGTATCTTAGCTTTTATAATAATTTCAGCTTTTGGAACAAGAAAATCTAATGAAAATACATCAACATCAGATAATGATGATGCAAATTTTAATTCATCAAATGTTATATCTCCTGAAGTAGATGCTGCTAACAAAACTGCAGGATGGTTACCAATTGTTATGTAAACATCCAAATAACCTTTTTCTTTTATAGCTTTATGATAATAATGGTAGAGATGTCTCTGTTCAACCATCCTTATAACTAAGTGATCTTCTTTAACTAACATCCTATGTATTGACATATTATATCCATAATCTTCATCATATGCTACAACTACCCCTGATGTTATATAAGGTCCTGGGTCTTTCTCATAATATATTGGAATTGGCAGGGAATGGATAAAATCTGGGCTCTCTTTTTTATATCCAGAAAATTTTACAATTTTTGGTTCTTTAAGATCATCTAATTTTTTTAACATAAAGAAAAGAAACTTTTCCTTTTCAACATTAAAAAATTTTGATAAACTATCCCTACTCCAAAGATTTCCAAGGATCTCATAACCATCAACATCTTTTATATACACTGGTTTTCCATCATATTTTTTTAATACTTTAGCTACTTCATATCTCTTATCGGCTTTATTTATGGTTATGGGATTTAATAAATTTATAAATTCTCTCATTTTATCACTTCTTATATTTTTTAACTAGGAACCATCTTTTTGGATTTTTTATCCCTAAGAATTTTATCTTTGCTTTTCTTATAGTCCCTGATACTCCTAAACAAATAATATTTATATTTTTACCTTTATATTCTCTTACTAATATTAGAGATGATCTAACAAAATCCACATTTTCTCTTTGACATCTAACTATAACATATGGGTAGGAGTAATAAACTACCCAAGGGTTTGCCTTAGATGTTCCCCAGTATCCATAATAATTAATAACAGCCTCTCTAAGTAATCTTATAAATTCACCTTCATCTATAAATCCATCATATAATACTTTAACAGCTAAATATCTTTTCTTTTCCCTTAATGTTGGTGGCAGAGTTTTTAGCATTAATAACACCCCAATAGTGATAAGATGTTAAAAGACTATGCTTTAAAACTGTTAAAAAAATCTTTGGAAATAGATGTGGGTTTTGGAGACATAACAAGTTCTATCTTACCAAAAGTAAATGTAGAAGCTGTTATAGTTGCTAAAGAAGAATGTTTATTATGTGGAATTAATTTTATAGAGGAATTCTTTAATAGTTATGGTATAAAAACAAAAAAATTAGCTAATGATGGGGATCTTGTTAATGGTGAAATATTAATATTAAATGGAGATGCAGAAACTATACTAACATTGGAAAGAACAGCTTTAAATTTTTTATCTCATCTTTCAGGTGTGGCAACATATACATATAGAATAATAAAAATTGCTAAGGAGGTTAATAAAAAAGTTAAGATAGCTTGCACAAGAAAAACTCTACCTCTACTCTCACCACTACAAAAATATGCTGTATATATTGCTGGAGGAGACACACATAGATTCAGACTTGATGACTGTATTTTAATAAAAGATAATCATATTGATATTATGGGGATAAAGGAAGCTATAAGAAAGGCTAAAAAAAATGCTAGTTTTACAAAAAAGATAGAAGTTGAAGTAAGAAACTTAGAAGAGTTAAAATTAGCTTTAGAAGAGAAGCCTGACATAATTATGCTTGATAACTTCTCCACTGATATGGTGGGAAAAGCTTTAAAAATAATTAATGAATTTAAAGAAAAAAATAAATTTAAGCCAATAATAGAAGTGAGTGGGGGGATAAATGAGAAAAATATTAAAGAGTATGCTAAATATGATGTAGATGTTATTTCCATAGGAGCACTAACACACTCAGCAAAAAGCATAGACATGAGTTTAAAAATAAAAAGAAAGTGATGGAGAATGAATTTGATAGATTTATCTATAATATTAATTTTAATTGTAATAGTAGTGATGGTTATTGTAGTATTAAAACTAAAAAGAATTAAAAAGAATTTAAAAATTAAAGCTAGAAGAATGAAATGGGAAAAAGAATCTACTGAGATAAAATTATTAAAAGAAATTAAAAAATCAATGAAATGTGATGAAATTAGTAATGAATCATTTAACAACTTTATAAAAAAATTAGAAGATAATACCTATGATGATAAGTTATTAAAGAGGAAATAATTATGAAAAAGCTGCTAATAATATTGTTAATTGTTATTATCACTGGGTGTATAAATAGTGAGAAATCAAATTATTCAAAAGTTGATAAAAATTACAAGAATAACATCAGTGATAATATTAATAAATTTAATAAATCTTTTTTTAATAAATCTCCAATTAATACATCTAAAGTTCTTTCTAAAGAAAATAGTAAAATAAATTATAATTTTGAAAAAAATATTGATATCCATAAAATGTTTTTACCATTGAATTATGATAAAGAGTTAGATTTTGAATATGAAATAATAAAGAAGTATGGTAATATAACCTTTGTTATTAGTAAAGAACCTTTAGATATCAGTAGAGCTCATATTTATAATGATGTTAATATACATCCTCAGAAAGATAAATTTGGAAATTATATTATTTATGAATTTATACCAAAATATGGTAATTTAACAAAAAGTTATTGCTATTATAGAAAGATTGGAGATTATTATATAATATTACAATCAAGTAACTTGAGTAATTTAACAGAAAAATTATGGAAAAATTGGAGTTATTATCTCTTCTCTCTTTTTAAAGAGTGATAAATATGATAATAACAGTTGCTTCTGGTAAAGGAGGTGTTGGAAAAACCACTTGCTCTGCATCTTTAGCAGTTGCTCTTGCTAAATTAAATAAAAAAGTTCTTGTAGTTGATGGAGATATCTCTATGGCTAATTTAGGAATTTTATTTGATATGGAAAAGAAAAAACCTTCTTTACATGAAGTATTATCAGGAGAAGCAGATGTTAGAGAAGCTATATATAAGCATAAAACAGGAGTTTTTGTCTTACCTACTAGCTTATCATTAGATGGATATAGAAAGGCTGATATTGATTTATTTTCAGATGCTATATTGGATGTTGCTGATGAATATGATTATGTTATAATAGATGCCCCTGCTGGATTAAATAGAGAGATGGCTATTCATTTAGCCATTGCTGACAAACTTTTATTAGTTATAACACCAGAGATGTTCTCCATTGTTGATGCAGCTAGGCTGAAAGAAAGCTCAGAAATGGCTGGAACTCCACTAATGGGAATAGTGTTAAATAGAGTAGGTAGAGATTTTGGAGAATTGGGTAAAGATGAGATAGAAAGCTTAATAAAAGGTAAAGTTTTAGTAGAGATTCCTGAAGATGAAAATATTAGAAATGCTGCTCTTAATAAAAAAACTGTTATTGAATATAAACCTAAATCTCCTGCATCATTAGCATTTATGAAATTGGCATCAATAATAGCAGGAGAGCCTATAAGGATAGAAATTAAAGAGAATTTAGGAATAATAGAGAGAATAAAGAGATTGTTCATTCGATAACTGCATATTTTAGTGCATCCTTACATATACAATTTCTTTCTTTAAAATTATATTTTATAAATTCTTCAACCACTTTTAATATCCTCTCTTCCATTTCTTTTAGAATGTCAAGAACTTCTTTAACAGTTAAACACTTTTGTAACCCACAGGCATAGTTTGTAACATTACACAGGGAGACATAACACATTTCCAATTCTCTTGCCAATACAACTTCAGGATAACCTGTCATTCCTACAACATCACCAAATTTTCTATATATCTCTATTTCTCTCTTTGTTTCAAATCTTGGACCTTCTGTACATACATAAACTCCTTTTTCATATTCAAAATTATTTTTATTTAAAATATTCTCTAAAACTTCCCTCAATTCTGGACAGTAAGGTTCAGACAGATCAATATGAACAACTTTTCCATAATCATAAAAAGTTTCTTCTCTTTTTTTTGTAAATTCTACAAAATCAATTGGAATAAAAAACATTCCAGGTTTTATGTGCTCTTTCATTGAACCAACAGAATTTATAGCTAATATTCTCTCAACACCAAGTTTTTTTAATGCATATATATTAGCCCTATAGTTTATCTTATGTGGTGGAATGTTATGCTCAACCCCATGTCTAAATAGGAGGATAACATCTAAGTCTTTATCTCTCATTATCTTAGCTTTTCCATATTTTGTTTCTATTATCTCCTCTTTGTCTCCTCTTAAAATATTAGCTATTCCAGTACCACCAATAATAGCTATCAAAATTTCACCTTAATCTCTTCTATTTTTTTCCTAAGTTTTAAATTCTCTAAAAAATATACAATATCACCATGAGTCCTCTCCAAAATTCCTCTTGCTATATCTTGTTTTCTCCTTAAATTATCAACAACATAATAATAATCAAAAGACATTAAAAAGTCATAAATATCTTCCATAAATTTAAAATACTTTTCAACTTCTTCAACATTATCCTCTTTCATAGCTTCTAACAACTCTCTTCTAAGCTCGCCAATAACATCAGCCAATCCTAATATATAATTTTCCTCTTTAATGAAATCAAATTCAGAAAATTTTGGAATTGTATTATGATACTTTATTTTATATAATGAATAAGCCTCTATAAATTCTTGCTGTGGTGTTGATAAATAGCTAACAAATTCTGGATATTTGCAAAGGAGATTTAATTTTTTTATGCTTTCAGCTATATTTTTTAGCTTCTCTTCAATATTTCTTGGCTCATTAGTTTTATGAATCTCTCTTATAAGCATTGCACAATCTCTTGTAATCTCTCTTGCTAACTTTATCATCTCCTCTCTTGTACTGTCTTTTTCTTTAAGATAATCTATAAGATATTCCTTACACATTAGAATCACCAAAAGTTTTATATAGCATATATCTTTAGTTATAGTAAAGATTATATAAGTTTGTGGCTATTTTTATTATTCACATCAAAATCTCTCTTTATTATTATTAATAAATAAACAGCAAGAGTTCCTAATTTAAATTAAAAAGTATGGAGGTAAGATTATGCCAAAAACTAAAAGACCAAGAAGAGGTTCTTTAGCATTTAGCCCAAGAAAAAGAGCTAAAAGACCAGTTCCAAGAATAAGAAGTTGGCCAGATGAAGAGAGAGTTAGATTACAAGCATATCCTGTCTATAAAGCAGGAATGACTCATGTATTTATAAAAGAAGATAATCAAAAAAGCCCAAGAGCTGGGCAAGAAGTATTTACAGCAGCAACAATATTAGAAGCTCCTCCAATCAATGTATTTGGAATAAGAGTTTATGGAAGAAATGAGAGGAATTATTTAACAACTTTAACTGAAATATGGGCAGATGAGTTTGATAAAGAATTAGAGAGAAAAATAAAACTGCCTAAAAAAGAAGATAGAAAAACTGTTGATTATTTAGATGAGATAAAAGATAGGATAGAAGATGTTAGGGTATTAGTTCATACAAATCCAAAATTAACATGCTTACCAAAGAAAAAACCAGAAATATTGGAAATTAGAATAGGTGGAAAAAGTTTAGAAGAAAGATTAAACTATGCTAAGCAGATATTAGGTAAGCAATTAAACATAACTGATGTTTTCCAAGAAGGTGAATTAGTTGACACTATAGGAGTAACAAAAGGTAAAGGATTCCAAGGAGTTGTAAAGAGATGGGGAGTTAAAATACAGTTTGGAAAACATGCTAGACAGGGAGTAGGAAGACATGTAGGGTCTATAGGACCATGGACTCCAAAAATGATTATGTGGACAGTTCCTAGACCAGGGCAAATGGGGTATCATCAGAGGACTGAATATAATAAAAGAATATTAAAAATAGGAAACAATGGAGAAGAGATCACTCCAAAAGGAGGATTCCCACACTATGGAGTTATAAGAAATAATTACGTCCTATTAAAAGGTTCTGTTCAAGGGCCAGCTAAAAGATTAATTGTATTAAGATCAGCTATTAGGCCATCTGAACCATTAATAAAAGTTCCTGAAATAACATATATAAGTACAACACCAAAAAAATAAGGTGAAATGTTATGGAGGCAAATGTATATAATTTAAATGGAGAAGTAATTAAAAAAATTGAACTGCCAGAGATATTTGAAACAGAATATAGACCTGATTTAATAAAAAGAGCTTTCTTGTCTGCTTTTACAGCTAAGTTACAGCCAAAAGGTACTGATCCATTAGCAGGAAAAAGGAGATCTGCTGAAAGTTGGGGTAAAGGTTATGGATTAGCAAGAGTTCCAAGATTGCCTGGAGGAAGAGCTGCATTAGCTCCAATGGCTGTTGGGGGTAGAAGAGCTCATCCTCCAAAAGTAGAAAAGATATTATGGGAAAGAATTAACAAGAAAGAAAGAATCAAAGCAATAAAATCAGCTATTGCTGCAACAGCAAATATTGATCTTGTAAGAGAGAGAGGTCATAGATTTAGCATTGAAGAGCTTCCAATAGTTGTAGAGAATGAATTTGAAAATATTAAGAAAACAAAAGAAGTGTTTGAAATATTTAAAAAATTAAAAATAGATGAAGATGTAATAAGAGCTAAAGAAGGGAAGAAAATAAGAGCTGGAAAAGGAAAAATGAGAGGTAGAAGATACAAGAAACCAAAGAGTGTTTTAGTTGTTGTTGGG
Organism: Methanocaldococcus villosus KIN24-T80; assembly: GCF_000371805.1. Classification (NCBI taxonomy): domain Archaea; kingdom Methanobacteriati; phylum Methanobacteriota; class Methanococci; order Methanococcales; family Methanocaldococcaceae; genus Methanocaldococcus; species Methanocaldococcus villosus. The sequence goes on from NZ_AQUK01000001.1 coordinate 243,133, forward strand.
GATAGGTGCGATGCTATTTTGGCCTGCAGAAACTTAGCTGGTGTTGATGTTATAACAGCTAAAGATTTAAGTATTCTCCACCTTGCTCCAGGAGGAAAAGCTGGAAGATTAACTCTATGGACAGAAAATGCTATTGAAAAGTTAAAAGAGAGATTCTAAGGTGGAAACATGGATCCATTTGATGTTATAAAGTATCCAATAGTTTCTGAAAAAACATTAAGATTAATAGAAAATGAAAACAAGTTAGTGTTTATTGTTGATAGAAGAGCCACAAAGCAAGATATAAAAAGAGCTATGAAAGAGCTTTTTGATGTGGAAGTAGAAAAGGTAAATACATTAATCACTCCAAAAGGAGAAAAAAAGGCTTATGTAAAATTGAAGAAAGACTATGATGCTAGTAAAATTGCTGCAAGTTTAGGAATATACTAAAGGTGAGTTGTTATGGGTAAAAGATTAGTACAACAGAGGAGAGGTAAAGGAGGGTCTGTATATAGGTGCCCTTCTCATAAAAGAAGAGGAGCTGCAAAATATAGAAAGTATGATGATCTTGAAAAAAATGGTAAAGTAGTTGGAAAAATAATAGATATTCTTCATGATCCAGGAAGATCTGCTCCTGTAGCAGAAGTTGAATTTGAAACTGGAGAAAAAAAGATCATGCTAGTTCCAGAAGGTATGAAAGTTGGAGATATTATAGAGTGTGGAGTTTCAGCAGACATAAAGCCAGGTAATGTATTGCCATTATATAAAATTCCTGAAGGGACTCCTATATTTAACATAGAAACAATACCTGGAGATGGAGGAAAGCTTGTTAGAGCTGGAGGTTGTTATGCTCATGTATTAACTCATGATCATGAAAATGAAAAAACTTATGTTAAACTTCCATCTGGTAAAATAAGGGTTTTTGATTCAAAGTGTAGAGCCACTATAGGAGTTGTAGCTGGAGGAGGAAGATTAGAGAAACCTCTTGTTAAAGCTGGTAAAGCTTATTGGAAATACAAAGCTACTGGTGTTAAATGGCCAAGAGTTAGAGGAGTAGCAATGAACGCTGTTGACCACCCATTCGGTGGAGGTAGACACCAACACACTGGTAAGCCTACAACAGTTTCAAGAAGAATGCCACCAGGAAGAAAAGTTGGTCATATTGCTGCAAGAAGAACTGGAGTTAGAAAATAAAGGTGATATAAATGGCTAATCCCAGAGCTAGAAGAAAAAGAAAGAAACAGGTTGTTGCTAAACAGGTTGAATTTAGATATAGAGGATATACTTTAGAGGAATTACAAAAAATGCCTTTAAAAGAGTTTATTAAACTTCTACCTGCAAGACAGAGAAGAAGTTTATTAAGAGGGTTAACACCACAGCAGAAAAAATTAGCTTATAAAATTAAAAGAGCTAGGAGATTATTAAATAAAGGAAAAGAGCCAAGAATAATAAGAACACACTGCAGAGATTTTATAATCACCCCTGACATGGTAGGTTTAACATTTGGAGTTTATAATGGAAAAGAGTTTGTTGAAGTTAAAGTTACTCCTGAAATGATTGGTCATTACTTAGGAGAATTTGCTCTGACAAGAAAACCAGTCAAGCATGGAGCTCCTGGAGTTGGAGCTACAAGAAGTTCTATGTTTGTCCCAATCAAATAATTTATATTTTTTATCAACATCAATATTTATATAGTCAAATTTACTGAATAATAACTTATATATTAACTTTTATGATAAAAATTAAGTTTAAAACTTCAATGGTGGTTACATGTTATTATTAGTTAGCCCTATCAATAAAGAAGAGGCTATAGAGGCTATAGAAGGTGGAGCTGATATAATAGATGTTAAAAACCCAAAAGAAGGATCATTAGGAGCAAACTTTCCTTGGATAATTAGAGAGATTAGGGAAGTTACACCTAGACATTTATTGGTTAGTGCTACTGTAGGAGATGTACCATATAAACCAGGTACTGTTTCATTAGCTGCATTGGGTGCAGCTATGAGTGGAGCTGATTATATAAAAGTAGGCCTTTATGGAGTTAAAAATTACAATCAAGCTGTAGATCTTATGAAACATGTAGTTAAAGCTGTTAAAGATTATGATGCAGATAAAATTGTTGTTGCAGCAGGTTATGCAGATGCTTATAGAGTTAATGCTGTTGATCCATTAATAATTCCAAAAATAGCAAGAGATAGTGGAGCAGATGTAGCAATGATTGATACAGCTATAAAAGATGGAAAAACATTATTTGACTTCTTAAATAAAGAGATATTAGAAGAATTTGTTGATGAATCCCATAGTTATGGGTTAAAGTGTGCTTTAGCTGGATCTATTAAAAAAGAACATATACCTATATTGAAAAGTATAAAAACTGATATTGTAGGTGTTAGAGGAGCAGCATGCAAAGGTGGTGATAGAAACAGTGGAAGAATAGATAGAGAATTAGTTAGAGAATTAAAATCTCTTTGCTTATAAAAACTTTTTATGCCCTGGTGAGGTAGAGGATATCCTTGGGGACTGCGGATCCCCAAACCCGGGTTCAAATCCCGGCCAGGGCGCCATTTAATATTTTGTGTGGGGGTGATTATGAAAGGGGAAGTAGTTTTAAAGAACAACTCTGCTGTTTTAGATACCAGCATTATTATTACAGGAGTTATAAATAAATTATTAATGAATAAAAAAATTAAAAATTTAAAATCAATAATAATTCCACTTTGTGTAATATCAGAAATTAGAAATCTTGCTAATGACAAAGGAAAAAGAAAAGCTGATGGAATTAAAGGATTTAAAGAAATTGAAAATTTATTAAATATATGTAAAGATTTTGGAATTGATATAAAGTATGATGGCAGAAGGCCTAATCCTGATGAGATAAAATTAGCTAGAGATGGAGAGTTAGATGATTTAATAATAGATGTTGCTGAGAATACATCCTCAACACTATTAACCTGTGATAGAGTCCAATATCTAACAGCTGTTGCAAGAAAAATTGATTCTTGTCTATATTCTCCAAAAGGGGATTTAATTAAAAAGAAATTTTTTTATGATTATGAAGATAGGATAAGAAATATTGCAAAAGAACTTTATGGAGCTTTTGTAGGTTATGAAAATAACTTACCAATAATATTAATGTCTGAACAAACATATAAGATGGGTTATAGTGAAGGAATATATAATAAAGATGGAATTAGATTTAAATTAACTGCTGATGAACATATTGTTGAAAAAATTCCTACAGTTCTTCAATATCTTCCAAAACCAGAAGCTATTAAAATAGCAAAAGAAAATAACTTAAAGTTTCTGGGATATAAGAAAGGAGTGCCTATTTTTTATAATCCAAATGTTGAAGAGAAAATATGTATATTAGGTGGTAGGGGAATATTTATAAAATTAACTAATAAAAAATCTTTAGAAAATGTAAAAATATAAAAAGAGCTATTTTAATAATTTAATACTTAGAAACTTTTAGAGGGATATTATGCAGATAGTTCCACCTACAGCTTATGACAGAGCAATTACTGTTTTTAGTCCAGAGGGGAGATTGTATCAAGTTGAGTATGCAAGAGAAGCAGTAAGAAGAGGTACTACAGCTATAGGTATAACTTTTAAAGGAGGGGTAATTTTAGCAGTTGATAGAAAAATAACTAGTAAACTGGTAAAAATAAAATCAATTGAAAAGATATTTAGAATAGATGATCATGTTATTGCTGCTACATCTGGATTGGTTGCTGATGCAAGAGTTTTAATAGATAGAGCTAGATTAGAGGCTCAGATATATAGATTAACATATGGAGAAGAAATACCAATAGAACTTTTGGCTAAAAAGATATGTGACATTAAGCAGGCATATACACAACATGGTGGTGTTAGACCTTTTGGAGTGTCTCTTTTGATTGCTGGAATTGATAAAGATAATGAGCCTAGATTATTTGAAACAGATCCTAGTGGAGCTTTAATAGAGTATAAAGCTACAGCTATTGGTAGTGGTAGGCAAATAGTTATGGAGTTACTTGAGAAAGAATATAGAGATGATATTGAATTAGATGAAGCTTTAAACCTAGCTATAAAAGGCTTAACAAAAGCTAATGAAGAGATAAAAGCTGAGAATGTTGATGTTTGTATTTTAACAAGTACTTCAGGATTTGAAAGAATAGAAGTAGATAAGATAAGGGAAATTATAGAATCTGTTAAAAAAGAATTAGAAAATGAAAATAAAGAAGAAAATAAAGAGTGAGATCTTGCTGAAACCAATTATTTGGGAAGATAATAAATTAATTTTAATAGACCAGAGGAAATTACCACATAAGTTGGAGTATTATGTTTGCCATAATTATAAAGATGTGGCTTTTGCAATAAAAGAAATGGTTGTTAGAGGAGCTCCTGCTATTGGAGTAGCAGCTGCTTATGGCTTAGCATTGGCTGAAATAAATGAAGATGATATAGAAGAGGCTTATAAAACATTAAAAAACACACGTCCCACTGCAATTAATCTTTTTTATGCATTAGATAGATGTATGAAAGCATATAAAGAGGGAAAATCTATATTAGAAGAAGCTAAAAGGATTCATGAAGAAGATATTCATGTTTGCAAAAAAATTGGGGAAGTTGGAGAAAAGTTAATAGATGATGGAGATGTTATATTAACACACTGTAATGCTGGAGCTTTGGCTACATCTATGTATGGTACAGCTCTATCAGTTATAAGACATGCCTTTTGGAATGGTAAGAAAATAATTGTTATAGTAGATGAAACTCGACCAAGATTGCAAGGAGCACTAACAGCTTTTGAATTAAAATATGAAGGAATACCATACAAAGTTATAACTGATAATACAGCAGGATTTCTAATGCAGAAAGGAGAAGTGGATAAGATAATAGTGGGAGCTGATAGGATACTAAAAAATGGAACAGTTTATAATAAAATAGGAACCTACAGCTTAGCAGTTTTGGCAAAGTATCATGACATTCCATTTTATGTAGCAGCTCCATTATCAACATTTGATTTAAAAAGTAAAGAGGAAGATGTAATAATAGAAGAGAGGGATAAAAAAGAGGTTTTATACTTAAAAGATATCCTTCTTTTCCCTGAAGGTAGTGATTGTTATAATTTTGCTTTTGATAAAACACCAGCTGAATTAATAACAGGAATTATTACAGAAAAAGGTGTTGTAAAACCTAATGAGATAATGAAATTATTTAAATAAACTTTTTAACTACTTCTAAAAATTCATCCACTTTTTTAAAATCCTTTTTCCCTGGTTCTGATTCTAAAGATGATGAAACATCAATTGCATATGGTTTTACCTTTTTAATAGCCTCAATTACATTATCCTTATTTATTCCACCAGCTAAAATCAGTGGTTTTTTTATACTTTCCCTTAATCTCTTTGAAACTTCCCAATTATGTGTTTTTCCAATAATTTTTATTTTTTCTATTTTTGTATCAACTAAAATAGCATCTACATATTTTTCAAATTCTTTAGTTTTCTTTAATATTGAATTAAAATCATCTTCTTCAGAGATGTGAATAACCTTTATAACACTACTATCAATAATTCCTTCTTTTTTTAATTTATAAATTTCTTTAACAAAATCTAAATTTTCAAACCCATGTAGCTGAATAGCATGTGGTTTTAAATTTTTATAAATATTTAATACCTCTTCTAAACTTTCTGGCATAATTACAGCCACTAATGAGGTAAATATAGGAAGATATTGCTTTAATTCAATAGCCTTATCTAATGTTATTTTTCTTGGAGTTTTTACAGGAACATCTATTATAAAACCTACAGCATGAACTTTATTAGCTATATATACCAAATCCTCTTTATTTGTAATCCCACATATTTTAATTTTCAAATACTCACCTTCCCTATCTCTAATTTACCTATCTCTAATTTATTGGTATCCTTACTATTTTCTTCTCTTTTTTCTCTTCTTCTAAAACTTCATCAACTATCTCCAACAGATGATTTATTAATGATTCCAAAGTGTTTATTATATCAGGAGCTACATTAACAACATCTTCCTCTGTTATCATACCTATTATTTTTCCATCGTCATCAACAACAAACAATTCTTTAACTTTGTTTTTACTCATGATTTCCATAGCCTCTTCTACAGGAGTGTTTTTATGCACTTTTATAATTTTTGGAGATGATATATCTTCAGTCTTTACTTTTTCTGGAGAGAGTTTTTTTATAATTACTTTTTTAATAATATCCTCTTCATCAACTTTCTCAATAGAATTATCTTTTTTTATAACTAAGACACAAGGAATGTTCTCATCTATCATAATTTTTGCAATTTTATCAATGGATACATCCCCACTAACAATTACAGGTTTTTTCATAATAACTAATACAGGGATCGTGGCAACCATATTATTTCCCTAAAATTTTCTTTTTCTTTTGTTTTGTTAGTGTATTTATATATTATTTACTGTTCGTACATTAAGAACATAACCACAAATTTTATATATGACTTTATATTCTTATATTATTGCTATTTTGAGGGTCCGTGGTCTAGCTGGCTATGATGCCGCCCTGACGAGGCGGTGGTCGGGAGTTCGAATCTCCCCGGACCCACCATATTTTATTTTTCCACTAAATCAACATGAACATAAGCTTTTTCAACTTCTTCCAAACTTTCTAATCTCTTTTTAACCTCCACTTCTATGTCATGTAACTCTTTTGCTGATATGTTTGAAGGTACTTCAACATGTAATTCAACATATAACCATTTACCCACATATTGAGCTTTTAAATCATGAACTCCTAAAACCTTCTCAACTTTTAATGCTTCATTTTTAATTTTTTCTAAAATTTCATTATTTGGGGATTTTCCTGTAAGATAATCTATATTTTCAAGACAGAGATTTGTAGCCATTTTTGCAATCATAAAACTAACTACTATCCCTGCCAATCCATCTCCATAATAAAAACCAATTTTTTCCAACAACAACCCTATTAAAACAGCTAAACTACTATAAACATCTGATCTATGGTGATATGCATCAGCTATTAATATTTGATTACCTAATTTTTTTCCTACATATATAGAATACCTTGCCATAAGCTCTTTAGCTATAATTGAGATAATAATAACTGATATCATTATGTAATTAACTTCTAATTGTGTAACATTCATTATTCTCTCTAAAGAACACTTAAATATTTCATAGGATGTAAATAGTAAAGCTAAACCAATAATAAATGATATTAATGGTTCAAATCTTGCATGACCATAGTGGTGATCTTCATCAGGAGGTTTTATTGCTATTTTTACACCAAATAAACTAATAATACTTGTTACAATGTCAGATAAGGAATGAATACCATCTGATATTATAGCTATACTGTTAAAATAATATCCAATAATAATTTTTAAAATAGATAATAAAAAATTTCCAATAATACTAATGAATAGAGGTTTTTCCTCTTCTCTCATTTTATAACCTTTCCTACATGACCATAAACAAAGTTTTTTAAATCAGAAAGCTTTTTCAAAGCATTAAAACCTGTACAGTGCATTGGCATAAACCAAAAGTCCTGTTTTGATAAATAATTATAGACATAATCAATATATTCCTTAGATGCATTTATTAGATGAAATCCTCCTAAAACCCCATCTATATCCATTATCTTTTTCCCATATTCTATAACATTTATTATTCCACTATGGGCACAACCAGTTATTAAAATATTTTTAGCTATAATGAACATATCATCATTAACATAATCTTTAACTCTCTTCCCATCTTTTATACACTCAAAGTTATCTAACTCATAGTAATGCTCTCTAGGAACATAGCCTGAAACTATTATATCTTTTTCTATTTTATATGGCTCCTCTATTAGTATAAGATCACACTTCTTCATTATTATGTCTTTTAAATCTTTGTCAATCCCTATATATCTCCCATCACAAAATCTATCTATAAAAGCATCTTTATGGGCTATAATTTTATCAACATAATCTAATAAATATTTTAAACCATCACTGTGATCATAATGTCCATGTGACAGAACAAAATAATCAAAATTCTCTAATTCATTAAATAACTTCAAATTTTTTATTATAATCTCGCTCTGCCCAGCATCAAATAACACTCTCTTTTTATTATTAACTAAAACAGAGAATCCATGCTGTGCATAAAATCTCTTATATGCTGTATTATCAACCAATATTTTTATTTCCATAATACCACCAAATATAGAAATATTTAGATAAATATAACATAAAAAAATAAATAATGTTAATTATAATAATTATAATGTATATTGTCTCACTGCCTCCTTAACATCTTCCTCTTTAACAGTCTTTCTACCAGCTTCCTTAGCTATTTCTACAGCTTTCTTAGCTATCTCTAATGCCAGCTCCTCTATAGCCTCTGCAAAGTATTTCTGTGCCTCTTCGCTCACTCTTGTAGCCCCGGCTTTCTTCAATATCCTCACACATGGTGCAATTGGAAGCTCTCCCATCTTATCACCTCAAATCTTATAAACTTATTTTTTAAAGTAAGATTATATATATTTTTTGGTTTCCTATTTTTATTTCAGCAATTCATCATCTATTCTTTGAATAACTCTTCTATTATCCTTGCAAATGCAGGTCTTGTAATAAATACCCCTATCAATATTCCAGCTATAGTTGTTAAAGCAAATCCTTTTAACATTCCTACTCCTAAAGTAAATAGAGGTAACATTGCTGCTATGGATGTTCCTGCTGAAGCAAAGATTATAAAGAAAGCCCTTTTTATGCTTGATTTCAGTTTTCTTACTCCTCTCTTTAACACCTCATCTGTTATAACTATTTGATCATCCACCCCAGTCCCTACAGCCGCAATAATCCCTGCAATAGAAGGTAGATCTAACTTCCACTCTATTAAAGCAGCAAATCCTAATATAATAATAATCTCTGATAAGCATGTCATCATTATTGGAAATGCTATTTTTGGCTGTTTATATCTGATAGCAACTATCATACTAACTGCTATGAAAGCTAATAATAATGCAATAGCAGCTCCTTTTTTAAACTCTTCTCCTAACTTTGGAGAAATTACATAAGTGTATTCTATATCAAGTTTAACAGGTAATGCTCCAGATTTTAATGCTGTATATATAGCCATAGCCTCATCAATATCTTCTTTACTTGGTGGATAAGGGCTAACAGTTATAACCTGTCTAGGATGTGGTTTTCCATCACAAAGATCTGGAGAAAGGACAGGAGCTGAGATTAATTTACCATCCATATATAAATAAATTTTATGATAAGGTTTACCTTTAACAATTTCAGCAAACCTCTTAGCACCTTCTAAAGTTAATTCAAAAGACACTCCATAAGCCCATCCACTTTCAGTAGCTACCTTACCTGGAGGTTCAACACTTTTAACATCTCTACCAGTATAAACAGTTATTTTATCATCTAATTTAGCTACAAATACTCCTTGATGTTTTAAAATCTTTATTATCCTATCCACATCTGAATTGTTTGGAACTATAACAATAATTTCATCATTTCCTCTAGGATATACTGTTATGTCAGATAAACCATTTAAATTTAACCTTTTCTCAATTATATCCACAGTTATTTCCATTTCTTGATCACTAATAGGCTTTTCAGCTTTTAACACTATTACAGTACCCCCACTTAAATCTACTCCAAACTTTAAACCTTTGAATGCTATTAATATTAAAGATATAAATAAAAATATCCCTAAGATAGCAATCCTTTTATCTCTTAACAACCTCATTTAATCACCCAAAATACTTAATAAATTAGGTGACTTATATGGATTTTGATATAGTAGGATACATTGCAGGAACATTAACCACATTTGCTTCATTACCTCAGTTAATAAAGTCTATTAGGGAAAGAGATCTTAGTAGTATTTCACTGACATTTGTTTTAACCTTCACTACTGGGTTATCTCTATGGCTTATATATGGAATCTTAAAAATGGATTATCCAATTATAGTGTTTAACATCCTCTCCTTAATGTTTTGGATACCCATTACTTATTTAAAAATAAAAGAAGAGATGAGAAAATGTGGGATGAATTGGGTAAAAAAATTATTAAAGAAGTAGAAAAGGAAGTTATGCCTTATTATGGAAAAAGAGGGAAAGTTATTGATAAAAATATATATGGGGATGAAACTAGTATTTTTGATAAAATAAGTGAAGATATAGCATTAAAATATTTAAATGATGTGAATATAATTAGTGAAGAGATTGGAAAAATAGATAATGGTAGTGAATGGACTGTTGTTATTGACCCAATAGATGGTTCTTTTAATTTTAAAATAGGCATTCCTTTTTTTGCTTTCTGTTTTGCTGTATTTAAAAATGATAAACCATATTATGGGCTAACATATGATTTTATTAATAAACATATTTATGAAGCCTACACAGGAAAAGGGGCTTATTTAAATAATAAAAGAATTAAGATTAAGGAATTTGATCCTAATAATATAAGTGTCTGTATTTATGCTGAAAATATAAATATAAATGCTAAAAGAGTTAGAATGCTTGGAGCTTTTGGATTAGAAATGTGTTTAGTAGCTAGAGGAGCTATAGATGCATGCTTAGATTTAAGGCCAAAAGTTAGATTGGTAGATATAGCTTCCTCATATATAATATGTAAAGAGGCTGGAGCAATAATAGTTAATAAGAAAAAAGAAACATTAAATTTAGAACTTGATCATAAAAAGAGATATGATATTATTGTTGCTAATTCAAAAGATTTTTTAAAGCTTATATAGATTCAACTTTTATTGTATTTGATTTTCTCTCACCTATTGGATGTCCAAACACCAATAAATATAATCCACTTCCTATCTCCTTTTTAGCTATTTCCCTACATGCAGATATTATATTATCAATATTATTGAACTCTTCCATTAAACAACTCTCAACACCATAAACTAACTTTAACTTTCTTAATGTATTTATATTAGGTGTAGGGGCAATTATTCTCTTTCTTAGCTTAGATATAATTTTTGCTGTTCTACCTGAATATGTAGGAGTTATTGTTAGTTTTATAGGCAATTTTTTATATAATGATGAAACTGCATATGCTAAACCCTCTTCAACATTAAAAACATCTAAATCAGTTTTTCTTATAAATTCTTCATGTTTGTCAGCTACTTCAGCAACCTTATTTAAAACCTCTATAGCTTTTAAAGGATATTTCCCTATAGCTGTTTCATTAGACAGCATTAAACAGTCAGTTCCATCATAAATAGCATTAGCTATATCTGTTACCTCTGCTCTTGTAGGATATGGGTTATTTACCATAGAATCTAATATTTGTGTAGCTGTTATAGATATAATTCCAAATCTATTAGCTGTTTCAATTATCCTTTTTTGTTCAATGGGGATATATTCAATATCTATCTCCACACCTAAATCTCCCCTAGCTACCATTAATCCATCACTATTTTTAGCTATATTTTCTAAATTTTTTAAAGCTTTTTTTGTTTCTATTTTTGCTATAATATCACAATCTCCTTTAAAATCATTTATATAATCTCTTAATAATTTAACATCTTCCTTATCCCTAACAAAAGATAATGCTATATATTCAAACTCTTCATCACATGCGAATCTTATATTTTCCCTATCTTCATCACTTATTATTTCAGCTTCTATATCACTGTCTGGGAAATTGGCACCCATATTTTCTCTTACTTCCCCTCCAACAATTACTACAGCCTTATTATCTTCAATAACTTCTAAAACCACTTTACCATCATTTATTATTATTCTATCACCAGATTTCATATTTACATCATAATTGAATTCAAGATCTTCACCAATTTCAACAATTTCATTTTCTTTTAAAAATTTCTTTTTAGTTCTTTTTATCCTTATTTTTATTCCTTTCAAATCCATAAGTTTGGCTATATTATGTTTATTTAAAAACTTTAAAAATTTCATACAATAATTGATATTAGCATGTGACATATTAAATCTAACACCATCTATTAAATTTACAGCCTTATCTAAACAATTCTCTATAGAAGGTCCAAGTGTAATTAATATTTTTGTCTTTCTCATATCCTATCAACTTAACAAATTATTCTTGCATCAGCAATACAGCCTCCTTTTTTAAATACAAATATAGGGTTTAAATCTAACTCTTTTATCTCTTTGTGAATATTCATAAATACACTTATTTTCATTAAAGTTTCTATTATATAATCTATATCTTTTCCTTCCCTACCTCTAACACCTTCTAGTATCTTATATGATTTTAAACTTTTCAACATTTCATGAGCAAAATCTTTTGTAATAGGGTATATTCCAAATGCTACATCTTTTAGAACTTCTACAAAAACTCCTCCTAAACCAACCATAATTACTGGTCCAAATATCTCATCTCTCTTACCACCAATTATTAACTCAACTTTATCTCCATCTATAAACTCTTCCACTAAAACTCCTTCTATTTCTACATTAATATTCTTCCTCTTTCCATACTCTAAGGCATTTTTTATTAACATATCATAAGCTTCTCCTACATCATCAGGATTTATAATAACTCCATGAGCTTCTGTTTTATGTAATATTTGAGGAGAGACTATTTTTAAAACTACTTTTTTAAACTTTTTAGCATACTCTATAGCTTCATATTTACTTTTTGCTAAGTATCCTTTAGGTATGTCAAAACCATACAGTTTTAATAACTGTTTAGCTTTATACTCATTTGGTCTATCTAATAAAGATTTTATAATCTCCTTATTTTCTTCATATATTTTTAAAAATTCTTTTTCAATCTTATCTAAATAAGGATCATAGTCTTCTTTAACCTTTATTAGGCTATATTTATATAAATATGATAGAGCCTTTATTCCATTTTCAGGGGTTATATATGCAGGAATTCCATGCTTTCTTAGATAACTTTTAGCTCCTTTAACTGACACTCCTCCAACAAATGATGTTATTAATGGCTTATCTCTTTTAAGATTAGCTAATATTTCAGCTACTTTTAATGGTTCTGTCATTTCTTGAGGAGTTAATATTACTAAAAGTCCATGAATATTTTTATCCTCCAATAGTATCTTTGTAGCTTTTTCATATCTCTCAGGTGTAGCATCTCCAATAATGTCTAGTGGATTAGTTATATTTGCAGTTTCTGGAAGCACTTCTTTTAGTTTTTCTATAGTACTTTTTTCAAAATTTGCCAATTTTAAGTTATGATCTGCACAAGCATCTGCTGCTAAAACCCCAAAACCTCCAGCATTAGTTATAACACCTATTTCATTCTTTTCCATTATTGGTTGAGTAGAAAATATGTGAATGAGATCAATAAGTTCTTCAAAAGTTTTAGCTCTAATAATACCTGCTTCTTTAAATGCGGTGTCATAAACTACATCATCTCCAGCAAGTGAGCCTGTATGTGATTTGGCAGCTCTCTTTCCTTCTTCAGATCTTCCAGCTTTTAGAACAATAATTGGTTTTTTCTTTGCAACTTTTTTAGCTACTTTTAAAAACCTTTTATCTTTTAATCCTTCTATATAAAGAACAATAATTTCTGTATCATCATCTTCTAAAAAATATTCTAACAAGTCACTCTCTTGGATATCTATTTTATTTCCTAAACTAACAACTTTAGAGAAACCTATATTTAATAGAGGAGCAATATCCAGTATAGCATTTAAAACTGCTCCACTTTGAGATACAATAGACACTCCTCCCTTTGGAGGAAAAATCTTAGAAAATGTTGCATTTAAATTTATATGTGTATTCATTATTCCTAAGCAATTAGGCCCAATGACCCTAATACCATATTTTTTTATTATATTTTTTACTTCCTCTTCTAATTCATAATTACCCACTTCAGAAAATCCTGCTGAAATTATAACAGCATATTTTATTCCTTTTTTCCCACACTCTTCTAACACCTGTGGAACTGCTACATTAGGAACAGCAATTATTGCTAAATCTATTTCATCATCAATATCTAAAACAGATTTATAACATTTTAGATTGAAGATATTATCATACTTTGGATTAACAGGATAAATCTTCCCATTAAATTTTAATAGATTCTTTAATATGGCATAACCTACTTTTCCTTCTTTTTTTGTAGCTCCTATTACTGCTACAGATTTTGGATAAAACAGTTTCATATTATCACAGAAAAATTTTTATATTTATATTCTTATCTCATAAATAATTTTATAATTATTGTATTAAATACCTTATGGGGTGAAGTAACATGAGATTGAAAGCTAAAAAGATAGAGAGTAGATATGGAAAATTTTTAGTATGTCCAAGATGTGGAAGGGTTTTTAAAGATTCTAAAGCATACACAAAACATGTTAATAAATCCCATAGACATTTATTTAAAGGTGAATGAATGGAGCAGAGAATAGATTGCCCTGTTTGTGGAGCTAAGAATAGTTTTGTTATTATCACTAATCAATTTGAAATTCCATATTTTGGCCCTGTTTTAGAAACTACTATGATATGTGAAAAATGCAACTTTAAAAGAAGTGATGTTTTTCCATTAGAGGTTAGGGAGCCTAAAAGATATAAATTAACTATAAAAGATGAAAGAGATTTATGCAAAAGGGTTGTTAGAAGCTCTTCAGGATATATAGAAATTCCTGAGCTTGGAGTGGAAATTACTCCTGGACCATTAGCTGAAGGGTTTGTAAGTAATGTTGAAGGGGTTTTGGAGAGAGTAAATAATATATTAGATACACTATACAGATGGGCAGATTCAGAAGAACAGAAAAAAAGAATAGAAGAAATAAAAGAAAAAATAAAAAGAATAAAAGAAGGAAAAGAAAAAGCTACATTAATACTAACTGATCCATTAGGGCATAGTGCTATTATTGGAGAAGGTGTTGAGGAAGAAACTTTATCTGAAGAGGAAATCAATAAGTTAAAAGAAGGAATTATTATTGAGAAAAAATTATAAAAATTTAAAATGGCTCAGATCGGGTAAGTATCATCATACGTCAGATAACCCTCTTTTCATCATCGCCACTTTTATTTATTAAATATATTATGGTTTTATTTTTTGTGTTTTTAAAATTAATTGTGATCAAAATGGATTGGAAAGGACATACAATTTTAGGACTTGTATTTGGATTACCTTTCATCTCTTCTCCAGAACAGATATTTTTAGCTTTAGCAGGAGCATTGTATCCTGATTTAGACCATGATGTTAAGGAAGATATTGTTAAGAGGGGAATTTATATATCTTTAGGTTTGGTTTTAATAAATATCTTAATCTATTATTTTAAAAAAGAATATTTTAATTTAGATTTATTTATCTTATCTGTTTCTGTTCTTTTAATTTATCTTATCCCATATTTTGCAAACCATAGGGGGATAACACATACATTTTGGACATTAATTTTAGTTTCAGTGATTTTAGGATTTTTGGCATTGAAATTAACTATATTTTCTCCAGTATTAGCAGGAATTATTGTTTTGTTGATGGTTGTTAATGAAAAGCTATTAGGTAAGATTTTGATTATTGCTATATTTGGATGGATTGTTTTGGATATTTTAAAGCCACATTCATTAGTTAGTGGAAACCTTTCATATATTTTACCTGTTGCTGTAGGTTACTTATCTCACATTGTTGGAGATTCAATAACCCCTGCAGGAGTTAAGGCATTTTATCCTATCTCCAAATATAAATTAAGAAAAAAAGAAGGATATATTTTGATATTAGTTTGGTTTTTAATGGTTCTTTATATTTGGAAGGATATAATATTGTCTTTATTAATTTTTAAATAGTTTAAGTAGTTTTGCACTTTATCATTATAGTTTTTATTGAGGGATATACTATGTTTATATTTCCAAAAAAGCATTATTTGTATTTTATAATAATATCATATATTGCTTTATTATCTCTAATAATATATTCAATCTATAGTGGAAATTTTAACATAAAGCAGCTACCTGCCTTTTTACTTGCTACACTTTTTATAATAATTATAGTACGTTATTTACAAAAACCATGGAAAAATAAAAAATTGCTAATTTAAATGAATTTGGTGATAACAAAACAATAAACAAAAAAATTCAAAAATATATTTTGTGGAGAAAATCAAATTAATCTTTTTATTTTTTATATTAGTTCATATTTTATGAATTTTTATTCTCAATAGAAAAACATATATACTTGATATATGAAATTATAGTTTGTAAATTGTTGGAGGTGTAAAAATATGAAAAAAATATCCGCAACATTGATTATATTTGGACTAATATTTGGAATAATGTTATGTGGATGTGTTAATAAGGCAAATTCAGAGGGAATTACTCAAAATACTAACACCTACATTAAAGAAGTTTCCTTCTCTAAAATAGGCTCAAATGAGTCCAAACATAAAGTTAAAAATGTAATTCTATTGATTGGAGATGGTATGGGTGTCACTCAAGCATATATTGCAGAAAGGTACAAGCAAGAAGTTGAGAATGGTAATTTAGTAATACTAACCAAATTTAAAAATAAAGGTTTAATAACAACTTATTCAGAGAGCTCTGAAATTACAGATTCTGCTGCTGCAGGAACAGCATTATTGTCAGGATATAAGACATACAATGGAATGATTAATATGAAACCTGATGGCTCCATTCCTAAAAAAACTCTTGGTGAATTGGCTAAAAAAATGGGAAAATCTGTTGGAATTGTAACTACAACAAGAATAACTCATGCTACTCCTGCCTCTGTTTATGCTCATGTTAAAAGTAGAGAGGAAGAAGATGAGATAGCTGAACAACTATTAGAGTTTGAGCCAACTGTTGCTTTTGGAGGAGGTTTAGAATATTTCATACCAAAAGATATGAAGGATAGTAAAAGAAAGGATAATAAAAATCTTATTGAAGAATTTAAAAAGAAGGGATATGTAGTTGTGTTTAATAAAAAAGAATTAGAAAATATTGATATCAATAAAACCAATAAAATTATAGGACTTTTTGCAAAATCACATATGGCTTATGAAGTAGATAGGGAAAATATAGATAAATATAAAGATCAACCTTCATTAGCAGAAATGACTGAAATGGCATTAAAAATTCTTGAGAAAAATCCAAAAGGGTTCTTTTTGATGGTTGAAGGAGGTAGAATAGATCATGCCTGTCATGCCCATGATGCAAAAAGTGAAATAATGGATACAATAGCTTTTGATAATGCTGTTAAAGTAGCTTTAGATTTCCAAAAAAAGCATCCTGATACATTGATTGTAGTTACAGCAGATCATGAAACTGCAGGAATGAGTGTAGGAACTGGTACAGAGTATTATGCAAACATTACAGCATTGAAAAATATTAATGCAAGTATAGAATATATGATCAAAGAAATATCAAAAAATTCTACAAAAGAAAACATTTTAAGACTAATTAAAGAACATTGGGGAATTGAACTAACAGATGATGAGAAGGCATTGTTATTTAAAAAGTCACCAACTTCAAAAATAAATGATAGCTATCTCTTAAGTAAATATCCAAAAATAAATAAATATGTTAGAAATTGGGCAGGATTTGCTTTATCTGAAATAGAAAGTAGAAGGGCACATATAGGATGGGCATCATTTGCTCATACAGCTGTACCTGTTCCTGTTTATGCTATTGGACCAAATTCAGAGATATTTAATGGATTTTATGACAACACAGAAGTTCCAGAAAAAATTAAGGAAGTTTGGGGATAATTTCTTTTTTCTATTTTTTTGGTGATAGTTTATGGGTAAACTAAAAATTTATAGAGTTGATGCTACAGAATTTAATAAAAATGTGGGAGACTTTATAAAAAAAGGTGAATTTTTAGGATATTTTAAAAATAAAAAAGTAATAGCTAATGAAAATGGTTACATATGTGGAATCTCATTTGATGCAGAAAATCACTGTTTAAATATAATTATAGAAATTAGGTGATAGTTTGAAAAATAAAATATATATTATTTTTTTGTTTGCTATTTTATTGTTATCAGTTATTTTGGTAGTTATTAACTATAACTATAAAAATGATTATTCTATTAAAAAAGGTGTTGTGATAAAGACATATGATAACATTGATTATACTGCTCCAATCAAAATAGGGTTTCAAATAGTTTATGTTAATGTTAGTGGTAATATAATAAAGTTTAATAATGTATTAAGAGGCAATTTTTTACTTGATAATTATTTTAAAAAAGGAGATCATGTAGTTGTAGTTTATAAAGATAACACTCCAATATATTTAGCCTATGATAGAGTTTTTTGGATAATCATGTTTTCAATATTATTTTTAGGATTATTATTTTTAATAGGTGGGTTTAATGGTTTTAAAACAGTATTATCATTAATTTTTACAGTGGTAGTGATATATTATATTTTATTACCAAATATTGCTAATGGAACCCCTCCAATAACTCTAACTATTATTATAATATTATTAATTGTATTTATATCATATTTTATACTATGTGGATTTAATAAAAAAGCCATATGTTCAGCATTAGGGGCAATATTTGGAGTAGTTATTAGTGGAATTGTTGGTTATATTGGAATAAATCTTATGAATTTACCTCCAGGAGGATTTTCTGAATTTGTAGAAATGATATTATTTTCAGGACACTATTTAGATTTTTATGGAGTATTTATATCTTCCATATTATTAGCATCTTTAGGAGCAATTATGGATGTTTCTATTGATATATCTTCAGGATTGTATGAATTAAAAAGACATAAGCCAGATATAAGCTTTAAAGAAATGTTTAAAAGTGGTATGAATATAGGTAGAGATATAATGGGTACTATGGCAAATACATTAATATTAGTTTATGTAGGCTCATTAATGGCTCCAATACTTTATTTCATTATTAAAAATACCCCAATGGAAATAATATTTAGCTACAATATTATAGCATCAGAGGTATTAGCTAGTTTAGCTGGAAGTATTGGAGTAGTTATGACCGTGCCAATAACAGTAATCTTAGCTTCTTACTTATATACAAAAGTAGAATAAATTAAATTATTCTTTTTTGTTAGTAAATTATTGTTATATCCTGAAATTATTTCGTTGTTCATGTTCATGTTATCACCTTTTTATTGCATTTGGTATTTTCGAAGTATACTTCGTATGGGTTTTAAAACTTAATAAACGGTGTAGTTTTATTTTGGTTGTGCTATTCAACGAATTCTTTCAGGTTGTCGCTTGCGTAGCAAGCGAGCAACGAAAACCGAAGATTTTCGTCTAATTTATCTAAGAGGTAGGAAATAACTTCATAAGGAATTTATTAAGTATATAAGAATTTTTATTTACAAATATAAAATAAAGTTAATATAATAAAAAGATACAATATATCTACAAACTGCTTAAGTGATAGATAATGGATGAAATAAAAGTTATAGAAATTGCTAAGAGTTTATTAAACTTTAAAAGAGACTATGTTGTAAAAGGTATTGATGATGATGGAGCTGTTTTAAAAATTGGGAAAAAATATATAATCTTAACTTCTGATATGATGTTAAGAGAAACACATATTCCTGAAATACTATCAGCATATGAAATTGGAGCTAGGATATTGACAGCAAATGTTTCAGATTTATTAGCAATGGGTGCTGAACCATTAGCTTTTTTATTATCCCTAGCTGTTGATAGAGATGAGAAATTTATATATGAACTTTATAGGGGTTTAAGTGACTATTCTAAACATTATAATTGTCCTATTGTTGGTGGAGATACTGTTAAGGGAGATCTGATACTTTCTGGATTTGCTATAGGAATAACAAATAAACCTTTATTTAGAGAAGGGAAAATTAATGATGATATAGCTGTGACAAATGATATTGGAAGGGTTTATTGTTCTATATATTTATATAATTTATATAAAAAAGGGAAAATTAGTTATAAAGAGTTTTTAAATTATGCTGAAAAATATAAAAATATTATGGAAAAGCTTAGAAAACCTGTGGCAAGAATGGAAATACTTGATGTGAAAGAATTTTTACATGGAGCTTGTGATATATCTGATGGGTTAGCTAAAGAAATAAGATATTTTAAAAACTTTGAAATCTATGGAGATAAATTATTAAAATCTATACCTGAAGATGTTTTATCTTTCTGTGATGAATTTAATTTAGATCCTATAAAAGTAGCTTTAAACAGTGGAGAAGAGTTTGAAATATTATTTACAACAGATAAATTAAATAAAGTAAAAAAACATGTGAAGGTCAATAAAATAGGAAAAATTATTGAAAATGGACAATATATAGATGGAAAAGAGCTAAAAGATATAGGTTATGTACATAAGTGGTAAACTTTACTTTATTAAAAATAAAGTTTTTATAATAAGATAATTTATTATTATTTATATAAAATTTTATAGTGAAATTATGCCTATTAATGATGAAGAACTAGTTGAGATTTTTAAAAAATTAAATAATAATGTTATTAAAGTAAATTATGCGAGGTTTTCTATAGTTGATATTCCCTATAATGTAAGATTAAAGCTTTGGGAAAATCTTAAAGAAGCTTATAAAAAATATTTAAAAAAAGATTATATCTACTTTCCTGACTTAGATAAAGAAATAAAAAAATATTTTGAATGGACATTATCTGTTATTGCTTTCTCATTCTATTACAATAATGAACCATTCCCTGAAATATATAAATATAATGATAGTGAGCTTAAAGCAGTTGAATACCTATTAAAACTAAAACCTATTGAAGGTTATAGTGTAAATGACATTATTAAAGCTATAAAAGAAAAGAATAATAATGAGATATTGTATGTTTTAAAAGAATATGTAAATAAGATATCTTATAGAATGGGAGAATTGTTAAAAGGTATTAAAAATCCTATATTAAAAGAATATATTTATGAAAAATGGCTTTTATATAAATCAAAAATTGATGAAGCCTTAGTTTATGCATTAAAAGATCCATGGTTTGTAGAGTTTTTAAAATGTAATGGTATAGAAGATTGTAAAAAACTATTAAAGAATAAAGAAATTAATTTTGATTTAGAATGTTATAGAAAATGGTTTTATAGAAAAATAAAAGAAAAATTAAATGATATGATAGAAAATGGTTTGTCTAAAATTGAAAATAAAAAATATAAAATAAAATATATTGATGATAAAAATAAAATCTTAGCTATTTTAGAAGAGAAAAAACCCTTACCTATAAAAAGATCAAAAATATTATTATACTGTGTTTGTAAAAACAATCTTATCAGTTTAAAAGATTTGTTAAACATTTTAAAAAGATTAAATTTTAATAACAATTTTAAAAAGGTTATAGTGGTTGTAGCTTCTTCAGTAGGATTTGATGAAAGGGCAATATATGTTTTAAATTCAGAGTATTTTATAAATAATGTTTTAAAAGACAAAATTTCATTGATATTGTTAGATATTAAAAGGGGTAAGGTTTATTATGGATTAGAGGATGAGTATGCAAAAGCTTTAGATTTTCCAAAATTACTATATTTTGAGTGATAAAAATGAGAGTAGCAGGCATTGTTGATTTATCAACTATAGACTATCCAAAAAAGTGTGCATCAGTTATTTTTTTATCTGGTTGTAATATGAGATGTCCATATTGTCATAATCTAAAATATGTATTAGAAAATGGTAAAGAGATGAGCATAGAGGAGATTTTTGACAATATTGATTTTTTATTTGCTGATGCAGTTGTTATATCTGGAGGAGAGCCTACATTACAAAGAGATGTAGTAGATTTAGCTAAATTTTTTAAAGAGAGAGGATTTTCTGTTAAATTAGATACCAATGGTTCTAATCCTAATGTAGTTAGGGAGATGTTAGATTATATTGATTATATAGCAATAGATGTTAAATGTTCTTTTAGTAGATATAAAGAATTTGTAAAATATGATGGAAATATAAAAGAGAAGATTTTGGAAATAATAAAAATGTGTAAAAATAAAGTTTTTGTAGAATGTAGAACCACATTTGTTCCAAAATATTTAAATGAAAAAGATATAGAAGAGATTGCTAAAACTGTTAAAGACTGTGATCTTTATGCCATTCAACAGTTTGATCCAAAAGATGCTTATGACACCTCTCTTAAAAAAATATCTCCACCAAATGAAAAAGAGTTAATAAATTTAGGTAAATTAGCTAGAAAATATATAAAAAATGTAATTGTAAGGACATTTGATAGAGAGATATTAATAGATTAAGTAATTATTAACCTCCCAGTCAGTTACTGCTGTTCTGTAGCAGTCCCACTCACATCTTTTAATTTCTAACCATTTCTCATATATATAATCTCCTAAAGCTTTTTGTAACACTTCATCACATTCTAAGTGATCTAAAGCCTCTTTTAAGCTAGCTGGAACTGACTCTATTCCAAGAGCTTTTTTCTCTTCTTCACTCATTCTAAATATGTTTCTTTCAACAGGTTCTGGAGGTGTTAATTTTCTCTTGATTCCATCTAATCCTGCAGCTAACATACAGGCAAAGGCTAAGTATGGATTACATGTTGGATCTGGAGCTCTAAATTCAATTCTTGTAGCTTTTCCTCTTGCAGCTGGAACTCTTATAATAGCTGATCTGTTCTTGTTTGCCCATGCTATATTTACAGGAGCTTCATATCCTGGAACTAATCTTTTGTATGAATTAACTGTTGGATTTGTTATAGCAACAAGAGCTTTAGCATGTTCTAATATTCCTGCTATATAGCTTAAACATGTTTCAGACAATCCATTATATGGTCCATTTGGATCATAGAAAGATGGTTCTCCATTAAACCATACACTTTGGTGACAGTGCATACCATTACCATTCATTCCATAGAATGGTTTTGGCATAAATGTTGCTCTTAATCCATGTTTCTTTGCTATATTCTTAATTGTCATCTTAAATGTGACAACACTATCTGCAGTTTTTAGAGCATGATCAAATTTAAAATCAACTTCGTGTTGTCCTGGAGCTACTTCATGATGAGAAGCTTCAACATGGAAACCTAGATTTTCTAGTGCTAAAACAATATCTCTTCTAATGTCAGGAGCTTCATCTAATGGTTCTACATCAAAATATCCTCCACTATCTGCAGGAATCCACCTGTGTGGATTGTGTGGATCTCTTCTTAATAAGAAAAACTCTGGTTCAGGCCCAACAAAGAATTCTCCATTCATCTCTTTCTTTAATTCATCTAACAAAATTCTTAATCTACTTCTTGGATCTCCTTCAAATGGGTGTTTTTCATTCCTATAAACATCACAAATTACTCTTGCAACACTCTTCTCCTCTGGTCTCCAAGGAAGAACAGAAATTGTATTTAAATCAGGTTTTAAAAGCATATCTGATTCTTCTATTCCAACAAATCCTTTTATTGATGAACCATCAAACCAAACTCCGTTCTCAAAGATTTCTTTTAATTCTTCTATTCCTTTTTCTCCAGCTTTAACAGGATATGCTACATTTTTTGGAAATCCTAGAATATCTACAAACTGAAATCTTATAAATTTAACATTATATTTTCTTATATATTCTATTGCCTTATCGACATCCATATTTTCCCCCAATTAATATAATATATTATGGAAATAATATTCCTATTTCCTACTATATATAATTTACTAAAATCAAAGATTTTTAATATATTCATCAACATCATATTCCAATTTTTCAAATCTAATCTTATTTCCTTTAATTATTATATTACCCCTCCATTCATCTTTAGTTTCTGGATAATCCTCTCTATAATGTGCTCCCCTACTCTCTTTTCTATACAGTGCTGAATCTATAACTAACTTTGAAACTGTTATCATATTTTTTAATTCAAAATATTTTTGTAAATAAAGAGGTGAGCTTGTATTTATTTCATCTAAATATTTTCCTATTTCATTTATTTCACTTTTTGCCTTTTCCAATCCTTCTTTATTTCTAATTAATGATACATATTTCCACATGATTTCTCTAAGTCTATCAATTAATTCCATAGGGTTAATATCACCACTAGGATAACTAATATCAACATCAAAAACTTCTATTTCACAATTTTCAGCATATTTACTAGCCTCCTTTCCAGCTATAGCTCCAAAGACTTGAGTATCTGCTAAAGCATTCCCCCCCAGTCTGTTAGCACCATGGATACCTCCAGCAACTTCACCACAGGCATAAAGTCCAGAGATGTCTGTTTCACATCTCTCATTTATTTTAATTCCTCCCATAAAGTGATGAGCTGTTGGAGAAACTATCATTGGTTCTTTTCTAATATCTATCCCAAATCTTAAAAACTGTTTAAATGTAGTTTCTAATTTTCTCTCTATCACATCTTTTGGTAAATGAGTAACATCTAAATACACACCTCCATTAACTCCTCTCCCTTCTATAATTTCCCTATATATTGCTCTTGCTACAACATCTCTTGTAGCTAGTTCTAATCTTTCATCATATCTTTCCATAAATCTTTCTCCAAATTTATTATATAACCTACCTCCTTCCCCTCTTACAGCTTCAGTCACTAAAATCCCTTTCCCTACAATTCCTGTTGGATGAAATTGGACCATTTCCATATCTATTAAAGAAGCTCCTTCATCATAAGCTAAAGCAAAACCATCTCCAGTTTTCTGTTTAGCATTTGATGTTATTTTATAGATATTTCCTGCTCCACCAGTAGCTAATATTGTAGCCTTAGCAAATATAGGAAAGATATTGCCACTAATTAAATCCAAAAAAACTGCTCCATAACATCTATTATCCTCAACTATCAATTTAATAGCCATAACATCTTCTAAAACTTTGATTCTTTCAAATCTTGATAAATACTCCAAAAGTGCTCTAATGATCTCATGCCCTGTTCTATCTCCACAGTAACAAGTTCTTGGAAATGATTGTCCTCCAAATGGTCTCTGAGCTATTTTATTACCACTTCTATCAAACAATGCTCCAAATTTCTCTAAATTTATTAACTCTTTTGGAGCATTCTTAACAAGAATTTCTACCAATTTTGGATTATTTATAAAGCATCCTCCTTTAATAGTGTCATAAAAATGCATTTTAAAACTATCTTTTGGGTCAAAAACTGCATTATATCCTCCTTCAGCCATTACTGTACAGCCACTTTTTCCTAAAAGCCCTTTTACAGCTATAATTACATCTCCTTTACATTCTACAGCAGCTCTTAAAGCTGCACCCCCTCCTCCGATTATTAAAATATCTGTTATCAAAATCTCACCAAATATATTTAAATGAACAAATTATAAATGATAAAAATTTTTATTCAACAATTATAGAAGAATAACCTACAACAGCAGAATAATCTCCTGATACATCTCCAGAAGTTGCATAAGCCAATAATCTAGCTTCACCATATCCAAGCTCTTTCATAGCTCTCATCATGGCTATTGCTGGCCCATATCCACACATTGATATGTTATAATTTACAACATCCTCATACAACTGCTTTTCATCCATATTGAGTATATCTCTTATTACAATCATATCCTTCTTATTAGCTATTTCTTGTGGCTCATAGTGAGATAGATCAGTTGAAGCTATAATAACTACCCTTCTATTTAGCTCTTCTGCAATTTTAGCAATAAAATAACCCACTTCAACAGCTGTCTCATAGTCTTGAAACATCATACATATGGGCACTATTTTAAATTTTATTATATTTAACATCTCTAAGTGCTGTAAGAATGGTAGTTGAACCTCAATAGAATGTTCATTTAGATGTGCAGTTTCATCTAAATCAATGATTTCACATTCCCTCCATAACAAATTTACAAATTCTTTATCTGCTTCAACCTCTCCCAAAGGGGTCTTCCAAACATCATCCATAACACTTACTCCTGATCCTAAACCAGTATGATTCGGCCCAAGAATGACAACTGTGGTTTCCTCCATAGGGTCTGATCTTTTTGACAGTGCATAGTAAGAATGAGCCTTAATAGGGCCAGAATAAACATAACCTGCATGTGGGCATATCAATCCAATGGGTTTTTCATAACATCCAAGAGAAGGCATGTCTTTTGGGCCAAGTCTATGCATGTAGCAATGTTCTATCATTTCTATTAGCTCATGAGGATTAGAAGGATAAAACATTCCTGCAACAGCAGGGTATCTCATAAATATCACCTTAATATTTTAAATGTTCTAAATAAATATAAAAGGTTATTGTCATGAAGAGATTAACTATTATTTTATATAACTCATATGATAAGACAAGATGGCATGAAGCTCATAAAAGGGCTATAGCAAGAGCAGCCCCTATATGTTATGCATTTGACTGTAATTTGGCCATAATGGAATTTCCATGTAGTATGGAAGATATAAGAAATTTAAAAACTACTATAGGAAACTCTGGAGAGTATTTAGAGAAGCTTATAGATAAAAATAGATTTTTTATAGTAGATAAATTTTTACCGCAGTTTGGGATCCCAGTAGCTTCTACATCAAAACCTGAAGAAAAGAAATTAGTAACTGCTAAAGATATTGCTTATATATTAAGAAAAAAGCCTGTAGGAATATATATAGGCCTTGGAAGACATGGTTTACCAAAGAAGATTTTTGATGAAGTTAAATATCACTTAGATATAACTGAGAAGAGAATTTCATTAGAAACATGTACAGCTATTGGCTGCATACCTGCTGTAATACACACATATATGATGATATTATGATAGATAGTATTCTAAGTCATATAACATGCCCATTTTTAGATAATAGATTAATAACAAAAGCTAATAAAAATAAAATTTATTATGCTGTAAAACAGCCTGATGGTAACATTAAGGTTGTTTTACCATTTGTTTTTGAGAATGAAAAGTTTCTAAAATTATCAGATTATAAGGATGGTATTGAAGGAGCTACACAGAGAGTTATAGAAGAAATAAAAAGTGAAATAATAAATAAAAAGAGATTTTTACCATTAGCAGGATATTTTGGTAAGAGATATAGAAGTTTGTATGAACCTTTAACAGTGGTTAATTGTACATTAAATATAGGTAGTGATCTTTGGAGAGCTGATGATTATAATTATATTGATGGTAATAAGATTTACCTTTTATTAAGAATGGTATTTAAAGAGAGGGATGAGAAGGTTATAGCTGAGAAAATAGATGAGATAGGTTATGGTTTAGAAAGATTGATAAAAAATATAAATTTAAATATTCTAATAGATGAAGCAAAAAATATAATAGATCAAAAATTCTTAAGAGAAAAACTAAAAGAGCTTAATTTAGTTTCTTTTATAGCTAATGATTCAAAACCTGCTAGAAAATACACTGAAGTAAGAAAACATTATAGGATAGCAGGTCCTAAGGAAATAAATATTCCATTTGTATGTCCTAAAGAGTTAAAACCTATTGAGATTGAGTTAAAATATAGAGTTGTCGAAGGTTTAGGAATAAAAAGGAAGGAAGTATTTGTTATAACTGGTAGAAATGCTCAGGGAAAAACTACAATGTTGCAGGCTATTGAAAGTGGGCAGGATGATCATATTATAGGAGATGGTAGGGAGTTTATTATAACTGTTAGAAATTTAATAAAAGCTACAACAGGTTCTATGGAAATGAATGGGGAGGATATAAGTTTATTTTTCCAAAAGCTGCCAAAGGGTATTAGAGGTTCTCCTAAAGCTGTATATGGAACTGCTTCAGGATCAATGTATATGGCATACCAAATACAGAAGGCTATTAAAAATAAAAGAGACATTATTTTAATAGATGAAGATAATTCAGCTGTTAATCTTTTAGTTAGTGGTGTATTAAGTAGGAAATTTGAAGGTGTTAAATCTCTAGCTGAAATTATAGCTTATGAAAGAGAGAAGCTTGGAGAAAGTACATTTATAATAACTACCTCTTCTCTAGACTTATTAACAGCTGTTGCTGATAGGGCTATGTATTTAGAAGATCATAAGGCTTACTATTTAGATTTAAAGGAATTTAAAGAAGAGTTAAAAAAATATTATTTAGAGATTATTGATTCTTTTCTAAATAAATAGAATATGTTGGATAGGCAAATTCTATTCCTTCTTTTTCAAATTCTTCTTTAATTTTTAAATTAACCTCTTCAATAGTATTTAAATAGTAATCAAACCCTAAATTTCTGACAAAATATTCCACTCTTAAATTTAAACTCCAATCTCCATATTCAACAAAATGAACTCTATATGGTGGAAGAGTTGCCCTATGTTCTTCTAAAGTTTTTATTATAATCTCTTTTGCTTTTTTTATCTTTTCACAGCTTGTATTGTATGTAAGCCCAATAGTCATTAACACTCTCCTTCTATCCCTAACTGTTAGATTTTCAATATTACTCTCTAATAGCTTTGAGTTAGGTATTGTTATAAGTGTATAATCAAAAGTTCTTATTCTAACACTTCTAATCCCTACTTCTTCAACAATTCCTTCAACTCCATCAACTTTAACCCAATGTCCCAATGAAAATGGTTTATCAAAGAGTAGTAAAACTCCTGCAATGAAATTCTTTATTGTATCTTGCATAGCCAATGCTAAAGCCAAACCTCCTATCCCTAAACTTGCTAATAATGCTGTTATATCATACCCTACTGCACTTAGAGCAGTTAAGATTCCAATAGTTATAATAAATATTTTAATAATCTTGTTCAAAGGTTTTATCACATGATCATCAAATTCCATTTCTGTTTTTTCAACTGCAGGGATTATATAGTATTTAAAAATACCATCAGTAAATTTAACAAAAAAGTATGTTGCTGAAATTATTGCTATAGCTCTTATAGTTTTATCTAAAATGGTAAGAATTTTAAAAGATATCCCTAGTATGTGAAGGGCTAATAATATTGAATATGATAAAATAATTACCGCCAATGGTAATCTTATGGCATCTAATAGAATGTCATCTAATTTAGTTTTTGTATTAATAACAATATTTTTTACCCAATTCTTTAAGATATAATTAATAATCTTAACTAATATAACTCCAAAAATTATAATAACTGTGGCAATAAATATCTGTTCTATCAAAACTACCACCTGTGATATTATGGATATTGTGAAATTAGGAGAAAAATATGGTTATGATGTTGAAATATTTATGCAGAAAGGAGTTTCTGTTGGAGTAGAGTTAGATGGAGAGAATGTAGATAGTTTTGAATATCACAGTTCTATAGGTTATGGTATTAGAGTTTTGAAAAATAATAAAGTTGGTTTTGCATATGGAAATGTTTTAAATGAAGAATTATTAAAGAAAGCTATGAAAAACTTAGTTTATGATGAGTACTCATCTTTGGCTGAGCCTGATAAATATAAAGAGCCTAAGGGATTATTTAACAAAGAAGTATGTAATTTAACAGAAGAGGAATTGTTGGATAGATTATTAGAGATGAAAGAGATTAATGCTAATATTTTAAGTGGGGGTGTATATAAATCTATATCATATTTTAGATTAATAAATTCTTATGGTTTAGATGTTGAAGAAAGACAGACATTTTTTTCAGCAAATATATCTATAATGTTAAATGGAGAAACTGCTTATGAATATAAGACAGATCATAAATTATTTAATACAAGAGAAGTTAGTGAGAGAGCTGTAGAGTTAGCAAAAAATTCAGCTAATGGTAAGAAAATTAGATACAAAGGGATAATAATATTGTCACCAAGAGCCCTTTCCAATCTTC
Organism: Methanocaldococcus villosus KIN24-T80; assembly: GCF_000371805.1. NCBI lineage: Archaea > Methanobacteriati > Methanobacteriota > Methanococci > Methanococcales > Methanocaldococcaceae > Methanocaldococcus > Methanocaldococcus villosus. The sequence goes on from NZ_AQUK01000001.1 coordinate 272,696, forward strand.
TATATTATACCCTATATCCTGCCTTTTCAGCTGAGAATGTTCAAAGAAATAGAAGTTATTTAAAGGATAAATTAGGAGAAGAAGTGTTTAGTAAGAATATAACTATTGTAGATGATAACTCTTTAGATTATGCATTATATTCAGAGAAATGTGATGCTGAAGGTGTAAAAAGTCAAAGAACTGTTTTAGTTGAAAATGGAGTTTTAAAAAGTTATTTGTATGATATTAAAAGGGCTAATGTTGAAAGTAAAGAATCTACAAGTAACTGTTCAAGAGGTTATAGTACACTACCATCGATAGCTCCAACAAACTTTATTATTGAAGAGAAGGAAAAGAATGATTTTGATGAATATGTTTACATAAATGACATTATTGGAGCTCACACCTCTAATCCAATAACAGGAGATTTTTCTATTGAAATAAAAAATTCTTATTTATACAAAAAAGGAGAAATAATTGGATTGAAGAAAGGGCTTTTCAGTGGAAATATTTTTAAACTATTTAAAAATGCAATTCCTTTAAATGATAGTGAACAAAGAGGACACCTTATATCTCCAAGTATAGCTTTTGAGGGAGAGATTATAAATTAAAGGTGGTTTGTATTATAGGTGCTATAGTGTTGGCTGGAGGGGAAGGGAAGAGGATTGGTGGGGAAAAACCATTTAAAATTTTTAATGGAAAGTGTCTATTGGACTATCCAGTAGATCTTTTAATGTCTTTAAACATCCCTTATGTTATAGTTTTTGCTAAAAATCCAATAAATACTAAAAAGGAAAGAGAATTTATAAGAAAATCTTATATTGTTAGTTTTGATCTAATAGAAAATAAAGGACCTCTTATGGGATTGTTAGTAGGAATGAGGGTTTTAGAAAAAGAATGGTTTTTAGCTTTACCATGTGATGCTCCTTTCATTACACAGGAAGCTATTAAAAAGCTAATAAACTTTATAGATAATAAATATAATATCATCATTCCAAAACATAAAAATGGATACATTGAACCTCTTTTTGCTCTTTATAGGAGAGACTGTTTAAAAGAGATTGAGAATATTATTTTAGAAGGGAAGAATTTATCATTGAGAAATTTAATAAAAAGATCTAAGCCTTTATTTATAGATGCTGAAATTTTTGGAAACATATTTATAAATATAAATACATTAGATGATTTGAATATAAAAAAATAATTAAATTATATAATTTATAATATCATTTGTTCTAAACCTAAAAACAATTCAATATACACTACTAGCCTATAAGATGCAGTTGAGATGCGTTCCCGATCCTTCTCGGATCGGGACTGAGGCAAGCCCACGACTGGTGGTGAAACCCTGCAGCAACCAGCTCAAGGTTGATCCTTTCTTGCGACCGTGCTCCCATTTAATTCCGGTTGATCCTGCCGGAGGCCACTGCTATCGGGGTCCGACTAAGCCATGCGAGTCAAGGGGGCGTTCCTTTTGGAACGCCACCGGCGCACGGCTCAGTAACACGTGGCTAACCTACCCTCGGGTGGGGGATAACCTCGGGAAACTGAGGCTAATCCCCCATAGGGGAGGAGGTCTGGAATGATCCCTCCCCGAAAGGGCCTTTAGGCCCGCCCGAGGATGGGGCTGCGGGGGATTAGGTAGTTGGTGGGGTAACGGCCCACCAAGCCTACGATCCCTACGGGCCCTGAGAGGGGGAGCCCGGAGATGGACACTGAGACACGGGTCCAGGCCCTACGGGGCGCAGCAGGCGCGAAACCTTGGCAATGGGCGAAAGCCCGACCAGGGGACCCCGAGTGCCCTGGCTCTGCCAGGGCTTTTCCGGAGTGTTAACAGCTCCGGGAATAAGGGCTGGGCAAGTCCGGTGCCAGCAGCCGCGGTAAGACCGGCGGCCCAAGTGGTGGCCACTGTTATTGGGCCTAAAGCGTCCGTAGCCGGCCCAGTAAGTCCCTGCTTAAATCCCACGGCTTAACCGTGGGGCTGGCGGGGATACTGCTGGGCTTGGGACCGGGAGAGGCCGGGGGTACCCCAGGGGTAGCGGTGAAATGCGTTGATCCCTGGGGGACCACCTGTGGCGAAGGCGCCCGGCTGGAACGGGTCCGACGGTGAGGGACGAAGGCCGGGGGAGCAAACCGGATTAGATACCCGGGTAGTCCCGGCTGTAAACGCTGCGGACTAGGTGTCGCGTCAGCTTCGGGCTGGCGCGGTGCCGAAGGGAAGCCGTTAAGTCCGCCGCCTGGGGAGTACGGTCGCAAGACTGAAACTTAAAGGAATTGGCGGGGGAGCACTACAACGGGTGGAGCCTGCGGTTTAATTGGATTCAACGCCGGGAATCTCACCAGGGGCGACGGCAGGATGAAGGCCAGGTTGACGACCTTGCCAGACGAGCCGAGAGGTGGTGCATGGCCGTCGTCAGCTCGTACCGTGAGGCGTCCTGTTAAGTCAGGTAACGAGCGAGACCCGTGCCCCATGTTGCCATCTCCCCCTCCGGGGGGAGGGCACTCATGGGGGACCGCCGGCGCAAAGCCGGAGGAAGGTGCGGGCAACGACAGGTCCGCATGCCCCGAATCCCCTGGGCTACACGCGGGCTACAATGGCCGGGACAATGGGACGCGACCCCGAAAGGGGGAGCGAATCCCCTAAACCCGGCCTTAGTTCGGATCGAGGGCTGTAACTCGCCCTCGTGAAGCCGGAATCCGTAGTAATCGCGCCTCACCATGGCGCGGTGAATGCGTCCCTGCTCCTTGCACACACCGCCCGTCACGCCACCCGAGTCGGGTCCAGGTGAGGCCCATTCCGTTAAGGGGTGGGTCGAACCTGGGTCCGGCGAGGGGGGCGAAGTCGTAACAAGGTAGCCGTAGGGGAACCTGCGGCTGGATCACCTCCCGAGAAAAAAGCTGGTTGCTGCAGGGCACTAAAAACCAGTCGTGGGCTTGCCTCAGAAGGATGTGGGCCCGTAGCTCAGCTGGGAGAGCGCCGGCCTTGCAAGCCGGAGGCCGAGGGTTCAAATCCCTCCGGGTCCACCAAATTATTTTTTTATGCAGCCCACAACTCATTAGGGTTGTGGGTGAAGGGCTCGATATAGATGAGAGCCGCGCATAGGTCCCCATCCTTAAGGTGAAATCTGGACACCTTACCGAGCCGTAACCCCACCTGGTGGATGGCTCGGCTCGGGCGCCGAGGAAGGGCGTGGCAAGCTGCGATAAGCCCGGGGGAGGCGCAGGCAGCCGTAGAACCCGGGATCCCCGAATGGGACTTCCTGCCCCATTTGGGGCGCTCCCATTAGGGAGCGGGAACGCGGGGAAAAGAAACATCCGAGTACCCGCAGGAAAAGAAATCAACCGAGATGCCGGGAGTAGGGGCGACCGAAACCGGCATAGGGCAAACCGAATCCCTTCCCGTAAGGGAAGGGAGATGTGGAGTTGCAGGGCAGCCCATAATGGATCCATGTTGGGAAGCCGAAGTCCCCTGGAATGGGGCGCCATAGAGGGTGAAAGCCCCGTAGGCGTAACCAACATGGATCCTGGGCTGTCCCTGAGTACCGTGCGTTGGATATCGCGCGGGAAGCTGGGGGACATTAGGCCTCCAACCCTAAATACGTCCCGAGACCGATAGCGCACTAGTACCGTGAGGGAAAGCTGAAAAGCACCCCTAGCGGGGGGTGAAAAGAGCCTGAAACCAGGTGGGGACAGAATGGCACGGCCCTTAAGGTAACCCCTCCGAAGGAAACTCCCGCGAGGGAGGAGTACGAGGAGGGGTATGCCGGGGTCGTGCCGTCCGTTTCGAAAAACGGGCCGGGGAGTGTACGGGTGTGGCGAGCCTAAGGGGTTTAACCCCGGAGGCGTAGGGAAACCGACATGCCCGCAGGCTCTGCCGAGGGGCGGGGTCCGAAAGGGCCCGGAGTCACACCCGTACGACCCGAAACCGGGCGATCTAGGCCGGGGCAGGGTGAAGCCCCTCATCAGAGGGGTGGAGGCCCGCAGGGGTGTTACAATGCAAAGTGCTCCTCTGACCCCGGCCTAGGGGTGAAAAGCCAATCGAGCCCGGAGATAGCTGGTTCCCCCCGAAATGTCCCGCAGGACAGCCGGGGGTTAGGTAGATGGCGGGGTAGAGCCACGGATAGGGTGTTTGGGGGCGAAAGCCCTCGGCACCCTGTCCAACTCCGAACCCGTCATCGCCTTAGCCCCCGAGTGAGGGCGTACGGGTAAGCCGTACGTCCGAGAGGGGAACAACCCGGACCCGGGTTAAGGCCCCTAAGTGCCGGCTAAGTGTAAATGAGAAGGGTGTCCCCGGCCTAAGACAGCGGGGAGGTTGGCTTAGAAGCAGCCATCCTTTAAAGAGTGCGTAACAGCTCACCCGTCGAGGTCGGGGGCCCCGAAGATAACGGGGGCTAAGCCGGCCGCCGAGACCCGGGGGCATCCCGAAAAGGGATGATCCGGTAGGGGGGCGTCCCGCGTGGGTAGAAGCCTCTGCGTGAGCAGGGGTGGACCACGCGGGAACGAGAATCCCGGCAGTAGTAACAGCAAAGTGGGGTGAAAATCCCCACCGCCGAAGGGGCAAGGTTTCCACCGCTATGGTCGTCAGCGGTGGGTTAGCCGGTCCTAACCCCCGGGGTAATTCCCTAGGGGGGAAAGGGAAGCCGGTTAATATTCCGGCGCCACCGGGGTACGTGCGGCAACGCAAGGCCAGCTCCCGACGCTTCGGGGTAGGCCGACCACCCTTGCCAGGGTGGCCAAGCGCATAAGCCCGGGGAGTGCCGTAATGGCGAGAACCGGGCAAAAGCGTGATGGGCCCTCCTTTTGGAGGGTTCGGCTGAGCCCTGGAGCCCGTGAAAAGGGAGCTGGCAAGGATCCCCGGTGACCGTACCCAGAACCGACACAGGTGCCCCTAGGCGAGTATCCTAAGGCGTGTCGGGGTAATCCGGCCCAGGGAAGTCGGCAAATTGGCCCCGTAACTTCGGGAGAAGGGGTGCCTGCGGTCTTCTCTTTATGAGGGGACCGCAGGTCGCAGTGACCAGGGGGGTCCGACTGTTTAATAAAAACACAGGTCCTGGCTAGCCCGTAAGGGTGTGTACCAGGGCCGACGCCTGCCCAGTGCCGGTACGTGAAACCCGGGTACAACCGGGCGAAGCGCCGGTAAACGGCGGGGGTAACTATAACCCTCTTAAGGTAGCGAAATTCCTTGTCGGGTAAGTTCCGACCTGCATGAATGGCGTAACGAGACCCCCACTGTCCCGGGCCGGATCCCGGTGAACCTACCTTTCCGGTGCAAAGGCCGGAGACCCCCAGCGGGAAGCGAAGACCCCGTGGAGCTTTACTGCAGCCTGCCGTTGGGGCGTGGCCGTGGGTGCACAGCGTAGGTGGGAGGCGTCGAAGCCACCCCTCCGGGGGTGGTGGAGCCGCCCATGGGACACCACCCACCCATGGCCACGTCCCTAACCCGCGTAAGCGGGGACACCGGTAGGTGGGCAGTTTGGCTGGGGCGGCACCCCCCTGAAAAGGCATCAGGGGGGCCCAAAGGTCGGCTCAGGCGGGTCAGAACTCCGCCGTTGAGTGCAAGGGCAAAAGCCGGCCTGACTCGGTCGGTAAAAGAGGCCGACCGAGAGGCGAAAGCCGGGCCTAGCGAACCCCTGTGCCTCACCGATGGGGGCCAGGGATAACAGAAAAGCTACCCCGGGGATAACAGAGTTGTCGCGGGCAAGAGCCCATATCGACCCCGCGGCTTGCTACATCGATGTCGGTTCTTCCCATCCTGGGCCTGCAGCAGGGCCCAAGGGTGGGGCTGTTCGCCCATTAAAGGGGATCGTGAGCTGGGTTTAAACCGTCGTGAGACAGGTTGGTTGCTATCTGCTGGGGGTGTTGGCCGCCTGAGGGGAAGGTGGCTCTAGTACGAGAGGAACGAGCCGCCGGCGCCTCTGGTCTACCGGTTGTCCGGCAGGGCATCGCCGGGCAGCTACGCGCTAAGGGATAAGGGCTGAAGGCATCTAAGCCCGAAACCCTCCCCGAAAATAGGCGGCCATTCCCCGTAAAGGGGACGAGGGCTCCGCTAGAAGAGCGGGTTGATAGGCCGGGGGTGTAAGCGCCGAGGCCTTTTTGGCCGAGGCGTTCAGCCCGCCGGTACTAATCGCCCGAGGGCTCGGTAAGGTGTCCAGACACCAAATAAGGATGGGGACCTATGCGCGGCTCAATCAATTTAGTTGGGTTATAAGAGTAGTTAAGTTTATTTTAATAAATGTTATATCTATAAATTTAAATTTACAAATGAAAATTATAATAAAATAAAAAAATTATTTTTTCTTACCATTTTCTTTATATATTACTATTTTTTCAGCTTTTATTATAGCATTATAGAGCTCAATTCTAATGCCAGATGGCAGCCCTAAAAATTCCCCAGGAAGATTAATTACAGGAGCTTCTAAATCTGGTTTTTCTTCTTCTGTTTCCTCCTCTACCTCTACAACCTCACTTTCTTCAACCCATCTCTTAACAACAGGGTGATCTTTTTCTTTTAAGAATTTTTTTAATTCTTCTACATTTGTTATTTCATCTGTAGCTATTTTATCAAAAAGATCCTTAGGAATATCTTCCTTTAATCTTTCTTTTAACTCTTTTGGTAACCAAACTACTCTTTCCCATCCACCATCTCCTTGTAAAAACTTTCTTGATTTCATATATGCTATAGAAACTCCAACAAATCCTGGAACTTGCTTTCCTCCACTACACTGACCAGCTAATGTTGAAAAAGGAATTCCTAAAGGAGTTTCTCCTTTAAATGCTCTATGAGCTATACCAAACCCATCAACTTCTGGAATGTAGAATACAACAGCTTCAAAACATCCACAAGATGTACAAGGATCCACTAAAGCTGAATATAAAGAAACTCTCTCTATAGCTCCTTGAGATTTTTCTTTAACTACCTCATTAACTCCTTCATAAACTCCTAACTTTTCATCTAAACATTTTCCTTTTTTAATTTCAAATATTGGGCCGTTTGGATCAATCTTTGCAGCAGCTCTTGCATCAAGATAATTTATTCCCCCACAGAGTGCAGGTCTTTCAGGAGAGATTACACAGACATGAGTAGGAGCAAAGCTCTGACACATTATACATCCATAGAAAACATCCACATCTTCATCTCTTAGTGATTTTATTCTTTCATCTCTCTTATTATATATTTCTCTAGCCTTTTCTAATTCCTCTTTAACTTTATCAGGATCTGTTATAATAATTACATCACATTTTTCTATAAATGGAAACTCAGCTTTAAAGAGCTTTTGAACCACTTCAGCTATATGCTTTAATCTCAGCCCTTTTTTATAAGCATCTTTACTAATTCTTATCCAAATTTGATCTCTCTGATTTAGATGCATGACTCCTTCAATATAATTTAAAAACTCATGTACCCTTCTCTCCAAAACTCCTTCAAGATCTTCTTCTATTTTTTTTCCTTTGACTTTAATAATTATAGCAAATGGATTAATAGACCCTTCTTCCATTTCATCTAAATCTTTACCTATAACTTCAATTTTATCTTCAGCTTCATCTACTTTAACAAGTTCAAATCCATAACTTTTTGGCCCTGCTAATTCAACATACATATCTGGTTTCCTTATTCTCTCCCCTTCATTCATAGGCCCTACTGATACAGGAATGTTTTCAAACATATCCTACCACCTACTCCTGTTTTAACACATCCAATATTTTCTTCCTTCTCTCCTCTTTATACAGTTCAAGTGTTTCATCAGTTACAAGAATTAATGCCCTATCTTTACAGGCTTCTACACATGCTGGAGAGACTCTATCTGTGTCTAAACAGAGAGTACATTTATGAGCTACCTTATCTTCTATAAATATAGCCCCTATAGGGCAAGCAATAACACACATACCACAACCAATACACTTCTCCTTATTAACAATTGGAATATTTTCTTTTAGATAAATAGCCCCAACTGGACAAACTTCTTTACAGGGAGCTTTTTCACATTGCATGCAAAACATTGGAACATTATTATACTTCCTTACTCTACTAATTCCATGAATCTCCCTACACACATTGACACAATCATTACACTTAGAACATTTTTCAGGATTGATAACTATGATCTTTGGGTTCATACTATCACTCTATTAATCTATTTAAATAATCCAAATATTCCTTTTCATCCAAATTTGGAAAAGAGTAATGGGCATTAGGCTGATAATACCTATCTATAGAAACAGTTACTAAATTAGAGAAATGTTTTAAATGCATTAAAGCTTGGGCTAAATAATAATATGTTATTCCCACAAATATAGCAAGATCATGCTCACTCTGTGTAAGATATTTCATAACAATCATTAAGTTCATCTCTTCAGGGGTTTTTATCACTTTAAGTTTATAAGTTTCAATAAGTCTATCTATAATTTCTCTTTCACACTTTTCTCCTAAAATTAAAATAGGGGATCTAGCCCTTTTAATCATCATCTTTAATGCTGAAGGTGAAATAACCTCAGCATGATTTGTATTACTCCCAGCAGTAATAATATAAGGTGTAAATCTATCCATAAGATATCACCAGAGTAATGTTGGCTCTTTAGGATATTTCTCTAATGGTTTCCAATTTTTCTCATCTAAATACTCTTTTATTTTATCCTTCAGCATAAATGGGATATCTTGCTCAGTTCTTACAAATTTTTCCAAGTCAGGTGGCATTCTGTTAAAGTATTTTTCATACATAGTGACATAGTGGTAAATCTTATTAGCTCTACCTTTTGGAGTATCATTTGGTCTCATACAAAGTTTTGGTATTAGACAGAGAGCTTCTTTATAATTTTCAGCAGTTATAGCTAAATGTTCTGGGCAGGGGTCAATTTCTAATATTTCCTTTGTATTCTTATCTCTAACTTTGAATCTATTACCATCACTTAGATACAATCTTCTATACTTAGCCCCATGAGGTCCTATAATAACAGGAATTCCCCATCTGTTAAATCCAGTAGCTATAGCCGCAGCCTTCTGACTCATTGCTCCCCAAGCTACTCCAACAGCCCCTACTTTGTTTAATATATAATCAGCTATTTCTTCATAATTACCTTCTAATGGTTTTTTAGCAAAGATATTGGCTATTTTTATTGCTGCTCCACTTATGTGGGCATTTGCTAAGCAAGGGCCTAAATTCAATAAACCCCCAGCCTTAAACTCAGATGGATATTTTTCATAAAGTGTTTTTCCATCTTTATCTTTCCACATTGCTATAGCCATTGCAGAACATCCAGTAGCAACAACTATATACTTTCTCTCTAACAATTCTTTAGCCATTAAAGCCACTTCTTCCTCTCCATTAGGTAGTGCTGAACATCCAGCAAATCCTACAACTCCAGGAATATCTCCAAAAACTATTGGAGCTCCAACTTTTCTAATCTCTACATCTGTAACAGGTCCTCTACCTATTCTTATTTTATATCTCTGATTTGTAAAGTGATAAATTCCTGCTTTAGTTATCATACTCACTATTGGTAAGTTTCTCTCACAGATAGCCTCACATCTTCCACAAGAGTAACACTTTTTATATATCTCTGCTAATCCCTTTAGATCTCCCTTCTTAGCTAAAATCATAGCTTCTTTTATTTCAAAAGCACATGGACAGTTTCTATTACACCATCCACATTCAGTACATTGTTTAGCTAATTCAACAATTTCCTTTACTGTTGGAAGAATGTCTTTTTTTCTATTTTTAGCTACAATTTTAGCTAATTCAACTGCAACTTCTGCAAGCTTTTCCATATCAGTTATTAAAGCTGCTCTATGTTTTAATAAATATGCTACCATTTCTTCAGGAGATAAGTGGGAAATATCTTCTAATCCATGACATGCTTTATCATTTGTAGCTATGAATATAGCACCAGTGTTTAAAGTTTCTGTAAGAATATTTGTGTTAATACACTGCTCATCCACAATAACAACATCGGCTACTCCTGCTCTTACAAACATGATTTGCTTTGATAAAGGCCCTACAATCTTTGTTTTATTTGAAACTCTATTTATATCTATAGCTGTACAACAGATTCCACAGACTTCTATTTCATCCTCTAAATCCTTCTCCTCTAAATAATCTATAATATAACTTCCAGGAATAACATTATGGCCTATACAGAGAATGACTGGTTTTTTCTTATCAATAGCATCAAAGCCTAAATCAGCTAGATCAGTTTCTTCCCCTTTTGGCATATTGTAAGATATTATCTGTGCTATATCCCCAACTTCCCTAGCAAGATCATCAATCATTCCCATATGTAAAGCTTTACTTTCAAAATCTAAATAACTACCCTCTTGCCCAGTATGGGTTGCTGATAATCCATGAGTTAGCTGCTCTTCACAGTATGATATAACATCTCTTAAATCTCCTAATGTCTTTGGTTCATAACCCATAACTACCCTTGTTATAGGCATTTTAACATCAATTTCATTACCTAAATTAATTTCATAATCTTCCCCTAGCTCTTCTATTAAATGATCTACTAAATGTCTAGCATGTGCTGTATGACATGCAGTTCCAATACAACATGCTAACAATACTATCCTTGCCTGCTGGGCTCTAATGTCAATTCCACAAGCTCCTCTTTTACCTTTACTTAAATCACACTTCCCAAATGTACATAGACAACACAAATCACAGATTGGCATATAGAAGGGTTTGTATCTCTCTAATAGTTTAAAATCCCAACTTCTTAATGTCAATAGACCAGGTTTTGGAGTTTTTCCTTTAGGTTCCTCTTTTTCACCAATGTTTATTGAAAAAGATATGTTGGCTTTTTTCATCTTTACTGATGGTATTACAAGATCTCCAACCATTCCCATTTTCATACTATCACAAATCTATCATGATTAATCATTATAATTTTGGATTAAAATGAGAATATATAAACCTTTTTATTAAAAATTTCAAAAACAATAATACAGAAGTTTATTAATAGAGTTTGATGTAATTAAATAATAAATAGAAATGAGGTGATCTCTTGCTAATACAAATTTTTGGTATTTTATTTTGCATTTTTGCACTAATAATAACATTATATAGAACTAAAAAAAGATATATGTCAATAGAAAAAGGTGTATTTTGGGTTATAATTTGGATGATTATCTTATTGTTATTAATAAATCCTAATTTAATGAGTAAAATAGCAGATATTTTAGGGGTAGGGAGGGGAGTAGATGCTATTGTCTATACAACCTTAGCTATCTTATTATACCTAGTTTATAAACTGTTTGAAAGAACTGAAAGATTAGAAAGGGAGATTACAAAGTTAGTAAGGGAAATAGCTATAAAAGATAGATATGAGCCTAAGAAAGGTGATTAATTTGGAAGAGCTTTTGTATGATGTTCTACCCTATATATCAAATATGGAGTTTATTAAAAATCTTATTAAAGAAGCTAAAGACATTAATGAGTTAGAGAAAAAAGTTAAGGAAATGTTAGAGAAAGAAGATAATATAACAAAAAAGACTGATTTAAAAATATTGTTAGAAAAGATTGAAATTTATAAGCAGCAAGGATGAATAAATCCCGACTTTATCATAAGATCAGCCAATGTTATAGCAACCATAGCTTCAGCTACAGGTATGACTCTAGGGACAATAATAGGATCATGCCTTCCTTTTATCTCAATATAATCATTTTCTAAGGTTTTTAAATTTATTGTTCTTTGTCTTTTACCTATTGATGGTGTAGGCTTTATAGCTATTCTTAAAACTACTGGCTGACCTGTTGATATCCCTCCTAAAACCCCTCCAGAATTGTTAGAGTAGAATTTAATATTTTTTTCATCATCAAAATACATCTCATCATTCATCTCACTACCAAACATTTCAGATGACTTAAATCCCCTTCCTACCTCCACACCTTTAACAGCATTTATACTTAACAGAGCTCTACCAAGTTCAGCATGTAATTTGTTAAATATTGGATTTCCCACACCTACAGGAAGATTTAAAATAACAATCTCCACAACACCCCCTACACTGTCTTTCTCCTCTATAGCTTTTAAAATATATTCTTCCATCTCTTTTTCATTTATAGATGGACATCTCAATGGATTGTTTTCTATCTTATTTATTAATTCTTCAACAGCACTTTCATTATTAAAGATTTCCTGATTATTGTAATAATTAAATTCACTCTCAATTTTTCCTATCTTCACTGTATAGCCAATAATTTTTATATTGTATGTATATGATAACAACTTCTTAGCTACAGCACCTCCAATAACATGCCCTACTGTTACCCTTCCACTAGCTCTCCCTCCTCCTCTGTAATCATAGTTTTTATATTTCAACCTATAAACTAAATCTGCATGCCCTGGGCGAGGTTTATATTTTATTTCTTCATAGTCCTTTGGTCTAATATTTTTATTATAAACTATTCCACATATTGGAGCTCCTGTTGTTTTATTTTCAAAAATTCCTGATAAGATTTCAACTTTATCCTCTTCTCTTCTTGGTGTAGAAAATATAGATTTTGGTTTTCTCCTATCTAACTCTTTTTGGATGTCTTCCTCAGTCAATGGCAAATTTGCTGGACATCCATCTATAACAGCTCCTACAGCTTTTCCATGGCTCTCTCCAAACACTGTAACTCTAAACATATCTCCAAATGTGTTCATAATCCCCCACATATTTTATAGTTGTGTAAAAATATAGAAATATTTGCACATGCATAGGTATTTATATGAGTTATTATACTCTTAATAATGAGCTTAATGCAATGAGGTTAATAAAGGTTTGGTGAATTAGATGTTTAAAAATAATAAAGATAAAGGTAAAAGAGTTCCAGTTAAGGAAGGAGAAACTTACAAGGTAAAAATTGAAGATATGGGTAAAGGAGGAGATGGAATAGCAAGAGTTGAAGGTTTTGTAGTGTTTGTTCCAGAAACACATAAAGGAGATGAAGTAAATATTAAAATAACTTCTGTAAAGAGTAGGTTTGCATTTGGAGAAAAAATAGAATAATTCTTTATATTATATTTTCTTTTTTATATTTGAGACTATCAGAAACATACAACCAAAAAGTTTTTATTATCTATTTTTTAAGTTCATAAATTAAAATTTAAAGTTTAAGTGATATTTATGGTTGTCCCCATGATATTTAAAGAGATGTGTCCTAATTGTAATGGTGAGATAGAGAGTGAGAGGCTAAAGATAGGTGTTTGTAAAAAGTGTTTAAAGGAGGACAAAGAAGTAGAAAAAACTGAGCTTTGTAAAAAAATAGAAAATCTAAAAGACCTTTCTTATTATTGTAAGATTTGGAAAGAATTTAAAGAATTTGAAAAATTTACAAAGAGTTTAGGATATTCCTTACTTAGCATACAGAAGATGTGGGCTAAGAGAGTATTAAAAAATAAAAGCTTCTCTATTGTTGCACCAACAGGTGTAGGAAAAAGCTTTTTTGGAATATTAATGAGCTTATATTTAGCTAAAAAAGGGAAAAAATGCTATATAATTTTACCTACAACATTACTAGTTAAACAAACTTATGAGAGATTAAGGGGGTTAGATAATAATATAGATGTAGCTGTCTATCATTCTGAGCTTTCTAATAAAGATAAAAAAGAAATGAAAGAAAAGATAGAAAAGGGAGAATATTCTATATTAATAACAACATCCAATTATTTAGCTAAAAACATGCCAAAAAATAAATTTGATTTTATTTTTGTTGATGATGTTGATGCTCTTTTAAAGGCCTCTAAAAACATTGATAGAACCTTAATGCTATTAGGTTTTCCAGAAGACATAATTAATGAAGCTGCTAAGATTATATATTTAATAAGAATTGGTAAGTTAGAAGAAGCTATGAAAAAAAGAGAAAAACTAAAAGAGAAAATTAAGAGTATTAAACATGGATGCTTGGTGATAGCATCAGCTACAGGGAAGAGTTATGGAGATAGGGTCAAGCTTTACAGGGAGTTATTAGATTTTGAAGTGGGTTTTGGAATGAATAAGTTGAGGGATGTTGAGGATCTTTATGATAATAACTTTGATCTTAATAGGATATTAAACTATGTTAAAAAATTTGGTTCTGGTGGTTTAATATTTGTTTCTTTAGATTATGGTATTGAAAAAGCTAAGAAAATAGAAGAATTATTAATAAAAAATAATATAAAAGCTAAACTTATTCATTCAAAAGATAAGAAAGGATTTGAAGACTTTAAAGAAGAAAAAATAGATGTTTTAATTGGTGTGGCTTCATATTATGGGGTTTTGGTTAGAGGATTGGATATGCCTGAAAGGGTGAGATATACAATATTTTATGGCATACCCAAGTTTAAAATGAAATTAAAAGAATATATAGAAAATTTAAAAGAAAAGAAACAGATAAAAGAAGATATAGACATTAAAAATAAAGATGTAAAGGAGATTAAAAAGATAATAAAAGAAAAACTTAAAATAAAGAACTTCTCAATTAGAAAAGAAGATGATCTGTATATTCTCTTTCCAGATGTAAAAACATACATACAAGCTTCAGGTAGAACTTCAAGGATGACTGAGTTCGGTTTAACAAAAGGGCTCTCTGTAGTTTTAGTTGATGATGAAGAAATATTTGAATATTTAAGAAAATATATGTTATTCATGTATGAAAGTGAGTTTAAAAGTGTTGATGAAGTTTGTTTGGATGAAATATTAAAGAAAATTGATGATGATAGAGAAAAGATAAAAAAGGGTAGAAAAGAAAATAAAATACCTGATTTATTAAAATCTGTCTTAATGGTTGTAGAAAGTCCAAACAAAGCAAGAACAATAGCTAATTTCTTTGGAAACCCTTCTGTTAGAAAAATAAATAATAGAAATGTGTATGAAGTTTGTGTAGGGGATTTAAACTTAATAATAACTGCTAGTGGAGGGCATGTATTTGATCTTGTAACAAAAGAAGGTTTTTATGGAGTAAAAATTGAAAAAAATTTATACATACCAATTTATTGTTCAATAAAAAAGATAAATGGAGAGCAATACACTGATCAGAAAGATATAGAAGAGCTAATTAAAGAGTTATTAAATAAAGGAGAAAAAGTTAATTTTATGGATAGTAAAGAAAATATAAAAATTATTAGGGAGATTGCTGATGAAGTTGATGCTGTTTTTATAGCTACAGATATTGATAATGAAGGAGAGAAGATTGGATATGATATAGCATTAAATATCATGCCTTTTAACAAAAATATTTATAGAATTGGATTTAATGAGATAACTAAAAGAGCTATATTAAGAGCTGTTGAAGCTTATAAAAAAGGAGAAAAATTAGAGCTTGATAAAAATAAAGTTAAAAGTCAAATTGTTAGGAGAATTGAAGATAGATGGATAGGGTTTAGACTTAGCCAAAAACTTTGGAATGTATTTGGAAAAAATTATCTATCTGCAGGTAGAGTTCAAACACCAGTTTTAGGTTGGATAATAGAGAGATATAATGAATATATGGAGAGGGTAAAGTACCTCTCTCTAAAATTAGAGTATAATCTATATGTTGGAAAAGCTATAGATGAAGATTTTGACAAAGATTATGTTAATGTAGATATTAAGATTTATGAAAAATCTATCCCTCCACAGCCACCTTTTACTACAGACACACTGTTAGAAGAAGCTACAAAAAGATTTAATTTAAGTGTTAGTGAAGTTATGAATATAGCTCAAGAGTTGTTTGAGCTTGGGCTTACTACATATCATAGAACATCTTCAACAAGAGTTTCTTTGGATGGAATGAGGGTTGCTAAGGAGTATTTAAAGCTAAATAATATGGAGGATTATATTAAAAATAGAGAATTTTTTATGGAAGGGGCTCATGAATGTATAAGGCCTACAAAACCTATGGATACTGAAGAGTTAATAGAGTTTTTAAAAGAGAATAATATAAAATTGACAAAGAACCATATAAAGGTCTATGATTTGATATTTAGAAGATTTATGGCTTCACAGATGAAGGATGTTGTTGTTGATTATGAAGAGATATATATTAAAGATTTGGATGAAAAGATAGAGGGTTACATAGAGATAAAATTTGATGGATGGAGTAGGATATATAATTTAAAGTTAAAACAGATTCCAAAAATAGAGAAAGATAAGTTAAAGGTTCTTGAGAAAAAGATAAGAAAAGTTCCTAAAGTTCCATTATATGATGAAGGAGATGTTATTAAACTTATGAAAGAGAGGGGTATAGGAAGACCTTCAACATATGCTCAGATAATTAAAAAGTTATTGGATAGGAGGTATGTAATAAAGAGTAAAGATAAGAATAAATTAATTCCTACAAAATTAGGAATAGAGGTTTATAACTATCTTATTTCTAATTATCCACACTTAATCTCTGAAGAGAGGACTAGACAACTTGAAGAAGTCATGGATAAGATAGAAAGAGGGGAAGTTAATTACATAAAAGCTTTAGATGAATTGTATGAAGAAATTTTAAGTATTAAATAGTTTTATTTGGAAAAATAATGGCTTTGTTATCACAGCACATTTCTGCACATGCATTACAATTAACTATACAATTATAAGGATATTTTACTTTAACTTTTCCATCTTCAATATCATAAACTCCTCTAGGGCAAAATTCTACACATTTTTTACAGTTTTTACACTTGTCATAATCTATTCTTGGGAACCATGGAATCTCTTTTCTCTTCTTACCATTATACTCTAATTCTAAAACAGCATTATAAAGCCTTCTATAAAGTTCAATATTTGGTTTTCTTAATATCTTTGTTACTCTCTCATATTCCTCATAAATATCCTCAAAATTTAACTCTTTTAAAAGCTTTTTAATCTCTAAGTTAAGTATCATAAATTCCCTAACCTTTTTTAACACTTCTTTTTCTTTCTCCATATTATCACCTATTATTAAATTGTAATAAAAATTTTTATAAATTATTACAAAAATATGTTAAAATTAATTATTTTTATTACATGGTGAAAATATGAAATTGCTATTTTATATGTGGGCGTCTTATTGTAATATATTAAAAAGAGCTTTAGATGAAGTTAGGAAAGATAGGAAAATTGAATATAAGATATACTCAAACAAAGAACCATTTGAGAAGTTTTTAAAAGAAGTGGAAAATTATGACATAATCTTCATTTACAAAACTGTTAGTGATGATATTGATATTAGCAAGATAAAAAACAAAAATCTTATAGTTATTTCTCAAAATCCTGAAGAATGGGTTTCAGATAAAGCTTATAAGTGTTATTTATTTATAACCTATGGAGGTCTTGAAAACTTTAAAAATATGATATATTATATTTTAGGAGAGGATAGGGATGTGATTGAACTACCTTTCCATGGAATTTATTATAATAATAAAATATATGAAAGTTTAGATGAGTTTTTAAAAGATGTTGAGTTTGATAAAAAATATACTATTGGTGTATTATTCTCAAGGCACTATTTAGTTAATGAAGATATGAGGGCCATAAATTTATTGTTAGATAAGCTTAAAGAAGAGTTTAATATTATTCCTATCTTTTCTTATGGAGCTAAAACAGATTTAAATGATATGAGCTCTGGTGAAATAGTTTTAAAATTTTTCTTTAAAGATGGCAAACCTATAATAGATGGATTAATAAACTTAATGTCATTTCCATTAAACACTGTTAGAGAGAATGATAAATTAAATAAAATTTCAGGAGTTGAAATATTAAAAAAGCTAAATGTCCCTATTTTTCATCCAATAATGAGTTATAATAAAAGCTATCATGAGTGGCTTAATAGTGAAGAAGGCCTATCTTCTGAAATTGGTTGGAGTGTAGCACTTCCAGAATTAGAGGGTGTAATAGAGCCTATAATAATAGCTACAACTGACAATAACTATAAAATACCTATTGAGGAAAGAATAAAGAAAGTTGTCAGGAGAATTAAAAGATGGATGGATTTAAAATATAAGCCAAAAAAGGATAGGAAAGTAGTATTTATTTTACATCAAAATGCTTGTGCTTCTTTAGAAGCTACTATTGGTAGTGCTGCTCATTTAGACAGTTTAGAAAGTGTTGTAAGGATAATGAGAAAGTTAAAAGAAAATGGATACTATGTTGAAAATATTCCCAAAAATGGTGAAGAGTTAATAAAATTAATATTAGAAAAAAAAGCTATTTCAGAGTTTAGATGGACATCTGTTAATGAAATAATTGCTAAGGGAGGTTATTTATATTTGATGGATGAGGAAGAATATATGAGATACTTTAAAACACTGCCAAAAGATGTCCAAAAAAAAGTTTTAGAAACTTGGGGAGGGTTAGAGGGAAAAGATATTCCACCTTCTATGGTTTATAAAGATGTTAATGGAAAAAACAAAATTGTTATAACTGGCTTGAAATTTGGAAATATATATGTTTGTGTTCAACCAAAAAGAGGCTGTGCAGGAGCAAGGTGTGATGGAGCTGTCTGTAAGATATTACATGATCCTTACTGCCCTCCAACTCATCAATATCTAGCTACGTATAAATATATTAATGATATTGCTGACATTATCATTCATGTAGGCACTCATGGAACATTAGAATTCTTACCTGGAAAGAATGTAGGTTTATCTAATAAATGTTTCCCTGATATAGCAATTGGAGATATTCCACATCTCTACATCTACAATTCAGACAATCCTGCTGAAGGAGTTATAGCTAAGAGGAGAAGTTATGCTGTCATTATAGATCATATGCAAACACTCATGGTTGATGTTAGAGAAGACTTTGAGAGATTGTATAGTTATGTTGATGAATATTTAAAAGATATGGATAGTAATAGGAGACATCAATTAGAGCATTTAATAATGGAGGAGCTGAAAAAGTTAAATATTGACATTAGTCATGAGAATTTTAAAGAAAAGTTTAAAGAAATTAGAGATATGCTAGAGTTAATAAAAAATTCAAAAAGAAACAGTGGTATGCATATATTTGGTGAAAAACCAAAAGATAGGGTAAAGTATATTAAATCTATTATAAGTTATGATTATGATGTTAATGAAGAATATATAGCTAAAATATTAAAAAGTAAAGAGAAAAAATGTGATATTGATGAAAAAATATTAGATATTAATGAAAGAATAGAGAAAACTGATGAGATTGGAAGTTTATTAAAAGCTATTGATGTTGAATATATTGAACCTGGACCTTCTGGATTAATAACTAAAGGAAATTATCATATTTTACCCACAGGTAGAAATTTCTATTCTGTTGACCCATATAAAATCCCTACACCATCAGCATATAGAGTTGGAGTGATTTTAGCTAACAAATTATTAGAAAAATATATTAAAGAAAATGGAAACTATCCTGAAAATATTGCATTATATTGGATGGCATCTGATGTGATGTGGGCAGATGGAGAATGTTTGGGTATGATGTTCCACCTTTTAGGAGTTAAGCCAGTTTATAAAGGGGATAAAGTTATTGATATTGAGATTATTCCACTAAAGGAACTTGGAAGACCCAGAATAGATGTAACAGTAAGGGTTTCTGGAATATTAAGAGACATGTTTCCAAACTGTATGGAGCTGCTAGATAAAGCTATTACTAAGGTAGCTAAGTTAAATGAACCATTAGAATTAAATTTTGTTAAAAAGCATGTTATTAATGGATTAAAAAGTGGACTTTCATTTAGAGAAGCTACTTTAAGATTATTTTCATCTCCACCAGGGACTTATGGTAATGGTGTAAAATATGCAGTTTATGCAAGTGCATGGAAAGATGAAAAAGATTTAAAAGATGCTTTTATTTATTGGAACTCATATGCTTATGGTAATGGGGTATATGGTAAGAAAGCTAAAAGAGAGTTTGAAAATTTACTAAAAACTGTTGATATTACATTTAATAAAGTTGTCTCTGATGAGTATGACTTATTTGGCTGTTGTTGTTATTTTGGAGTTCATGGAGGATTAACTAATGCTGTAAGAGTTTTAAGAAATAAAAAAATAAAAGCTTATTATGGAGATACTAGAAAAGATATAGCTGTTAGGGATTTAAAAGATGAAATAAAGAGAGTGGTTATAACAAAACTTCTAAATCCAAAATGGATAGAAGATATGAAAAAACATGGATATAAAGGTGCTGGAGATATTGCTAAAAGAATAACAAGAGTTTATGGCTGGGGATCTACAACAAAAGATGTAGAAAATTGGATTTATGATAAAATATATGATGTATTTATTAAAAATAAAGAAAATAGAGAGTTTTTTAAAGATAAAAATATATATGCTCTAGAGGAGATTAGTAGAAGATTATTAGAAGCTTATCAAAGAGGTCTATGGAAAGCTGATAAAGATAAAATAGAAGAGTTAAAGAGTATTTATTTAGAAATAGAAGGAATTTTAGAGGAAGAGGTAAGTGGGGATGTGCAAGGAGGAGCCATAGACATTGACTTATCATGGAAAGCTTATATAAAGTGATATTAAAACTTATAATATACCCCCGGGAAACCGCGGGGGTGAGCCTTGGCGTGCGATGATACCCTCTTTGCTCCCCCGGGGGACACTAATATTAATTAACTTTTCTAATAACTATATCAATTTTTCTAATTAACTTTTCTTGCCTTTATATACCCTATTGCTAAAATTTGTATGAGAAAATCGGGAAAAAGTAATAATGATTTTTTCGAATTAAAATTGAGATTTTTTAATTATTTTAGATATTTATTTTTATTTTTATAGTTTTATGTTTAGTTTATTTTTATTTTAGTTAGGTAAGCTATAATTATTTGAATTTTATAATACAGTTGTGCGTTATATTTATAAATAATTTGCATAATCTTTCTTAACTTTATAAAGGTTTTAATAATTGGGTAGTAAGAAAAATCTTGTTGAAAAAGAAAGATTTATATAGGAGTTTTGGCGAATATAATTAGTGGTTGCATAGGGTTTGAATCGCTTATCCATTAAAACAAGGATGGAAACTTTTTAGCCATATGCAGTAATTCAGCCAACATTGTTGGGTTTGAATCGCTTATCCATTAAAACAAGGATGGAAACACTCTTAGCACATCTCCAGAGTAGGGGAATATCTCCCCGTTTGAATCGCTTATCCATTAAAACAAGGTATGGAAACAGTTATTAGTGCATTCGAATATTTCGATAGTCCCAAGTCGTTTGAATCGCTCATCCATTAAAACAAGGATGGAAACAAATAAAGATGAAAAAAAGATGAAAAATAGTTATAATATTATTGTTTTATCTTCAATAATCTTAAAACCAGTTTCTTTATCATAGTATTTCTCATTTATTTTACTCAAATTCTCAAATAAGATATCCTTCCCTTTTATACGATATTCAGGAACACTTATAACATAACTATAAAACTCCCTTTTTATTTTTAAAAACTCTCTCCTTCTTTCAAATGCATCTTTTATTTTATTAATTCTTTCAAATTCTTCCCAAATCTTCTCAGCTTCATCTTCAATACAAACAAATAAATCTATAGATGGAATATTTTCAATTAATTTAAATTCTTTCTCAACTTTTTCATATTCAAACTTCTCTATAACTTTTAAAATATCTTTTGATTTATCTTTATAATCACTTAATTTTTTAAAATATTTGTTATTCAAATTTAGAAACATCTTTTCATCAATAATCTCAAACTCATTTAATAATTCTTCAGTTTTAGTTATTAAGTGCCTCTCATAAATGTAATCAGCAAACCTTCTACCATTCTCATCTACCAATTTAACAACATTAACTATTCCCTTTTTTCCTTCATTATGCCTATTACACCTTCCAGCAGTTTGATTTATACAATCTAAAGGAGCAATATCTCTATAAATAATATCTACACTAATATCTACTCCTGCCTCAATTAATTGAGTAGAAACAATAATTTTTCTATTTTTGTTTTTATTGATGCTTTCAATTCTTCTCAATCTTTCTTTTGGATATATGCTTGTTGATAAATAATAAAAATCTCCATCAACTAACTCTTTTAATGCACTATAAACCTCTTTTGAAGATCTTATAGTGTTTAAAACAATTAGATAATCATTATCTGGATTTTTTTCAATATCTTCAGCAACTAAATCAATAAATTCCTTCAAATTCATTTCATTTTTATGAACTTTTATTTTTGTCCTATTTATCTTTTTAAAATATTCTTCTTTATTATCTAAAATTTCAATATTATTATCAAAAATCATTGGTAATGTAGCAGTACATAAAATAAAGTAAATATTATATTCCTCTGCCAAAAATTTAAAAAGCTTATTTATTGCATACCAATACTCATAAGGAATTGCCTGTATCTCATCTAATATAATTATTGAATTACTCAATGCTTGAAATTTCTTTAAATTTTTATTTTTGTTAGTAAAGATTGTATAAAATAGTTGCATAAATGTAGTTATTATTATTTTTGAATTCCATGTTTCTATTAAGTGTAGAAATTTCTCCTCTTCAAAAACATTCTCATCTAACTTATAATAAATCTCACTTAAATGATGATGCTTTAATAAAACATCTGAAGAAACGTCTTTTCCAAAAATTTTTCTTAAAACATCATATAACACTTTATAATTTTGGTCTATAATACTTAAAAATGGTAGGCAATATATAATTCTCATTTCTATACCTTTTTCATTTTTTACCCTATTTGCTAATTTTAATGCAAAATTAAAGACAGCTAATGTCTTTCCCATTCCTGTTGGAGCATTTAAAGAATATATCTTATGATTTAAATCAATTTTACTAACTTTTTTATCTACTTCAAAGAACATCTTTGTCCTTAAATAATCTATCTCATTTTTCTTAGGAATTTTTTTAATATATTCTTCAATACCATTAGGAATTTTTGAATTAGTGATAATTTCTTTACCTCTGAATATAGCATCTTCTTTATCAGAACTTATTAGCAAGGAGAATAAATATAGATATAAAAAATAAAATTCATATCTTAACTCTGCCTTTTCATACATCAAATTATAGGCAATATCCTCCAATTTATAAAACTCATCTAATATATTATCAAATGTTGTATCTATTATTGGAAAATTATTCTCTTCTAAAATGTCATTTATATATTGGATATCCAAAGCATTGAATTGTTTTTTTAAAATATCTTTATCAATTTTCAAATCATGCATTGGATTTGATAAATAAGAATGATGGTTTTTAACACATAAGGAAAATAGTTGATAATATTGATTTATATCAATGGTTTTAAGATATTGACCAATAATATAATTTGTTAATAAAAAAGATATTGTAGAATGTTTTTTTAGAGAATTGTTAACTTTCTCTCCTCTAATGTATTTTTGAAAATAAGTTGTTGATTTTCCAAAGTCATGAGATAGAGTAATAATTTTTAGAATTTCTCTTATTATTTTTTTATTAAAATATTTTAATTTTGGTGGACTGTATTTTTTTAATGCTCTTTCTTTAGTATTTATTAGAGGTTTTTTAATGGATATCCTGGATGAGATAAAAGCATTATGTCACACCTTATCAAATAAAGGTTATGTTTTCATTAAGTTTATAAATGTGATAGTATTCACAATTTAATTTACAATTTATAGGATATCCATTTTTCTCATAAAAAATATCAACATATTCTGTTGTTATTCTCTCCTCATTTATATCATTAGGAATCTTATCAAACATATACTCTCTTTCAAAATTAAAATCTATCTTTTCTATATAATCTCTCCTAATAACTGAATGGATTTCAATAAAATCATCAGATTTTTGTTTTATCACTTCAAACTCTCCAATAAATTTAAAATTAGCTATTAATTCTGAAATTCCCAAATATGGTGTGTAAATTGTTTTATGTTCTTCCAAAAGTTCTTTCAGTTTATTATATAATTTATCATCATTTATATTAATATAAATCCTGTACTTCGGATTTTTTAATAATTCAAACCTTATCTGTGTTCTTGGCTCATGACCTTTCTTTTTTATTGGAATGAAGTATTTATCTTTAGTATTAATAAGATTCAATCCAAAATATGTCTTCTTTATTGGATTTATTATCTTTAAAGCAATTTTTGTAGTTTCTTTATTTATGTATTTTAAATATTCATCTCTACTAAATCCCAATATTGCCCCAATCAAGCCATATATTGAAGTTTTTGGAATTATGTCATAAGTTAAAGGGCTTGTTGTTGTATAAATTCTTTTAAAATGTCCATAATCTCCCCAAATGTCAAAAATTAAGACATTCATAATCTCACCAAAAATATAAAAATTATAATGAGATTTCCCTAAATGGAAGTTCAACATCACTGAAATCAAAATCTTTTCCATTATAGGTTAATTTTAATCTTCTATCCCAAATATATTCAATACTCTCGATTTTATCTTTATTTTCTTTTAATAGATCAATTAATTCAGTTAAATCTAACTTAAAATCTTTAACATCTCTAATTTTCTCATCTTCAATATCTGAAATCAACTTTAGAGCTTTATCTAAATCCCCAATATGGTAATTTTTTTCCTTATAATTAACCTTAATTAATAATCTTGGTGTGTGCCCCACTTTACTTCTGCTAATTAAATTTTTAGTTCCATTCCACATGCCTTCAATTAGTTTTTTAACATCCTCTTCTGTCAATTTTGTGGTTTTTGCAGCATTTTCATTTATTATACCATAAAATGCAATTAGTGAATATGGTACAATCCAATATTCAGTAAATGTCCCCTGCTTTTTTTCTTTATCAGAGGGCATTACAGTGGTTCCTTTAATTAATTTTGGATAAACCTTATGTAAACTTCTACCAAACCTAAATTGAACTGGTCCAGTAAAGGTTATTGTATTATTTTTAACTGCCACAGTAGCTCCAAATAATCTAACATCAATACATTTTAATAAATCTTCTCCTTTTTTTATTTCCAATTCCTCTAATCTCTCTTCTTTGGTTTTCAATTTTCCATTTTCTTCCCTAACTTCTTTTATAAATATGGTTTCTCCAATACTATCCAAATAATCTCTTATTGTTCTCTTTAACCTTACATCAGTTACAATATTCACTCCAGTTTCTTCATCAATTCTTGGTTTGTTCTCTTCTAAAGGATCTCCATTTGGATTTGCATCTTTAACATCATATAAAAATAAAATTTCACTTCTATTCTTTATTATCATCAACACCACCTCCTTTAAATCTATCACTCATTGCCATACCCAGTGTGAAGATATATGAAATTTCATTATCTTTTATGTTCCAATCATTTCCTGCTTTTAAAAAGTATTCTGCCGCTTTTTCCCTTAATTTTTTATAATATAGTTTATTATCCTCTCTCTCATACTCCATAAACTTCTTATTAAGTTCTTTGAATATATTTTCTACTTTACTTTTATTCAAATTTAATCCATATAATTTTGATTGGAATGGCCTACTACCTCTCTTTTGATACTGAAGATTTAATAGCTTACCTACTAAAACCCCGAGTAAAAATACTGCTTTCTTTTCATCCCTATCAAAAAATCCGCTATAGTTATTGAAAAACTCATCCACCTCATCATAGAGATAATACTCTTTACTATCTCCCATAACATTCCCCTCCAAAATACCTAAATTCATCAAATAAAGGAGAATCATAAATGATTTATAAGCATAAAGTTCATAAGGCTCATTCTTAATAAATATCTCCCTAATTTTTGAAATGAAAGTTTTAATAAGATAATAATAATCAATTTTTTTGTTTGAGATGATTATATTTATTATTTTCAAAAACTCATCATTACCAAAGAATTCTTTTATATAACCAAATCTAAATTTTAATCCCTTTAAATCTTCTCCTAAAATTTTTCTATAATATTCTTTTTCAGTTTTTGAAAGTTTTTTATTTTTTAATTTATAATACTTAAATATCCCATAATCCTCCACTTTATCCATTTCTTCATACAACCTTCTAAATCTTGATGGAAGAATGTCTTCAATTACTTGAGTAATTTTAAAATCATTTCCTTTCTTAAAAAACATAAAAGTGATATATAGATAAATATCTTCTCTTGAAAGAAATTTAAATAACATATTTTCCAAGTATGAATAATCCTTTGTTCCAAATTTTTCTGCCATATCTTCAAATCTTTCTAATACTTTTTCAATATCTTTTTCATCCAAAACCTTTGGAATAATGTATAAATCATTTCCATAAAATCTTACTTTTAAATGCTCATCCAAATAATTTTTTCCTGCTTTAACATATAAAGCACATTTTAAACATATTGGAAATGTTTTCCATGCTTCATTTGGATTCAGCCCATTAACATTTCCAATTTTATCTATTGTGTAAAATCCAAACTCTCTAAATAATCCAAATACTTCTCCTTTTTCATTACAAATAGAACAAACCCCTATACCTTTTGCAGTAATATTTCCAGTTTTCATATAATAATAATCCATAGTAGCCTTATGAATAAAATAGTCTCTAAACTCTTTTATATCCCCAACATAAAATTCTTCACCATTCTTTCTAAAAACCAATGTTAAAATAACTCCTTCATTTGGATAATTTTTCTTTAATTTTTTAATATCTTCAATAATTTTCTTTTCATAATTTTTTAATACTTTTTCCAATCTTTTTAAAAAATTAGATTTTTTATATTTATTTGCATCTACAACTGCTTTTAATATTTTATTTTTAAATGTTTTTTCAGCATCAACTAATTTAGAGGTTGGGCTTAAATCAGCACCTCTTGGAGAACCTTTCTTATAAAGCAGTTTTAAAACCATGGAACTATCAAATTTATCATCAAAAACCCCCAAATAATTAAAATCTTCGTCAAATGTAATTTTAAATATTATATTATAATTTCCATCAATATTTGGATTCTCTACAAGTATAGACAATGGATTATTGATATCTTTTCCCTCTTTTTCAATAACATATTTCCCAATTGTTGCTACACTTGACAACATTACTACCCCCTATATAAATAAAGCATAAAAATTATATATATAACCATAGTTCCCATCACCCCATTAGCTGATAGAAGTTAAAAGCTAACAGACCAAGAATGATCTTAACGGCCAGACCTCTTCTGCTCACAGCCCTTATAAACTTTAATCCGAAGTTATCTGCAACTGAAAAAAGGGTTTCGATCTTCTTCCTCAGTCTGGAGAGGAATTCGTAGTATTCGGCTTCCTCATCGCTCTTTATCTTTTCACTGCAATGAATACAACACCCCTTTTCTCCATTTCTTCAGCGAACTCCTTGCTAACGTATCCTTTATCGTCAATAACGGTTTTTCCTTTCAATCTTTCAACAAAATCGTCTTCTTTCTCCTTCAGCACAGCTAAATCGTGCTTTCT
Source organism: Methanocaldococcus villosus KIN24-T80 (assembly GCF_000371805.1). Lineage (NCBI taxonomy): Archaea > Methanobacteriati > Methanobacteriota > Methanococci > Methanococcales > Methanocaldococcaceae > Methanocaldococcus > Methanocaldococcus villosus. Next base: position 299,920 of record NZ_AQUK01000001.1, read on the forward strand.
TGCTGTATCAACGTAAAACAGGTTCAAGAATCTTCCATTCGTAACGCAGGTTATCTTGTAACCGCAGTAGAATCTTTTTTTGATGGATTTTAGCCTATCGATTCTTCTTCTCTCACTATGCTCGATTCTCCTCTCTTCTTGTGTCTGTTAAACCTTACAAGTTCTTTCGTTTCAATCGGTTTAGCATCGACTATCTTTATCTCTCCCTCTTAGGATATTTTTTAGGGGTGATAAGATTTGAGTAATCATAGCAAATTATTCAAATGCGAGGCTGTCTTGAAGTTTAGAGAAGATCGGTACATATACATAGATAAAACAGTAGCGGTAAATGGCATAACTTTTGAATCCATAAGTAAAACGAAGGTAAAAATTAGCTTCAATATTGAAGCGGAGAATTTGGATAATGCAAGTATTTATGGAAAGAGGGTTATAGAAAAAATCTTGGCAATTATATGCCTTAAGACTAATGTAGGTGCAACTATTGACAATTTTAAGGTTTTTGAAATACCAAGCTCCAAACTCATAGTAGAAGAAAAAATGGATTAATATCTGCAAGAATCATAACGAGTGTAACAATAAGATTAAAAGACAGATTTTCAATTAGGTTAGATTTAAGTGAAGAGTCACTAAAGAATGTTATGAATGCACTTAATATTTTAGATACTATGGATCCCAACGAACAAGACTATATCTTACGTTTTTTGTATTGGTATAATAAGGCATTATTAGAGCAGGATGATATAAATAAATTTATGCTATTATGGACTGCACTCGAAGTTTGGAAAACTTATAAGTTTGGATCAAGTAGAGGAGGTAGACATAGAAAAAAATGAAGGCAATTCTTCAGAAGTACGGATATGAAAGCAGTATTGATAAAATCTACGATTTACGTAACGATATATTTCACGAGGGCGTTAGAGAGGATGTAAGAAGTCTCTTGCCTTTATTGGAGCAATGTATTTATCGAATACTTGATGAGTTAAGAAAATATTTAGCCAATATTGGTTAGGAATCCTAAAGAAAAGAGTAAATTTACTTCTGCCTATTCCATGGTGGCAATTCATGGTGATCATTCTCGTAGTCTTCTCTAAGCTTTCTTTCTACTTCTCTGTAATTTTCATGGATTACCCAACTAACTTCGACCTCATTAAGATAACCTTTTTTCGTTAAGTAGTCGTGTATTCTTTTTGCGGTTCCCTTTTGATTTTCCCCTCCTTCAATATAGTTCTCCCATATTCTCCTTCTGAGATTCTTTGTAGAACCTATGTAAAGAATATCGGACTTGCCAATAAGTCTTCCAAATGTTTTATTTAATCTAAGTACATAAACTCCTGGCTTTTCAGGAATATCTTCTTCCCTTAGCTCAGAAAGTTTTTTCCATGTGTTAAATCCATAATTGGATAGGTTATCTGACTTCATATTTTTCACCAGTTATTTTTTAGTCTATATGACCTTAATTGGCTTACATAGCATTCTGATCTAAATAAGACTAAGATCAAATCGTGGATAATAATCTTTGGAATTGAGAGAGCTTTTAGGCATATCCCTGTAAGTTTTATTTCTCCTAGGTCATTTAAACCCCATTGGAGCAAAGCGTATCGATACAAAAAACCATAGTTCCCATCACCCCATTAGCTGATAAAGAATTACATTAGAAAATCTATAAATGCAAAGGCAAAATTCACAAATGTTTATCTCTCCTCTAAAAAATATAGGATTGTTGGCATTGTGGATGAGGTTTTAGAGTTAAAAGATGAGAGTTATGCCCCTCTTGATTACAAATTTGCAGAATATAAAAATATATTTTAAAATTCATAAATATCAGTCTATACTTTATGGATTATTAATTAAAGAAAATTTCAATGCTAAAGTTAATAGAGGTTTTGTAGTTTATGTAAGGAGTGGAAATTTAGTTAAAGAAATTACTTTTAATCAAAAAGATATCAATAATGCTATAAAATTTGTTGATTTAATCTTTGATATTATTGAAAATGAAGAGTTTCCCATAGATATTAAAGTAAATAAAAAGAACTGTGTTGGTTATTGTTATAGAAATTTGTGTTGCAAGTAATTTATTCTTTAATTTTTATAATTAATTTATCAAACATCTTTTCTTGAATTATTTCAGCTTTTCCTTCATTAGCTAAGTAGAGAGAAGGTAAAAAATATTTAATTTTTTCATCTTTGCTTTTAAATTTTTCTTGAAAGATTATTATTTTATCCTCTTTTAATTCTTTTAATAAGTTTTCTATAATTTTATCAATGTCTTCACTCTCTACTAACTCATCAATTATCTCATTTATATTGTAATATTCATAATCTTCATCCTTTTTAACATTCTTTTTTCTACTTCTCTTTTTAACTTTTTTTAACTCCTCTTCTATAGTTTCTATTAACTCATTTACTGTTTTAGGATTTTTTCTTATTTTTCTTTTTTCTTTCTTCTCTATAAAACTCTCATACAATGATTCAGATTTCATTCTTAATAATATACCTCCAACCAATATAACATCAGCAGATAATCTTATATCAAACTTCCTTAGTTCCTTTATTTTATTTATATAATAATCAGCTACATCCGCTATATTTACTTCCCAAGGATTTATATTCTTCCTCTTTATTCCATCCATAATCATTCTAACCCAAAGTGCGATATCCATATTTACCACTATGATAAGTTTTAGCATAAAGTTTATAAATAACTTTTATATTATTCTATGAAAACTAAGGGGATGTGGCAATATGCTGAACCCTAATAGAGGGATAAAATGGGAATATATAAATATATAAGGGAAGCATGGAAAAGACCAAAAGAAACATATGTAAGGCAGCTGTTATGGGAAAGACTACAGCAGTGGAGAAGAGAACCTGCAGTTGTTAGAATAGAGAGACCAACAAGATTAGATAGAGCAAGATCATTAGGTTATAAACCAAAACAGGGAATAATTGTTGTTAGGGTAAGAGTTAGAAGAGGAGGATTAAGAAAACCAAGACCTAAAAATTCTAAAAAACCTGCAACATTGGGAGTTAATAAAATAACAATGGGTAAATCTATTCAAAGAATAGCTGAAGAGAGAGCTGCTAGGAAATATCCAAACATGGAAGTTTTAAACAGTTATTGGGTAGGGGAAGATGGGAAGTATAAGTGGTATGAGGTTATTCTTGTAGATCCTGCACATCCAGCCATTCAAGCTGATCCAAACTATGCTTGGATATGTACTGGAAAGCATAAAGGAAGAGCATTTAGAGGTTTAACATCAGCAGGTAAGAAAGGTAGAGGATTAAGAAATAAAGGAATAGGTGCTGAAAAAGTTAGACCAAGCATTAGAGCTCATGGAAGAAGAGGGAAGTAATTGCTTATGGGGGAAACAACCACTAATTTTTAAACCCCCCGATAAAAAGATTTATAAAACTTTTTTAGGTGATAAAGATGGCAGAAGAGCTGCTGGTTCCATTAGATACATATTTAGCCTCAGGAATTCACATAGGTACTCAGCAGAAGACAAAAGATATGGAGAGGTTTATATATAGAGTTAGAAGTGATGGTCTGTATGTTTTAGATGTTAGAAAGACTGATGAAAGATTAAGGATAGCAGCTAAGTTCTTAGCAAGATATGAACCAGAAGATATATTGGCTGTCTCAAGAAGAATATATACAATGGGACCATTAGAAGAATTTGGGAAATATACAGGAATTAGAACAGTAGTAGGAAGATTTGTTCCTGGAACTTTAACAAATCCATCATATAAAGGGTTTATAGAACCTGAAGTCATATTTATAAGTGATCCAAGAGTTGATAGACAGGCTTTAAAAGAGGCTATAGAAATAGGAATCCCAATAGTAGCCCTATGTGATACAGAACATTTGACATCATTTATAGATCTTGTAATCCCAACAAACAATAAAGGAAAAAAAGCTGTAGCTTTAATATATTACATATTAACAAAAGAATATCTTAAAAATAGGGGAGTTATAACTGATGACAATGTTCCATTTACATATGAAGAATTTTTAGAGAGGGCTGCAAATCCAAAATATAGAATAGTTATTCAACCAAAAGATAAAAGAAAGAGAAGAAGAAAGAAAAAATAAAGATGGTAAAATGGAAAGAATAAATGAAATATGTGAGAATTGTGGGCATGAGGAGATGATTGTAGTTAAAAAGAAGGAGTTTGATAGAGCATATTATTATTTATTAAAGTGTCCCAAGTGTGGTTATGTTAAAGAGATATCTGATAAGATAAAACTCTCCCAGGCCAAATTAATTATAAGTAGATATGACATCTCTGTAGCAAAAGTAATTAATATTCCTGAAGATCAGATTTACAAAGTGGGAGATGTTATAGAACATGAAGGGGAAGAGATAGAGATAACAAAAATAGAAACTCCTGATGAAAAGAGATCAGCATTAGGTAAAGAAATAAAAGTTATATGGGGAAAATCTTTATCAATCCCAAAGAAGTTAGGTATAACAATAAATGATGGAAACAGAACATACAGTATTTATATTTTTGTCCCAAAAGACTTTGAATTTGAGATGGGAAAAGTTTATAAGATAAATGAAGGGTTCTTTAGGTTGAAAAAAATAAAAAAAGAAAAAGGATTTTCAAAAAAAGCTAAGGCAAAAGATATTGTTAGGCTGTATGGAGAGGTTATAAAACCTATGAGAAGATATGTAGATTTAACAGAGTATTACAGAGAATAAATTAAGGTGAAACAATGGCTGTAGCAAGAGGAAGAAGAAAAGTAAGAAAGGTTAGAGATAAGTGGAAAGAGAAAGTTTGGTATGAAATATATGCCACTCCAGAGTTTGGAGGAGTATTTATAGGCTACACTCCTGCAAATGATCCAAGCTTAGTCTTAGGTAGGGTAGCTGAAACCAGTTTAAAAGATTTAACAGGAGATCCTACAAAACACATGCATAGAGTATATTTCAAAATATTTGGAGTTACTGGGAATAAAGCAATAGCCCAATATTATGGGCATGACACAACAAGAGAATATATGAAATCACAGGTTAGGAGAAGAAGAAGTAAGATAGATGCTATTGTAGATGTAACTACTCAAGATGGATACAAAATTAGGACAAAAGCTACAGTATTAACAGCTTATAGAATAAACACTAAGCAAAAGTCAGATATTAGAAAAATGATGGTAGAGATAATTAAAAACATGGCTAATGAAAAAACATTCCCACAGTATGTACAAGCTATGCTATTTGGAGAAATGGCAGAAAAGATAAAAGAGGCTGCTAAGAAAATAGTCCCTATAAAAAATGTTATTATATATAAATCAGAGGTTTTAAGCTTAGCAAAGAAGGAGGAGAATGAAGGATATGTTAGAGAAGAAGAAGTTAGTGCATAATGTGGGTGATACAGATGGAGAGAATATATACAATATCTTTAAGAGATGTTATAAATAGATCTACAAGAAAAAAGAGAGCTCCAAGAGCTATTAAAAAGATAAAAGAATTCTTAAAAAGACATATGAAAGCTGAAAATGTCAAAATAGATAATAAGTTAAATGAAAAGATTTGGGAAAGAGGAATAGAAAAACCTCCTGCAAGAGTAAGAGTTAAAGCTGTCAAAGAAGGGGACACTGTTATAGCCACATTAGCTGAGTGATTGTTTATGATTATTAAAAAATACTTTTCTGGTATTCCTACTGTAGGAGTTTTAGCATTTACTAATGAGTTTTTAACACTATTACCTATCTTTTTAGAAAGAAAAGATATATTGGATGTAAAAGAAGTTTTAAAAACTGAAATATTACAGATCAATATTGGTGGAAGCTCACTTATAGGTTCATTAGTTGCAGGAAACAGCTATGCTATCTTACTTCCAAAGATTGTTAAAGATGATGAATTGGAAGTGCTAAAAAGCTTTTTAAAAAATAATGATATAGATATTAATTTAGGGATAATTAAATCAAAAAATACTGCTTTAGGTAATTTAATATTAACTAATGATAATGGAGCTCTTATCTCCCCTGAGTTGGCTGATTTTAAAAAAGACATAGAGGATTATTTAAATGTTGAAACAGAAGTTGGGACAATAGTAGATTTACCAACAGTTGGAAGTAATGGAGTTTTAACAAATAAAGGTTGTTTAGTTCATCCATTAACTGAAGAAGATGAATTAAATTTTTTAAAAGAGTTATTTAAAGTAGAGTATATTGGAAAAGGAACTGCTAATAAGGGAACTACATCAGTTGGGGCTTGTGTAATTGCTAATACAAAAGGAGCTATAGTTGGTGGGGACACAACAGGTCCAGAATTATTAATAATAGAGGATGCTTTAGGGCTAATCTGATTTAAAAGCATTCATCAATGCCCATGCTTCTTTCCCAGATATAAAAGCTCTATTAACCAATCTCTTAAATATTATTTTACAAAGTTCTTTTTTATGCTCTGGTAAATCCTTTTTTTCAATAAATTCATTAAATTTCTTTATTAATAGCTCCTTATCTTCCTTAGAAGCCTCTCTTATATTTATATCTAAAAATTTATTTTCTACTTTTGTTGAGTATATCTCATATAATATAACAGCTACTGCATGAGAAAGGTTCATAATTGGATACTTTTGGGAAGTGGGGATAGAGACTAAGAGGTCACATTTATCTATCTCTTCATTTCTTAGCCCATCATCTTCCCTACCAAAAACTATTCCTATCTTCCCTTTAATCTCCAGAATCTTTTTAGCAAGTTCTTTTGGAGTTATTGGAACTCTTTTTAAATTTCTATCTCCCCCTCTAGCTCCAGAAGTGGCTATAATAAAATCCAAATCCTTAATAGCATCATCAAAAGTTTTATAAAATTTTGCTCTATCAAGAATATCTTTAGCATGCATAGCCATCATATATGCTTCATTATTTACTATCTCTTTACTCCCAACAATTCTGAGTTCTTCAAAATCAAAATTTTTCATAACTCTTGCAACACTACCTACATTTCCAGAGTATTTAGGGTTTACTAAAATAACAATCATGATATCCCAAAGTTTTTAAGTTTTTCATAGAAGTCCTTACCTTTAATAAAATAACAGTCAGGCCCTCTTTCAAATGTTAGAATATCCCCCTTATTTATCTCTCCTTCTACATTTCCATCAACAACAACTAAAGCAGGTTTATCTACTAGAAGCTCTATTTTTATTTTATTTAAAATAGAAACAACCATTGGTCTTGATGAGAGCTTAAAAGGACATATTGGAGAGATAATAAAGCATTCAACACTAGGTTCAACTATAGGTCCTCCAGCACTTAAAGAATATGCTGTTGATCCATTTGGTGAGGCTACAATTATTCCATCAGCTCTGACATGTTCAACAAGTTTATCATTTATATATATGTTAAACTCTAACATTTTAGCTGGATGTTTTGTTATAACCACTACCTCATTCAATGCTGGAGATGTTTTTTTATTATTGTTTATTTTACACTGAACTCTTGATTTTATTTCTATTTCATAATCTCCTTCTATAATCATATTTATAGCTTTAAATATATCTTTTTTATTAAAATTAGCTAAAAAACCTACATTACCCATGTTTATTGAAAGTATTGGTATAGGATTATCACCAACAATTCTAGCAGCTTTTAATATTGTCCCATCCCCTCCTATAGCTATGATGTGAGAAACCTTACTAATGTCAAATTCTTTTCCTCCAACTTCATCTTTTAGAAAACTTTCAACATAATAAGGGATGTTTCTTTCTTTTAAATAATTACAAACCTTTTTTGCTAATTCTATAGCAGACTTTTTATCTTCTCTAACAACTATTCCAAATGATATAGGCTTTATAACCCATTTATTTCCAAATAAAGCTATTAATTTTTTATGCAAATGTTTATTACTAACAATTAATGATGTTTTTGAAAATAAATCAATCTTCAAATTTAAAGGTTTCCCATTTTTATCTGTTACAATAGCGTTAGCCTCTTTACATATTATATACCCAGCAGCTATATCACAGAGTCTTGAGTTATTATTGATATTTACATATGCATCAAGTGCATTGTTGGCTACAAAACACAATTCTAAAGCTGTTGATCCAAATAATCTTATTCTCCTAGCCCTTCTCTCTTTTAGAAATTCTAAAAGACCATTATTAGATAATCCATAAGGAGATAGTCCAATAGTAGCTTCCTTTAATTTTTTAACTTTACTAACATATAATCTCTTTTTTTGATTTTCACTTTTTAAATAACATCCTTCTCCTTTAATAGCATAATATATTTCCCCAGTAGCAAGGTTTTTAACAACTCCTAATTTGATATCATCAATAGTGTAATGATTTTTTATAAAATTGCCTAATTCTTCCTTATTTAAATTTTCTAATGTTTCTTTATGCTCATTTTTTATTTTAATTATTGCTATAGATGTTGAGTATAGAGGAATGGATTTTAAAGCATTATATGTTCCATCAATAGGATCTAAAATGTAGATATAATTAAAGTTGTTAAATATTTCTAATCCTATTTCTTCACTAATTAATACACCACCAAATTTTTTTAGTACATTTATTGCTATATTCTCAGCAATTATATCAATTCTCCTTGTTGGAGTTCCATCAGCACCAATTTTAACAATTTCTTCTGCCTTTTCCCATCCAATTAATGGCTTTATTTTCTTATCTATTTCATTAACTACTTTTAAAGCAATATCTAACATAATTATCACAGATAAGAGTTTATCTACTTTTAAATATATAAACTATATATAAAGATTTTTAATAACTCTTATCAATTTTTCTAATTAACTTTTCTTGCCTTTATATACCCTCTTGTTAAAAATTGTATGAGAAAATCGGGAAAAAGTAATAATGATTTTTTCTAAGTAAAATTGAGATTTTTTTAATTATTTTAGATATTTATTTTTATAGTTTTATGTTTAGTTTGTTTTTATTTTAGTTAGGTAAGTTCTAATTGTTTATATTTTATAATACAGTTGTGCGTTATATTTATAAATAATTTGCATAATCTTTCTTAACTTTATAAAGGTTTTAATAATTGGGTAGTAAGAAAAATCTTGTTGAAAAAGAAAGATTTATATAGGAGTTTTGGCGAATATAGTTAGTGATTGCATAGGGTTTGAATCGCTCATCCATTAAAACAAGGATGGAAACCCTACATCATTAAAATTAATCGTATACAACCTTTTACTGCCAAACGTTTGAATCGCTTATCCATTAAAACAAGGATGGAAACATGTTTATGTCAATATACAATATAATAACCGCTTTTTGTTTGAATCGCTTATCCATTAAAACAAGGATGGAAACATGTTTATGTCAATATACAATATAATAACCGCTTTTTGTTTGAATCGCTTATCCATTAAAACAAGGATGGAAACTATATGTTCTTTCCAAGATTCCTTCTTGTGCTAAGCGGTTTGAATCGCTTATCCATTAAAACAAGGATGGAAACTATATCTGTTTTATCACAGTTATTAGCTGTATAGATATTGTTTGAATCGCTCATCCATTAAAACAAGGATGGAAACTACAAAATAGAAGAATGTATTAAGCATAAAAGATAAATTATAAAAACATTAATATATTAACAAAACATTAAATCTAATTTTAGGTGATAGAGTGAAAATCTACTATGATAATGAGGTTAGTTTAGATGCTGTTAAGGACAAAGTTATTGCTGTAATAGGTTATGGTAGTCAGGGGAGAGCTCAGGCTTTGAATATGAGAGATTCAGGATTAAATGTTATTTTAGGCTTAAGACCCGATGGAAGATCTTGGAAAAAAGCTATAGAAGATAATATGAATGTAAAAACTATAGAAGAAGCTGCTAAAGAAGCTGATATTATACATATGCTTATTCCTGATGAAGTTCAACCTATAGTTTATAAAAAATACATTGAAAAACACTTAACAGAAGGAAAGACCTTAAGTTTCTCTCATGGATATAATATACATTATGGTTTAATAATTCCACCAGATAATGTTAATGTTACAATGGTTGCTCCAAAAGCTCCTGGAGTTAAGGTTAGAGAAACATATTTAGAGGGTTTTGGCGTGCCTGGATTGGTGGCTGTTGAACAAGATTATACAGGAAATGCATTAGATATTGCTTTAGGGATGGCTAAAGCTATAGGGTTAACAAGAGTTGGAGTCATAAAAACTACATTTAAGGAGGAAACAGAAACTGATTTGTTTGGTGAGCAAGTTGTTCTATGTGGTGGAGTAACAGAGTTGATAAAAGCAGCTTTTGAAACATTAGTTGAGGCAGGTTATTCACCAGAAATGGCATATTTTGAGACTTGTCATGAATTAAAGTTAATAGTTGATCTTATATACCAAAGAGGTTTAGAAGGTATGTGGCAAAGTGTCTCAAATACTGCTGAATATGGAGGATTAACAAGAAGAAAGAGAGTAATAAATGAAGAGTCTAGAAAAGCTATGAAAGAAATTTTGAAAGAGATACAAGAAGGAGATTTTGCTAAAGAATGGAGTTTAGAGAACCAGGCAGGAGCTGTTAAGTTAAATGCCTTAAGAAGATTAGAAAGAGAGCATTTAATTGAAAAAGTTGGTAAAAGGTTAAGAAAGATGTGTGGTTTAGAAAAATAAAAATATATTTTTTGTGATAAGTATGTTATTTACCTACACAGTTAGGAGTAAAAAAAGGGAAGAATTAATAGACATTACCAACCTTTTATTAGATGCTATAAAAAGATCAGGGGTAAATGAAGGTTTTGCTATTATCTACGCTCCACATACTACTGCAGCCATAACAATTAATGAAAATGCTGATCCAACAGTCAAAGGAGATATTATTAACTACTTATCTAAATTAATACCTAAAAACTACAATTATAAGCATTTAGAAGGAAATTCAGATGCACATATAAAAAGTTCTATTATTGGATGTTCAGAGATGATAATAATAAAAGATGGAAAGCCTATATTAGGCACATGGCAGGGTTTATTTTTTGCAGAATTTGATGGACCAAGAGAAAGAAAAGTTTATATAAAAATTTTTGAAGGGTGAAATTTTGATATTAGGTATAAGTGGTAGTCCTAGAGAAGGAAATACAAGTTTTTTAGTAAAAGAAGCTTTAAAAGCTGCTGCTAATGAAGGGTTTGATACAGAATTTATAAGTTTAGCTAAAAAAGAAATGAATCCATGCATAGCTTGTAATGTTTGTAAAGAGACAGGTCAGTGTCAAATAATAGATGATGTAGAGGATATATTAAATAAAATGAGAGAGGCAGATGGTATTATTATAGGCTCTCCAGTTTATTTTGGAGGAGTTTCAGCTCAATTAAAAATACTTATGGATAGGTCAAGGCCTCTTAGATATGGTTTTCAGCTAAAAAATAAAGTTGGTGGAGCTATAGCTGTAGGAGCTTCAAGAAATGGTGGTCAAGAAACAACTATTCAGCAAATTCATAACTTTTTCTTGATACATTCTATGATTATTGTTGGGGATGCTGAACCTACAGCACATTATGGAGGTACTGGAGTAGGTAAAGATCCTGAAGATTGTAAAAATGATGATATAGGTTTAGAAACTGCAAGAAATCTTGGAAGAAAAGTTGCTGAAGTTGTAAAATTAATTAAGAGATGAACATATTTAAAATTATGAAATAGAAAAGTTTATATATACCTTTTTAATATTATATATCTTGCTCATTAGGTGCGGCCTTGGTGTAGCCTGGTAACACACGGGCCTGCCACGCCCGGACCCCGGGTTCAAATCCCGGAGGCCGCACCATTTTGTTAAGGGCGCCGGTGGTGTAGCCTGGTATCACTCTGGCCTTCCAAGCCAGCGACCCGGGTTCAAATCCCGGCCGGCGCATCATATTTATTTTTAGAACATTATATTAATAAAGTTAAATGCATAAATTTGTGAGATAATGTGGGTTATTTTTGATTTAAATATTGATATTCCTAAAGAGGTAAGTAGAAGTTTAGAAATTGACAATTATAAAGAAAATAGCTTTGAAATAACATTAAAAAATAATAATTTACACATAGAAACACATTCTATTGGTTCATTAAAATCTATATTAGATGATTTTTTTAGATGCTTAACAGCAGCTATAAAAGTTTATGAAATAGCTTGTGATTATAAAATAAGAAATGTAACTGAATCTGACTTGGAAAGCTTCTTATCTCTCTATTATAAGGCATATAAAGGATTTAAAAAATACTATTATAAAACTGAAAGATGGGCTAAGTGGTATTTTAAGTGGTTAATGAAAAGAGATAAAGATGGATTTTTTATTATTGAGTATAAAAATAAACCTATAGGATTTATAGCCTGTGATTGTAATTGGGAAAGTAAAATAGAAAAGAAAAAAGTTGCTGAAATCCATGAGATTTTTGTAGATCCAGATTTTAGAGGTAGGGGGATAGGAACAATGTTAATAAATAAAGCTATAGAATATGCCAAAAAAAGGGGTAGAGATGTTATAGAACTTTGGGCAGGAGTTGAAAATGAACAGGCTAAAAAGTTTTATAAGCACTTAGGATTTGAAGAGAAAGAGAAAGTAAATGATTGGGTAAGATTTGTTAAAAGATTACAGTTTTAATTTTTCCATTATTAACTCAGCACACTTCTTTCCAGATAAATACATCCCCCCAAATATAGCTCCCATTCTATGCCCACCAAAAACAGCATTTGCAGCCATACCACATACAAATAAGTTAGGATAAACTTCTTTTGTGTTTTCTAATAATTCATTTTCTCCTTTTTCAGCCCACATTGACCTTTCTCCCTCAAGATTCAACTTTAACTTATTCTTCCTTATTAAGATATTTACCACATTTGCCTCATGACCTGTTGCATCAACAACAACTTTACTTTTGATAGCTAAAGGATCTATGTGCAAGCCAGCTCTTTCTATAGCATAGCTATTAATAACCACTCCATTAACTTCATGATCTCTTACTATTAAATCTTCAACAACCACTCCTGTTAATATCTTTGCTCCATCATCAATAGCTTTACATGCAAGCTTAGCAGGAACTTCAACAGAGTCTGCAACATAATACCCTTCCATTTCTTTTAATTTAACACCACATTCTTCCAATATCTCATTAGCTGGAGGTTCAATGACAATATAAGGAAATCCCATTCCTCCTCCCCATGTGCCGCCTCCAAAAGCTAAATGTCTTTCCAATATTAATGTCTTATAACCATTTTTAGCTAAATATCTACCACATGTTAATCCTGATGGCCCTGCTCCTACAATGACTACATCAACTTCAATATTACTTAACCACATTTCAAAAGAAGATTTTAAAATAACTTTAGTGATCTTAACCTCATCTGCTTTTAACATTTTTTCCCTCCCTTATAAATCTCTTGGGTCTACTATTTCTCCTTTTACTGCACATGCTGCTGCTGTTATTGGGGATGCTAAATAAATTTCAGCTTTTAATGATCCTTGCCTACCTCTAAAATTCCTATTAGATGTTGAGACACACACTTCATAATCAGCAAGAACTCCATAAAGTGAGCCCATACAAGCAGAACATGAAGGGTTTGTTACAACACATCCATGCTTTAAAAACTTTTCTATTACTCCAGCTTTTAAAGCTTTTAAAAACTCTTCTCTTGATGCAGGAGTTACAATAACTCTAACATTATCTGCTATTCCTCCATGTTTATCTATAAAATCAGCAGCCATTTTTAGGTCTTCAAATCTACCATTTGTACATGATCCTATAAAGACCTGATCTATCTCTTTTCCAGCAACTTCTCTTACAGGTTTTACATTATCTACATTATGTGGGCAAGCTACAACAGGTTCTATTTTATCAGCTTCTATGTCAATTATCTCTTCATATTCAGCATCTTCATCAGCTTTCACTACTTTAAATTCTCTTTCAGTACCATGTTTTTTCATGGCCTCTTTAACATAGTTTATAGTTTTTTCATCAGGCTCTATAATTCCTGTCTTACCACCCATCTCTATAGCCATGTTAGTCATTGTCATTCTTGAAGCTATAGACATATTCCTTACAGTTTCTCCTCCAAACTGACAGGCCTTATAAACAGCTCCATCTACTCCCATCTCACCTATTATATATAAAATTACATCCTTAGAGGTTACAAACTCTTTCAACTCTCCATTAATGTTAAAGTATATTGTTTCAGGAACTTTAAACCATAGTTCTCCTGTAGCAAAAACATGAGCCATGTCTGTACTTCCAATACCTGTAGCAAAAGCTCCAAAGGCTCCGTGTGTGCATGTGTGAGAATCTGCCCCTACTATGACCTCTCCAGGAGCTACAAAACCTTTTTCTGGTAAAACTTGATGACAAACTCCTTCTCTTATATCATAGAAATATTTTATATTATGTTTTTTAACAAAATTTCTCATTAGTTTATGATTCTCAGCAGCTTTTATACTATCTGCAGGAACTTGATGGTCAAAAAGAATAACAATCCTTTCATTATCCCAAACTTTTTCTATATTATGCTCCCTAAGAACATTTACTGTTAATGGCCCAGTAATATCATGAACCATTGCTCTATCAATTTTAGCCATAACAATATCTCCAGGAGAAACCTCTTTTTTACCTGAAGCCCTTGCTAGTATTTTTTCAACAATTGTCATACCCATTTATCTCACCAAGATTATTTATAGGTTAATTTATAGATTTATAGGTTATAAATATTAAACCTCCCTTCCCTTGCAAATCCTATTAATGTTATATCTCTCTCTTTAGCTAATTTAATAGCTTTATCTGTAGCAGGAGACTTTGATATTATCACTTTTATCCCTGAGTTTGCTGCTTTCTTGACAATACTTTTAAAAATCCTGCCACTAAATTTAAGGATAATATTGTTATAGTTATTTAAATAAGCATAACCTATAACTTTATCTACAGCACATGACCTACTTATATCTTCTATGAGTGTTATAAACTTTCCATTATTGTTAAAAATACTTGCCCAATGAAAACATCCTGTTAATTTCCAATATTTTAACTCTAAATTATAATTTATAACCCTTTTTATAACATCTATGTTAGGTTTTTTAATACACAAATCTCTAATCTTTTTGCTACCAAAAACTAATATTTTTTCATTATCAACTAAAACTTTATCTATCTCATTAACATAACCCTCACTTATAGCATGCCCTATAGCAAATTCTTTTATATGAGAAGGGGATATTGAGAATGTGCCTATAAATTTATTATTAATAAAAAGCTCATACTCCTCTTCAATAGCAATAATATCCTCTTCTTTATTTAAATTGCTATTTATTATTTTAATTTTTGTTATCATAATTTCCCATTAGTAAAGTATATATATAAAATTTGGATATATTAAACATCGGGGTGGGCGTGCAACGCTAACCATCTTTGGGGTATCCTACATCTACACACGTCCTCTGCTGGGAGGGAACCCGAAAGGGACCTCCCAGCATAGGTTTTTATTTTTTAATAGTATATATTCATACATATAAATTTATAAAATCTCTTTTATAAGCTTTAAACCCAAACTTAAACCTAAAGACTTTAAAACTTTTAAAGCAATTATACTCTGTTTTTCCATATCCCCATATTTGTTTATATAATCAACAAGATCACTATCTTTTATTCTCTTTATTATCTCATCTATTGTCTCATTACCCATTTTTAAAAATAGTTTTCTAATCATTAATGATGTTTTTAACTCCTCTCCAAATTCCTTTCTCCATTCTTTATCATACCTTCTTAAATCTCCACTACCATTTAAATACTCATTTATTACCCTACCTGCAATTCTTCCACCTAAAGAACCATAATATATCCCCCCACCACTCAATGGTTTTACATGACAGGCAGAATCTCCTACCAATAATATGTTATCCTTAACAGTCTTTTTTAAATACCCAATAGGTAATGCTCCAACAGAAAATTCTACAATAGAAGTGTTTTTGAACATCTCACTTTTATTATTTATAAATTTTAATAATTTATTATATCCTCCACCTTTATCTAATAATCCCACCCTAACCCTATCCTCCTCTAATGGTATTATCCAAACAAAAAAATTTTCAGAATATCTTTTATCTAAAAAAATATGGACAAAATCATCATCAATATTTTTAACATTAACCATCTCAAATTGGCATGCAGATAGCACCTCTCTACCTTTTAATAACCCTAACTTCATTCCTGTCCTAGCTCTTACACCTTCAGCAGAGACAATAACTTCAGGTTGAATTTCTATAACTTCTCCCCCATGTTTTATAATAACCTTATTTTCCTCCACTTCAGCATAAGATTTTAAAAGAATATCACACTTTTTAGCAGCTTTTATAGCAATATCTTTATCCATAACTTTTCTTTCCATTACATAAGCCATATCTTTTTCACTTTCAATTTTTAAAGTATTTTTAATTGTATGTATATATGCTCCTCTAACTTTATTAACAACTCCTTTAGGTTTTTCTAAAGATTCATAACACTTCTTACTAATAATCCCTGCACACTGTAAAGGAAAGCCAATACTCTGATGCTCTTCAACAATTAATACATCTCCTTTAATTTCCTTAGCTGTTATATTTCCTATAATACCTCCACCAATAACAACAACATCATATTCCATACTCTAACCTATCTAAAATATTATGTATTATAACAATACAGTGATTGGCATGTAATTCTAAAGGAGATAGTGAAATTTTAATAGCCTTATCTTCTAAAAATTCTTCATCCTCTTTAGTTAATCCAATGTGATCTCCTAAAATAAAAACAGGATTTTTTATCTTAACCTCATAAACATCTTTTCCATTTTTATGTAAATAATAAATATTTTTTCCTTCATTAATCTTCTCTAATACTAAATCTTTAAAATCAATTCTCCTTACATAAATTCCAGGGGTTGATTCATTCCAATATTTTTTCTCCTCTTCAGATAACTCTTCAAATTTTTTTATAGCCTTTTTTATAAATATAGCTATATTCCTCTCATCTGGGGAAACTTTTTTTAATTCATTTCCAACAAACTTTATAGCTATTGGTGGATTTGGAGGACCATATAAGATAGAATAGAAAATAACATCCCTTCTTATATCATGTGAGAGAAAGAGAGAATCACTTACACATCTACAAACTAAATCTAACCTCCCACAACTCCCAGGCAAGTCTTTTAAATTTATGTTTGAGGAGGTTATTGTTTTATTTGCCTTAAAAATAAATTCTCTCATGCTCTACATCTCCTTAATCTTTCAGGTATTGAACTTTTTGGGATGTTATGATATGCTTCCAAAGCTGTATCAACTATATTAACACACCTATCCCCAAATCTTTCTATATCCTTTAAAAACATTCCAAACTGAATGTAAAAGTTTATATCATCTTTTTTGTTTTTTAAAACAAGATCTAATAGTTTATCTAATCTTCTATGTAATTCTTCTTCTAGTCTGTATATTTTTGTTTCTTTCTTTTTAGTTTTAACTACCTCAAAAGCTTCTTTTAGCATCTCCCTTAATATATTAAATATTTTTTCCACTTCATCCTCTATAGTCTCATCTAATTTTAGGCCATTAACAATTTCTTCAGCTATGTTAGCTAGATAATCACCTAATCTCTCTAAATTAGAGGCTATAATAATGAAAGCATTAGCATAAGATTCTGGCAAGTATTTAATAGAACTAATCTTTAATAACATTTTTACTTCTTCTTCCATCTTATTTAAAGCATAATCTTTCAATATAACCTCTTCAGCTATTTTTTTATTATTCTCTTTTAAAGCCTTATAAACAGAATCTAACTCATTTAATAAAACTCTCTCCATGTTTTCTAAAATCTCAATAATATTTTTCATAACATAAAATTCATCAAAATCTAAATTTATTTTATGTAGTTTTTTTAAATCTACAACATATGGATGCTTTACAACCCCTTCATCTATTAATGGTTTTAAAAGCTTTGCTACATATCTCCTACTTATTCCCAATTTTTCAGCAATCTCATCTTGTGTTTCTGGTTCTTCTTCAATAATTACTTTTATTATCCCAGCTAATGTTGCTGATTTTCCTCTTAACATTTTATCCCCTAAAATTCCTATTTTATGATTACTAGGGATGTTTTCATATATAAATATTTAACAAAATCTTAAATACCAAATTTAAGAATTTTCAACAATAACAATAAAATGGGTTTTGAGTATGAAAATAAGAACTTTTATAGAAACTGTTGAAGGAATGTACTTTGCAGTTGTTAGCTATGTCCATCCAAAAGATAGGATAATAGCATTCTTGAGGTATGTTCCTTATGAATATGTAGATATTCCTGTTGATAAGAGTAATATAAGAGAAATTAATGGAAAAAAATATGTAAAAATGGCAGACAGTGATTTAGCTTATAAATTTTTAAGGGAGAAATTTAGTGAATACTTATTTTATGATGAAGTAAATGATATCCTTATCCATGCTGTTCCAAATGATAGGATAAAAAATATTTTAAAACCAGAAGATAGATTAAAAGAGATTTTAGAAAATAGTAGGAATGCTTTAGAGGAGAAGTGTAGAAAGTTAGCAATAATTTTAGAGGATTATGGTGTTAATTTAAATAAAGCTGGAGTTACAGGGTCTCTTTTATTAAAACTAAATAATCCTAACTCTGACATAGATTTTGTTGTTTATGGGGAAGAATTTAATAAGGCAAGAATGGCTTTAAAAGAGGCCATAGAAGATGGAAAAATAGAAGCTCTAACATTAGAATTTTGGAAAAAAGCTTATGAGAAAAGAATAAAAGATAATAGTTTAACCTTTGAAGAGTTTATTTTCCATGAAAAAAGGAAATACAATAGAGGGGTTATAGATGGAACAATGTTTGATTTGTTATTTGTTAGAGATAGAGTTGATGAAAAATATGGAGAAAAGAGGTATAAAGGATTAGGATACATTTCTATAGAAGGAAAGGTTTTAGATGATAAATTAATCTTTGACAGCCCTGCTGTTTATAAAATTGAATGTTATAATGATAAAGAAATTAAAGAACTCTGTTCTTTCACACACACTTATGCAGGACAGTGTTTTAAAGGAGAAGAATTTATAGCAAGAGGAAAATTGGAAGAAGTAATAACTAAGAAAGGAAATTATAAAAGAGTTGTTGTAGGAACAAAAAGAGAGGCTTACAATGAATATATAAAGGTGAAAAGATGCCTACAGTAAATGTCAAAAAATATGACTTAGAAAGGCTAGTTAATATGCCTTTAGATGATAAATTTATAGAAGATAAGTTTCCAATGATGGGTGTAGAAGTAGAAGAGATTAGGGAAGAGGAAGGTGAGAAATTAATATCTTTTTCTGTCAATCCAAATAGACCTGATTATTTAAGTGTTGAAGGGTTAGCAAGAGGTTTTAGAGGATTTATTGGTATTGATCCAGGGATGAGTAAATATGATGTTGAGAAAAGTGATGTGAAACTCTATGTTGAAAATGTAAAAACAAGGCCTTATATAGCTATGGCATTAATAAAAGGGATAGTTATTGATAACTATGTTTTAGAGAGTATAATAAATCTTCAGGAAAAACTTCATTGGGTTATAGGAAGGGATAGAAAAAAAGTAGCTATTGGAATTCATGATTTTGATAAAGTAAAACCTCCATTTTATTATAAAGAAGTTGATAATATCTCATTTGTTCCATTAGGATATAATGAAGAAATGAGTGCTGAAGAAATATTAGAGAAACATGAAAAAGGAATAAAATATAGACATTTGATTAAGGGCAAGTATCCTATAATTTTAGACAGTGAAGGGAATGTTTTATCATTTCCTCCAATAATAAACAGTGAATTAACAAGGGTGACTGAAAGAACAAGGAATCTATTAATAGATGTTACTGGGACTGATAAGGTTGCTGTTGAGAAAACATTAAATATATTAGTAACAGCATTAGCTGAAAGAAAATATAGCAAGATTCATAGTGTTGAGGTCATTGGAAAAGAAAGAGAAATTTATCCAAAGCTGAAAGAAGAAACAATTGTGGTAAATCCTGATTATATTAATAAAATTTTAGGAACAAAGCTACAGCCAGGAATTATGATAAATTATCTAAGAAGGGCTAAGTTAGATGCAGTATTTAGTGAAAATAAGCTTATTGTTTATATTCCTCCATATAGAGTAGATATCTTCAGTGAGGTTGATATTGCAGAGGAAATTGCTATAGCATATGGATATGATAAATTTAAAGGAGTTTATCCAGAAATTGCTACAATAGGGGAGTTGGATAAATTAGAAAAGAGATGTGATTTTATAAGAGAAATTATGATAGGTTTAGGATTTTATGAAGTTATTAATTTAATACTAACCAATGAAAAAGTGTTATTTGAGAAAATGAAATTAAAAGGAGATTATATAGAAGTGTTAAAACCAGCTTCTATAGAGCATAGGATTTTAAGAACCTCCATTCTACCATTAATTATGGAAACCTTAAAAATTAATGAACATAAAGAATTACCAATAAAAATTTTTGAAATAGGAGATTGTGTTATATTAGATGGGAATAGAGTAAGGGAAATTAAAAAAATAGCTGGAGCAATAATGAGTAATGAAACAAACTACAGTGAAATAAAAAGTCATGTTGAAGCTCTTTTAAGAGAGTTAAGGATAGATTATGAAATAGATAGATATGATCATCCATCATTTATTAAGGGTAGGTGTGCTAAAATAATAAAAGATAAAAGAGTAATTGGCTACTTTGGAGAAATCGATCCAGAGGTTTTGACCAATTTTGATTTAGAATTTCCAGTGTCTGCTTTTGAACTTCTTATAGAATAGATTTTTACATATTTTAAGAATAATTTTTCATAGTAAATTATTTATATTAGTTTAGTAAAGTATATATTCCAAAACCTATATTAAAGAATATGCATTTATTCTAATATTTTTTGAATAGAATTTAAAGGTGATAGAATGGAAAAATACGAGAGGGCTGCAGAGGTTTTTAAAGCTTTTGGAGACCCAACAAGGTTAATGATATTAAAACTATTAGCAGAAAATGGAAGTATGTGTGTTTGTAAGATCATAGAAGAATTAAAAAAACCACAGCCTACTATTTCCCACCATCTAAATATTTTAAAGAAAGCAGGAATAGTTAGAGCAAGAAAAGAGGGAACTTGGAACTTCTATTATATAACAAATGATAAGGTTAAAGAGATAATTAAATTAGTAGATGAGTTATAGGGTTAGCTTTTTTTAAAATTAATCTTAAATTTTAAATTCTTACTCTTTTTTAGGTGATCATAATTGAATGTTGAAGAAGAAATTAGAAGAATAGAGGAAGAATTGAGGAGAACTCCTTATAATAAAGCTACACAAAAACATATAGCTAGATTGAAAGCTAAATTAGCAAAACTTAGAGAGCAGGCACAGGGAAGAAAAAGTGGGGGTGGAGGAAAAGGTTATGCTGTTAAAAAAAGTGGAGACGCCACAGCAGCTTTTGTGGGATTTCCTTCAGTAGGGAAATCTACTCTTCTAAACAAGTTAACCAATGCTAAGTCTGAAGTAGGGGCATATGCTTTCACAACATTAACTATTGTTCCTGGAATTTTAGAATATAAAGGGGCAAAAATTCAACTCTTAGATGCCCCTGGAATTATAGCAGGAGCTTCAGCTGGAAAAGGGAGAGGTACAGAGGTTTTATCAGCTGTTAGATCAGCTGATTTAATTTTACTAACAGTAGATATCTTTACCTTAGACCACCTCCCTATAATTGAAAAAGAACTTTATAATGTAGGTATTAGGTTAGATCAAAAACCGCCAGATGTAAAAATAAAAATTAAAGATAGAGGAGGAATTTCTGTAAATTCTACTGTTCCTTTAGATATAGATGAAGATGAGATTAGAGCTATTTTAAATGAGTATAAGATACACAATGCTGATGTTATTATTAGAGAACCCATAACTGTAGAACAATTTATAGATGTTGTTACAGGTAATAGGGTTTATATACCATCTTTAGTTGTGGTTAATAAGATAGATTTAGCTGATGAAAATTACATAAAATATATTGAAGAGCGGCTAAGAGAATTTGGGAAGGATTATGTGCTTGTTTCAGGTAATAAGGGTATTAATTTAGATCTATTAAAAGAGAAAATTTATAATAAATTAGGGTTTATAAAAATATATTTAAAACCACAGGGTAAAAAGCCAGATTTTGATGAACCTTTAATAATGAGAAAAGGAGCTACTGTTAAAGATGTTTGTGAAAAACTTCATAGAGATTTTGTTAAAAACTTCAGATATGCATTAGTTTGGGGAAAATCTGTTAAGCACCCTGGACAAAGGGTTGGATTAGATCATAAGTTAGAGGATGAGGATATATTAACTATTGTTATAAAAAGATAATTTAAATATATAAATGATGAGGAGCTTCTTTTCTTTTCTCTAATATCTTTTTTAAAGCCCATTCTAAGTCTTCTTTACTAACATAATTCCTATCTTCCAAAATAGCCCTATGTAAAGCTGGTTTTAAGAACTTTTCTTTAATATCTCTACCACTGAAACCTTTTGTTTTATCAACAAACTCTTTTAAATTAGCTTTAACAGGTATTGGCATCTTTTTAGCATATAGCTCCATTATTTTTAATCTCTCTTCATCATTTGGTAATTTAAACTCTATTTCTTCCTCAAATCTACTTCTTAAAGCAGGATCTAACATTGATGGATTATTGGTAGCTCCAATAGTAACTACACCTTCATGTTCTTTTATTCCATCTAATTCAGTTAATAGTGCATTAACAACTTCAGATACATCTCCTCTTAAAGACTGATATTCCCTACTTAACCCTATAGCATCCAATTCATCTATAAATATAATGCATGGAGCTGATTCAGAAGCTTTCTGATAAAGTTCCCTTATCATCTTAGCAGCATCACCAACATGCTCCCCTATCAACTCTGGAGCTTTGACCAATAAGAAAGAGGAATTTGTTTCAGTAGCTAATGCTCTAGCCATTAATGTTTTTCCAGTTCCTGGTGGGCCATAGAAAAGTATATTTTTAGGAGCCCATTCTCCAAAGAGTTTTGGATTCTCTAAATATTTCATAATAATCTTACATTTCTTTTTAGCTTCCTCCTGCCCTATTATCTCATCAAATCTTGCTTTTTTAAAGTGTGTTCTAATAATCTTTTTTGGTGTTTGCAATTTAAAAACTGTTTCACTTGTAATCATACCTCCTTCTTTTGGATAAGTTGAAACTACTTTAAATGCATAGTCAGGTAAGATAGAGTTATCAAATAGATAATCCCCTTCTTTAACAATCTCTCCTATCCACTGGTCTCTTGCATAGATATTAAATAAAACTGGATCATCCGTGGTGACTCTAACATTTTCATTACTGACTTTAATTGGAAATCCTACAGGTTCTAAAACAACTAATTTTAGAGATGGAATGGGGTCTTCATAAGTTTTGATTTTAGAAAAAGATTTTATTTTTAAAGGATTGATACTTATTTTACTCACATCTCTCACCAAATAAAAATTAATTATTTAGGGTTAATTTATATATCTACAATGAGATATTAATAACTTTCTAATACATATATAAAAATATATCGATAAGGTTGAAAACATGAGTCTTGACTTGTTTTTCTTCCTACTCTTCATGTTCCTTTTCTTATATCCAGAGTTGATGTGGAGATATAGAATAGTGAGAAGGTTAAAATGTATAAAAGATTTAGAAAGAGAGAGGAAAAGTAGAGTAATTGCTATGATTCATAGGCAGGAAGTATTATCATTTTTAGGAATTCCTATTTATAAATATATAACTATAGAGGATAGTGAAGAGATACTTAGGGCAATAAGATTAACTCCTGAAGATATGCCTATAGATCTAATCATCCACACCCCAGGAGGAATAGCATTAGCAGCTGAGCAGATAGCTTTAGCATTAAAAGAGCATCCTGCTGAGACAAGGGTTATTATTCCTCACTATGCTATGAGTGGAGGAACATTAATAGCATTAGCAGCAGATAAAATCATAATGGATAAAAATGCTGTCCTTGGGCCAGTTGATCCTCAACTTGGACAGTATCCTGCAGTTTCTATCTTAGAAGCATACTGTATGAAAGGAGAAAAGCTTAATGATGAAACTTTAATATTAGTTGATATTGCTAGAAAAGCTATTAAACAGATGGAAGAGTTCGTATATAATTTATTAAAAGATAAATATGGAGAAGAGAAAGCTAAAAAAATAGCTAAAATATTATCTAATGGGAAATGGACACATGACTATCCTTTAACTGTACAAAAATTAAAAGAAATTGGAATTGAAGTAGATACAAATGTTCCAAAAAAGGTTTATGAACTCTTAGATCTATATCCACAACCAAGAGGAGCAAAACCATCTGTTTATTATATCCCTATCCCATATAAAAAAGAGGGGAATAATGAAAAAGATTAAAATTGGAGAGTTAGAGTTTGAAGTAATAATAGCTGATAATATTATAAAAAGGGCATTGGGTTTAATGTTAAGAGATATTAAAGATAAGGCTATGCTATTTTTATATAAAAGAAGAAAAGTGTCTATCCATACATTTTTTATGTTCTACCCAATAGATGTAGTTTTTATTGATAATTATAGAGTTGTTGATGCTGTTAGATTAAATCCTTGGAGCTACTATAAATCAAAAGAGTATTCAACAGCAATGTTAGAATATAAGTGTAGGGAAATTGAACCAAAAAAATTAATAGGAGAAATAGTTATTTTTTATTAAGATGCTCTAATATCACTTTCTCAATATCTTCTACATTATCTATAACATATATCCCATCCATTTCTCTAAGCTTATTGACATTTTCTACATCTTCTTTTCTAATGTAAAGCTTTAATTTCTTACCTCCAGGAATTATAGTTTCTATCTCCCCAACTCTATTATCTGGGGGAAAAATATAAACAGGAACTTTAGCTTTAACTGCCTGAGCTACAGAGTTTGTTATTAATGTATCAGCAATACAGTGAGCAATTTTAGCCACAGTATTAGCAGTAGCTGGAGCTACTATAAAGAGGTCATATTTTCCAGTTTGTAATTTTCCAGGTAAAAATGGAGCATTTGCATCTACTTCAACTCTCACATCATAAAACTCGTCTTTTAAAAGATCCCAAAGTTTATACCACTTTAAAACAACTTTCCCACTTTTTGATGTATATACATCAATATCTAAATTATATTTATTTTTTAGTTTTATCATAAGATTTACTACCTCTTCTATCTTATCTCCACAACCAGTTATTCCCCATGCAATTTTCATATCTATCACCAAAAATTTTAAAACATAAATTAAGATATCTTAAGCTTACATAAATAAGTTTAGGTGAAGAAAATGAAAGTAAAACTATTTGAAGATTTGGGATTTAAAAGGCAAAAGTGTGAAAAGTGTGGAAAGTATTTTTGGAGTATTGAAGAAAAGGATATTTGTGATGACTGTGATAAATATTCTTTTATTGGTAAAAAGGTGACTAAAAAATCTTTTGATTATGATGAGATGGTTAAGGAGTTTATAAAATTTTTTGAAGAACATGGTCATAGACATATAAAAAGAGCTCCTGTTGTAGCAAGAAGATGGAGAGATGATATATTATTAACAATTGCTTCAATTGCTGTTTTTCAACCATGGGTTACTAAAGGGCTTATTAAACCAAAGGCTAACCCTTTAGTAATAGCTCAACCATGTATAAGATTAAATGATATTGATAATGTAGGTAGAACAGGAAGGCACTTAACATGCTTTACCATGGGAGGCCATCATGCATTTAACACCCCTGAAAACTACATTTATTGGCAGGATGAAACAGTTGAACTTTGTTATAAATTTTTTAAAAGATTAGGTATAGATGAGAAAAAAATAATATTTGTTGAAAGTTGGTGGGAAGGAGGAGGAAATGCTGGACCATGTTTTGAAGTATTAACTCATGGTGTTGAATTAGCTACATTAGTTTTTATGCAATATGAAAAGATTGAGAATGATTATAAAGAAATTCCTTTAAAAATAGTTGATACAGGATATGGAATAGAGAGATTTGTTTGGATTTCACAAGGAAAGGAAACAATATATGATGCAATATTTGGAAATATAGTTGAGAAATTGAAAAAGGAGGTAGGGGTTGAGGAGATAGAAAGAGGGATATTAAAAAATATAACTGAACTTTCTGGAATTATGGATATAAGTGATGCTAAGGATCTTAGAGAGTTAAGAAAAAAGGTAGCTGAAAAAGTAGGAATGGATGTAGAGGAGTTAACAAGATTGTTAGAGCCATATGAAAATATATATGCTATTGCTGATCATACAAGAGCTTTAGCATTTATGCTTGGGGATGGGATAGTTCCTTCTAATGTTCAAGAGGGGTATTTAGTTAGAATGTTGATAAGAAAAACACTAAGACATATGGATAAGCTTAACTTATCTTTACCAATAACTGAAATAGTTAGAATGCAACTCAACAGTTTAAAATCCCTATATCCAGAGCTTTTAGAGATGGAAGATTACATTATGGATGTTTTACAAATTGAGGAGAGAAGATATAGAGAGACTCTGAAAAGGGGAGAGGGAATAGTTAGAAGATTGTTAAAGAAAAAAGATATTTCTTTAGATGATCTAATTGAACTTTATGATAGCCATGGATTGCCTGTAGAAATTGCTAAAGAGATATTAAATAAATATGGGAAAGATATTGATATCCCTGACAACTTTTACACACTAATAGCAGAAAGACATGAACATAAGAAAATAGAAAAGAAAAAAGAAAAACTGCCTGAAGTTGATGTTCAAGAGACTGAGCTATTATTTTATAAATATCCAAATGATAAAGAGTTTGAAGCAGAGATATTAAAAATTGTTGATAATTATGTGATACTTGATAGAACACTTTTCTATCCAGAAGGAGGAGGACAAAAGGCAGATAAAGGAAAAATAATAAAAGGAGATAAGGAATATGAAGTTATAGATGTTAAAAAGGAAAATAATATTGTATATCATAAACTTAAATCTGTTGAAGGATTAAAAGAGGGAGATAAAGTTAAGGGGGTTATTGATTTTGAAAGAAGATTAACATTAATGAGGCATCATACAGCAACACATATTGTTAATGCCGCATGTCAAAGAGTTTTGGGCAAGCATGTTTATCAAGCTGGATCAGATGTTGATGTTGATAAAGCAAGGTTAGATATTACACACTATAAAAGAATTAGCAAAGAAGAGTTAAAAGAAATAGAAAAGTTAGCCAATGAAATTGTTCTAGGTAATTATAAAGTTGAATCAGTATTTATGGATAGAAATGAGGCTGAAGAGAAGTTTGGATTTAGAATATATCAAGGTGGTGTAGTTCCAGGAGATGTGTTAAGAATTGTGATGATCAAAAATGATGAGCTAATAGATGTCCAAGCATGTGGTGGAACACACTGCCAAAATACTGGAGAAGTTGGAATGATAAAGATTATAAAAACTGAAAGAATTCAGGATGGTGTTGAAAGATTAATTTATGTCTCTGGTTTAAGAGCTTTAGAGTATGCTAACACTTTAGAAGATATATTAGATAAAAGCTCTAAAATATTAAGATGTTCTTATGAAGATTTACCAAAATCTTTAGAAAAAATATTTGAAGAAAACAAAGAGCTGAATAAAAAATTAGAAGAGATGAGAGAGAAATTAGCTGAACTAAAAAAATATGAGTTGTTAGATAAATTTGAAAAAATTGGAGATTATGAAGTTTTAATTGAGTGTGTTGATGCCGAACCAAAAGACTTGTTAAGCTTAGCTGACAACTTAGCTATTGGAAATAGAATAGTTATTTTAACAAATAATAAAGGCTTTATACTATGTAAAAGAGGGGAAAAAGTTGATGTTAGTATGAATGAATTAATTAAGGCTATAGCCAAAGGAGGAGGAAAGGAACATTTAGCACAGGGAAGATGTGAGAGAAAATTAGAGGAAATAAAAGAGATAGTTAAGAAATTTTTAAAAGAGTAAAATTTATTTTTTAATTTTAAAATAATTTAATTTTATGATAGTTGAAATAGATGGATATTTTATTGGTTTAAAGTTTAAAGATGATTATTTAGTAGCCAATACTATCCCTTTAAAATCTAAACCCAAAGGTTTTGGAGAACTTTCTGATGAATATTTAGATATAGCAGAGATTATATTAAAGCTCTATTTTGCTAAAATGTCAGATAAAGAGGCTAGGAAGAAGGTTAAGCACAAATTGTTAGTTAGCCCATTTATAAAGAAGGTTTTAATATTTATAACAAATATTCCTATGGGAAAAACTGTAACTTATGGGGATGTGGCAAAAGCATTAAACACTTCTCCAAGAGCTGTAGGAAGGGCTCTAAATAAAAACCCTCTACCTCTTTTATACCCATGTCATAGAGTTGTAGCAAAAGATTCTTTAGGAGGGTATGCATATGGCTTAGAAGAGAAGAAGGTGATATTAGATAGAGAGATAAAAAATTTTAAATATAAATAAAGATAAATCTATATAATGTGAGATTATGCTTGGATATTTTTATATCATTTTAGGGGTGATTATTGTTGCCATTGAATCTATAATCCCTGGGTTGTATTTTCCCGCCATTGGGATAGCTTTAATTGTTTATGGTATTTTGTTAATTCTTTTCCCAAATCCAATATTTGATGTTATTTCAGCAATTTTAGCAGGGGTTATTACAGCAATTATTCTTTATTACTTTGTCTATTCTGTGAAAGTAAATGTAAAGGTTGGTGTTGAGGGGTATGTGGGTAAAAGAGGAAGAGCAGTAGAGGATTTTAAAGAAGGATATGGAAGGGTTGAAATAGAGAACCAAACTTGGTTAGCTAAAAGTGAAGATGAAATAAAGAAAGGAGATAAAATAGAAGTTATTGGTTATGAAGGGGTTCATTTAATTGTTAAGAAGGTGACAAAATGATAATATTTTGGATTATTTTAGGAATATTAGTTTTAATTATTATAACAAGGAGTATAGTTGTAGTTAAACAGTATGAAGGGGGTTTAATATTTAGACTAGGGAAAGTTGCTGGAAGATTAATACCTGGTATTAATTTTATTATCCCATTTATAGATGTTGTGCAAAAGGTAGATTTAAGAACAAGAGTAGTTGATATCCCCCCACAAGAAATGATAACAAAAGATAATGCTGTTGTTAGAGTTGATGCTGTTGTTTATTATAGAGTTATAGATGTCATTAAAGCTCTTTTAGAAGTAGAAGATTATGAATATGCTATTATTAACTTAGCTCAAACCACTTTAAGGGCAATAATAGGCAGTATGGAATTGGATGAAGTGTTAAATAAGAGGGAATATATAAACTCAAAATTATTAGAAATATTAGATAAAGAAACAGACCCTTGGGGAGTTAGAATAGAGAAGGTTGAAGTTAAAGAGATTGACCCTCCACAAGATATAAAAGAGGCTATGGCTCAACAGATGAAAGCTGAGAGATTAAAGAGAGCTAAGATATTAGAAGCTGAAGGAGAAAAACAGAGTAGAATATTAAAAGCTCAAGGAATTGCTGAAAGTCTAAAAATAGAAGCTGAAGGTAAAGCAAAAGCTATTCAAATAGTTGCTGAAGCTGCTAGAAACTATTTTAAAGAAGAAGCTCAATTGTATAAGGCATTAGAAGTAGCAAATAATGTATTAAAAGAAAATAGTAAATATATTATCTCTGAAAATGTCTTAGATTTAGCAAAAAATATTATTAAAAAAAGAGATTAAGATTTAATTTCATTGTAAGCATTGAAATCAAATATTACTTCTTTAGCTTTTTCATCAGAAACATCTTTTAACATATTTTTCATTAATCCTTGGTTATTCATAGCTTTTACAAATTCTAATATTCCTGGTAAGAATGTTTCAATTCTCCAATCATATTTAATATATTTAACAGATTCTTTTTCAACATTCTCATCTACTCCTAACCACTTTGTTGAAGCCTCTGCAGCAAGATCCCTATTTTTGTTTATTTCTTCAGTAGCATATCTCAATAGTTTAGCAAAAGTTATAATAGCATCTCTTTTCTCTTTTAGAGATTTTTCTGAAGCTACAACACAGCAACATGGATGGTTTTTCCAAGTACCTCCATTAGATTTTGGTAAATCTTGACTATAAACTATTGCTTTTCCTACACCTTTACTCTTTAAAATCTCTGGCATTGGTTCCCAAGCTATAACAGCATCCAACTGTTTTTGAGACAGCATTTGTGGCATTGATCCTTGTCCTTTACAATTAACTAACAATACCATTGCCTTTTCATTAGGATTTTCAGTATAGCTAATTCCTGAAGCTTTTAAGGCATCTTTTATCATAACATATTGAATAGATGTTGGCAGCGGATGTCCTATTTTAACTTGCTTACCCTCTTTATATTGCTCCTTTATCCAATTAACAAACTCTTGCCAATTATTTGCAGGTATATCCTTTCTAACTACTACTGCTGAACCTTCTCCTTGTAAGCACATTATGATCTTTCCATTACATCCCTTATCAATATAGAATACTGCAGGAGGTACTCCATTTAAACCAATATCTAGCTTCCCTTGAGCTAGTAAGTTCATTATGTCTGCTCCACCAGTTTTTATTAGATAAAGTTCAATATCTGCTATCTTCTTATCATTTTTATACAATTCATACTTTTTTTTAGGTTCAACTTCTTTTAAATAAATACCATATTTTTTGAAGATTTCTGGATGATAGCATGCCACAAATAGGGCTGCATGGTGGTCAGTAGGTAGGTAACCAACAGAGATTTTAACCACTCCATTGTTTTCTTCTACAACTTTTTTTTCCTGACACCCTGCTAAAGCTATTGCTGCACTGACAAATAAGAGGCTAATTAAAATTACCATAGTTTTTCTCATGATATCACCAATATATCATTAAGATAAATCCTTATATAAAAATTTTTATTTTTTTAATAATTATTAACCTATAAAGGAAACCAATGTTGTTGTTTTTTCTATACACAACTCCAAAAAGTATATATATATCTATTTTCTATTTTATAGAATGCTTAAGGTGCAGGGGTCGCCAAGCCTGGCCAAAGGCGCCGGACTTAAGATCCGGTCCCGTAGGGGTTCGTGGGTTCAAATCCCACCCCCTGCACCATTTTTTATTTTAGACAATAATATTCATAAATTTAAATATATGATAGAAAATTTTTAATCTCTTTTTTAACTATTTTAAATATTAAAGTTTTATGTTCTGGTGAAGCTATGGATCTATTAGAGAAATTATTAAAAGGAGAGATAAAGCCATATATGCTAGAAAAATATGTTGATGCTAAAAAAGCTACTGAAATTAGGAGAAAGTTTATTGAGATAAGGACTAATACAAAGTTAGAGCATGTAGCTAAGTATAGTATTAATGAAGAAATGGCAATGAAAAAAAATATAGAAAACATGATTGGAGCTATCCAAATACCTCTTGGATATGCTGGGCCAATAAAGATTAATGGAGAATATGCTAATGGTTATTATTACATCCCTTTAGCTACAACAGAAGGAGCTTTAGTAGCTTCAGTAAATAGAGGATGTTCAGTTGTAACAAAGTGTGGAGGGGTTACAGTTAGGGTCATTGATGACAAGATGACAAGAGCACCATGCTTTAAAACATCTTCTGTTGTAGAAGCAATAGAGTTCAAAAAATGGCTAATAGATAATTTTAAGAAAATAAAAGAGATAGCAGAATCAACAACAAGACATGGAAAACTTATAAAAATAGATCCAATTTTAATAGTTGGAAGGTATGTATATCCAAGATTCTGCTTTAAGACTGGAGATGCAATGGGTATGAATATGGTAACTATTGCTGTTGAGAAAGTTTGTGAATATATTGAAAAAGAACTTAATATAAAAACCGTTTCTGTCAGTGGAAATGCCTGTGTAGATAAAAAGGCAAGTGGCATGAATTTGATAAATGGTAGAGGTAAAAGTGTGGTAGCTGAAGTATATTTAAAGAGGGAAGAAGTTGAAAAATATTTAAAAACTACACCTGAAGCTATAGCTGAAGTAAATAGATTAAAAAATTATATAGGCTCAGCTATTAGCAACAGTATAGGTTTTAATGCACACTATGCAAATATTGTTGGGGCAATATTTTTAGCTACAGGGCAGGATGAAGCTCATATAGTTGAAGGCTCTTTAGGAATAACAGTGGCTGAACCTGAAAATGGAGGGCTTTATTTTTCAGTAACACTACCTGATTTACCTGTTGGAACAGTAGGGGGAGGAACAAGAGTGGAGACACAAAAAGAGTGTTTAGAAATGCTTGGATGTTATGGAGATAACAAAGCTTTAAAATTTGCTGAAATTGTAGCTGCAGCAGTTTTAGCTGGTGAGTTATCTTTATTAGGTGCATTAGCAGCAGGACATTTGGGTAAAGCACATCAACAGTTAGGTAGATGAATATGAGAGAAATTTATATTTTATTAATTTTATATGAAACAATAAAAGAAATATTAAATATAAAAGAAATTCTAAAAGCTCTGATAAGAAATAGAAAGATTATATTATTTGTTTCAATTATGTTCCTTTCTTTTTTTATTATTTCCTATATTTTGATAAATTCAAACATGTATTTTTTACAAGTAGGAGATGAGATGTTTAATGAGTTTAAAGAATATGTAAAGCATTCTGGAATAGTTGAGGGAGGCAAATATAGTGCTTTTGAGTTAATAACATTCATCTGGGGAAATAATCTAAAAGTTTGCTTAATTGATTATTTTTCAGGAATATTTTCATTATTAATTTTACTTATTAACACATATATACTTTCCTATGTTTTATATAAATATGGGTTAAATAAATTTATTTATCTTGTTCTACCACATGGAATTTTTGAGATTCCTGCATTAATATTATCTGTGTCTGGAGGAATACTTTTTAATATAATGTTGTTCTACTTATTTAGAAGGGAGTTTGGTAAAGCTTATATCTACTTAAAAGAATCATTAAAAATCTTAATATTCTCTATTATATTATTTATAATAGCAGGAATAATAGAAGGTACTGTAACATTTAAATTAGCTATGTCAGTGGGATAGTTATGATAATTATAATAAACTATAAGACATATAAAGAGAGTTTAGGAAAAAGAGGGTTAGAGATTGCTAAGATAGCTGAGAAAGTATCAGAAGAAAGTGGGGTTAATATTGCTGTTGCTCCACAATATGTTGATTTAAGAATGATAGCTGAAAATGTGAATATCCCTGTGTATGCACAGCATGTTGATAATATAAAACCTGGAAGCCATACAGGGCATATATTGCCAGAATCAATAAAAGATATATGTATTGGAACATTATTAAATCATTCTGAAAAAAGGTTATTATTATCTGATATAGAAGAGCTAATAAATAGATGTAGAGAATTGAAATTAGAGACTGTTGTTTGCACAAATAATATCAATACATCTAAAGCTGTAGCTGCACTAAATCCTGATTATATAGCTGTTGAGCCTCCAGAACTTATAGGAACAGGAATTCCTGTATCAAAAGCAAATCCTGAAGTAGTTGAAGGAACAGTTAAAGCCGTAAAGGAAATAAATAAAGATGTAAAAGTACTTTGTGGAGCAGGGATTAGCAAAGGAGAAGATGTAAAAGCGGCTTTAGATCTTGGAGCTGAGGGAGTGTTACTAGCTTCTGGAGTAGTAAAAGCTAAAAATGTTGAGGAAGCTATAAGAGAATTAATAAAATATATCTAAATTTGGTGAGAGTAAATGCCTAATTATCATGTGACACTACAAGCTGCATATATAGTGAGAAATGTTGATGATGTAGAGGATGCTATTAATATAGCTATATCACAGATAGGTAAGACTTTAAACAAAGCTGGAATGAATTATGTTGATATAGATGTGGGTTTAACAGTTTGTCCAAAATGTGGGGAATTGATAGATTGTGTATTAGTTGTAGCAAGAACAGCTTTAGTGGGAGTGTTATTATCAATGAAAGTTTTTAATGCTGAAAATCAGGAACATGCTATAAGAATAGCTAAAGCTACAATAGGAAAAGTTTTAAAAGATATTCCATTAGAGCCTGTAGAAGTTGTAGAAATCTAATCTAATAATTCTGAAAATAATTTAATTATATCTTTTGATGATAAAACACCAACTATAACTTCTTCACATGAAGATTTCACATATAGATGGTGTATTTTATTTTCAGCCATAATTTCTACTGCTTTTTCTAAAGGAGTTTCTGGATTAACAGTTATAACTTTTGTAGTCATTATTTCCTCTGCAGTTTTTTCTAAGTCTTTATAATGCTTTAAAATATCAGTATCTGTTATAACTCCCCAATACTGATGCCCATCTGAAACCACAACAGAAGAAATGTTATGTTTTGCCATAATTTTTATTATATCTTTAAGTTTAGCCTCTAAAGGAACTTCTACAACTCCTTTTACCATTACATCTCTTACTAAATATTTTGATATCATTTTTTCCCTCCCCCTATATAAAGTCCCTCTCAGTTAGTGCCGATTTCATCATTAAAAAATTCAGTGGGGGTAACTTTCATCATTGAGGGGTTGTTCTTATTTTAAAAATATAGTAATTATATAATATAATAATATTAACACAACTATTCCCAAAAACATATATTGTGTTCTCATCATAGCCTTTCTTTTCTTTAAATATTCAATTCTACACTTATCAGAGCAGAAAACTTTATCTGGTGGAATAGAGATTCCACAATTTAAACAGTGTCTATGTGGTTCAATCATTCTATCACAGTTCCATTAATTTTTCCAATTATAGCATTTAATAAATTTTCTGGCTCTCCTTTAACAATAATTGTCCTTATTCTTGCTCTCTCTATTATCTTTGCAGCTAATGGATCCACTACACTGGAGCTACCAGCTTCAGATGAAGCTTTTAAAGCTATCTCAAAGAGTTCTTTAAATGAGAGCTTATTATATTTTTTAGCATCTTTATATTTTTTAGGATCTTTGTCATAAACTCCATCAACATTTGTGGCTATAACCAATAAATCTGCTTTTATATATTCTGCCAACATAGCTGATACTGCATCAGTTGTATGGCCTGGATGTGTTCCACCCATAACTGGAATTTTGTTTAATTTTAATATTAATTCTGCCTCTTCAAAATTTTTAGGAATAGATTTAATAGCATACTCTCCTAAAGCTGAAATAATTAGCATAGCATTTAATCTTGTAGCTTCTATTCCAATAGCATCACAGAAGCTATTATCAGCATTAAATTGCTTAGCAGCTTTTATATATTCTCTAGCCGTCCTTCCACCACCAACAACTACTGCAACTTCATGACCTTCATCTTTAATTTTTTTTAAGATATTTGAAATTGCTTTTATCTTTTCAACATCTATATTGTTTGGAGCTAATATAGAACCCCCAATATCAAAAACTATTCTCATAATTTCACTCTTTCAATTTTTTAAATACCTCTTCTAACACATTTATTGTTTTTTCTAAAGCTTCACCATGTTTTATACATGTAAAACAGCATTCAAACTGAGATGGTGGAATAAAAACTCCCCTCTTTAATAATTCATAGAAATAATTCATAAACATTTTTATGTCACTCTTTTTAGCAATATCATAATTTATAACATCTTCCTTATTAAAGTAGATTTGAAACATAGAGCCAATATTATAAACTCTTGCTTCTATATTATATTTTTCTATTAAATCTCTTAAAGTATTAGCTAATGTTTCAGCAAATTTGAATGTCTTTTTATAAAATTCATCATCTAACTGCTTCAATGTAGCTATTCCTGCAGTCACTGAAACAGGATTACCATTAAATGTTCCAGCTTGATACACTTTTCCTAATGGGGAAAAATTATTCATAATTTCTTCTTTTCCTGCTATAGCCCCTATTGGATAACCTCCTCCTAAGATTTTTCCTAATGTTGTTATGTCTGGAATTACATTAAAATATTCTTGTGCTCCTCCTCTTGCCAGTCTAAAACCAGTTATTACTTCATCAAATATTAGTAATATTCCCTCTTCTTCTGTTATTTCTCTTAAAAATTTTAAAAAACCATTTTTTGGTAGAATACATCCAACATTAGCCATTACTGGTTCAACCATAATACATGCTATTTCATCTTTATTCTCTTTTATAGCCTTTTCCACTGCATCTTCATCATTGAATGGAACTAAAATAGTGTTTTTAACAGTTTCTTCAGGAATTCCTAAAGAATTTGGAGCCCCATGAGTTAAAGCTCCACTACCACTTTTTACTAAAACATAATCATGTGCTCCATGATATGCTCCATCAAATTTTATAATCTTTTTTCTTCCAGTGTAACCTCTTGCTAACCTAATAGCTGACATTGTAGCCTCAGTTCCTGAATTAACAAATCTTACCTTTTCAGCTGATGGAACATAAGAAACTACAAGTTTAGCTAACTCTATTTCTTTTTCTGTAGGGCATCCAAATGTAGAACCTTTTCTTATTTGCTCTATTACCTCTTTAATAACTATTTCATTACAATGACCTAATACTAGAGGACCATAAGCTAAACAATAATCAATATATTTATTACCATCAACATCATAAATATAACATCCTTCACCTCTATCAACAAAAAAAGGATATGGTTCAAAATATCTAACAGGGCTATTAACTCCACCAACTAAGTATTTTTTTGCTTCTTCAAATAACTCTTTAGATTTCATGAACCCACCTATATTCTCAATGTGTTTTTATTATTATTTAAAATTTTATATTTATTTTTAACTCTCCTTGTTTTAATGGATGAGCGATTCAAACATAGTCCTACCCATATTTTGACCGTTTGTGTACAGTTTCCATCCTTGTTTTAATGGATAAGCGATTCAAACAGTTTTAGAGATGACACAATGAACAGGGATAGAGGTTTCCATCCTTGTTTTAATGGATAAGCGATTCAAACGATAATATCAGTTAGTTATCCAGACTTCTTAAAGATGTTTCCATCCTTGTTTTAATGGATAAGCGATTCAAACATTATGTGGCTAGAATGAATAAAATAGCAATAGAAACAAATAATATGTTTCCATCCTTGTTTTAATGGATAAGCGATTCAAACAAGCAAAGACGCAGCTGAGAAGTTAGAATCCAAAATGTTTCCATCCTTGTTTTAATGGATAAGCGATTCAAACAGGATATGGATTATTTATATGAGTTTTATTACCATGGTTTCCATCCTTGTTTTAATGGATGAGCGATTCAAACATATAATAAAAAGATCATTATTGAAAATTGTTGAAAGTTTCCATCCTTGTTTTAATGGATGAGCGATTCAAACCCTATGCAACCACTAATTATATTCGCCAAAACTCCTATATAAACCTTTCTTTTTCAACTAGAATTTTCTTACTGCCCAATTATTAAAACCTTTATAAAGTTAAGAAAGATTATGCAAATTATTTATAAATATAACGCACAACTGTATCATAAAATATAAACAATTATAACTTATCTAACTAAAATAAAAACAAACTAAACATAAAACCATAAAAATAAAAATAAATAACAAAAATAATTAAAAAATCTCAATTTTAATTAGAAAAAATCATTATTACTTTTCACTAATTTTCTCATACAAATTTTAACAAGAGGATATATAAAGGCAAGAAAAGTTAATTAGAAAAATTGATATAGTTATTAAAAATCTTTATATATAGTTTATATATTTAAATGTAGATAAACTCTAAAAAATTTTTAAGGTCAAAATTATGGATGCATTAGTAATGGCTGGTGGTAAAGGAAAGAGATTAGGAGGTCTAGAAAAACCATTAATAAAAATAAATAAGAAACATCTTATTGACTATATAATTTCTGCTTTAAATGAATCTAAGATAAAAAATATATATGTAGCTACTTCACCATATACACAGAGAACTAAAGAATATTTAAAAAAACATTATAAAAACATTTTTATAATAGAAACTCCTGGAAATGGATATATAGAAGATTTAAATTATTGTATAAAATATTTTAAAGAACCATTCTTAACTGTTTGCTCAGACATAATAAATCTAAATTCTAAGCTCATAAATGATATAATAGACTATTATAGAAAAAGTGATGTAGAGGCTCTAAATGTTATGATACCAAAAGATATATACCCTAACCCACATCTATGTTATGAGAATTTAGTTCCTGCAGGAATAAATATTGTTTCTCCTAAAAAAGGCTATCAAAAAGAAGGAATCTATATAACAAAAAAATTAATCTTTAACATTAATACAAAGGAAGATTTATTATTAGCTAAAAAGCTTTTTGAGAGGTAATATATATGAAAAAGCTTCCTGCTAAAATAATATTTGGAAAGAATATTGTAGGAAACCTTGGGAGTGTTTTAGGTAGAGTAGTTGATATAGTTTTTGATGAGAAAATAGGAAAGATAGTTTCTTTAGAAGTAGAGCCAGAAGAGGGTAGTCCAATAGATATAGCTGATGGAAAAAATGTTTTTATTCCATATAAAGCTGTAATAGCTA
Source organism: Methanocaldococcus villosus KIN24-T80 (assembly GCF_000371805.1). NCBI lineage: Archaea > Methanobacteriati > Methanobacteriota > Methanococci > Methanococcales > Methanocaldococcaceae > Methanocaldococcus > Methanocaldococcus villosus. The sequence goes on from NZ_AQUK01000001.1 coordinate 338,356, forward strand.
TAAAAGATGTTGTTGTAATAGATGAGAAATATCTGACCCAAGCATATATAAAGCCTGTTGAATAATATGAAAGCTGATATTATTCTAAAAGACAAAGATAAATTTGTAACATCAAATCAAATCTTGTTACTTTTAGCTTTATATAAAACAAAGTCTCAAAATTCTGCTGCAAAATTGTTAAATATTTCTCCATCTTCATTTAATATACAATTAAAGAGGTTAGAAAAGAAACTTGGATTTAAACTATATTACTCTTCTCCAAATGGTACTGTGTTAACAGAAAAGGCTATAAATTTATTAGAAGAATATTTAATAAAAAAAAGTAGATTAGAAAGTGAGAGATTTACAGTTTCAGGATATATTTCTGGAGAATTGGCTAAAAAATTATTTGATGATCCTATTATAACATCCTTTAATAATGCCATAAAACTATTAAAAATGGATCTTGTTGATATTCTTGGTTTGGATGATAGCTATTGGCTATATAGGTTAGAAGATGATAGATTTTTAAAGAGTGAAGTAGGGAATAAAAAAATAGATATTATACACACTTATGAAGACCATTTTGTTATGGTGTATAAAGAAGAGTTTAATTATAAAAACCTTATTGGGATAAGATATAGCCCACATAGAATTTTATATAATATATTAAAGAGTAATAATATAAATTTTAGAGTTAGAATAAGAGTTAATAATCCATTTAAAGCTATTGAATTAGTTAATAAAGGGTATAGTTTATTTTTAAATGAATCCTTAATTAAATATGCGGAAGGTTTAAATATAGAATATCCTAAATTTTATGAGAAAACAATACATACCATTACATTTATAAAACTTTATTAGGTGAAACATTATGAGTGTTTGGCAAGGTAGAAGTAGAAGAAAACCTTCTGGAGGAATGTATAAAAAAGCTAGAAAAAAGAGAAAATATGAAATGGGAAGAGAGCCTATAGAGACACATGTTTGTAGTGAAGGAATGAAGTTAAAGATAGTTAGAGTTAGGGGAGGAAATAGAAAGGTAAAAGTTGTTAGAACAGCTTATGCAAATGTTATTGATCCTGAAACAAATATAGCTAAAAAAGTAAAAATAATAACAGTAAAAGAAAACCAAGCAAATATACACTATGTTAGAAGAAATGTTATAACAAAAGGAGCTATTATTGAAACTGAATTAGGATTAGCAAAAGTAACTTCAAGACCTGGGCAAGATGGAACAGTTAATGCTGTTTTAATAAAAGAGAATTAATGTGGAACTGGTAAATTAAGCTCTTTTCTATGCTCTATTTCTTTACTATTCTTATCTTTTTTAGTTTTAGCTAATTTTATAACAAGATCTAAACCTGGCTTAACCTCTTCTATTGGCTTTATTTCTAAGTAACCATCTTCCACCATTTTATTAAAGAATTCTTCTCCTTTTTTAGTTCTAATAAATACTGTACTCCATCCATCAGGGCTACCTACTGATCCTGTGGAGATATCTGCTAACTCAGCTGTATAATCTAAACAGACATGACAGGATGTTTGTTCATATGGATGAGTTTCTTTTAACTTTATAGCTTTTGTTTCTCCCCATCTTGTATAAACCCAGAACTTACCTTTTCCAATATCTAATTTAACAACATCATCCATCTTCACATTACAATGCTCCTCAACAATTAATTTTAAACCTTCATATGGGAAGTTCTCCATACAGAATATACCAATAATTAAAGCAATTTTATCAGCTACATGTCTAAAGCCTAAAGGATATTTTATAAGCTTTCTAACTGCTCTAACTTGACAAGGTGTCCCAACTACCCCTATTTTTTCACATCCATATTCCCTTGCAGCAGATTTCAAAACAGATATATTAGGGCAAACACTATATTTTGTCCCTGCTGCTTCTAAAACTTCTTCAACAGTTGTAGCTACTTTAGGGTAAGGCATAAACCCATCTTTTTTGTCTGCAACTATAACCCCATCTAATAAATTGTTCTCTAAACCATATATAAAAGCTGTTGAAACAATCCCCCCATCTTGGGACTTTTTTAAAACTTCTTTTAATTTAGATCTTGCTGAAACAACTTTTATATATTTTCCAAGCTCGCTCATGTTATTCCCCCTCTATATTTTCCAAGAACTTTGGATATCTAATCCTTGGACATTGGAAAGAACATACTCCACATTTTATACATGTCTCTTTAATTACAGGCCTGCCATCTATCATCTCTATAGCTCTTGTTGGACAGGAGGCTGCACATGTTCCACAGCCCATACACAGATCTTTATTAACAACCTCAGTTATCAAATCACATCCACATGCTTTTGTTTTCTTATCAACAAATAAGGAAAGGTAATCTACATCATTATTCAATAAGGCTAAAATCACATTATATATTATATCAGGACTTGGAGGGCAACCAGGAATAGAAAGGTCCACATTTATAACCTCTGATAATGGAGTAAAGGCATTATGTACTGGTTTTGGCTTTTGGTTTCCTTTACAAAATCTTGTTATTCCTCCTGTAACAGCACAAGATCCAAGGGCTATAACAATCTTAGCTCTCTCCCTAACCTCCTTAGCAACTTCCAATGAGTGATGATCATCTAAACAAACAGCTCCTTCAACTATAGCTATATCACATTCAGGAATTTCTCTAACATCCATTAATGTCTGAGAATAAACTAATTCAACCTTATCTAAAACTTCAAGTAACCTTTCATACAAATCTGTTAATGAAACTAAACATCCACAACAGCTACAAAGTTGTACATGGGCTATTTTAACCATTTTTTCACCTCTTCAATAACAAGATCACAAGCTCTATCTATAGCATCCTCTACCTCCTTAGAAAGCCCAATATGAACATCTGGTTCAGAAATATATTTAGCTTGGCAGCCAATAACCTTTACTTCTATACCTTTTTTAGACAGCTCTTTTAATTTCTCAGCTAATGGATAATTATGGATATCAATTCTATCATATCTAACATCTGGGAGCTCTTCTAAGGATAATATCTTCAACTCCCCAGGTTTTAATCCATAGTCAATTACATCCACTAATAAAACTTTTTTCACTTTAGATTCTTCATCTATTAAAGATAGAACATGTGAAGCGGCACAGCCAGCATCCAATATAGCTATTCTATCATCATTAATTTTCTCTTTTAACTTTTCAATAACATGATAGGCAAAACCATCATCAGCAAATAAAATATTTCCACAGCCAATAATTAAAATTTCTTTTTGTAAATATGAAGGATTTAAATCCATTTTCTCCCTCTAAAACCCCAGGGTCCCTTTTTAGGGTTCCCCTTGGGGCTTATAACATTCTTTTTTCAATAACTCTGTTATCTTCTTTAACTATTATATGGGTTGCACATGAAGCTCATATGTCATAAGCTCTCATAATTACTTCAGCATACTGGTGAGGATAGCCTTCAATAGCTTTTTCAACTACTGGGAAGTTCCAAGTGGAAGCTGCTGTTATTGAATATCTCTTTATTTTTCCATCTTTGGTTGTTTCAGCCATGTGAACATTTGTTCCTCTTGGAGCTTCATGTATTCCAATTCCAAATCCTTCTTTGTATTCAATCTCTGCCCTTGTTTTTCCATTTATATTAACTTCATCTAATATTTCATAAGCTCTATAAACTGCTCCAAAATTCTCTTTTGCTCTTGCTATGTTAATATCTAAAGCACTTTTTGGCTTGAATTTTCCAAATGTAATCATTCTTGCTCTAGGCCCTACTTCAACAGGACTACCATTATATAAAGGTATCATAACAGATGTTTCTAAGCCAATCTCATTTCCATAATATCTCTGTGGAGGGATTTCAATAAATTGATCCCAATCTATTTTCTCCCTATCTCCATAAGTTGGTGATGTTGCTAAAAATGGACAGTTGTGCATTCCTAAGTTAGGAATACCACTCTCTTCCAAAAATCTCTCAACTAATGGAACATACTTTTCATAAAGCTCATATGCCAACTTTTCATATTCTCTTAAACCATAATAGATCTTAGCTTTAGCCCTTTCAGTAATATTATTTCTAACCCCTCCAACAACTAAATTTGGAGGATGTATTCCTTCTCCACCAACTATATCAACTATCATTTGTCCAATTTTTCTCATTTTTTGGATGATTTTTATTAACTCAATTTTTAATTCTTCTTCACCCTCTTTAATAAAGTCATCAAGTGTTAATAAATGGTGTAATGGATGTGAATGCATCCTATTTCCTAAACCTATTAGCTCCCTCAAAAGTAACCCATCTTTTGGAACTTCACAGTTTAATGCATTTTCTATAGCTTCACATGAAGCAATACCATGGGTAGCTTGACATATTCCACATATTCTCATAACAGCAATAGGAGCAAATTCTATAGGTTTTCCCCTTAACATGGATTCAAATCCTCTAACAGGTGTTGTATTAATGTAATAAGCCCTTTTAACAATCTCTCCTTCAACTTCCAATATCAACTTTGAATGTCCTTCATGCCTTGTAGTTGGACTTAGTTCAATTCTCATGATGATCACTTTTAAGAATTTTTAAGGTTATAAATATAATTTTAATTTAGCAAATTTATTCTAATATCTCTTTAAAAAAATTAATAAACTAAATTAAATCCTTAAATATGCTAAATGGTTATAGAAATTTCTTATTTTTTATTAAATCTATTTTTAAAAATAAGAAACTTTTAATAATATTCATCAAAATATTTAAAAATTTTTAAAAAATATTAGAATTAATCAATTAATCGAAAATTATAAATATATAATGTGCTAACATAATTATGGTGATAAAAAATGGAAGAGATCTGTAAAGAAATAGCACCAAAGATAATGCCAATAATGTTACCAAAAGCTTTAGAGAATTTTTTAATGAAAATTCCTGAAAAGGAGAGAGATAAACTTATTATGGATATTGTAGATATTATTGTTTCAAAGACAGATAATCAAGAGATTTCAAGTAAGTTTGTTAAGGAGTTTGAATCAATATTAAATATTAAAGGGTTAAAAATACATTCAAGAGGAGGAAAAGGAGCTATAAAAGAGAAAATTTCTCCAATGGATACATTTTTATCTGGCTTATGTGGGTGTATAGCTATAGCAGTAGGAAATACTTTATTAGAAAAAAATATTGAAGCTGATATCAATGTTAAAGGATCTGTAGAAAAAAATTTTGAAAAAGGATGTATTGAAAAGATAAAATTGGATATTTATGTTAAACCTAAAAAAGATGTAAATAAAGAAGAGTTAAAAACTCTTGTATTAAAAGGTTCTAATAAGTGTTTAATCTCTAATTCCTTAAAATGTGAAGTAATTAAAAATGTTATAATAGAGTAGGTGGAAAAATGGAGGACATTCCTGTAATTGGAAAAGATAAATTAGGAAGAGTTATTAGAGATTGGTCAGTAAAACCATGGTTTGGAATAGATAGGAAAGATATTAAATGGTATCCAGAAATTAATTATGAAAAATGTATTGGATGTGGTCTCTGTTTCTTAACTTGTGCAAATAGGGTAGTGTTTGATTGGGATGAAGAGAAAAAAAGGCCTATAGTGGCAAGACCTTACAACTGTGTTGTAGCATGTACCACCTGTAAAACCCTATGTCCAGTGGATGCTATAGAATTTCCAAAAAAAGAATATATTCAAAATATCATAAAAGAATATAAGATTTTAGCAAAAATAAAAGAGAAATTAAAAGAAGCTGGATTAATTTAAATATACTATCCACTTAAATAAACAAATCTCAAAGCAAATATTGCTGCTAAGATATAAACCAACCAGTGGACTTCTTTAGCCCTTCCAGTGAAGATTTTTAATATTGGATATGTTATAAATCCTAAAGCTAAACCAGTAGCTATACTAAATGTCAAAGGAATTGTTAATATTGTTATAAAAGCTGGAATAGATTCAGTATAATCATCAAAATTAATATTTTTTATAGCTTTCATCATTAAAGCTCCAACAATAACTAAAGCTGAAGCTGTAGCATATGTAGGGATAGCTTTAACCAAGGGGTAAAAGAAGAGAGATAATAAAAATAATAAAGCTACAACAACTGAAACAAATCCTGTTTTTCCACCCATTGCAATTCCAGAAGCAGATTCTATATATGTTGTTACTGTTGATGTCCCTAATAGAGATCCTAAAACTGTTCCTGTAGCATCAGACATTAAAGCTTTTTCTACTCTTGGCAACTTTCCATCTTTATCTAAATATCCTGCCTGTGATGAGAGAGCACTCAGTGTTCCTATAGTATCAAACATATCAACAAAGAAGAATGACATCACAATTGTTAATAATCCCAAATTTAAAGCACCAAATATATCAAGTTTTAAAAATGTTGGCTCTATTGAGGGGGGTAATGAAACAATCCCACTAGGAAATTGTGAAATTCCAAAAATCATTCCAATTAAAGAGGTTATTATAATTCCAATAAGTATTCCACCAATAACATTTCTACTAACTAAGATTGATGTTAGAAATATGCCAAATAAAGATAATAAAGGTTCAGGATTTAATATATTACCCAAAGTTACTAAAGTTGCTTTACTTTCTACAATTATTCCAGCATTTTTTAGACCAATAAAAGCTATAAACAGTCCAATTCCAACAGCAGTTCCATATTTTATTGCATTAGGGATGACATTAAAAATCCATGTTCTTACTTTTGTAAGTGTTAAAATAATAAATAGTATTCCTGATATAAAAACAGCCCCTAATGCCACCCTCCAATCAATGCCCATACCCAAGCATACACCATATGTAAAATAAGCATTTAATCCCATCCCTGGAGCCAAAGCAAATGGATATTTTGCATATAAACCCATGATCAATGTTGCTATTGCTGAAGCTATACAAGTTGCTACCATAACTGCTCCAAAATCCATCCCTGTTTGGCTTAATATTTGTGGATTTACAAAGATTATATATGCCATCGTCATAAATGTTGTTATCCCTGCTAAGATTTCTATTTTTATATTTGTCCCATACTTTTTAAATTCAAAATAGTCTTCTATAATCTTCATATAACCACCTTACCAGTTATTGATCTCCTTCCATAATCAATAACTTCAACATCAACAAACTCTCTCAATCTTACATTATCTTTAATCCCTACTAATATAGGATAACTACCAAACTGTCTTCCATAATATAAATTATCTTTTTTTATTTCTATAAACACATCTTTCAACACAGTACCTTTTGGTAAAATTCTTTTTAACATTTTGTTATCAATGTCATTTCTTATTTTCTCTTTAAACCATAAAAATAATTTCTTTCTTTTTTCAGCTTTTTTTAAGTCTTTTAATGTTATATCAGTTCCAAAAAATGGAACAACTTGTCTTATATTAATCCTTCTTAACATTAATCCTCTATCATATATTTCCTTTAAATATTGGTAATTAATATTAAATGTTTCCTTCCTCTCTCCCTTTAATCCAAATAATAAATTTATCCCAGGTAATAAGTAAGGTAATCCATTCTCTCCTCTTTTGCCCCCAATTTTATTTAATATTTCAACAGCTTTTATAACATCTTCAGGATAAGCATTTAAATTGTTTGCTTTTATAACCTTCTCATCAAAACTCTCCACTCCAAAAGCAGCAACATTTCCAGGTGTGCAGTATTTAACTAAAATCTTTGTAACTTCAACTGACTCTTCATAGTTAGCTATCACATATGGGTTTGCATTATCAATGTGTAGTACCTTTGGATTTAGAGAGTTTAATCCTCTAAATAACCTTTCAATAGCTTCAACATTTGGTTTAGGGTTATCAAAATCATGGGCTTTATATGAATATATACATGGTTGTCTCCCAATTCTAAAATATCTTACCCCCTCTTTCATTAATGCTTTTACTTCATCTATAATATCTTTCTCTTCCCTAAATTCAGGCAATCCATACCTTCTTGGTTCTACACAGAAAGAACATCCACCACAAACTGCCCTATGACAACCTCTATAGGTTTCAATTTCAGCTATTATATATGGATATTCTGGATGCTGTTTAACTACTTTAGCCCCTCTTATAGCAAATTCCCTTAATTCACTATAATTTCTCATCCTTTCTTCATCTACTTTTTCTAACCCAAATTCTAAAAAATCTTTTATAACAGCATCTACATCTCCCTCAATAACAATGTCAAAAAAATCTTTATATTTTTTTTCATCTTCAATTTTCCCTCCAATCTGAGATGAACCAAATTTTGTTGCTGCAGGACCGGCTAAAATTTTTATTCCATTATATTTATATAATATAGAAACAAACTCTTTCAATGTTGCAGGATTTGCTCTTAAATATTTTCCTGGAGTGTGAAATCCACATATGGCTATAATTATATTATATTTATCTAAATTAAACTTGCCTCTAATGTTTCTAAACTTATCTATTGTGGTGTAATCTGTTTCTACACCAAATTTATCTAAAACTCCATAAGCATATCTTGGATAAATACCTATATATGGTGGAACTCCCAATCCTGCCGGTTCATCAGTGTAACCATCAATTATTAATGCTCTCATGTTATCCCAATGATGATAAATTTTATCTGACAGTAATGATGAACCGTATGAGCTCTGAGGGATAAGATCAAATTTATTACATAATAGTATTAAATGATTATTCTCACCAATTCTTAGAATCCCAAAATAAAACCGAAAAGTTTAAATAAAGGATTTTAAAAAATAGTTTATAAAGATTTTTGAGGTGATAAGATGGGAGAGCTTCCAATTGCACCATTTGAAAGAATACTAAAAAAGGCTGGAGCAGAGAGAGTAAGTAGAGCTGCAGCAGAGTATTTAGCTGAAGCTATAGAGGAGCTGGCATTAGAGATAGCTAAAGAAGCTGTTGAATTAGCAAAACATGCAAAAAGAAAGACTGTTAAAGTTGAAGATATAAAATTAGCTTTAAAAAAATAATTTTATTTTAGCTCATTTAAAGCTTTTTCTAATAATTCTTTAACCTTTTCTATTTTCTCTTTTAATGATTCATTTTCATTTTTCAAGTTCTCTAATTTTTCTTCTAACTGCTTAATAATTTCTAATTTTTCACTGAGTTCTTCTCTTCTTGATACTGCTTCTAAGAACTTCTCAACTTCTTCTATACTTAATTCTCCTCTTTTTAACATTTCATAAGTTTCTAAAATTAATTTTCCTGCTTTTGTTTCTCCTTTTAAATGTTTTCTTATTGTTTGCTCTGTTCTACCAAGCTCATCAGCTATTTCTTTTATTGTATAACCTGCTTTCTCTCTTGCTAAAGCACCTGCAGCTATAGCAAGTGAATCTACCCATGTAACTTTTTCAACAGGGTCTTTTATTAATTCTAATATCTCAGGTCTAAATAGAGTACCTAATATTAATATGTGCTCTAATTTATCTATCTCTGTCTTAGATGTTGGCACCAATGGAATCATATTATCACCTACATATTATTTTATATAATTAATCTTATTAATAAATGTATTTAAAAATTGTGAAAAGTGATAGTAATGAGAAGAGAGATTAGACTTTCTGGATTTGGAGGGCAAGGTATTATATTAGCAGGGGTAATATTAGGAAAAGCAGCAGCACTTTATGATAATAAAGAAGCTGTGCAAACACAATCTTATGGACCTGAGGCAAGAGGAGGGTATAGTAAATCTGAGGTTGTAATATCTGATGAGCCTATAGATTATCCAAAAGTTATAAAACCTGATATCCTTGTATGCATGTCACAGCAAGCATATGATAAATATAAAGATGATATTAAAGAGAATGGAACTCTAATTGTAGATGAGGATTTAGTTTCTTTAAATGAGCTACCAAAGGTTAAAGTTAATATTTATAAAATTCCATTTACAAGAATAGCTTCTGAAAAAATAGGGCTACCAATTGTAGCAAACATTGTTATGCTTGGTTCATTGGTTAGAATAACAAACATTGTTAGTAAAGAAGCTATGGAAAAAGCTATTTTAAATAGTGTTCCTAAAGGTACTGAAGAAAAAAACTTATTGGCATTTAAATTAGGATATGAAGTAGCAGGGGATGTACATTGAAGAATATAATAATATCATCAATTTGGTACATTCTACCAGCCTATGTAGCTAATGCCTCTGCCTGTATATTTGGAGGAGGTAGTCCATTAGATAACAATGCATACTTTTTTGATGGTAAGAGAATTTTAGGTGATGGGGTTACATATAGAGGTTGTTTTTTTGGAATACTTTTTGGAACTTTAACAGGAATTATTCAAAGTATTATCCATTATATTTATTTTAAAAACTTTACAACTGATTATATAATTTTAGCATTTTTATTATCCTTTGGAGCCATATTTGGTGATGCTGTTGGTAGTTTTATAAAGAGAAGAATAAATATAGAGAGAGGGAAACCTGCTCCCTTATTAGATCAGTTAGATTTTGTTATTTTTGCTATAATTTTTGGAAGTATTATAAAACCAATAAGTTTTGAAGAGATTACAGTTATATTAATATTAACTGTATTTATCCATATATTAGGAAATGTTATAGCTTATTTGTTAAAGATAAAAGATGTTTGGTGGTAAATAATGATAACAATAGATTTAGAGCTAAAAGACAGACCAGGGGAGTTGTTGAAAATATTAACACCAATAGCTAAAGCAGGGGCTAATATAATTTCTATAATTCACTCAAGAGAAGAAAAGAGAGGGGGTAAAGTTCCAGTAAGGATTGTTATTGATGCTGAAGAGGAAAAAGTTGAAAAGATTGTTGAAGAATTAAAGAAAATAGCTACACTAAAAAAAGTTGATGGTAGGGATAAAAAAGTGTATCTGGATATTGTTGTTATAGGGCATGTAGTAGATACTGATGTAAGAGATACAATAGATAGAATTAATGAAATTGGATTGGTTGAAGATCTCGATTTAATCATGCCACATCCTGAAAAGGAATCATCAGCTATAATGAGGATCACAGTTGATAAAGATAAAATAGATGATCTCTTTTATTTATTTGAAAAATTGGAAAAGGAAAAAGGTTTATTGTTTATAAAATCAATAATCTAAAGGTGGTAATATTGAGAATAATTATTATTGGATTTGGGGTTATTGGTAGAGGATTGGCAAAAGTTCTTTATAAAAAGAGAGAATTTTTAAGAAAAAATTATGGAGATTTTAATGTAGTAGCTATTGCTGATAGATCAGGAGCCATTATAGGAGAGGATATAGATTTAAAAAGAGCGATAGAGGTTAAGGAAAAGAGTGGAAAAATTATAAACTACCCTGGAATAGAAAAGAGTAGTTTAGAAGTTATTAAAGATGTTGATGCTGATGTAGTTGTTGAAGTTACCCCATCTAACTTAGACACAGGAGAGCCAGCAAGAACCCATATAATAGAGAGTTTTAAACATGGAAAACATGTTGTTACAGCTAATAAAGGACCATTAGCATTATATTTTAAAGAACTTATGGAAACAGCAAAAAGATACAATAAAATTTTTAAATTTGAAGCATCTGTTGGAGGAGCAATGCCAATAATTAATTTAGCCAAAGAAACTTTAGCCGGGAATAAGATTATATCTATAAGGGGTATATTAAATGGTACAACAAACTACATTTTAACAAAAATGGAGGAAGGATTAGATTTTGAGACAGTGTTAAAAGAAGCTAAAGAACTAGGAATAGCTGAAACTAATCCATATCAAGATATTTCTGGATTAGATACTGCTGCTAAAATTGTTATTTTAGCTAATGCAATAATGGGACTTAACAAAACTATAAAAGATGTCAAAGTTAGAGGTATAGAAAAGATAACTCCTGAAGCTTTATTTTTAGCTAATAAAAGAGGATACACAATAAAATTAATTGGTGAAATTGTTAATGGTTATTTGATAGTTGAGCCAAAATTGATTCCTATAAACAGCCCTTTGAATGTTAAAGGAACATTAAATGTTGCTATGTTTGAAACTGATTTAGCTAAAGAAGTCGTTGTTGTAGGTAGGGGTGCAGGAGCTGAAGAAACTGCATCAGCTATATTAAGTGATCTTATAAGTATAAAGAAGATGATTGAAAATGAAAGCTAAAGAATTACTGAAAAAACTTAAAGAAAAAGCTGAAAATTTTAGTATTTATGATATTATAGCTATAAAATGCTTCATTGAAAAAGATGCTAAATATTTGCCAGAAAAATATAAAGAAGATTATATCAATGCTATGATAAAATATTATATTGACACGCTTAATGAAATAAAAAGTAAGGAGATTTGTGAAGATTATGAGATAGATGAAAAAAAGTTAAATGAATTAATCAATAGAATTGAGAGTTTTAAAAAATATAATTCTGAAGAAGAGAAGAAGTTTATAGAATTATCAAAAATTATTTGCCCATATCTTTTATTTATAGCTAAAAAACCATTTCATCCTGAGTATCTAATCTTTCCTGGTGGGTTAAAAATAATAAAAGACAATAATATTTACTACTGTCCAGTTAAAGAAAAGCAACTAAATGAATATTCTTTATGTGAATTTTGTGTAGCTAAACCTATTTAACTCTAATAGCATCTAAATTGTTAGGGGCATAAGTCTGTTTTTTAAATAACCTTCTAACAGTTTCTGAGAAATCTATACATTTACTTTCTTCTCCATGTACCATTATAACCTTTTCTGGAGAAGGTTTAACTTTTCTAATATATTTTATTAATTGTTTTCTATCACTATGTCCAGAAAAACCTTCTATTGTATATACTGAAAGATTCACAGGGATGGATTTTGTCTTTCCATTTCTTGTAACTATTGGTATTTCTTTCCACCCTCTCTGTATTTTCCTACCTAATGTTCCTTCAGCTTGATAACCTACAAATATAATAGCATTCTTTTCATCTGGAGCAAGATTTTTAAAATATTCTAAACTAGGCCCTCCTGTTAGCATTCCAGATGTTGCTAAAATTATACAAGGTTCATCACTATCTATAATATTCCTTCTTTCATTTGTACTACCAACTCTCTTAAACACATCAGATAAGAATGGATTATCTCCTTCATGGAATATTTTTTGTCTAATCTCTTTTGAAAGATATTCAGGATATGCTGTGTGTATGGCAGTAGCTTCCCATATCATACCATCTAAATAAACTGGAGCATTAAATATTCCTTGATTATACCCTTCCTCTAAAACCAACATTAATTCTTGAGCCCTACCAACACCAAATACTGGGATTAGAACTTTTCCATTCTTGTCTATTGTTTCACTTACAACTTTTAATAACTCCCTTTCAGCTTCTTCTCTACTTGGCAGAACATCATCATAACCTCCATATGTAGATTCTATTATCAGTGTTTCTAACCTTGGGAATTGGCATACAGCAGGTTCTAAAAGTCTTGAAGGTTCAAACTTTATATCTCCTGTATATGCTAAATTATACAACCCTTCACCAAAGTGAAGATGGGCTATTGCTGATCCTAACACATGACCAGCATTGTGAAGAGTTAATTTTATAGTAGGGCTTATATCTGTTGTTACTCCATAATCTATAGGTATTGTGTGTTTAACACATGTTTTTATATCTTTTGCAGAGTATGGAAGAGGTTTTCCCTCTTTCATAGCTATATCTAGATAATCTTTCTGTAGTAATGTCATTAAGTCTCTTGTAGGTCTTGTACAATATACAGGCCCATCATATCCATATCTAAACAATCCAGGTACAAAACCACAGTGATCAAGATGGGCATGTGTTATGATCACAGCATCTAGGTCTTCTATAGAAAACTCTGGAGCTTCAAAATGGGGAAAGGTTTTATCATCATAAGCAACATTTATTCCACAGTCAAGCAAAACCCTTGTATCTGGAGTTTGAACTAATAAACATGATCTTCCAACTTCTCTAGCCCCTCCTAAAAAAGACACTCTTATCCAATAATCTCCTTTAATAACTACATCCCTATGAATTCTTCTACCAATTCTTCTTAATATCTCTTTAACCTCATCTCTCTCCCTATAGAGTGTAGCCCTAATAGCTTTTATTGTTTCTGATTGAATTGGAGGCACTCTAACTGGCTTTGGAGCCCATTTTATAGCTTTTTTTATTTCTTCTAATGTTTTTCCTTCTTTTCCTATAACTAAACCAGGTTTTTTTGATTCTATAATAACTTCTCCAGTGTTTGGATCAAAAACACAATTTACTATTCCTGCATCTTCAGGAACAATTTCTAAAATTTTTTTCTTAGCTAGTTCTGGTTCTAATAAAACAGAAGGGTCTGGTCTTACACTAATTCTTTTTCTTAAGTCTTTAGCTAATTTTTTTACAATCTCATTAGTAAAAACTTCTGGATTTTTAACATAAATAACTAATTCTGGTCCTTCAAACTGAACATCAATAATTTTAGCTTCTTTTGGAGATCGTTTTATAATTTCCTTCTTTAAGTTTTCTAAAATCTCTTCAGCTGACAATATAATCCCCCCTTGATTTTATAAATTTAAATATACTTAAATAAAAATTAAAGCTAGTAATGAAAAATAGTCTTGAAAAATAAAAATAATATAATTACTTCTTCTTAGATCTTCTTTTTTTGATTATACAATTTATTTCTTCATCTTCTAATATTTTAACTCCATCTTTTGAAACTATTGCTAAATTTATTCCATTTCCTGAAAAAGTATCTCTTTCCATTGCTGATTTGAGGGCTTTTATAGCAAGTTTTATTCCATCTTCAACTTTCATATTTCTATCATATTCTGCTTCTAAAACTCCATATGCTACAGGAGAACCAGAACCTGTTGCTGTAAATGTCTTTTCTTCACTCATTCCTCCAAGAGGGTCTAAGGTAAATATTTTTGGCCCTTCATTAAGATCATAACCACCAATAATGAGTTGGGTTAAAAAAGGGAAATATCTACTTGAGTGTAATATATTTGCTAATAATGTAGCACATGCTAATGGGCTTATATTTCTTCCTGTTCTCATCTTATACAATCTTGTTTCAGCTGTTAATAGCCTAACTAAAGCTTGAGCATCCCCTACAGATCCTGCTACTGTTAGAGCTATATAATCATCTATTTTATACAATTTTCTTGCTTCTTTATCAGCAACTAAGTTACCCATAGAAGCTCTTTTATCCGTTGCAAGGATAACAGCATCATCACAAATTAAACCAACAGTTGTGGTACCTTTCATAATTTCCATTTTTTCACCAAAGAATAAAATAAATAAAAAATAGTTTTATATGGTTTAATTATACAAACCCAATATTTATAAACTTTTTGTTATATTCCTTACAAGCTCTTTTAGGTATTTTGGTGTAGATAAAAATATAGCCTTATGAACTTCTTCATCATAATATTTTGTTTTAATTTCTTTTAAAGCTTCTCTTATTTTATTTTCATCCACATCTAATGGGTTATATTTTTTAGAAGCTAATGTAAAACTCCAAAATCCACTGGGATAAGAGGGCATAGGATAGCTGTAAGGCATAATTATCTTAAATCCAGATTCCTTTAAATATTTACATATATTCTCAATCAATTTTAAATCATAAAGAGGGCTTTCAGATTGTTGAACCATTAAACCATCATCTTTTAAACATTTATAAACATTCTTATAAAATTCCTTTTCAAATAATCCCTTAGCAGGACCTACAGGATCTGGACAATCTACTATGATGACATCATATTTCTTATCTGTTTCAGCAACATATTTTATACCATCAGCTATAATTATATTAACCTTTTCATTATCCATCTCACAGCTAAGATTTGGAAGATATTTTCTACAAGCCTCTATAACCTTTTCATCTAATTCAACAAAATCTACTCTTTCAACCTTCTTATGTTTAACAACTTCTCTAACAGTTCCTCCATCCCCTCCTCCTATAACAAGAACATCTTTAGGATTTGGATGTGTAAATAGGGGGATGTGAGAGATGAGTTCATGATATATAAATTCATCCCTTTCTGTTGTTTGGAATGTATTGTCTAAAATTAAAACTCTTCCAAAATCATAAGTTTCTATAATTGCTATTTCCTGGTATTTTGATTTTTCTAAATATAAAACCTCTTTTACTCTCATAGATAGAGAAATGTTCTCATTGTGATACTCAGTGAACCATAAATTAAATTTCACTAGCATCACCTAATCTTATCCCTCTTTTTAGATCTAATATTTCAACATGTCTTGGTTTTAAATATTCTTTTATTACAGGTAGAGCTTTTGCAGGTTCTACATGAGAGCCACAGGTGAATATATCCATAGCAGCATAACCAAGTTCTGGCCATGTGTGTATAGATATATGACTCTCTGCTAAAACAGCCACTCCAGTAGCCCCTTGTGGAGAAAATTTATGGGTTTTAACACATATTAATGTAGCCCCGCAAGCTTTAACACTATCTACTAACATCTTCTCTATTCCTTCTATATCATCTAAAGCTTTTTCATCACACCCCCATAGCTCTAATATTAAATGTTTCCCTAAGAATTTTAACATTCTTATCACCTCTTGCTTTTGTACCATAAAGCTGCAGCAGCAAATGCACAACCAATTCTTTCTACTTCATGTTCAACAGCTATACTTTCTATCCTCTTTATATCCCAACCTCTTTCTTCAAAACCAATTTTTGCCATTTCTCTAACTCTCTCTTCAGCCTCTTTTTTAGAACAAACTCCTTCATATTCCATTATTAAACCACATTTCTCATCATCCTTAGGAATAGCTACACTAACAGCAGCAGCAATAACTTCTCCAGGGTTTTTACTAATTATATATCCATAAGCTGTAGGCACAAGAGCTCCCATAGGTAGTTTTGGCAAGGGAACAATTTCAGCCTTTGGAGGCATAATACTACTAATTCTAATTAAATTTACATTCCCTATCCCAGCCTTTAATAAGGCATTATCAAAAGCATTAAGCTCTGTTTTTCCCTCACTAGCTCCAGCTACTAAAGACACAGTATTTGGCAATTTAAAAAGATTAGGTGAAATAATGTCAATATTCATTTGCTCATCACCTATTTTTTAGTGTTTTTCTAAATTTTTGTTAGTATTTAAATATTAAAAATAGAAATTTGTTAGGTTAGTTATAGATAACTCATATATAAATTATTCGGTAATTAGGAATAAGAAGAATTATTGTTATTTTTGAAAGAAAATAGATATAAATTTTTATTTTTCATAAAAAAGTTTATTTTTTAATTTAAAAATTCTTTTTCTTTCAAAATAGTTTCTACTGTCTCTCTTAAATATTCATCTTTTCCTATAACTCCAAACGGATAAACAAATACTTTATTATCAATATTTATCCTTGGATATTCTGGTTCTATAATAACATCCTCTAAAAGACATCTCTTTAAATAATTTGCTGTTTTTGTTACATTCATTAATTTTGGTGGCTTATATGGAGGATTGTTCTTTAAAAAATCCCATCTTGTGCCATAATAAACTATATAGTCAGGATTAAATAGTAAAATAACTTCTCCATGTATCTCCAATACCAAAGTCCAAGAAAACACCCCTCTAGTAAAACCTAATAACCTACCAAGGTAAGAGGTTTTTGGATTTTCATAAAACACTTTTAAAGTTCTTCCTACAATTCTTGAAAGGGCTTCTTTTATATGAATATTTTTTGGATTTGTGGGTAGGGAAGTTTTTGGAATAACATTTATAGGTATGCAATTTAATGGTTTTACCATATGTAATGCTAACAGAGGGTAAAAATAGACTTGATCCTTTTTATTTTTCATTACTATTCCTTCTAAAGGACTATTAAAATCAGCTTTTATAATTTTTCCTCTATATGTATTAAAAGATTTATTTAGAGTAAATTCCCCAATCATGTCTTTCCTTAAAGCATGTTTTGGTTTCAACTTCAATACCTCCTTAAAAATTTAAAATTTTTATTCAAAGAGCTCTCTTAATTTTATTTGATATTTTCCTAACTTACCTTCATAGTTTCCTGCGGTAATCTTTTTTACTCCTTTAATTTTTGTAGCTGCCAATATTCCCCTTCTCATACCTTCTTTTACAGCTTCTTCAGAAATCCCATTAATAACTATTTCATAAACTCCATTAACATCTTCTGGCAAGTCAGTTTCTATCTTACCTTTTAGGGTTGGGCACATCTTATGATTTGTTGTAGCAACCATAAACTTATATTTTGGATTGCTTGCTCCTACTTTACTACCTGAAGCTACAATTCCCCCAGGGAATGGTGTTATAACACCATCTACATTTTTTATGGCATCAACAGCAGCTTCAGCAGCTAATAAAGCTGTTGCATTTGTATCTGCCAATATAAAGAAGTTACCTCCAGCTATTCCTTTTTTAATACCAAATGTGGATTCAGTTATAAACTCTCCTCCCATGATTGGGATCTTATAAACTTTCCTTCCATACATTTCAGCTTTTTCTTCAAACCCATCTCCAAAGAATTTTAATTTAAATCCTACTTTAACTTTCTCATCAGCATCTTCCATAGCATCAAATACAGCAGTGGTTGGGCAGGTTAGAACACACTGTCCAATTCTCTCAAGCATCTGTTCTTCTAAACCTTTCTTTTTAGGATGACATATTTGAATTATAAATCCTGGTCTTCCATCAGGTGTTTTTGAAGGTGGGACATATTTCTCTATACCTGCCTCTGCAGGACACATAATAACTGATGTTCCAAAGCCTGTAGCTTCAGTTGCAGCTATTTTTGCCCATCTCTTTGTAGCTGCTGTTATTAAAATCCTTGATACCCATATTGGAAAAGCTTCAGCAAATGTATCTTCTATATACACTCCATTTATTTCCATCTTATCACCTAAAAATTTCAATAATTAATATTATTAGGAGTTATATTATTAATATCTTATTATTTTAACTCCTCTAATAGTGTGTCACACATTTTAATAATATCCTTTAATGCCTCTTTTAAAACCTCTAAAGGATCCCTACCACCTTCAGTTATAACTGTTATTACTGGATTTGAAATATATCTTCCTGTTTCAGGATCTAAAAGTGGATGTTCTATGCTATAAGAAGCCATTTTTACTCCTTCTTTTGTTAATAATATATCTTTCAATAAATTTGGTAATGAGTGGTCTTCTCCTATTAACTCTATCTCTATTAAATTATCTTTCCTCTCCAATATCTTTATCTCCATTTATATCCCCTAAAAAATATTTTTTAGCTAAATTTATATCTTTATTTAATACAACCTTACCCTCTTCCTCTCTAAAAAATCCTTCTCTTAAAGCTTCTTCTACAACCTCTTCAGGAGATTTCTTTTTAATATAGCTAACCATTATAACTAAATTTTTCACAGGTTTTGAACCAAGGTTTGAGAATCTAATACTTTCAGAGATTTCATGTAAAGATTTCAATATATTTTCAAAAGTTTTAAGATTGACATCAGTTTTTAGAATATTTTCATCTTTTAAATACTTAACTTTATAACCAAGATATTTTAAAGTTTCAGCTATAAGATCTTTATTTACAGGATATTTCAATTCAGATAATATATAAGTGTAAAATCCTTCTTTATCTTTATTATATTTCCTCTTAATCTTTTCTAATATTGCCCTAACAGTTCTATAATTTTCTTCTAGTGATTCATTATCATATCCAAAAACATCTATCTTTAATCTATTTCCCTTAGATTCTAAAATACAGTCAATTTTGGCTTTCTCCAGAACTTTGCATATTTCCAAAAGTTCATCATCACAGCTAACTTTAACAAAAAAACTTTTTTTCATAACATCTCACCAAAATTACTTCAATCTCTCCAAAATAATAGCAGGACAGATTTTTTTAATACCCTTAATTTTACCAATCTTGTTGAAAAGTATCTCTTTTAATTCACTACCATCTCTTGCCCAAATTTCAGTCATAATCATATGATCTCCTGTAGATGTGAATACTTTTTTAACTTCTTCAAACTTACAAAGCTCTTTTGCAACATCTAAAACATCCTGTGGATCTGTATCAAAACCTGTTAGAGCTATGACATTATATCCTATCTTAGCAGGTTCTATTACAACAGTATAACCCTTTATTATTCCATTTTCTTCCATTTTTTTAATCCTTTTTCTTATTGAACTTTCACTTGTGTTAAGCTCTTTAGCAATTTCTGTAAATGGCTTTCTGGCATCTTTCATCAATATTTCTAATATCTTTCTATCTTTTTCATCTAACATAGTATCACAATAATTAATAAAAAAATTTAATATTAAAATTTTTTACAAACATTATCTCCGACATTAACCCCTAAATGGTCAGCAACAGGTTTACATTTAGCTTTTAAAATAAAGTATATTGGTTTATCTAACTTATATTCTGTTAAACTCTCATAATTCCCCATACCTTTGGAAATGATAATATCAGCTTTATTAAAGTGGTCTAAGAATTCTCTTGAGCATTCTTCTAAAATTACCCCTATAACATCAGAACCTGTTGTTATCACATTTTCAATCCCTGCAATTTTAGCATCCTCTAAAGTAGCATCATTTAAAATAGGCTCACCTTTAACAACAGCTACAACATTTTTTCCATAGCTTTTTATCTCATCTATTAATAATTTATCAAAAACAATCTCTCCAGCATTGTCACATATATAAAGGACGTTATTTATTTTATTATTCTTTAGATCTTCCATTAAATTTAATGTGTGATCTATCTTTAATCCCTCATCTAAAGTCTTTTTTAGCATCTCTTCAACATTTATATCTTTACTGTAAGCTCCATAATCAATAACATTCCCTGCTATTGATAAAATAATCTTTCTCTTTAACCTTTCTAAGTCATTATCAACATTACAAAACTCTTTAGCATATTTGAGGTATTTTAAAGCTACATCATTTGCTTTCTCTTTAAGTCTTTTATATGGATCTTTACAACCACTAATCTTTTTTAAATACCTATGAACTACAGTCCCCATCCATGCAGGAACAGTTGAAGGAGAATAAACTTCTTGAATAACTTTTAAAGTTTCTTTTATTAAATAAAACTGTTTTTCCTCAATATCAGTAATCTCTTTTGATGCATCAACTACTTGCCTAACAATACAAATAGCACACTCAGGTTTTATTTTCAAGCTTTCACCCTAAAGGTTTAATAGTTTTATATTTCTAACTAAATAATAATTTTATGTTGGTGGTGATATAATGTGTTTAGCAATACCTTGTAAAGTGATAGATATTATAGAAGAAGATGGAGAAAAATATGCTATAGCAGAATATAAAGGAGTAAAACAAAAAGCCAAGCTAACACTATTAGAAGATGTAAAAATAGGAGATTATATCTTAATTCATACGGGATATGCTATTGAGAAGTTAAGTGAAGAAGAAGCAAAACTAAGTTTAGAAGCTTGGGAGGAATTATTTAAAGCTTTAGAAGAAGAATAATTTTTATTCTTCTGGTTCAACTTTTACAGCTCCTGTTGGGCACACATCTTCACAAACTCCACAGTAGGAGCAATCTTCTTCTCTTGCAACTACTACTTTATCCCCTTCTATTTCAAAAACTTCCATTGGGCAATTGTTGTAACACTCTGCACACTCTGCTCCTCTACAGATGCTGTAATCTATAGTAACTCCCAAATATACCCCCTCCTAAAATTTTTAATGAAAAGATTATTGTGTAGTTAATGTATATAAATGTTTCTAAGTTATTAAATAATAGAAGGTGATAAAATGAGATATGTTGTAGGCCATAAGAATCCTGATACAGATAGTATAGCATCAGCTATAGTCTTAGCCTATTTCTTAGATTGTTATCCAGCAAGATTGGGAAATTTGAATCCTGAAACTGAGTTTGTTTTAAGAAAGTTTGGAATAATGGAGCCAGAGTTAATAGAGAGTGCTAAAGGTAAAGAGCTTATATTAGTTGATCACTCCGAAAAATCTCAAAGCTTGGATGATTTGGATGAGGGAAAGCTTTTGGCTATCATTGATCACCATAAAGTAGGTTTAACAACAGTTGAGCCCATACTATACTATGCAAAACCTGTAGGGTCAACAGCTACAATTATAGCTGAACTATACTTTAAAAAATGCTTAGATCTTATAGGAGGAAAAAATAAGGAATTGAAACCAGATTTAGCAGGATTATTGCTTTCAGCTATTATTTCAGATACAGTACTATTTAAATCTCCAACCACTACAGAACTTGATAAAGAAATGGCTAAAAAGCTAGCTGAGATAGCTGGGATAGAAGATATTGAGAAATTTGGTTTAGAAATATTGAAAGCAAAATCTTCTGTAAGTAAGCTTTCTGCTAATGAAATAATAAATATGGACTTTAAAGATTATGAATTTAATGGAAAGAAAGTGGGTGTGGGGCAAGTAGAAGTTATTGATATAAGTGAAATAGAAGATAAAAAAGAGGAAATATATAAACTATTGAAAGAAAAATTAGAAAAAGAGGGTTATGATCTAATTGTTTTCATGATTACAGATATTATGAAAGAAGGCTCTGAAATGTTAATTATTGGAAATAAAGAGATGTTTGAAAAAGCATTTAATATAAAATTAGATGGAGATAGTATATTTTTAGAAGGAGTCATGTCAAGAAAAAAACAAGTTATTCCTCCATTGGAAAGAGCTTATAAGGGATAAGATGGACTATTCTTTTATAAAACCTATTTTTAGAGAAAAAATAATAGATATAGATAAAGGATCTTTAAAAACTAAAAGAAAATTTGCTTTCTTATTAGAAAAGGGTGATGTTTTATTAGAAAAGAGAGAATTTTATGCAAATGATGAAGTTGAAGTTGTTGATAACTATCAAATAACAGACTCTAATAGACCAAAAGAGAAAATTAAACTATATATTATAGAGGATATTATAAAGGAGTGATATTTATGGATATTGAAGGAAAATGTTGTACAATACATACATTTGGTGGAATAATTTTTGGTTATTTAGCAAACTACATTTATCTTATGGGATTAGGAATTTTCAGTGGAATAGTTACACTGTTATTTCTATTTTTTGGTGCTGTCATATTTGGCCATATAACAGCTAAAATTTTTGGAGAAAAATGTTTAAATCAAAAACAGTGGTTTAGTTGTGGATTGTTGCCCTTTTACTTAGTAGCTATAATAGTTTGGATTCTAAAATACAACAATATTATTTAATTTTCTCTAATAATAACTTTTTCAAAATCTATTTTTGTTGGATATTTTCCTGTTAAGCAAGCTAAACATAAATCTTTTCTACCAATAGCTTTTATTAATCCTTCTAATGATATATAGCCAACAGAATCTGCTCCAATTATTTTAGCTATCTCCTCTTCACTCTTATCAACAGCTATCAATTCAGATTTTCTACTCATGTCAATTCCATAATAACATGGGGAGATTATCTTAGGTGATCCTATCCTAAAATGTACTTCCTTAGCTCCTGCTTTTCTAACTATTTCAATTATTCTTTTTGATGTAGTCCCTCTAACTATACTATCATCTACAAGCACAATACTCTTATCTTTTAAAACACTCTTTACTGGGCTAAGCTTTAATCTTACTGCTAATTCTCTTTCATTCTGTGAAGGAAGGATGAATGATCTACCCACATATCTATTTTTTATCAGCCCTTCATAATATGGAATCTTAGACTCTTCAGCATAACCTAAAGCAAATGTAATTCCTGAATCTGGTACTGGGGAGACAATATCTGCAGATGCAGGTTTTTCTCTTGCTAAAGTTTTTCCTATTTTCTTTCTAACTTTGTAGACACTTATACCATCAATAGTAGAGTCTGGTCGAGAGAAATAAACATATTCAAACATGCATGTTGTTGCTCCTCTATATATAATAGGAACATTTATATCAAAATAGTCATTAAAATCACTTTCTTTAAATTTATAGCTGTTTATTTCACCA
Organism: Methanocaldococcus villosus KIN24-T80; assembly: GCF_000371805.1. Classification (NCBI taxonomy): domain Archaea; kingdom Methanobacteriati; phylum Methanobacteriota; class Methanococci; order Methanococcales; family Methanocaldococcaceae; genus Methanocaldococcus; species Methanocaldococcus villosus. The sequence continues at coordinate 362,155 of NZ_AQUK01000001.1, forward strand.
TCTTTTATTTCTAAAATTTCACCAGGTTTTATATCTCTTATAAAATCTGCATCTAATGTAGTTAATGCACAGTCTTCAGAAGAAATATAAATAAAATCCTCATCTCTCCCTAAACAAAGTGGTTTAAACCCATAAGGATCTCTAGCAGCAATTAATGAGTCATTAAACATGATTAATAAAGAGTATGAGCCTACTAGCATATCTAATGTGTTTTTTACAGCCTCTATTTTATCATCAGTCTTTATTAACTCTCTAACAAGTAGTTGAGCTATAACTTCAGAATCTGTGGAAGAAATAAAAATATGTCCTCTCTTTTCAAGTTCTTTCCTTAACTCTTCAGAATTAACTATATCCCCATTATGGGCTATAGCTATATATCCAAATGAGCTCTTGACTATAAATGGTTGACAATTCTCCACTCTCTTACCACCTGTTGTAGAGTACCTAACATGCCCTATACCCATAAAACCAATGAGATTTTGTAAAATCTTATTATTGAATACTTCAGCAACTAGCCCAAGATCTTTGTGATAATAAATATTTTTTCCATCTGTTGTAGCAATTCCTGCTCCCTCCTGTCCCCTATGTTGTAGTGCAAATAACCCATAATATAACCTTTTAGCAACATTCTTTTCATCAGAATAGGCCCCAAATATACCACACATTAACTACCACCTTCAGACTTTAGCAAGGTCTTTATGCATAAGGTAACAGATGGATATAGAAACTACTAAGGATGAATATATAATCATCCACATAATTACAACTTGTATCTTTGCAGCATATAGAGGATCAGCTCCTGCTAATATTAACCCTACCATAGCCCCAGGTATAAAAATTATCCCTACAGACTTTGTTCTGTTTATTTGTGGTATTAAAGCTATTCTTATAGCAGTTCTAATAAATGGCTTTAAGGCTATTATCTCTCTAGCTCCTAAAGCTATATATCCTAAAAAAACTTCTTTTTCTGTTTTTACTTTATCTATTAATGTTTCTAATGTTTGATGAGCTGTATTCATGGAGTTTCCTATAACCATTCCTGCTAATGGAATTATTTGAGAAGGTGTTAAAGACACTGTTTTCGAGATTATAAGGAAAAATAAAACTGTTGTAGTTGTCAAAATATATGATAAAAAAAGTGATAAGAATAGCTTACTTTTATTTTTTATTTTTACCTCTTTACTGACTAAATATGAAGCTGCAGATATCATTAAAGTAAGTAGTAAAAAGGAGAAGAGTATACCCAATGAGAATATAATCTTCAAAGTTAGCCCTAAAATAATTAGTTGAATTAAAGCTAAGATAGAAACTAAAATTATCTCCTTTTCCAAACCTATTTTTTCAATATATGATATAATAGCAGATATGACTATAAATAAAAAGTTATATAACATTTGATCACCAGTTTAATTTATTATGTGGGAAATAACATTTAATGGGATAACATACAATTGTATGAGATGTGCATACTGCTGTTCCTGTAAAGGTTGGAGGATATATTTAAATTATTTTGACCTTATAAAACTTAAAGATTACAATTATGCTATTGAAAGATGTGAAGGGTTTTTTAACTATAGGTTGAAAGTTAATGAAAAAGGTTGTATATTATTAAAAGATAATTTATGTAGAGTTCATATAGAAAAAGGTTTAGAATACAAACCATTGATGTGCTTAATCTTTCCATTCAGTTGCATGGTTAAGTGGGATGGAACTCCTTTATTAATAATAAAACATTATTGTAATGGAATTAAAAAAGGTAAAATTGACAAAAAAATTGTAAAAAAGGCCATTGAATATATAAAAGAGCTTTATTTTGATAAATTTGATAATTTCTTAAAAGAAAATATGGAATATAGTAGTAAAACATATTTTGATGAGAAGAATAGAATAACTTGGGAATATAGGGAAGAGTTGGGGAGATATTTATTTAACTCGAAGAACTTTGATGAGTTAGGGGAGAAGATCAAAGAGATATTTAACATTGATATAAATTTAAAAAGACATCATGATGAAGAGGAGATAATAAGATATCTATTAGAGCTAAATAGAAGAGAACATTTTAGAAAGCTAACTTTTAAAGATGAGGTTAATATATTACTAAAAATAGCAAATTATTTAACAAAGTTTAAAAATGTTTTAGAAGGGGAAAAAGAGATAGATAAAATGTTATTTATCTACCAAAAGCTCTATCTATAATAATCTCAACTAATCTATCATCAGCCCCTATGGGCTCCCTATATATTATTTCAACATCTTCTGGAATTTCAACATGTTCATGATCATGATGGTGATGATGGCTATCATTCTCATCTAATTCTTTCAATCCTAATAAGTGTGGAATATCTTTTAATGTATGTGTCCCATGGGCTAAAAAGACTGGGACTACTATTATCCTTTTAGCACCCATTTCTATAACCTTTTTTAATGCTTGTGGAATGGTGGGTTCATTAAATTCCATCATCCCTATCTCCACTATTGGAAATAAATTCCTCTCCCTAATTTTTTCAGCTATCTTTTCCATAAGCTCTTTGCTGTATGGGTACCTACTTCCATGCCCTACTAATATTAAAGCCTCCAACAACATCACCTTATTAATATTTTTCCAAATAGATTTCATAAAAATTATTATATATATCTTACCATTATATGGTAGCACTGTGATAATATGAGAGTTATTGGTGTCATAGGTTATAAGAACTCTGGTAAGACTAAGCTTATAGAAGATATTATAAGCAACTGGGATAAAAAAATAGCTGTGATAAAACATACAATAGATGATATTGATTTAAAGGGTAAAGATAGTTATAGATTTAGAGATGCTGGAGCAAAAATATCTATTATATCTTCTGATAAAGAAACAGTTTTTTTCTTAAATAAATTAAATTTAGATGAAATTTTAGGAATTTTGATGGGATATGATATTGATTTTGTTATAATAGAAGGTTTTAAAGATGAGTTAAAAAAACTTAATATTCCAAAAATAGTTTTATTAAAAAATGGTGATGATAAGTTAATAGATGAACAAACAGCTTATGTTATTAAAGGAGATTATAATATTGATGAAGTAATAAAAATTATTGAAGAAAAGGCTATAATTCCTTCAATGAATTTGAACTGTGGTCACTGTGGATATAATTGTGAAACTTTTGTTAAAGCTCTATGTAAAAATGAAGTAAAATGGGATCAATGTGTTTTATCAAATGGAATAAAAATTATTGTAGATAATAAAATTATTCCTACTGTTCCATTTGTATCAAAGATTATTGGTAGAAGTTTAATAGCTATGTTAGAGTGTTTGAAAGGTGTTAATAAGCCAAAACATGTAAAAATTATTATTGATACAAAAAAATTAAAAAATATTTAGATTTATAAATAATAGTAAAAAAGTTTAAATACCAAAATTTTATTATTTAGTTTAAAACCTCTTTAACATTAGGGGTCCAATAATGCCAGAGATTTGCCCAAAATGTGGACTACCAAAAGAGTTATGTGTTTGTGAGGAAATAGCAAAAGAAGAACAAAAAATTAAGATATCTGTAGCAAAGAGAAGATATGGAAAGTTAATGACCATTATTGAAGGTTTTGATACAAGTGTTATAAATCTAAAAGATCTTGCCAAAAAATTAAAAGATATGTGTGCCTGTGGAGGGACAGTTAAAGGAAACACAATAGAGTTACAAGGAGATCACAGAAAGAAAGTTGCTGAAATCCTTGTTAAAATGGGATTTTCAAAGGACTCTATTGAAATTAGGTAATTTCTTTTCTCTCACTAAATAATAAAATTGGGGACGTGGATGCCCTCTACGGGCACACCCCGTCCCCGTGATAAAATGAACCCGAAAGACATTTTAAGACATGAGCTTATTGGTTTAAAAGTTGAAATTGTACATGCCAAAAATAAATCTATGATAGGAATTAAAGGAAAAGTTGTTGATGAGACAAGAAAGACTTTAATAATTGAAAAAGATTCTGGGAAAGAAGTAGTAATTCCAAAAGATATTGCCATATTTTTATTTCATTTGGACAACTGTAAGGTTAAAGTTGATGGAAGATTATTAATTGGAAGACCTGAGGAAAGATTAAAGAAAAAAATAAAAATTCTCTATCCATACTAAGAGCTTTTTTAACCGTTAAAGTTATATATGCTAATTTTTATTTATTAAGCCACAAACTATAGAGGGGATAATATGGCAAGGAATATAGGGATAAAAGTTAAAGCTCCAGAAGTAGAGTGTAATGATGAAAACTGTCCATTTCATGGAACTCTACCAGTAAGAGGGCAGAGTTTTGTAGGAGTAGTTGTCAGTGACAAGATGCAAAAAACTGTTGTAGTTAAAAGAGAATATTTACACTACCTAAAAAAATATGAAAGATATGAAAAAAGAAGTTCCAAACTTCATGCCCATAACCCACCATGTATAAATGCTAAGGTTGGAGATATTGTTAGAATTATGGAATGTAGGCCTATAAGTAAGACAAAATCATTTGTAGTTGTTGAAAAGCTAGGGAATATTAAAGATATTAAGGGTGAAGAATAATGAAAGCTATTGCCTCAAAACCTGTCAGAGGGTTGCCTGTTGGAGCTAGATGTGTATGTGCTGATAATACAGGAGCTAAAGAAGTAGAAATAATAGCTGTTAGGGGATACAAAGGAGTTATGAGAAGATTGCCATCAGCAGGAGTAGGAGATATGGTTATAGTTACAGTAAAAAAAGGAACTCCAGAAATGAGAAAGCAAGTATTACCAGCTGTTATTATAAGACAAAGAAAAGAAATTAGAAGACCTGATGGAACAAGAGTTAAGTTCTTTGATAATGCTGTAGTTATTGTAACTCCTGATGGAAATCCAAAAGGATCAGATATAAAAGGACCTGTAGCAAAAGAAGCTGCTGAAAGATGGCCAGGGATAGCAAGAATTGCTAAAATAATTATCTAAGGTGATTAATATGGCTTTTACAAAATCAAAACAGCCAAGAAAACAAAGAAAAGCTTTATTTAATGCTCCATTGCATTTAAGAAGGAAAGTTATGAGTGCTATGTTATCAAAAGAGTTAAAAGAAAAGTATGGAAAAAATGCATTGCCTGTTAGAAAAGGAGATGTTGTTAGAATAATGAGAGGGGATTATAAAGGACTTGAAGGAGAAGTTGTTAAAGTGGATTTAAAAAGATATAGAATATTTGTTGAAGGAGCTACATTAAAAAAGCAAAATGGAACTGAGGTATATTACCCAATACATCCATCAAATGTTATGATTGTTAAGCTCTATGACAAAGATGAAAGAAGATTTAAACATATAAAAAAGGAATAAGGTGAAATAATGGCTAAAAAAGGTCCAAAAAGACATTTAAAAAGATTGGCTGCACCAGTAAGATGGGAACTACCAAGAAAAGTACACAAATTTACTGTTAGGCCTTTACCTGGAGCTCATCCAATGGATGAATCCTTGCCATTGCTATTAATAATTAGAGATGTTTTAAAATATGCAGATAATGCAAGAGAAGCTAAAAAAATAATAAAAATGGGTAAAGTGTTAGTTGATGGTAGAGTTAGAAAAGAAGAGAAACTCCCAGTAGGATTTATGGATGTTGTGTCTTTACCAGATGCTAATGAGAATTATAGGGTATTGTTTGATAGAAAAGGAAGAATTAAACTAAAACCAACAGAAAATCCAGATGTTAAGTTATGTAAAATAAAGAACAAAACTGTTGTTAAAGGAGGGCATATACAACTCAATTTACATGATGGAAGAAATATTTTAATTAGAGTAAAAGACCCTACAAATCCAGTAGAGGATGTTTATAAAACATCTGATACCTTATTAATAACAATCCCTGACCAAGAGATAAAAGCTCATATTCCATTTGAGGTAGGTAAATTAGCTTACATTACAGGAGGTAAACACGTTGGAGAAATTGCAAGAATTGTTGACATTGAAAGAAGAGGAATATATCCAGATATAATTACTTTAGAAACTGAAGATGGAGAGAAATTTAAGACAGTAAAGGATTATGTTTTTGTTATTGGAGATGAAAATCCAATAATTAAATTATAAGGTGGAAATAATGAGTTTTGAAGAACTTTGGGAAAAACAGCCAATGTTAAGGCCAAGAATAGAAAAGGTTGTTGTTAATTTTGGAGTTGGAGAAAGTGGAGATAGGTTAGTTAAAGGAGAAAAGGTTATTCAAGAACTAACAGGACAAAAACCAATAAAAACTAGGGCAAAACAAACAAATCCTACATTTGGAATTAGAAAAAAATTACCTATAGGATTAAAAGTTACTTTAAGAGGTAAAAGAGCTGAAGAATTTTTAAGAAATGCATTTGAGGCTTTTAAAAAGGAAGGAAAAAAATTGTATGATTATTCTTTTGATGAATATGGTAACTTTTCCTTTGGTATTCATGAACATATTGACTTTCCTGGGCAGAAATATGATCCTATGATTGGAGTTTTTGGAATGGATGTTTGTGTTACTTTAGAAAGACCAGGATTTAGAGTTAAAAGAAGAAAAAGATGTAAAGCTAAGATTCCAAGAAGGCACAGATTAACAAAAGAAGAGGCTATAGAATTTATAGAAAAAACTTTTGGAATTAAAGTAGAAAGATGGGAAGAGGAGGTGGAATAATGGCTAAAAAACCTTGGAAAAAGAAATATGGTTATGGAGTAAGACCATGTGAAAGATGTGGTCATGTAGGATTTGGATTAATAAGAAAATATGGTTTAAATCTATGTAGGCAATGTTTTAGAGAAGTTGCTCACAAATTAGGATTTAAGAAACTAGATTAAACACTTTTTTAAGGTGATAAATATGAGTTTAATGGACCCTTTAGCCAATGCTCTAAATCACTTATCCAACTGTGAGAAAGTTGGGAAAAAAGTAGCTTATATTAAACCAGCTTCTAAGCTAATAGGAAGAGTTTTAAAAGTTATGCAGGATTATGGATATATTGGACAGTTTGAATTTATAGATGATGGTAAAGCAGGAGTTTTTAAAGTAGAACTTATAGGAAAAATAAACAAGTGTGGGGCAATAAAACCAAGATTTCCTGTTAAAAAAATGGGTTATGAAAAGTTTGAAAAGAGATATTTACCAGCAAGAGATTTTGGAATACTAATAGTTTCAACAACACAGGGAGTAATGAGTCATGAAGAAGCTAAGAAAAAGGGATTAGGAGGAAGATTATTAGCTTATGTATTCTAAGGTGATATTATGCCAGTAGCAGCTTATTTAGAAGAGAGAATTAAAATTCCTGAAAATGTTGAAGTTGAAATTAATGGTAATGAAGTTATAGTTAGATGTGGAAACAAAGAGTTAAGAAGAGTTTTTACAACACCTAATAACAACATTTTCATAAAAAAAGAGGGCAATGAGATTGTTATCTATTGCCACTATCCTAGAAGAAAAGATAAAGCAATGTTAGGAACTATTAGAGCTCATATAAATAACATGATTAAAGGAGTTACTGAAGGATTCACTTACAAATTAAAGATAAGATATGCCCACTTCCCAATGAAGGTTTATGTTAAAGATAATGAAGTAATAATAGAAAACTTTTTAGGAGAAAAACACCCAAGAAGAGCAAAAATATTGGATGGAGTAACAGTTAAAATTCAAGGAGAAGATGTCATAGTTACAGGGATAGATAAAGAGAAAGTAGGTCAAACTGCTGCTAATATTGAACAAGCTACAAAAATAAAAGATAGAGATCCAAGAGTTTTCCAAGATGGTATATATATTGTTGAAAAGGCTGGAAAGCCAATTTAAATAAGGTGAAATTATGGACAGGTTGTTAAGATTAAGATTTAAACTTAAGAGAAAAAAACCTGACTTTATAAGAACCGAAGCTCATAGACATAAAAGATTAGGAGAAAAGTGGAGAAGACCTAGAGGTAGGCATAATAAAATGAGATTAAAGTGGAAAGAAAAACCAAAAGTTGTTAGTATAGGTTACAGATCTCCTAAAGCTGTAAGAGGATTACATCCAAGTGGTTATGAAGATGTTTTAGTTTATAATGTTAAAGATCTTGAAAAGATAAATCCTGAAAAACAGGCTATAAGAATAGCTTCATCTGTAGGAATGAGAAAGAAAATAGAAATTATTAAAAAAGCTAAGGAATTGGGAATTAAGATATTAAATATATCTGAAGAAAAACAGGAAGAGTTATTAAAATCATTAAAAGGTGGAAATAATGAACCTAACAGTACAGAGGAGGTTAGCAGCTAAGATATTAAAATGTGGATTAGATAGAGTTTGGATAGATCCTGAACATATAGAAGATGTAAAAATGGCAATGACAAGGGATGATATTAGGGCTTTGATAAAAAAAGGAATCATAAAAAAATTACAAAAAAAAGGTATTAGTAATGTAAGAGTAAAAAAATTAAAAGAACAGAAAAAGAAAGGGAGAAGAAGAGGGCCTGGATCAAGAAGAGGGGCTAAAGGAGCAAGAACTCCACAAAAAGAGAGATGGATGGCTACCATAAGAGCTTTAAGAAAAACATTAAAACATCTTAGAGATGAAGGTAAAATAGACACAAAAACATATAGAAAATTATACAGGATGGCAAAAGGAGGAGCATTTAGAAGTAGAGCTCACCTATTCTTATATATGAAAGAGCATGAGATTTTAAAATAAAAATTTTTTAAGGTGGAAACATGGCTCATGGACCAACATACAGAGTAAAATTTAGAAGAAGAAGAGAAGCTAAAACAGATTATAGAAAAAGATTAAAACTTCTACTGTCAAGAAAACCTAGATTAGTTGCTAGAAAAACACTAAACCACTGTATAGCCCAAATTATAGAATATGATGAAAAAGGAGATAGAACTGTTGTCTCAGCACATTCAAAAGAGTTAGAGAAGTTAGGTTATAAAGGGCATACAGGTAACTTAGTTTCAGCATATTTAACAGGTTATTTATTAGGAAAAAAAGCCTTAAAAAAAGGTTACACAGAAGCTGTATTAGATATTGGATTACATAGAGCTACAAAAGGAGCTGCAGTTTTTGCTATATTAAAAGGAGCATTAGATGCTGGGTTAGATGTTCCACATGGAGAAGAAATTTTACCAGATGAAAGTAGAATAAGAGGGGAGCATATTAAAAATTATGCTCTAATACTAAAAGAAGAAGATCCTGAAAAATATAAAAGACAGTTTTCAAAATACTTAGAAAAAGGTTTAGAGCCAGAAAAATTACCAGAACATTTTGAAGAGATAAAAGCTAAAATAGATAGCTTATTCTAAAGGTGGTAAAATGAGATTTAATATAGATGAATGGGAACCAAAAACCACTGTAGGTAGAATGGTTAAAGAGGGAGAAATTACTGATATTGATTATATTCTAGATAATAATCTACCAATATTAGAACCAGAGATTGTTGATGTATTACTACCAGACTTAGAAGAGCAGGTTTTAGATGTTAAACTTGTTCAAAGAATGCATAAGTCAGGTAGGAGGGCAAGATTTAGAGCAACAGTTGTTGTAGGAAATAAGAATGGTTATGTTGGTGTGGGAAAAGGGAAAGCTAAAGAAGTTGGGCCAGCTATAAGAAAGGCTATAGCTCAAGCTAAGAAAAATATTATAAGAGTTAGAAGAGGTTGTGGATCTTGGGAGTGTGGATGTGGAACAGCTCATTCTGTTCCATATAGAGGATATGGTAAGTGTGGAAGTACAGCAATTATCTTATTACCTGCACCAAAAGGAGTTGGCTTAGTTGCTGGAGATGTTGCTAAAGCTGTGTTAAGATTAGCAGGAATTAAAGATGTTTGGACAAAAACATTTGGAGAAACAAGAACAACATATAATTTTGCCATGGCTACATTTGAAGCTTTAAAGAGTTTAAACTTTACAAGAACTATGGACAAACACAAAAAAGTTTTAGGTATAACTGAGGGTAGAGTATTCTAATTAAATTTTTAAGGTGAAAAATATGGCTTATGCTGTAATTAGAGTGAGAGGTAGAATAGGAGTTAGAGGGGATATTGCTGACACTTTAAAAATGTTGAGGCTTCATAAAGTTAATCACTGTGTTATCATTCCCGAGACTGATACTTATAAGGGAATGTTAAGAAAAGCTAAAGATTATATAACATGGGGAGAAATAAACAAAGAAACCTTAAAAAAATTGATTTTAAAGAGAGGAAGATTACCTGGAAATAAGAGAGTAAATGAAGAAATAATAAAAGAATTAACTGGAATGGATATTGATGAATTATGTGAGAAAATCATTAATGGAGAAATAAAAATCAAAGATCTTCCAATAAAGCCAGTTTTTAGGTTACACCCTCCAAAAAGAGGATGGGAAAGAAGAGGAATAAAAAAACATTTTAAAGAAGGAGGGGCTTTAGGATACAGAGGAGAAAAGATAAATGAATTATTGGAAAGGATGATGTAAAGGTGAAATAATGATTAGAAAGAGAAGAAAAGTCAAAAAGTACAGAGGGTCTAGAACCTGTGGAGGGGGAAGTCATAAAAAGAGAAGAGGAGCTGGAAACAGAGGAGGAAGAGGAATGTCTGGAGGATTTGACCATATGTGGACATGGGTTATTAAATACGATCCTGAAAGATTTGGTAAATATGGTTTTTCAAGGCATCCATCATTAGTTAAGGATTATGAAACAATAAATGTTGGTGAGTTGGAAGAGCTAATTTTAAAGAATCCTGATAAATTTGAAAAAGAAGGGGAAAAATATATAGTAGATCTAACTAAATTGGGTTATGAGAAACTATTGGGAAGAGGAAAAATTTCTATACCTGTAGTAGTTAAAGTTGTGGAAGTTTCAGAAAGAGCTAGGGAAAAAATAGAAGCTGCTGGTGGAGAGGTTGTTGAATTATAAAATATTTTTACTCTTTTTTTTATTTCTAATTTTTGAATTTAAAGAAGAAAAGAAAATTTTTTATAATAGCTATTTTTATGAACTTTTTTTGCAATTATTTAACATATTAAAATTAGAATTTGTAAAAACTATTAGGTGATAGATTTGGAAAATATTATGAAAAGTCTCATCCCTATATTAGAAAAAATCCCTGATGTAGAATTACCATTAAGAGAGCCATCTTTCAAAGAAAAGCTTAAATGGACAGGTTTAGTTTTAGTATTGTATTTTATAATGGGAACTATAGATGTCTATACTGCCGGTGCTCAGATTCCAGCTATATTTGAGTTTTGGCAGACAATAACAGCATCAAGGATTGGAACATTAATAACACTTGGTATTGGGCCAATAGTTACTGCAGGAATTATTATGCAATTACTTGTTGGAGCTAAAATAATAAACATTGATCTATCTATTCCAGAAAACAGGGCACTTTTTCAGAGTACACAAAAATTTTTAGCAATACTTATGTCATTTGTTGAAGCTACATTATTTGTTGGAACTGGGGCTTTTGGTTCGTTATCTCCATTAATTGCATTGTTAGTAATATTACAAATAGCCTTAGGTTCAATAGTGTTAATTTACTTAGATGAGATAGTTTCTAAATATGGAATTGGTTCAGGTATAGGGTTATTTATAGCTGCAGGGGTTTCACAAACTATATTTGTTGGAGCTTTTGGACCTGAAGGTTATTTATGGAAGTTTTTCAGCTCATTATTACAAGGAGCTCCAAACATAGAATATATCTTACCAATATTAGGAACAATTATTGTATTTTTAATGGTTGTCTACTCAGAATGTTTAAGGGTAGAGATTCCTTTAGCTCATGGGAGAATTAGAGGAGCTATAGCAAAATATCCTATAAAATTTGTATATGTGTCAAACATGCCTGTAATCTTGACAGCTGCATTATTTGCTAATATACAACTTTGGGGATTAGCTTTACAAAAGGTAGGTTTACCAATATTAGGTCATTTTCAAAATGGAAAAGCTGTAGATGGAATAGCATATTATTTATCAACACCATATAGCATACTCTCAGTACTGTCTGATCCAATACATGCAATTATTTATTTAATAGCAATGATAATATGTTGTATATTCTTTGGAATCTTCTGGGTTGAAACTACTGGCCTAGACCCAAAGACAATGGCTAAAAGAATAAGCTCATTAGATATGGCTATAAAAGGTTTTAGAAAAAGTGAGAAAGCAATAGAACAGAGATTAAAAAGATACATTCCTGCCATTACTGTCATGAGTTCAGCATTTGTTGGATTTTTAGCTGCAATAGCTGACTTTATAGGAGCTTTAGGTGGAGGTACAGGAGTTTTATTAACTGTTTCTATTGTATATAGAATGTATGAGCAATTATTAAGGGAAAAAATAACAGAACTACATCCTGTCATATCTAAATTAATAAAAATGAGGTGATATAAATGGGTAGAGTAGTGGTTATTGTAGGAGTTCCTGGAGTAGGATCAACCACTGTAACTAGTAAAGCTATTGAAAAGTTAAAAGAAGAAGGGGTTGATTATAAAGTTGTGAATTTTGGAACAGTTATGTTTGAAATTGCTAAGGAAGAGGGGTTAGTAGAACATAGGGATCAGTTAAGAAAATTACCTCCTGAAGAACAGAAGAGAATTCAGAAATTGGCAGGAAAGAAAATAGCTGAGATGGGCAAGACAGAAAATATTGTTGTTGATACACATAGTACAATAAAGACTCCAAAAGGGTATCTGGCAGGATTGCCCATATGGGTTTTGGAAGAATTAAAGCCAGATATTATAGTATTAGTAGAGGCTGACTACTCAGAAATATTAATGAGAAGATTAAAAGATAAGACAAGAGAAAGAGACTTTGAATCTACTGAAGATATAGCTGAACATATATTTATGAATAGATGTGCAGCTATGACTTATGGAGTTTTAACAGGAGCTACAATAAAGATTATCAAAAATAGAGACCATCTATTAGATAAAGCTGTTGATGAGTTAGTAGAGGTATTAAGATAAGAGGGTGTAAAAAATGTTTGATACTATTATAAACTTTTTTTATAATTCATTAGATGCTATTTTTTTACCAATAATAAAAATTTTACATCCAGGAATGTCTATTTTATTTATAGCTTTTATAGTTTCTTTAATAATTACATTGGCTAATAAATTTTTAATTGACCAGGAAAGGTTAGGGGAAATAAAAAGAGAAATGCAAGAAATACAGAAAAAGTATAAAAAATATATGAATAACCCAGAAAAGTTAGAAGAGTTAAAAAAAGATCAGGAAAAGATGATGCAATTAAATGCAGAATTTATGAAAATGAGTTTTAAACCAATGATTTATACATGGTTACCTATAATACTTATTTTTATTTACCTAAAACATGTTTATGGATATAATGGAATATACCAAAACCTTTACCCTGATTGGAATGGAGTTGTAGTTTATCTCCCAACAGTGTTAGCTAAGTTACTATTAGTTGATTTTTGGCATTGGTTGGGTTCTATGCTTTACCATGGAGGATTTAAAATAGTTTCTAACAATGCCTTAGGATGGTTGGGATGGTACATATTGGTTTCATTTGTAACATCAACAGTATTAAGAAAAATTTTTGGACTTAAATAGATTCTAAGTATTCAACCTCTTTTATAACAATATTTATTTTCTCCTCTTTGCTAAGGTTTTTTCCAAATCTTCTATCATCAAGTTCTAAATTAAACATCCCTTTATACCCTCTATGTAACAATTCCAAAATGTACTTTGAAAAATCAATATCTGACTTTATTAATGAGCAATGGTCTCTATTATTAATAACTCCTGATATATGAGTATGTTTGATATAATCATATAATTCTAAAAATTCATCTAAATAACCTTTAGCATGTGGAAAATCTAAGGTTAAATATAACCCTTCAAAATTTTTTAATATATTTTCAACATCTTTTGGATGCCATCCAATTCTATTAATCTTCTTTGGTAGATTTTCCATACAAAATGTTATTTTTTTCTTTTTAGCCTCTTTTAAACAAATATTTAAATAATTATAAAAATGATCATACTCCTCTTTAGTAGGCTCTCTTGTGGTAGGTCTTTTCCCAGGATGAATTGTTATAACATCACATCTATAAAATTTAGCCAATTCTAAACTCCACAATGTTTCCTTTATAGAAGCTTCTCTTACATATGGGTTTAATGATGATGGGTTAAGCTCAATATGTGGTGCATGCAAACCTATATCAAATTTTTTAAATTCTCTTCTTAACTCTGAAATATAATCTAAATCAAACCTGTTATCCCAAAAATCTGGATTTTCTGGAAAAAATTCCATACATTTTAATCCAATCTCTCTAAATATATCAACAATTTCAAACATAGGATATTCCCAAAAAAATAGTGTAGATAATCCAATTCTCATACTATCCCTTAATAATATGGGCTATCTCAAACACCGCTCCTGACAACTCATTACCAATGTCTTGCAACTCTGAAAGGTTAATCTCCACTTTATTCTTTTGAACAGAAATGGCTATAGGTAAAAACTTATATGCAATCTCAAAAAGTTCAAAAGGCTTGCAAAACATGTCAATTGCTACTAAACCATTAAATTTATCTTTATCAAAGTTTTGAGTTAAAACTTTATTTATTATTATATTTTCACTGTCTAATGTAGATATGAGTTTCTTTATTACAGTCTCTTCATCTTTTCCCACACCTTCAAAGACACATTTTACCCTTATATATTCTTCTGAAAGTTCTAAAATCTCATCTTCATCAAATCTACCCAATTTATATTCTTCTACATTAATATCTTTCTCTTTTAAATCCATTTTATATACAACATTATACTTCTCATAAATCTTTTTAAAAAAAGATATTACAAAAGCTAATGCTTTATTGATTTCATCAACATCCAACACTAATTTATCTGGACTTACCACTTCTATATCAGCACCATATTTTAAACAAAATTCCAAATATTCTAATAAATTATTAAAAGATATCTCAAATTCTCCAATTTTTGTATAAAACTCCCCTTCTTCTGTTTCTTCAAATACTAATTTTGGGTTATAATTTTTAATATCTTCCTTAATCCTCTCAAACTCTTTATCTACAATATTTTTAATGTTACCTTTTACTTCAATTAAAGCTCTTATCTTTATCATTTTATCTCACTTCTTAAATTTTAAAAAATGTCCTAATGTAAAACTCTCCTCCTCTGAAGAACTTTCAATTGTCTCCTCCTGTGGATTAGCTAATAAATTAATTTTTAACTCTTTCTCTAACAATTTTATTTCTTTTTCATTAGGTTCTAGCTCATATCTTTCAAATTTTTGTAAAACTGTGGCTTTTATTTTTAATCTTCTTGCTAACTCTTCAATAGATAACCCCAATTTTTCCCTAGCTTCTCTGATTACATCACCATAATCTTCCCTTAACTCTACAAGTTTATCAAATAAATCTCTTCTTGGCCTTTTAACAATTCTTTTTTCTGTTTTAACATCTCTTGTAGGTATTTTTTTCCCTATTCTTGAATATGTTTTTGGAGTTTTCCCAAACTTCTTGCACTTTTCACATACCATCATTTCTGAGCCTTCTATTATAACTTTGTAAAGTTTATCAGTTAGTTTTCCACAGAGTTCACACATTTGCATAAAATTCACCGACTTATAAGGGATTTAAACTCTTTTATTGCTTCATCATAATTTATATTTTTATTTTTTAGACTCTTTAAGAATTCTTTTCTAAGATTAATTATTTTTATAATTTCATCTTTATTAAGATTTTTATTTTTTATATAACTATTAATAATCTTTCTTGTCTCAATGTCTATTTTATTTAATAGAGACTGCTCTTTAATAACCTTTTTTATTTCTATTTTTTCTTTTGATTTTTCTATTAATATTTTAGCTATTTTCTTATAATCAATATTTTCTGTTGTATCTATTTCCAAAAAGGGCTCATCCCATTTATATTTCTTTCCTGGGGGGTCAAATTTATTATACATATTGATTATAACTTCATCAGGAACTTTTTTTTCTCTTTCTTTATTTCTTTTTAATATAACATCTAATGGAGCCTTTAGATAGATAATAGCATATCTCTTATTATGTTTTTTAGCTATCTTTATCAAATCCCTTCTTATTGAATTATAATAATTTGTATCATCTACAATAACCCAATATTTCTTTAATGCCTTGTCAATCAAATAAAATAAACTCTCTTTTATGAATGGCTCATAATCTACTTTCCATATTGGAAAACTCTCTCTTATTAAATCGCTTCCTAAAACAATCACATCTACATCATTTGACAACTCTTTAGCCAATTTTTTTGAGAATTCAGTTTTTCCTACTGCAGGCAAACCAGTTAAAATAATTAACATTTGTCCCTCACTCAGAATAATTTTTAAACACTTCATTTAAATTATCTACAAGTAAATCTATTTCCTCTTTTTCAACAATTAAAGGAGGTAAGAACCTTAAAACTTTTTCAGATGTACAATTAATTAAAAATCCTCTTTTTAACATCTCTTCAACAATTTTATTTCCATTAAATTCCAATTCAACACCAATCATTAATCCCAAACCTCTAACATCTTTTATAAACTCATAATCCAACTCTTTTAATCTATTTAAAAAATACTCTCCTTTTTTAAGAACTTTGTTATCCCTTATTAGCTCCTCAATAACACTTAAATTTGCTAAAGCTGCAGAACAAACTAATGGATTTCCTCCAAATGTTGAGCCATGATCTCCATAATTTAATGCTTTCTCTATTTCCTCTTTTAGCAATACTGCTCCTATTGGCAAACCTCCTGCAAGAGCTTTAGCTAATGTTACCATATCTGGCTCAATACCATAGTGTTCAAAAGCAAACATCTTGCCCGTTCTACCAATTCCTGTTTGGATCTCATCAACAATTAATAAAATATTTTTATCTTCACAAATATCTGCAATTGTCTTTACAAACTCCATTTCAGCAACATTCACTCCTCCTTCTCCCTGAACCAATTCCAACATAATAGCAATTGTATTATTATCAACTCCCTCTTTTAAAGCTTCAATATTATTAAATGGTAGGTGTTTAAACCCTTCTAATAGTGGTTCAAAACCTTCTCTTATCCTATCTTTAGGTGTTGCTGATAAAGCTCCATAAGTTCTACCATGAAATGCATTATAAAAAGTTATAATTTCTCCTTTTTTATTTAATATCTTATTAGCATATTTTCTAGCAAACTTTATAACTCCTTCTATAGCTTCAGTCCCACTATTGCAGAAGAAAGCTTTATCTAATTTAGACAACCCTACCAATCTTTTAGCTAATTCAATTTGTGGGATGTTATAGAAAAGATTGGAGACATGTATCAAATTCTCTGCTTGATTTTTAATAGCTTCTACAATTTTTGGATGACAGTGGCCTGCATTATTAACCCCTATCCCTGCTATAAAATCCAAATATTTCTTATTATTTATGTCATAAACCTCCATACCTCTACCTTTAACAATAACTACTGGATATCTCCTATAAACCTGTAAATGATATTTTCTTTCTAACTCAATCATGTTCTAACCTTTTTATGATTTCTTCTGCCATTTCAAATGTTTTTAAATTTCCTCCTAAATCAGGAGTGGTTAATCCTTCTGCTAAAACTTCTTCCAATGCCTTCTCTATTTTATTAGCCATTTCATGTTCATTTAAATACCTTAACATAAGAACTGCACTTAAAATTGTTGCTGTTGGATTAGCTATTCCTTTTCCAGCAATATCTGGAGCTGAGCCATGAACTGGCTCAAACAATCCATGTTCATCTCCAATATTTGCAGATGGAGCTAACCCAAGACCACCAACAGTACCTGCAGCTCCATCAGATAAAATATCTCCAAATAAGTTAGATGTGACAACCACATCAAATGTTTGTGGTTTTGTTATAATGTACATGTTCATTGCATCAATGTAATAATCCTCTGCCTTAATATCAGGATATTCTTTAGCTATTTTATAGAATACATCCTTAAATAATCCATCAGTTATTTTTAAAACATTTGCCTTGTGAGCACAAGTTACCTTTCCCTCTTTACCTTGTTTTTTTCTATCTCTTGCCAATTCAAAAGCAAATCTAAATATTCTTTCACAGGCTTTTTCAGTAATAACCCTTGTAGCTATTGTAATACCCTCATCAATTTTTGCCTCTATTCCTTTATATAACCCTTCTGTATTCTCCCTAACAATTACATAGTCAATATCATCTCTCAAACACTTAACCCCTTTATAAGCCTTAACTGGCCTTACATTAGCATATGTATCAAGAATATGTCTAAGTTTAACAATAACATCTGCAGCAGTTTCCCCTGCAGCTCCAAATAAAACAGCTTCACATTCTAAACACTTTTCTACAGTTTCCTCAGGAAGAGCTTTTCCTGTTTTCTTATAAACCTCATCTCCTGCTTCAGCATAAACAAACTCAAAGTCTCCTACAGCTTCTAATATCTTTACTGTTGCAGGCACCACCTCTTTCCCAATACCATCTCCTGGTATAACACATATCTTATGCATTATTCCACCATATATTTATTATATCTCCTTTTTCAACCCTCATCAATGAAGCTACTATATTTTTACTAAACAAAATGGCGTTTGTAGGTTTTATAAAGGTTAGATCAGCTTTATAGCCTTCATCTATTAATCCCACATTTTCAAGTTTTAATATTTTTGCATTGTTTATAGTAGCCATCTTTAAAATCTCTTTTGGTTCTATATGATAGAGCTTATATATAAACTCCATCTCTCTAAATATAGATGGAGAATTTGCCATGAAATTGTCACTACCTATCCCTAACATTATTTCATTCTCCATCAATTTTTTAATATTTGGCATACCTACATTAAAATATAGATTAGCTCTAACACATAAGACAGTTGGGATATTTTTCTCTTTTAATAAATAAATATCTTCATCACTTAAATGTGTCCCATGAATGATAAAATCAGGTTTTATATTTAACTCTAATAATCTCTTTAGTTCAGTTTTACCATATTTTTCTATACTGTACTCTACAGCCCCTCTATGTTCAGCTACATGAATAGAAAAAATTTTATTATATTTTTTAGTTAAATTATATATTATCTTCAACTCCTCATCATTATATTCATTGGCTCCACTCAATCCTATACCATCAGCAGAAAATAAAATTTTTTCAATTTCACTTACATCTATATTTATTGGTCTTCCTAAAATAATAGCTTTTATTCTTCTATTATTAAGAGCTTTCCTTAATAACTTCACTCCCTTTAACCCCCCCTCTCTAAAATCACAGAAATATCTTATCCCCAAACTAACCATTTCATCTATAGCTAATCTTATACCTTTTATAATAATATTATCATCTAAAATTTTTAAATACTTGTGTTTTAAACCATTTGGTGGTTTAACAAGCTCATCTAAATCCTTATTTATCCCTATGTCTTTAATACAATTATCAGCAATGTGTGTGTGAGCATTTATAATTGAAGGGATAATTAAGCCATTAAATTTTATATCTTCCCTTTCATTAGTAAATCCCTTAATTATTCCTTCTTCAATAACTAAATTTCCCTCTCTTAGAGTAAAATCTTCTCCATATAGAAATTTTCCTCTGATAATCATTTACATCACTAAAAAGGTTTTTAAATCCTTAAAAAATATAATTTATTAAATCTAATATTAAATAATATTTCTATCCGAAAAATTTATATAATTGGGGATATGATATGGTATCCTTGGAAGAAGCTGTTATAGCTAGATTAACAGCACATGGAGAAAAGTTTGAAATTTTAGTAGATCCTTATTTAGCTGCTAAATTAAAAGAAGGTTTGAATGTAGATATGGATGAACTCTTAGCTATTGATGTAGTTTTCAAAGATGCTAATAAAGGAGAGAAAGCTCCTGAAGAATTATTAATGAAAGTTTTTGGAACTACAGATGTTAAAGAAATAGCTAAAAAGATCATATTAAAAGGGCATGTTCAACTCACTGCTAAGCAAAGAGAAGAGATAAGGGAACAAAAAAAGAAACAAATTATAACAATAATATGTAAAAACACAATTAATCCTCAAACTGATACCCCACATCCTCCTCATAGAATAGAAAAGGCATTAGAAGAGCTTAAGATAAATATTGACATTTATAAATCTGCTGAAGAACAAGTTCCTGAGATTATTAAAAAACTTAAAAGAGTCCTTCCTATAAAATTTGAAAAAAGGGATATTGCTGTTAAAATTCCTCCTGAGTTTGCTGGTAAGGCTTATAATGTGTTACACCATTTCGGTTCTGTTAAACAGGAAGAGTGGGCAAATGATGGATCATTAATTGTCTTAATAGAAATCCCCAGTGGGGTAGAATCAGATTTCTACACCCAACTAAATAAAATAACTAAAGGTAATTTCCAAGCAAAAGTTTTAAAAAGATATAGTGAATGAGGTGAAAAATTATGTTTAGTCATACAAAAAAGGTAGGACCTGCAGGAAGATTTGGGCCAAGATATGGTTTAAAAATAAGAGCAAGAGTTAGAGATGTTGAAGTTAAAGCAAAACAAAAATACAAATGTCCTGTTTGCGGATTCCAAAAGTTGAGAAGAGCTTCAACTTCTATTTGGGTTTGTGAAAAGTGTGGGGCTAAAGTTGCTGGAGGAGCATACACTCCAGAAACTGGTGCAGGAAAGGCTGTTATGAAAGCTATAAGGAGAATATTGGAGAAAGAAGAGTGATGAATTATGGTTGAATACAAATGCTTAAATTGTAAAAAAATTATTTCTTATGAGGAGTTAGGAAATAGGGCAAGGTGCCCATACTGTAGTTATAAAATTTTAATAAAGTTAAGACCAAAAGTAGTTAAACACTTAAAGGCAAGATAACTATGATATTAACTAGCTCAAGAAAACCTTCTCAAAGAACAAGAAGTTTCTTAAGGGATCTTGAAAGAACATTAAATATTCCATATATTCAAAGAGGTAAATTATCTTTAAAAGAGTTATTTGAAATGGATAAACACATCCTTTTAATAGGAGAATTTAAAGGAAATCCTGGAACATTAATGGTTTATGATGTGGAAAGAGAAAAAAAGTTATCGAGCTTTATTTCTGTTAAACTCCAAAGAGAAATCTGTGGAGAGAAGATATATAATAAAGATGGTATAAAACTTAAAGTAGATAAAAGATTAGAGGATGATGAGAATTTTAAAGAATTTTATGATATATATGATAAATTTTTATTTCAACATCTAAATATTGATGATCAATCTGAAATTGTCTTAAGATTAGAAAAAGATCCAAAATACCTATTTGCTATGCAGTTTTATAAAAATAGAGTTAAAATTGGCCCATTAATTAGGATTAAATCAATAAAACTATTTGATAAATTAGTGGAATAATGAACAGGTTTAAGTTAATATTAACTTTTGATTCTGAAGAAGAGGCAAAAATTATTTATAATGCTATTTATTTAGAACATATATCATCTCAGATAAGATCAAGAGCTGAAATGAAGTTAGAAAGAAATGTTATAAAAATACATGTAGAATCACCAGATATATCTATTTTAAAGGCTTCAATATATTCTTACCTTAGGTGGATATCTGCAGCACAAAACATATATAGAAAGGTGAGAGAATGCCATTCTATAGAATAACAGGTAAGGTATTAAAAAAGGAACCCATGTTTTTCAGAAAAGAGTATAAAGCTTTAAAACCTGAACATGCTATTGAGTTGTTATATTCTGAGTTTGGTGGACTCTATAAGGTTAAAAGATCAAAAATAAAGATAGAAAAAGTTGAAGAAATCCCTCCAGAAGAAGTTACTGATCCTATTTTAAAAGCTTTAATATTTTAAAAAATTTTAAAATCTTTTATTAATACATTTAAATAAGGTGATAAATTGGAAGAAAAAATTGAATTCTTAGCTAAGCATAAAAATTGGTTTGTTGTAAAAAAATTAAAGATAGATGAGCATACTGAAGATATTGAAATTGCAAGATTACTAGCCTCAATTGGTGAAACAGTAGATAATAAGTTTATAGAATATTTACCTTTTGATGTAAATAAGCTTTATGAGATAGCAGATTCTATATATCAAAAAAAGAAAGGTAAAATAAAGGAAGAGGATATAATAAATGCTTTAAAAAAATTAAAGTCTCCTGCAACAACAAAGAAATTAAATGAAATTGATGCTTCAAAAGAAGGAAAGGAAATATTAAAGATAATGTTAAACAATATAGTTTTAAAAAGATTAGGTATTGAAACAAAAGTTCCTGCTAAATTAATAGAAAAATATATAGAAAAGAAAAACTTGGGAGAGATATGATTGTTGATGAAATATTAGAAAATGTTAGAAAAGCTTATAAAATTACAAGAAGACATTTTAACTATGTATCTTTTGAAAGAGCATTATTTTTAGGGTGGTATTGTAATTTAAAACATCCATGCAAGTTTTGTTATATGAGCACACAGAAAAATAAAATAAAAAATCCAGAAAAAGCTAAAAGAAGTTTATCTTCTATTTTAGCTGAAGCTATTTTAATGAAAAGAATTGGTTGGAAATTAGAATTTATCTCTTCAGGTTATGGATTTTCTGAAAAAGAAATAAATAACATAGCAGAAATGGTGGCTTATGTTCAAAAATGTAAGCAGTTTTTAAATACAGGAGTTATTAATTTAGATGAAATAAATTTAGATATCATTGAAGGAGTTACTGGGGCTGTGGAAACTGTTGTTAAAAATAGAGATGAGATTTGCCCTGGAAAGCCATTAGAGAGGATAAAAGAATTTTTATTAAAAGCTAAAGAAAGAGATTTAAAAACAGGAATAACTATAATATTAGGTTTAGGTGAAAAGGAAGAAGATATAAGTAAATTATTGGATTTAATAGAAGAGTTAGATTTAGATAAGGTAATATTTTACTCATTAAATCCACAAAAAGGAACTATTTATGAAAATAAACCCACTGTAACAACTTTAGAATATATGAATTGGGTATCCTCTGTAAGATTGGCATTTCCAAAGATAAAAATAGCTACTGGAGTTTGGGTAGACAAGATTTCTATGATTAGCCCTCTAATTTGTTCAGGATCAAATGTAATAACAAAATTTCCTGTATTTTCAATATATGGAACAAAGTATGCTTATTGGGTTGAAAAGGAGATAAAAACAGTTGCAAAACTTTTGGGAACTTTTACAGATTTAGAGGTTTTAATGGGAGCTAAAGAATTAAAAGAAACTCCTTATATTGATGAAGATATAAAAATTAATGAAAAAAATAAAGAGAAAGTAGAAGGTTTAAAAGGAGAAATAGATAAAAAGATCAATAGTTATGTTAATAGTGTATTAAAAAGAGTTAATAAATAGATCCACAAGCTCCATGTTCTTAACTAATCCTTTATCAGTTATTTTTAACTCAGGGATTACTGGTAGGGAGAAGAAGCTCATAGATAAAAAAGGGTCTTCAAAATTGCACCACCCTTCTATAATTTTATTCAGCTTTTCTATTTCTTCTAAAGTTTTTAAACTATCTCCCATAATGCCTGCAACTCTTAATGGAACTTTATATACCTTGCCATTTAACACTGCTACAAACCCTCCTCCAATAGATTTTAAAACACTAACAGCCAAATATAGATCATCTATATCATTTCCAATAGCTATAATATTATGTGAATCATGAGCATATGTTGATGCTAATGTACCTTTATTTAAAAACTCTATCAAACCCTTACCAACATTTCCAGTATTTTTATGCCTCTCAATTACAAAGATTTTATTAAGTTTATTAGCTTCTAAAAGTTCTTTAGCTTTTTTAACATTTAAAATTTTTTCTTTTGTTATTAGGCAGTCTTTTAATGGTTTTATTACTCTTACCTTACCATCTTTTTTATTATAATCAATCCCTTCTATTAAAAAATCTTCCTTTTTAATTTTGCAATTAACAGTTTTTAATAAAGTTTTTGGGATTCTTTTTTTACTATTATTTAAGTCCTTTAAAATATCATTCAAAAATTTCCCTTTAATTATAATATTATTTATTTTAAATTTCTCTATATCATCAAAAATTATAAAACTAGCTTCATTTCCTGGTTTTATTCCTATATCTATGCCCAAATAGTTTGCAGGATTAGCAGTTACCATTTGTATGGCTTCTATTGGAGAAACATATTTTATAGCCTTTCTCAATATCTTTACCATATAACAATCAAGATCTTTTGAAACATCATCACTTACTAATATAATATTTCTTTTATCTTTAACTTTTTTAGCAACTTCCAGTAGATAAATATTTTTAGACACTGTTCCTTCCCTAATCATTAATTTTAATCCCAATCTAAGCTTTTCTAAAGCTTCATCAATTTCAAAAGCTTCATGGTCACTCATGATTCCTTTTTCAATATATTTATTTAACTCCTCACCTCTTAAACCTGGGCAATGTCCATCAATTAGTTTTTTATATTTTTTAGCTATGTTTATTTTCTCTATAATACTTTTTTCATTATTTATAACAGCTTTATAATTCATAACTTCCCCTAAACCTAAAACCCTATCTAATGTTATTAACTCTTCTATGTCTTTAGCTGTTATCTTAGCCCCATTAGTTTCTAATTCTGTAGCAGGGACACATGAAGGAAGCATAACATAAACATCCAAATATTTTGCATCATTTAACATAAATAAAATTCCATCTTTACCACATACATTAGCTATTTCATGAGGATCTATAACAACCTTAGAAACTCCTGACTTTAAAACTAATTTTTCAAATTCTGAAGGAATGAGATGAGATGATTCTATATGAATATGAGCATCAATAAAAGTTGGGGAGAGGTATTTTCCCTTTAAGTTAATAATTTTATCATCTTTCTTAATCTCATTATTATCAAAATCTATTAATTTTATTTTTTCATCAAAATATACATTTCCTTCTAAAATTTCTCCTGTATAAACATTTATGATTTTAGCATTTTTTAATATCATAAATAAAAACCTCCAAAATAGATTATTAGTTATCTTTAAATTATATAATAAAAATAAAAAAAGAATATATATAAAATTTAAGGCTTCTCTATTTTAACAGCCTTTCCATCTTTCCATTCTACGAATATTGGCTCATCTGGGATATCATCTAATGTCTTGAAGTACTCTACAGCCGCTTTTGTTCCCCATCTGTCTGAACCTGCTAATAAAATAACTATATGGCCATTTATTATCTGTTTCTCAATAACCCCTCTATTCTTACCTGGATAGTCATTAGTTACTTTAACTGGGAATGCCCATAGCCATTTCTTAACTACTGGATTTGCTATAGGACCTCCGATTAATATACAATCTTCTTTTATTTCTAATGATCTATTTATGATATCTACAACGTCTTTTAAATACTTAGCTGATAAGTTTAAATCGACATCATTACCTACTATAACTTTAGATTTATATACTAACTCTTTTATCTTCTCTGATTTTATATCTTCAGCAACTCCTGGGTATTGCTCAATTGCCCTGTGATGCCCCCCACCACTACTGTAGTAAGTTGTAGTTGTAGGCAATTCAGTAACTAATAAAACATTAACAATTGGATCTTTAACTAATGTTATTTTTAAAATTCCATTATCTATTTTAAACCACCCTAATGATACATTAACATTAGGATCACCTAACGGCCTTAATTCTTTATTATCTACTTTTATAGTCTCGACTTTTAAATGCCCTATTGGGATATAGATAATTGAAAATCCTTTTTTAGATAGATTACTAACATTAAACTTAATTTCAGAAATAATTTTATTATTAACCTTCTTGGATATTTTTTTTGTTATATTTGTTATATTAAATCCTAAAGAAATTACTGATTCTACTTTAATTTCACTAATGATTTTTTCAATATCTTTTTCTGAGGAAATCTTAATATTCATTAAATCATTATTTATATCTTTTATATCTTTTATCTTTTTAATTACGTATTTAGTAATGTTTATAGATGTGTTTTCTAGTTTAGGGATTACTAATGTATCAATGGTTGTAGGAATAATTGTTAAGTTTATATCTTTTATTTTTTCCATCTTTACTTTATCTATATAAGTATTATTTAATACTTCACTATCTAAATTAATTCCTTCTAACGCTATTTTTATTTTTTCTGGAAGTAATGTATTATTAACGAATACTAAATTATATGGATAACCATCACCATCAGACAATTTTATATTTTTTATTACTATATAGGATTTATTAGAAATATTAATCACTGAAATATTTGCTATAACAAAATTACCATGTTTTGTGAAATTATATCCAGTTAGGAATATTATATTATTTTTTATTGTGTAGTTATAGACTCCTATAGCACTTATGTTAGATATATTCACATTATCAAATTTAATATATACATCATAACCAGAACAGTTTCTTTCTATAGGTACTCCTCTAACATATATTTTTACAGTAGTATTATTCTTCACTGTATCTACATATATTGGTATTTCATTAACTTTCACTATTTTAACTAATTTATTATCACTTTCATTTTCTTCTTTAATTATATTATATTTATCTACTAAAACTACCAAAACATAATTTTTCAATTCTTTAGGCTTCCAAACAAATGATATTGTTTTCTTTTCACCTACTTTTAAGTTATTAATTGTAATTGATCCTATAGTTTCACTGTCTGCATATAAGTTAATGTCAAATGACTTATTAATAATGTCTTGATGTCCATCATTTACAATAGTAATGTTTATTTCTGCAGGAATTCTATAATAAATTTTATTAGGCAAAGAGACACTAGCAATTTTAATATTTGGTCCTTGTACGACTATGGATGCATTATTAGTTATAATTTTATTAAATTTATATCCATTAACATCAGATACTACTAAATTTCCAAGACTTATTTCAGAATATCCAACATCTACAGCTCTAAATATTGCTTGAGCTATTGGTTTTGAAGTATTTATTTTCCCATCA
This sequence comes from Methanocaldococcus villosus KIN24-T80, assembly GCF_000371805.1. Taxonomy (NCBI): domain Archaea; kingdom Methanobacteriati; phylum Methanobacteriota; class Methanococci; order Methanococcales; family Methanocaldococcaceae; genus Methanocaldococcus; species Methanocaldococcus villosus. The sequence goes on from NZ_AQUK01000001.1 coordinate 389,007, forward strand.
ACTATTGAGAAATATATATAACCATCATTTATACTAATATTAGTTAAGTTTTCACTTATTGGAGTTATTAAGAAACTAAAGTTTTCACATTTTAAAACATTTTTATTGTAAAAGATTTTTCCTTCAATAGCTTTAACTGGCCTTTTTGGTGATATATTTTCTAAACTAATATTTACTACAAATGTTTGATCTGTTTTAATTAAGTTTTTAGATGGGTTTATCTTAATTACTATTGGATTTTCTGTAGCTATGATGTTAGTTAAAACTAAATAATTATTATTCTCATTTATTTCTTTAACTTTATTCTCACTATCTACAATAGCTGTTATTGTATAATTCTTTATATCTATTGGCATAAAATCAAATGTTATATTTTTACTTTCTCCAACATTTAGCCCATTAATAATCTTTTTCCCTACAATTTGGGAATCCGCACATAAAGATACTGTGAAATTATCAGTTATATTTCTTTCACCAACATTTTTAATTTTTACATTTATGCTATTATTTTGATAACAGATTATAGGTTGATTCAGTGTTATATTTTCTATAACTAAATCTGGTCCAGGAATTATAACTTTTGTTACATTAGAGTTTTTTATTTCATAAGCTCCTGTAATATCAGCCAATTTAACATTCTTTAACTCTATTGTAGTATTTCCAACATTTATTATATTAAATGTAAAGTTTATCTCTACAGGAGTTGTAGAGTTTAAATTATCTGCTATAAACATTCCATTACTGTCATTATATTTTATTGAAACATTTGAAGTAATATTTGTTAATTTTAACATCTTTTTATCATATATAATATAACCTTCAAAACTTTTTATGGTAATATTCTCTTTAGGTTTTATAATAGTGGTGAATACTAAGTTTTTATATAATTCACCATTAATTTTATCTGGAACTATAATATCTGCTATAGGTTTATAATTAATAACAATTGAGCAACCTTCTACACTAATATTTTCAATATGTTGCCCTTCAGGACTTGAGAATACAACGTTACTTAAATTAACTACATCGCTACCACTATTAACTGCTTTAAATGTTAATGTTGCCAATGTTAGATTTCCAGAAATATCCTTAGATAGCCAAACACTTACGAAACCATCTGAAATATTTATTTTTATTTTATTAGCATTTTCTAAAACTACCTTACTTAAGGTTATATTTTTTAATTCTAAGACGTTTTTATCGTATGTAACATAAAAATCAAAACCTTCACATAGAGGCAAGTTATTAACAGTTACATTTACGTCAAAATTATTTCCAATATAAACTTCTTTATACTTAGGTACTATTTGAACTGTTGCAGCTCCTGCAGTTAATAGTGACATTAATAATAATGTTAATATCAATATTCCTCTCCTCATATTTTCACCACTATAATTATTCAATTCTTAATAATTTTTACTCACAAATATAAAATTTTTGTTATAATTTATTATCAAAAATTAATTAAATATTAAAAAATAAAAATATCTAATTTGCTGTATATGGTTTAGCTGTATTATCTTCTGGATTATATTTTAAAAAGAAGTGAGTAGTTCTCCCTTTAAATAGTTCTGGATGAATAATAGTCGCTAAATCATATAATAGCTCATCAGTTTTCATTAAACCTATTTGCCAATAATCATCACTAATGCAGAAAACTCTACCATTTTTAACTGCTTTAAAATCTTTATATCCTGGATGGTCATTTTTAAATGTAGTTAACCATTTTGTGTTAGAAGGAATTACCCAAATATCTGCATTCTTTGCTCTATCAGCAAATGTCTCATAGTTTATGCATGCTGATCCAGTACCTGGAATATCTTTAAATATATAATCTGCATGACAATCTTCCATAATTCCCTTAGCTACATAAGATTGCGCTTTTGGAACATATGTTCCTCCATATGATGGGTAATTTTTACCCCATGCTACTAATACATAATCTCCATTTCTTGTGATTCTTCTAACATTTAGTGCATTTTTTTCTACTTTAGTAAAGTATTCTTTAGCTACATCTTCCTTATTGTATAAAGCTGCAAAAAATTTTATCCATTCAAATCTTGCTAAAAAACTATTTTCCAAATATTCTGAATCGGCTATATAAGTTAAATTTAGCTCTTTACATTTTTCAATTATAGCATCACCAGAATATCCGGGATATACTATAATAGCTTCTGGAGTCAAATTAATAATTTTATCCCAATTTGGATTCCATGAAGAACCAACATCAATAATTGATCCATTCTCTAAACCTTTCTTTATATCATTAAAATACCATGTATATCCTCCTCCCCACATAATTCCTTTAACTGAAGAAATAACTGAACCATCATTATTTAATGGTTCCATTAATGCTATATGGGTGGAACTCATAATTACTACTCTTTTCAGGGGAACATAAAGAACTTTCACATCATTTCCATACTGTGACTTAGCTAATTTTATATAATTCTCAGCCTCAGTTTGAGGGGTTGATCTATTTATTAATACAAATTTTTGATCTTTAGCATCAATTAAAACTTTATAAGCATATTTATCTCCTTCATAAGGATTAACTTCATGTCCATATGGGTCATAATACTTAATTTTAATATTTTTAGCATATTTTACAGGCTCTCTAAACTTATCATAATTTCTAAATAGATAAACAACATCTGCGATATCTACAGAGTTATCACAGTTTAAATCTCCATCTGTTAATGGAACGTCTCTATGTTTAAATAGGTAAATGACATCTGATATATCAATATATCCATCTTTGTTAATGTCTCCTAACCTATGTTTATAATCTATACTCTCTCCAAATATTGGTATTATAAATAATGAAGTTATTATTAATAAAACCAAAAACTTTTTATTATTTATCATAATATATCACCACCAATAATTTTATATTTATTACATTAATTAAAGATTACTTAATTTTTATAAAAAAAACTTTATTAATATATAAATTTTATGTTTGGTGAGAAGATGAAAAAAATAGCTATTGTTATGTTATTCTTATTATTAACAAATTTATATGCAGTAAATCTGAAAATAGACACTCCTAAGAATGTTAAAGTTGGTGAAGAATTCAATTTAACCATTGATGTTATTAATGATAAAAAAATATCTGGTTTTGAATGTTTTATAACTATACCTAAAGATAAAATAAAAATTATTAGCATTGAAGATAATAAAACAATAAAAAATAAAGCTGGAAATTTTTATTTTTCAAATTTTTCTAATTCTAAAGCTTTTGTAAAATTTGCATTATTTGATAAACCAATTAATAGTAATTTTAGGCTTTTAAATTTAAAACTAAGAGCTATAAGGTCAGGAGATGCTAAAATAATTATAAATGCAGTAGCTTCTGATGATGACGGAAACTGTATATTTAGGGAAAATAAGGAAATTGAAATTAAAATTATAGGAGGTAATTCTGAAGGTAATAAATCAGAAAAAGAAAATTTCTTTGATGTCTTATTAAAGACTATTTTAAATTTCATAAAATTATTATTTGGTGATTAAATGAAGAATTTAATTTTTTTAATCCTATTAATTCTATCTTGTTGCTACGCTGATGATATTATAGTTAAACTAATTCCAGAAAAGGTTGAAAATAACGGAAGTTTATTATATTTGAACATATCTGTAGAAAATATTCCCAGAAAAGATAGCCTTAATGGTGATGGAGGATGTGGAGGGGTAGATTTATATATAAACTATTCTCCTGAGTTTTTAGATCCAGTAACCTTTAATTGGAGTGATATTTGTAAAAATCAAAAAATTAAAGAATTTAAATTCAATAATGGTTCTTTTTACTTATCTATTTTATTTGATAATCCTATCTATGAAGATTTTATTTTAGGGACTTTAACTTTTGTTCCTAAAAAAGTAGGTATCACATATATCAATATTTCAGGAGTTGTTAGCTCTAAAGAGGGTTTAAAATATGATGGTTATAATTACAATGGAGTTAAATATCCAAAAACATTATTTTATGGCTCTGAGATAATTATTAAAAAATCTATTAATTATTCTGGAGAGAAAAAACTAAATGAATCTATAACAAACATTTATCAAACATCTTCAAATATTATTAATGTAAATGTAAACATAACTGCTAATCAGAAATCACCAAAAATTATTATTAAAGAAATAAATATATCTGAAACAAAACCTAACATAACAATTTTCATAAAAGAGGAAGATAATTTAGATATTAAATTATTATTTTGTGTTTTTTTAGGTAGTATTTTATCAGGAGTTGTTTTTGGAATAATTATTAAAAATGTAGTGAGAATATGAGCCCGAGAAAGATTTTTTTTATATTATTAATTTTAAATGTCTGTCACTGTTTTACAGTAAAATTATTACCTGAGAGTGTAAATACATATATTGGAAATAATTTTGACGTAAATGTAACTGTTAATAACTTGCCTCTATGTGAAGGTTTTGATTTTTATGTTACATACGATAAAAACGTCTTAGAATTAAAAAATATAACCTTAAGTAAGGTAGTTTTAGAAAATGCTAATAAAATAAAAATAAATATTTCAAATGGTTTCGTAAGTGTTTGGCTATCTAAGGATATTTCTGGAAATCTAACATTGGCAACATTAACATTTAAAGCAGTTAATAGTGGTAGCGATGTAGTTAATTTAAGTAACGTTGTATTCTCAAGTCCTGAAGGTTATAGACTAACCCCATCTAGAATATATGAAAGCAGTATAAATATATCCTCCTATCAAAAACCTATATCTACTCTAACGTTAAAAGATAATGAAGCTATTCTAAGTGTATATAGCCATACTTTAATAGAAAATGTTTCTGGAAATATAACATTTAAAAATGCTTCTATACTAAACAACCCTGAACCAATAATACCCTATAACAGCTTCAATTGCCATTGGAACTCTTCATATATTAAATTTTTTATAATTCCAAAAGAAGAAAAATCTGGTTTTGATTTATTGAAAATTCCTATAAATTTGTCTAATAATCCAAACATAACTATGTATATATATATAAATGGAAATCTTTCATTATCTAAAATATTCTACAATATAAACAAAATAAATGTTACAAACTATAGTGGTTTAACTTTTTATACAGACAATTTAGCTGATGAAATCAATTTAACATATGGTCATGAAAAAGAAATCTTGCTATTAGCCAATAATATTAAAGAAAATATTACAAATATTAGTGGCTATATATATATTAACAGATCAATATTAAATGTTTATAATTATGGAATCCCTGAATCATCAGTAATATACTACAAACATAAATTAAAACATTACAATATTTCCCTAACTGATAACTATCTCTACTTTAATATTTCTTTTAATAGCACAAATGGTACATTTGGTATATTAAGATTTTATATATATCCAAAAATAAATAAAAATATATCAACATTGATTTATATTAAAAATCTTTCAGTCTATAAAAATTTTTCTAAACCAGTCATATTGCCTTATAAAAATTTAACTATTAATATAATAGAAAGACCTATAAAATTAAATCATCCACCAAAGTTAAAAATAGCATGTTATATTTATAATAACAAAGAAGTTCATTTCTTAGCTTTAGCTTATGATTCAGATAATGATAGTTTAAAATATTTCTGGGATTTTGGAGATAATAGCACATCAACAATTAAAGACCCAATACATGTTTATAAAAATTTTTCTTATTATTTGGTTAAATGTATTGTAAAAGATAGCTTAAATGCATCAGCAAAAGTAGAAGGTATTTTAGAAATCAAAAACTATACTCCAGTATTGAAGTATTGCTTATCTAATATAACTAATAACACAATATATTTAAATATATCTTTAATAAATCCATTTAAAACTAAAATTTTAGGATATATTAGTGTTTATAATAAAAACTATAATTTTTATCTCAAACCAAATGAAACCTTAAATTTATCAATACCAATCAATATTTCTGATGATGTAATTAAATATAATATTATTTATTATCCAATAATAAAAAACAAAAAAAATGAAAAATTTGAAATTTTATATTATACTTGGAATTATGAAAGGAAACTAACATCTAATATATCAGAAAGTACAAAAATATTGAGTTACAATATAAATAAAACATTAAACTTAAACTCATCAAAAATTATTATAAAAATTAATAAAAATTATTTAGTTAAGAATTATAATATAACAAAGTCTGTTAAAACTTTCTCTAAAAAATCTTTGTTTGTTTATATATTCACTACTATTTTTAGTTTTATTTTAGGATTTATTCTTGTATATTCTAATAAATAAATATTAATAAGATTTATATATTTTTTAACATTTTTTATTAATTGAGTATTTATTTATTTTACTATAATATTAACAAGGTGAGGATAATGAGGAAAATATTATTATTAATCATACTAATAATAAGCTTACCAGCAATTTTTGGAAGTAAAGTTGGAGATATTAACAAAGATGGATATATTGATATATCAGATGTCATTTACCTATTTAAACATAGAGACGTTCCATTAACAGATGGAGATTTAAACTGTGATAACTCTGTAGATATCGCAGATGTTGTTTATCTATTTAGAAATTATGATAAGTTTAGAGAGCCTGTAGTTTTTGCTAAGTATTTCCAAATAGATCAACACTGGAATGAAGGTTATTGTATAGTGACTGATTCAAAAGGTCATAAATTTTTGTTAACAAATAGATCAGATATATCAGTTCCTGGAACTATAAAAATAGAGATACCGGTTAAAAAAATAGTTACCATCTTTTACTGTCCAATTGTTTCTACAGCCGATATATTAAAAGAAAATTGGATATATGATACAATAAAAGGGGTGCCAAAGTATATATTAAAATATTCCTCTGATCTAAAAAATAGGTATAATGAAGGAAAAGTCTATGATATAGGCTCCTCAACAAGTATTGATTATAATATAGTTTTAAATATATCTCCTGATATTGTGTTTTTAGGTGATTGGCCACAACATGATGCTATGGAAGAAAAATTGAAAGAATTAAATTTAACTGTGTCTAGATTCTATACCTATATTGAACCTACATTTTTAGGTAGAATAGAATGGGCAAAATTTGCTGCAGCTTTTTGGGGACATAATGTATATGAAAAAGCCAATAATTATTTCCAAAATGCATGGAAAAAATATATGGATCTAAAAAGAAAAACTTATGGAGCAAATTATATAAATGCAGTGACATTCTCAGCATTCACTTCTGGTAAAGTCTATATTCCACAAGGACAAAATTACTACGCCTCATGGATAAATGATTTTAGAGGAAATTATATATTCTCCTATATCCCAGGAACTAAAAGTCAAAAAATAGATACTGAATTGTTTGTAGAAAAAGCTAAAAATGCTGATGTTGTTATATTTAGACAGTTTAAGAACATAACTACTGCTGATGAGATAATGAATTATTATCCATTTTTAGGAAATATAAAAGAGTGGAAGGCTTACAAAAATGGTAGGTTTTATATATCCAGACCAGATTATTATATATGGGAAGCTAAAGACCCAATAGGAATGATGGAAGACTTTGCTAAAATGTTGCATCCTGAAAAATTCCCAAATGGAGATAATGATTTAAAATATTATCATAAAGTTAAATAAATCTATAAATTTCTACCTAATGCCTTAGCTACTGTCTGCACATCTTTATCTCCTCTTCCTGAAAGATTGATAACAATAATATCATCTTTGTCAAAATTTTCAGCTAATTTAAGAGCATAAGCTACTGCATGGGAACTTTCTAAAGCTGGCAATATTCCTTCTAATTTACAAAGTAGTTTAAAACCTTCCAAAGCTTCGTAATCTGTTACAAATACAGGTTTTATTCTTTTTATATCTTTTAAAAAACTTAATTCTGGACCTACTCCTGGATAATCAAGGCCAGCAGATATACTATAGCTTTCTTCTATCTGTCCATATTCATCTTCAAGAACATATATTTTTGCTCCATGTAAAACTCCTACATCCCCCTTACATAAAGAAGCTCCATGTCTTTTTCCATCTCCTCCAGCTTCTACTGCATAAAGTTCAACATCATCATCTAAAAACTCATAAAAAGCTCCTATAGCATTACTACCTCCTCCAACACATGCTACAATAGCTGTTGGAAGACTTTGCTCTTTCTCTAATATTTGTTCCTTTATTTCTTTTCCTATAACTCTTTGAAATTCTCTAACTATTAAAGGATATGGATGAGGTCCCAAAGCTGATCCAAGTAAATAATAAGTAGTTCTAACATTTGTTGTCCAATCCCTTAAAGCTTCATTTACAGCATCTTTCAATGTTTGAGATCCACCATATACAGGAATAACTTTAGCTCCCATCAACTCCATTCTAAAGACATTTAACTTCTGTCTTTCAACATCCTTAGCTCCCATATAAATATTACATTCAAGCCCGAGCTTAGCACATGCTGCAGCTGTAGCTACTCCATGCTGTCCTGCACCAGTCTCAGCTATAACTCTTTTTTTACCCATTTTTTTTGCTAATAAAGCTTGGCCTATTGCATTATTTATTTTATGAGCTCCTAAATGACAAAGATCCTCCCTTTTTAAATAAACTTTACATCCTAAATATTCACTTAATCTTTCAGCATAGTATAGAGGTGTAGGCCTTCCAACATACTCTTTTAACAGCCTATAATATTCCTCCTTAAAATTACCTTCATTTTTAAACCAAAATCTATTAAATGCATTTTCTAACTCTTCTATAGCAGGCATAAGTGTTTCAGGTACATATTTTCCACCATATTCTCCATATTTTCCTTTTTTATCAGGATATAAGCCTTTAATACCCATTATCTCACCATTCCTATTAAGCCAACTATTATATATCCTATTATAATATATAATATAACATCTTCCTTATGATGATACATGTGTGGATATAATGTTATAAAAGTTCCCAAAAATATCCCTGCTGAATAAGATAGAAGTGGTTTTATAGGGAGATTTTTAAGTAATATCAATCCCAAAATTGTTCCTAAAACTGTACCAAAAGATATTATTGAACAAATTAATAGTGGTTGTTTATACACCCACTTCAATGGAGATAACAAAACAAAACCTGCTGGTATCTTGTGGGTTATTATAGCTAAATATAGAGGTAATCCAATATTACCTAAATAAGATATAGCTAATATTAAACCATCTATAAAAGTGTGAATAAAGAAAGATATAGGATAAATGTATTTTACTTTAAACATTTCTAAGTTTTTACACTCTACACAGTAATTTTTTGACATAGGACAGTAGGCTAGAAACTTTTCTATTATATAAACTGTTAATATTCCTAAAGATAAAGGAAGAAAGAAGGTTTTATAATACCCTTTAACTAATAATATTAATGTAGCTACACCAAATATGAATCCTAATGATATGGCTTCAACTTCCTTTCTATATTTTAAGGATATAGAATAATAAGCTAAAACACTACCAATAAGCATAATAAAAAAACTAAGGATTGCTATATATATCACTACTAACATAAAAATCCCTCCAGATAATTTTTATTAATTAACATTAATAATTAATATTAATTTTATAGGGGGTATAATATGATTTTGTTAGATGAAAATACTAGGGCTATAGTTCAAGGGATCACTGGAAGACAGGGGAGCTTTCATACTAAAAAAATGTTAGAAGCTGGAACAAAAATTGTTGCAGGAGTAACTCCAGGAAAAGGAGGAAAAGAAGTTCATGGGGTAAAAGTTTATGATACTGTAAAAAGAGCTGTTGAAGAGCATGATGCTAATGCTTCAGTAGTTTTTGTTCCTGCACCACATGCTAAAGATGCAGTTTATGAGGCTATAGATGCGGGAATAGAATTAATAGTAGTTATAACAGAACACATCCCAATACACGATACAATGGAATTTGTTAATTATGCTGAAGAGCTTGGAGTAAAAATAATAGGACCAAACACTCCAGGGATAGCTTCACCTAGAGTGGGTAAATTAGGAATAATACCTATGGAAGTTTTAAAAGAAGGAGATATTGGTATAGTTTCAAGAAGTGGAACATTAACATATGAGATAGCAAATCAAATAAAAAACAGTGGTTTTGGAGTATCAACATGTGTAGGTATAGGGGGAGATCCTATAGTAGGATTAGGATTTAGAGAAATTTTAGAGATGTTTGAAAATGATTGTGAAACAGAGGTTGTAGTTTTGATAGGAGAAATTGGAGGGTCTGCTGAAGAGAGAGCTGCTGAATATATTAAAAAGATGAAAAAGCCAGTTATTGCCTATATAGCAGGTAAATCAGCTCCTAAAGGTAAAAGAATGGGACATGCTGGGGCAATAATAGAAGGGGAAAAGGGAACTGCTGAAAGCAAAATAAAAGCTTTGAAAAATGTAGGAGCTTATATAGCTAATAATATTTCAGATATACCAAAAATATTAATGGAAGTAAAAAAAGAAATATAAGAAAATGAAGTTTTAATATTTATATATCTACCAGAAGTTTTCCATCAAAAATCATTTCAGCATCTCCAATAATATAAACTCCATCATCTTTTATCTCTATTTCTAATTTTCCTCCATCTAAATGAGCAACAACTTTCTTTCCTGTTTTGCCTAATTTATTAGCTACAACAGCTGAAGCGGTAGCTCCTGTTCCACAGGCCATTGTATAGCCAACACCTCTTTCCCATGTTATTATCTTAATCTCATTATTATTTATTGTCTTAACAAAATGTACATTTATTCTCTCAGGGAAAAGATTATGGTGTTCTATTTCTTCTCCAATAATATTTAAATGCTTTCTAATAAATTCTTCATCTAAATTATTATCTTCTAAAAATACTATTAAATGTGGATTGCCTACACTTATAGCAGTAGCTTTAATTTCTTTTATATAAGGATTTTTTAATTTTAATGTTTTATTTATAAACTCCATATTGTAGCTTATTGGAATATCTTCTGGCTTAAATGAAGGTTTTCCCATGTAAACCTTAATTTTATCAGCTTTGTTATCTCCAAAAATCTCACAAATTCTTAATCCTGCCTTTGTTTCAACATACAGAGGATTTTTCTTTAAAATCCTCTCATAAACATATTTAGCAAAACATCTTATTCCATTTCCACACATTTCAGCTTCTGATCCATCAGCATTAAATATTCTAAATTTAACATCATATTTATCAGATTTTTGAATAAAAATTACACCATCAGCTCCAACATAAAATTTTCTTAAGCATATTTTCTTTACAAAATTTTTTTTCTTACTTTCTTCAATTTTCTCCTCATTAAACTCATCAATAACTATATAATCATTTCCTAAAGCCTGCATTTTTGTGAATTCCAAAATATCACCATTTTTATATTTAAATTGATAAATTTAACATTTAAAAATAAATAACAAAAATAAATATAAAATGGTGCCGAGGGGGGGATTCGAACCCCCGACCTCCCGGTTTCCCAGGCCCCCAGCCAAAGAGCTGGGGTATCCGTATGAGCCGGGCGCTATAACCAGCTAAGCCACCTCGGCACAGTAATTTTATTCATATATAGAAGTTATATATAAACTTTTCGACGTAAAATTTATATAAAGATATAATAATTATTTAATACACTATCTATACTGTGCGGGGGTCGCCAAGCCTGGCCAAAGGCGCCAGATTGAGGGTCTGGTCCCGTAGGGGTTCGCGGGTTCAAATCCCGTCCCCCGCACCATTTTTAAAATAAAAATTTTATAGCAAAAATATACAAAATTAATAAAATTAATCCATCAAATCTTGTTATTTTACTCTTTTTAGCAAATATGTATAATAAAATACTCATTATTAGTAATATAACCATTTGAATATTAGCTGTTGGCAAATAAGAGAAAAAACTACTTATAGCTAATGCTCCACCTATATCAGCTATATTACTACCAATAATATTTCCTAATATCATCCCTCCCAATCTTCTTTTAGCTGCAGCAATAGAAACCATTAGTTCAGGAACAGATGTTCCAAAGGCTACTAAGGAAAAGCCAATAATATAATCAGGAATATGTAATAAGAAAGCAATCATTTTAGCCCCATCAATAAATAACTTAGCCCCTATTAAAACTGAAATTAATCCTATAATCAAAAATATTAGTGAAATAACAATATTAATTTCCTCTTCTTCTTTTTTCTTTTCAATTTTATCATTTTTTAATACCCAAATTATATAAAAAATAAAAGTTAAAAATAGTATAGCACCATCTACACAATTGTATCCATCAACTCCAAGAATGAAAGTAAGAGCTACAAAAAATAAGTGAAACAATATATTTTTTATTTGATCTTTTTTAATAATTATTGGATAGACTATAGATGAGATGGCTAAAATTAGCCCTATATTACACACACATGAACCTATTGCATTTCCAACAGCTATTCCAGATGATTTTGTTAATGCAGCATAAACAGAAGAAACTATTTCAGGAACAGATGTTCCAAAGGCTATAACAGTAGCTCCAATAACAAAATTTGAAACATTAAAAAATTTAGCTGTTTTCTCCCCACCTACAACAAACCAATCACTACCATAATATAGTAAAACTAGCCCTATGAAAAAATAAATAATACCCAATAACATTTAAATCACATTTTTATCTTTTTAATTATTTTTATCCCATAAATTTCTGTTTCTTTATATCCATCCTTTTTTTCAACAGATTTTACCATATCCCATATTGTTAATAAAGCTACTGAAACCCCTGCAAGTGCTTCCATTTCTACACCAGTTTTATATTTTGCTTTAACTTTACATATACATTTTATTTTATCTTCAAAAACTTCAAAATCTATATTTACAGAGGTTATAGGTAAAGGATGACAGAGAGGGATTAATTCATGTGTTTTTTTTACAGCCATAATTCCTGCTATTTGGGCAGTTGTTAAAACATTACCTTTTTCTAATTTATTTTCTTTTATTAATTCTATTGTCTCTCTTTTTAATTTTATATATCCTTCAGCTTCAGCTACTCTTATTACCTCTGACTTCTCAGAAATATCAACCATTTTTACTCCTTTATCATCAACATGTGTTAACATTATTCCACCAATACTGGATACCTACCAAGAACTTTTATGAATGTTGTATGCTTTTTTACACTATTTAAAACTTCTAAGCCATTTTCATAATCAATATAAAATATATATGTCCCCAACCTTCTTTTTGAAGGTCGTGATTCAATCCTTGTTAAATTTATTCCTCTTTCAGCAAACTCTTTTAAGACATGATAAAGTGCTCCAGGTTTATCTTCTTTTAATTCAAAAATAATTGATGTCTTATATTTCTTAAACTCTTTTTTAAATTTAACTTTCTTATAACCTATTAAAATAAATCTTGTTTTATTATTTTTATAATCTTCTATATTTTCATCTAAAATTTTTAAATGCTTATAATACTTCACCACATCCCTATCTGCTATTGCTCCATATCTCTCATCTTCTATAAGCTCCACAGCTTTTATTGTACTTTCAACAGCTTTAACTTCCCAACCATGCTTTTTTATATATTTCCTACACTGAGCTAAAGCCTGTGGGTGAGATAATATGATTTTAATCTTCTCTTTATCATAACCTATTAAACAGTGATGTATATCCAATGATATTTCAGCTAATATTTTAACATCAAACTCTAAAAGTAGATCTAAAGTTAAAGATACTGAACCCTCTATAGAGTTTTCTATAGGCACAACACCAAGACTACTTCTATCAATTTTTTCAAAAATTTCATATATGTTGTTACAATATCCTATCTCATATTCTCCATCTAAAAATTTTAAAAATTCTTTTGCAGCTTTTTCTGAATATGAGCCTTTTGGTAAGGTGTAAATCATTTTTTCACCATTTCAATAATTAAAAATAACCCCTTATCTTTAAATAATTTTGATAGAAATCTATCAACAAAAATCCAATATTTCAAAAATACTTTTAATATTCTACTTGGAAGAATTTTAAAAAATGATGGGAGAAAATAAACTGAGGTATAGAAATTTATATTATAAAAATCTTTTATAGATAAGGGCTGATGATAAATTTTAAATTCTGTAAAAATCTCTTCATTAATTAATCTATTTTTATTTATAACAACTACTATGATCCTTCCACCCTTCTTTAACACCCTAAACATCTCCTCTAAAGCCCTCTTATAATTTACATGTTCCAAAACATTTATACATAGAATTAAATCAAATACTTCATTTTTAAATGGTAAATACAACATGTTGGAGCATATTTTCTTCTCTTTGATTTTAAACTTCTTTAACTGATAAAATGAGATATCTAAGTATAGAGTATTATGATCCTTTGTTAATTCATAAAAAGCTCCAAAACCACATCCACAATCCAACACAAATTTTGGTTCTTCTACCAATAACTTTTTAATTTCATTTTTTATTAATCTATCAGCAAATTCCATTAATATTTTAATATAATCAGGAAATTCTTCAGGATTCCAATTATCATAAAACTCTTCAATGTCCATAAAAAATTTATTAGTTTTATATTCTATTTAATTTTTTCATTTCATATAAGAATATAGCCAAATTTCCTAAAGCTCCTATATCATTCTCAACAATATACCTTCCCAAACCTTTTTCTAACTCCAACTTTGTAAAACCTGTTGAAGCCCCACAGAAAATTATTAAATCTCTCTCTCCCACTTCTTCAAAATTCATTTTTTCATCACATATTCCTTTATGTCCAATTAAGAATATTTTTTCTGGATTTAGCAACTCAATAGCATCATCAATATCCTCAAAACAAAGAATGTTTTTATTTAATTTATATGCCATCTTATGTAATATTGGTATTCCACTCTGAGCTGCAGATGCCGTAGCCTTTGTTATTATCACAGCATTCGCACCAAAACCATAAGCTATCCTTCCAAACTCTTCAACCTGTTTAGAGCTATATGTGTTATGTAAGCATATAAACATTTACTTTCACCATCTAAAATTATATTTTTTAATAACTTATTTTTCCTTTATTTTTATATTTTACCCTTCTAAGTATTTACTCAATTTCTCCAACTGTTCTCTTTTTCCAAATGCATAAACAACATCCCCAACATTTAACTTAACCTCTGGTGGAGGGCTAGTTATCATTTTATTACCTTTCTTTATTGCTAAAATAGTAGCTCCAGTCTTCTCTCTAATTTTTGACTCTCTTAAAGTTTTTCCATCCAATGCTTCATTTTTTATTGTCAATCTTCTAACTTCCATATCTTCTTCATTTGCTACCAAAGAGTGTATAAACTCTAGAATTTCTGGATTTATAGCTATTTTGGCTATCTCCATACCTCCAACAATATATGGACAAATAGCTCTATCAGCTCCAGCCTTTATCAGTTTATCCAATGTAGAAGATTTATCAGCCTTTGCTACAACAAATATATTGGGGTTTAAACTCTTAGCTGTCAAGGTTATAAACACATTTTCAGCATCTGAACCTACAACAGATATCAATCCTTTAGCTTTCCTTATATTAGCTTTTTCTAAGGTTTCTTCTAAAGTAGCATCCCCTACAATACATATAAGATCATTATCCATTTCAACAGCTTCCTTTAAAACATCCTCATTTATGTCAATAACAACATATGGAATATTAGATTTTTTTAATTCATCCACAACTACCCTTCCTAACCTTCCGTAACCACAAACAATATAATGATCCTTAAGCTTTTTTATCTTTTCAATCATTTTTCTCATCTTAAAAATCTTTTTAAAATGTCCTTCTATAAGGAAACTTGCTACATTACTAAGAGTATATGCTACTAACCCAACACCTACAAATATATATATAATAGTCACTACCCTTCCTAAAAAGGTTTTTGGAACAAAATCTCCATAACCTACAGTAGATATTGTTATAACTGACACATAGAAAGATGTGAAAAGATCCCAACCCTCTATTGATGAATAAACTAATGTCTGTATAAATATTAACAATAGAAGGGATAATATACCAAAAAATATTTTTTTTATGCTATCCTGCATTAAATCTCCTTTAAAAATTTTTCTATAGCTAAACTTCCAGCTTTCTTAAGATTTAATTTAATTAATTCTCTAAATTTTTTATAAGATTTTTCATTTTCTTTTATTATATTAAAATAAGATATTCCTACCTCTAAATATATTTCTATATTATTAACACAAAGTGGAATTATTAGTTTGGCATATAAGCTTTTACTACTCTTATTATACTTAATCTTTCCTACAGACACAATATTATCTTCTGTAGTTAATAAATATTTAACTCTCCTAATATCCTCTTCCAAAAATAGATCTGACATTAATCTTAAAAATGGTTTTCTATCTAATTTAAACAAGCTATTTTCATACTTTTTTATTCCTCTTTTTAAACATATATTATACAGCCTTAAAAGTTCAAATTTTATAATTTTAGAGAGTTTATTTACATTATATATATAATAAATCTCTCCTCTCTCAATAGCTCTATCAAGGCTTCTACTAAAGTTGTTTGAGATTATATAATTATCAATATCTTTTATTAATTTTGATAATCCTCCTCTATATAATGGGTTTGTTAACAAGATAAAAAATATCTTCTTTAACTTACTCTCATCTTCTATACTTGTAATACCCTTCAATTTTTCTTTCACCTTATTAAAATAAAATTCAAATGGATCTATGTCTTCATTTAAAATTAATTTAGTATAAGATATAGGTCTTTCATATCTTTTTATTATTTCTACAACTTTAACCTTTTGAGTTTTCTCAATGTCTGAGAGAATATAACTGACATCAACACCCTCATTATATAACTTATTTATAGCCTCATCTAAATAATCATACTCAAAAGTCTTTGGAGTTAATGTAAATACTAAAAATTTTATCTTATCTTTACTTGATAGTCTTATCAACCTTCCCAACCTTTGATAAAATCTTAAAGGGCTTTTTGGAATATCTGTCATTATTAAAAGTCCAGATTCTGGAATATCTATACCTTCTTCCCCTACTAATGTTGAAATAATTATATCCACTTCTCCATTCTTAGCTCTATTTATTAATTTTAATCTCTCATCTTTACTAAGATCACTTGTTAAAAGTTCGGTTTTAAAATTTTTTATAACTTCCATAAACTCTTTTGCAGTAGCTTTTCTTGATGTAAATATTAAAACAGGTTTTAGTTGAGATACTTCATAAGCCTTTAAAACCTTTAAAACTGCTCTTGCTTTATGAGAAATACCTCCTTTTTTACAAAAATCTATCAACTCTTTATCTTCTATTTTACCTTTCCTTAATAAATTTCTTAAACTCTCACAAAATGCTCTTTTTCCATACTTTATTAAAACATTCTCTAAATATTTTATAGCTTTTACATCCCCTATAACCTTACAGCAGAAGAGTTTTTCATAAATCTTATCTTCATCAATATTTAGCTCAGCATCAAATATATCTATTATTGCCTTAGGGTGAGAGAAGGTTTTGTCAATTTGATGTAGTTTCTTAAAATCATAGTCCAAAAAACATACATTTCCAATCTCTTTTCTTTTTTCTTTTATAATAAGTGCTGTAAATCCAAAAATATATTGTGGATTTAATTTTGATAGTAAGGTTTTATAATACTTATTTCCAAAAGCATGATGTATCTCATCAATAATTATAACATCAAAGTCTCTTGCCCATTTTAAAGCAGTTTGAGGAGTAGAAATTATTATTCTTTTATTATAGTCAAACTTCTTTCCTTCATAGTCTTTTTCAACATTATCAAAAAGAGTTTTCCAAAGTTTAAACATTTGATCACATAGAAATCTTGTAGGCTCTAGAACTAATATTCTTTTATCTTTAAAATAATAAGCTAAAAACATTTCAATTATTGTTTTTCCACTACCAGTAGGCATAGATACTGCTATAAATTTATTTCTCTCAAGATTTTTTATAATGTTATTAATAACATACTTCTGATATTCCTTTAATGTGAATCCAAAACATTTTTTAATTAGTTTGTTAAAATCTTCTATCATAATTTCAGTTTTAAGTAGGTTATTATTATGAATATTTTATTTTTTATTACTCTTATAATTTTAGGTTTCTTTGTTGGGATATTGGGAAGCTTATTAGGGGTTAGTGGGGGTTTCATAATAACTCCTATATTAACATTAATATTTGAATCTCTCTCTATCCCAGAAGCTATGAAATTTGCTGTAGGGACTTCTTTGTTTGTTGTTTTTATTAATTCTATCTTTGCACTTTTGAGACATAGGGTTAATATAAGATGTGGATTATATATAGGGATTTTAGGATCACTAATTGCTTTTATTTTTGGAAAGTTATCTATATTATATATTCCTTCATCAGTGGTTAAAAAAATATTTGGGATATTCTTAATAATTATTTCAGGATATTATTTATTACTAAAAGACTTTTATGATGATAGAGAAGTTAGGTTTTCTCATTTGGTAATTTGTGGACTAATCTCAGGAATTTTAGCTGGATTATTTGGAATAGGAGGAGGAATTGCAATAATTCCCATTCTATCCATGTTCAAATATGATCCAAAGAAATTGGTAACTGTATCAATTTCAGCTATTCCAATAATATCCTTTGGGGGATTAATAAGTTATTTATCAGCAAATGTTGATAATTATATATATAATATTGGTTATGTATCAATCCCTATAGCTATAATAATTGCCTTCCCAATAGCTTTCTCCTCTAAATTAGGGCATAAATTATTCCACAAATTAGATAATAATAAGATAAAGATTTTATTATCTACAATTTTATTTATTATAGGATTAGTTATGTTAATAAAATAGTTTTATATAATCCATATAAACCAAAGAATATAATTTGGACAGAGATTGAAGCTAACAACAACCCCATTATTCTTACAAATGCATTAATTCCATAAATATTAAATTTTTTAATTATGTAATCTGAAAGATAAAATATTACTGCAGAAACTAACATTGTAGTTAATATAGCTGAAATAACTATTATTTTATAAATTAAACTCTGTGCTTTACTAATCAATATTACTGTTGTTGTAATTGCTCCAGGACCTGAAATTAGTGGGATAGCTAAAGGTACATAAACAATGCTGTCAATATCCTCAAGTTCAATTTTTTCTTCAGGCTTATGTTTAGTTTTTGGAATTTCAGCATGTAACATATCCCAAGCAATTTTAAATAGTAATATCCCTCCAGCTACTCTAAATGCATCTACTGTAATTCCAAAATAGCTAAAAATAAAATTTCCAAAAAGGGCAAATATTAGTAAAATAGTAGTTGAAGCTAAAATAGCTTTTTTTATTATTCTCTTTCTATAAGTTGAATAAGGGTAAATAAGGGAGTGTATTATTGGTATTAAACCTATAGGATCAACAGTTATAAACAAAGAAACAAAAGAATATATGTAAAAGTTTAGGATATCCATTTCTACCACATTGAATAAATTATAGCCCCTAATATAATCCACCAAATCAATAATGAAATTGACCTTAATGTTTTTTCATTAACTATTACTTCTAAGAAATTTCCAAATTTATATAATCTAATACTTTTAAATATTTCAGGTATTGATGAAAAGACATAGAATCCATCTAATGGAAAGGCTGGGAGTAGATTAAATAAAGCTAACAACAAATTAAATAGATAACTCCAATATAGTGTATTAATCAGAAAAGCCAAACTTCCTGAAGGTGAAACTAATAAACCTAGTTTTCCCTCATTAGAACTTTTTATATTATAACTTATAACTTTATTCCCTCTTAAAACCTCTATTCTATAAACTTTATTTGGTTTTATTTCTTTTGCAAAATTTTTAAAATCTGCTATAGATTTTATATTATAATCATTAATTCTTAAAATAATATCTCCACTTTTTAAATATTTTGAAGCTGGCTCATATGTTTTAATTACCACTATCTCTGAAGGAATAGAGTAGGACAGATACATTAATGGTAGAGAAATTACACATAAAATCAAATTAGCCATAGGTCCTGCTGAAGCTATAGCAGCTCTAACTTTCTTTTCTGTTGTTTTGAACTTTTCATCTAATTCTACAAAGAACCCTAAGGGAAATCCAAGCATTAATAAAATTCCTGAACTTTTTACATTTATATTAAAAGACCTTGCTATTACTCCATGAAATAACTCATGTGCAGTTATAGCTATAGTTAAAGCAATTATTCCTGGAAGTATTGGGATAACTGAACCAAATAAAAATATTATTGGCTTTCCAGCAGATTTTGGCAATTCTCCAGAAATTAGTTTAATACTCATATTTATTATATTAAATAATGCATATCCTCCTAATAGGACACATATAGGTATTGAAATATATCCTATTTTCCTCCAAAATTTATACTTTCCTAACTTGTCTATAACATTTAATCCAATTTTTGTTCTCAAAATCCCAAATGCTCCAAAATAAACTTTTAAATTAATTTTCTCTCTTACAGCTAATAAAAATACCCAAATAATTATAAATATTAATGCTACAATTTTCATATTATCACAAAAACTTTATATAAAATTTTACTAAATATTTATAATAACCCTACTCCACAGTGAGTAGGGTGTATATTTTAACCATGCCCCATAGTGGGCATGGTGTAACAACATTAAATTTAAAGAAGTTTATAAATTTTAAACTTTAAATCTTAATAAACCTGCAACTCCTCCTAATGCCTTTAGTTGTTTTCCAGCATCATGTTCTGTAGAAACAATAACAACTTTTCCTCCAATATTTTCAGTTAAATCTATAATTTCTTCAATTCTTTTGTCTCTAACCATATCATCAGCTACTAACAGAATGTCAATAGCTGCATAATCTATTGCTCTTTTAACATCATCTATCCCATACACAGCTAACCCATTTTTAGCTATTTCCTCTAATAGTTTCTCTATAAGTTGAGTTTCCTTAGCCACTCTTGACTCAGCATAAACTCTATTAATAATCCCTCTTTTAAAAACTTCATTTAAACCAGCTTTTGATGTAGTTGAAACGCTTTCTACTACTACTTTTCTTTTTAATTCTGGATATTGTTCTGAGAGAAAATTATAAAAACTATTCTTAGCAAATCCTGGACCAGCTACTATAATATTATCAACCTCATACTCCTTCAATACCTTAGCTATTTCATGATAATATTCTTTTTTTAACTCTTCATTGATCTTATAATCTAACCTCTTAGAGGCATGACTTTTTATTGAGCATATCTCTTTAACACAGTAATCTCTAACCTCATATACTTCAGCAGATTCATCATCCATAATAACAACTAAAACTTTTGGCCTTTTTGAAGATTCTATAGCTTCTTTGATTTTTTCTATTTGCCACTTTTTCCACTGTTTTTTTATAGTTATTTCATCAAATGGTTTTACTTCTATAGTGTGATGAGCTCCTAGTGGTATGTCATCAGGTCCATGTATTATAACCCCTAAGATCCTCAATCTCTTAGTATTTTCATCAAACTCTAAGTTTTTTACTTCTATTCCTAAAATCATCTTTCTCTTAGTACCTCTATCAGCTCTTATCATATCCCCTTTATCCTGTACTCTTCTCTCTGTTAATGCAAATATTACATCTCCTTCATCAATAACATTATAAAGAACCCAAAGATCATCTAAATTTTCAGGCATTAATTTGATATAATCTTTCTCCTCTTCAACAATCTTCATAATTCTCACTCTTTTTTCCAATTAACTAATAACTTATCTTCTCCATGATATCTATTTAAAAAAGCCTCTATAGCAGCTTTTGTCCCCCATCTATCTGAACCAGCTAAAACATAGATGAAATGATTTTTATTCCTTATTTTAATAATATATCCTTTAAATCTTCCAGGGTTAGTCTCTGTTATTCTATCCTTTAATAATCCTCTTCTTACTAACTCCCTCACATAGCTATTTACTCTTTCCCCTCCAACTAATATAACATCCCTATCCATATTAAAAATATCATTATTGATGATATCAACTGATCCAAAATAGAACTTCTCCCCACTTCTTACTTCTTTTCCTTTATAATAAACTTTGTTACCCATAATGTAAAAACCATTTTCAAAAGAAATATTTTCTTTTTTATAAGAGTCAATATATTCAACTATAGCCTTAAATAAAGTTTTGTTTATTGGATATATATAGCAATTGGATAGGTTCAGTCTATTTTTAAAACTGTTTTTAAATTTTAATTTAATATAGTTATTAATATCTTCAACTGTGAATCTTTTATCTAAAGGATAATCCTTACCTTTTTCAATCTTTATAGCCTTATACACAGTAAATTCAAAAAGATTCTTAGAATAATTTTTATATTTTACAGCTATCCCTTTTGAGTAATACATCTCTCCCATATTTAACTTAACATTTTTTTCAACAGCTACTCCATCTTTATATATATCAACAATCAAACTTTTATGATCCATAGAAACTAGTTTAATATTTATTCTATAGTTATTAAATTCAAATGACCCCTTTGTTGTTACATTTTCTCCATCACCTAACAACAATATAAAATTTCCAAAGTTTTTAACATTATATTTTTCCCCATTTATCTCTATTTCTTTATCTAACTTTATTATATAGTAGATATCTTTAAAAATAATATCATCATTATTTCTTTCAATTTTTACTCTTAAAATATCATTTTTTAGCCTAATATCCAAACTATTTTTAAAAGGTAAATATAATATATTTCTTGAAATCATCTTTACTGTGTCATTCTCAATTATTATCTTTTTTGAAGAGTAGTAATTATCCATTAAAATTAGAGAGTTATTATAATCAACTGTAGATTTATTAGCTACAATAATTGGTTCCATAGCAAATACAGAAGTTAATATCAGAAATATTAATAAAACTTTCTTCAATATTTCACCCCTTATAGTTTTAATATTTTTAACTTAAAATTCAAAAATTTAATATTTATTATGGTAATACTAAGTAAGGGTGATAGATTGAATTTGAAGTTAAAGGTAGCAAAAGAGGCTGCAAAGTTAATAAAAGATGGTATGGTAGTAGGTTTAGGTAGTGGTTCTACTGCAGCTATGTTTATAAGAGAACTTGGTAGTAGGATAGAGGAGGAGGAATTAACTGTATTTGGCATTCCCACATCCTTTGAATCTAAAATGTTAGCTTTACAATATGGAATTCCTTTAGTTAGCTTAGATGAGTATGATGTTGATATAGCCATAGATGGAGCAGATGAAGTTGAAAAAGAAACACTATTTTTAATAAAAGGTGGAGGGGGTTGCCACACAATGGAAAAGATTGTTGATTACAATGCAAAAGAATTTGTTGTGATAGTGGATGAGTCAAAAATAAAAAATAAACTTTCATACCCTATACCTGTTGAAGTTTTACCTCAAGCTTATAGAGTGGTTATGAAAAAATTAAAGGATATGGGAGGGGAACCTATAATAAGATTAGCAGAAAGAAAAAGAGGACCAGTTATAACTGATAATGGTAACATGATAATAGATGTATCAATGGAAATAGATGATGCTGTTAGCTTAGAAAGTGAAATAAACAACATACCAGGAGTTGTAGAAAATGGAATATTTACTAAAGTTGATAAAGTTTTAGTAGCTACAAAAAAAGGTATAAAAACATTAAAAAAATAAATCTAAATTAATAACTCTATATTATTATACTCTTTTAGTTTTTTGTAGATCTTTAAAGCCAATTCAGGAATAAAGGTTGTTATATAGCCTTTATATCTCAAAGCTTCCCTATCATCTCCATTGCAAGGATATGCATTAATTCCATTTTCATTTAACACCTTAACTGTTGCTTTCTCTACCCATGGATCTCTGTCAGATATATAAACTTCTTCAGCTTTCTCAGCTATTGCCCAAGCTATATATCTTCCTCCAATTAATCCCAATTTATCCTCTTTAATGTCATCTATTGTTTTTTCTGGTTTATATTTCATTAATTTACTCTCTTTAACTGCTCTCCAATGTGCATCTCCAAGAAAGAAGCTACCTAATGTGTAGGGATATATCTTATCTTTTAAAAAATTATTACCCATTGCTATAGCTTTATTTATATTTTTATCAGCTAATTTTACATTCAAATCTTTTATTTCTTCTTTTATTATTCTCATAACTCTTCTAAGTCCAAAATTACCTCTCTTTGCTGTTCCAGGAGAATAGCCACACATATATCCATGATGATTGTAAGGAAAACCAGTAATTATTGTATTCAGCCCTGCTCTTAAAGCTATTCTACACTCATTTTCATAAGCCCCATTTGTTGCTACAACTCCCCCTTTAACCAATATCCTACTTATAGCTACTGCTTTAGCAAAAGCTTTTAATTTATCCTTTGCCCTATTGAAACATGCTCCTTCAATAACAAAAACATCCACATCTAACTTTAAACATGCATTTATCCCTTCTATTAAATCATCATATCCATCACCAACATGAAATATCCCTTCTAACCCTTTACCATATTTCTTAGCAAGATTAGCCACAATCTCCATCTCCTCTATTGGAGCTGCATGCTCTTCAGCTCCCTGCTCCTCTACGACATTCACACAAACAGTTGAAGCTAACCTTATATAATCTTCGACAAACCTTTCTTTTTTTTCTTTTTCAATCAATCTTTTATGAATTCTCTTCCTAGGACATCCTCTAAAATATCCTTTAAAATAACACTCTCCATAACAATGGGTAATCTCTTTTGGAAATCTCATTGGGCCATATTGTCCAAAATGATCTATATCTATTGGCACTTCAACATTTTCAATGATCTTCTTAAATAACTCTATTGTTTCTATTCCTTCTTTTTCAGCAATGTCAGCTATAGCATAAGCACATATGTGAATTGGATAGCCAATATAGTCAGCTAAAATACAATTCTCTAATAATTCTAACATTGATAAATTAGAAGCACATGGCCCTATAGCAATATCAACTAAATCACAACCTAAAGGAAATTTTCTAAAATTTGATCCTAATTTAATAATCTCTTCTAAAGATAAATCATCTATAGCATCCAATATTTCAATAATGTCACTCTCTTTAAGTTTTCTATTTCTTATTTTGTTTAATACAATCTTTCTTAATTCTAATGCAGCATCTAAATTATTTATTGATTCTTTTATTAAATCTCTCATAGAATCACCTTACATGGATAAAGAGATATTACATGATTTTTTATCCTTTTAATTAACTCCTTCCAATTATCATTTAATAATATAATAACACATCCCCCTCCTCCAGCTCCTGTAATCTTAGCCCCATAGCTATATTTTTTAGCTATATCTATAACCTTATCTATTTTATTTGTAGATATATTTAATTTTTTTAATAATTCATGATTCTTTAATAATAACTCACCAAACTCTTTTTTATCATTGACTTTTATAGCCTCTTTAGCTATTTTGTCTATTTCTTTAAATATCTCATCTTTATAATCTAAGTTAGAAACTTCTTTAACAAGATCAGCAGTTTTTTTATTCCTCTTTTCAACATAGGCTATTAAAAAATCACATTCTTTAATAAAATCATTTAAATCATTAAGCTTTCTAAACTTATTATCTTTTATCTCTAATACCCCACCATAAGTTATTGTTGCTGTGTCTGTTATACTGGCTTTCCCTTGAGTAATTCTCTCTACTTCATAGGCTAATTTAAATATGTCATTTTTATCTAATTCAATATTATAAAAATTAGATAAACTTTTTAATGTTTCAATTATAACTGAAGCAGAGCTCCCTAAACCACAGCTAACAGGAATTTCTGAATATATGGATAATTTTAAATATTCTGGTTCTATGTTAAAGTTATTAAAGAATATTTTTAATGTATTAATTATATATGAGAAGTCTCTATCATTACATTCCAAATTATCAGAAACTAGAGTTTTGTTCAAATTTTCTGAATATATTATAAACTTATCTGCTTTCTCTACTTTTACAGAAGTATTTAAGTTTATTGCCATAGAAATTGCCCTATAGCCATAAACTACTGCATGTTCTCCAAAAAGTATAACCTTAGCTACCATAACCATCATCTTCGTCAAACTATAAAATTATTTTCTACAAAAACAAAAATAATATATACAATAAAAATATTATTTAATTATTGTGATTATTTATGGAAAAAGTGGCTATTTATATCATTGGGGACATCGTCTTATCTGAGAATACTGGAGCTGCATTAAAAAAGTGGAGAAATTTATTTAATATACAGCAGATTGAGTTAGCAAACTATCTCAATATCTCTCCATCAGTTATAAGTGATTATGAGACTGGAAGAAGAAAAAATCCTGGAGTTAATGTAATAAGAAAGTATGTTTTAGCTTTGATAGAAATTGATAAGAGAAAAGGAGGCTATACAATAAAAGCTTTGAAAAGATTATTAGAGAAATCTCCATCAATGAAAGCTATATTATCCATAAAAGAGTATAACAATCCTATAAAAATAAAAGATTTTGCCAAAATTTTAGAAGGAGAAATAGTTGTTGGGTCTAATTTAGATGCTGTTATTTATGGTCATACTGTTGTAGATAGTATTAAAGCTATTATGGAAATGACTGGAGAAGAATTTTATCACTTATATGGTTGGACAACTGAAAGGGCTCTTATATTTACAAATGTCTCCACTGGAAGAAGTCCTATGGTTGCTATTAGAGTTAGCTTAATGAAACCAAGAGTTATAGTTTTTCAGGGTTTAGATAAAAATAAAATTGATAAATTAGCTATAAAATTGGCAGAAATTGATAATATTCCCATAATTACAACTAAATTAGATATTGATGAATTAATAAAAAGATTAAATGAAATAGGGTGAAATAATGGCAGGAATTGTTGGTTATGGAAGCTACATCCCAAAATATAGAATTAAAGTTGAAGAAATAGCAAGAGTTTGGAATAAAGATGCTGATGCAATAAAGAAAGGTTTGCTGGTTTATGAAAAATCCGTCCCAGCTTTAGATGAAGATACAGCTACAATAGCTGTTGAAGCAGCAAGAAATGCTTTGAAAAGAGCTGAAATTAATGGAAAAGAAATAGAAGCTATTTATGTTGGTAGTGAAAGTCATCCATATGCTGTTAAACCAACAGCGACAATTGTTGCTGAAGCTATTGATGCTACACCAAATTTAACTGCAGCTGATTTAGAATTTGCTTGTAAAGCAGGGACAGCAGGAATACAGATATGTATGGGCTTAGTTGATAGTGGGATAATAAAGTATGGTCTTGCTATTGGAGCAGACACTGCCCAGTCAGCTCCAGGAGATGCTTTAGAATTCACAGCATCAGCAGGAGGGGCTGCTTATATAATTGGAAATAAAAAAGAAATAGCAGTGTTTAATGGAACATTCTCTTATACAACAGATACTCCAGACTTCTGGAGAAGAGAAGGTAGGCCATATCCTAAACATGGTGGAAGATTTACAGGAGAACCTGCATACTTTAGACATGTTTTAAATGCTGCTAAGGGATTAATGGAAAAACTAGGAACAAGTCCTAAAGATTATGATTATTGTGTTTTCCATCAACCAAATGGTAAGTTCTATCTTAGAGTTGCTAAAATTTTAGGTTTTAAAGAGGAACAATATAAATTAGGATTATTAACTCCTTATATAGGGAATACATACTCAGGAGCAGTTCCTTTAGGATTGTCTAATATACTAGACCATTGTAATGGAGGAGAAAGGATTTTAGCAGTTTCATATGGTAGTGGAGCAGGTAGTGATGCTTTTGATATAACAGTAAAAGAAAGAATAAATAAAGTTAAAGATAAAGCTAAGAAGACAGCTGAATATATAAATAATAAAGAATATATTGACTATGCAATTTATATTAAATTCAGGAAGAAAATAAAATTTTAAGTGATGATTATGATAATCTACAGAGAAGAAAATGAAATTATAAGAGAAGCTTTAAAAAACATTAACCTTCCTAAGAATGTTTATATATTTGACACAACACTAAGAGATGGAGAACAAACTCCAGGAGTTTCTTTAACTGTTGATGAAAAAGTTGAGATAGCTGTAAAGTTAGATGAGTTAGGAGTAGATGTTATTGAAGCAGGATTTCCTATTTCTTCATTAGGAGAAAGAGAAGCCATTAAAAAAATATGTTCTTTAAACTTAAATGCTGAAATATGTGGCTTAGCAAGAGCTAGGAAAGAAGATATTGATGCAGCTATTGATTGTGGTGTAGATAGAATCCATACTTTTATAGCTACATCTCCTTTACATAGAAAATATAAGTTAAAGATGGATAAGGAAGAAATAATAGAGAGAGCTATTGAAGCTATTGAATATATAAAAGAACATGGAATAAAAGTTGAATTTTCTGCTGAAGATGCTACAAGAACTGAGTTAAATTATTTAAAAGAAGTTTATAAAAAAGCTATTGAGGCTGGTGCTGATATAATAAACGTCCCTGACACAGTAGGAGTTATGATTCCTAGAGCTATGAACTATTTAATAAAATATTTAAATGATTTGGATGTTACAATATCAGTCCACTGTCATAATGATTTTGGATTAGCTGTAGCAAATTCTTTAGCAGCTGTAGAAGCTGGAGCTAAGCAGATACATTGTACAATTAATGGATTAGGAGAAAGGGGAGGAAATGCTGCTTTAGAAGAAGTAGTTATGAGCTTACATTGTATTTATGGAATAAAAACAAATATTAAAACTGAAAAATTGTATGAAGTTTCTAAGTTGGTAGCAAAATATACTGAAATAAATGTTCAACCAAATAAGGCCATAGTTGGGGAAAATGCTTTTGCACATGAAAGTGGGATTCATGCTCATGGAGTTTTAGCCCATGCTTTAACATATGAACCCATACCTCCAGAACTTGTTGGACAGAAAAGAAAGATAATACTTGGAAAACATACAGGAACTCATGCCATTAAAGCTAAATTAAAAGAACTAGGATATAATAATTTAACAGAAGAACAATTTAAGGAGATAGTTAAAAGAATTAAAAGTTTAGGAGATAAAGGAAAGAGAATAACAGATAGGGATGTTGAGGCAATTGTAGAAGATGTGTTAGGTAGGGTAGCCAAAAAAGAGAGAGTTGTTGATTTAGAACAAATTGCAGTTATGACAGGAAATATTATTCCAACAGCCTCAGTAGCTTTAAGAATAAACAAAGATGTTAAAAAAGTTTCATCTATTGGTGTGGGTCCAGTAGATGCTGCAATTAAAGCCATACAAAAAGCTATTGGAGAGAAGATTAAATTAAAAGAGTATCATTTATCTGCAATAACAGGAGGAACTGATGCATTAGCAGAGGTTGTTGTTAAATTAGAAAGTGATGGAAAAGAAGTAATAACAAAAGCTGCTAGTGAAGATATTGTTAGAGCTTCTGTTGAAGCTGTGATAGATGGGATTAATAGATTATTAAAAAAACATTAAATTTTTTTATCTCTATACTTAGCTAAGTATAAGGCATATAATGCTCCTATAACAAGAGGTCCTATTGCAAAACCTACAACTCCTAAGGAGAGAGGAGCTATTAAAAATGCTATTATAACCAATACAGGATGTATATCGGTGTCTTTTTTTACTAAATAAGGTCTCAAAATAAAATCTGGAACTAAATTTAAAAATATAACTCCATATATTAAAATAAAAATGGCACTATAATAATTGTTTATTAAAAAATAGTAAAGTGCTAAACTTCCATAAACCATCCAGCTACCTAATATAGGTAAAAGGGCAAATATTCCTGTTATTATTGCCAACAATTCAGGATATGGGGAAAATGTGAGTTTATATCCTATATATGCTAAAGCTGTTATTATTATTGAAATATTGACACAACTAATAAAGATATTTTTATATGTCTCATGCAGATACATTAAATATATTTCTAATCTACTCCTATAGTCATGAGGAGTTATATTTAAAATAATATCTTTTATATGATAGCCATCTTTTAAAAAATAGAAAGTCATAAAGATTATTATTAAAATCTTTATGAATAAGTTACCTAGACTTAATAAACTGCTTGATATTTTTGATACTATATATTTTATTACATCTTCTCCATATTTCTTTATAAACTCATCATTTATAATATTATCTAACCTATACTTCCCCACTAACCATTTATAATATGAGATAAATAAACCAATATCTAAATTTATGATATAGCTAACAATTAACCATATAATATATAAACCAATTAAAATTATAGGTAGAACAAATATAATAACAGCTAATATTGATGCCAAGTTTCTGTTCTTACTAATATTATATATAAAGTTATATATTGGTAAAGCCATGTAAGAGAAAACAATGGCATATGCTATAACATCAATATATGGGAATATAAAATAAAAAAATGATAGTATTAACACAATAATAATTATTTTTATTAAATATTTAAACTCATTATATCTCATTACATTCACCTAAGTTGATATCATGAAAGTTTTAATGCCCACTATTTTCTATCCTCATATAGGAGGAATAACAGTACATGTGGAGAACCTTGTAAAAAATTTAGAAGATATTGAATTTTATCTCATAACTTATGATTATTCCAAACCAAAGTATAAAAATATTCATATTTATAATGTTCCATACTTAAAAAGATTTAGAGGTGTTAGTTATTTAATAAATGCTTATAGAGTCAGTAAAAAGATTATTGATAAAGAAAAGATAGATATTATCCACTCTCACTATGCATTTCCTCAAGGATGTTTAGGAGGGCTATTAAAAAAGAGATATGGAATACCTCACATATTAACATTACATGGATCGGATGCACTAATATTAAAAAATTCTCTGTTAGGTAAGAAATTCTTTAATTTTGCTATAGAAAATGCTGATGAAATAATATGTGTCAGTAATTACATTAAAGAGACAGTTGGTAGAGGTAGGGTAATTTATAATGGAGTAGATAGGGAGATGTTATATAATGAGGGAGATCATAATTTTGCCCTTTTTGTAGGCTCTTTTGTTAAACAGAAAGGAGTTGATATATTAATTAAAGAGATAGAAGATATTGACTATAACTTCATACTCATAGGTGATGGACCACTATATAAGGAGGTTTATAATTATATAAGTAAGAAGGGGTTAGGGCATATAATGTTATTAGGAAAAAAGAAATTTAATGAAGTAGCTTATTATATGAGAAAATGTAGTTTTTTAATAGTACCTTCAAGAAGTGAAGGTTTTGGTTTAACAGCTATTGAAGCTATGGCTTGTGGAAAACCTGTTGTAGCTAGAAATGTTGGGGGGTTAAGAGAGATAGTTATTAATAACTATAATGGTTTCTTAACAAATAATTTAAAAGAGAAAATAGAGTTACTAATTAATGATAAAAATTTGAGAGAAACGTTAGGAAAAAATGCCTATAAGTTTTCAAAAAAATTCTCTTGGGAAAAGACTGCTGAAGAGGTTAGAAAGGTTTATGAGGAGATAGTATGAAAAGTGATAGTGTAAAAAGAGGAATAGAAAGGGCTCCACATAGAGCATTATTAAAAGCTTGTGGATATACTGATGAAGAGATAGAAAGACCATTCATTGGAATAGCTAATAGCTTTAATGAAATTGTTCCAGGGCATATTCATCTAAGAGAATTGGCTGATGCTGTTAAAAAGGGTGTTTATGCTAATGGAGGAACAGCTTTTGAATTTAACACCATTGCTATATGTGATGGTATTGCTATGGGTCATGAAGGTATGAAATACTCTTTACCTTCAAGGGAAGTAATAGCAGATTCTATTGAATGTATGGCAAAAGCTCATGGATTTGATGGTCTTGTATTAATTCCATCATGTGATAAAGTAGTTCCTGGAATGATAATGGGTGCTATTAGGGCAGAAATTCCATTTATTGTTCTTACTGGAGGGGCTATGCCTCCAGGAGAGTTTAGAGGGAAAAGATATGATTTGATAAGTGTTTTTGAAGGAATTGGAGCATATAAAGCAAATAAGATAAGTGAAGAAGAGT
Source organism: Methanocaldococcus villosus KIN24-T80 (assembly GCF_000371805.1). Classification (NCBI taxonomy): domain Archaea; kingdom Methanobacteriati; phylum Methanobacteriota; class Methanococci; order Methanococcales; family Methanocaldococcaceae; genus Methanocaldococcus; species Methanocaldococcus villosus. The sequence continues at coordinate 420,914 of NZ_AQUK01000001.1, forward strand.
TAAAAGAAATTGAAAACATTGCCTGTCCAGGTGCTGGAAGCTGTGCTGGATTATTTACAGCTAATACTATGGCATGTCTTACTGAGGCTATGGGTTTATCTCTACCATACTGTGCTACTTCATTAGCAAATACTGCGGAAAAAATGAGAATAGCTAAAAAAACAGGATATGCTATAATGGAAATGATAAAAAAAGGTATAACAATGGATAAAATACTTACTAAAGAGGCTTTTGAAAATGCTATTATTGTTGATCTCGCATTGGGAGGTTCTACAAACACCACCTTGCACATTCCTGCTATAGCAAATGAAGTTGAAAAAGGTTTAATTACTTTAGATGACTTTGATAAATTATCTGACAAGGTTCCACATATAGCCAGCTTAAGACCAGGAGGAGAGCATTTCATCATTGATCTTCACAGGGCTGGAGGAATTCCTGCAGTTTTGAAAGTATTAGAAGAGATAATAAATAAAGAATGTTTAACTGTTAGTGGGAAAACTGTTAGAGAGATAATTAATAATGTTAAATATATTGATCATAATGTCATTAGAACAGTTGACAATCCTGTCCATAAAACTGCAGGGTTAAGAATATTAAAAGGTAGTTTAGCTCCGAGGGGAGCTGTGGTGAAAATTTCTGCAGTTTCTCCTAAGATGTATAAATTTAAAGGACCAGCAAGAGTATTTAACTCTGAAGAAGAAGCTGTAAAAGCTATATTAAACAGTGAAATTGAAGAGGGGGAGGTAATAGTTATTAGATATGAAGGCCCTGCAAGTACAGGTATGAGAGAAATGCTTGCCCCAACCTCTGCTATATGCGGTATGGGGTTAGATGAAAAAGTGGCTTTAATAACTGATGGTAGATTTAGTGGAGGTTCAAGAGGGCCATGTATTGGCCATGTTTCTCCTGAGGCAATGGCTGGTGGACCTATAGCAGTGGTTGAGGATGGAGACATGATAGAAATAGACATGATTAATAAGAGATTAGATTTATGCTTAAGTGAAGAAGAAATAAAAGAAAGATTGACAAAATGGAAAAAGCCAGAAATTAAAGTTAGAGGTTATTTAAGAAGATACTCTAAACTTGTAACCTCAGCAGATGAAGGGGCTGTATTAAGGGATTAGAGACTATGAAAGATCAGATAGAAGTAATAGGTTTTGATGATGCACCATTTAAAAGAGAAGATAGGGAGGGTATATTAATATCTGTATATATGAGAGGAAACAAAATAATTGATGGAATATATTTTAAGAGGATTAAAAAAGATGGGTTAGATGTTACAGAAAAAATAATAGAAATAGTAAAAGGTAAGCATTATAAGAAAATAAAAGCTATCTTTCTGTCAGGAGTAACCTTTGCAGGTTTTAATATAGCAAATATTAATGAAATATATAGTAAAACTGGAAAACCAGTTATTGTAGTTATAGATAAAAATCCTAATAAAGATAAGATATTTTTAGCCTTAAAAAAACATTTTTGTGATGCTGAAATAAGAATAAGGATTATAAACTCATTACCAAATCCTGAAAAGTTAGAAAATATCTATGTACAATATATAGGGTGTGATAGAAATTTTGTAAAAAATATGATAAAAAAGACTAAATTAAAAAGTAAAATTCCAGAGTGTTTAAGAATAGCTCATTTAATTGGTAGAGGATTTTTAGAATTAATGGAATAAATATATTTATTTTTATAAAATTTTTCTTTTATTAATCCTGAAAATATCAGTTTATATAATTCATCATAAAACTCTTTTTTTGATAATTTTGAAAGCTCAAGTAAATTCTTCCTACCCTCAACAATTTCATGTTTATTTAATACATCTAATATCCTACTATGAATCTTCATGTCTAAATTCTTAAATAATTCTTTTTTAAACTCTTTTTTATTTATCCCTTTACAGTCTGAATATACTGCTAACTTCCAAAGTTTCATTTCTGAAAATTTTAAACTTCTGGCTAATGGTGAAACTTCATCTAACTTTTTGGCATGGTTATTCATTATAATATAAATATCATGTTCTTCCAAATTAGGGATGGGATAGATATCTATAAACAATTCTCCAAACTTTTCCTGCAATTCTTTTTCTAAATTTAAAATATCCTCCTCTTTCATATTAACTAATATCCATTTTTCTTTTGGAGATAATTCATAATAGTCATAATAGATAACCCTTTTATAGAGTCTTCTTTTATCTAATCTTTCTATCAAATAATTATTGTTTTCTCTTAAAAAAGATATGAGGGCTATATCATCCATTTTAGATAATTCATCTAGCTTTAAATTTTTATTTTCAATTTCTTTAATTACTGCTCTCTTTAACATTGTATCTGCAATTCTAACAGTTTTGTGAAAATAAACTGCAGAATACATTTGATGTCTTGCTATTAGAAGAGATTCTATAGCTTCTATACCTTTTTTCAAAATACCTATCTTAATTTTTCCAAAAGTTTCAAAAGTTTTTAAACTAGTAATTATTCTATGTATATCAATCATACCATAAGCTGTTCCTGTATTATAGCTGTCTCTTAACAAATAATCCATTCTATCAGCATCAACTTCTCCAGATATAATATGCCCCTCTAAATTCTTTTTACTTAGAGTTTTGATAACTTCTTTTTTATTTCCAATATCTAATTTTTTTATTATCTTCTTTCCAACTTCTTCATGATTGTAGCCAAAAATTTCCAATGTATGAGAAAAAGGAGGATGTCCAATATCATGTAAAAGTGCTGATAATCTAACAGTTTCGATATCAACATCTACTTCTCTCTTAATTTTATTAGCCATTTTATTAGCTATATATAAACAACCAAGAGAGTGTTCAAATCTTGTATGATTAGCTGAAGGATAAACAAGATATGTTAATCCTGTCTGTTTTATATTCCTTAATCTTTGAAATTCTTCAGTATCAATAACTTCCATTTCTTCATCAGTTAGATAAATATCTTTATGAATTGCATCTCTAATAACTTTCATGCTTTCATGTGAAATATTTTATAACATCTTTTTCAGTAATAATTCCTATTAATTTACTATCTTCAACAACAGGTAATGCTCCTATATCTTTTTCCACCATAATTTTAGCCACATCTTTTAATTTATCATTATTATTTGCTGTAATAACATCTTTAATCATTATTTCTTCTATTCTAACATTAGTAATTTCTCTAACATTTCCCATTTCCATCTTTTTAAATGTCCAATTGCTTCCCAATAGCTTAATAAAATCTGTAGCTGTTATTATCCCTACTAATTTATCTTCACTCACAACAGGCAATCTTCTAAAACCATTTCTAACCATTGTTCTTGCTACATCTTTTAATCTCTCTCCTGGTGTAGCATAGATAATCTTTCTTGTTATATAATCTTCAATAGTCTCATTTTCATCAATTTTATTTATAAGAGCTTTTATTACATCTCTTTCAGTTATTAAAGATAAAAAATGTCCTTCCTTATCCAATATTGGTACTCCTCCAACATTTTTATTTAGGAATGTTTCAATAGCCATATCAATGTCATCATTTTCATCTAATGTTATAACCTCTTTTGTCATTATTTCTCTAACAGGTTGGTTTATAGCTGCTACAAAGTTTCTATTAAATTTCTCCCTAATTAAATTATACTTTGAACCACCACCTATAAAATCAACAATATCCATAGCAGTAATTATCCCTACAAGTTTATTATTTGGATAAACTATTGGCAATCTTCTAAACCTATTCTCATTCATTATCTTTAAAGCCTCTCTTATAGTTGTTGTAGGGTAGATTTTAACTATTTCCTTATTTTTTACTACATCCAAAGCTCTCATTATTTTTCCCTCTTTAAATTAGTTATATTTTAATATTTTACAAATTTACTATAAAAAATTTTATATATTATTAAGGATAAAATTGAGAAAGACAAAATTTTAAAAGGGGATAGTTATGGAAATTCCTCCACAGTTGCAAGCTCAGTTAATGCAATTACAGCAGTTGCAACAACAGTTACAAATGATTATCTTACAGAAGCAAAATGTGGAAATTGAATTAAATGAAACTAAAAAAGCTTTAGAGGAATTGGATAAGAGTGATGTTGATTATGTTTATAAGCTTGTAGGTGGGTTGTTTATAAAAAGAAATAAGGAAGATGTAAAAAAAGAATTAAATGAGAAAATTGAAACCTTAGAGTTGAGATTAAAAACATTAGAAAAACAGGAGGAAAAGTTACAGTCAAAATTAAAAGAAATACAAGCAAGATTGCAAAGATTTGCTAATCAAGCACAGTGAAGTATTATGATCGAGGAATATTTAAAAAGAGATAGTATTCTATTTTTATGTCACCATAATGCTGATCCTGATGCTATAGGTAGTGCTGTAGCTTTAAAGTATTTATCCAAATATTTAAATCCTAATGCTAATGTTAGAATAGTTGCTGATTCAATAAGTAAGATTTCAAAAAATATTCTAAATGAGATAAATGAAAAAGTAGATATAGAACTCTATCCTTCATTACCAGAAACAGTATTTATTGTTGATACAGCATCAATAAATCAATTAAAAGTAGATTTTGAAGAATTAAAAAAGAGAGATGTTATTTTAATTGATCATCATAAAAGAACAGAATTAGCAGATATATGTAAATACACGATCATAAAAGAAGATTATCCTTCAACATCTGAAATAGTTACTGAAATTTTTAAAGAGCTAAATATATACCCCCCTAAAAATATTAGAATTGCCCTATTATGTGGAATTGTTTATGATACAAAACATTTAAAGTTAGCTACACAGAAAACATTTGAAATTATTAGCTATTTAATTAAAGATATAAGCTTTCAAAAAATCCTTTCTATGTTAACCCATGAAAGTGATATTAGTAAGAGGGTAGCCCATTTAAAAGCTTGTAGTAGGATGAGAATTAAAGAATATAATGGAATAAAGATAGCTCTATCTCATGTGAGCTCTTACGAAGCTTCATGTGCTAAAACTATTGTTAGTATTGGAGCAGATGTAGCATTTGTTGTTGCTGTTAGGAAGAAGGAAGGAGAAATTAGAGTGAGTGCCAGATGTAGAAAACATGTAGCTAAAAAAGTTCATTTAGGAAAATTAATGGAAAAAATTGGTAAAGAATTAAAAGGTTCTGGAGGAGGACATAGTGAAGCTGGTGGATTGAATGCACCTTATGATGGAAAAGATAAAGAAAAAACAATAAATAGAGTATTAGATTTGTGTTACAAAAGATTCATAGAAGAGTTTAAAAAGTAATAACATTATCACTCTCTTTAACAAAAGCTACAAGATCATGCATTGTGGCTAATTTTACACCCTCAATTAAATCACTATCACTCAATCCTCTCGCTTTACAACATGGCCCACAAACTTTAACTACAGCCCCTAATTCAATGGCATTCTTCAATAGTTCTAAATAGTTAGGAACTTCTGAAGGATTTTGACCTTTTTTAGCTACATAAACTCCATCTTCTATTAAAAAAATATTCACTTCAGCCCCTTCCAATAGTGATGTTAAAGCAAATCTCAGTGCTGAATATGCCCTTTCTTTTCCATATGGGGCTGATGTAATAATAACAGTAAATTTCAATATTTCACCTCTTTTATTTTCTTATTACTATCCTAAATCCATTATCTGTTTCTTCTGCAAGAATAACAGTGTATCCATTATTTTCAGCAAATCTTCTTATGTTCTCTAAAGCAGGTTTATAATCTCCAATAACTTCCAGCTCTTCCCCTTCTTTTAATTCTTCTAAAGCTTTTTTAGTTTTTAAAACAGGAATTGGACAGATATCTCCAGTAACATCTAATCTTTTCATTATATCACCAAAAAATAGATAATATGCATAAAAATATAAAAAACTGGGTATTTAAAAAATTAATATCATAAATTAAAATCTTCTTATGTTTGGATTTGATATTGATCTTTCTATTTCCCAAACTTCATTTAAAACACTTGATGATAGATGTGCCCTAATAACAGGAACTTTAAAAGCTGTTGCAATATGAGCTAAACTGTTATTATCTCCTTCTAATACAGGATACAAACCCTTATCAAATATGTAGTTTATATAATAGAATAACTCAGTAACAGTACCTATTTCATATGGATAAACTTTAACAAAATCACTCTCTTCATAAATAATATCTGTACATAAAAATCCATCAAATTCTACAGGTTCTTCTACTTCCAAATAATCAACCAATGATAAATCTTTATCTTTTACCATATCTTTTTTAATTTTTAAACCCAATAATATCTCTATATCTTCCTCTTCTTTAATTTCATCTATCTTTTCTCTGACCTTGCCTATTTCATTAAAAATATCCTTACAAACATATGCCCCATTTATATCTATTACCTTATAATCCAAAATATTCCTTAATTTAATGTAGATATCTACAATATCCTCTATAGATTCTGCCATAACAATAGGGAAGAGCTCACTATTGTTGTCTCTCAAAATTGTAGAGGAAACTATTGGTAAATCTGTTGTTATTGCACCTCCTAAATATTTAAATAGAGGAATATCAAAGCTATTAGCTGCAGCTCTTGCAACACTAACAGAGACTCCATAAGAAATTAAACTATTTTCAGACACTTCACAAATAATGTTGTCAATCAAATCAATATCTAAAGAATAACCAAACAGTTCTGGAGCAATAACATTATTTATCTCAGCTATAACATTATCAGGTTCTTCAGTATCTATAATTTCATAACCAAAAGAGTTTTCTGTTATTGTTGTGATCATAACTTTTATATCTCCTTTAAAAACTTTTTTTGCAGATATTTTTCTAATAATATCCAACATCTCACTCTCTTATAGGCTTTAATGGAACCTTTCCTTTTTTTATTTCTTCATATGCAATTTTTAATGAACTTGTTTCATTTGTTTCTACTGTTGCATAAGCCCCATTAGATATTTGTAAACTTCTCGCTCCTAAAATTCTTGCTATCTCGAATTTAGTTAATTTCATGTTATCACCTAAAAAATAACTGGTGGGGCCGCCGGGATTTGAACCCGGGTCGCACGCCCCCCAAGCGCACAGGATAACCAAGCTACCCCACGGCCCCAAAACAATTTAAAGGCGAGCAATATCGTGTTCTATAATTTCATCAAATATCTCCTTACCATCTTTGGAAATTCTATAGGAGATAAACATTCTTCTACAACAGTATTTTTTTATTCCCAAATCATCTAAAACATCTTTTGGATGTTCTCCATTTAATATTCTTCTTTTATATTCCTCAAAAACTTCTCCAATAACTTTACCACAAGAAAAACATCTTATAGGGAACATCATAACCCTCACCAAAAAATAGAAAAAATTTATCTGTAAGATTTTTGTCTCTTAGCTCTTGGACCTTTTGTAGATCTACTTGGTTTGTGTGGTTCAGTTCTTCTAGCATCACTAACTAACAGTGTTCTGTCATATGCTAAAAACTTATCCCTTAACTCTTTACTTCCTGTAAATTCAACTATTGCTTTACCTATTGCTGTTCTAGCAGCATCCATTTGACCCATTACCCCTCCTCCTCTAACAGTAACATCTATATCCATCTGACTTATAACTTCTTCTCCAGCTAATAATAATGGCTCCATCAGTTTCATTCTTTTATACTTAGGCTCTATTAATTCAATAGGTATCCTATTTATTCTTATTCTACCTTTCCCTGGTCTTGCTACAGCTCTTGCTATAGCCCTTTTCCTCTTACCTACTGTTATAACAATTTTTTCCATAAATTTTCACCTTTAAAACTTTGCTCCTAAGTGTTTACTAAGTTCCCCTAAAGTGATAAATTTGTTTGTCTTCAATTCATGAGATATTTTTTCATCTGGTTGTAAGTTTAATGGATTTCCAACATAAACTTTTACTCTTTTAAAAGCTTCTCTTCCTTTAGGTTTTTTATATGGTAACATTTTTCTTATAGTTCTTCTCAATATATCATCTGGCCTTCTTGGAAACTTTGGACCAAATCTTCTAGGATTTGCCACATTTTTCTTAGCTCTTTCTTCCTGATAATGCTTTATAATCCAATCTCTATTTCCTGTAATTATAACTTTTTCTGCATTAATAATTGTTATTTCTTCCCCTCTTAAAACCCTCTTTGCTACTGTTGAAGCTAATCTTCCTAATATTGCTCCTTCAGCATCAATCACTGTCATAGTGTTTCACCTTTTAAGCCATTATCCTAACATTTGATCCTTTAGGATTTCTTTCTAACAACTCTTCTATTGTTATTGCCTCTCCTCCAGCTTCTTTAATTATTCTTTTTGCAGACTCACTAAAAGCATATGCTGCAACAACTACTCTCTTCTCCAATTTTCCTGCACCTAAAACTTTACCTGGAACGACTATAGTTTCATTTTCTTTAGCATACCTGTTTATCTTACTAATATTAACTTCTACCCTTCTTCTTGTAGGTTTAGCCAACTTTTCAGCAACAACTTTCCAAATTTTTGCATTATTTTTATTTGATGCTTTTCTTAGTGTTTTTATCAGCCTAATTAATCTAGGATTTGTTTTCATCAGCCTTCTCATCTTTATCACCTAACAATTCCAACTGATGTAAAAAACTAAACGCTTTTTCTTTTAGTATTTTGATGGCCTCTTTTAAAATCTCTTCTCCATCCATCTGACCAAATGTTTCAACAAAAAATTCAACTTCATCATCTTTTATTCTATAAACAGCATTACATGGTTGCCATTTAGCATGAACTTTTCCAATCCCTGGAACTGCCTCACAAACAATTTTTATTTTCTGCTTTTCTCCCAATTTAACTATTGGAATATTTTTAAATGCAACTTCCCCATTTTCAGATTTTAAATCTGAGCTATAAACTGTGCAAGGACCTTCTTTTTCTAATGTAAAAGTAATAACCTCTTTATCTGATGCAGGTTTTCCTTTTATTGGGATTAAACCCAATCTATGAGCTAATATTTCATCATCCATCGAAGAAGTGTTTTCATATATATAGACATCTTCAATAGCATATGTTGGGACTTCAGAAATCATTATCCTTCTTATTGCATTACAAAAAGAAATAGGGGCTTTTAAAGAAAAAATAAACTCTTCCCCTATTTTTGTCTGTTTTTTCTCTTTAATGGTTAACAAATAAAACCACCTTATTTTTTATAGGCTTTCTTAGGTGTTGTACCATCGTGTGGAATTGGAGTAACATCTTCTATTCTTCCTATTCTCAATCCAGCCCTTGCCAGTGCTCTTATAGCAGCCTGAGCTCCTGGACCTGGATTTTTCTGTCCAGATCCACCAGGTGCTCTAACTTTTATGTGTATATTGTAAATACCTCTCTCTTTTAATATTTCAGCAACTCTAAAAGCAGCCTGCATAGCAACATAAGGAGATCCTTCATCTCTCTGATTTCTTGTTATCATACCACCAGAAACCCTAGCTATTGTTTCTGCTCCTGTTATGTCAGTGGCATGTACTATAGTATTGTTATAAGATGAGAATATATGAACAATAGCCCAAATTTCTTTTTTCTGCTCAGCCATAGGTGTTTCACCTTTTTATTATTGTTCTTCTTTAACACTCTCTTCAGTAATTCCTATAATTTTAGCTCTTTCTGGATGATCTTTATTATTGAATGGAGAGTTTTTAGCATATGTTATCTTATCTTCTTCATCAACCTTTACCAAATAACTTGGAGCATCAATAATCCTTCCATTAACTGCTATATGCCTATGAACAATTAACTGTCTTGCCTGCTTAGGAGTTCTTGCTAAACCTTTCCTAAAAACTAATGTTTGTAATCTTCTTTCCAATATATCCTCTACAGTTAAGGACAAAACATCATCCAATGTAGGATTCTCTTTTTTTAATATTCCATATCTTTTTAATACATTAAATAATTGTTCCATCTCTTTTTGTCCTTGAGGTGTATCTAATAATCTTATCAGCCTTCTTGCCTGTCTTCTATATTTTCTTAATAATGTCTCAGCTTTCCAAACTTCTCTTTTTCTTCTTAAACCATATTTTCTACACAATTCTTTTTCTCTTTCAATTCTTTCTTTTATCCATGGATGGTTAGGTGTTTCATATTTTTTAGGAAATCTTCTTCTAGGATCTCCCATCTAATCACCTTTATTTTTTCTTTCTTGAAACTCCTACAGTTGGACCTCTTCTGAATGTACTTCTTGTTCTTTGTCCTCTAACAGGTAATCCTAATTCATGTCTTATTCCTCTATAACACTTAATTCTCTTCAATCTGTTTATATCTTCTTGTTTTACTATAATTAAATCACTTTCAATAACGTGTTTATCTTCACCTGTGACATAATCTTTTCTTCTGTTAAACATCCATGATGGTATTCCATATTTTGCAGGATCAGAGAGAACATCTTCTATTTTCTTAACCTCTTCATCTGTTAAATAACCGGCCTTTTTATTTGGATCTATTCCTGTAACTCTAATAATTGCTCTAGCCATTGCTTCTCCAACACCGTAGATATCTTGAAGGGCCATGATAACCTTCTTATTACCATCTATATCAGTTCTTGATATTCTAAGCAAATACTTAAATTCAGCCTGCTCAGTCAAATTTACACCTCCAAAAAATCGTGTTTGACCTTTAAATATTGATGGTAAAAATAAGTGGCGCGGAGGGGGGGATTTGAACCCCCGCGGGGCAAAGCCCCATGGGATCTCCAGTCCCACGCCTTAGCCGGGCTTGGCTACCTCCGCACTATAACAAAGGATAATTAAAAAGTAATTGATATATATTATTTTCGGTTTTAATATAATGGATGTTATATGGTTAATACATATATGGTATTTAAAACTTTTTATCGTGGTTTATATGGTAAAAGTAAAAGAGTATATGACAAAAAATGTAATAACAGTAAAAAAAGATGACAAAGTAAAAGATGTTATAGAGCTATTCAAAAAAACAAAACATAAATCATTTCCTGTAGTTGAAAATGGTAAATTAGTAGGGATAGTTTCTTTAGTAGATATTGTTGGAAAGGATGATAATGAAAGAGTAGAGAATGTTATGACTAAAAGAGATGATATGGTCATTACCCATCCTGATGAAGATATTATGAATGTGGGTAGAATAATGTTTAGAACAGGGTTATCAAAATTACCTGTTGTTGATGAAAAAAATAATTTAGTAGGGCTTATATCAAATATGGATGTTATAAGATCACAGATAGAAAAAACTACCCCTAAAAAATTAGAAAGAATTATAAATACATACAAAAGCTTAGGTTATAAATTAGAAGTAAAAAAAGGAAAAGTTGAAATTCATAAATTAAAACCTACTCAGAATAAAATACATTCTGATGAATTAATTGGTAGAATATATGAATTAAAAAAAGGATTAGCTGAACCAATTATTGTTATTAAAAAGAAAAATGATGATAAATACATACTTTTAGATGGTCATCATAGAGCGGTAGCTGCATATAAATTAGGTATTCCTGAATTAGATGCATATATAATTTATTTAGACACTGATAAAAAGCTAGGAATTGAAAGAACTGCTGAAAGTTTGAACTTAAAAACTTTAAGAGATATTAAAATAGTGGAGCATGATATTGAAAATAGTGAAAATATATTTAAAAAGATTTAAAGTTTTTTCTTAAAAAATTTACATGTATTTTTATAGATTATGTTTTTAACCTCATTAATATCCATCTCTTTTATCTCAGATATTATTTTATAGACAAATTTAACATTTATAGGCTCATTCCTTTGCTTTTTTATTGGAGATAAATAAGGGCTGTCAGTTTCTGTAGTTATATAATCTATATCTAACTTTTCAACTAATTTTTTATGATGCTCTGAAAAACATACTAATGTAGATATTGAAATTAAATTTCCACTCTCTCCAATCTCTTTAGCCAGCTCTAGACTTCCTGAGTAGCAATGGAACATTATAGGTTGATCTGATAGTTTAAATATCCTCTCCTCAAAACCTCTTGCATGGGCTACAATAGGTTTATTTATCTCCTTAGAAAGTTCTAAGAATTTTTTAAATATTTCTTCCTGTCTTTTTATATTTTCTATCTTAACATCCATCCCTATTTCTCCTACAGCCAATATTTCTTTTTCATTTTCTTTTATAAGATTATAAACTTTATTAATAATTTTATCATCAGCATTAACTCTTGAAGGGTGATAACCTAAGGTAAGGTAAATATCATACAATCTCTTACAATTTAAAGCTCTTACACACCCTCCAAATGAAGCACCACTTGTAATGATTATAACATTATTCTCTTTAGCCCTTTTCACAACTTCATCTCTATTTTTATTAAACGCTTTATCCTCTATATGACAGTGTGCATCAACATATTTACTCATGTGCTATCCCAATAATATCTTTAAGTTCTAACCCTTCTTTATCCAAAAACTCTTTAATTTCTTTATATATTTTATTAAAAACATCATAACCTCTAAAATATACAGCAGAACCTATTTGCACTGCTGAAGCTCCTGCCATAAAATATTCTAATGCATCTCTTCCATTAAATATTCCACCCACACCTATTATTGGTTTTTTGTATTCATAAAGCTCATAAACAACCCTTACACCTATTGGCTTAATATACTTTCCACTTAAACCTCCAAACTTATTTGATAATATTGGCTTTTTCATATTTATATCAATGACCATACCTTTAACTGTATTTATAGCTGTAAATCCATCAACAACATTACAAAGTGCCTCAGCTATCTCCCTAATATTAACCATTGGAGATATTTTAGCAAAAACAGGAATATTTACAGCAGATTTTACAGATTTACAGACATTATATGATAAATCTACATCTTGCCCAATCTCTAAACCATATCCTTTAGCATGTGGGCAAGATATATTTAGTTCAATCATATCTACATAAGGTTCTATTTTTTTAGCAACTTCTTTAAATTCTTCTTCATCTTTCCCATATATAGAAGCTATTATCCTTACACCTATTTTATCTAAAAATCCTCTAATTTTTTTTAGTTCTTCTATGTAATTATCTACTCCTGGATTTGCTAAACCTACAGCATTTAAAAATCCTTCATCCAACTCAACAATCACAGGATTTTTATGACCCATATTTGGCTTTAGCCCAATAGATTTTGTAGTTACTGCTCCAGCTCCATTTATTGCAATCCTTTTTAAAGCTCCTGCATTATCTCCCATTATTCCACTAGCTAAAAATATTGGATTTTTAAATTTTATACCACATAATTTTATTTCCATTAGATCACCATTGTTTCTTACTTTTTAAAACCCTATACCCTCCTTTAATTTCCACTGTTTCTACATTTCCAAAAATTTCTTCCATATAATTAGCTAAACTTTTAGCCCCTTGCTTCGTTCTAATAACAAGCCAAATTTCCCCACCATCTTTTAAATAATCTTTCCCCTCCCCAATTATCCTATTTAGCACTTCTTTCCCCGCCCTTATTGGAGGATTTGTAATAATTTTATCAAATCTCTTATTTATATTGTTAAATAAATCACTATAAACCACATCAATATATTTATCAGAAAGGTTATTTAATTTTATATTTTCTTTGGCCAATTTTAAAGCCCTTCTATTGATATCACTCATCAAAACTGACTTAACTTCATCAGCTAAAGCTATCCCTATAACACCATAACCACATCCTAAATCAAGAATTTCATCATTCTTATTAACTTCAACACTTTCAACCAATATTTTTGTTCCTTTATCAATTTTATCACTAGAAAATACACCACTATCAGTTTTAAATTTTAATAACTTTCCTCTTAAGATATCTTCAATAATTTTTATATTTGATTTTGTTGTTGGTTTTTCTGAAAAATAGTGCATACTCTCACCATAATTTTTAATACTAAGAAATTAAAATAAAGTTATATTGTGAGATCATGGTAATAGATGAAGTTTTGAAAAATGAGATTTATAAATCTTTAGGTTGCACAGAGGTAGCTCTTATTGGGTATACAGTAGCAAAAGCCAAACCTAAAGACTTAAAAGAGATCAAAGAGATAAAGTTAATTTTAGGAAAAAGTGTTTTTAAAAATGCTTTTTCTGTTGGTGTGCCAAATACAGGTAAGTTTGGAATTTTGCCAGCAGTTGTTGGGGGCTTGCTTGGAGAAAAAGAAAATGGATTAGAAATTTTTAGAGATATCGAATATGATGAAGAATTAGAAAATATTGTTAGGAACAGATTAAAAATAGAGGTTGTTAATAAGGATGTTTATTGCAGAGTAATTATAAATAAGATCTATGAAGCTGAATCTACATATTATTATAAGAGGGTTGATGATAAGTTAAAAGAAAAATTTAAAAGTTTAGACTTAAAAGATTTCTTAGATTATATAGATAATTTACCAAAAGATATAGAAGAACTCATAAAAGATGTTATAAAAACAAATAAAGAATTTGTTAATGGATTTTTAGATATTGATTTTGGAGATCTTAATAATATAATAAAAGCTACAGCTTCAGCAGTTTATAATAGAATGATGGGTTTTAATAAAGAAGCTTATGCCATTGCTGGTAGTGGAAATATGGGATTAATGGCTACATTGCCAATAATATTTTATGATAGGGAGAATAGAGAATTAATAAAGTCACTAGCCCTATCAGCATTAATAACAATATATGCCACTTATCACACATCCTACATATCTTCTATGTGTGGGTGTGTAAATAGAGGAGGATTAGGATGTGTATGTGGTTTAGCATACTATTTAAATAAAGATATAGAAAAAGCCATGAAAAGTTTTTTAGCCAACATAACAGGCATAATATGTGATGGAGGAAAACCATCATGTTCATTAAAAATAGCTTCTGGGGTGTTTTCAGCATATTTATCATTATTCTATGAAACTAAGGATTATGAAGGTATCATTGGGAAAGATTTTAAAGAGTGTATTAAGAATTTAAGTGAAATAACAAAATCTATGAACTTAGAAGACAAAATAATAGAATTAATGTTAAAAAAAGATGTGAAATTATGAAGAAAAGGAATATTACTGAACTACAAATATTAGCTGAGATTTTAAGAAAACAGCCATATGTTAAACAGAAAGAGATTGCTGACAACTTAGATATAACAGTCCAAGCTGTATCTGAACACATTAGAAATCTATTAAAAAAAGGATATATTAGATCAAGAGGAAGAGGAGAATATGTAATAACAGAAAAAGGAATAAGGAGATTAAAAAGTTGGATAAAAGAATTTAGTAGTTATTTAGAAGAAATAAATTCAGCTATATACAGATATAAAGATATTTGGCCTGCTATAGCTGAGGAAGATCTAAATGAAGGAGATGAGGTTTATTTACATATGAAAGATGGATTATTACATGCTACTAAAAAGAAAGTAGGGGAAGCTAGAGCAAAAATTTTACATGGTGGAAAGGCTGGGGAAGATGTAGCCATAACAGAAATTAGAGGAATTATTGATATTCCTAAATCAAAAGTAATAATATTCAAAATTCCACCAGAAACTTTTGGAGGCTCAAGAAATGTAGATTATGAGAAGATAAAAGAGATGCTAAATAAAATGGAGAATTATGTTACAGCTACTATGGGAACTGTGGGATATGTGGTTGCTAAAAAACTAAATTTAAATCCTGATATAAGATTTGCAGTTATTGAAGGAATAGTTAATGCCTGTAATAGAGGTTGTAATGTTATAGCCTTTATAACAGGAAAGATGGCTGAAAGGGTTATAAAAAGGTTAAATGATGAGAAGATAAATTATATCATTATAGATGTGAGTAGAAATGTATAATATAATATTAGCCAATTCAGCTTTAGAATTGATCCCAAAAGAGATTAAAAATAAAATAAAACCCTCTAAAGTTTATAAATATGATATTTTAGATGCTAATTATCATTATAAAGCTATGAAATTTTTAAAAGATAGAGAAAGAAGAGGTAGGCCGGATATAGTTCATGTTTCACTTTTAACAATCTTAGATTCTCCTTTAAATCATGAGAGGATGTTAAATACTTATGTTCATACATATGATAATAAAGTTCTTTATATTGATCCAAAAACAAGATTACCAAGGAATTATTTTAGATTTTTAGGTGTTATGGAAAAAGTATTGAAAGGTTATAAAAATCCATTAATAAAATTGGAAAAGAAAACTTTAGAAGAACTCTTATTTGATATAAATGCCAAAAATATAGCATTATTAACCAAGAAGGGAAAGGTTATTAACATAAATGATATGAAAAGATATGATACTTTTTTAATTGGTGGTTTTCCATATGGTGAGATTAGAATAAATGAAGAGGGATTAAATATAGATAAGATATCTCTCTATAATAAAGGATTAATGGCTTGGACTGTCTGTGGAATTGTCTGTTATTCACTATATTTTAAGTGAAAACATGAAAACATATATAGGAAAGATCCATTTAAAATGGTGTTATAATTGTAATCTCCCTATATTAGGGAAAAAATGTGATATATGTAATACTGAAGCTTTACCAGTTAAACTAACCCCTCCAGGGGATGCAAGGTTAGGGTTTAGGTATGATATTGATTTCATAAATGAATGCTTAGAAAGAGAGTTTGGAGCTAAAAGCATTGAAGATGGAATTATTTTATTAAATAAACTTCCAGGCAATTTAGAAGCTTATGAAGTAATAGTGGATGGGATAGTTAAATATATTTTATATTACAATGAAGAGAAAGAAACTTGGAAAATAAAATTGAAACTACATGGAGCTTATGACTTAATTGAGAAGGGAGCTAATAAAAGGATAGTAAAGATAAAAAATGACTTATTAAATATTTTAAAAGACAAATCAACACTTCTAAGACCAGGAATAATTGAAATTACTAATGATATAGAAAGAGGGGATGATGTTATCATAGTTAATGAAGATGAGAGAGTTGTAGGTGTAGGGTTAGCAATGCTATCATCTAATGAGATAGAAAAGATAGAAAGAGGAAAAATAATAAAGGTTAGATTTTTTAATAAAAATTTCCAAAATAGAAAATTAGAGAGATATAAATTAGAAGAGGCTTTAAATCTCATGATTGAGGCAAACAATAGTGTTATTTATAATTATGAAAAGAATGCTATAGGATTTATAAAAAACAGCTATGAAAAAATAAAAAAGCCCGTAATTGTTGCATATTCAGGAGGAAAAGATAGTTTAGTCACATTAATATTAACACTTAAAGCATTAAAAAAAGAAAATGTTGAAGTTATTTTTATTGACACAGGTTTAGAATTCCCTGAAACATTAAAAAATATTGAAGAAGTTGAAAATTTTTTCAATATTGAAATAAAGAGATTAGAAGCTGAGAATTTCTGGGAAAAGATAAAAGAATATGGAATACCATCTAGAGATTATAGATGGTGCTCTGAAGTTTGTAAATTAAATCCTTTAAAAGAATATTTAAAAGATAGAGAAGTATTGTCATTTGTTGGAATAAGAAAATATGAAAGCTTTAGTAGAGCTAAAAAAAGACTAATTTATAGGAATACTTATATAAAAAATCAAATAAATGCTCTCCCAATATTCCATTGGACTGCTTTACATGTTTGGATATATATATTAAAAGAAGGGGCTCCTTACAATAAGCTGTATGAAAAAGGATTTGATAGGGTAGGGTGCTATATCTGCCCAGCTATGGAGTTAGGAGAGATGGATAGGGTAAGAAAATTATACCCTGAACTTTGGGAAAAATGGGAAAATGTTTTAAAAGAGTATGCTAATAAATATAAATTACCTGAAGATTGGATAAGAAAGGGGCTTTGGAGATGGAAAAAATTTCATCCAAAAGATATATGGTGAAATAGTGAGAAGATTTATAGTTATATTGATAATAGCACTCATGTCAGGATGTATAAATATTCAATTTATGCCTCCACCATTAAATGATGATTTCTCATCATACAACCTAGGTGAAAAAGCCCCATTTGGACCTTGGAAAGTAAAAGGTAATGGAACATTTACAATAACTCCAATATTTTCAGAGGATAATAAAGTTATGAATAAAGTTGTTGAAGCTGAAGGAGATGGAATAATGTATGTTGATAGAAATTATACAAATTTTGTTTATTATATTGATATAAAAAGGAAAAAATTAATAGATTCTCCAAAGATATACTTTAGGTTAAATGGTGATGCTACTGCTGGTTATTGTATTGTTGTAGAACCATTTGATAGAGGCTACAAATTATACAAATTCAATGGTACTAAATGGGTGTTGTTAAATCAAACTTACAATGCTGCCCCAGCTGAGGTGTCATTTTTTAGATATATGGTAATAGCTAATGGTAATAAGATAACATTTAAAGTTAATGCATATACTTATATAACATATATTGATAAAAATCCAATATTAGAGGGAGGTATAGGATTTGGAGGACAAGGTTATTTTGATAATGTGAGAGTAGAACCATTAGAAGAGTAGATGTATATGGATGATAGAGAGTGGGAAAAGATATACAATAAAATTATTGAGGATTTTAATTTTGATAAAGAAAAAGATGTTGAAGCAGCTAAAATATTAAGTTCTTTTTTTAAAGAAAAACCTGATGTTAAGATATTAGAAAAGATGATTAAAGGTAAAGAAGTTTTTATTTTTGGGGCAGGTCCATCATTAAAGAGACATGTAAAGATATTGAAAAATATAAAAAAATGTCAGCCAATAATTGTTGCTGATGGGGCATGTAAAGCTTTTTTAGAAGAAGGTATAATCCCTGATATAATAGTATCTGATTTGGATGGAGATATTGAAAGTTTAATAGAGTGCAATAAAAAGGGTGCAATAGTAGTTTTGCATGCACATGGGGATAATATTGATAAGATAAAGAAATACTTCCACAAATTAAAAAATGTTATTCCTACAACACAGATTCCAGAATATAAAAAATATAAATTATATAACTTTTATGGTTTCACTGATGGTGATAGATGTTGCTACTTAGCATATTATTTTAAAGCCAAAAAATTAATATTAGGTGGGATGGATTTTGGGGAATATGTAACAAAATATTCTAGACCAGAAATAAAAGGAGAAATAGAAAAAGCTGATAACATAAAAGCAAAAAAATTGAGGTATGCAGAGTATCTGATTAATCTATTGAAAGATAAAATAGAGATTGTATTTTTACCATAATTCTTTAATTTTTTCACATAGTATAATAAAATCTTCCTTCATATGTTCTACATTTATACTTATTCTAATTCTTTCACTCCCTTTGGGTACAGTAGGGTATCTTATGGGAATGCAAAAAATATTATTTTTTATTAAATACTCTGCTATCTTAACAGTCTTATCTCTAAAAATAAATGGATAAATTGGAGTTTCATTTTCCCTATTAATGAAGTTATATGATTTAAATATTTTATTTGCCAAATTTATATTCTTTTTTAACTTCTTAACAACTTTGCCCTCTTCTATTATTTCTATAGCCTTTATTGCAGCTTCAACTATGGCTGGAGGTAGTGCTGTTGTAAATATAAAACTCCTTGAAGTATTTATTAAATAATCTTTTAGCTCCTCTACTCCACAAACACATCCTCCTAAACATCCAATAGCTTTTGATAATGTAACTATAATAATAATATTATCATCTGGTTTGATATTAAAATACTCTAAAGCCCCTTTTCCATTCCCTAAAACACCTGTTGCATGTGCATCATCTAATATTAACACTGCCCCAAAATCATCAGCTATCTTTTTTAATTCATTTAAAGGAGCTATATCACCATCCATACTAAAAACGGAGTCAGTTATAATGAAAATATTATTATAATTTTTATAGTTTTTTTCTAATAAATCTAAAAGATGATTTGTATCACAGTGTTTGTAAATTAACCTGTCAGCTTTACTTAATCTACAACCATCTATTATTGATGCATGATTAAGTTCATCACTTAAAATTAGATCTCCTTTCTTACAAATTGCAGATATTGATAGATTAGCCATATAACCAGTTGGATATAATAAAGAGCTTTCTGTTCCTTTAAATTTAGCCATTTTTTCTTCTAACTTTTCATGATTTATATTTCCTGAAGTTAATCTTGATCCTGTTGAGCCTACACCATATTTAGCTCCATTTTTAAGAGCTTCAATTACTTCAGGATGTTTTGATAAACATAAATAATCATTAGATGAAAAATTTATTCCTTTAACCTTTCTTAGTTCCCTATACAAGTTGTTATCTTTAATTTTATCAATTTCTTTTTTTAATACTTCTCTAAACATTTTTTCACAATTTCTAAGACCTTCTTTATCCCTTTCTCTATTCCATCTTTTTGTCTCTCTTTAACATTTTCAAATGTTAATAAGTTAGCATAAACATCTGTTGTAAATAGATAACACTTATCAGCTATTATACAAATAGCCCCTCTACCTACACCAGCTGTTGAAGCTAAAGCAATATCAGGATTTAATTTATCTTTTAAAGATTCAGCTATTTTTTTAGCAACAGCTAAATCATTTTTTTCAGAATAGGCTTTGGCATATTTATAATAATAATCTGGTTTAGGTAAAGAGATATTGAAAAGTTTTTCAATTGCATAAATAGAGGGTAGAAACATAGAACACAATACCTTAACATTTTTCACAATTTTTAAATCTTCTTCAGAGAAAAGGTATTTATATTCAAACTCTTCATAACCAGATGCTGCCTTATGAATGCTCAACCCTATCTTACCATGTGTGAAGCATTCAGCTGTTGCTAATGTTATCATATAAATCATTCCTTCTCTTTTATTCCAATAACTTCTAATATTTTTGCTTTTATAGCTTCTTCTACAAGTTTTCTTAAAGCCTCCTTATCAGAAACTGCTTTAAATATTCCTAACTCTATTCTTGCTCCAGCAGCAGTTTGATGTCCTCCTCCACCAAAAGCCTTTTTTAAAATTTCCCCTAAGTTTAATCTAACATCTTTAGTCCTTGCAGATATCTCTATATAATCTCCAACAATACCAAATACAAAAGTTGTAGAAATTCCTTCCATTTTTAATAAAAAGTCAGCTGCCTTTGGTAAGGCATCCCTATTTGTTATTTCTCCAACATATGATAAAGCAATATTTCCTTTAACTACTTGCCTATTTATTATAGCCTTAGCTATTACTTCCATAATCTCTGTAGAAATTTCAGGATTTTCTATCATTTCTAAAATTGTTGTATCAATATAACTCTGCAAATATGCTGCACATTCAAAATCAAACCTTGTAACCCCTCTTTTAAAATTATTTGTATCTGATTCAATACCATAAAATAGAGCTGTAGCTAATTTCCTTGATGGTTCCATATTTAGCTCTTTTAAATAATTTGTTAATATTGATGATGTAGCCCCAACATTTAAAATATCTTTATAATCAGCCTCTAAATCTCCATTTGCATGATGATCAATAATAATATCTAATTTTTCTACTTCCATTGGTAACTGTTTAGAAGATGAGAAATCCACTGCAGCAATAATACAATAATCATCTATATTTATTTGATCTATAGATAGGAGATTTACCTCTAATAAATTTACCATAGTTTTATTTTCATCATACCCAATATTCCCCCCATATCCAATATCCGCCTCTACATCCCACTTTTCACATATTGTCTTTAATGCCATAGCACTTGCTATAGCATCAGGATCAGGATTTATATGTGTTAATATTAACATCTTTTTTCCATTACACTTTTTCTTTTTCTCTAATATTATTGATTTTAATTTCATTAATTTTCTTTTTAATTTTGCATTATCTACTTCATTAGCTATATCTTTAGCACCACTTTCTAATATATTAACTATTTTATCAATATTCAAACCACTATAAAGTTCAGGATATCCTTGCACTGCTCTAGCTATTTTATATGAATTTGGACTAAGCTCACAAACCTTCTCAGCTATATTTCTATTAACTTCTGAGTTTGTTAATATTAAAACTATATCAGCATTTTCTATATTAGCCTTTTTTAATGTTTCCTCTTCAGTAGCATCTCCCACTACAACTTTTATATTCTCTTTAATTAGATCATCAATATCTTCAATCTGTTTATCAATTATTGTTATGGGTTCTTTGTTTTTTATAAAATTAACAACTTTTCTTCCAAAAGAACCAAAACCTATAACTACTATCATATTTACCACTTAAAACTTTTGAGAGTTATTTTTAATTAAAAAAGAGTGTAAAGTATAATATATATATTTTGCTTCGAAATATTTATTAAAAACTTTTTGAAGATGATGTGATATGATAGATGCTTTAATTGATGCTACATATAAAGGTAATGAAAGAGCTATAATTTATTTGTATCTAATAAACACCATTCTTAAAGACAAAGAATTCAAACCTTATTTTTATGTAGAATTAAATAAAGATGAAATAGATGAAGAAGATATAGAGAATTTAAAAGCTTTTTTATTAAAAAAAGATTTATTAAAATTTGTTGATAATATAGAAGTGGTTAAAAAGAGGATTTTAAAAAAAGAAAAGAATGTATTGAAGATTATATCAACATACCCTAAACATGTACCAAAACTAAGGAAAGTAAAAGAAATAGCTAAAGAGATTTATGAACATGATATTCCATTTGTTAAAAGGTATATGATTGATAATGATATTCCCCCAATGACATATTTTGATTTTGAAAAGAAAAAAATTGTTAGTAATGAAATTCCTAAAATTAAGATGGTTGCATTTGATATAGAAGTTTCTGCTGAAGGTGAGCCTGATTATAGAAAAAATCCTATAATTATGGCAAGTTTTTGGGATGGAGAAGGGAAAGTTATAACTTATAAAGACTTTAACCATGAAAATGTTATTAAAGTGAAAGATGAAAGAGAATTAATAATAAAGATTATTGAAACATTGGGAAAATATGATATAATATTTACCTATAATGGAGATAATTTTGATTTTCCATATTTAAAGAAAAGAGCAGAAGTTTATGGAATAAAATTAAAATTAGGAAGAGAAGGGGAAGAGGTGAGGATAAAAAGAGCAGCAAATGGTTATCAATCATACATCCCAGGAAGGGTACATATTGATTTATATCCAATAGCAAGAAGGTTATTAAAACTTACAAAATACAGTTTAGAAGATGTTGTCTATGCTCTTTTTGGTATTGAAAAATTAAAAATTGGTCATGAGAATATAAGACTGTTTTGGGAAGATAAAGATAAGATTTTAATTGAATATTCTTTACAGGATGCAAAATACACATACAAGCTTGGAGAATATTTTTTACCATTAGAAGTCATGTTTAGCAGGATTGTTAATCAGAATATATTTTCAATAACTAGAATGACTTCGGGGCAGATGGTTGAATATCTGTTGATGAAAATGGCTTATAAAGAAAATATGATTGTTCCTAATAAGCCTGATGAAGAAGAATATAAAAGAAGGGTGAATGAGAGCTATGAAGGAGGATATGTTAAAGCAGAAAAAGGAATGTTTAATGATATAGTTTATTTTGACTTCAGATCTTTATACCCATCAATAATCATAACCTACAATATAAGCCCTGACACTATAGACTGTGATTGTTGCAATGGAGAAAAAATACTTAACCATCATTTTTGCAAAAAGAGAGAAGGGTTAATTCCAAAAACATTAAAAGGATTAATAAAAAGGAGAATTGAAGTAAAAAAAAGAATGAATGAAGTCAGTGATGAAGAAAAGAAGCTTTTAGATTATGAACAACAGTCATTAAAAATTTTAGCAAATAGCCATTATGGTTATTTAGCATATCCAAGAGCAAGATTTTATAGTAAAGAGTGTGCTGAAGTTGTTACATACTTAGGAAGAAAATACATATTAATGACTGTTGAAGAAGCTGAAAAATTTGGATTTAAAGTTGTATATATAGATACTGATGGTTTCTATGCTATTTATAAAGAAAAAATTGAAAAAAATGAATTAATAGAAAAAGCTAAAGAGTTTATTAAATATATTAATGAAAGGCTTCCTGGAAATATGGAGTTAGAGTTTGAAGGTTATTATAAAAGAGGTATTTTTATAACAAAGAAAAAGTATGCTTTAGTTGATGATAATAATAGAATAATAATAAAAGGGTTAGAATTTGTAAGAAGAGATTGGGCAAATATTGCTAAAACCACACAAAAAAAGGTTTTAGAAGCTTTGCTTATAGAAGGAGATATTGAGAAAGCTAAAAATATTATTAAAGAAATTATAAAAGAGTTAAGAGAAGGTAAAATTAAGAAAGAAGATCTTATAATATATACACAAATTACAAAGGATATTAAAGAATATAAAACAACTGCTCCTCATATTGAGTTAGCCAAAAGGTTAATTAGAGAGGGTAAGAAAGTCAATGTAGGAGATGTTATAGGATATATTATAGTGAAAGGAGCTAAGTCAATAAGTGAGAGAGCCAAATTACCAGAAGAGGTAGATATAAAAGATGTTGATATCAACTACTATATAGATAATCAAATATTACCACCAATATTAAGAGTTATGGAAGCTGTTGGAGTTTCTAAGAATGAATTAAAAAAAGATGGAAAACAAATCACATTAGATAGCTTTTTTAAAACATAGAAAATCTTTTTATAACAAAATCCCTACCCAAACTTGCTAAGAAAGCTCCTAATCTAGGTCCATATTTTTTCCCTAAGAGTATTTTATAAGCTGCTTGGAATGCGTCTCTTGGATTCAAACCAATTTCTTTAGCTGTTTCATAAATGAGCTCATGTATTGTTAGGGCATCAAAATTAACATTTTCCAATCTTTCAGCAAAATATCTTATCCACTCTTTTTGTTTATCTTTTAAGGTCTCAAATTCCTTTTTAGCTTCATCATCACTTATAATAATTAACTTCTCACCATATTTTAGTGCCCAATTTCTTGCCATTATCAACCTATCCTTTAACCTCTTTAAGCTAAATTCATCAATTTCATCTATATTATAGTTATTTCTCTTTAATATTTCAAAGACTTTATTCATATTTATATTATTATCTTCATAAGCCAATTGGCCAATAATAGAACAAAATCTATATGGAATAACAAATGGTTTTTTTTCAGGAATTCTTGGTGTTGAAAACTCATATATCCTTATCTTCTCCTTACCATCCTCATCTAAATCTTTATCCCTATTTTCAAAATAGAACTCTTCTAAT
Source organism: Methanocaldococcus villosus KIN24-T80 (assembly GCF_000371805.1). Classification (NCBI taxonomy): domain Archaea; kingdom Methanobacteriati; phylum Methanobacteriota; class Methanococci; order Methanococcales; family Methanocaldococcaceae; genus Methanocaldococcus; species Methanocaldococcus villosus. Next base: position 446,001 of record NZ_AQUK01000001.1, read on the forward strand.
CTATCATACTCATCAACTAAATCAGGGATTTTTTTCATGTCAAAATCAATATGTTTTGATGGCTTACTTCTTAAAATTAAAAATCTCAATATCTCTGGATGAGCTACATATGTCCAATCTTTAACAGCAAAAACTACACCTTTAGAAGAACTCATTGGAATTGCCTTATCTCCAACTTTAAGCTGAATCCATTCATAAACAACTTTCATTGGTGGATTGTAATTAAATACTTCTTTAGCTATTAAATAACCAGTATCATATGACCCCCCAGCAGCAGCATGATCTTTTCCCATAGGTTCTATGGAGACATTAAATATACTCCATCTTGCAGGCCAATCTACTCTCCATGGAAGTTTAGCTTTACCTTTATATGGTTTAACTTTTCCCTCATGACCACACTTTTCACATCTATAATAAACCTCTTCTCCCTCATAACCAATAACTTTTGTTTTTAGATTTTTGCATTTTTCACAAACAACATTAATAGGAAACCAACTATCATCTAGTGGATTGTCTCTAAATTTGTTTAATATCTCTCTAATCTTATCTCTCTTCTCTAATGCAATCCTTATTTTTTCATCATAAAGTCCTTTTTTATAGTTTTCATCAGCTTTATATACTTTTAACTCAACCCCTAAATCATCTAAACTCTCTAAATATGGATTTAAAAAGTGATCAGCATAACTTTTACAGCAACCTTCAGGGCAAGGAATTTCACTTAATGGCATCCCTACATATTCTTCAAATTCTTCAGGCAAAAATGGATATCTTTTTCTAAGAGGGTCATATGTATCAGCTATAAAAATGAGCTCAGCATCAGCTTTCTCCTTTAAAGCTTTATAAATAGCATCACCTGTTAGTGTTTCTCTTGCATTTCCTATATGTATATGCCCTGATGGAGTTATTCCAGTAGCTATAACATATTTCTCTTCCTTCCTATCTTTTAACAATTTATCAGCTATTACATCAGCCCAAAACATGTTTTTCCCTTTTAGAAAATTTTTGAGCTTATTTTATTTACGATAGATTTAATATTATTTTCGGTTAAATCTATTTATTTAAATTATTTGAATAACATAACAAAAATTTTTTACTTTATAAAATCCCTCTTTATGAGTGAAGGCATAACTGTTCTTTGATATGCATATTTACTGTTTTTCTTTTCACAATAACCAATTTCAGCTGGAGAATTCAGTTTAAAAAATATTAACTGACCAATTCTCATATTTGGATAAAGAATAACTGGCTTATCATGAGCTACAATTTCTAAAGTTATTTTTCCTCTAAATCCTGCATCAATAAACCCAGCTGTCTGATGTGATGTTAAAAATAACCTTCCTAATGAACTTCTACCTTGATAGAAAGAGGTTATATCATTTGGCAATTCAATATATTCATTTGTAGTTCCTAAAATAGCCTTTGAAACATAATCTACATTGTATTTTTCTTTAAAATATTCTATTTTTTCTTCAGTTAAATTATAATTTATTGGGCAAATCAAAATAGAGTTTTTTATTTTTATTCTTTTATAATTCAAATCATTAAATAAATCATAAACTTCATCTTCATAAACAATAAATTCATTACCTAAAGTAACATCATATGAAGCAGGCCCTAAATGTTCCCTATTAAATGGCTCTATTATTAATTTATTTTCATTAATTAATTTTAAAATGTCTTTATCACTTAAAATCATAAATTTTTCACCAATAAAAATTTAAAGAAAATAAGAAATTAAATACTGTTAAGATTTGATATATACTCTTCTGCTTTACTTGAGATTTTTAAGTTTTGATATATAATCTTCTGATTTATTAGAGGTAGTATTAATGAATTCTGATGTTTTTTTCCCTGCTTTTTCTGCTCCTGATTTAACATTATTTATATATAAATAACCAGCTATAATAGCTACCAAAACTGCTGCAGCAATAAGTATCCCAACTTCCATAGATAACTGAGCTCTATTAGACATTATTTTTTTAATTATATTCATCATATTCCTCACCACTATTACATTATATACTTTATTTTTTTATAATAATATTGTTTAAATAGTTTTCTATATATTTAATTTTAATAACTTTGGAGGGAGATAATGAGAAAACTAATTCTACTACTCTTACTAATAAACCCTGTTTTGGCTGTAGTAATAAAAGCTCCTGCAGTTTCTATAACAGACCATGGTTTTGTAGGAGTACCTATAACATTTGAAATTCATGCTCAAAAAGGAGATGGGCATGTTTTTATAGACACTATGCCTTTAACTCAGTTAGATATGCAGAGTTCTGCAAGAATTGCTGCAAAGGTTGCTGGAGAGATAGCTAATAAAGATATTGATAATTATAATGTTTATATAATAGTTAGAAGTGATGTTCCAATTGTTGGTGGGCCATCAGCAGGAGGTACTATGACTATAGGCATTTTAGCTGAACTATTAAATTTAACAATAAATAAAAATGTAATGATGACTGGGACAATAAATCCTGACGGCTCTATTGGTCCTGTTGGAGGAATATTGGAAAAAATAGAAGCTGCTAAAGAAGCTAACTGCTCAATATTTTTAATTCCAAAAGGACAGAGGTATATTAAGGAAGGGGATAGGGAAGTTGATGCTGTAGAGTTTGGAAAAAGGTTAGGGATAGAGGTTGTAGAAGTGGGAAGTATATATGAGGCTTTTCCTTACTTTTTTAATAAAAAAATAACCATAAAATCATATCCTCCAAATCCCATAGCTGAAGAGAAATATAAGAGGATTATGAAAAGTCTAGCAGAAAAAATTTTGAATATGTCTGAAGAGAAATATAGAAACATATCCACAATATTGGAACAAGATTATTTTGGATATGAATACAACTATTTACTAAATTGTAAATTAAATGAAGCTAAAGAAATGATAGAAAAAGCAAATAGAGAGTATATAAACAAGAAATACTATTCAGCAACATCCACAGCTTTTAATGCACTTATAAAATTGGAGGATATTGAAAATAAAATTAAATTTTTGTCAGGAGTGAGTGTTAAATCAATACTATTAAAGATACAGGATGATATTAGCAAGGATAAAGAAATAGTTTATTCAAAAAATTTAACTACAAAAAACTTTGAGGAAGTGTTATCTGCAAGATTAAGAATAAAAAAGGCTGAATCTCTATTAGATGAAGCTTGGAAAGAATATTATTTAGGTAACTATGATAAAGCTATTGAATATGGTAGTTTTGCGGATATGAGAGGAAAATCAGCTATATGGTGGATATCATTAGCTGAAGAAGGTGGGGAAAAAATAGATAATAACAAGTTAAAAGTTTTAGCACAACAGTATTTAGACAATGCTCAAACAGTCTTAACCTACCTTGAAACTCTCTATCCAAATATAAATTTTGATGACTTGGAAAATGAATTAAAAAATGCTAAAGAGGCTTATAATGAAGGAGATTATATATTATCAATAGCTCAAAGTATTGATCTCTCTGTTAAGGCAGAAGTGCCTTTGGTAATATTCAGTGATATTGAATATCTAAAAAATTATGCAAAAAATAAAATAAACTTAGCAGAAAGATATATTACACCTATATCAGCTCTAAGCTATTATGAGTATGCTGAAACATTAGAAGATAATGTATCAAAAATAATGTATTACAAATACTCCTCCTACTGTGCTCAGATGGATTTGGATATATTAAAAATATTAAATAAAAGTGTCATTGTTAAAAATCCAGAAGGTAATTTATATAAAGAGGTTAAAGAGAAACCAGAATTAGATGAAACTGCTATAATAATAACAGCTGTATTATCAGGTTTAATAGGTTTTTCAGCTGGATACATATTTAGAAAAGTTACAGCTTAAAAATTTATTTTTTTGGTGATATTTTGAAACTACCTATGATAATTTGTAGGCTAAAAACAAATAAACCTCTTAAAAAGATCCACACTCCATATTTAAGGGGTTATATATTAAAGAAATTTCCAAACTATGTTGAGTTACATCATCACAGTAACGGTGGTTTTCTCTATATGTATCCAAAAATACAGTATAAGGTGATAAATGGAGATGCTGTAATTTTAGGAATAAAAGAAGGAATAAATATATTAAAAGACATTATTTTTGATATAGATAAACTTGAATTAAATAAAGAAGTGTATTATGTTGTAAATGGTTACATTAAAGCTGTGTTTGAAGAATTTGGGGAAAGTGAAGAGATGATAACTTATAAATTTATATCTCCATGGATAGCCCTAAATGAAAAGAATTATTTAAAATATAAAAATATGGATAATGAAAGTAGAAAAGAGCTATTAGAAAAAATTTTAATTGGAAATATCTTATCAATGAGCAAATATTTAAATTATACTGTCAAAGAAAAGCTTGAAGCTGAAATATTAAGATTAGAAAACTTAACTGTAAAATACAAAGGAAATAAATTTATTGGCTTCTTTGGAGAATTTAAAGTGAATTTTAACATACCAAATTATTTAGGGATAGGAAGAAAAGTGTCAAAAGGGTTTGGTACTGTGATTAGATTATGAAAGCTTTAATAATAGACTGCTTGGCTGTTAATGATGGTAAAAGAGTTTTAGCAAGAGATGTCATTGGAGCAGGGCCAAGGACTGTTAAAGGCATTTTAGAGAGTGAAGGGTTAGAAGCTAAGATTATCCCATATGAAGATTTTAATATTAAAAAAGTTAGGGGTTTTGATATAATCTTTATAAGTGCCATGACTTCTGACTTTAAAGCTGTAAAAAAATTAGTTAAAGAATTAAAATTAAAAGAAAATAAAAAAGTAATAATTGGGGGTCCTATAGCAAGTGATATTTATCTCTTAAATAAAATTGAAGCTGATATATCTATAATAGGAGAAGGAGAAATCACAATAAGAGAGTTAATAAAGAAAGACTTTAATCCTGAAGGAATTAAAGGAACAACTTATTGGGATGAAGAGTTAAAGATAAACCCATTTAGAGAGATATTAAAAGATTTAAGCTTAATTACACCATCTAAAGATATTAAAGATTACAAAAACTATTTTTCTGCAAGGGTTTATGTTGAAGTTGTAAGAGGATGTAGTAATTTTAAAAGAGCTCTTTTATTATGCAAAAATAAGAAATGTTCTCTCTGTAAAGAAGGATCACTTTATTGCCCATCAAATATAAAGCCAGGTTGTGGTTTCTGCTCGGTTCCATCTCTATTTGGCTATGCAAGAAGTAGAGATGAAGAAGTTATATTAGAAGAATTAGAAGAGCTGTTTAAACAAGGTGTTAAAAAAGCTGTTCTTTCAGCTCCAGATTTTTTAGATTATAAAAGAGATGGCTATAATCCATATAAACCAGAGCCAAATTATGAAGCTATAGAAAGTTTGATAGATAATGCAAAAGATCTAGCTGATAAGTATGATGCAAATGTAATGGTAGAAAATATAAAAGCAAATCTTTTTAATGAGAAGATAGCTAAAATATTGAGTAAGTTAAATACAACAATCTATATTGGATGTGAAAGTGGAGATAAAAAACACTGTGAGCTTTTAGGACGTCCATCATACCCAGAGGATGTATTAAAAGCTGTAAAAATAGCTAAAAAATACAATTTAAAAGCACAAGTATATTTCATTTATGGCTTACCTGGGGAGAATAAGAAAACTGTAGAAAATACTATAAAATTCATGCATAAAATAAAACCATATATAGATAAGATCACTGTTTATAAATTTAGACCTTTGCCTATGTCTGCTTTTCAAGAGTTTAAACCAAAAATAACAGAGTATTCATTAAAAATAAAAAAAGAAGCTAAAAAAATAAACTATGAGATCAAAAAAAGATATATAGGAAAAATTTTAGATGTTATTATAGCTGAAAAACATTTAAAAAATGATGATTATGCTGTAGGGTATTTAAAAGATAGTGGTTTAGTAGTTTTTGTAAAAAATGGAAATAAATATATTGGAAGAGTAAAAAAAGTAAAAATAATAAAAGCTCATGAAAAATACTTAGAGGGGGTTATTATCTAATGCTTCCTATCCTATTATCTTTTGAAAATAAAAAAGTGGCTGTTTTTGGCTGTGGAGAAGTAGGAAAGAGAAGGGCATTAAAAATATTAAAAAATGGAGGAAATGTTGACATATATTCTAAAAATTTTGATAATGAGATAAAAAAAATAAAAAATGATAGATTAAAATTAATAAATGTTGATTTAAATAAACTCTCTGATGAGGAGCTTAGAGAGATTATTAAAGATTATGATTTTATTGTAGCTGCAGTTAATGAAGAAATAAATAGAAGGATAGTAAAAATAGCCAATGAGCTTAATAAGTTTGTTAATGCATCTAATTTAATGAGTGGAGTTAATTTTATCCTCCCTGCATATACTGAAGTTAATGGTGTAATATTCTCCATATACACAAGAGGAAAATCTCCAATGTTAGCTAAGAAAATAAGAATTTTAGTGGAAAATATTATAAGAGACCAAGATATCTCTTTCTTATCAGAATTTAGAGAATTTCTAAAAGAAATAGTACCTAATCAAAAGGATAGAAAGAAAGTTATAGAAGAATTGTTTAATAATAAAGAATTCAGAGAAGAGTTAAAAAAAATAGTGATGAGGGTCTTAAATGATCATAGTTCTAAAAGCTGATTATAAAAAGTACTCTGTTAATGATTTAGAAAAGCTAAGATTTAATGAAAAAGAATTTTATAGTAAATATGAAAATGCTATTCTCTTACAGACGTGCAATAGGGTTGAGCTTATCTTTTATGGATATAGCTTAGATGAAATAAAAAATATAAAAAATTTTGAAAAGTTTGATCTTCTTTTAGAAGATGAGGCTATCTTACATCTATTTAGATTAGCTGCAGGATTAGAATCAATGATTGTAGGAGAAGTTCAAATTTTAGGTCAAATAAAAGATGCTTTTTTAAAAGCAAATATTAAAGATAAGAGGTTTGAAAAAATTATGTTAAAAATTATACATACTGGACAGAGAGTTAGGGAAGAAACTGAAATAAGCAAAGGTTCAGTCTCTATTGGCTCTGCAGCTGTGGAATTAGCTGAAAAGTTTGGATTAGAAGGGAAAAATATTTTATTAATTGGAGCTGGAGAGATGGCCACTCTTGTTATAAAAGCTCTAAAAGAAAAAAATGTTAAAGCTATTATTATAGCTAATAGAACATATGAAAAAGCCCTAAAATTAGCTAAAGAGCTTGGAGGTATAGCTGTAAGATTTGACAAATTAAAAGAGGCTTTAAAATATGCTGATATTGTTATCTCTGCTACATCAGCCCCACATCCAATATTAACAAAAGAAAGAGTTATGGATATTGAAGAAACAATTATTATAGATATAGCCAATCCAAGAGATACAACAGATGATATTAGAGAACTTAAACATATAAAATTATTTACAATAGATGATTTAAAAATAATTGCTGAAGAAAACTTAAAAAGGAGGATGAAAGAAATTCCGAAAGTAGAAAAAATTATAAAAGAGGAATTTGAAAATTTAAAAAAGTTATTAAAAGAACTTGAAATTGAAGAGAAAATAAAAGATTTTTGTATAAACTTGGAAAATCTTAGAATAAGAGAAGTGGAGAAAGCCAAAAAACTATTAAAAACAAGAGATCCTGAAAGAGTTTTAGAGGATTTTTCAAGATCTTTTTGTAAAAAAATAATTTATGATTTGAAAAGGGTGTTAAAATGAAAATGTTGGAGAAAATAAGAAAAGTTAAGTTATTTACAGCATACAATGCTAATGTTGATGCTATTAAATATTTAAATAGCAATGATGTGCAAAGATTAGTTGACATGTTTGATCATAAAGAGATTATAAGAAGGATGGAAGAGTATCCAAGAGTGATAGAAGAACCATTAGATTTTGTAGCAAGATTAGTGTATTCAATAAAGACAGGTAAACCTGCAGAAGTTCCAATAGTTGAAGAGATGAATGAATGGTTTAATAAGCTTAAATATGATGAAGAAAGAATGGGAGGACAGGCAGGAATAGTGGCTAATTTAATGGCCACTTTAAATATAGATAGAGTAATAACATATGTACCTCTTCTATCTAAAAAACAGGCTGAAATGTTCCATGAAAATGTTTTATATCCAAAATTGGAAAATAACAAATTAGTATTTAAAAAAATAAGGGAGAGTTATGAAGATGTACCTACTAAAATAAATAGAATTTTTGAGTTTAAAAAAGGATTAAAATTTAAGTTAGGAAATGAGGAGATAGTAGCCAAAGAATCTACAAGATTTATAGCTGCATCAAGACCAGAAAGCTATAGAATAGGAATTAGAGATGAATTAAGACCATATCTCCCACAGTTTGGAGTGGATTGTGCTTTTTTATCTGGTTATCAGGGAATAAAAGAGAAATATAAAGATGGAAAAACTGCTGAATATTATTTTGAAAAGGCTAAAGAGGATATAAAGTTGCTAAAGGAAGGAAATATTATGACACATTTAGAATTTGCTTCTATATCAAATATTAAGATAAGGGAGATGGTTGTTAATTATATTCTAAGTGAAGTTAATAGCGTAGGTATGGATGAAACTGAAATAGCTAATGTTTTACATATATTAGGTTATGAAGATTTGAGTGATAAAATAATAAAAAATAGTTTTGTTGAAGATATTGTTGAAGGATCTAAAATCCTATTAGACAAATTTAATAATTTGGAAATAATTCAAGTTCATACTATTTACTTTATTCTATTCGTTTGTAGAAAAGACAATCCTCTTGATTTAAAAGAGTTAAAAGAATGTTTAGACTTCTCAACTATTCTTGCTGCAACAAGAGCTAAATTAGGAAAAATAGAGAGTGTAGATGATTTAAAAGAAGGTTTGAAAATTAGCTATAACAAATATAGAGATATGTATGATAAATGTATGATTGAAGATGATTATAAAATAGCTATAACTCCATCAAGATATGTTGAAAATCCAAAATCAACTGTAGGTTTAGGAGACACAATATCTTCTGGAGCATTTGTTTATTATAATGCTCTTATTAAAAATAAAAAATAAATTTTTTAAAATTTTAAAAAATAATGCTCCGGCCGGGATTTGAACCCGGGTCGCGGGCTCGAAAGGCCCGCATGATTGGCCGGACTACACCACCGGAGCAATTAAAACTAAAAATATGGCGGACCCGGGGGGATTTGAACCCCCGACCCCCGGCTTAGAAGGCCGGTGCCCTATCCAGGCTAGGCTACGGGTCCAATATAAGCACTTTAAAAAATTGTTATAGCCATATATAAATTTTTCGTTTTTTAATATGTAACAAAGATATAAAAATCTCTTAAAACAATTTAGAGAAATGGTGAAAGAATGTTTTTGGGTAACGATACATTAACATTAGAAAATAGAATGTTATGTGTAGATGGCTATCCTTTTAAAGAGCTTGCTGAGAAATTTGGAACACCATTATATGTAATTTCAGAAGAACAGATTAAAATAAACTATAGAAAATACATAGAAGCATTTAAAAGATATGAAAAAGAGACAAAAAAGAACTTTATTTTAGCATATGCATATAAAGCAAATTCAAATCTTGCTGTAACTAAACTTTTAGCTAAGCTTGGTTCTGGAGCAGATGTAGTTAGTGGAGGGGAGCTATACATAGCTAAACTTTCTGGAGTTCCATCAGATAGAATTGTTTTTAATGGTAATTGTAAGACTGAAAAAGAAATTATAATGGGAATTGAGGCAGGAATAAGAGCTTTTAATGTAGATAGCATTAGTGAGTTATTATTAATTGAAAAATTATCTAAAGATTATGGCGAGGCTAATGTAGCATTTAGAATAAACCCTGATGTAGATCCTAAAACACATCCAAAAATAGCTACAGGACTTAAAAAGAGCAAGTTTGGAATGAATAAGGAAGTGGCTAAAAAAGCTATAAAAATGGCATTAAAAATGAAAAATATCAACTTTGTAGGATTACACTGCCATATTGGATCTCAAATCACTGATCTGTCTCCTTTTATTGAAGCTACTAAAAAAATGATGGAGTTTATATTAGAGTTGAAAAGAGAAGGAATAGAGGTAGAGGATTTAAATTTAGGTGGAGGTTTAGGAATACCATATTATAAAGATAAAAAAATTCCTACTATTGAAGATTATGCTAATGCTTTAATAGACACTATTTTATCATATGACATTCATCCAAACTTAATTTTAGAGCCAGGAAGAAGTATTGTAGCCACAGCTGGTTATTTATTAGGGAAAGTTATACATAGAAAAGATATGTGGGTTATGATTGATGCAGGAATGAATGATCTTATAAGGCCTGCAATTTATGATGCCTATCATCATATAGAAAATGCTGTATTAAAAGAGGAGAAAGAGGTAGTTAATGTAGCGGGAGGGCTTTGTGAAAGTTCAGATGTATTTGGTAGAGAAAGAGAAATATGTAAGCCTGAAGTAGGAGATGTGCTAGTTATATTTGATGCTGGGGCTTATGGTATTAGTATGGCTAATAACTACAATGCTAGACCTAAGCCAAGAATGATTATGACTTCAAAAAGAGGAGTGTTTATAATAAGAGAGAGAGAAGAGTACAGTGATTTAATATCAAAAGATATTATTCCTCCCCATTTACTTTAAGTTGTTGAACTTTCAGCATCATTATATAACTCATCTCCAACCTTAACTTCTTCATCAAATCCTTTACTACCTTTTAATGTCTCTATTCTAAATATGTATGATTTATACCATATATCTTCAGGCTTTTTCTTTATTGGAGCTAATCTCCAAGCTTTAGTTTCTTCTTCATAACCCCAATTTATATATTGATTAAAGTTTCTTATCAGATCAGTTATAACTACATTAAAATCATTTAATAATATTTTTTGAATTTCTCTCCATTTATCTAATGAACTTTCTCTCCTAGTTATTCCAAAATACCCTGCTCTTCTTTCTCCTTTTAATGCTGATATCCCCCTTCCAATAAATGTTTTTATTGCATAAAGTGTTTCTGGAGGATCTGTTATGAAAGTATCAAATTTCTTTTTATATTTTTCAGGCAGTGGGTTTCTTAAATCTAAAGTAATAATTTCTATATTCTTATAATTCAGTTTTTCAGCAGTCTCCTTAATAAAATTAATAAGTCTCTCATCTATATCAACAACCACAATTCTTTTTGGTAAATTTGACAACATTAAGGCTATTGATGTTAGGTCATCATCACCTAAAACTAAAACATCTTTATTATACAAATCCCCTCTAGAATTCATTAAGGCTATTCTAGCTACAGTACACTCCTCTTTAACATATCCTTGGTCATATTCATGTTTTGGCATAGGTCTATCTTTAGCAATCTCTTTAAATTTCTCTAATATATCCTTATATGGTTTTAAAGAAACTCCTCTACCTTCACAACATTCACAAATATGATCCTCTCTCTTCCCTATTCCATACTCTTTTACAAATTCCAAACCTTTCTCTGTCAACTCTATTTTGTCTGTAATCTTAACTAATCCCTCTTTTTCTAAAACTCTTATGATCTCTGCCACTAAAGGTAGTGGCTCTTCAGAAATATCTACAATTTTCCAAAAATCTCCTGTAGATAAAATAGCTGACAACACATTTTCTATAGATCTTTCATAAACAGGGATTTCTATTCTACTCTTTACTTCCTCTACTATTCTTTGCAATGTTTCACCTCTAATTTATAAATTGCTTTTTGTCCTAAACCTTCACTAATAGCGACTTCTATCCAATAAACATTTTTGTATTTTTCTTTTAACCTACTAATAATTTCTTCAGCGAAAAATTTTGCCAAATCTTCAGCTGATGTGGTTTCTATAGGTAGTAAAATAACATCCTCTACAGGGATTATATATTCTTTATTTTTATATTTAAAGTATAGTGCTTTATCCCTTAATTCATAATAAACATCTTTATGATCTCTTGGTAAAATAAGTTTATGGTCTATTTTTTTACATATTTCTTTAACTATCTCTTTTATAATTTTAAAATCACATACAAAGTTAAACTCTCCTTTATCTCCACACACTTTTATATCCACATAGTATGTATGCCCATGAATAACTCCACATGTTCTATGTCCAAAAACTATATGTGCTGAAGAAAACTTTAGATTAGCATATAAACCAACTATTTCTATTATCATAATATTTCCCATTAAAATTTTTAAAACTCAAGATCCAAAGTTAGTAATCTATTTTTAAATTCTTCTAATATCTTATCCTCATACTTTTCCTCTGTTGTAGGATTTCCATTCTCATCCTTTGCTACAAAAGTAGCTGAAAGCCTTATATATGCCCCTGCATCATCCCATGGAACAGTAGATATTAACTTTTCTTTTATAAGAAACTCTGAAAACTCTTCAGCAGTTTTAAATTCCCTACCATTTGCTCTTTTTGGAGATTTAACATATAAGTAAAATGTTCCTCCTGGCATTCTTGCTTTAAATCCTGCTTCATTCATTATTTTAACCATTTTTCTTAATCTTCTCTCATACTTCTTTCTGATTCTTTCAGTGATTTCTGGATGTTGGAGGCAGTAGATACCAGCTTTTTGTATGGGGATAAATTGACCACTGTCAAAGTTATCCTTTACTGTAGCAAAAGCTTTTATTATTAACTCATTACCAACTAAAAAAGCTAATCTCCAACCTGTCATATTAAAAGCTTTTGAAAAACTGTGTATTTCAACTCCAACTTCTTTAGCATCTTTAACAGATAAGAAAGACAGTGGCTTTCCATCATACACCAAAGCCCCATATGCAGCATCATTTACAACAATTATATTATTCTCAAAAGCAAAGTCTACAACTTCTTTATAAAACTTCTTTGTAGCCTGAGCTCCTGTTGGGTTGTTTGGATAGTTTATATATAATATCTTAGCCCTCTCCCTAACATCTTTTGGAACACTTTCTAAATCAGGTAGGAAATTATTTTCTTCTAATAAAGGCAATTTATAAACTTTTCCCCCATACCACTCTGCATGTGTAGCTAAAACTGGATAGCCAGGAACAGTCATTAACACATAATCTCCTGGATTAATAAATGCTGATGGTAAATAAGCTAAGGCAGATTTTGAACCTATTGAGTGAATAACCTCATTAACAGGATCTATATCTTTAACTCCATAAACTCTTTCCATGTAAGGAGGAACAGCATCTTTAAGCTCTTGAATTCCATTATCAGCATATCCTCTATTTTCCCATTTTAAAGCTTCTCTATACAAAACTTCTATAACTTCTCTATCAGCCATTTCATCAGGTTCTCCAACACCCATATCTATTAACTCCATATCAGGATGTTTTTTCATAGCTTCTCTTTTAGCCCTTTTTATCTTTTCAAACTTATATATAACCTCTTCTTTCCCAAACTTCCTACCCCCTATTCTTTCAGCAAATAACTCTTGTATAAAACTCATAACACCCTCACCCCAATAGTGCTTAAGTATAAAAATGACCTCTATAAATTATTAAATTTTTAATATATATTTAATGTGGTAGAGATGAAAAAAGTAACTATTGTTGGAGCAGGTCCTGGGGATGAAGAGCTTATAACAGTTAAGGGTTTAAAGGCTATTAAAGAGGCTGATGTTATTATATATGCAGGTTCTCTGATAAATAAAAAGCTTTTAGAATATAATAAAAAAGCTGAACTTTATGATAGCTCAAAAATGAGTCTTGATGAAATAATAGATGTAATGGTAAAAGCTGTTAATGAAGGAAAAAAGGTTGTTAGATTACACTCTGGAGATCCATCTATTTATGGTGCTATAAAGGAACAGATAGATGAATTAAAGAAATACAATATTGATGTTGAAATAATTCCTGGAGTATCATCTTTATTTGCAGCTGCAGCTGCTTTAAAAATAGAACTAACTCTTCCAAATGTTTCCCAGACAGTTATAATAACTCGTCCAGAAGGAAGAACAAAAGTTCCTGAGAAATTAAGAGAATTAGCTAAGCATAGAGCTACAATGGCTATTTTCTTAGGTGTGTCTATGATTGATAAAGTTGTTGAAGAGTTGTTAAATGGCTATGATCCATCAACCCCTGTAGCTGTTGTCTATCATGCTTCATGGGAAGATGAAAAGATTATAAGAGGTACTTTAGGAGATATAGTTGAAAAGGTAAAAAAAGAGAATATTACTAGATCAGCACTAATTCTTGTTGGAGATGTTTTAGATCCAAAGAATTATGAATATTCTAAGCTTTATGATAAAACTTTTTCTCATGGTTTTAGAAAGGGAGATTAATGGGAATACTAGAAATTATTGGGTTAATAACTGTATTAATTATAACATTAATTATAATAGCTACTTTAACTTTATTAATAGTAGGATATGTGCTCATAAAAAAGAATAAAATTTTATTTCCAAAATTAGCTCTATTTCTTTTAGATAATTTTTATTCCATTTTATTAAGACTTTTCCTATTTATTGGATCAGAAGAAACATTTTATAGGATAGGAATAGAGTTTTATAATAAATATTATGAAGATAAATTTAAAAGTACTAATAAAAAAATTCTCATTCTACCTCATTGTCTTAGAGATGCAAAATGTCCTGCCAAACTTTCACCAAATGGTATTGAATGTGTAATGTGTGGTAAATGTGTAATAGGGGAGATTTTAAAAAGAGCAAAATCTTTAGGATATGAAGTTTATATTGTCCCAGGATCAACATTTTTAAAGAGAATTTTAAAAAATGATTCTGGAGTTTTTGGAGTAGCTTGTTATAAAGATCTTTTTTACGGAATGAATTATCTCTCAAGAAAATCCATCCCTATGCAGGGGCAACCTTTATTAAAGGATGGTTGTTTAAACACTATAGTTGATGTTGATGAGCTATTAAATAGATTAGAAAATCTGAGGTGAGTATAATGATATCAAAAATAAAAAACTCTTTAAAGGCTTTAACTGAAAATAAAGGAGAGACAAAATATATTTTATTTGGAGGTAAGGGAGGAGTAGGAAAAACTACCATGAGTGCTGCAACTGGTATTTATTTAGCAGAGCAAGGTTATAAAGTTTGTATAGTTTCTACAGATCCTGCTCATTCTTTAAGAGATATATTTGAGCAAGAGTTTTCTCATGAACCTACAAAGGTTAAAGGATATGATAATTTATATGTTGTTGAAATTGATCCAGAAAAGGCTATGGAAGAATATAAAGAAAAGTTAAAAGCCCAAATAGAAGAAAATCCTCTTTTAGGAGAGATGTTAGAAGAACAGTTAGAAATTGCTTCACTTTCACCAGGTACTGATGAGAGTGCAGCATTTGATACATTCTTAAAGTATATGGAAAGTAATGAGTTTGACTATATCATATTTGACACTGCACCTACAGGACATACATTGAGATTTTTATCTATGCCAGAGGTTATGGATAAGTATTTAACAAGAATGATTAAGCTTAAAAAACAGATTAGTGGGTTTATGAAAATGTTCAAAAAGTTTTTACCATTTAGTAGCAGTGATAATGATATTGACTATGATAAGATGTTAAAAGAATTAGAAGAAATGAAAAAGAGAATAGAAAAAGCTAAAAAAATATTATCAGATCCTGAAAAAACATCATTTAGATTAGTTGTTATCCCTGAAGAAATGAGTATATTAGAGAGTGAAAGAGCAATGAAAGCTTTACAAAAATATAACATAAATGTAGATGCTGTGATTGTAAATCAACTAATTCCTGAAAATGTTTCATGTGAGTTCTGTAGAGCTAGAAGAGAATTACAATTAAAGAGGTTAGAAATGATAAAAGAGAAGTTTGGAGATAAAGTCATTGCTTATGTTCCACTATTAAAAAAGGAAGCTAAAGGTATAGAAACCTTAAAAGAAATATCTAAAATTCTTTATGGGTAGATATGGCTATTGTAACTCCATCATACTTTATTTTTTTTAACATCAGGTAAATTTTATTATAATCCACATTTGTTAGCTTTTTTACACCTAAAATGGAACATGGTTCAGCAACACCATAAACATTTATATTTTTGAAAATAAAGTCTGATTTCTCTAAATCATATATATTATATAATTTATTAATTTCATCCTTATCAAAGATTAAAAAAGGTTTCTTAAACTTATTAACAACTTCTAATATCCCAATCTCATCTCTCTTATTTTCTATTGTAGAGAAAGCAGATATTCTCCAAGGATAAAGAGATCTTAAATATAAAGCTTTTTTTATTGCCCAATAAACTTTATATCTTTTTACACCTCTCCTAGCTCCAATACCTACAACTATTTTTAATGGCCTCAATTTTATTCTATTATCAATTATAACCAAATCCTTATCATGATACTCTACATCATATCCATTTAACTTTATTTTCCAACCATATGGTAATTTTAAATCTATATTCTCTTCTAATAATCTTTTATTTATTTCCAATATATCCTTTCTATTTGGTTTTTCTAAGAAAAGAATATTAGATAACTCATCTAACCCTACTTTTCCATGAACATCAGTAGCTGTAGTAAAAATTGTTTTTCCATTTATGTTATTTGCTATTAGTTTAGAAAAATAATTTCCTCTACCTAAATGGTTTGATAATATGGGGATAAATTCTTTTTTTTCATTACAGACAATAACAAATGAATCAGTGAATTTATCATTCTTAATTTTATCAATATATTTCCTTAAAACAATTCCAATAGCTGAAATGAAAATATATCCCTCATCACCTTCATCAATAGAAAAGTTTTTTATATGAAAAATTTTAGAATTATATTTATAATGATCTAAGATACATTTTATTTTCTCAGCAAGCTTTTTACCACTTTCTGTTATGTATATAATCTTTATCATCTTTCCACTTTGGTGAAATTATGGATTTCTACTTCTTAGCTATGATAGGGATTTTAATATTAGTAGCTATATTAATAATAAAATTAACATTAAAAATTATTAGATACCTTGCCATCAATACAGCTATTGGGATAATATTAATATTTATCTTAAAATTTTTAGGAATAAATATAAAATTGAATTTGATAAATCTTCTAATAATAGCTATTGGTGGTGTTGTAGGGGTTTTTATACTTTTAATATTACACTTTCTCCATATCTAACTTATAAGCTTCAGAAGCCCAATAGTCTAAAATATCCCTTATAGCTTTTTTTGTCTTTCTTTTTTTTATTTTAGCAAGATTTTTTAAAGTTTTTATAGTAGCCTCAATTTCTCTTTCATCTGAAAGTATTGCCTTATTTATTAACTGAATTGCTTTAATATCAATTTCATCCATATTATCACCTTTTAATAAAAATTTATTTATTTGTAATAATAATATAAACTTTTCTATTTAAAAATAAATTGAGTTATATTAAAAATTTTTTGATTTAATTTTTAAATAATACTATACAAAAAAATAGATTGGTGAAAATGTGGATAGCTTTGACATAATGAAGGCATCACAAATAGCCTGCTGTTTGGAAGTTAGCTCTTTAAAACCTGGAAATGTGCATAGGAATAGGGATTATAAGGATATAAAATATCATCACTTTATAACTTCTGGGATAGCATTTGGAAACATCATTTATTTAGCCTCAAAAGATAACAAGAATGTTGGATATTATATAAAAAGAGCAGTTATAGAAAGTAAAAAATGGAGCCCCTCAAATGCAAACTTAGGAATAATTATATTGCATATCCCTATATCCATGGCTTCAGGGATGTTAAATAGTTTTAATAAAAATGAGCTAAAAAGAAAAATTAAAAATATAACCAAAAATACTACAGTGGATGATGCTATAAACTTCTGTGAAGCTATCTCTATAATTAAACCAAATATAAATAAACCACATGATGGACCAGATATTACTAAAGATGATAGCAAGAGAGAAATAATAGAGAGAAATTTAACCCTCTATGATTTATTTAAAATATCATACAGTTGGGATAATATAAGTAAAGAGTGGGTTGATGGGTTTAACATATCCTTTGAAGGTTATGAAAAATTAAAGAGATATTATGAAGAACTTGAAGATATAAATTTATCAATAACAAAAACATATCTCCATATACTTTCAAAATATCCTGATTCTCTAATAGCAAGAAAAAACAATATTGAAGTTGCTGAAAATGTATCTAAAATGGCTAAAGAAGTTTTAGATAATTTTAGTTTGGAAAATGTTATAGAGTTTGATAACTATCTTGCAAGATATGGAAACAAGCTTAATCCTGGAACTACTGCTGATATAATAGCTTCATCTTTAATGATATTCTTATTAGAGAAAATAGATAAAAATGATACAATACTGAAGTGAGGTAGTATGTTTGAGGAAGAACATTTTAGAACATTATATGAAAGTAAAATTAAACAGTTCATTAAAGAAGAATTATCTAATAATTTATTAAAGGGAAATATTTTTGAGTTTGATATTGAAAAATTTATAAGTAAATTTCCTGAGGCTTGTGAAATCAATGAAATTATTATAGAGAAACCAAAAGAAGTTGAAGATGTTATATTAGATATATTTAAAGAAGCTTATATTGAATTATATGATGAAGATAAAAATTTAGAGAAAATACAAATAGCATTTAAAAATCCAAGAGGATGTTATAAATTAATAGAAGATATATCATCCTCAGACATTAATAAACTTGTGCATTTTGAAGGAGTAATAATAAAAGCAGGGAAAGTCTGTGCTTTATTAAAAAAAGCTTGTTATGTATGCCCAAAATGTGGAAACATTATCTATAGAACAATACATAACTACTTTGAGTTACCAAAAGTAACATGTAAAAACTGTAATGAGAAAATGGTTATTGATACTGAAGAATCTACTTATATAAATATACAAGAACTTGAAATACAACAGCCAATTGATCTGATGAAAAACCCTGATGATCCTCCAAGAAGTATAAAGGTATTCTTAGAAAATAGTAGAGGGATATATTCAGGTAGAGTGGATGTTGTAGGGACAGTATTAAAAAAGAGAACTAAACAAAATTTACCTGTATTTGAAATATTTGTTAAAAGTAATTATGTGAAAATATCTGAAAGTTATCAAAAAATAGAAGTTAGAGATATATTAAATAAAGAAGGAATTATTGAAATATTAGATGAATTAGGTAGGAAAAAGAGAATAGTTGATATATTATCAAACTATTTAATTTCACAGATAAAAGGGTATGATCTTGTTAAAAAGGCTATTTTTTTACAACAAATAAAAGGAGCTTTTAAATTTTTACCTGATGGGACTCCATTAAGGAGAGATAGCCATATTTTATTAATAACTGATCCTGGGATAGGAAAAACCACCATGTTAAGGAGAATTGCTAGACTTTTTCCACAAAATGCTTATGCATCAGTAACAACAGCTACAGGAGGAGGTTTAACAGCTAATGTTATAAGAGAAAGTACAGAAATAGGAGATGGATGGGTTGTTAAACCAGGGGTATTAGTTAGAGCTAATGAAGGAACAGCTTGTATAGATGAACTAACTGTTGATAAAAATGTTATGAAATATATCTTAGAAGCCATGGAAAGCCAAACTATTCATGTTAATAAAGGAGGAATAAATGTCAAACTACCTGCAAGATGTGCTGTATTAGCTGCTTGTAATCCAAAACATGGAAGGTTTGATAGAAATAAAACAGTCATTGAACAGATAGATATTCCTGCTCCATTATTGAGTAGATTTGACTTTATTTTTCCATTAATGGATATCCCAGACAAGAAAAAAGATGATGAAATAGCTGAGCATATTTTAAATATACATACAGAAACTGCTACAAAAAGTTATGATATCTTAGGCTCTGTTGAAGTTGATGGAATTGTCGTAGATGAAACTCTACTAAAATACTATATCATATATGCTAGATCTTGTGCTTATATTGAAAAGAACAGAGATATTTATCTAGGGGATTTTGATGAAATGAAATTAATTATGCCATATCTAACAGAAAAAGCAAAAAATTTAATAAAAAAATATTATTTAGAAATGAGAAAACTTGGAGAAGGAGATAACCCAATACCCATAACAGCAAGACAGTTAGAGGCTATAATAAGAATAGCAGAAATGCATGCTAAAGCAAGACTTTCAGAGAAAGTGGAAGAAGAAGATGCTAAAGTAGCTATAGATATTGTTGATTATTGCTTAAAAGAAATAGCCTATGATCCAGAAACTGGTAAGATTGATTTAGATAAAATAATGGGTACTCCAAAATCTAAAAGAGATAAAATAGAAAAAGTTTTAGATATAATAAGAGAGTTAAGCTCTTTAAATAATGGTATTGTCTCTGAAGCAGAGATATATGAAAAAGCTGAGGAATTTGGATTAAAAGAGAAAGATGTAGAAATGGCAATTGAATATTTAAGAAAAACTGGTGAAATTTACTCTCCAAGGCATGGTTATTATGCTATAATAGAATAACAGTTTCAAACGGCGCGGGGGGGGAATCGAACCCCGAGGGCAAATGCCCTCGACGGATCTGAAGTCCGCCCCGGGCTACCAAGCCCGGTACCCCGCGCCACATAAGGTAAATAGTATTATAAATAATAGGGTTATTTAAAACTTATGTCTTTAATGTGGGTGATTATTTTGTTATATTTTGCTACAGGAAATATAAACAAAGTAAAAGAGGCAGAGATTATCTTAAAAGATATTAAAATTCAGCAAATAAATATTAAGTATCCTGAAATTCAAGGTAGTTTAGAAGAAGTAGCAGAATTTGGAGCAAAGTATGTGTATAATATAATAAAAAAACCTGTAATTGTTGAAGATTCTGGATTTTTTGTTGAAGCCTTGAATGGATTTCCTGGGCCTTATTCAAGATATGTTCAAGAAACTATTGGAAATGAAGGAATATTAAAATTATTAGAAGATAAAGATAATAGAAATGCTTATTTTAAATGTGTAATTGGATATTGTGATGAAAATGGAGTTAAACTTTTCTCTGGAATTATAAGAGGAAAAGTATCAGAAGAGATTAGAGGAGAACATGGATTTGCATATGATAGTATATTTATTCCAGAAGGGGAAAGTAGAACATTTGCTGAGATGAGTAGAGAAGAAAAAAGTAGAATATCACATAGAAAATTAGCTTTTGATAAGTTAAGAGAATTTCTAAAAAGGGGAAAGTATGAGATTTAATATAAAAGAGGTATTAAATTTAGCAGAGAGAGATTTTGAAAAAGCTTGGAGAGATAGTAAGAAGTATATAAAAAAGGAGATTAATAAAAGATATCCAAGAATAAATATAGAATATGGCAAACCTCATCCCGTTATGGAAGTGATCCAAAGACTTAGAGAAGCATATTTAAGAATGGGTTTTGAAGAGGTAATAAATCCTATTATAGTGGATGAATTGGAAGTTTATAAGCAGTTTGGTTCTGAAGCTATGGCTGTATTGGATAGATGTTTCTACTTAGCTGGTTTACCCAGACCTGATGTAGGATTGAGTAAGGAAAAGATAGAAATAATTAAAAACTTAAATATAGATATTGATGATAATAAAGCTGAAAGGCTTAGGGAGACATTACACAAATATAAAAAAGGTGAAGTTGATGGAGATGATTTAATTTATGAAATTTCAAAAGCATTAAACATAGATAATGAACTTGCTTTAAAAGTCTTAGATAAAGCTTTCCCTGAATTTAAGGATCTTAAACCTGAAGCCTCTTCTCTAACATTGAGAAGCCATATGACTTCAGGATGGTTCATAACATTAAGCCATTTAATTAAAAAAAGAGATCTACCTATAAAATTATTTTCAATAGATAGATGTTTTAGAAGAGAACAAAGAGAAGATAGGAGTCATTTATATAGCTATCATTCAGCTTCATGTGTTATTGCTGATGAAGATGTATCTGAAGATGAGGGAAAAGCTGTTGCTGAAGCATTATTAAAACAGTTTGGATTCACAAAATTTAAGTTCAAATTGGATGAAAAGAAGAGTAAATATTACACTCCAGAAACTCAGACTGAAGTTTATGCATTTCATCCTAAGCTTAATGATTGGATAGAAATTGCTACTTTTGGAGTTTACTCTCCTGTTTCTCTATCTAAATATAATATAGATGTTCCTGTTATGAACTTAGGTTTGGGTGTAGAAAGGCTTACTATGGTTTTATACAATTACGATGATGTTAGGAGAATGGTTTACCCACAGTTTTATGAACTGATATTGGATGATATTGAAATAGCAAGAGCTATTAAAATAGATAAAACTCCTATTTTAGATGAATTTCATGATCTTACTTGTGAGATTATAGATAAGTGTATCAGTCATAAAGATGATATTGCTCCAACATCTATAACATTTGAGAAGACTCTGAAATTTAACAGTGAAAAAAGAAGAATTATAATTAAAATTTTTGAAAATGAAGAAGGGAAAAAACTGTTAGGTCCTTCTGTTTTGAATGAAATTTATGTTTATAATGGAAACATATATGGAATACCTAAAAACTTAGAAGGAATAAAAGAGGAGTATAGAGATGTGTTAAAAGATGTGAAAGATCATGGGGTGAGTACTGGGATAAGATATATAGATGGGGTTATATATAAACTAACATCTAAAATAGAAGAAGCTTTAGTCTCTAACATAGATAGGTTTAACTTTAGAGTTACAATAGTTAGGAACTTAAGTGATATCAACTTAAAAGTGGATGATAAAGTTATGAAGTATTTAATGAGAAATGAAAAAATTATTGATGTTAGAGGTCCTGTTTTCTTAAATGCTGAAGTAATAATACACTAACTTTTTAAAACTTTCATCTTTTTATACTTTATCATAAATGTTCCCACACAAATTCCTAAAATTATTGTTAATAAGATTATCCAAAATTCTAATGGAAAACTTAAAAATTTTATATGATCTAAAATCTCCTCTTTTCCTGAGGTATATAGAAGAATATGAACAGCTTCTAAGGCATAAACTCCAAATATCCCCACTTCTAAAACTTCCATAGCTTCTCCTAAGGCTACTTGATATTTTGTATTTTTAGCTAATTGGTTAGCAATTTCTCTTTCAAAATCTTCTGATAGTGTTGTAAGTAATCTTGTTAAGCTTGTTGCTAACTTTTCATTACATTCTAAGAGATTTTTTATCTCAAGCATTCTATACTTTAACCTCTCCAATTTCATTTTAGTATCTACCTCTTCTAACAAATATAAATCAAAATCTCCAAAATTTGGAGGATATAATGAATTTAAAACTTCAATAATTTCATTTAAATAGTTATATGCCATCTCTATAACAGACAGTTCTCTATCAATTTTACTCAGTTCTGCCCTAACTTTTGATATGTCTTTTATATCAACATTTTCTAATAAACCACTTATACTTTCTAATTTTGATGCTATAGTATTAAGTTTAAAAAATAGATCTTTTGAAACTCCTGTTATACTTCTAATAAAGGAATAATAGTAGACAAACCTCTCAAACTTCTCTATATTGCTAGATGATATATAAATTCCATACTCTCCAAAAACAATCAACCCTTCACTCAACTTTACAATTCTTTTTATCATCCCTATAACTTTACTAATTTCTTTAATATCTTCAACATCATTTTCTGTTAAAATTGTTATATGTTTATATAATTTAATATCTCCATAGAGTGTCTCTAAAATATACCTCTGTGAAGATGTTATTAGATAACTCATTATTCTTGATGAGTCTAAGATTAAATCAGGGATGATAAAGGAGAGTTGATCAATAGTTATATTTTTTGGTTCTATGATTTCAGAAGAATAAAGGCATCTGCCAAGATAATCAATATATATAAAAACATCTTTATTTCCAATATTTGCTGTAAATTTAACAGAAGTTTCAGGAATAAAATCAATAATACTAACTGTTGTTTTATATTTAGCTATTTCAAAAATAGCTTTATTTTTAATATCTCTATTCTCTGTTCCTGTAAAATACTTTTTTCTTTTTTGAAACTCTTTTAATGTTATTCTATTTATAAATTCTGCCATATGGTTTTTCCCAAATGGAATCCATTCAGTTAGCACAACTATGGTTTTATATCCCATAATGATACCTTCATAATATAACTCTTTGACTTATACTTAATCCTCTCTAACTCAGTTAAAATTATATCTAAATCTCCTTCTTTAGACTTAATTTTTATTCCATTTTCAGTAATTATTATTTCCTTTAAATTTCCATTTTCATCTAAAATAGTTTTCTCTATTATTTCTTTATCTTTCTCGCTAAAATTATAGTTCAAGCTTTTTCCAATTTTATAACCAACTATAAATTCATTTAACCCCTTAATAGAAAGTAGGATCTCACTTATATACCCATTATCTAAAAGAAAATTTAAATCTTCTAATGCATCATAACTGATATTTATAAACTTTATTTTATCCTGCCAAATATAAGGCATGGGAGCATAGGTGTAACTTAAAACTTTAAGTTTAATAAAGTAATATATTAAAGCAAAAACTACTATTTGCCTAACCCATTTTTTATCATCTCTAGTTAAAAGATAAATAATATAATGCAACTTTTGTTTATTTTCATCCAAATTTACCACTCCTTTATAATTTCATAAATAGGCCCTTCTCTTGTTAAAGTAGATTTATATAATTTTATTTTTTCAGCTGTGAAAGAACCAAATTCAACATTCTTAAACTCTCTTATTCTATCTTTTAATAACTTTTTATTCTCTATAAATTTAACCCTACCTATAGTTAGATGTGGAATATAATTATTTTCCTTTTTAAAACCTAATGTTGATAATTTTTTGTCTATATCTTTAAATAAATCAATTATTTTATCTCCTTCAACACCTACCCAAATAACTCTTATAAAATTCTCATTTGGAAACACTCCTAAATTTTTTAGTTTTATTCTTATTGGTTCTATGGATAGGTCAAGATCTAAAATTTTATTTAATAAATTTTCATCAACTTCTCCTAAGAACTTCACTGTTATATGCAAATTTTCTTTTTCAACAAGTTTTATTCCTTTAATTTTAAAACTTTTCTGAAACTCATAAATCTTGTTTTTTATATCTTTTGGAATGTCTATAGCTAAAAATAATCTCATGTTATCTCCTCAAAAGAATTGGGATACCTTCTATTATATCAAACACCCTTTTACACTTTTTACATACTAATTTATTACTATCTAAATACAAATCTCCTCCACAGTATGGACATTGTAAGATCTCCAAATATTTCTCTATCCAACTCATAGTATCATTAGCATCAACTCTCTTGCTATTTTAGCTGCAGTTATTGCTGTTATATTAGCTAGATCATATATTGGAGCTACCTCAACAATATCAAATCCTACAATCATATCTTTAACATCTCTTAATAGATATAGTGAATTAAATAGCTCTTTTGTTGTAAATCCACATGGTTCTGGAGTTCCTGTTCCTGGAGCAAAAGCAGGGTCAAGAACATCAATGTCAATTGTTACATATATTGGTTTATTTATATCTTTAATTATATCAATATCTTCTTCATTTAATAACCTCTGCTTAGAGTATATATTACACTTCTTTATAAACTCCCACTCTTCTTTATCTCCACTTCTAACTCCAAACTGAAAAATGTTTTTATTAATCTCATATATCCTTCTCATAACACAGGCATGTGATAAGGGGTTTCCCAAATATTCATCTCTTAAATCACAGTGGGCATCAAACTGAATAACAATAAAATCATTATAAATCTCTTTTACTGCTTTAATTATTGGAAATGTAATTGAATGTTCTCCGCCAAAAATAATAGGCTTTTTACCATCATTAAGTATATTTTTTATGGTATTTGTTATTAAATTAAAAATATCTTTTTGGTTACCATATAAATCAAGGTCTTTTAAATCACAGTATTTTACTTCTGTAAGATCTCTATCCAATATTGGGCTATAACTTTCTAATCCCCATGAGGCCTCTCTTATAGCTTTCCCCCCATCTCTTGCTCCAGGTTTAAAAGAGGTGGTTTCATCATAAGGAATGGATATAATAACCCCATCAGCAGATTTATAATCAGCATCAGCTAACATATATTTAGATAGATCTATAAACACATTATCACCAATATATTTTTATATATGAATATAAATATTAAAAAAAGAATTTAGCCAAAGAGTGCAGCCAAACCAGCAACAGCAGCAGTTTCTTCTTCCTTCTTCTCTTCTTTCTTCTCCTCTTTAGCTTCCTCTTTCTTCTCTTCTACTGCTGGAGCTGGAGCTGCTACAGCTACTGGCATTGCTGCATTAGCAATAGCTTCATCAATATTAACTCCCTCTAATCCAGCTACTAATGCCTTTATTCTAGCTTCATCAACTTCTATTCCTGCAGCCTGCAAAACAGCTTTTAAGTTCTCTTCATTAATCTCTTTTCCTGCTGAGTGTAATAGTAGTGCTGCATATATGTACTCCATATTTTACACCTCTCTTTATTTTTTGTGTTTCTTATGGTTAAAATTTATAGAAAGATTTAGAAAGATAATTAACTAATAGAATATAAATAATTTTCGGTTTAGAATAATAGGGCTAAACCTGCTGCAGCAGTTTCTTCTTCCTTCTTCTCTTCTTTCTTCTCCTCTTTAGCTTCCTCTTTCTTCTCTTCTACTGCTGGAGCTGGAGCTGATGACATTAAGTTTTTAATTTCTTCATCTAATGCTTCATCAGGCAGTAATTTTGCTAAAGCTAAAGCTTGAGCTTGAGCTTTTGCTAATATATCTCCAGCAGTATCTTTTGTTACATAACATGATTCTAATGCTAATGCCTTTGCCTCCATAAATGCCTTTTGTATTAACATTGGCAATACTTCCTTTGCTGGATATGCTATATTAAATGCTAAGTTCATTGCATGTTGGTAAGCTGTTTGTATATCACTTAACAACTTACTCTCATCAATCTTTAAAACTTCTGGGGTATATATAATTCCATCCTCATAAACAGCTAAGATATCTAACCCTACTTTTATTGGTTTTATTCCTAATTTATTTAATACTGCAGCTAACTGTGGAGAAACCACTTCTCCTTTCCTAACAACTACTTTATCCTCTTTTATAGCAATTTTACCTTTTTCAATAGCTGCAGGAATTCCTACAGCTTTTAATTCACTTAAAAATGGACCTGGAGGCATCCCTGTTGAACCCTTTTCAACTTTAATATCACATGGAGCTATTTGCCCTCCTTTAACTGGAGCAGGACTTTTATTCTCCTCTAATAACTTATATAATTTAAATGGATTCATATCAGTAACTAATATTGCTGCCCCTCTCTCAACATAATTAGCTAATTCTGCTAACTTAGGATTATTTAATTCCTCAGAAGCCTCTTTTATAGCTCTTTTTATTAGTGTGTTTCTTGACATCCTAAGTTTAACCTTATCTCTTATTTTTGCCCTAATTTCTTGTAACTGTGGTGCAGGGACATCCATCATATCTACAATAGCAACAACTGGCTTACTTTTTATTAAACTTTTCAATGTTTTAACTTCTTCAATCTTCCATGGAGCTACATGAGGTTTTACTTTTGTTGTCATATTAACACCTTATTTCTTTTTAACTTTTTCTTTCTCCTTTTCTATCTTAACTGCTGGACCCATTGTTAGTTTGACATAAGCATCTTTTATATGATACAATCCTTTTTCATACTTTTTAGCTACAACATTTAAAACTGCTTCAATATTATCAACTATTTGCTCATCACTCATTTTTTCATTACCTACAAGAACTTGGAAATATGGCTTATCTCTTGTATTAATAACTACTGTCTTTTTTAATCTTTCTACTAATGGTTTTATATCCGCGTTAGCTGGCACTGGTTTTGGCATCTTACCTCTGGGACCTAATATAACCCCAAAGTATCTACCAATCAATGGCATTAAATCTGCTTGAGCTATAAAGAAGTCATGAGCTTTAGCTATTTTTCTTAACTGTCTTTTATTTTTCCCAAGTTCCTCTATCTGATCTTTTCTTATAACTGTTAAACCCAGCTCTTCAGCTTGCTGAGCTAATGGTCCTTCAGCTATAACAGCAATCTTAGCTTCTTTTCCTCTACCATGTGGTAAAACTACTTCAGCTTTTATTCTATTTTCTGGTTTTCTCATGTCTAATTCTTTTAATGTTGCAATGAATTCAAATGATTGAGTAAAATTTCTTGGCTTTGCTAAAGAACGAGCTTCTTTTACAGCTTTCAATATCGCTTCTCTATCCATGCTCTCATCCTTATAAAATTTTTGTTTTAAAGGGATAAAAATAATAAATCTATTTCCAGTGTTTAAAATAGTTTAGTTAAAAGATTATTGATTTTAATATTTCCTTATCTATATAAAACTTTCGGTATTTTATTCATAAATTAAACCCATGTCTTTTTAATCTATTTAAAACCATATCCCATGTTGGCAAATTAGTTTGTGATCCTTTTGCTTCAACAACAAAAGATGCTGCTGCTGAAGCTATTAAACCACACTTTTCCAATGGATATTTTTTTAAATATGCTACTAAAAATCCTGCTCTATATGCATCTCCTGCCCCAGTGGGATCAACAACTTTAGCTTTAATAACAGGAATTTCTATTTTTTTATTCTCTTCTGTATATATAGTACTTCCTTTCTCTCCTTTTGTTACCACTAATATGTCAACATATTTTAAAAAATCATCTAAATTAAAATTTAACATCTTACTAATCCTATCAAATTCATATTTATTTAAAAATAAAAAATTTGTATGTTTTATTAATTCTCTAAGACTATTTTCACTATATTGTGGCAAATCTTGTCCAGGATCAAAAGAAACTATAGCCTTTCCATAAGCTTTTTTTGCAGCCCTTAAATTATAATCAGGATCTCCAGTAGCTATATGAACTATATTAGTATCAAAATTTGGAGGATTTAATTCTTTATAGTGTTTAGCAGCCCCCCATAAAAAAAATGTTATCTGATTATTTTCTTTATCTGTAAAAATCCAAGCTTTTGGAGTTTCTTCATCTTCAGAATAATAGAGTTTTGATATATTTACTCCTAATTTTTTAAGATATTTTTCATATCTACTATCCTTAAAATCATATCCTACACACGATATTAATTCACAATCCACACCTAACTTCTTTATAGCTACAGCAGTATTTGCTGCTGCCCCTCCATAATACAATTTAGCTGATGGAATTTGAACAGAGCTATTGGGTTCTGGAAATCTATCTATATTAAAAATATAATCTAAAGCTATATGCCCAATACAAGTTATCATCAATTTTCACCCATAAAGTTAAAGGTGTAATTATTAATATAATGATTATCTATAAATTATTAATGGTGAGAGCTATGATAATTTCAGAAAATTCTAAAGCAGAAGACCTAATACCTATAGCAAAAGCTATACATATATTAGTTAATAAATTACCTATAACAATGAGGAGTAAAAATTATCCTGGTGTAAGGTTAGAGAAGGGTGAGGTAGTAGATAAGAACTTTGAAGGTTATGTTCTAAAATTAGCTATTGAGAAAGGGGAAGTAATAAAAGCCACACCCATAATTGGACCATATAAAGGGCTACCTGTAATAGTTGTACCTATAAAAGAAAATGATAAAGTTGTTGGAGCTGTAGGGGTTGTTGATATTACAGCAGGGATATTTGAAGATATATTAGCCATTGCTAGAAGACCTGAGTTATACAAATTCTTGCCAGAAGATGCATACCCAAGGTGAAATCATGAAAAAAGTGTTTATTTTTCCACCAAATAGTTTAATATTAACAGACCTTGTTGAAAGGTTTGGCCATAAACCATTAACATTAAATATAGTTATTGGAAAACTTGTTAGAAATGCTGAAATAGACAGTCCTCCAATAAATATAACACCTGAAGAACCTAAAAAAGGTTTAAAATATGCTGCTATAGAAGTTCCTTCTGGAGTTAGAGGAAGACTGGCTTTAATTGGACCATTAATAGAAGAAGCTGAAGCAGCTATAATTATGGAAGATGCTCCAATAGCATTTGGATGTATTGGATGTCAAAGAACAAATGAATTGACTCTCTATTTAATTAGAAGAAAAAATATTCCAATTTTAAAGGTTAAATATCCAACAAATGAAGAAGAAGCCGAAATTTTAGTTAATAAAATTGTTAATTTCTTAAAAAGTTTAGAAGGTGATGGTAATGGAATGTCAGAAGGAGAAAAATCTGGAGAGATGTAATTGCACTTATCCTTCATGTAGTAAAAAGGGAATGTGTTGTGAGTGTTTACATTATCATTTAAAAAATAGACAGCTTCCTGCTTGCTGTTTCCCTCCAGAAATAGAAAAAACATATGATAGAAGCTTTGAAACATTTGCAAAATTAGTTTTAGAAAAAAAGATTTAAATTTTATATCTTAATATTGCTGCTATTCCTTTAAAAGCTTTTGATATCATGGCACCTTCTTCAGTTTCTGATGACACTGTTATAAGCTTTGCACCACTCTGTTCACATAGTTCAGAGAGATATTCAATATAATCTTTCTCTTCCACAATAGATAATGCTGATCCACATTTTGGACAGGACATGTTTTTTATTTCTTCATCTAATTTCATCTTTTCTATTTTATCAACTGTTCTCTCTTCAAAATAGTCACATTTATTACAGGCTATTTTAACTTTATACCTTTCAATATCTTCAGAAACTATTAAAGTATCCACTGCTCCCATCATTAAGGCATTTAATACTTCTTTTTCTCCATAACAGGCTAAACCTCCATCTTCTTTAACAAGTTCTTTTAAAAATCTTTGAACAGCTTGTCTCTCTTTCATAAGTTCTACATCTTTTAATAGAGGAGCAGCTTTTTCCAACAATTCTCTTATACCAAATTCTTCTGTATAACAAAGATCAAATGTGTCTAAAACTAACTTTTTTAACTCATGATGTAAATAATCTTTTTGAACAAATTCTAACTTTGTGTGTCCTGGCCCACCAACTAATATACCTTTTAACTTTTTTTCCTGCAAGAGTGGTAAAAATTGCTCATTTGCTTTTTGTCCCACTCTTTGTAAAAACTCATGTGCAGCTAAGTCTATTAATCTTTCTAATCTTCTGGCAGATTGCCCCCCAGCTTTAAATTTTCCAGGAACCCCACTAGTTAATCTTTTTAATATCTGTATATTTCTCCCTTTAACTAAAGCTATTGTAGCTTCGTTTCTATCAACTAATATTATTCCATACACATCTTTATCTTCCAACATTTCTTCTAATGGTTCTAAGTAAAACTCAGAATCACATCTATATATATAAGTTTTTAGAGGTTCTGGAGGTTCTATAACATATGTTTCCATCTTCTCTGTTCCTGGACCACTTCTTGGCACCATTCCAGCAAAAATAACAACTCCTTTTTCTAATGGTTCTTTTAACAATTTTAATCTTTGCATAATTGCTTCTATAGCTGATTGAACATTTTTTCTTGTACTTTTACTTTTAATATTGGCTGCTTGGCTCATTTCTTCTCTTAAATGTTGTGCTACATCAGATATTCTCCTTCCTGCAGGAATATAAAGACTTATTAATTCAGTACCTTTTCCTTTTTTACTTTTTAATTCTTTAATAAGTTTTTTAAATGTATATTTATCATTACTCATAATTCTCACCTATTTAATTTTAAAATAGAGATCCTTTCAAGCCAGAGATTATCATTTGTACAGCTATAGCTAAAAGTAAAAAACCCATCATTCTTGTAAATATTCTTATCCCTAATTTTCCTATTTTTTCAATAATTTTTTCTGCAAAGAGTAATGTTATATAAGTTATAATAATACATAAACCTATGGCTAATAAGACCAAAAATTTATTAAACCCTTCAGCTCCTGCCATTGCTACCATACATGCAGTTATTGATCCAGGACCTGCTAATAGTGGAGTAGCTAAAGGCATTAAAGCTATTTCATCAACATCTTCAGCATGTTTAATATCCTTCTCATGAATTTTTGATTTTTGATGACCTCTAACCATATCTAAAGCTATTAAAACCAATAAAAGCCCTCCTGCTATTTTAAAGGCATTTAATGTTATACCAAAAAATTTAAGTATATACTCTCCAAAAAGTGTAAATATATACAAAATAGCTGCAGTATAAATAGCTGTTTTTTTAGCTATGATTATTTTTTCATTTTTTGGATATGACTCTGTTAGTGAGACAAAAACAGGTATTGCCCCAATAGGGTTTAATATAGATATGATAGATGTAAATGCAATTATAAAATACTGTAAATCCATATTTTCACTTTGATAAAAGAAACCTTAATAATAAAATAAAATAAAATTTATATAAAAAAGTTATTGCTTAACAACAACCAAACTTTTTATCTCCTCAGGAACATTACCTACAGCTATAGCAGGAGTTATTGGAGGTTGTCCACACTCTTTCAACACCTCTGGGTGTTCCAACATAAATTTAACAAATAATATAGCATCTTTTTTATTAGGAGCATTATTAAGAATTGTTAAACCATAAACAATTGGTTTTCCATAAATGGTTTTATTATTAGCTAAAAATTGTATAGATACTTTTTTATAATAATCTTTAAACTCATAATATCCTAAATTAATTTCTTTTGGTAATTCAATATATCTTAAATTATGCTGTTTAGCAACACTTTTATAGATAAATAAATAATCAAATGCTCCAACTTCTAATGGAGCTAACAAATCTGTTTCTTTACTTCTCATAAATATTTTGTTAGTATTTACTTTAACTTCTTTTGGAACAATTATATTATTTCCTTCAGCTTTAATATTAGAATTATTTTCTATTAAATTTTTAAATATGGGTTTGTTGTAATACATGCTCGCTAATTTAATAACCATTACAGCTCTATAACCACATGGATCATCATTTGGGTTAGAAAATCCAAATTTCACTCCATCTCTATTCAATATTTCATACCAATTATCCTTATTTATCTCATTGCTATATTTACTTTTATTTGTATAAGCTAAAACTAGCTCATTTCTTGCAAACATTACATACCAATCAGTGTATTTTGGCATTAACATTTTAGGTATTAAAGAATAATCTGCTAAAGCTAATATATCAGCCTTTTTATTTAATTCAGTTACTTTTCTCACACATTTTACACTTCCAGCCGGTTCTCTAACAACATCAACATTATACTCTTTTTCAAAAAGTTTTTCATACTTCTCTAATGGAACTGAAAGAGATCCTGCATGAAAAATAATAATTTCTTTCTTACTCTTCTCACTACTAACACATCCTGCAGCTAATATTAAGCATGATAATACCATAATAGATAAAAGCAACTTTTTCATAACCTCACCTCCTACAGAAAATTAAATATAAAGAGTTAATATAAATAGTTAATGTTAACTAAAAACAGTTAATTGGTGTTGATATGAAGGTTGGGTATGTAACATTATTAGCCCTAACTCTCTTCATTCTCTTACCTCTTCTCTATTTAATTACAAATCCTGGAGATTTATCACAATTAAATGATCATGAGGTTATAAATGCATTTAAAACTACAATTTTAGCAGGAATAATTGCCACTATTATTGGATTAATTTTATCATTACCTTCAGGATACATATTGGCCAGAAAAGATTTTAGGTTTAAAAGTTTTGTTGAAGCTATATTAGATCTTCCTATGGCAATTCCCCATAGTGTTATTGGAATTATGTTGTTATCTTTTATTTATGGAATTAGCTTTTTTGATTGGTTAAGAGAGTATATAGTGGATAACTTTTGGGGGATAGTAATTGTATATTTATTTGTGGGATTACCATTTTTAATAAATAGTATAAGAGATGGCTTTATTCTAATAGATGAAGAAATTGAAAATGTAGCAAAAACATTAGGAGCTTCTGAATTTAGAATATTTTTTGATATACTATTACCTCTTATAAAAAATAACATAATCTCCGGTTCAATTCTCTGCTTTGCTAGAGGAGTTAGTGAAGTTGGGGCTATTCTTATTATAGCATATTATCCAAAAACTGTGCCTATCTTAATATTAGAGAGGTTTTTAAGTTTTGGTTTATTAGCTTCCAAACCAATATCTGTAGCTATGGTTATAGTATGCTTAATACTCTTTACAGTTCTTAGGAGGGTTAAATAATGCTAATTGTAAAAAACTTATCAAAACATTGGAAGGAATTTAAGTTGATAGATGTATCCTTTGAAATTGGTAATGAATACTGCATCATCTTAGGGCCTAGTGGTGCTGGAAAAAGTGTATTACTTAAATGTATTGCAGGAATATTAAAACCTGATAAAGGAAAAGTGATTTTGGATGGAAAAGATATAACCTCATTATCTCCAGAAAAGAGATCAATTGGTTATGTTCCTCAAAACTTTGCTCTATTCCCAAATATGAATGTATATAAAAATATTGCCTATGGATTATTATTAAGAGGAGAAGATAAAGAAGTTGTTAAAAGAAAGGTTAAAGAGTTGGCAGAGTTTTTAAATATTTCTCATTTGTTAGATAGAGATGTTAAAACATTAAGTGGAGGAGAACAGCAGAGAGTAGCATTAGCAAGGGCATTAATTTTAGAACCAAAGATTTTATTATTAGATGAACCTACATCTTCTTTAGATATTAATATAAAAGAAGAAGTTATAAAAGAATTAAAAAAGATAAATATCCCTGTTTTGCATGTGACTCATGATCTAAATGAAGCTAGAACTCTTGCAGAAAAAGTAGGAATCTTTCTAAATGGAAAGCTTATTGAGTTTGGAAAAAGAGATATTTTATATAAACCAAAGAAAATAGAAACAGCAGAGTTTTTAGGTTTTAATATTATTGATGGTAAAATTATATCACCATATGAAATTGAAATTACTGATGGGGATTATTTGGTTGAGAATGTTATTGATTATCATCATTATAAAAAGGTCTTTATAAATTATAATGGAAAAATAATTAAAGCTTTTACAAAAAAAGATGTTAAAATAGGAGATAGAGTAGGGATTAAATTTGAGTGATATTATATGTTAACATTAAAAATTGATAAAAAATTAGGTGAGAAAGTTAGAAGGTTGTTAATTGAGAATGATCTATATGATAAAGATTATTTAATTGATAGAGATGATAAACACCTATACTTACCAATAAAACATGTTGATGAAAAAATTCTTAGAGAAATATTAAAAGTAGATTTTGAAATTGTTGAAAGAGATTTAAAAAAGAGGAAAAAAGAGAAAAGTTTTAGAGATGTTATTAATGAGAAATATAGGGATATTGTAGATAAGAAATTATTGGCTTTATCTTATGATGTTATTGGTGATTTAGTCATATTACAAATCTCTGATGAGGTTAGGGAAGATATAAGGAAAGAAATTGGTGAGCTAGCTTATAAACTAATTCCATGTAAAGGAGTGTTTAGAAGAAAAAGTGAAGTTAAAGGGGAATTTAGAATTAGAGAAATTGAACATTTAGCTGGAGAAAATAGAACTTTAACTATTCATAAAGAAAATAATTATAGATTGTATGTTGATATAGCAAAAGTTTATTTCTCTCCAAGACTTAGTGGAGAGAGAAAAAGAATAGGAGAATCAGTTGGGTTAAATGAAACTGTTATAGATATGTTTGCTGGTGTTGGACCATTCTCAATAGCTTGTAGAAGAGCTAGAAGAGTTTATGCTATAGATATTAATCCTGAAGCTATTTCACTATTAAAAAAGAACATTGAATTAAATAAGGTAAAACATAAAATTATTCCTATATTGGCTGATGCTAATGAAGTTGATTTAAAAGGAGATAGGGTAATAATGAATTTACCAAAGTATTCATACAAATTTGTTGATAAAGCATTATCTATGATAAATAAAAATGGAATAATCCACTACTACACTATTGGAGAAAATTTTTCTGAAGGAATAAAAGTTTTTGAAGGCAAATGTAATTTTGAAATTTTAAATAAAAAGATAGTTAAAAGCTACTCTCCTAAAAAATATATAATGGCATTTGATATAATAGTAAAGGATTAAAACATTGATTTTACATCTTTAACTATTATTTTTAATGTTAGCTCTTTTCCTGCTAACTCATGATTAAAGTCTAGTGTTACATACTCATCATCCACATCCACTATTTTAGCAGGAATTCCATTAGCTAATATCAGTAATCCTTTTTCAGGCTCAAAATCTGCATCTTTAAACAGATCTTTTGGTACTTTTTGAATTAAACTTTCATCTCTAAATCCATAAGCTTTTTCTGGAGGAATTTTCACCAATTTTTCTTCTCCAACATTCATACCTAATACAGCTTCCTCCAATCCTGTTATAACCTCATTATTTCCTACAATAAATTCTAAAGGCTCATATTCTTTACCTTCAAAATATATCCCATATTCTCTAGCAACATCTTCAATTGATGTATCTAAAACTTTACCATCAACCTCTAATACATAATCAATTTTGACAATATCCCCTTTTTTAATCATAATTTCAGCCTCTATTTTAGAGTTAATAAATAATACTATATATAGTTTTGCATAAATTGAAACTTAAATATTAAAGATTTTAAATATTAATATGTAATATTAACTAAAACTCTCCCTCCAACTTTTTCCACAGTTGCTGTGATAATTGTAAACTGTCTTATATCCCTCTCTCCAGAAATGACTACTTCATTTGAACAGTTTGTTGAAATTGTATAATTCAATTTTGAGTTAGTAAAAGATATCTCATTTCCATTAGCTTCCCAAATTCCTGGAGGGCATTTTATTAAGACAACTTTTACTGACCCATCTTCACACATTCCAACCATTTCAATATTTTCCTTCATTTTCATAACAGCAGCATGAGCTAAACTCATAGAGGAGATTTTGGTTGATTTATTTAATCCATATAATCCTGGGTAAGAAACACCAATAATTATTGCTAATAATGTTGCTAAAAATAAAATAGAAAATTCTAGTGATATCTGAGCTTTAATATTCATAAATATCACTTTAATCTAAAATGTCTGGCAAATTAATAGATTTTCTTTTCCAATAAACAATATAATAGAACTCTAAATTTTGATTTGTTGAAGTTGTTGTAAATGCTAAGGCAGGATAATTTTTATCAAGATTAATATCTAAATCATCTATTAGCAATCCATTATCACTATAATCATCTAAAAGCTTTTTCTTTCTTTTAACTTTCATAAATCCATTTAACCAATCATAATAATTTATCCATATTTTATCATCAACATCATTTATTGGAATAATTACTATATCTTTATATTCATCAAATGTTATAGGTGCAGGAATAATTAAGCTATAAGCATTAGAGTAATCATTTAATTTTAAACAACCATAAACAGTTAGTTTAAAGTTATCCAAAATAATATTATCCCTTTTAGCATTTGGATATATATTGTCTAGTTTAATAACACCATATTTATTACAAATTGCTGGTCCTACAGATCTAAAATTATGCTCATCAGGAATGTTTATTGATAATGCGTAGGAAATGTTTGGTAAAATCATTTTTAATTTTACTGTTGTGTATGGAGGTAACCAAAATCCTTTTTTTCCATTGAATATAGTCATATATTTTAACTCTGGTTTTATTAGGTAGTAAGTGGCATTTGTTGAATTTTGATATATATCTAAATTACAATAACCACTATTAGGAAGAGGTAATGTTTTATATGTATTTATAACTACATACTCATCAGGTAGGGCTATAAATATAGGATATGGGTTATTATTTGTCATTTCTCCTGATATTGTATATTTTAAGTTAATCTCACCAATAACAACATTTTCAGCATAAATGTATGGTAAAAAAAAGATTAAAAATAGTAAAACTCTTCTCAAAGAAAATCACCTATTTAATTTTAGCAATAGCTACTTCTTTATCACTTAATCCTAATAAATTATTAACTTTATCAGAAGGAACTTTCAACTCTAATAAATAAACTAGCTTATCATCAAATATTCCAGTTTTATCTTCTATCTCATTTAATCTATATCCATAATTCTTTAGCTTTTGTAAGACTTCATAATAATTAAGTTTTCCTATAACTGCCGAATGTAATATAAAGTTTATTCCCTTCAAACTATAAGTTACAGATTTTGTTTCTGATGCTGACTCTGTTTCACCATTATCATTTAAAGATACAGATTTTGATGAAGATTCTGAATAGGAAATGTCTGGAACAATAATATATCCTTTAGTAATAATACCTTCTGTAATCTTGGAGGAGTTCTTACCAGATAATTTATAAATTATAACTTTACTTCCTGGTTTTGGAATATCTCCACAATTTTTTGCTAATATTGGGAGAATTATATAAACCATTTTAACTTCATAAACCTTTAATTTTTTCAATGATTCAAGATCTAAGTTTTTTATAAAATCTACAAACTCTATATAAGAATACAATCTTTCATTACCATCACTTATAACCCTTAAATATTGGGCCTGAGAATACTCTGTTATGTATTTATTTACATAGAAATCTCTGATCTCAT
The DNA here is from genome assembly GCF_000371805.1 of Methanocaldococcus villosus KIN24-T80. Classification (NCBI taxonomy): domain Archaea; kingdom Methanobacteriati; phylum Methanobacteriota; class Methanococci; order Methanococcales; family Methanocaldococcaceae; genus Methanocaldococcus; species Methanocaldococcus villosus. Next base: position 484,351 of record NZ_AQUK01000001.1, read on the forward strand.
TATATAAATATGGATAATATTTGTTATATATATTGCTTATTTCATCAATTGTTTTTGCCTTATCTATCTCACCAACCATTTTTAGGGCATATTTACTTTGATAGTAGAAATCACCACATATATTTTTTATTTGGTTTTTTATATTCTCTTTATACTCTTTCAATTTAATATATTCAGCAGCTCTGTTTAAAACATCTTTAATCTCATTTGGAGATGTAGCTGAAAGAATCTCATTCCTATAAACTCCTAACATAGGATCGTCAGGATATTTTGAAAACATCTGATTTAAACTATTAATCGCACTAGTTTTTTGCTTTTCTAAGTTAATTCCTATTTCTACTGGCACAGTTTTTTCTTTTTGTGAAGCCATGTTAGAATAAACAATATAAACAGTAAAAACTCCAAAAATTACTATTATTATAATTAATAAATAATGAGTAATATTGGCAGATTTAATACTCTTTTTACTCCTCTCTTTAAGTTTCTTAATCTTATCAGGATCTACCATTTATTTCACCTTATGGATTTACGGTTATGTTATATCCTTCTATATTTGTATTATTTTCTATATATGATAAGATGAAATCTCTTATTCTATCATCAACAGCATCTCTTGGAGAAATATATATTGATATAACCTTATTCCCCTTATTCCATTTAATTCCTGAATAAATTAATGTTGTATTTGTACAAACTCCTTCATATCTAGAGTTTATAAGCATAACAGCAGTTTTAGCTGCATTATCTATTTTATCAATTTCCCAATCCTCTATAGTAAAATTTTTGGATAAAAAATTAGCTATAGTAATAAGTGATGTTAAAAGAATAACAAAGAATACAAATGTGAATTCTAAAGATATTTGTGCTTTCATAATACCCCTAAATAGATAAATAACACCACTAACAAATAAGATAAAGCTACAAATGGTATAAAAGGATAAGTTTTTATAACATTAAGTTCATCAGGTAGTTTTTTTTCATTATATAAACTTTTTATTCTTTCTATCTGTTCTTTACTTAATCCTTCACCATCAGTTATAATTATTTCTTTATTTTCTTTATTTAATAATAGTTTAGATCTTTTAAATATATTAAGGTTTTTAACTTCAACATGATCTCCATTAATAATAATAACATCCCTTAATATATCACCCTCTTTCAATTCATTTATATGTTTTTTAAAACAAATTTCAGCTCCTGTTATTGCATATATAAAAATTGATATAAATATAATTTCTAATAAATATATAAACATGTTTATTAAATTGTTAATAATATAAGCCCTATCAAACAAAAACATAATTAATAAGAAAATAAAAAATAAATAACCTATCTTTTTAGTATATTCTTTATATTTTGGAACTTTTCTTGAGATATATATAGAAGTTATAATATAAATCCAAATAATTATCCAACCAAATGAGATGTTAAATTTACCAATAATGTAGTATAAAATTTCGATGACCATAACTAAATAAAGGGAAGAAAACAAAATATCTTTCCAATATCTTAAAAATATCCTAAAAATAGGAAATATTGCTACCAAAATAATACTCAAAAATATGATAATTAACATATATTTTGGAAAATAAAATATAAATGAATTTGGGTAAGCAAATATTGGGGCTAAAGAAGAGAAAACCTTTACATCACCACCTCCCATCCCAATAGAAAGGATAATACATAAAATAAAAGTAGATATTAAAGCTATAATTGCATTAAAACCAAAATAATACACTCCAGTTATTACATTAATAAGAAACATTATAATAACATAACTATGAGGTATTATTTTCTCCCTAATATCAACTAAAGAAGCTAAAATAAGGATTATAAAATTTATAATATAAACTATAAATAAAATATCCAAAATCTCACCTTACTCTCTCCTTAACCTTTTCCTTTATTTCTAACATAAGTTTATGATCTTTTAAAATCTCAATCATCTCATCAATGTCTTTATCCTTAACTAATTTTAGAATTTCTTTTAATACTTCACATGCTACATCTTCCCTATGTATCCACCAGCAGTTTTCACAACTCCAAACTTTTGATCCATCTTTTCTCTCAATATACTTACCTAATTCTTGATCTTCACATGGATAAAATGGGCAAAAACACCATATACATGTCTGCCCATCAAAATGACATGGATAGTATGGGCAAGATTTATTTATAACTATATTAAATAACTTCCTAAAGAAATCTTCAGCCATTTTTATCATACAATATCACCAAACAGTTAATTATAAAAATTTAAATTTAAATTTTGGTAAAATTGTTATTAATAGTTAACTAGGTGAAAGTTTGAGAGTGGTTATATCAGTTATTGGGAAAGATCGGCCAGGGATTGTTGCAGGAATAGCTAATGTTTTAGCAAAACATAATGCTAACATATTAGACATTAGCCAAACTATTATGCAGGATCTTTTTACAATGATAATGTTAGTAGATATATCAAATATAGATGTTGATTTTTCAAAGCTAAAAGAAGAGTTAGAAAAAACAGGAAAAGAGTTGGGAGTAGAAGTTATTGTCCAACATGAGGATATATTCAAATACATGCACAGAATTTAGCATCTACAACAACATGCCAAACTCCAGGAGCATATTTTTTTATTTTAAATATTTTATAATCTACCAATTTATAATTGTAGATTTTAGCATAGTATTTTAGTCTTTCAATAGGTCTTTCATACATGACCTTTTCTGCAACAGTTTCATGATAGTGTATAACACCTTTATCTTTTAAAATTTCAAAAGCTTTTGGTAAAAATTTATGAGTCTTGTGTATATATCCCATTATTATTCTATCTGCTATATTCCTTAAATTCACATTTCTATTGTCTGATAAAATAGGAATTATATTTTTTAATTTATTTAATTTAATATTTTCACAGAGATAATGATATGCTATAGGGTTCTTTTCTATTGCATAAACTGTTTTAGGATTAGAGTATTTAGCTAAAGGAATAGAAAAATAACCTATTCCTGCAAACATATCTACAACAATTTCATTTTCATTAGATATTCTTGCCATTCTTTCTCTTTCTTTTATATTGCCCTGACTCCACATAATTTTTGATACATCTAACTTAAAAAGACATCCATGTTCTTTATGTATAGTCTCTGTCTCTTTACCATAGAGTATCTTTATATATGGCCTTCTAAATTCTCCTACTATTTGAGAAGTTTTTAAAGCTACTGTTTTACATTTTGTCTTTTTTACTATTTCCCTTATTTCTTCTTCTGAAAGAGGTTTTTTCACTAAAACTATATCTCCTATTTTTTGATATTTCATCTATTTCACTTAATTCTATTTTTAGAATATATTAATATAAATCCGAAAATTTTATATATTTCTCCCTATTATTTATATATCACTAATTTTTTGAGGGCTGGTAGCTCAGCCTGGGAGAGCGCCGCATTGGCTGTGCGGAGGCCCCGGGTTCAAATCCCGGCCAGTCCACCATTTTTATTGTTTATTATTTAATATTAAATTAAATTTATATATTTTAATTAGTTGATAATCATGCTAGAATGCTCAATATGTGTTCATACAGAAAAAACTAAAAAAATTTTATTTGAGGATAAACCCATATGTGTTGATTGTCTGACATACAAAAAATATCCAATAGATTTTAATAAGTTAAAAAAAGAAGTTGAAGAAACTTTAGAAAAAATAAAAAAAGAAAATAAAAAATATCAATGCATTTTAGCCTTTTCTGGAGGAAAAGATAGTGTTGTTGCATTAAAATTATTGAAAGAAGAATTTAAAATAAATCCAATATGTGTGTTAGTGGATAATAACTATTTATCAGAAGATGTTATAAAAAATGCAATTAATGTAACTAAATATTATAATACTGATTTGATAATAATAAATAGAGACTTTACTTGGCTTTTTAATGAAGTTCTAAATAGATGTGAAAGCCCATGTAGAAGATGTTCTAGGTTGATATTAAGAGAAGTTTGGAGGGTAGCAAAGTTGTTAGGTATAAAATATATAATAACTGGGCATGAATTACCTTTTGGACATTCAGCTATAAGAGATATGAAAGATGGTATAAAGATGATAAGATTATTAGCTCCATATAAAATTAGAGAAGAGGAGAAATATGAATTAATAAAAGATTTACCATGGAAAAAACCAAATTTATATGGATACACAACAAACTGTTTAATTTTAGGTGTAGCATTAGAAAGATTTTACCAAAAGTATGGTTTTAGTTTTGAGATAGATAGAATAGCTGCAATGGTTAGATTAGGACTATTAAACAAAGAAAAGGCTAAAGAATTTTTAAAAAAGCCAAATATTCCTGAAGAATTATATGAGGAGTTAAAAAGCAGGGGATTAAAGCTCATCAATAAATGAATATATGAGGTTCAAATTATTCTCTATAATCTTTTCAGCTTCATTTATAACATCATTTATAGAACTTATAATAATTGCAGGTTTTGATAATTCTAATAAAAATCTCTTTATGTTTCCATTATGGAATAATATTCCTTCATAATATTTTAAGTTAGGGATGGCATATAATACTCCATCTAATGAAGAAATTTCTTTAGAGGCATCTACAATTGTGTCTATAGTTAATGTCATAGTGCCGGATGTTTTTGATATCTTAGCCTTTCTAAATGTCTTTAAAATTCCTACTTTTTCAGAGTTTATACTATAAGCCCTTTTATAGGTATTATCAAGTTCATAAATATCAGGATCAAAAACTCCTCTAGGATCTTCAATAATAGCTATTTTTGGAGAGAATTTTTTTAAAAAATTTGGATCAATTCCTCCTAAGCCTGTTATATCAATTACTAAGTCAGGATTTATTTTATCCTTTATTAATTTTAATTTAAAATCATTTAATGTTAAAAACTCAATATTATCATTTGGTATAAGATCTTTTAAAAACTCATATATATCTACTAAATAAACTTTATCACAAAAATTTTTAATATTTTGGGCAACATAATTTCCCCAAAGATAAACTCCAAATACTACAGCTTCTTTAAACTCTTCTCCTTCTAAAAACATTTTCATAGCATTATATTTTTTCTTAGAAATGCTGTTAATAACATCAATAACTCTTGTTTTTGTTTCTAATGTTTTTATATTTTCAGTAATTCCTGTCATCATTTTATCCCCACTCTATTTAAAGCTTCTATAATCTCTTTTTCAATCCTTTTTTCTATTTTTTCTTTATGTATTGATGATGGAGGGGAAAGAGAAGCTGTTAATATCCTACCTTTATTATCTAATATAACCAACATAGCTCCTGAACCTGGAATTCCTAGTCTCCCTCTTGCTATGTATATATCTCCATTCTCTACATCAACAGCCATTAAAGCTTTAAATATAGCAGGCATTCTTGTAAGATCTGCAAAGCTTGTGTCTATATCAGTCATTTTTATTTCAGCATCCTTAACAAATTTTAACATAATATTTTTTATTATTTTAAATTTTTTTTGATTATTTGTAGCAACAATTATTCTTTTTGCAGAAAGTATTTTATTTTTTATAGCCTCTACTTCCTCTTCTTTATCTCCTTTTCTAACCTTTTTTATAGATTCTAAATAAGCATCCTTTATAACACCCTCTAAGATAATTTCACCGTTTTATAAGTTTATCAGTTTTGTTATTATATTTAAAGCTTCTTTTAAATTTATTGGGATATCTACATCATAACCCATCTCTCTCAATTTTAAAAACAGTTTTGTAATGTCAGGAACATCCAAATTCCACTCTTCTAAAGGTAGATTAAACATATCTTTTACCTTACCTTCAAATAAAATTCTTTTATTTATGATATAACATCTATCTGCCAAACTTGCCAAGCTTAGATCATGAGTAACTATAATTATTGTTTTTCCTTCCTTTTTAAGATCCAATATAATGTCAATAAGCTCATTTCTACTTTTAGGATCCAAACTTGCTGTAGGTTCATCCATCAATATTACTTCGGGATCTGAGGAAAGTATAGAAGATATGGCTACCTTCTTCTTTTCCCCACCACTTAAATTATAAGGGTGTCTATCCTTTAAATGATAGATTTTCAATTTTTTTAATGCCTTTTCAGCCATTTTAATAGCTTTTTCTTTATCATATATTTGTAGTGGAGTATACAACACCTCATCCCAAACTGTAGGGTTAAAAAGCATTAAGTCAGGATTTTGGAACACAAATCCAACTTTACTCCTAAATTCTCTAACAAACTCTTTAGAGTGTAATAAGGATTCAGTAATCTTTATGTTTTTAAAATATATCTCTCCCTTTTTTGGAAAAATTAAACCATCTATTATTTTTAATAATGTTGTTTTTCCTGCACCATTTGGCCCTAAAATAACTAAAATCTCATTTTTATAAATCTCCATGTTTATGTCTTCTAATACACAATTTTTTCCATAACTATATGAAACCTCTTTCAACTTAAAAATCTCCATATTAACACCTTTAATATTAAGATAAATGCTAAAACAAATATTAAAAAAATTATATCTTTAAATTTTATTTTATAATCATAAAAAGAAGTTACTTCTTTAAAACCTCTTGAAAGCATTGAATAATATAACTCTTCTCCAACTAAACAGGTATTTATGAATAGACATCCAATTATTTTCCCTCCTTCCTTCCAACTCTCTAATAAAGAAAGTTTTTTTGCTGTTCTTGATTTTCTTGAATATAATATATCCAATGCTAAATTTAACAATAGAAATATATATCTGTATGCTAAGTTAAATATTGTCACAATTTCTTCAGGAACTTTAAACATTCTTAATGTAGATAAAATCACATTCCACTTTGTTGTTAATGGTATAAGAACTGCAAAAGAAATACATGTTGATATCCTTATTATAAAAGTAATAAAATACATAACTCCTTCAAAAGTTATCGATATATGTGGAGAGTTTAAAATAATAAAGAGATCTTTTCCGGGAGTTACAATATTAAAAATAACAGGGAATGCTATTAATCCTGCAAATATTGGGATAAATATATAAACTCTTTTTATGTATGTTAAAATAGGTATTTTTGAAAGTTTTGCTAATAGGATGGCAAAGATATTTAGGATAACTAGAATATATAGATTTTTTGTAAAAAGTGTAAAAAAGATAAGAGTAAGTAAAGAAATAATTTTAATTCTTGGCTCAATATTTTGAAGAACTCCAGGAACTCGAGCATATTTTTCATGAAATATAGCCTCATTTATATATGTTATCATATGCTCAATACTTTTATCAAACAGCTTATTCATAACATCCCACATTTAAGTAGTTGTAGGTTTTGAATAAACTAATTTAACAATAATATAATAAAAGGCTAAACATAAAGCTACTCCCACTATTGCTGAGATAATATATCCAATTGAAGCATGTAAAGGATCATCCCATCCTGGAATATTATAGTCTGGTAAGATTGCATATTGCCAAACTCCTGAAAGTTTTAAAAGCCCAGCTACTTTAGAAGCTCCTACCTCCTTTGCTACTTCTGAAGGATCCCATTCTCCCCAAGCATCACCATAATTCCAAACTAGAAGTATTCCTAAAGGACATAAAATAATCATAGCTCCAATTAAATAGGCAAATTTCTTAACTAATGGGTCATCCCAATTCATAAAATTTCCACCTCTTTTTTAGCAAATAATTCAGGCCTAACTTTCTTAACATACCATACAATAACTCCTGTAACTATAGCAGCAACAGGTCCTGCAACTAGCATGTGTGCAAGTGCCATTGCAGGAATTGATACAGTGAATGGATATGGACAGTAACCAGGTTCTATAAATGGCTGGATTCCAAATTCAAATCCTGCTACTACTGAGGCTATTACTAACCCAAAATAAGCTCCAATTCCTGCAGCGACCGCCTCATCAATTTTAACTTTAGTAGCTAGGAATTTGTATATATAATATCCTACAAATGGTAAAACTACTCCCATATTGAAACAGTTAGCTCCTATACAAGTAACTCCACCATCTCCAAAGAATATAGCTTGGATAATTAAAACAATAGATATTGCAATTGTGGCTACCCATGGATTATCCATAAGTACAGCTATTAGTGTCCCCCCTACCATGTGGCATGTAGTTCCATCTGGAACTGGAAGGTTGAACATCATAACTAAAAATGAAAACGCTGTTAACACTCCTAAAAGTGGTAATTTTTTAGGATCTAACTTTCTTAACTCTTTAAGACCTTTGTACCAAAATGGTATCATTAATAGGTAGAAAAAAATACATGTTATAGGACCAAGATATCCATCTGGAATATGCATAGATTTCACCTAACAAATATTATTTCATACAAAAAGTATGAATAATAATATCTAGTATATAAAATTTACTAAATAAATATGAAAAATAAATTGAAAAATATTATAAAAAACTTTAAAAACTTTATTTATTAATTATCTTTATTTTTTCTTGTTTAACTAACTTTTCTCCCTTAATTTCATTTCCTATTTCATGTTCTGTTTCATTTTCTTCATGTTTATTTTCTATTTCAATTTCTATATGTTTTTTATTTTTCTCTATTTCTATATTCAAATTTAAATGTGTGTTTTCATACAATCTAACTTTTACCATTTCCATGTTTTTAACCTTTAGCATCAATTTATATGCATCATCATAATCTCCTTCTTTAATTTTTTCTTCAAGATCTTTTAACTCTTCCTCCAAATCTTCAGTATCTACACCAAGTTTCTTTAAAACTTTAATTTTTCTTTTTATTTCTTTAATCCTATTTTCCAATATTTTTTCTAAAGCATGTTTTGGAATAGCATTAATTCTTACTTTAATCCTATGCTTCTCTAATTTTTTTGTAATATTTGTTAAATTTACTGCAGGATCTTCAACAACTTCCACTTCTTCTGGATTTAAATTATCTATATTAACTGTTAAATTTATTCCATTTGTTAATATAACTATTGCATCTTTACTAATATTAATCAAAACCTCACTATTTCCATGAACTATAATTACTTTCTTTTTCTTTTTTAGTTTTTCTTTGAATTTTTCTATAACTTCTTTATTTGTCTCATATCTATCTTTTCCTCCTAATCTTTCAACTTTAATACTTAAATTTTTTAATTTTTCAACATATTCATCAGGAACTGCTATAGGTCCTCCAATTATTATAACTTGTTCAGGTTTCATTTTTAATATTTCATTAACAACACTTTCATTATAAATTCCCCAGGGAGTAACTACAACTTTTGTATCATTAAAGAGTGAGGCTATATTTAGAGCTGTTAAATAATCTGCTTGATTATCACTAACTAATATAACATTTGTAGCAGCCACTGTAGGAATAAGTAAGGATAATATTATTAAAACTAATTTTTTTACCATTTATATCACCTTAAAAATTTTATTAATATTATTGTATAACATTCTAAATTTATATAGGTTATATATTAAACATTTTTAAACTCTCAAAAAGTATATATATAGGTAAGGCTAATCATAAAACAAATTTTTAACTTCGGGTTAAGGTGGTTATAGATGCAAAAAAAGCAAGAGCAAAGAAGACCTAAAAGACCACAACAACAAAATTTTGAATATGTTAGAAGGTTAAATGGGAAAAAAGTAAAAATATTCTTAAGAAATGGGGAAGTTTTAGATGCTGAAATTACTGGAATTTCAAATTATGAGATAGTTGTTAAAGTTGGAGAAAGGAACTTATTGATTTATAAACATGCTGTTGATTATATAGAATTTTCTGAATAAAATTTTTAAATTTTTTTGTGGTTGATTATGATAATTAGAAATGAAATTTGTGACAAATTAGAGAATATTGTCAAAAATTTAAAATATGTAAAACACTGTATTGGTTGTGAAGGGTTAGATTTAAATATTAAAGACCCAAAACATCATCCATCTGTTGAACTAACTCAAAAGTGCAATCTAAATTGCTTTTTTTGTTATTCTAAATTAAAAAAAGTTAAAAGAGGTATTTATGGAAATTTAGAAGAAGCTAAAGCTTTAACAATCTCTCAATATGGTGAGCCATTATTTGACATAGAAGGTGTTAAAAGGGCAATATTGTTAGGGAAAAAATATAATTTAAGGGTGGATCTACAAACTAATGGAGTGTTTTTGAATGAGGAAATATTAGAAGAATTTAAAGAGTTAGGTTTAGATATAGTCATGATTAGTTTAAGCTGTTTTAGTAAAGAGAGTTATAGAAAAATAACTGGGAAAGATTATTTTGATAAAGTTAAAGAAAATATAAAGATAGCTTCTAAATATTTTCATACTATAATAAGATCTATATATCTCCCTAATTTTAATGAAAAAGAGTTAATAGAGATGGCAAAATATTTTGATGGAATCGTTGATGAAATAATGATTCATCATCCTATTGCATACAATAACAATCTACCAAAAGAATATAAAATAAAAGATCTTTTAATGTTAGTCGATAAAATTCATTTAGAAGTTAAAAAAACAAATGTATCTATAAAAGGCTGTTTATTATCACAATTAAAAGAAATGGATGGATTTATTTTAGCTAATATTAATTACAATGCTATTTCAGAAGTTCCTGAAATTAAAAGAGAGTATCATCCTCTTCCTTGGTGAATTTCATGAAAATTATAAAAACAGATTACATGGATATTATTTTTGCTGAAAATATGGAATATACTGGGAAAGAAATAGAAGAATTATGGGCATTTAAACTTTTTAACACACAAAAAGATAACATTGTAGCTTTTAAAGGTAGAATGGAAGTCAGAAGAGAGTTTATGAAAGATTTGAAAGATTTAAAAAGAGAAAATTTAGATATCCCTATAAAATCAGAACTTGCTATAAATTTTATTGTTGAACATTTTGATATTTCATTGAGAGAAATATATTTAAGACAGAGAATATTAATATTTATTGCCAAAGAGGTTATTGAAAGCTATGGAATTAAATTAAAAAGAGATGGGGATGATTTATATTATAAAGATAGAAAGCTTTCTGTTTCAATAGCTTCTAAAGGTAAGATTTCTGGTAAAATACATTTAGGAATAAATATATTATCTAAAGGAGCTGAGCATGTTAAAATTATAGGTCTTAATGATTTAAAAATAGATGCTGATGAAGTTATGGAAAAAATAGCTATAAATTATGCTAAAGAAATTGATAAAATAGAAAAAGACATGAGAAAAACTTTTCCATTGTGATTTTTATGAAAGTAAAGAAATTTTTAAATTATATGGAAGAAATTGGAGTAAAAAAAGCAGTTATTTTAAAAAAAGAGAATATAAATTATTTTTTAAATAACTATTTTCCCTTTGCTATAGCCCTTGTATTTGAAGACCATCCTTATTTGTATGTGGGAAAGTTAGATAAGGATTATGCATCATCATTGGATATAGAAGTTAGGGAGTTTAAAAATTGGAAAGAAATTTTTAATAATTGTGATGCTGTTGAGGAAGAATTACCTATAAAATTTCTGAAATATTTAAATGATTATAAGATAATTTCAGATAAAATAAGAGAAATGAGAGCTATAAAAGATAAAGATGAAATTAAAAAAATAGAAAAGGCTGTTAATATAGTTGATAGAGTTATGGATTATATTTATAACAATATTTGCTACTACAATAATGAAATGATTTTATGTGCTGAAATAGAGTATTTAATGAAGAAATATGGCAGTATAAAACCCGCCTTTGAATCAATTGTTATATCAGGGAAGAAAACTTCTTATCCTCATGCCCTTCCAGAAGATAAAAAAATAGAAGATATATTATTAATAGATATTGGGGCAGTTTATGAAGGATACTGTTCTGATATAACAAGAACATTTATTTTAAATAATAATGAGGAGATGAAAAAAATTTATAATTTAGTTAAATCAGCTAAAGAAATTGTTGAAGAGCATTTAAAAGAAGGTGTAAAAACAGGATATTTGGATGAGTTAGTTAGAAAACATTTTGGAGAGTATAATAATTATTTTATACATAGCCTTGGTCATGGAGTAGGTTTAGAGGTTCATGAGAATCCTAACTTTAGAGAAAATATAACTTTAAAAGAGAATATGGTTATAACTATAGAACCTGGAATATATATAAAAGATAAGTTTGGTGTTAGATTAGAAGACATGTATCTTATAAAGAAGAATAAAGCTAAAAAATTAAGTAATGCTAAAATGTGGGAAGATGAGATATGATTTTCATACACATACAGTTTTTAGTGATGGAGAGCTTATCCCTTCAGAGCTTGTAAGGAGAGCTATAAAGCTAAAACATAAAGCAATTGCTATAACAGATCATGCAGATTTTTCTAACTATAAAGAATTAATTGACAAGGCATTGATGGCAAAAGAAGAGTTAAAAAGATATTGGGAAATTGAAATTATTGCAGGAATAGAAATTACTCATGTTCCTCCAAAAGCTATTCCAAAATTAGCAAAGAAAGCTAAAGATTATGGGGCAGAGATTGTATTAGTTCATGGAGAAACAATTGTTGAACCAGTTGAAGAAAAAACAAACTACTATGCTTCTATATCAGAGATTGATATTCTTGCTCATCCAGGTTTTATAGATAAAGATACTGCTGAAAATTTAAAAGAAAATAATATATTTTTAGAAATAACTTCAAGAAAAGGACATTGTTTAACAAATGGTGTTGTTTTAAATATAGCAAGAGAATATAATATACCATTTTTAATAAACTCTGATACTCATGCTCCAAATGATTTAATTAGCCCAGATTTTGCTGAAAAAGTAGCATATGGATGTGGAATGACAAAAAAAGAAGTAGAAAAAGCTTTATTAGAATATCCAAAAGAGTTATTAAATAGATTAACCAATATACCTTAAATCTTCATCAGATGGTGGTTTCTGTAAAGCTTTTAATGTTTCTTCTTCAAACTTTTTAATTCTTTCAATAAATTGTTCCATACTTTTAGCTCTTTTCTCCAATTCTTCCATATTAATTTCTATATTTTCCAATTTTGAGAATTTTTCTAAAACTGCCTTAGCTGCATTAGGATCAATTAAATAACCAGGAGTTTCACCCATTAAACATATTCCTGGAATATTGTTTAAATCAGCAAATAGCAACATTAAACCTGCTGCACCTACTATACCTCCTCCATCATTTCTAAAAATTACACCATGTTCCTTTAATTTTTCAGCCAATTCTTTAGATGTTGTAGCTCCATAAACTTTAGCTTCTTTAACTAATTTTCCTATCCCAAAACCCCCAAAAGTATAAACAAAATTAGCTCCATGTTCAATACCTAATTTTACAATCTCTTCTGCTAAATGATACTGCCCAACAGGGGTTAAAGCCTGTGTATTACCTAAAACAACAATCATGTGCTTTGGTTCTTTTATAGCATAGAAGTCAGCTTTCATGTATTCAATTGTTCCATCATCTTTAACCAAAACTTGTGGAGGAAAATCATAGCAATACAACTCTAAGAATTTCTCTCCATTAAATTCATGGACTAAATGCTCTGCTGCTAACCTTCCAACATGTCCTATTCCAGGCAGACCTTCAATTAATAGAGCATTTTCCAATTTAATATCCTTAATCTTTCTCTTAATAAACTTGATCATATTTTCACCAATAATAATTTTATATATGGTAAAGGTATTTAAATAGTTTTTATTTTATCAATTCAACAATAACTTTTTTTAAAGTTTTACCATTTTCACAATTGATTTTCTCATTTAAAACATTCTTTATTCTAAACTTATCTCCCTCATAAATTCCTTCAGGATGACAAAATTTATAATTTTTACAATTAAAATTTCCACAGTTTATTGGCTCATAGTTTAAAACCACCCCTTCTAAAGCTTTTTTAGCATCAATATTTAATATAATATCTGCTAATTCAACTTCAACAACTTTAACTCCTCCCTCATGAATAGGACAAGAATATTCTGCAGATCTTACAGACACTATCTTATATTTTCTACCAACTTCCAAATTATTATGACACAGTTTTCTAAATTTACATGTTTTACACTCTTCAACTTCTCCAAGATATACAAATTCCTCTCCTATATTAGCTAATTTACTACCTATTAAGGTTATCTTTTTATCCATAATCCCACAGACACTAAGTTTATAATTTTAAATATTAATTTTATTCTTGGTGATGTATTATGATGTATGAGATCCTAAAAAAATATCCACTATGTGATAGGTGCTTTGGTAGGCTATTTGCAAAACTATTACATGCTACAAACATTGAAAGAGGTAGAGCTTTAAAAATATATAAACTTTTAGAAATAGAGAAGAAAATAAACAAAGGAGAAGCTGATGAAAATGATTATGAGCTTTTGAAGGCTATATTAAGAAGTGGATGCAATAAAACAAGATTAAACATGGAAATTAAAAAAGAATCTTGTCCTTGGTGTAGAGGTATATTTGAAAAAGATAAGATTGAAAGATTATTGAATAAGGCTATTAATCTATTAAAAGAGTATGATTTTAATACATTTTTAATAGGTACTCATTTACCAGAAGATATTAAAGAGCTTGAGGAGGAAATTAAAACAGAATATATGGAAAGTATCAAACAAGAGTTTGGTAGAGAGTTTGGAAAGCTTTTAGCAATAAGATTAAATAAGCAGCCTGATAAAGAAAATCCTGATATTGTTGTTCATATTAACCCATATACAGAAGAAATTTATCTACAAGTCAATCCTCTATTTATAAAAGGAAGGTATAGAAAGCTTGTAAGGGGGATATCTCAAACAATATGGTTATGTGGAAAATGTAAAGGAAAAGGTTGTGAAATATGCAACTATACTGGTAAAAAATATCCCAGTTCAGTGGAAGAAATAATAGCAAAACCAATAATGGAAGCCACAAAAGGAAAAGATGAAAAGTTTCATGGGGCAGGAAGAGAAGATGTAGATGTTAGGATGTTAGGAGATGGTAGACCATTTATTATTGAAATAAAAGAACCAAAAATAAGAAATATTGATTTAAAAAAGATAGAAGAGGAGATTAATAAAGATGGGAGAGTGGAAGTGTTAAACCTTAGTTTTGCAAAAAGAAAAGATGTAATAGCATATAAAAATACACCTCATAAAAAAACATATAGAGCACTGGTAGAGTGTTCTGAAAAAGTTTCTGAAGAAGATTTAAAAAAATTAGAAAGAGAGCTTGAGAATAGAATTATAAAACAAAGAACTCCAAAGAGAGTTTTACATAGAAGGGCTGATCTTGAAAGGATTCGTAAAGTATATAAAGTCAAAACCAATAAAGTAGATGATAATCATTTTGAAATGATTATATACTGTGATGGAGGGCTTTATATAAAAGAGCTCATTAGTGGGGATGATGGTAGAACAAAACCATCTGTTTCTTCTATTTTAAACAAACCTTGTATATGTAAAGAATTGGATGTTCTAAAAGTTCATGACAACGAAACAGGTGATATAAATGGTAGAAATGAGTGAAGGATTTAGGAGGAAGACTAGAAAAAAGTTATCAAAACATCCAAGAGAAAGAGGATTATACCCAATAACAAGAGCTTTAAAAGAATATAAAGAAGGAGAGTATGTGCATATAGTTATTGATCCCTCAGTCCATAAAGGCATGCCTCATCCAAGGTTTCATGGTAGGACAGGTGTTGTTGTAGGTAAGCAAGGAAGAGCTTTTGTAGTTAAAGTGAGGGATGGTGGAAAATATAAATATATAATAGCCTATCCACAACACCTTAGACCCGCTCAAGCTTAAAATGGGAGATTATGATAGGAAAGAAAATTTTAAGTGAGAGATATATAACCATTTCAGAAGCATTAGAAATTATGGAAGATAGAGCAAAAATTGGGGAGCTTTCATATGAGCAAGGATGTGCTTTAGATTATCTACAAAAATTTGCTAAATTAAAGAAAGAAGATGCTATAGAATTAGTAAAAGAGTTAAAAAATTTAGGATTGGATGAAAAAGATGCTGTAAAAATAGCTGATATATTACCTAAGGATATGGATGATTTAAGAGCTATATTCTATAAAAGAGAATTACCTGAAAATGCTGAAGAGATATTAGAAGTGGTTAGAAAGTACATATAAATTTTTTTATTACCATATATTGATAGATTTAAATAAAATAGGTGGAAACATGGTTCAAAATTATCCAAAAAAAGATAAGAAAAAATTTGAAAACTATGCTTGGATATTGGATTATTTACCATATGGTTATGGAAACATAAAAGAACCTATTGCTCAAGCTGTAGGTGAATATCAATTTGTGTTAATGGAACTAAAGCCAAAAACTGATTTAGAATTAGGAGAAAGAGTTTATATTGGTAAGGGAAAGAGAGATAAGATTGATCATGTTAGAAGGATGATTAAATATGATCATTTAACCCCTACAGCAAAGTCAGAATTGTTGTATGTAATAATGGATGCTGTAAGAGTGCAAGAAGAGAGATTTATAAAATTTTTTAATGAAGCTCCTCCAATAACTACTAAATTACATAGCTTAGAATTATTACCTGAAATTAGCAAGAAATACATGTGGAGAATTATAGAAGAGAGAGAAGCTAAGAAATTTGAAAGTTTTGAAGATTTTAAAAATAGAGTTAAGAAAGATCCTGTAAAGATCATAGCTAAAAGAATAGTTAAAGAGTTATCTGAAGAAAACAAATACTATTTATTTGTAAAGTGGAAAAAAGGGATAATATTAGATGAAGATACAATGACATTTTATCTTAAAGAATAACTCCAATCTATTTTTAATAATTCAGAAAGCTTATCTAAAACAGTTTTAATATATTCATCAACTTTCTCCTTATTATTTTCAAACTCTTTTACCCATTTTTCATTATTATATTCTTTAGCCAAAGCAATAATTAGATCTCTAACTCTCTCACTTTCTATTTTTATAGGGTATCCAATCTTTTTATTAAATTCTGTTATTTCTTTATAAAGATTTAAGCTGTCTTCTTCTATGTCATCTATATTTAACAATTCCTTACATATATCTTTTAACACTGGTTTTAACCATCTTCTATGAAACCTACAGACTCCTAAATTATCTAAAGCCATCTCTAATTTAATACTCTCATATATTAACTCTGCTAACTTCTCTGGCTCATGGAATTCAGGCATATAGTATGTGAGATACCTCCCTTGAATTGGCAATGGCATGAAAAATCCAGGAGTCCAATACAAATTAGGCCCAATTTCTCCCCAAGAGCCAAATGGAACATAGGCAGCATAGTCATTATATTTCATATCTTTAATCCTATCTTTAAACTTCTGATTAAATATTATTGATGCTTTTCTTTTTCCTAAGGCTATTATCTGATAAATTTCATTTTTATTTTCTGCTATATAATTAACAATTTTAATTGCTTGATCAGCATTATGCTTTGATATTTCTTTTATATCCCCTTCAAATAGCTTATTATAGTCAAATATTGGTTTTTCTACTTCTAACTCTTCTTCTTTTAATAAACCTACATCTAAAAGCTCAAACAGCCATGCTAAAACATTTCCTATTTCAATAGCATCAAACCCTAACTTATCCACTTCTTTAACAACCCTATCAGCTTCATATAAATCAAATATTCCCAAAAGTGTCCCATTAGCAGCATATGGTTCATAATCCATTTTATTATTATTTCTATACTTTTTACACAACACAGGACAAGGTTCTCCACAGTTAAACCATTGCTTAGTTTCTATAGCCTCTTTGTTAAAAATTTCTAAATAGTTTTTTAATATAACTTCTAATATTTTTTTTCTATCTTCTATGCTTATATAAGGCATCCTCCAATTATATATAGGAACTTTTTCCTTATACAATAACCAATTATTTCCAAAAGTTCCTCCTGTATTTGTCTCTTTATTATACCTATACTTAGATGTGTGCTCTAAAATAACTTTTGATAGTGGTTTTTTATAATAATCTTCAACTATTTTCTTAATTTTCTCTTTATCTTCTTCTTCAATTTCACCAAAGAAAACTATTCCAGCTATATTATGGGCTCTATATAAAACAGATCCTCCTCCTCCTCTAGCAGCCCAGTCTTCAGCACCTTTTATAGGCTTTTTATTTTTTAAACCTTGAGAAAATAAAGCACCCATATTAGTTCTTTTAGATGCTTCACCTACAACAACAGCTCTTAAATTTTTATCCTCATAGTTTTCAATTACATAATTTGTTATTTCATAAACAGTCCTAAAATTCTCCTTTAACTCTTCTAAATAAACTTTTCCATTATCTAAAACTAATAAAGATGGTTTTTCAGCTTTACCAATTATTGCTATATTATTAAAACCTGAACCTTTAAACTGATATCCTGCACCTCCCATGGAAGAAAAGTAAAATCCATCCCATAATGGAGATCTAAAAGAAAAAATTAACCTATGCCCTCCAGGTAATGGAATTATTCCGGAACCACAACAAAAGATATTTTTATCACTATAGACATCATACTTCCAAGTTTCATATTTTTTATGCCAATACAATCCCCATCTTACTGGAGTGATGTTCTTTTCTATAATTTCAACTTTCCCACTTTTAGCATTTATTAAGGCATTTTTCATTAACTATCCCCTTAAAAAGTATATTTATTCAATTCCAAGAGCTTTATTAGTTTTATCAATAGATTTAAACTTATCACTTTCTAATTCTAACATTGCTCTAATACAATCTATATTTTCTGGAATAACAATACTCTCTTGATGAACAGCCTGCATTAGGAATATTTCATTTTCTAAGACATTAACACTCTCTTCCCAAACAGCCAATTCTGGAAGGTCATATCTTAACCTTCCTATATCTCTTGCATATTCTATTATTTTAGCTGTTGATTCAAATCCTTCCTCTGCTTTAAATAGTTTTATCCTTGGAGTTTCTTTTATAGCTTCTAAAAGTTTTTCTCTACTAATGTTATTATTAACTTCCACCATCAATGTATGCATATGCATTAAAGTTGTTGGTACTATTACTGCTGAGGTTATTATCTTGCCTTCAAATTCAGGAATTACTGAAACTACATCAGGACCATGATGTGATGGAACTACAACTGGGTTTGGTTTTATAGCATTTACTGGACCATTTTTATCATCATTAGGGTCAACTGCTCTTCTAACTAAAACAATTCTTGCCTTATTTATTTCTACAACTGAGTTTATAGCATACAATATCCTACATAAACCTGTAGTGTTACATGAAACAACTCTAACATAATCTTTTCCAAAACATCTCTCATAACTCCATAAGGCATTAAAATTATCCTCAACATCATTAGCTTTCTCCCCACCTTGTAAAATAGCTTTTACCTTATGTGGTTTATAAATACTTTCCAGGTTTTGCTTTCCAATCTTTTTAGGGGCAGCATCAACAACAATATCAGCCTCTTCTATGACATCTAAAATTGTCCCTTCAACATCTATTCCTGCATCTTCAAAAGCTTTTAATCTCTCTTTATCAGGTATTGCACAGTATAACTTATAACCTTTCTCTACAGCTAATCTTGCTTCAAAATCAGGTTTTGTTTTAGTAACTCCTAAAACTTCCATGTCTTTTTGCTTAGAGACCGCATCTGCTACTCTTTTACCTATAGAACCATAACCATTTATTAAAACCTTTACCATATTTTTACCCCCAATTAATATTATATAATAATTATTTATTCTTTGTAATTTATACCTTTTTTGCTACAAAGCCAATATACTTTGCAAACACTTTTATTGGTGTTTTGTAAAAAATTACATCAAATGGTAAATCATAAATTCCAAAACTATACTTTATTTCAAAATTATTTTCTTTTAAGATTTTTTCTAACTCATTTAATGTGTAAAATCTTGTTTTAACCTTAATTTTTTTACCATTTATTATTTTAACAATCTCTCCCCTCCTTTTCTTCATAGCTTTTTTAATTTTTCTAATGTTACATATATTTTTAAAAATCCATTGAATATCATATAGATTAGCTACTGTAAAGATAAAAAGCCCTCCTTTTTTTAGAACTCTTCTAACTTCTTTAACAGTTCTATAAATATTACTATGATTTAAAGCTCCAAAAAAAGATATAACAGCATCAAATGTATTATTTTTAAATGGTAGAAATTCAGCATTAGCTACAACAATAAATTTTTTTGTTTTATTATAAGCTATTTTAGCCATTTCTATAGAAATATCTAATCCTACAGCATTACTTATTATTTTTAACTGCTCTCCAGTTCCACAACCAATATCTAATACAAAATCTTCTTTATCAATTTCACTTTCAATAATCTTTTTTTCCACCACTCTCATATACTTATTTTTATAAATGCTATCATAATGTTTAGCTAAAATATTATAATAATCCTCAATCGCCATCTTATCATCAGAAAAATTTTTATAGCATAAATAACAAAATATACCTAAATCTTTTTTAATTTTATCTTTTCATAAAACTCCTATTTTTAATAATCTAAATTTAATCAGGTGATGGTAGTGTATAAAATTTTAGAAATTATGGATGTTGTAAGAGTTCCTCCTGATGAGTTTGGGAAAGATCTTAAAGATACAATAAAAAAGATATTGATTGAAAAATATGAAGGGAGATTAGATAAAGATATTGGCTTCATATTAGCTATAACAGATGTAAAAAAGATTGGAGAAGGAAAAGTAGTTCATGGAGATGGATCTGCATATCATCCTGTTATATTTGAAACCTTGGTATATATGCCAGAAATGTATGAACTAATTGAAGGAGAGGCTGTAGATGTTGTAGAATTTGGATGTTTTGTTAGATTAGGTCCATTAGATGGATTAATTCATGTCTCACAAATTATGGATGATTATGTAGTTTATGATCCTAAAAGACAGGCAATAATAGGAAAAGAAACAGGAAAAGTTTTAGAAATAGGGGATTATGTCAGAGCAAGAATTGTAGCTATAAGTTTAAAATCTGAAAGAAAAAGAGGTAGTAAGATAGCACTTACAATGAGACAGCCATATTTAGGGAAGATAGAGTGGATTGAGGAAGAGAAGAAAAAAGGTGAAAATAAATGAGAGCTTGTTTAAAATGTAAATATTTAACAACAGAAGAAACATGCCCAATTTGTGGGGCCCAAACTAGTGAAAATTGGATGGGATTATTAATAATAATAAACCCAGAAAAATCTGAAATTGCTAAAAAAGCAAATATAAAGGTGAAAGGGAGATATGCTATAACAGTTAAGGAATGAAATTATGTTAAAACTTCCTAATTATTTAAGAGAGGAGCTTAGGAAACCCTTTGGAAAAGTATATAAAACCATTCCAAATATTAATGGTGATATAGTAACTGTTGGGGATATAGTAACAAAGACCTTAATTGAAAAAAATATTATCCCCAAACTTTCTATTATTGATAAAAAAACTAAAAGAAACATTCCTGTTGAGATAAACCATAAATTTAAGAAGGTTTTTAAAGTTAAAAATCCTCCAGGATATATATCTGATGAAGCTATAGAAAGTATTAAATATCTCTCTAAATTAAATGATAGAGATGTTGCTTTAATAGTTGATGGAGAAGAAGATTTATTAACAATATTAGTTATAAAGTATTTTCCCATAGGTACATATGTTTTATATGGTTTACCTGATAAAGGTATGGTAGTTTTAAAAATAAACAGTAAGTTAAAACAAAAGATAGAGGAAATATTAAAAAAATTTGAAAAAGTTTAAAGGTGAGAGGTTATGGAAATAAAAATTGTTTCTGATAGATATAACCCTTTATTGAAAAGAAGAGAGATTAAATTTATTCTAGATCATGAAGGAGCTACACCAACATTTAAAGATGTAAGATCAAAACTATGTGCAATGTTCAATGTAGATAAAAATTTGTTGATACTTGAAAAAATAGTTGAAGAAACTGGTATGCAAAGATGTAGAGGATATGTTAAAATTTATGATGATGAAAATATATTAAAGTTAGTTGAAAGAAAGCACATATTATTAAAAAATGAGATAGGTGGAGAAAATGACCAAGGGGAAGAAAGTAGCTAAATACAAATATTATAAAATAGAAGGAGATAAAGTTGTTAGATTAAGAAGATTCTGCCCAAGATGTGGTCCTGGAGTTTTCTTGGCTGAGCATTTAAATAGATATTCTTGTGGAAAATGTGGATATTTAGAATGGAAACAACCACAGAAAAAAGAAGAATAAGATATATTTTAATTAGATAACCTATTTTTTTCTATTTTTTGGTGGAATTAATGGATGAAAAATTTGCATCAAAGTTTGAAATAAAGATTTTAAATGAATTAACAAATAAAACTTTTGATGATTTAGCTATAATATTAAAAAAGATTGGAGGATTGGATTACAGAAAAAAAGTTTATATTGGGAATATTTGCTTAGGAATTTTAGAGTTTGATTTAAAAGAATTAAAATGGAAATTTCAACCATATGCTGGCTATTATTTGATAGAAAAACCAAAAATAAAGTTAAAAAATACTAAAAAGAGGATAAAAGGGAAAAAAATTTCAACAGATCTGATAGAGAATTTAGATGAATTTAAAAGCTTGCAAGATGGATATGTAGGTGTTGAAATAGGAAATTATGTAGGTGTTGGCATAAAAAAGGGAGATCAGTTAAAAATAAAAGATCTCATACAAAAAAAAGAGATAAAATTTGAAAAATTAAAAGATTATGTAGAAAAAAATAAAGAAAAGATAAAAAAGTTAGAAAAGAAAGCAATAGATTTTATAGAAAAATATAAAAATAAAAATATAAATGCATCTTTTAGTGGAGGCAAGGATAGTTCTGTTTCTACTTTATTAGCTAAAAAGGTTATTAAAGATATAGAAGTTATTTTTATTGACACAGGTTTAGAATTCCCTGAAACATTAAAATTTGTTAATAAATTTGCTAAAGAGTATGATATAAACTTAACCATATTAAAAGGTAAAAACTTTTGGAAATATTTAAAATATTATGGTATTCCTACAAAAGATAATAGGTGGTGCAACAGTATATGTAAATTAGAACCATTAAAAGAATATTTAAGAAAATATAAAACAGTCTATACAGTAGATGGTAGTAGAAAATTTGAAAGTTTTAGTAGAGAAAAATTAAGTTATGAGAGAAAGAGCAGGTTTATAAAAAATCAGATTAATATATTTCCTATACTTTATTGGAAAGCTACAGATGTTTGGAGTTGGATATATCTAAATGACATTATATATAATCCTCTTTATGATAGGGGTTTTGAAAGAATTGGGTGTTATCTTTGTCCATCAATGTTATCAGCTGAATTTTTAATAGTAAAACAAATTTATCCAGAATTATTTTATAAATGGTTTAATGTTTTAAAAAGTTATGGATATAGTGAAGAAGAAATATTAAAAGGTTTTTGGAGATGGAAAAAATTGCCAAAAAAGATGAAATTATTATGACCTTATCATCCCTTTTTCTTTTTGCCATTTAATTCTTAAACCTAATATACAACCTCCTCCTCTATTTCCTCCAATAGGAACCTTTGGTGTTCCCAAGCAATTCATACATCTTGCCATAACAGCTGCTCCCAATGCTAAACCATCTTCAACAAATACAACATTCTCTTCTACATTTTCCCAAATTCCTAAGGATTTTAATTTTTCTATAATAATTTCTGGTTTTTTTCCTGTTATTCCAGCTCTCCCAGTTATTCCTATAGCAGTTTTTTCACTTATTAATCCCTCTCTATGAGCTAAATCCACTAACCTTCTAACAATTTCAGCCATAACATAATCTAAGCATAACATTAGTGTTGAAAGATTGCTTTTTTCATAAAGTTCTTTTCCAAGCTCTTCTAATTTTGTTAAATCACTTCCATTCTCTCCAACATCACAACCTAACAATTTAACTCCAGCTTTTTTAGCAGCCTCTGTATTTACTGGAACAGTTCCAAATCTACTAACTCCATCTGGGACAAGGTCAATAATTATATATTTATGCATCTTATCAGCATATTCTTTAGCTAATTTTTCATCAGCTTTACCTTTATCAGCCTTTAAATCTAAAACTGCTCCAGTTTTCTCATCAATCTTTCCAGTACCTCTTGCTATGGCATCAGCTATTGCTCCAGCTAACCCACAAAGATTTCCTACAACTTTAGCATATGGGAGGGTGTCATTTGTTATCCTACCAGCTAATGTTGTACCAAAATCTATACTCATACATGGATTTCTAAAATCTACAAATGTCCATTTACTCCCAACCTTAACTCCTGCTGTAACTAACTCTCCTTCCATCTCATTAGCTACAACTTCTTTCCCTGTTGGAGGTAAAACACCTGTAACAGCTCCATCAAATATGATTTTATCTAAGAATGAATATTTTCTAACTTTTTCTGGTAGCTGATCTTTACTCATTGCAGGGGTCATCTTAGCAGGAGGCACTCCAGCCTTCATACATCCCTGAGCAAGAGCAATAATAACCTCTGAAACTTCTTCAGGTGATGCAAATCCTGCTGTAACTCCAGTACTTCTCACTACAAAATCTAAATCATTAATTGTAAGATTAGCTTTATCTAAGCTTTCTAACAAAACTTCACTTACCATCTCAGCTATAGCTTCTCTAGTTAATTCTACTCCCCAAAGAGTTTTACCAAAAACTTTTTCTCCTTTTTTTGGTTTTCTTACATCTCTTGTCATTCTTACAGCTTTACTAATTATATAACTTTTTCCAGTTTCTAAGTTTGTTGCTGTTATAATTGATTTTGTAGTGGTATTACCCAACTCAACAGAAGCAACAATATAATATGGCCCTCTTTTTAATTCAAATAAATCAACATTCTGAGATTTTGCATAAGCTATTTTTGGCTTTCTTTTGAATATAGATAAAATTTTGTCTAACATGGTTATCCCATTAGATAATTTCTAACAAATATCTTTGATAAAGCAATAATTGAAATAATAGGTGGCTTTCCTAAAGGTTCTTTTAATATGGAAGCATCACAAACATAAACATTATCCATTACTTCAAAATCTTTAATTTCCCTTAAGCTACCTCCAGGATGTGAACCTCTTGCTCTTGTAGAATAGATTTCATCAATACCTAATTTATTTAAAAACTTTGTAGCTTTACTAACACCTTTAGCTAATAATTTTATATCATTAACAGCTATCTCCTTTTTAATGTCATTTTCTAATATCTCTCCTTCTAAACTATCTCTTATCTTAATCATCAACCCCATAATATCTTTCTCTTTAACATCATTTTCTTTTTTAATTTCTTCATATAATAAGTTAGTGTAGTGTGGAGATATAATAAAATCTTTATAATCTCTATAAACTAACATAGGAATATTTTCATTTAAATAACTATTCTCTAGCACACCTCCAACAGTTATAAATGTATCTACAAAAAAACCATTTCCAAAATCATCTTTAGTTAATTTTCTTAAAATCCTTGGAGAATTTATTCCCCCTGCGGATATTATTATATTTTTAGCTTTAATTTTTCTATTTTTAGAATTTATAATAAAATAATCTTTCTCTCTTATTATTTCCCTTATTTCAAAATTTTTAATAATATCAGCCTTACTCCCTTTTAAATAATTTAATGGATTCCATTTTGCTTTG
Source organism: Methanocaldococcus villosus KIN24-T80 (assembly GCF_000371805.1). Taxonomy (NCBI): domain Archaea; kingdom Methanobacteriati; phylum Methanobacteriota; class Methanococci; order Methanococcales; family Methanocaldococcaceae; genus Methanocaldococcus; species Methanocaldococcus villosus. The sequence continues at coordinate 509,865 of NZ_AQUK01000001.1, forward strand.
CAAAATTTTTTAGCACATTTTCCACATCTATTACATTTTTTAAAATCTATAAATTTTTCCATTTTCTTAAATCCCATTGATAATAATTCCCTATCTATTTTACTTAAAAAATCGTCATTTGGAACATTTATCTTCAATTCTTCCCAAATTTCTTTGTAAATTTCTTTATTTATTTTATATCCCTTTAGCTTTACTTTCATTGCATTGCCTAAGGAAAAAACTCCTGATCCTCCTAATCCACAAACATAACTAACCTCCACATGATCTCCTTCTGAAATATACTTTGCAACATCTCCTTTTTCTAAGATTACCACATTATCATTTAACTCCTTAGCAATTGTAGCGCCAGCAACACCCGACCCAATGATTGCATAGTGATACATAAGCTACCCCAGAATAATGAAGTTTTAAATATGACAATTAGCTTAATAATAATTTAAATAATATTAATGTGTGATAGTTTATGTATAAAAAGATAGTTATCCCTACAGATGGTTCAGATGTCTCAATGGAAGCTGTAAAGCATGGATTAATGATAGCCAAGAAGTTTGAAGCTGAAGCCTATGCTATATATGTTGTAGATCTTTCCCCATTTATTGGATTACCTGCTGAGGGTTCTTGGGAGTTAATAAGGGAAATGTTAGTTGAAGAAGGAGAAGAGGCTTTAAGAAGAGCAAAAGAGATAGCTGAAGAGATGGATGTTGATTTAAAAACAGAAATACTTGAAGGAGTTCCAGCTAGAGAGATTGTAGATTTTGCAAAAAAGAAAGAAGCTGATTTAATAGTTATGGGAACTACAGGAAAAACTGGTTTAGATGTAATATTATTAGGAAGTGTAGCCCAAAAAGTTATTAAAAAATCTCACTGCCCTGTATTGGTAGTTAAGAAATCAAATCCTTAAAATACTTTATTAGTGATGGTTTCTTTTTCAATATTGTTTTAACAAATTTCTTTAAGTCAATGTCCTCTATCTCTTCTCCCAAAGCTTCAGCTAAAATATCTAGTTCATCATCAGACATTTTCTCTAAAATCTTCCTATATTTTAGATGATTCATTAAATATTCATAGTGTTTCTCCTTCCACCTTATTTCATATTCTTTTATTACTTCCTCATCCCATTTGCCTAATTTCACAGCTTTCCCTGCAACCTCACCAGCTATTCTACCACAATCCATAGCTAAATATATTCCTCCTCCTGTTAGTGGGCTTATCTGCCCAGCAGCATCACCAACAACCATAAATCCATCTGTGTATGTTTTTTCAATTGGTCCAGAAACAGGAGCTCCCCCTACTTTAAACTCTACAGGTGTTGCATTTTTTAATCTATCCTTTGCTAAGCTATTTTCTATAAAATCATGTAGATAATCTATAGCCTTTTTTTTCTTATCTCTAACTCCTAATCCAACATTTGCTGTTTCTCCTTTAGGAAATATCCAAGCATATCCTCCAGGAGCTATATTATTCCCAAAGTAAAATTCCATCATATTCTTATTTAATAGTTCAACATTAACCATTTCATACTCTGCACATGAACAAACTTCCATAGGATTTTTCTTAGCTTTTAATCCTGCAAGCTCTGCCATATTACTTTCAACACCATCACATGCAATAACTATCTTACCTCTCACTACCTTCTCTTCTCCCAAATGTTCAACAATAACATTCCAATAATCCCCGTCCCTCTCCAATCCAATAGCATTAGTTTTTACTCTTATTTTTGCCCCGGCTTTAGCAGCTCTTATAGCTAGATACTTATCAAATATCTTCCTCTCAACAACATAACCTTTTGTTTTATCCTGTCTAACAATAACTTTATTTCCTGATGGAGAAAAAAGATATCCCCCAACTACAACACTTCTGACAAATTCATCACTGGGTTTTATTCCAAAATCCTCTAATGACTGAATAGCTTCAGCACATCTTACAGGCTCTCCAATCTCTTGAGACTTCTCCACTAATAATGTTTTAGCTCCACTCTTTGCTGCATAATAACTAGCCATTGATCCTGCAGGCCCTGCCCCTATAACTATGACATCATACATTTTCTTCCCTCTGCAAAGCATTTAATGGGCAAACAATTACACAAGAGTTGCAATTAATGCATTTCTCTCTATCAATTCTTATAATAAACTCTTCTAAAGTTATAGCTAAATTTTTACACACTCCTACACATGCTCCACAATAACCACATCTTTTATAATTTACTCTAACCATAAGATATCACTCTTCACCCTATTTACCATCTCTTTTGTATATGTTGAAGGATTTATATCTCTTTCTTTAAAGTCATGATAATACCCATTTAAGAATTTTATAGGACCCTGTTTTATTCCACAGAAATAACCTCCTTCCAATACAGCACAGACAGGATAGTCACTTAGCTTATATCCTATAAATTGAAAGAAATCTTTTAATTTTAAATCTGTTAAATCACCCTGATATCCGTCAAACCCTGCTGATACAAATATAATTTTTGGTTTATAATATTCTAATATTGGCTCTACTATTTCATAGTAAGTGTATATATAATCATCATCTTTAGCAGATATGAATGGAAGATTTATTTTTGTTCTATAACTTTCATTCCCAGTAAAAGGATAGATACCTTTTTGGTGAAAATCAATAATTATTATATCATCATCCTCTTTAAAAATATCTTCTGTTCCATTTCCATGATGTGCATCAAAATCTATTATTATAACCTTCTCAAAATAATCTTTGGCTAACTTTACAGCATATGCTATATTATTAAATATGCAAAAACCTAATGTAGGGCCCGCCCAACCTTTCCTTCCTGAATGATGTCCTGGTGGACGAGTTAAAGCAAATGAAAGGTCTTTCTCTTTTAAGGATAATTTAAAAGCTATTTCTGACATTTTTAATGATGTTAATGCAGCTTCTAAAGTACCTTCTGAAAAGTAAGTATCAGGATCAAGAAATGTAAATTCCTTCAATGATAGGAGTTTATTTATATATTCCTCATCATGAATTGTTAAAACTTCTCTTAAACTAACCTTTTCATCAACATAAAATATCTCATCATAACCATGCTCTTTTAAAGTTTCTAAGATTATCTCAACCCTTTTAGGATTTTCTATGTGATAAGTGTGTGGTCTATGATTTAAAACATTATCACTATACAGTATCATATTAATCCCCAAGATAAATAAGTATTGTTGGAAAAACTAAAACATTCATTAAGTTAGTTAGATTACTACCACTTCTAACTGCTAACAACCCAAGGAATACTGATGAAAAGTATACAATTAAATGATAAACCACTCCAAAGTTATAACTACCAACAATAATAATTAAAGTACAGATAAAAATTAGCAAGATAGATAAAACTCTAATATTTACTCTCTCTAAAATAGATAAAATAAATTTAGATAAATAAATAAGTATTATAAAAGCTAGTGTAGCAGATAAGATTATTGATAATGATAGTTGATCCAAGCTAAAGTTTAGATTTAGTTCTTTTATTGTATTAGCTACTCCACTTCTGCCTGTTCCTATGAAAACTAATGCCAATAATGAAAAAATTTCATTAGATAAAACTATAGCTCCTTGTGAGACTAAAAAGCTTTCAATTTCATTTTCCCTTATTATCTTACTTAAAAAGTAATTTAGCTGAGCTCCTCCAATTGCTGGTAAGAATATTCTAAAAAATCCTATTAAAGATGCAAAAAATGTAATTTTTATATATTTCAAAGAAAAATTTGGATAAGTAATCCTCTGCTTCTTAAATTTACTATTTAAATTATTTAAAAGAATAGGAATACCATACATTCCTGTAAATATGGCTGTTAATGTTATATTATATGATGTATGATAGTAAAGTACAGCTATCCCAAATAATCCAGATAATAATATAACTAAAACTTCCCAAACATTTTTTGCAGATATAATTTGATAGATAACAAAAAGTATTAAAATATATGGAATAAATGGTTTAATATTAGAAAAAATGTAATTTATATTAAGTTTTAAAAAAATTATTAAAAATGAAATCAACAAAGAAAATAAAACTCCAAGATAACTCCCAATCCCTGATAATAATATAGCTTTAAATCCCTCTCCTATAATAGAAAGTCTGTGCATGGGTAAAACAGATACTGCTGTCTCATCATCAGGTATTCCTAAAAAAGCTGCAGGAATAAAGTTAATAAAATAGTGTGTCACAACTAAACCAATTAAAAAATTTATAAAGTGTTCTCCAAAATATGGATATAGTAAAAAAGATAGAGCTGCTATATTGTTTGGATGAATTCCTGGAAATAACCCAGTAAAAATTCCACAAATTATGCCTAATATTAAATAAATCATCAATTTCCCTTAAATTTTATTAATTTAAATAAAAAATTAAACAGTTTCAAATGGCATCAGTCGGCTTGCTACTCATCACAGTTCAGTCGGGGATAAACGTCATCATCTGCCAATAATATTTAAACTTTATCTATGTTATATATTTTTTGTTTTACTAATGTAAATTTAAAAAATTTAAATAATCTTTTATAATATAAAAATTAATAGGTGGTTAAATGATAATAGAATCTCCATCAAGAATACATATAACTTTAATTGATTTAAATGCTTCCATAGGTAGAGTAGATGGAGGTGTTGGAATAGCATTAGAAAAACCTAATTTAAAAATAGAAGGGGATATAGAGAGGGACATTATTATTGAGTTTGATAACACTCTCTACAATAAATTCCCTGAAGATTTTTTAAATAAAATTAAAAATAGAGCTTATAATATAGCTAAAGATATTTTAAATTACATAGGTAAAGAAGGAATTTATTTAAAATTTTTATCATTATTTCCTTCTCACTCTGGATTGGGTAGTGGAACTCAGCTGTCATTAGCTATAGGAAAACTCATAACAAAATTATATAATTATAATATTGATATATATGAAATAGCTAAATTATTAGGTAGGGGTGGAACATCAGGAATAGGTATTGGGGCTTTTAAATATGGGGGTTTCTTATTAGATGGAGGGCATAGTTGGAAAGAAAAAAAAGATTTTAAACCATCATCAGCATCTAAAGGAATTAGACCAGCTCCTATTTTATTTAGGCATAATTTTGATTTTGATATTACTCTCATAATTCCTGAAGGAGAGCACGTTTATGGAAAAAGGGAAGTTGATATTTTTAAAAAATATTGCCCAATTCCATTAAATGAAGTTGAAAAGCTTTCTCATTTAATATTAATGAAAATGCTTCCTGCAGTTGTTGAAAAAAATTTAGAAGATTTTGGTGATGTTATAAATAAAATCCAATATTTAGGTTTTAAAAAAGTAGAAGTTGGTTTACAATCAGAAGTGGTTAAGGAACTAATACAATCATTACAAAAAAGTGCATTTTCAGGATTATCTAGTTTTGGCCCAACAGTTTATGCTTTAGGTGATAAGAGATTTATTATTGAAACAGCCAATGAAGTTTTTGACAAGTTTGGAGTTGATGGAGAGATTATATTTACAAAAGCAAATAATATTGGTTATAAGATTTGGTGAAACTTCATGATCTTTAAGATTTTTAAAAAACTATTTTTTTTATTTAAAAAACCCAAATTTAATAAACTTATTAAAAAGGCTGAACATCACTTAGATATTGGAGAGTATGAAAAGTCTATAGAGTGTTATTTAGAGGCTTCAAAATATAGAAATTTAAGACCTATTGATTTAGCAAACATGGCTTATGCTTATTATAATATTGGTAATTATAATGATGCATTAAAGTGTATAGATTTAGCATTAAGCATGTCCCCAAATAAATTTGAATTTTTATATTTAAAAGGTCTTATTTTATATAAATTAAAAAATTTTAAAGAAGCTTGTAAAATTCTTGAAAAAGCTTGCAATAAGGGAAAAAAGAGTAGTGATTTATTAGAAATTTTAGGAGAAATTTTTTTAAATCTTGAAGATTATAAAAAAGCATTAAAATATTTTTTAAAAGCATACAAATTAAAACCTAGTAAAAAGAACATGTTTATTATAGGGAGACTATATTTACTATTAGGTGATATAGAAAATGCTTATGAAATGTTTAACAAACTCCTCAATATTGATCCAAAACATATATGTAGAAAGATAATTAATGACATAGTTGAAATAAAGGCTTTTATTGATAAGAAGATTTATAATTACATATTTAAAGGTTTATCTTATTTAGAGAAGAAAGATTATATTAATGCACTAAAAATATTCAATGAAATGTTAAGTTATGAAGATGATGACTTTGCTCATTATTATAAGAGTGTAATTTCAGAGATATTTGAAGAGTATTATAAATCTCTCAATTACATAGATAATTCAATACAAATTATTGAAAGGAGTATATTTTATGCTAAAAAAGGTGATATATTAAGAAAGTTAGATAGTCAGAGGGCTATAGATGCTTATATGAAATCATTAGAAATTTGTGAAAATCCTTATGCATACTTTGGTTTAGCTCTTTTTTATTATAAAAAAGATAAAAGAAAAGCTATAAAGTATTTTGATAATATATTAGAAAAATATTTTGAAGGAATTTCAGAAGATCTTATGAATATGCTAATTATTTATTCATTAATAGGAAAAGGTGATCTTACTGGTATTAAAAAATTTTATGAAGGAGCTTTACAATACTTAGACAAAATCATGGTTAAATATGAGGATAATCCAAAATGTTGGAGAATTAAAGGATACTTATTTTATAAATTAAATAAATACTATGATGCTGAAGAGTGTTTTAAAAAAGCATTATTATTAGATAATAATGATGTAGAATCTATGAAATTCTTAATAGATATATACCAAAAGTTAGAAAAATTTGATGAAGCTGTTGATATAGGTATAAAATTAAAAATGTTAGAAAATAATGAAAAAGTTGAAGATATGTTATTCAAATTAATAAATAATGAAAAAATTAAAATAGATGTTAAGTCACCCATAGAGTTAATAAATATTATTTACCACAAATTAACTGAAGTTCAATATCACTTTGCAACATTGTACAGATATGTATCAAAAAATCCTATTAAAGCATTTTTATACTTGAACTTCATAATAGATAGTGGAATTACAAAAGATTTAGAAAATATTAAAGTTAGAAAAAGTTTAGAAGAAATGTTAGAAGTTTTAAAAAATGATCTAACTTTAGAAATGTTCAAATACTCTGAAAATCCGAAAAATTATGAACCTAATAAAGAAATATTAAACTTTATTAGGAATAAATTAATATCTCTTGGATGTATATAAAAATATTTATAATGTTTTGTATCAACTCAATTTATGGTGATATCTTGCTATACAATGTAGATGAGAGGTTTAATATAAAGGATGTAATAGCTAGAGAGGTTATAGATTCAAGAGGCAATCCTACAGTTGAAGTTGAAGTTATTACAGAGGGACATGGTTTTGGTAGGGCTATTGTTCCTAGTGGAGCTTCAACTGGTTCACATGAAGCTTTAGAGTTAAGAGATAAAGATCAAAGATTTGGAGGTAATGGAGTATTATTAGCTGTTGAAAATGTTAACTCTATCATAAAACCTGAAATAATAGGTTATGATGCAAGAATGCAAAGAGAAATAGATACAATAATGATAGAACTTGATGGTACAGAGAATAAATCAAAATTGGGAGCAAATGCAATATTAGCTGTATCTTTAGCTGTTGCAAAAGCTGCTGCTGACACTGCTAAAATTCCACTTTATAAATATTTGGGGGGTTGTAATAGTTATATAATGCCTGTTCCATTAATGAATATTATTAATGGAGGAAAACATGCTGGAAATAACTTAGATATTCAAGAATTTATGATTATGCCTGTTGGTGCAAACAGTATAGCTGAAGCTGTTAGAATGGGTTCAGAAGTTTATCATGTTTTAAAACAAGTTATTGTTGAAAAGTATGGAAAATCTGCTATTAATGTTGGAGATGAAGGTGGATTTGCTCCTCCATTAAATGAAACTAGAGAAGCCTTAAATTTATTATTAGAAGCTATAAAAAGAGCTAATTATGAGGACGAAATCGTTTTAGCTTTAGATGCAGCTGCAACTGAATTTTATAAAGATGGTTATTATCAAATAGATGGAAAAAAATTAACTAGAGAACAACTATTAGAGTTCTATAAAGAACTTGTTGATGAATATCCTATTGTTTCTATAGAAGATCCTTTCCATGAAGATGATTTTGAAGGATTTAAGATAATTACTGAAGAGTTAGACATACAAATTGTTGGGGATGATATATTTGTAACAAATGTTAAAAGACTAAAAAGAGGAATTAAGGAGAGAGCTGGAAATGCACTATTGTTAAAAGTTAATCAAATTGGAACTCTAACAGAGGCAATAGATGCTGCAAACTTAGCTTATAGAAATGGTTATGCTGTTATAGTTTCACATAGAAGTGGAGAAACAGAAGACACTACTATAGCTGATCTTTCAGTAGCTTTAAATTCTGGTCAGATAAAAACAGGAGCCCCTGCAAGAGGAGAGAGGACTGCTAAATATAACCAGCTTATAAGAATAGAACAAGAGTTAGGGATGTCAAAATATGCTGGAAGAGATTTTAGATGTCCATTCTAATTTTTAATGTTTTTTATCTAAAAAATTTAAAGTTTTTTAAATGAATTTTTAAGTCATATTTTAATTGATCAATATTTTCAAATTTTATAGCTTTTCCCATTTTTTTAGCCTCTTCAATAAGCTTTTTATTTAGATAGTTTATATCTCCAATAGGAAAATCTGTATAAATTACAACATCTGCTTTTTTTATTTCATTAAGAGCTTCCATATACTTCTCTTTAGAAATTTCTTTAAAAGGTTTTTCTTCTATAATATTTAATTCCATAGCCTTAGCTATAAAATAATCAGCATCCCCTTTATGCAATACTCCAACAGTAACATTATAACCATTCTTTACTAGAAATCTTAATAAATTAGCCCCACTGCCAGCCCCACAGATTACAAAAATCTTCCCTTTTTTTCTCCTCTTTAGTTCAAAATATCCAATAACTTCATTATAATTAGCATTTATAATATCATATAGATAATTGACAGTTTTATTATCCATAATTTCTTCAGGGTATCCATAAGCAATAATTTTATGGTCTTTAATTAAAACTATCTTATCTACTACTCTCAGAGCAAGTTCTATATCATGCAGAGTAACAACAATAGCCAAATTTTTCTCATCAGCTAACTTTCTTAACAATAAAGTTAGCTCAATTTTATGTTTTGCATCTAAAAAACTTGTAGGCTCATCTAATAGTAAAACTCTTGGTTCTTGAGCTAATGCCCTTGCTATCATTATTTTTTGTTTCTCTCCATCACTCATTTCAAAAAAATATTTATTTAATAAGTGTGAAGCATTTACAGATTTAGCACATTCCAATATTATTTCTTTATCTTTTTCTGTCAATCTTCCAAAAACATCAGTATATGGATATCTTCCAATAGCAATAATATCAAAACCTGTCAAATTTCCAGGATTTACCCTCTCTGTTAAAACTACAGCTAATTTCTTAGCAAGATTTTGTGGTGTAATTTTGTGTATAATTTCTCCTTCTAAATAAACTACACCTTTAATAGGTTTTAAATAAGATGCTATAGTTTTTAGCAAAGTTGATTTTCCTGCCCCATTAGGTCCAATAATACAGAGTATTTCTCCCTCTTTAACTTCTAAATTTATATTATCAACAACAACATAATCTTTATAACCAACAGTTAAATTTTCTGTTTTTAGCATTTACTCATTACCTCTCAAAGTTTTTATTACATTATCTATTATTTGGGGAGCTAATCCAATATATCCCTTAGGATCCATAAGTTTATCAATCTCTTCTTTAGATAAGTATTTCATAACAGTTTCATTTTCTAACAAAATATCTTTAAAGTGTTTATTTTCTAAATATGCCTTCATGGCACACTCTCTTACTATATTATAAGCCCTCTGTCTTCCTAATCCTCTTTTAGCCAACTCAATCATAATTCTTTCAGCCATTATAAGTCCTTTTGTTAAATTTAAATTCTTTTCACAATTTTCTTTATTGACTTTTAGCTTTTTTATTCCTTTTATTGCTAAGTTTAGTATATGGTCGGTCAAAACACAAACTTCAGCAAAAATACATCTTTCAGCAGAAGAGTTTGTTAAATCCCTTTCTTCCCATAAAGGGATATTATCCATTTCAGCTAAACATAAAGATTTAATAACTCTTGACAATCCACAGATTTGTTCAAATGTTATAGGATTTCTTTTATGTGGCATTGTAGAAGAACCTGTTTGCTTCTGTACATCAAACTCTTCTTCAAGTTCTGCTATTTCAGTTCTCTGCATATTTCTTACTGTAGTTCCTATTTTATTTAATGTTTGAGCTATTAAAGCTAGCAAAAATATAAACTCTGCATGTCTATCTCTTTGAATAACTTGATTAGTTATTAGATCTGGCTCTAACCCAAGAATTTCAGCAACCTTCTTATGCACTTCTAACCCTTTTTCTCCCATTGCTGCACAGGTTCCAACAGCACCTGTCATTTTGGAAACCAATATCCTTTTCTTAGCTTCGTTAATTCTTTTTAGATGCCTGTCTAACTCCGCAGCCCATAATGCAAATCTCATCCCATATGTTGTAGGGATAGCATGTTGGCCATGAGTTCTTCCAATGCACACTGTATATTTATGCTCTTCAGCTTTTTCTAATAAAACATCTCTTAATCTTTTTAATTTATCTTCAATAATTTTCAACGATTCCTTTATTAATAAAGAATTTGCAGTATCAACAATATCATTTGATGTAGCTCCAAAATGCACATACTCTCCAGCTTCCCCACAAACTTCAGCAAGAGCTTTTATCATAGCCACAACATCATGTTTTGTTTCTTTTTCTATTTCTTTTACTCTTTCCAATTTTACATATTTGGTTGAAGCTTTTTCTTCAATTATTTTAGCAGCCTCTTTTGGAATTATACCTAAAGAAGCTTGAGCCTTTGCTAATGCAGCTTCAACTTTTAACATCTTATCTAACTTGTTTTCTTCCTCCCAAACTTTTCTCATTTCTTCTGTCCCATATCTGTAATCTATAGGATGCACAGCCATAATTTCACCTAATTATATCATAAAAAGTTAAAGAAAAATTCTCTATGTTTTTGTCAATGACAAAGCTTTTTTTATTGGTAGAGAGTAAATAAGGATCAATAAAAAATATTTTTCTCTGCATTTTTACAGCTAAATATGGCTTTCCTCCAAATATTTCAGAAAATTTTATTAATTTTTCAACATCCTCTCTATTTATATAAAATCTATTTTTGTTTGAACTTTTACATTCAAATATTAAAATTTTACCATTTTTACCAGCTATTAAGTCTATCCCTTTACTTCCAGCACTTCTTATAACCGCAAATCCTTCTTTCTCTAAAAGCTCTTTTAACTTTCTCTCAAATGAGCTACCTTTTTTATAACTCATAGTATCTTTTCAATTACTCTTTTAAATTCTTCTACAGGTAATTTTCTTTCTTTTTCTAAAATTTTTTTCTCCTTTTCTAAAATTTCTTCTATAGGCTTTACACCGTTCTTATCTATCTCATCTAATGCTAAACCAATATAACTTAAAACTTTTTGTTCAGCTTCTAACTGGTGAAAACCTTCCCTTGCCCCACCTTTTCTAAATGCCCTACATCTTCTTTTATCCCATATAGCATATCCTCTGTCTTTACAGAATATCCTATTTCTCTCAAAATTTCTTATTTTCTGTGCCAATCTATCAACAATTTCTTCCTCTCCTTCTATATAACATCCAAAACAGGTTTCTTTTACTATAATAGGTTCATTTAGTGAATTTATATATCTAAATAATTTTCCTGGTGTAGTTGTTGCATTATCAGCTAAAACAATAACTTTTGTTTTCATCATAAGTATCACACTATAAGGATTTTTAAGATAATTTTTTATTGTCATTTATTTAAAACCTTTTATTCAAAAAATTGACATTAATTAATATTAATTAACAAAAAGATAAAAATTTAAACAGCTATAATTAAAAATAGTGGAAGTATGAAGGATAGGTTTGGTAGAGAAATAACATCATTAAGGATATCTGTAACCAATAAATGTAATTTATCCTGTTTTTATTGCCACAAGGAGGGGCATAGTGGTGAAAACAGATACATGACTCCAGAGGAGATTGGTAAAATAGTTGATGTTGCTAAAAAATTTGGTATAAGAAAGGTAAAGATATCTGGTGGAGAACCATTAATAAGGAGGGATATTACAGATATTGTGAGAGAAGTTAGTAGTAGAAAATTGAAAGATGTCTCATTAACAACAAATGGAATATTGTTAGAAAAATTAGCTGATAAACTAAAAAATTCTGGATTGGATAGAGTTAATGTAAGTTTAGATGCCTTAAATCCTGAATTGTATAAAAAAATAACAGGTGGAGATGTTAATAAAGTTATTAATGGTATAAAGAGGGCTATAGATGTAGGTTTAACACCTGTTAAAATAAATTTTTTAGCTATGAAAATAAATATATGTGAGTTAGAAAAAATTATGGATTTTTGTAGAGAATTAGGGGCTATATTACAAATAATAGAATTTATTCCTATAAAGAAGGAGTTAAAAAATTACTATTATGATATATCAAAAATAGAAAAAGAATTAGAAGAAAAGGCTGATAAGATAATTGTTAGAAAATTCCAAAATAGAAAAAAATATTTTATTGATACACTAGAAGTTGAAGTTGTTAAACCAATGGATAATAGTAAGTTTTGTATGAACTGTAGTAGAATAAGGTTAACATATGATGGTTATTTAAAACCTTGCTTATTAAGGGATGATAATTTAGTTGATATATTAACCCCCCTAAGGAGAGGAGAAAATATTGAAAAGTGTTTCTTAGAATGTATAAATAGAAGGGAACCATATTTTAAAGATTTTTAAATATTTTTTCTATCTCTTTTAAAGCTATACTATTTTCTAACTCTTCTCCAAATAGTTCGGCTTTTTCTACTTTTTCATCATATGGGATAACCCCTATAACTTCAATACCCAACTCTCTCTCCACTAACTCTTTCACTTTCTCAATATCTCCTTTAACTTTATTTATTATAACTTTGATATTTTTTATACCCATGTCTTCTGCTAACTTTTTTATTCTCTTAGCTGTTATAATAGATTTTTTTGTAGGTTCTACAACAATCAGCATTAGATCAATTCCATCTAAAGTCTTTCTTCCAAAATGTTCTAATCCTGCTTCCATGTCTAAAATAACTACCTCATCTCTCTTTAATACTAGATGCCTCAATAATCTTCTTAAAAGAATTGATGCTGGACAAACACAACCTTCTCCACTCTTTTCAATAGTACCCATAACTAATAGGGTGATGTTATCATCAACTTTATATCCTAACTTATCTATAAGATCATCAACTTTTGGATTTATTTTGAAAATTGCTCCAAAACTTCCAGGTTTAGCTCCTGTTCTTTCTTCTATAATATCTTCTCTTTTTGATATTGGCGTAATATCTTCATAAATGTTAAATGATAAAGCCAATGTTGGGTTATTATCACAGTCAATAGCTATCACTTTATAACCATTTTTAGCAAAGAGTTTTATTAAGTTAGAGGCTATAAAAGTTTTCCCTACCCCACCTTTTCCAACTATAGCTATTTTCATAACTTCACCTATAATCTAATATTACCAAAAAATAATATAAATGTTTTTATTTTCTAAAAATAAATATTTTTATTGATTTTAAAAAGTTGAAAATATTCGAAACTTTTTTTTAAAAATTTTTAAGTTATATTTTATCATTATTTTTAATTTTATAGTTAAAAATTTTATTTTTTAATCAAAACTTTAAGTTTAAACAATTTCAATTCGTAAAATATATATACCTCTTTGTCGAATGTATATACCGTAAAACGCGAAGTAGGTGATAAGATATGGCTATAAGTTTAAAGAAAATTGGAGCTATAGCAGTTGCAGGTGCTATGTTAGGAACAGCAGTTGCTTCTGGTGTAGCTGCACAAGTTACTATTATAGGAGATTTAACAAAAGATTTATTTGTTAAAGATGGACAGCCAAACTGTTATGTAGTTGTTGGAGCTAATGCCCCATCAACAATGGATGTTGTCTCAGCAGCAGATATAGCTGCTAAGATAGGATCATTATGCTACAAGGAAGCGAATGTTGAAGATGGAAGTGCTGAAATTGAAGTAAGTGCAAAAGCTGACTCTGATGATGTAGATATATATACAAATGGTATTCCAAATGGTAATGCTACAATATTTGTAGCTGCAGCAGATAGTGACTATTCTGATAATTTTGCAACAACAACTGCAAATATAAATGATACTAATAGCAATGTATTTGACGATACCCAAGTAAAGAATGTCAAATCACTTGGAGATGTTGCAACTCTAATGAAAATAGATGATGTTGATCCATCAGATTGGTACAATAGCGATGATGATGCTGCAGAAGTTGTATTTGTAAAATTGGAAAACAATAGTGGTAGTTTAACAGTTGATAAAAAAGATGCAGTTTATGCATCTATAGTATATAAAGATGATTTATCAACTTTCAAGGATACAACCACTTTAAAAGTAGGATACAGAATTCCATTCTTAGGAGAAGAATATGCAGTTGTAAAAATAGATAATGATAATGATGCAATTTATATTGGTAAGCCAGTATATGATGGTGTATTGAAAGAAGGAGAAACATACGATTTAGGCAATGGATATGAAGTTAAGGTAAAAGCAATTTTAACAGACAATACTAACTATAAAGCAGACGTCCAAATATTAAAAGACGGTAAAGTAGTAGCTGAAAAGTTTGATACCACACCATTAAAAATAATATATAATGACATAGGTGTTGTTGTAAATAAAGCATGGCAAGACATTCCAGGTAATTATGGGTTTGCTGAAGTATTAATTACAAATAATGTTAAAGAATTAGATCTTGGAAAAGAGTATGTTAAAGATTGGAAGTTGTATGCCGTTGTAAATAATTCAGGAACTATGGAATTAACTGATCAACTACCACCAAGTAGTGGAAATGTTGTTGGTATAGCGTTAAGATATGAAGGAGACAAATTAGACGACTTAGACTCAGGAGATTCTATAGCATTTCCAAATAACTATGTAGAATTTAAGTTAGATGATAAAGATAAGAAAAATAAATTATATGTCTATTATGAAATGGATGAATCAAAAGATACAACATTAAATATAGGAGAAAAAACAAAAGTATTGAATGCAGATATAAAATTAAAAGGTATAAAAGCTGAAGCTCAGCAAGTAGTTCCAGTAACAGCACCAATCGCAAAATTAGATACAGAGGTTTCATTAGATAATGCTGACAGAAACCTTGTCTTAGTTGGTGGACCAGTAGCAAACAAATTAACAAAAGAGTTAGTAGATGAAGGTAAGATCAACTTAGATAATACAAGCCCTGCAACAATAGCTGTTATAAAAGGAGCTGCTAATGGACATGATGTTGTTGTAGTTGCTGGAGGAGATAGAGAGAAGACAAGAGAAGCTGCTGAGGAGTTGTTGAAGAAACTCTAAATCCTTTTTTATTTTTTATTTAAACTAAATATTAATAAATTTAAATAAAGTGATAAAATGAAGTTGAATGAAAAGAATATAACTATTTTAGCATTAGCATGCTGTGTTATATTTTGCACTTTATGGCTACTTTTAAATCCTGTAAAGGCTGAAGAAAAGCCCATATCAAAAACAAAAGAAGGAGATTATGTAATTATAAGAGGATATATTCAAGATATGAAAGTTAAAAAAGATAAATTTAACCATATAATTGATATTTATAGGATAACAGTTGTTAATGATTCTACAATAGATATTGTAGCTTTTGGAAAAACTAGAAAAGAGTTATTAAATTACATATTAAGTTTTTATCCTAGGATAAAAGAGGGAGATGTTGTAGAAGTTAAAGGAAAGGTTTCAGTTTATAAAGGGAGGTATCAAATTATTCTAAATGGTATAGAAGACTTTAAATTAATTGAAAAGAGAAATTTTGAAAAGGATATCTATTTTTCTGAAACTCCTACAAACATATATGCATCAAGATATGGAAAAGTTTATCACACTTTAAAAGATTGTCCATATGGAAGAAGATTAAATGAGGAGAATATTATCTATTTCTTTTCTGAAGAGGATGCTAAGAAGTTGGGATATAAAAAATGTAAATGGTGCGAAGAGCATGAAAAAAGATGAACTTATATCATTTATAAAAAATAAAGTAAAAACCATTAGAAAAGAATTAAATTTAAAAAATACAGATTTTGATATAGTAGATGTTGATATTCATGATGATATTTTAACAATTTATACAAAAAATAGATCAGACAAATCTATTATTATAGGCCCAGGAGGATGGGTAGTTGGAAAATTAAAGGAAGAAATAGGTTTTAAAGTAATAAGGGTTGAAGATTTTACAGATAAAATAATATTCTTAGAGAGAGTTAAGGTTATTAAAGAGTTTAATAATGATGTATTAAATGATATTTGCAACTATTTTTTATATAGTGTTAAATCAAAAAGAGAAGTTTATCAACTCATTCAGTGTCAATATGATATTTATGCATATGAAATACTATCAAAAATATTCAAAGTTAAACCTATTTCTTATCATCATTCTGCCTTACTTCCAAAAAAATATGAAGAGAAGATAAAAAAGTTTGTTAAAGATATAAAGTTCATAAATATTGAAATAGATATTAAAAGAGTAATTAAAAACTACCCCTGTGGATTTTTAAAAGAGTTTATAAAAAAAGATTTTGATAATTATGTTTTTACTACATGTTCAAATACTGATTTAAAAAATAAAATAATAAACTTTTTTGAATTATTTCCAATAAAGATTAAAAGAGATGAGAAATACCTAAACTACTGTCCTTTAGCTATTCAGAGTTTCAAATATCATAGAAAAGAGTTTATTAGTAAAATAACTTTAGAAGTTTATAAAGGATTTAAAGAACCTACTGAAGCTGCTGAAGAAATATTAAAGATGGTGAAAGGTTGATAATGTTCTTTGAATATGCTCTAGCTACAGGATTAGAAGATGAGATAATTAAAGAAGGAAAGCTTATGTTCAACACACTACTTTATCAATTTTTAAAAATAGATAATGTTATTAGCTTTATAAATAAAGATTATAATGACTATAAAAATGAAGGTTTGAAGGTTATAGAAACTAATGATAATAATCTAATGGAAAAAATTAGAGAAGTTATTAAAAATTATAAAATAGACTATTTTTTAGTTATAGCTCCAGAAGAAGATGGAATTTTATATAAATTGACAGAGTTTATAGAAAGATATGGGATAAAAAATCTTGGATCTTCTTCAGAAGCTGTGAAAGTGGCTGGAGATAAATATAAAACATACTTGGCTATAAAAGATATTGTTAGAACCCCAAAAACAATTAAAGGAAAGTATATTATTAAAAAGATAGATGGTTGTGGAGGGTATCATCAGTTAATTAATGAAAATTATATTATCCAAGAGTATATTGAAGGAGAAAGTTTATCAGTTTCATTAATAGTAGGAAAAAAAATATACCCTCTATCATTAAATAGACAATATATTGATAAAAAGTTTGTTGGTGCTGATGTAAATATTGATCATAATCTAAAATCTGAAATTTTTAATGAAGTTGTAAAAGCTGTTAAGGCTATAAAAGGTTTAAATGGATATGTTGGTGTTGATGTAGTGGTAAATAAAAATCTCATTTATATTATAGAAATAAATCCAAGAATTACAACATGTATATGTAAATTAAATACATATCCTACATTAGCTGAACTTTTAATAAAAAATGCTAATGGAGAAGACCTCAATTTTAATGTTTCTGGAGGATCTTTTAGATTATAACATTTAAATAAATAAAAATTTTTTATGAGTAAGTTACTTATACACTTGAAGTCTATAATATATTTGCAACCAATTAGATTTATAATTTTATATTTATTAATGGTGATGCTTATGGATGATTTAACAAAACTTCCTGGTGTAGGTCCTTCAATGGCTGAAAAGCTAAAAGAAGCAGGATATACTGACTTTATGAAAATAGCTATAGCTACTGTAGAAGAATTAAGTGAAATAGAAGGAATATCTGAAAAAGCTGCTGCTAAAATCATTGAAGCTGCTAAAAAATTCTGTGATCTTGGATTTAAAACAGGTACTGAAATTTTAAAGCAAAGAGGTTACATATGGAAATTATCTACTGGAAGTAAAAATTTAGATGAAATCTTAGGAGGAGGATTAGAGAGCCAATCAGTTACAGAATTTGCAGGAATGTTTGGATCTGGAAAAACTCAGATAGCTCATCAAGCCTGTGTAAATTTACAATGCCCAGATAAGATTATAGCTGATAAAGAGATTATAAAAGAGGAATTTAAAGATCCTAAGGCAGTGTATATAGATACTGAGGGAACATTTAGACCAGAGAGAATAATACAAATGGCTGAAGCTCTTGGCTTAGATGGACAAAAAGTTTTAGATAGTATATTTTATGCAAGAGCTTATAACTCAGATATGCAAATGCTCTTTGCTGAAAATGTTGAAAACTTAATAAAAGAAGGGCATAATATAAAATTAATAGTTATAGACTCATTAACATCTGCATTTAGAACAGAATATATAGGTAGAGGTAAATTGGCTGAAAGACAGCAGAAACTTGGAAGACATATGGCTACATTAAATAGATTAGCTGATATATATAACTGTGTTGTACTTGTAACAAACCAGGTTGCTGCTAGGCCTGATGCTTTCTTTGGAGCATCTGAGCAAGCTATTGGAGGACATATTGTAGGACATGCTTCAACATTTAGAATATTTTTAAGGAAGAGTAAGGGTGATAAGAGAATAGCTAAGCTTTATGATTCACCACATTTACCTGATGCAGAAGCAACATTTAGAATTACTGAAAAGGGAATACATGATTAAAATTTATTTTATATGACAAACAATAGGATTTTTTAATATAGATATAGCATCCTTTAAATGTTCCTTTTTAGCTATACAGAATAAAGTTTTGCCTATCATAGATTGTGAAGCTCCAACAGTAAATTTTAAATCTTCACAAAGTTCTTTTATTTCATCATCCATTAAACCTATATTTAAGGCAAAGTCATAGGAAAGTTTAACAAAATTTTTAATATTTGGATTTTCCAATAATAATTTTAAACATCTTTCTCCAAAGTAATTTATTTTATTAATAAATTCTCTATTATTTATCACATCTTTTGTTTCTTTCTTACCTAAGATTTCAACAATTACATAGTAATCTTTATCAATAACTTTAACAACATTTATTGGAAAGCCTGGAGATTTTCTAATAACAAACCCTCTAACATACTGAGCTATAACATCTCCAAGACCTGTTCCTGATAAAACTTCTGCTTTATGGGCTAATTTTACAGCATTAAAATCTTTAAATATTAATTTGGATAGAGATAATGAACATGCCCCAGACATGCCCAAACCTGAACCTAATGGAAAATCAGAAATAAAGTTAATTTTATAATTGATTTTATAATTTTTTAATATATAGTTAATTGGATCTATATTAACTCTCTCATTGTTATAATAAACACCTTTTCCTTCTTCAATCTCTAACTTAACCCCTCTATCTAATGTAATTCCTGCTCCTTTTGAACCTGTTTTCATTGGATCTCTATCTTTATAAATAGTGAAAAACCCTGTTATATGTGCTGGAACCATAGGTGATCACACTAAAAAATTATAAGTATTAAAAAATTATTAAATAATTAAAAACTTTTTATGAGTGATAATATGGCAAGAAAAAGCAAACAGCCAGAAGTAAATATAGGTATGGTTGGACATGTTGACCATGGAAAAACTAGTTTAACAAAAGCACTAACAGGAGTTTGGACAGACAAACATAGTGAAGAGTTAAGGAGAGGGATATCAATAAGATTAGGATATGCTGATTGTGAAATTAGAAGATGCAAAAATTGTGGAACCTATACTACTAAAAAGAGATGTCCAAACTGCTTAGGAGAAACTGAATTATTAAGAAGGGTCTCATTTGTTGATGCACCAGGTCATGAAACATTAATGGCAACAATGTTATCTGGAGCAGCTTTAATGGATGGGGCTATATTAGTTATAGCTGCAAATGAACCTTGCCCTCAACCACAAACAAAAGAACATTTAATGGCATTAGAAATATTAGGGATAGATAAAATTATTATTGTTCAAAATAAAATAGATCTTGTTGATGATGAACAAGCTATGGAGAACTATGAACAAATAAAAGAGTTTGTTAAAGGGACAATTGCTGAAAAAGCTCCAATAATTCCTATATCTGCTCATCATGAAGCAAATATTGATGTATTATTAAAAGCTATTGAAGATTTCATCCCAACACCAAAAAGAGATGAGAAGGCTGAACCAAGGATGTATGTTGCTAGAAGTTTTGATATTAATAAACCTGGAACAGATGTTAAAGATTTAAAAGGAGGGGTTTTGGGAGGAGCTATAATACAGGGAGTTTTTAAAGTTGGTGATGAGATAGAAATACGACCAGGAATAAAAGTTACTGAAGAGAATAAAACCTTTTGGAAGCCTTTAACTACTAAAATAGTGTCTCTTGCATCAGGAAATACAATGTTAAAAAAAGCTAGGCCAGGAGGATTAATAGGGGTTGGGACTAAACTAGATCCATATCTAACAAAATCAGATGCTTTATCTGGAAGTGTTGTAGGTTTACCAGGAACACTACCTCCAATAAGGGATAAAATAACTATAAAAGTCAATCTACTAGATAGAGTTGTTGGAGCTAAGGAAGAGTTGAAAATAGAACCATTAAGAACAGGAGAAGTTTTAATGTTAAATGTAGGAACTGCAACAACAGCTGGAGTTATAACTTCAGCAAGAGGGGAAATAGCAGATATTAGATTAAAACTTCCAATATGTGCAGACATTGGAGATAGAGTTGCTATAAGTAGAAGGTTTGGATCAAGATGGAGATTAATAGGATATGGAACTATAGAGGGATGAGATGATAGAGTATTTAATTAAAAATAAAGAAGCAATTAAGAAAAGAATTAAAGAAATAGCTAATAATTCTTATAATATTCATGAGTTTTGGAACCCTTATGAATTTGATAATCCAAAAAATTTAACATTCTCTGCTGGGGATGGGTCATACAATCATTTAGATTATTTGTCTTTTTCCTTTTATGCTGTTGGTGCTGTAGGATTGTTACATAAGGTAGGGGGTAAAATAAAGAGAGTTAAAGAAAGTTATGATTTTTATATAGAGCATCCATTAGATATAACTGAAAGATTAAGATTATATATGTTAATCTTAGAGCTAAAGTTAGCTTATTATCTGTTAAAAAATTATAATATTGACTACTATCTGTTTGATGGTTCCTTATTTTCTTTATTAATATCAGCAAAAACAGCTATAGAAAAGTTTGGAAAAGATGATTTTGAAAAATTTTATGATAAATATAAAGAAGAGTTAGATAATGAAATACATAAAAGTTTAGAAAATGATGAAATAGTTATTAATAGTAAAATTTATAATTTAGATAGAGAAAAGAAAGTATTATTGGAAGCTTTAGAATACATATTAGTGTTAAATAAGATAATAAATGAATTTAAAAATAAAATAATTGGAATTTCAAAAACATCAAGAATAAATATATATTTCAATGCAAATATCCCAGATATTGCTATTTTCACTAAATACACTAATGATGAAGGATATTCTAAACCTATAAATTTCTTTGAAACATTAGCAGAGAGTTATGGTGAAGGTTATAAACAACTTAGTGGGGTTATGAAAAGTATTTGCTTTATTAGAAAATTTGGAGCTAAGTTAAATAATGCATATATTCAGTTTGTTAGATTAGAAAGAAATAAAGCTGTACTTGGTATAACAAGTTTTGATAAGATAGATTTAAAAGTCTTATCATCATTGAAGGCAATATCTATTGATGGCTATCCATACGTTTTAAAGAAAGCTCATAATATGGTTAAAATAACAAATAAGGATATGAGATATTTTGCAAAGTTTTTAAACATAGAGGAGCCCATAGCAAGATATATGGTAGAGAGATTATGATAACAGTAGGTATTGATCATGGAACTTCAGGAATAACAACATGTATTAAAGAAGGTAGTAAAAAGATAATTTTTAAATTAAAGAGAAGTGAAGTAAAAGAGAGATCTTATTTAGAAGAATTAAAGAGATATGTTGATTTAGATAAAATAGATATGATAACTCTAACATATTCTATGGGTGATGGAATTAATAAAATTCTTCCTATAGATAAAGTTAAAAATAGGGGAGTTAAAAGTTTAGAAGGGGCTGGAGAAAAGATAGGTGGAGGTACAAAAGTTTTTGATGAGATAAAAGAAAGTTCCCTCCCTGCTATTGTCTTGCCAGGTTTACATAGGGATATAGAATGTTTAGATGAAAGATTTAGGGCATTATTTTCCCACATAGCTTCTCCAGAAAAAATATCCATAGCATATTATGCTTATAAACTCTTTAAATTTAATAATTTTGTTCTATCTGATATATCTTCAAACACTGTAACATTACTAATAAAAAATGGGAAGTTTTTTGGAGGATTTGATGCATGTATTGGGGCAATTGGTATTTTACACGGCCCAATAGATCTTGAAATGATAAGAAAAATTGATAATAATGAAATTTCAGCAAATGAAGCCTTTTCCAAGGCTGGAGCAGTTAAAATAGCAAAAATATATAAAGGTCCAGAAGAAACCAAAGATGAGATAATTAAAAACTACTATACAAATAAAAACTGTAAATTAGCTATAGACAGCTTAATATTAAGTGTTTCTTTAGAAATAAATAGTTTACTTTCATTAACAGATAAAAAGAGAGTAGTATTAGCTGGATCTGTAGGAACACTGAGAAAACCTATAGACATACCAAAAGAAATAAAAAAGTTTGTTAAAGCCAAAATCCATGTATTGTATGGAGAAAGTGGTGCTATTGGTGGAGCTTTAATTGGTGAAGATGTTCTAAAAGGTGTTGATGAAATATTAGGTATAAAGGTGGAGATATGATAGGTATTGGATTAGGAAAAAATAAAGAAGAGGTGATTAAAGCATATAATAAACTTAAAGAAGAAAACATAGAGGTTGTGTTAATTGAAGATTATAAAACTCTTATTGATAAGTTGTTAAATAAAGAATTATCTGGAGCTATTAGAGGTTCTTTACCATCATCTGAGGTTATTCCATATTTAAGAGAAAAGATAGGAAAATTTTACAGAGCTTCCATTTTAAAAAATCCATTTAACAACAAACTTTTTTTACTATCTCCTGTAGGAATAGATGATATAAGTATTGATAAAAAAGAAAGAATTGATGATAAAATAAGAATCATAAAATATGCATCAAACTTATTAAAAAAATATGAAATAGAACCAAAAATTGGATTGCTTTCTGGAGGAAGATTGGAAGATAGAGGAAGAAATATTATTGTAGATGAGACAATAGAAGAGGCTGAAGAAATAAAAAAGAATTTAAAGGAATATAACATTTTACATTATGGAATATTAATAGAGAGATATTTAAAAGAAGACTGTAATATTATTGTAGCTATAGATGGGATAACAGGAAATTTAATATTTAGAAGTTTAGCATTAGTTGCAGGATTAGAGGGTTATGGTGCTATTCTTTTATCAAATAAAGAAATAAAATTTATAGACACTTCAAGAGAAGCTAATTGGAAGAGATATTATAATGCTGTAAAATTTTTATTAGGTGAATTCATTTGAAAAAATTTTTAAAGAAAATATTTTTAAAAACACTTAATGCCTTAGAAAATTATGGAATTTTGAAAATCTATGAAAAAATATTAGAAATGCAAATTGATAAGAATAATTTGCCCAGACATGTTGGCATAATAATGGATGGAAACAGAAGAACTGCTGAAATATTTGGGAAAGAAAGATATTATGGGCATTATTTAGGAGCTAAAAAAGTTAAGGAAGTATTGAAATGGGCAAAAGATTTAGGAATAAAGATTGTTACTTTATATGCCTTTTCATTAGAAAATTTTAAAAGACCTAAAGAAGAAATTGAAAAATTGATGGAATTATTTGAAAATAAGTTTTATGAGATTGCTGATGATGAAGAAATACATAAAAATAAAGTTAGAATATTAGCTATAGGTAGAAGACATTTATTACCTGAAAATGTTAGAAAAGCTATAGATTATGCTGAAAGTAAAACAAAAAATTATAATAATTTTTATGTGGTTGTTGCTATAGCCTATGGAGGTCAACAGGAAATAATAGATGCTGTAAAAAAAATAGCATATAAAGTTAAAAATGGAGAAATAAACCCTGAAGATATTGACAAAGATTTAATAGATAAACACCTATACACTGCTAATTTACCATTTCCAAATCCTGATTTGATAATAAGAACTTCTGGGGAGGAGAGGATAAGCAATTTTTTAATTTGGCAGAGCTCATATTCTGAATTATATTTTTGTGATATATATTGGCCATTATTTAGAAAAGTTGATTTTTTAAGAGCTATAAGAGAATATCAGAAAAGAGAAAGAAGGTTTGGAAAATAAAATTAGAAATCTAAGCTAATAATCTCAACATCCAATTTTTCTTCCAATATGTTTTTAAACTTCTTCAGCCCATAAACTTCAGTTCCATAATGTGTAGCATCAATAACACTGAAATTCATATCTTCAGCTAAGATTCTTGCATGGTGAGTTAGATCTCCTGAAATATAAACATCTGAATTTTTAGCAGCATGTATTATACTTTTTTGAGATAGTCCATAGCCAGATAGTACTGCTAGTTTAAAGTTTTCTATATCTTTAGGATTTACAACTATAGGATTTTTACATAAATTCTCCTTAACAATGTCTAATAACTCTTTAAATGTTCCTTCAAAAATCCCTACTCTTCCAAGTCCATTATCATATAGAGGTTGAATGTTTTTTAAATTAAATAGTTCAGATAAAGCATCATTTAGAAAGGCTACATCTAAGTTTGTATGTGCAGAATAAAGAACAATTTTATTATTAATCAGTAATTCTAACTTTTTATAAACCACTC
This sequence comes from Methanocaldococcus villosus KIN24-T80, assembly GCF_000371805.1. Lineage (NCBI taxonomy): Archaea > Methanobacteriati > Methanobacteriota > Methanococci > Methanococcales > Methanocaldococcaceae > Methanocaldococcus > Methanocaldococcus villosus. The sequence continues at coordinate 534,976 of NZ_AQUK01000001.1, forward strand.
CAGTAAATTTATTTATTGGATCTTTTAATAGAGGATGATGAGTAAAGAGAAAATCAACTCCTTCTTTTACAGCCTTTTTTATGACTTCTAATGAAGGATCTAAAGCCACCCCTAATTTATTAACCTCTCTATCTTCTCCAACCTGTAAGCCTACATTATCCCCTTCAATAGCCATTTCTGTTGGGGCAAGATTTTCTATAATTTCAATGATCTCATAAACATTCATATAATCACCAATAAATATTTTAAATATCTTAATATTTATATAACGCTCATCTTCAACTACCATTACCTAACATAATTATCAGCAATTTGATAAACCAGTTTGATTTGTAGTTATAAATGAATGTGTAGAAGCTTACGTATATGTGGAGATTTTTCCTGGAAATTCCTCTGTGTTTTCTTAAATAGGGTTTGATTATCGAATGGAAGCATTCGTAGTTATTAATGTGAGAGAACCCGTTAGAATATTCTTTCGACGCATGATTGACTGTTAAATGCACAGATACTTCGGATGTGAGCTTAAATTTTCATAGATGGTATATTCGTCCGTATTAACGATTAAATCGTCTGAATTCACTCCATCAACCATTTTCCCATAAACTAACTTTGCTTAAACTAACTTCTACTGAGGTAAAGACCCTCTTCTCCATTCTGCTGTACAGTGTTATTATTGGAGGTCTCTCAGTTCTGTATGTTCCCTTGCCTCTCCTTTTTAAATTTCTTCTTCGTCTGTTTTCTTTTTTTAATTCCTTTATCTCCAGCGTTAACATAGAATTCGTCTATTTCTATCACATTTCCAGCAATTTTTTTTAAAATATTGTCTTTTTCAGATAACTCCATAACTTCCTCCGAGAAATAGTAAACGGTTCTGTAATCTCTCTCCAGTTTTTCAGATATCTGTTTAATGGATGAATTTTTTCAGGTTTTTGATGATGTAGAACATCTCTCCCAGTGACATCTGCTTTTTGGCGAATATCGTTCCAGTTAAATCGTTGAAGTGTCTCCTGCACGAGTTGCATCTGTATCTCTGAATGTATGGTTTATTTCTCTCTTTACCCTTTAAAATAACATCTCTCGAATGTAGTATGGACAAACATAGCCCCTACTCCATCTAATCTGCCTTATAACTTCAATACACTCCTTATTTCCTGGTATGAATAACCCATATATTTTAGCGCTTATAAAACTATTTATGGCAATCATTGTTTATATAGGTAATCATGGATGAACATGAACGTTTATATAATTTTAAGCATACATTTATTTTTTGGTGATAAGAATGGAATGGAAATTAAGTAAGATATATGATACTGGGTTTTGTTCATTATGTTCAACATGTTCAATAGTATGTCCAAATAATTTAATAGCTTTTGATAATAGGCCATATCTAAAAGATGAATGTTTAAGAAAAGGAAATGGAATGTGTTTTGAAGTGTGTCCAAGAGTTTCTTCTGGAAAATATCAAATAAAAATTAGGGAAGGATTTAAAGAGGAATACTATTATGGAAAATCTGATATAGAAGGACAGGATGGAGGAGTTGTTACAAAGTTTTTGCTTTATTTACTTGAAAATAATAAAATAGATGCTGCTATAGTTGTAGGAGATGAAAATTGGAAACCTGTATCTTTAGTAGTTAAAGATAAAGAAGATTTATTAAAAACATCAAAATCAAAATATTTCATATCTACATTAGAAGCTTTAAAAGAAGCTGCTGAAAGAGGTTTTGAAAAAGTAGCTGTTGTAGGGTTACCTTGCCAAATAAATGGATTAAGAAAATTACAGTATTTCCCATACTTAGCAAAACATGATTTTGAGCTGGGAAGAAATGGAAAGCCTATAAAGTTACCAAAGATAGAGTATTTAATAGGGCTGTTCTGCCATGGTAAATTTAGCTATGAATCAGTAATTAAAGCTCTTGAAAAGAGGGGTATTAAAATTGAAGATGTTAAAAAGTTTGATATTAAGAAAGACTTATTTGTTTATCTTTCTGATAGAGTTGAAAAGATACCATTAGAAGAGTTAGAAATGTGTAGTGGATGTAAAGTTTGTAGGGACTTTACATCTGAATTAGCTGATGTATCTGTAGGTTCAGTAGGATCTCCAGAAGGATATTCAACAATTATAATAAGGACAAAAAAAGGAGAAGAAATTAAGAATGCTATAGAATTAAAAGAAGGAGTTGATGTTGAAAAAATAAAGAAATTAGCTGAGAAAAAGATAAAGAGATTCAAAAAAGAGATAGAGAGAAGAAAAGAAAATAATGAGTTTGTATCATTCTACTGGACATCTGATTATGGAGGAGTAGGAAAAAGAGCAGATGGAACTTACTTTATAAGAATTAGAGCAAAACCTGCAGGATTCTATGATAAGGAATGTGTTAAAGTAATTTTAGATATTGTAGATAAATATAATTTAAGATTAAAAGTAACTGATAGGCAGGGCTTTGAATTACATAATGTTTCAGGGTTTGATGTAGAAGATATTATAGAAGAATTAAATAAACATAATATTATAACTGGTTCTGAAGGTCCATTAGTTAGAGTAACACTAGCATGTCCAGGAGAGGGTAATTGTAGCAGTGGGATAATAAAGACTGAAGAAGTGGCAAAAATAATAGAAGAAAACTTTAAAGAATACCCTGCCCCATATAAATTTAAAATAGCTATAAGTGGATGTCCTAATAAATGTGTAAGGCCAAACATTCATGATATTGGTATTGTAGGAGTTAGATATCCAAAAGTTAATGATAACTGTAATGGATGTGGAAGATGTTATGAAGTTTGTAAAGTTGAAGCTATAGATATAAGGGGAGAAACTAGCTACACAAACTATAATGTCTGTATAGGTTGTGGAAAATGTATAAAAGAGTGTCCAAATGATGCAAGAGAAGTATTAGAAGAAGGTTACTTACTATATATAGGAGGTAAAAGTGGAAGAGAAGTTGTAGAAGGTGTGAAAATAGGAATAATAAAAGATAATGACACAATAATAAAAATTATAGACAATGTTTTAAAAACTTATAAGAAATATGCTAAAAAACCACAAAGAGAAAGACTATCAGCTGTTATGGAAAGAGTTGGTAAAGGTAAGTTTTTAGATGAAGTTATGAGAGAGATAAATATTTAAGATGGGGAATATCTGAAACATTGACTTCCCAAATAGCTTTATAATTATCAAATAAATTATTTAAATTTTTAAAGTCATATTCTATTTTTATAACTTTAATATCCTTTGGGACTTTATATATTATATATCCTTCATAACTTTTTTTTGGAGGTATTGCCTCAATAACTAAAGCATTTTTGATATCCAAAACATTCATTTCAGCATCATAACTTTTTCCATTTTCATCTAAAAGTGTAAAATCCATATTAGATATTTGATATGGTTTTTTATCTTGCAGATTCTTAGCTTTTATTTTAACTATCACAAAAGTTTCATTATTTTTAATTTTTCTGTAACCCATATTTCCTTTTAATGTATCAACAATCATAACATCTTCAACAGTGATATTTACTTTTGAGTTATTTGCAAATTCTCCAATTTTAAGTTTAACTATAACTTCTTTACTATTGTTTATACTAAACTCCCCATCATAAAAACTTTTTTTTACAAAATCTAAAATTTGCATTCCTGAAAACATTACTATTATAAGTATCAATATAGAAAATATTAAAGTTTTTATATCCAAAATAGTCTCACCCAAAATATTAATACTATAAAAATTTTATATTTTATAATATAAACATTTATAGCCCATATGTGATAAAATATATAAAAGGTGGGGATATGAAAATTTTATTTTATCTATTTGTTGAAAGTGAAAATATTGGAAAAGCTATAAATGCCCTATCAGAAGGAGGAATAACAGGATTTTTTTTATATGATTACAAAGGGATGTCTCCAGAAGAATGGAAAGGTTTTTTAATAGATGAAGATCCAGAAAAAGCTATAAAAGCTATACAAAATTTAGCAAAAAATGCCATATTAATAGGAACTGTTATTGATGAAAAAAAAGCTATACATATAGAGAAAGCTATCAAAGAAAGATTAAAAGATTGTAAATACACCATTATTCAGATTCCTGTGTTGAAAATTGAAGTGAATTATGTGGGAGAATGAGGGGTAGAAAAAAGCTACCAAGATACATTTCAGAATTACCAAAATTTAAAATATTTAAACCTGCTGGAAAACCATTAGAAAATTTAGAAAAAGTAAAAATAAACATTGATGAGCTTGAAGCTATAAGATTAGTTGATTATCTTGATTATACTCAAGAAGAAGCTGCAAAACTCATGGGCATTTCAAGAAGGGTGTTGTGGAACCTTTTAACAGAAGGGAGAAAAAAAGTTGCTGATGCTATAATCAATGGGAAAGCTTTGATTATAGAGGAAAACAATTATATCATAAGAGAGTGTCATCAATGCATAGGCCATAGATTTGGATGGAAAAAGCATTGTAGGTGGGAATTATGATATTATTGGAGGTTAAAAATGTTACTAAAAGATTTGGAGGTAAAGAAGTGTTAAAAAATATATCATTCACTTTGAATGAAGGAGAGAGTTTAGGGATATTAGGAAAAAGTGGAGCTGGTAAATCTGTGTTATTACATATGCTTAGAGGGATGGAAGGGTATGAACCTGATGAAGGGGAGATAATATACCATGTCTCATACTGTGACAACTGCGGTTATGTTGATGTTCCATCTAAGGATGGAGAAAAGTGTAAGAAATGTGGTAGTACATTAAAAAAGATAGAAGTTAATTTTTGGAAAGATAAAAATTATCTCTATAACTTAAAGAAAAAAATAGCTATAATGTTACAGAGAACATTTGCTTTATATGGAGAAAAAACAGTTATTGAAAATATATTAGAAGCTCTCCATCAAGCAGGTTATGAAGGAAAGGAAGCTATAGATAAAGCCTTAGAATTGATAAAAATAGTTAAGTTAGAGCATAGAATAACACATATAGCAAGAGATCTAAGTGGAGGGGAAAAGCAAAGAGTTGTTTTAGCTAGACAAATAGCTAAAGAACCTTTTATATTTTTAGCTGATGAGCCTACTGGAACTCTTGATCCACAAACAGCAAAACTAGTTCATTCAGCTTTAAAAGAATTAGTCATAAAAAATAAAATATCTTTAATTTTAACATCTCACTGGCCAGAGGTAATTGCTGAATTAACAGAGAAAGCTATTTGGTTAGATAAAGGAGAGATAATAGCTGAAGGTAGTTCAGATGAGATTGTTAATAAGTTTATGGAACAAGTAGGTAAGTTTGAAAAACCAAAAATTGAAGTAGAAATAAAAGAGGATATTATAAGGCTTGAAAATATATCAAAGCATTATTGTTCTGTTGAAAGAGGAGTAATAAAAGCAGTTGATAATGTTTCTTTAACTATAAAAGAGAATGAAATATTTGGTTTAGTTGGTGCTAGTGGGGCAGGAAAAACTACATTAGCTAAGATAATAGCTGGAGTCTTACCACCATCAAAAGGAAAATATTGGTTTAGAGTTGGAGATGAATGGGTAGACATGACTCAACCAGGCCCATTAGGTAGAGGAAGGGCTAAGAGATATATAGGAATTCTCTTCCAAGAATATGCATTGTATCCACACAGAACAATATTGGAAAACTTAACAGAAGCTATAGGGTTAGAATTGCCTGATGAATTTGCATTTATGAAAGCAACTCATACACTAGTGTCTGTTGGTTTCTCTGAAGAAGAGGCAGAAGAAATATTAAATAAATATCCTAATGAATTAAGTGTTGGAGAAAGACATAGATGTGCCCTTGCACAGGTGTTAATAAAAGAGCCTAGGGTAGTAATATTAGATGAGCCCACAGGAACTATGGATCCAATAACAAGAAATATTGTGGCTAATTCAATACTGAAATCAAGAATAGAGTTAGAACAAACATATATTATTGTTTCTCATGATATGGATTTTGTATTAAATGTTTGTGATAGAGCAGGGTTAGTGAGAAATGGAAAGTTAATAAAAGTTGGTAAACCTGATGAAATTGTTAAGCTATTAACTGAGGAGGAGAAAGAAGAGATGTTAAATCAATAATTCATCTAATTTTAACTCTCCACTATGTAAGGCTGTCCCTACTAAAACACCATCAATTCCTAAATCAACACATACTTTTAAATCTTCCTTATTTCTCACACCTCCTCCAACATAAATTGGGTTATTAACCTTTCTCATTACCATATTAATTAATTCTTTATTGATCCCTCTTTTTGTTCCTACAGATGAAATATCTAATATAATTAATGGAGTCTTCTCATTAATTAAAGATATTATAAAATCTAAATCATAATTTAGTAGCTTATTGTCTTTAAAATCTAAACTAACAAAAACATTTTCTTTTAATAAAGATAAGTCTTTTAAAGTTTCAGTAGCTAATATTATTTTATCATTTTCTTTTAAAAATTTTTTACAAATATTAAAATCTTCTCTTCTTCTAATTCCAAAATCTACTATTTTTTTCATTTTTATGTCTTTTATGATATCAAAATTATTTCCTCTACCCATAATAGCATTTAGATCAGCTATATAAATTCTATTAAAATATTCACTTAAAGCCTCAGATATTTTTATAGGGTTTGGGATAGGACAAAAGATAGATTTTAATGGTTTATAATCATCTCTTTTTCCACTCTTTCCTGATACAGCCTTTCCATCTTTTATATCAATAACAGGGATAACTTCCATATTACCACACACAACAAAAAATTATTTAAAGGAATTATTTAAAAGATTTTAATATAAAACATTTGCTAAGGTGTTTTTATGGTAAATTTTGATAAAGAAAAAATGTTAAACCCTTCAATTATTGGAGGAATTATTAATGGAATTCTAGGAGCAATATGTTGTTTAGGTTATATTATTGGAGGAGCTATAGCAGCTCATCTATATGTCAATGCTGGTGGTAGTTTAGATTATGAGAATTGTGGTATTGTTGGTGCTGTTAGTGGTGTTATTGGAGGAATTATTGCCGCAGTGTTAAACTTTTTTGTCATGGCATCACTCATGCCTATGTTTGGAGGAGCTAAGGCTTTTGTGATAGCAGGGTCATCTTTTATTATAATGCTAATTAGTGCAATAATCTTTGGAGCTATCCTTGGAGCTGTTGGAGGATTTATCTATGTTATTATTAAAAATAGGTAATTTATTATGAGATATTATAAAATTTTATTTCTTTTTTCTATATTTTATATTGGAATATTTTTAGCACCATATACTGCATATTTAGGTGAGAGTTCAGATATTTTTAAATATATATCATTTCTTATATATGCTATCTATTCTACAATATGTCACCAACTACCTAGCAGAAGTTATTTCATCTTTGGTCATAAAATGGCTGTGTGTGCAAGATGTTTTGGAATATATACAGGAGTTTTAATTGGAATGATTGTTTATCCTTTTATAAAAATTAATAAATTACCAAAATACTATTTAATAATAGCATTAACACCAATGGCTATTGATGGTATTACTCAAATTATTGGATTAAGAGAAAGTTTTAATGAATTAAGATTTATAACTGGGTTTATTGCAGGATTTACAATTGTTTTTTACATCCTCCCTATAGTTTTAACAAAATTCCATAAAAGGTGAAAATTTGTATAATGTTAGAGATATAAGCTTATGGAAAGAAGGAGAGAAAAAGATTGAATGGGCTAAAAGGCATATGCCTGTTTTAAACTTAATAAGGGAAAAGTTTAAAGAAGAAAAGCCATTTAAAGGAATAACTATTGGTATGGCATTACACTTAGAAGCTAAAACTGCAGTTTTGGCAGAGACATTAATGGAAGGTGGAGCAGAGATAGCTATAACTGGTTGTAATCCTCTATCCACCCAAGATGATGTTGCTGCAGCATGTGCTAAGAAAGGTATGCATGTTTATGCATGGAGAGGAGAAACAAGGGAAGAGTATTATGAAAATCTGAATAAGGTTCTTGATCATGAACCAGATATTATTATAGATGATGGTTGTGACTTAATTTTTTTAGTACATACAAAAAGAACTGAACTTCTAGAAAAAATTAAAGGAGCTTGTGAAGAAACAACTACTGGAATTATAAGGTTAAAGGCAATGGAAAAAGAGAGAGCTTTAAAATTTCCAGTTATGGATGTAAATGATGCATATACAAAACATTTATTTGATAATAGATATGGAACTGGACAGAGTGCCTTAGATGGAATAATTAGAACTACAAACTTACTAATAGCAGGAAAAACTGTTGTAGTTGCTGGATATGGATGGTGTGGTAGAGGAATTGCAATGAGAGCTAAAGGTTTAGGAGCAGATGTTATAGTAACTGAAGTTGATCCAATAAGAGCTTTAGAGGCAAGAATGGATGGATTTAGAGTTATGAAAATGATAGAAGCCGCTAAGTATGGAGATATATTTATTACAGCTACAGGTTGTAAAGATGTTATAAGAGAAGAACACTTTCTAAAGATGAAAGATGGAGCTATTCTTTGCAATGCAGGACATTTTGATAATGAAGTTAGTAAAAAAGATTTAGAAAAGTTAGCAAAATCAATAAGGGAAGTTAGGAAAAATATATTAGAATATGATTTAGGGGATAAAAGATTGTATCTCTTAGGTGAGGGAAGGTTAGTTAACCTTGCCTGTGCTGATGGACATCCTATAGAAGTTATGGATATGAGCTTTTCCAATCAAGCCCTTGCAGCCAGATATTTATTAGAAAATTATAAAAAATTAGAACCAAAAGTTTATAGAATTCCATATGAGCAAGATTTATTCATTGCTAAATTAAAACTTAAATCTTTAGGAATTGAAATAGATGAATTAACAGAAGAACAAAAAAAGTATTTAAATGATTGGAGAGAAGGAACATAAATTATTTTCTATATTTTGGGTGATACTTCATTATTAACTCCTTATCTACTCTCTTAAGTTCCTCTTCTGGGAGAATAGCTAACAGTTCCCATAATAAATCCAATGTTTCCTCTATACTTCTATCTTCATCTTTTCCTTGATTGACAAATCTTTTCTCAAACTCATCTGCAAACTTTAAATATGCCTTATCTCTTTCTGTTAAAGCCTCTTCTCCAACAACTGCAACTAAATCTCTTAAGCTTCTACCTTCTGCATAAGCTGCATAAGCTTGATTAACAACCTTTTTATGATCTTCCCTTGTCTTTCCTGGACCTTGACCACTTCCTGCAAGTCTTGATAGTGATGGTAAGACATCAATTGGTGGATATATCCCTTTTCTATGTAACTCTCTTGATAAAACTATCTGCCCCTCTGTAATATATCCAGTTAAATCTGGTATTGGGTGGGTTATATCATCATCAGGCATAGTTAATATTGGTATTTGTGTTATTGTACCTTTCTTACCTTTAGCTCTTCCTGCCCTCTCATAGAGGGTAGCTAAGTCAGTATACATATATCCAGGATATCCTCTTCTTCCTGGAACTTCATTCCTTGCAGCAGCTATTTCTCTTAAAGCTTCACAGTAATTAGTCATGTCAGTTAATATAACAAGAACATGCATGTCTTTTTCAAAAGCTAAATATTCAGCAACAGTTAAAGCTATTCTTGGGGTTAATATTCTTTCTATAGCAGGATCACTGGCTAGGTTTATAAAGACTACAGCCTTTTCTAATGCTCCGGTTCTTCTAAACTCTTCCATAAAGAAATTAGCTTCCTCTGAAGTAATTCCCATAGCTGCAAATACTACAGCAAATTTTTCTCCTTCCCCTCTAACTTTAGCCTGTCTTGCTATTTGAACAGCTAATTGATTATGTGGCAAACCAGATCCAGAGAATATTGGAAGCTTTTGTCCTCTAACTAATGTGTTCATCCCATCAATAGTTGAAATCCCTGTTTGTATAAAATCACTTGGATATTTCCTGGAAACAGGATTTAATGGATATCCATTAATATCTAACTCTTTTTCTGGAACAATCTCTGGTCCTCCATCTATTGGCTTACCTCTTCCATTAAATATTCTACCAAGCATTTCTATAGAAACTCCTATCTTAGCTGTTCTTCCAGTAAATCTTACCTTTGTATTTTTTGTATTTAATCCAGTAGTACCTTCAAATACTTGAACTACAGCTAATCCCTCTCTAGCCTCTAAAACCTGACCCATTCTTTTTTCTCCACTTGGAGTAATAACTTCTACTATCTCTCCATAAGCTGCTCCTTCAACACCTTCAACTATTAATAATGGCCCTGCAACACTTTTAACAGAAGTATATTCAACAGCAGACATTGCCACAACAATCACCTCAAAAAATTTAGTTTAATGAAGAGAGCTGCTCTTTAACTTTATTTAATATCTCATTAGCTTTAACATTTATAAACTCATCATGTGGCATATATTTCATTCTAGCTATCTCTTGTTTTACAGGCACAGAAATTATTTTCTTAGGCTCTACTCCTCTTTCAACAGCTTTTAAAGCTTCTTCATAGAATGTCATAATTATTTTTAACATTAAGTATTGTTTCTTAGGTGGACAGTATGTATCTACTTCATCAAAAGCATCTTGCTGTAAGAAATCTTCTCTTAACATCCTTGCTACTTCTAAGATAACTCTTTCCCTATCTGGTAAAGCATCAGGACCAACTAACTGTACAATCTCTTGTAATTCAGCTTCTTTTTGTAGCAGACTCATAGCTGTATCTCTCAATAATCTCCAATCATTACCCACATTTTTATGCCACCAATCAGTAACTTCATCAACATATAAAGAATAACTTAATAACCAATTAATTGCTGGGAAGTGTCTTCTCCTTGCCAGATTTGCATCTAATGCCCAAAATACTTTAACAATTCTTAATGTGTTGGATGTAACTGGCTCAGAAAAGTCTCCTCCTGGTGGAGATACCGCTCCAACAATAGAAACGAAACCTTCTCTATTATCTTGCCCTAAACAAATAACTCTTCCAGCTCTCTCATAGAACTGTGCTAATCTAGAAGCTAAGTAAGCAGGATATCCTTCTTCTCCAGGCATCTCTTCCAATCTACCAGAAATTTCTCTCATAGCTTCTGCCCATCTTGATGTAGAATCTGCTGTTAATAAAACCCCATAACCCATATCTCTGAAGTATTCAGCAATTGTTATTCCTGTATAGACTGATGCTTCTCTTGCAGCAACAGGCATGTTTGATGTGTTAGCAATTAACACAGTTCTATCCATTAATTTATTTCCTGTTCTAATATCTTCTAAGTGTGGAAACTCTTCAATAACTTCTGTCATTTCATTTCCTCTCTCTCCACAACCAATATAAACTACAACATCTGCATCAGACCATTTAGCCAGTTGGTGCTGAGTGACTGTTTTACCACTTCCAAATGGTCCAGGAATTGCTGCTGTACCTCCTTTTGCTATTGGGAAGAATGTATCTTCTACTCTTTGCCCAGTAATCATTGGAATTCTTGGTGGTAATTTTTCTTTATATGGTCTTGGTTTTCTTACAGGCCATTTTTGCATCATTTTTATCTCTTCTTCTCCATTTTCAGTTTCTATAATTGCTACTGTTTCATCAACAGTGAATTTACCTTCTTTTATTTCAATAACTTTTCCCCTAATTCCAATAGGAACTAGTATTTTATGTTTTATAGATGGTGTTTCATCAACTATTCCTAATATATCTCCTTCTTCTACATATGCTCCTTCATTTACAATAGGTTTAAACTCCCACTTAATATCTCTTGGTAATGCAGGAACATCTACTCCTCTTGGAATAAATATAGAACCTGTCTTCTCTTCAATAGCTGTTAGTGGCCTTTGAATACCATCATACATTGCTTTTAACATTCCAGGCCCTAATTCTACTGAAAGTGGAGCTCCTGTCCCAATAACAGGTTCTCCTGGTTTAACTCCAGTGGTTTCTTCATAAACTTGTATTGTTACTCTATCTCCATGTAATTGGATTATTTCTCCAGTTAGTTTCTCTTCTCCTACTTTAACAACTTCATACATTTGAGCTCCTTTCATTCCTTCAGCAACAACAACAGGTCCTGCAATTTTTACAATTTTTCCTTTCATTTTTTCACCATATTTATTTTTTAACAACTCCAATAGCTTTTCTTATTAATTCTTTTATTGGATCCTCTCTTCTCAATTTTCCATTCTTGTCAGGAATTTCAACAATAACTTTATTAATATTTCTTATCTTATCTTTAATTTTTTCTGATATTCTTTCAGTTATTATTATAAATGCTATCTCCTCCTTATTATTAAGATCATTTAAAATATCTATAGCCTCATCATCATTCTTTACTTCATAAACTTCAGATAATCCCGCCAATCTAAATCCAATAGCTGTTTCTCTATCTCCAATAACAGCAATTTTCATTTAATCACCTTATAAATATATAAGGAAGTTTTTAATTTCCTCAGCTTTCATATTTTCCATTTTACCTTTAATTATAGCTTTTAAATTTTTAATCTCCAATTCTTTACTAACAATTAACCCAATTATTGGCCCAATGCCAAAAGGCTTTCTTAATGACAATTTTTTACCTAATTCTAATAAATACTTATCTAAGATCTTTTCAAACACATAAATGGACTTCTCCCTGTTATATTCATCCATACATTCAGAAAGAATTTCAGCATATTTTGTACCTTCCAATCCACCTAAGACAGCTTCTATATTTGTAGCATTAGCCAAATCTTTTAATTTCCACTCAGCCAACTCATAGCCAGATGTTAAGTATTTAACAACTTCTTCTCCACTTAAACCATCAGCTTTAGTTTTTAATATAACTTTTAAATTCTCTATATCAATCATTCTACCAATAAACTCTCTAAATGTATCTTCCTCTTTACCCTCAATCATCATAACTCTTTTTAAGCTATTTAAATAATATTTATCCAACGCTAACTCCAAATATATAATATTTTTTGTATGTTCATATTCAGTTAAAGCTTCTTGCAATACTTTAAAATATTCTGTCCCTTCTAAACCTCTAATAACTTCTTCAACTGTTTTAACTTCTGATAGCTCTCTTAATTTCTCTTTTGGAATATTCCCAAATGGCAATAACAGATCTGATATCTCTTCAGCATCTAAATTAATATTTTTAGCTCTAATAAGTGTTTTTATATTCTTAATATCAAACTTCTTCATAAATATTTTTAAAACCTGTTTAGCCTTATTTGGAGCAATATCATATAAGAATTTATAGAGATTAGCTAAATATAAATCAAATGCTTTTTCAATAAATATAGGATCTTTTCCAGAAACTTTTGATATATATTCTGAATAATCTGTATCCTCTAAAATACCTATCAACTCATCAAAACTTTGAGCTTCTAATATTTCATTAATCTTATTTCTATCCAATAACCTAGCTTCCCTACTTCTTACCCTTGCATTTACATAGGCATATGGGGCTAAATCAATTACCATCTTTGTAATCCATACAATTACAGTAAGAACAATAATAACAATAGCTGCCATTAATAATATAGTTAAAAACTCCATACTGCCCACCTAAAAATTTTTAGCTAAATAATATTTCCATAACTTTAGATCTTATATTAGGTAAGTTTCTATCAAATATTGCCTCTAAGCTGTTATCTAAAACCTTAAATCCATCAGAAGACTCTAATATACATCCACCTATTATATTTACAGGTTTTCCTTTTTTTAAAATAGTAACTTTTCCTGTCATATCTTCAATTGTTTTTTCTAAATTCCATAGTACTTGTGCATCTATTAATTTATCATCTCTCTCATTTAACCTAACTAATATCTCTCCACCTCCTAAAGCAATAGCCCCATCCATTATAAGTTTTATTAGCTTCTCCTTATATTCATTACTTTCAGGATATTTCAATAAATCTTCTCTTAGCTTTACAATAGCTTTTTCTATAAGCTCTTCTTTTGTTTTTAATATCATTTTTTTAGCTTCTAATTTTGCCTCAGCAATAATTCTATTTTTTATCATTTCAGCTTCTTTCTCTCCCTTTTTTAATATCTGCTCCTTCCTTCTTTCAGCTTCTTTCTTAGCCTCTTCTAATATTTTTTTTCTTTCTTCTTCCGCTTCAGCTATAATTTTTCTTACTTCATTTTTAGCATCTTCTAATATCTTCTCTTTTATTTTTTCAATGCCCAATTAGATCACCTAAAAAATTTTAATTTAAACCATGAGCATGATAAGTATAGCAATTAGCAAACCAAAGATAGCAAATGTCTCTGGCATAACAGCTAAAACTAAACCTTTACCCATAGCATCTGGATCTCTTGCTGTTGCACCAATAGCTCCTGCTGCAGTAATCCCCTGACCAATACCAGAGAGTCCTGCAAAACCAACTGCAAATCCTGCACCAAGAGCGGCAATCTCCTTAGCCCCTGCTCCAGAGAATACCCCTACTAATAATAAGATAGCCACTAAAAGCCCATAAATTGCCTGTGTCTCTGGCAAGACAGAGAAAACCATTGCCTTACCAAACATTCCACTATCTTCAGCAACTGCCCCCAAACCTGCTGAAGAAGCTATACCTTGCCCAATAGCTGAAAGCCCAGCTAAACCAACAGCTAAACCTGCTCCAAACATTGCCCAAGCAGGAGCTGTTTTAAAGACGAACAATATCAAGATAGCTATTAAGAAACCATAAAGCCCCTGTGTCTGTGGAAGAGCTTGAAAGACTATAGCTGTACCAAACTTATTTGGATCCTCTGCTATAACTCCTGCACCACTAGCCCCTGTTATTCCTGCACCAATACCAGACCCCAAACCAGCTAAACCAACAGCTAAACCTGCTCCTATAGCTCCTAATAATAGTGGATTGCTAGCAATTTGTGATAGTATATCCATAATTTCACCTCATTTATATTGTTGTGTATTCTCTTTGAGCTTTAAATGGTTTAAACTTTTTCCCTCCACCTTCATAAAATTGACTGAAGAATTCTACATAATGCAACCTTAGGGAGTGTATAAATGCCCCTAAACCATTCATAACAAAGTTGAATATATGTCCTATAAATAGGACAATTATAGTTAATATTATCCCTAATATTGGAACAGCTCCTCCAATTAGTTTAGCCATAATATTAACAGCCATTGCCAATCCTCCAGTAGCCAAACAAAGAGCTAAAAGTCTAGCATATGACAGAACATTTCCTAAAAATCCAGTTATATCTAAAGCTCCTAATAAAGCCCCCATCAACCCATTTTCTTTAAACCCTTTTATAGCACACATTATTATAACTATAATTAGAGCTATTAATATTATAGCAGGAATCTTGTATATTGGCATTATTGGGAATAGTAATCCAATTACTAATGCTATTATAAGGAACAACCAAATTCCTTGGTGGAATATTGCATCTCCTATTTTACCTTTTTTGATATTTTCTATGAATCCTACTAACAACCCTATAAACAGGTGTAAAACCCCTACAGCAATTGCAAATGTTAATATCATTATAGGCCCATTACCACCTAATGGATTTACTAAAGCTAAACCTTCTTTATAGATATCTATTTTTAAAAATTCCCATAGGAAATCTCCTAAATAACCACCTGTTATAATTCCCATAATTATGGTAGATATTCCTGCTAAGGTTAATATATATCCTAAATTTCTAGCACCTTCACTAACTTTCCCTATCCTTTTCCAAACCCACAATCCTACAATTGTTAGTAAAAACCCATAAACTGCATCAGTTAGCATAATTCCATAGAAGAGGAGAAAACCAGGAACAATTAGAAGGGTTGGATCAACTTCATTATACTTTGGCATAGCATACATTTCAGTGAGCATTTCAAAGGGCTTAATGGGTTTTGGATTATCAAGCATAACAGGAATTCTCTCCTCAGGTTCATCAGGATCAGTAATTTCAACAAAGCAAAATCCATTAGAAGATTTTTCAATAATATCTTTTGCTTTCTTAGCATATTTTTCTGGTACCCAAGCTTCTAAGTAGTAAGTTCTTTCAGTTTTACCAAAGTGATTATAAACTTCTCCTCTCTCTTTTTCAATTGTTAGAAGTTCATGAACAACTAAAAGTTCCTTCTCATACTTATTAGCTAAATTTCTAATTTCTCTAACAATATTTTCTTTCTCCTTCTCTATATTATTTAATTCCCTCTCAATATTTGCTAATACATCTTTAACATATCCTTCAGCTTTTATATCATATCTTTCAAACTCAAACTTTCTAAGCTCACTTAAAACTGTATCTAAATACTCTTTTAATGTTATAAACACTATAGGAACTCTTTGCTTTCCTTCTTTTTCAAAAACTTCTCCAGAGAATACTTCCACATATCCATCTGTAACTTTTTCTAAATTCTCTTTTAATTCATCTAATTTTTCTTTTGGAACATTCCCAGCTCCTATATAAGCAAATGCTCCTTCCCCTAAATATTTTAAATCAAAATCTAATCCTTTTAAATATGATATTTGTTCTTTTAATTGAATCATCTTAGATTTCTTATTTTCTATTTCATTTAACTTATTAGCTAAAGGATCTGCCTCTTTACTTATCTCATCTAAAACCTTTTTAGCATAGTCTAATACTTCTTTATATGTTTTAAAATTCACCTTCTTTTTTTCTGGAGGTTCAGGATTCAACAATTCTTTTATTGAGCTTTTTTCTTCTTTAACACTGGAAAATAGATCCAAAAGTCTACTGGATTTTATTAACATTACCATAACATCTCTAACATAATCAGCAGAATGTGAAACTGATAAAAGATTTTTCCATTCTGAATTTTCTAATTTTTCAGAAATATCACAAATCTCTACCAAACCATGATCATGTAATGCCCTTACAACATCATCAACCTTCTCATCCAATATCACCATCTTTAGCTTCTTCATTCTTACTGGTTTCAATAGTATCACCTTTTAAATCTCTAAAACATCAGAGAGTTTCAATGAGAATATTCTTGCTTTTGCTATTGAAATTAATTCTTCAACTTTTTGTTCAGCTTCATCTTTTATTTTTTTGGCTATATCATTCCCTTCTTCTTCAGCCTTTTTTATCTTCTCTTCAACAATATTTTTAGCTTCTTCTTCAGCAGATTTAATTATCATCTTTCCTTCTTCTATAGCCTCCAATTTAATTTCTTCAGCCCTCTTTTTAGCTGTTTCAATTTCTTTTATAGCATTTTCTTCAGCAAGCCTAACTTCTTTTATGGCTTCCATAACATTCATTATTCCACCTAAATTATGAACTATTTTTTATCCTTTTAGTAAATAATATATAAAACTTTTGGATAAATAACCTTCTGTTCTAATCCTTTTTATAGCAAGCTTTTTAAATAACTTTATTTAATTAATTAAATATGGTGATAGCATGGAGAGTGAAAAAATAACAATAAGTGTTATAAAGGCAGATGTTGGAGGTCTTTGTGGTCATACTATAGCTCCAGATGAGTTGTTAGAGGCATGTGAATCTGTTTTAGAGAAAGCAGTTGATGAAATAATATTAGATTATTATGTAACAAGATGTGGAGATGATATTGATTTAATTATGAGCCATAAATTAGGATGTGATAATGAGAAAGTCCATGGTTTAGCTTGGAATGCTTTTGAAGAAGCTACAAAAGTTGCTAAAGAATTAAAATTATATGGTGCTGGACAGGATTTATTAGCTGATAGTTTTTCAGGAAATGTTAGAGGTCTTGGACCTGGAGTTGCTGAAATGGAATTTGTTGAAAGAAAAAGTGAGCCAATAGTAGTTTTCTGCTGTGACAAAACTGATCCAACAGCATTTAACTATCCACTATTTAAGATGTTTGCTGATCCATTTAACACAGCAGGCTTAGTATTTGACCCATCAATGATTTCAGGTTTTAGATTTGAAGTACATGATGTAATTGAACATAAGAAAGTATTATTAGATTGCCCAGAAGAGATGTATATGTTATTAGCTTTAATCGGAGATTACGAAAAGTATGCAATAAAAAGAATATACAGAAGAAAAGATGGAGAGATTGCTGCAGTTGTTAGTACAGAGAAGATAAATTTCATAGCAGGGGAATATGTTGGTAAAGATGACCCTGTTGCTATTGTAAGAGCACAAAGTGGATTTCCAGCAGTTGGAGAAGTTTTAGAACCATTTGCTAATCCACACTTTGTTCCAGGATGGATGAGAGGTTCTCATTGGGGGCCATTAATGCCAGTAGGAGAGGATGATGCAATACCTACAAGATTTGATGGACCACCAAGAATTGTTGCACTAGGTTTCCAAGTTTGTAATGGTATGTTAATAGGACCAAATGATCTATTTGCTGATAAAGGATTTGATAAAGCGAGAGAAAAAGCTTTAGAAATGGCTGATATTATAAGAAGAATGGGACCATTCCAACCACACAGATTACCTGCTACAATGATGGAATATACAACTGTACCTAAGGTGTTAAAGGCATTAGAAGATAGATTTATTCCATTAGAAGGTTTAGAATTAATAGAAGAAGGAGGAAAAGAAGAGAAAAAAGAGTAAATATTTAATTATTCTTTTTTTATTTTTAATAAATAAAGTTTTCTTTATTTTATTTAAAACTGTTTTTATTATGAAAAAACTTTTATATTTGTTAAAAAAAT
The DNA here is from genome assembly GCF_000371805.1 of Methanocaldococcus villosus KIN24-T80. NCBI lineage: Archaea > Methanobacteriati > Methanobacteriota > Methanococci > Methanococcales > Methanocaldococcaceae > Methanocaldococcus > Methanocaldococcus villosus. The sequence goes on from NZ_AQUK01000001.1 coordinate 553,545, forward strand.
CTATCATTATTAATAATGACAAATTTGTGATATGATGTTAAAGGATATAATAAAAATCTTGGAAAAAGTGGGAAAGATAGAAATAGAAAATGTAAAGATAACAGCTGAAGAGATTATTATAAACATTCCTCAATCCCCACCAATAACAATTCCACAAACTCCTGCTATTAAACAGAGTTTAGCTGAAGAAGGGTTAATAGAGCCTCCTGAAGTAGATTTTGAATTACCTATAGAAAAATATTCTGGAAGGATTAGGGAAGTGCAGTTTGGTAAACCTAAAAGTGAGGGAGGTAGAGGAAAAGTTGTTAAAATTGGAGGGCAAACAAGTTTGTATAGATTTGAAGCCCCTTATCCAAATCCACCAGCTATAACTTTTGATATCTTTGATATGCCTATGCCTGGGCTTCCTAAGCCTATAAGAGAATTTTTTGAAGATGTTATGGAAGATCCATGTGATTGGGCTAGAAAGTGTGTTAAAGAGTTTGGAGCAGATATGATCACTATACACCACATATCAACAGATCCAAAAATAAAAGACAAATCTCCAAAAGAAGCTGCTAAGCTTATGGAAGATTTGATGCAAGCAGTTGATGTACCATTTGTTATTGGAGGTAGTGGAAATCCTGAAAAAGACCCTCATGTATTGGCAGCATGTGCAGAAGTTTGTGAAGGAGATAGATGTTTATTGGCTTCAGCTAATTTAGAGTTAGACTATAGGAAGATTGTTGAAGCAGCTATGAAATATGATCACAATGTTCTTGCTTGGAGTATTATGGATCCAAACATGGCTAAAGAGTTGAATAGAAAATTAATAGAAGCTGGTTTAGATCCTAATAGGATTGTTATGGATCCTACCACATGTGCTCTTGGATATGGGATAGAATTCTCTATTAATGCCATAACAAGGCTAAGAATAGAAGGTTTAAAAGGAAATGAGCTTTGTAACATGCCTATGTCATCAGGGACTACTAATGCTATTGGTGCTAGGGAGGCTTGGATGAAAAATCCTGAATGGGGAGACAGAAGATATAGACTTCCCTTATGGGAAATAACTACAGGAATTACAATGCTAATGAGTGGTGTAGATTTATTTATGATGCTAAATCCAATAGCAGTTAGGATATTAAAAGATATTGGAAGAAAATTAACAACAAAACCTAAAAAGATTATGGCGGATTATGATTGGATTTATAGGTGAATGGAATGAAGAAAGTTAATGCAATGGATATCTATAAATTATTACCAAAAACAAACTGTAAAAAATGTGGGTATCCATCATGTATGGCTTTTGCTACAAAACTTTTAGAAAGAGAGGCCAATATTGACCAATGTCCTATTTTAAATACTCCAAAATTTGAAAAGAATAAAAAAAAGATATTAGAACTAATTTCTCCACCAGTTAAGGAAGTATGGTTTGGAAATAATGAGAGAAAGGCTGTATTAGGTGGAGAAGAAGTAATGTATAGATTCCAATTAACATTTTTTAATCCAACAGCTATAGGTATTGATATATCTGATAATCTTCCAGAAGAAGAAATAAAAAGAAGGGCTAAGGAAATTGAAGATTTTGTCTTTGAAAGAACTGGAGAAAAATTAAGGTTAGATTTTATAGCAATAAGAAATGCATCCAGAGATAAAGATAAATTTATTAATGCTATAAAAATTGTTGAAGAAAATACAAAAATGCCAATTTGTTTAGTTTCTTTGGACCCAAAAATTATAGAAGAAGCTTTAAAAGTTGTAAAATCTAAAGTTATGGTTTATGCAGCTACAAAAGATAACTTAGATGAAATGATAAAGGTTATTAAAAGATCTAAAAAAGATGTAGTTTTAGTTTTATCATCTTCTGATGTGAAAGATTTAAAGAATATGGCAAACAAATGTTTAGCTAATGGAATAGAAGATCTTGTACTTGAACCTACCACATATCCAGAAAACATTATTGAAACATTAGACTTAAATGTTATCATTAGAAGAGCTGCAATAGAAAGAGAGGATAAACTGTTAGGGTTTCCAATACTTAACTTGCCCATTGTAGCATACTACTATGCATTAAACAATTCCACACCAATAGATAATTTCTTTGATGATAAAGAAATAGTGGCTAAGATTTTTGAATCAAGCATAGCAAGCACATTAATAAATAGATATGCTGATGCTTTAATTATGCATTCTACAGACATTTGGGCATTAATGCCAGTTTTAACATTAAGACAGTGTATATACACTGACCCAAGAAAACCACAGGCTGTTGAGCCAGGATTGTATGTGATAGGAAATCCTGATGAGAATAGCCCTGTCATATTAACAACAAACTTTTCTTTAACATTCTATACTGTTGTTGGAGACTTTGAAAAAGATAAAGTAAATTGCTGGCTTTTAGTCATGGATACTGGAGGTAGAGCAGTTGATGTTTCCGTAGCTGGTGGGCAATATAATGGAGAGAATGCTAAAAAATTAATTGAAGAAACAAAAATAGCTGAGAAGGTAAATCATAGGATAATAATTCTACCTGCCTTAGCTGCATCAACAAGAGGAGATATTGAAGATAAAACAGGTTGGACTTGTGTAGTAGGAACAAGAGACTCTTCTCAGGTAGGGGAGTTCTTAAGAAAGAATTGGGATAGGATTTTAAATGAATGGAGAAAAAAGCATGGTAAGGCTTAAATGAAAAAACTTTTTTATACTTTTTTATCATAAATTTATAATATATTATTTAAATTTTAATTTAACTATTTAAATATTTTATAGTGGGATCATGAAAATAGCTATGGTTACATGGGAATATCCTCCAAAGATCGTGGGTGGGTTAGCTATACACTGTAAGGGGTTAGCTGAAGCTTTGGTGAAGTTGGGTCATGAAGTAGATATAATAACAGCTGATCATCATTTACCAGAATATGAAAATATTAGAGGAGTTAATGTTTATAGAGTAAGACCTCTAACACACAGCCATTTTTTAACTTATGCAATTCTTATGGCTGAAGAAATGGAAAAGAAAATTGGAATTTTAAAAAGAGATTATGATGTTGTACACTGTCATGATTGGATGACACATTTTGTAGGGGCTAATTTAAAGCATGTTGTTAATATGCCATATGTTCAATCCATCCATAGCACTGAACAGGGGAGATGTGGAGGAATACATTCAGAGGATTCAAGAACAATAGCAGGAATTGAATATCTTTCCACATATGAAGCCTGTCAAGTTATTACTGTGAGTAAATCCCTAAAAGATGAAATCTGTTATATATACAATGTTCCTGAGGATAAAGTAAGAGTTATTTATAATGGCATAAATCCTGAAGAGTTTGATATTGAAATTAGTGAAGAAGAGAGGTTAGCTATAAGAAGAAATATTGGAGTTTATGACCATGAAATCATGATTCTCTATGTGGGAAGATTAACCTATCAGAAAGGTGTTGAGTATCTAATAAGAGCCATGCCCATAATATTAAGTAAATTTCCAAATGCAAAATTAGTTATAGCTGGAAATGGAGATATGAGAGGATATTTGGAAGATCTAAGTTATAGAGTTGGTGTTAGAGATAGAGTAATATTTTTAGGTTTCGTTGGTGGAGATTTTTTACCAAAATTATATAAGGCTTCAGATATTGTTGTTATCCCGTCAATATATGAGCCCTTTGGAATAGTAGCTTTAGAGGCCATGGCTGCTGGAAAACCTGTTGTAGCTACTTCAGTTGGTGGATTGAGAGAGATTATTAAACATGAGTATAATGGTATATGGGTTTATCCCTATAATCCTGAATCTATAGCTTGGGGTGTAGAAAGAGTTTTATCTGATGAGGGATTAAGAAAATATATAATTAACAATGCTAAAAAAGAAGTCTATGAGAAATACAGTTGGATGAATATAGCTAAAGAGACCGTTAAGGTTTATGAAACTGCAATAAATATGATGAGGTAATAAACATGGAAAACATGTGGGCAAAAATTGGAGAAACTGCTGGTGCAATATATAATTTATTAAAAGAAAAAGGAGACATGAGTTTATCAAAATTAGAGAATAGTTTAAGAAAAAAAGGATATAATTCAAATATTATAAAGATGGCTGTTGGATGGTTAGCAAGGGAAGATAATGTAGAGGTTTTAAAAGATGATAGAAAATGGATAATTAAATTAAAAAAGTGAGAAAATGATTGTTGGTAATAATAGCTTTTTATGTAAGATAGGGGATCATGGAGAAATTGAATATGCATTCTACCCCCATGTTGGTTATGAACTACATTTTTTTGATAGTTCTTTAGCTATATATGACAAAGAAATTATGTGGATATGGGATAAAGAGTGGAGTGTATATCAGAAATATATTGAGGACACTAATATATTCAAAACTACTTTAGAAAATGAGAATATCATATTTGTTATAAAAGATTTAGTCCCAATTTCACATAATGTATTAATTAGGAGAGTTTTCATTAAAAATAAACTTCCATATAATTATAATTTTAAACTATTTTTCTATGAAAATCTTAGAATTGGAGAACATCCTTCAGAAAATACAGTTAAGTTTTTAGATGATTGTATAGTTAAATTTAATGGTAAATATACTTTTTGTATAAGCAGTGATAAAAAAATAAATTCATATCAGTGTGGAAATAGATATAGTGAAAAATCTGCTTATAAAGATATTGAAAATGGTTTATTATCTGAAAATCCTGAAAGTGTTGGAGTTCTAACTGACAGTGCTATTGAATGGGATATAGATTTAAAACCACATGGAAAAGTAGCATTTAACATCTACATCTTTCCTCATATTGGAAGTAATATAGAGATTATAAAAAATCAGTTAAATATTATTAAAAATCTCTCTTCTGAAATAAAAAATATATCTCTAAATTATTGGAAGAGTTCTTTTGATATAAAAGGTTATCTATTTAATGAAAAATATTTAAAACTAGCAAAAAGGGCTTTAATGATACTAACAATGCTTTCTGACAAAAATGGAGGAATTATAGCCTCTCCATCTATTCATCCTGATTATAGATATGTTTGGGGTAGAGATGGAAGTTATATGGCTGTGGCATTATCCATTTATGGAATAAAAAACATTCCATGGAGGTTCTTCCATTTCATGTCTAAAGTCCAGAATCTTGATGGTTCATGGTTACAAAACTATTATACAGATGGTAAACCAAGATTAACTGCTTTACAAATAGATCAAATAGGTTCAGTTCTTTGGGCTATGGAAGTTTATTATAGAACTACAGGTGATAGAGAGTTTGTTAAAAAATTCTGGGAAACTATTGAGAAAGCTGGAAATTTCTTATATAATGCTTCATTATCTTTAATGCCATGTTTTGATCTTTGGGAAGAAAAATATGGGGTATTCTCATATACTTTAGGAGCAATGTATGGAGGATTAAGGGCAGGATGTAGTTTAGCTAAAGCTATAGAAGAGAAAAAAGAAGATTGGAAAAAGGCTTTAGATAAATTAAAGAAGGATGTTGATTTATTATATTTAAGTGATGAAGAAAGATTTGTTAAATCTATTAACCCATTGAACAAAGAGATTGATACAAGTATATTAGGGCTTAGCTATCCATTTGGACTAGTTAAGGTTAATGATGAAAGAATGATAAAAACTGCTGAAGCCATAGAAAAAGCTTTTAAATACAAAGTTGGAGGTATTGGGAGATATCCATCTGATGTTTATTTTGGAGGAAATCCTTGGATTATAACAACACTTTGGTTAGCTTTATATTATAGAAGATTATTTATTACTACAAATGATAGAAAATATTTAGAAAAATCAAAAAAGCTATTTAATTGGGTTATTAACCATATCTATCTATTCCCTGAACAGATACATAAAGAATTAGCTATTCCCGTATCAGCTATGCCTTTAGGTTGGAGTTGTGCTATGCTGTTATTCTATTTATATAAAAATGATGACATAATAGTGATAAAATGATGATAACATTTAATTTTGAAGTTCATCAACCACATAGATTAAATAAAGAAATAAAAGCTTCTGAAAATCTGTTTGATAGATATGTTGATAAAAAATTAAATAAAGAAATATTTAATAGAGTAGCTGAAAAGTGTTATATTCCTACAAATGAATTAATATTGGAGCTAATAGATGATTATGACTTCAAAGTTAATTATTCAATCTCAGGAGTGTTTATAGAGCAAGCTATAGAGTTTAATGAGTATGTGTTAGATCTATTTAAAGATCTAGTAGATACAGGTAATGTTGAGTTGATAGCTGAAACTTACCACCACTCATTAACAAGTTTGTATGAAGATGAAGAAGAGTTTATAAATGATATAGAAATGCATAGGGAGTTGTATAAGGATATTTTCAATTATAGAGCAAAAGTGTTTAGAAACACTGAATTAATTTATAACAATAGAATAGCTAAAATTGCTAAAGATTTGGGATTTGAGGCTATATTTACTGAAGGTATTGAAAGAATATTAGGTTGGAGATCACCAAACTATCTTTATGTATCACCAGATAATATGAAAGTATTACTAAGAAATTATAGGTTAAGTGATGACATTGGCTTTAGATTTTCTGCAAGAGACTGGGATCAATATCCCCTAACTGCTGATAAATATGCCATATGGTTAGCAGCAACTCCTGGAGAGGTTATAAATATTTATATTGATTATGAAACTTTTGGAGAACACCATTGGAAAGAGAGTGGTATATTCGAATTCTTAAGATATCTACCATATGAAATTAGCAAATATGAGCATTTAGAGGTTGCTAATGTCTCTGAAGTTTTAGAAAAATTAGAACCTAAAGGAGAGATATTTGTACATGAATTTTCAACTATATCATGGGCAGATACAGAAAGAGATGTAAGTGCATGGTTAGGTAATAGGATGCAAATCATATCATTTGAAAAATTAAAAGAAATTGGAAAAATGATAAAAGAAAATAAGGATAAACTAGGAAATAAGTATTATGAAATATATAAGATGTATAAGATCTTGGAAACTAGTGATAACTTCTATTATCAATGCACAAAAGGATTATCTGACATGGATGTTCATAACTATTTTAGCCATTTCAATACCCCATTTGATGCATATGCATGTTATTTGAATATCTTATATGACTTCGAATATTACATAAAACAGCTTTTAAATAAAGAAAATAATCTATTAATAGCATAAGAAGGAGGAAGACGATGAAAATAATTATATTTATTATAGATGGTTTAGGAGATAGACCAAATGAGAAAGGAGAAACTCCATTAAAAATAGCTAAGAAACCTACAATGAATAGAATTGCTGAAGAAGGGATATGTGGGCTTATGAATGCTATTGATATTGGCATAAGGCCAGGAAGTGACACTGCTCATTTAGCTATATTAGGTTATGATCCATACAAAGTATATACAGGTAGAGGTCCATTAGAAGCTTTTGGCTTAGGGTTAGATTTAAAAGAGGGAGATATAGCATTCAGATGTAATTTTGCCACTGTTGATGATAATTTTATTGTTAAAGATAGAAGAGCTGGAAGGTTAGATTTTGAAACAGCTAAGATATTGGAAAAAGAGATTGATGGGTTAGAAATAGATGGAGTTAAAGTAATATTCAGATCTAAAGGTTATAGAGGGGCTTTAGTATTAAGAGGAGAGGGATTAGATTATATGGTAACCGACGCAGACCCTCACAAAGATAATGTTAAAGTTGAAGAAGTTAAGCCATTAAGAAAAGAAGCTGAAAAGACTGCAGAAATTTTAAATAAATTATTAAAAATTATTTATAACAAACTTAAAGATCATCCAGTTAATATAGAAAGAGAGAAAAAAGGATTACCTCCAGCAAATATTATTCTACCAAGGGGGGCAGGAATAGTACCTAAAGTAGAGAAGTTTTATGAAAAGTATAAAATGAAAGGAGCAGTTATTTGTGGAACTGCTCTAATTAAAGGAATTGGAAAAATGTTAGGGTTGGATGTTATTGAAGTTGAAGGTGCTAATGGTACACCAAACTCCAATATAATGGGAAAAGCTAAAGCACTTTTAAATAATTTAGATAAATATGATTTCTTCTTAATAAATGTTAAAGCTGCTGATGAGGCAGGACATGATGGAAAATTTGAGTTGAAAAAAGAGATAATAGAAAAAATTGATAACATGTTATCTTACATATTTGAGAATATAAATAAAGACAGTGTTTATTTTGTATTAACTGGTGATCATTCAACACCTATAGAAGTTAAAGATCACTCTGCAGATCCAGTACCAATAGTTATTTGGGGAAAATCTGTTAGAAAAGATGATGTTAAAGAATTTGATGAATTTGCCTGTGCTAAAGGAGGCTTACATTGGATTAAAGGAGAGCATGTTATGAGAATACTTTTAGATCTAACAAACAGAAATGAAAAATTTGGTGCTTAATTATGCCAAAGATGATTCTCTATCCAAAAAAAGTTATGGCATTAGGAGGGTATATAAGAGAAACAGCATTTCCATATAAAGATGTTGAACCATTTCCTTATAGAAATGTTATTGTAGCTAATCCACTAGATGAGCCCATAAAAATAGATGTTCCAGCATATGATAAAGATTGGGTCGAAAGACATAGAAAATTAGGATTAATAGTAGTTCCTGTTACAGAAAAAGATGATTTTATTAGTTTATTTTTAATGGTAAAAGAAAAGATTAAAAAAAGTGAAAAATCATGATAAAAGGTATTTTATTCGATTTAGATGACACTTTATATAACTCTTCTGAATTTGTTAATATAGCCAGAAGAGAAGCTGTAAAATCAATGATTGATGCTGGACTTGATATAGAGTTTGAAGAAGCTATGAAAATTCTTGATAAGATTATAAAAGATAAAGGATCAAACTATGGAAAGCATTTTGATGATCTTGTTAAAGCTGTTCTTGGTAAATATGATCCAAAGATTATAGCTACAGGAATAATAACATATCATAATGTTAAAGTAGCTCTATTAAGACCATATCCTCATACAATAAAAACTCTAATGGAGTTAAAAGCTATGGGATTAAAGCTAGGAGTTTTAACAGATGGTTTAACTATAAAACAGTGGGAAAAGTTAATAAGATTAGGAATTCATCCATTTTTTGATGAAGTTATAACTTCAGAAGAGTTTGGGTTAGGCAAACCACACTTAGAATTTTTTAAATATGGATTAAAAAGAATGAACTTAAAACCTGAAGAGGTTATATATGTTGGAGATAGAGTTGATAAAGATATAATACCTGCTAAGAAACTTGGAATAATATCTGTTAGGATTATACAAGGAAAATATAAAGATATGGAAGATAATATTAGTGACTATAAAATAAAAAATTTAACAGAATTAATAGATATAATTAAAGAATTAAATAAAAAATAATCCCAAATACACCACCTACTAATGTAGCTACAAGATTTGTATGTTCATTACTAGCTAATCCTTTCCTCTCAAATAATGCTCCAAATAGACTATCAGCCAAATTTCCTATCAATCCTGCTAAAGTTACAGGTAATAAAAGCTTTATATTGTTAAATAAAATAGTTCCAATTAATGCTATTAAAAAGGCCCCAAAAAGTCCTGCAAAGGTTCCTAATAATGTAATAGCCCCATCAGTTCCTTTTTCAACAACTTCAAATGTTGTTACTAATCTTGGTTTTTCTTTAGATAATACTCCAATTTCAGATGAGAAAGTGTCCGAAGTAGCAGCAGCTATAGATGATATATAAGCTATTAAAAAAATAGGAATTTTTATAGATAGAATTGCAAAAAACATGGGGATTAATCCATTAGCTATAACATTGTTTAGTCCTCTACAAGTTTCAGCTATTTTCTTTTTTTTCTTCTCTTTTAGTCCCACCCTACTAACTAAGCTTCCAAGAATAAAGAATGATAATAAAACAATTAGATATTCTAATCCACAAAAATAAATTAAAATAAAAGCCATTATTGAAGCTAACAAAATTCCTTTATTGTCCAAGCATTTACTTTTTTTTACAAGTAATGCTAAAATAATCACAATTATAGTAGATAATAAAAGATTCATAAAAATCACCTTGGCGCCCTGGCCGGGATTTGAACCCGGGTCACAGGATCCGAAGTCCTGTAGGATTTCCCCTACCCCACCAGGGCTTTTATTAAGATATGTTGGCCTTTTTCATAATCTTTTCTACCTCTTCTATTTTGGATAAGGTTTTTGGGAATTTTGGTAGATATGGACATTTGATCTCTTTCTCTATAGCAATATCATATGTCCCTATCTTTTTAGCTAATTCAGTAGTTTCATTTTTGTCAAAGGCTATTAATGGTCTTAATATAAGATAATTAATTCCTTGACTAATCACTCTCAAGTTTTTTAAAGTCTGAGAAGCTACTTGTCCTAAGCAGTCCCCAGTAACTATGGCATCACACTCCATATATTTAGCATATTTTTCAGCAATTTTCAACATTTTTTTCTTACAGAATATACAAGTATAGCTTTCTTTTTTAATTTCCTTTAGTTTTTTATAAATCTCTTCTAAATCCTTTTTATAGTCATAAACCACAAACTCTAGCTCTGTATCATAATCTGATAACACTTCAACAATTTTTCTAACTTTATTTAAAGCTTCTTCAGTAATTTTTAGATGTAATAAAACTAATCTACAACCTCTTTTTGCCATTAAGAAAGCTGCTACAGGGCTGTCTATACCATCAGATATAAGACATAAAACTCTTCCTTGAGAGCCAACAGGTAAGCCCCCTATACCTTCAAATTTATCAGTAAAAATAAATGCCCTATCTCTCAATATCTCTATCCCTAAGGTTATATCAGGATTATCTAAATCTACATCTAAATTAAACTTTTCTACTATAGCTTCTCCTACTTTCTTATTAACTTCTACAGAATTAAATGGAAATTGCTTATTACTTCTTTTAGTTTTTACTGCAAACTTTATTTTTTCTTTTCCTAAATCTTTCATTTTCTTTTTCATGACTTGTATTGCTGTATTAATAATTTCATCTATATCTAATGGACATGAATATCCAGGACTATAAGAGACTATACCTGCTACTTTTCTTAATAAATCTATTGCTTCATCCTCCTTATCTTTTGTATTTACATTAACTAATAATCTCCTATGTAGAATATATACATCTGCATCAATATCATATTTTTTTAATAGTTTTATAATATTTTTCCTTAAAATTTCTTCTAAGTTTCTTCTAATAATATCTGATTTTAGTCCTATTTCTCCATATCTAACCAATATTTCCATAATTACACCCTCTCATTTTTGCTCAATGCAATTATACCATTAGCTATAGCTACTGCTACTGAAGATCCTCCTTTAGGGCCTATTGTTGATATAGATGGAACATCTGTATTTCTGATCATCTCCTTTGCTTCACTTGCTTTAACAAAACCCACAGGAACTGCTATAACCAGCTTAGGTTTTATCCCACTATTAATTAAATTAATTAATTCTAATAAAGCTGTAGGAGCATTGCCTATAACAACTATTCCTCCATCAATCACCTCTTTAGCTAATCTCATACTTGCCACTGCCCTTGTTATTCCCTGCTTAGCTAGTTCATAAGCTCTTTCATCATCAATAAAACAGTAAGTTTTATCATACCTTATACCTGCCTTAACCATATTAACATCAGTTATAATAGGCTTCCCTTCTTTTATTGCTTTAACTCCATGATATATAGGATTATTTTTAAAAACCAAAAGTTTAGCATATTCTGGATCAGCTGTAGCATGGACAACTCTCTCAATAATTAAAAGCTCCTCTTTAGAAAAATTTTTTATTTTTTCTCCTAAAACATCTTTTATTTTTTCTCTAACTATCTCTCTAGCTCTTTTTGCAATTTCTAATCCATCTTTAGAAATGGCCCCCATAAACATAATAATCTACCTATGAGCATAACAAAAAATTAATTTATTTTCTTCCTTTTTATCCAATCTTGCAAATCCAAATCTCTCAAATTGTATTATTTCATCTACATTAATTTCTTTAACATTATATTCAGCAAACCCTTCAATAACCCCATTTGGTGTCAATATAACAACATCAACTTTATCTTTTGGGACCCAATGAATAATTTTAGCTCTATTCTTCCTTGCAACCTTAAAATCATCTGAATGATATCTTGCCTTTATAAAATTGTCTTCTATCTTTTCAACAACCACATTAAATAACTCCATCAATCTGTACATCCTTCCCTCTTCCACTTCTGAAGAAACAACATACACTTCTCCATCAAATACAAGCTCTCTATATCCAAACTCTTTTACATCAGGGTGTTTTCTTAATCTAACAATCCTTTTTTCTGCTCCTTCTATTTTCATTAATTTTGGTTTCCAAACAAAGAAGTATCTCTTTGCCTCTTTATCTATTAACTCTCTATTAATAGCATATAAATTTTCCCATGAGAATTTTATATCTGCCTTTTTTAATCCTATATTTAACATAATTTTATAAATAGCCTCTGGTCGAATTCCTCTTCTTTTTAAAGCTCTAAGTGTTCCTAACCTTACATCATCCCATCCTTCATAAATACCCTTTTTAATTCCTTCATATATCTGAGAGGTACTTAAAACACTATCTTCAATTTTTAGAATTCCATAATGTATAAACTCTGGTTCTTCCCAATTGAAATATTTATAGATATATCTCTGTTTTTCTGTATTAACAATATGATCTTTTCCTCTTAAAACATGTGTTATACCTAATAAATGATCATCTACAGGTACTGAAAAGTTCATTAATGGATAAACATAAGCATCAACTCTTGGATGCTTTTCTTTTTCAACTCTAAAAATTGGAAAATCTCTTATAGATGGGTTTTTATGTTTTAAATCAGTTTTTAGTCTGACAACAGCCTTAATTTCTCCATTTAACATTTTTTCCCAGAGATATAAATTATCCTCTATTTCTCTATCTCTACAAGAACATGCTATTCCTCTATTTCTTAACTCTCTAAATTTTTCTGCTTCACATTCACAGACATAAGCTTTTCCATCTTTTATTAACATTTCTCCATATTTATAGTAGATATCTAACCTATCTGATTGTATAACAATCTCATCTATCTTAACTCCTAACCATTCTAAATCTTCAACAATCATATCATAAGCTTCAGGCAAAACTCTCTTTGGATCTGTATCTTCTAATCTTAAAATAAATTTTCCATTGTATTTCTTTGCAAAATAGTCATTAAGAACGGCAGCTCTAGCATGACCAATGTGTAAAGGTCCTGAAGGATTAGGGGCAAATCTTAGAACTACTTTATCTTTAACATTATCTAATTCCAATTCTTTATCCTTTCTCTTTTTGTTTTCCTCTATCTTTATATTTATTTTTTGATTATTTATATCATTAACTATTTTTTCAACAATAGGTAAGATATCTTTAACCTTACTTCTATATTCAGGAAATTCTGATAAAAAAGCTCCCAAAACAGACTTAACATTAGCTTTCCCATATTTTGCTGCGTTTTTTATTGCTATTTCTCTAATTTTATTCTCCATCTTTTTCACCAACTATAGCTGATAGATCCATATTATATCTCTTCTCATCTTCTATAATTCCTATTATTTTAACTTTCCCAAACTTTTCTATAGTTTCAAAAGTTTTTTCATAATATAAGACTTTCTCTAATGGAGTTATACAGTTTATAATAATTCCTTTAATCTCAATTCCTTTATTTCTTAAATGTTCTACAGTTAGTAGAGTGTGATTAATTGTCCCTAAGTTTGGTCTAGAAACAATTATAGCTGGTAGATTTAAAAACTTTATTAAATCACTCATTAAAAAATTCTCTTTTATTGGAACACAAACTCCTCCTGCCCCTTCAACAATTAGAAAATCATGCCTTTCTTTTAAAGTTTTATAGGCATTCTTTATTTTCTCTTTTATCTCATCCAAAGAAATGTTGTAATTTTCAACTTCAAAAGCAATGTTTGGAGATAAAGGAAGTTTTAAATTAATAGGGTTCATTAAATTTATATCATCATCAGTTTTTAAGACATTTTTTAAGAGTATTGTATCTTCTCTTCCTCCAGTCTCAATTGGTTTTAAATACCCAACATTAATACCCATTTTCTTTAAATTTTTTGCTAAAATTGATGAAACATAAGTTTTTCCTACACCAGTATCTGTCCCTGTTATAAATATCATCTCATCACCTTTTCAAAAAAATATTTTTTATTAAACTTTAAAAATAGGAAAAAATTAGCATTAAAAAGTTGTAGAAAAGAGAGAGCATATTAAAAGTTATTATGTAAGATTATTCTCTTGCAGGACCGACATCTTCAAATCCTTGCCTCAATCCCTTTCCAGCCATTTTAGTTAATTTCTCTGGTTTAAATAATAAATAATAAACATTTTCTGCATGTTCTTCAGCTCTTCTCTTAGCAAGCCAATCTAGCTCTTTTTCATCTTTAGCCTCATCTTCATGAACAAAAACTTCTATAATATGTTTATTTGTCATTAATTGAGCCATTATTATCCCTAATGATGCTTCATGGGCACAAACTTTATCTTTTTCAGTTTTTCCTGGCATTCCTAAAGCCATAACTATATCACATCCTTCTTCCTCCAATAACTTTTTACATGCTACAGGTAAATCTTTAATTCCTGGAACAGTTTTTCTAATTATTTTTATGTTAGGAGAAAGCTCTTTTAATTTTTTTATTGCAGCAGATGCCATATCTACTCTTGCAAAAGTTGTATCAACAATCCCCACCTTTTTCATCAATTCCACCTTAAATAGGAATAACTACAGGAGTATTGTTATAATATCCAATATAAACCTTTATACCATAAACTTCCTCTATAATCTCTGGAGTAATACTATTTTTTTCTCCTTCATAATAAATAATTCCATCTTTCATAAACAAAAATTTGTCAGAGAATCTTAAAGCTAGGTTTATATCATGCATTACCATTATTGTAGCTATATTTTTAATTTTGGTTATTTCTCTTATTAGTTTTAGAATTTTTAATTGATATCTAAGATCTAAATTATTTGTAGGTTCATCTAATAGTAAAACTCTTGGCTCTTGAGCTAATGCTCTTGCTATAACCACTCTCTGCAACTCTCCCCCTGAAAGCTCATTTATATATCTAAATGCTATATCTTCCAACTCCATTAATTTTAACACTTCCTCTACCACTTTTATATCTTCATCACTAACATCAAACTTTATATATGGCTTTCTACCAAGTAAAACAGCATCAAAGACAGTTATATAATTAGCATTACTTTTCTGAGGGACATAGGCAATTTTCTTAGAAAGCTCTTTACTATTTAATTCATTGATATTATATTTTTCTATAAAAATTGACCCAATTTTTGGTTTTAATATCTTATTTATACATTTTAAAAGAGTAGATTTACCTGATCCATTTTCACCTAATATAGAAGCCACTTCCCCTCTCTTAACTTTAAATGTTACCCCCTTTAACACTTCTCTACTCTTATAGGAAAATTTTATATTATCTACTGATAGAATCATAATCTTCTCCTAATTCTCTCTTTTATACTCTTTCCAATCTCTATCAGCTCTTTATTACTCAAAGGTTCAGGAATTACTCCACTATTATTTTTATATATTTTCTCTGCTAAGTTTTTGATGATTGTAGCTATTTCACTATCTGGTGCATATTCAATAACAGTCTTCCCTTCTATCTCTGCCTCTGAAATTAATAAAGAGTTTGGAATTTTCTCTAAAATTTTTGTTCCTAATCTTTTTGCAAACTCATTAACTATATCTTCAGCATCTAAGGATCCCCTGACATTATATATTAACCCAGCCAATCTACAGCCTTTTTTTGCAAATTCTTTTATACCTTTACATATATTATTTGCTGCATACATTGCCATGTAATCAGAGGATGTAACAATATATATTTGCTTAACTAAGCCTAATCTTAATGGCATAGCAAAACCTCCACAAACCACATCACCCAAAATATCATATAAAACAATATCCACACCTAGTCTTTTAAAAACATCTAATTTTTTTAGCAATTCTATAGCTACTATAACCCCTCTTCCAGCACAGCCATAACCTGGCTTAGGTCCTCCAGCTTCTACACAATAAACTCCTTTATACCCTTTATAAACTATATCATTAATATCAACATCCTTTTTTTCTCTAAGTACATCCAATACTGTAGGAATCTCTTCACCATGTCTCAAACTTATTGTACAGTCATGCTTAGGATCACAACCTACAACCATAACCTTAAAATTATCAGCTAATGCTGCTGCTACATTACAAACAACTGTTGATTTCCCAATCCCTCCTTTTCCATAGAATGCTATTTGTTTCATTTTTTCACTTCATTTTTATTAATAAGTATATTAACAGTGGAGCTCCTAAGATGGAAGTTATTATCCCAACAGGTAAAATAATTGGAGAGAGTATCTGCCTAGAAAGATCATCAGCTAATAGAAGAAATATAGAACCAAATATTGATGAATAAGGGATTAAAAATCTGTAATCCTCACCTATTATTAATCTAATTATATGTGGACATATTAATCCAACAAATCCAATAATTCCTGTAAATGCAACAGTAACTGATGTTATAAAAGATGCTATTAACATAGATATTAATCTTACCCTATCTGGCTCTACCCCTAAAGATTTTGCAGTATCATCATCAAATTGTAGAGCATTAAAATCCCATCTTTTATACATTAGATAGAGAAAAGCTAATATTGATGAGAGAAATAGCATATAAACTTCATTCCAACTAGTTCTTCCAACATCTCCAAATGTCCAATAAACTATAAATGCCAACTTGGTTTCATCAACGAAATATTGTATAAATGTTGAACCTGCATGAAATAAAGCACCTATAGCAATTCCAGATAATACAATAGCTTCAGGAGATAGATTCTTCAATTTAGCCAATGATAAGATTATTACTGTTGAGATAAAAGCTCCTAAAAAAGCAAATATTGGTAGTAAATAAATAAAACTAAAGAGGTTTAATAATACAGCTAAAGCTACACCAAACATTGCTCCTTGTGAAATGCCAAGAGTGAAAGGAGAAGCTAAAGGGTTTCTTAATACACATTGCATTACTAGGCCAGAAAGAGATAAAGAAAATCCTACAAAAATGGCTGTAAAAACTCTAGGTAATCTGACATTCCATATAACAGTTTTTGTTATATCACTGTTATTGGATAAAAATGTTGAAATTATTTTATTTATTGGGAGGTAGTATTCCCCAATACATAGGGATAATATGAATGAAACAAACAGAAGTAGTATAAGAAATATCCCAAAATATATTTTCTTTAAAACATATTTTCTATAATTCATTATCTCACTTTTTTAGCTACAATAAGCTTAGTAGGATAGAAAGAATAGCCAATAATATCCTTTAAGTCAGTAACTTCTAAAATTTCAAATCCTAGATTTTTTAAATACTCAATATATTCATTTAAACTTAAATCTCCTTCAAATGTAAATTTATACTTCCCTTTCTTAAAACTACCAAAGAAATGCCATTCCATACCATCTAAAAGGTTGTTTAGGTTTTCATCATCCTCAGGAAAACACTGTTTATTTATATAAAGCCCATTATAATTTAAAGAGTTGTATATCTTCTTAGCTATCTCCTTATTCTTCCCTCCTGGGTTATATGAGGAGAATATTATATCATAATTACCTAAACTATCTTTAAAAAAGTCTCCTTTTATTGTAAAAACATTTTTTGCTCCTTTTAAAAATAATTTTTCTGCTTCTTCTATAACTTCAGGTAGGTCAAATACATAACATTTCAAATTTTTAAATCTTCTACTAAAAGCTACTGCATATAACCCATGCCCACCTCCTAAATCTAGAAGGGTTTTTGCAGTCTCAAATTCCTTATATTTTGAAAGATAATCCACTACCTTAGGCACTTCCCAACACTTGCATCCACTAGCTAATCTCTTTATTATCAATTTAAATGAAATTTCTTCTCTTTTTCCTTTTAATATTTCTTTTAGATTTTGCCATTTCCTTAAATATGTAAAATAGTATAATAAATAATCAATTAAACAAAGATCAGAATTTTCATTTAAAAATATGTTAGCTTCTTCACTATTTTTATATTTTCCATCCTTATATTCTAATAATCCAAGTTTATAAAGGATTTTTAATAAGTAATCTACCAAAACACTGTCTAAACCTAACTCTTTAGAAATTTGTTCAGGTGTTTTATACTCTTCTAAATAATTAAATATTCTAAGCTCTAATGAAGCTTTTAAAATATAAATTATTCTTGCATCAGAATAAGAATAGTGAAAAAGCTCCAAAATATTTCTAGGACTCATAATATCACTTAACTTAAATCTTCTAAGGTTATCTTTTTAAATCCACCATAGTGTTCAGCCATTATTTTATAAACTGGCTTTCCTACCAAGAAGATATAAATATTATCAGCTTTTTCTTCAGGATTTATATCTTTAAATCTCTCTGGATAAAGCACTTTACCCATAAAGTATGCATCAGCTAAAGCTGTTCCTATATTTGTAGCATAGTAATTGTAAGGTAATATTCCATAAACATGCCCTTCATTAAAAGCTTTTAAAGATTTATAGAAATTTGGATTTTCTTTATAATCTTTTTTTATTAATAAAAACCCACCTTCATCAATAAAAATATAATCTGGATTCCATTCTAACAGCTTTTCCTTTGATATGGAAACCCATTTATAACCACTAACTTCATTATCTACAACACTTTTTGTATTTATAGCCATTAACGGTGGGAAATTTGAAAATGTACTTTCTATCCCCCTCATTCCTTTATATCCAACACCACCAACATAAACACTAGGCTTATTATTAATATCCATAGTTCTCTTGTTTAAATCTTCTAATGTTTTATCAATGAAATTAATAACTTCTTCAGCTCTATCTTCTTTATTTAACACCTTTCCAGCAATTCTTATTGATTGATAAAGCTTATCATTTTTAAATGTTCCTAAAACTCCATAATCTAAAACTACAACAGGGATTCCTGTCTTTTTTTGTAATTCATCTGCAGCATCTTTTGTAGCAAAAGTGTAGAAAATGACATTAGGATGAACCTCTATTATTTTCTCTATATTTGGCTTTGGTGATGGACCTCCTTGCCCTATAATTGGTAGATTTGCTAGTTCAGGATGTGCTAACCTATATGGCCTACCATATGGTGTCCAAAGTTTTTCAGAACTTTCAACTCCAACAACCTTATCTGTAGCATTTAAATATACTATGAGCCTTAAACATCCTGGACCTATGCATACTATTCTATTAACTTCTTTTGGAATCTCTACCTCTCTACCCAAAATATCCTTTATAACCCTCTTCTCTCCAACTTTATTCTCATTCATACAACCTGCTAAAGCTAAAGAAGAAATCAGTAATATTGAAATAATTAGTATAGCCTTGTTATTCATACTAACACCTAAATTTTAATGATTAAATAAGAATATAAGATAACAATATATTATTTAAATCTTACCTTATTAGAAAATTATATATACAAAATTTGGATAATTATTAGATTGGCGTGCATGGCTAGGCCGGGGGGTTGGGCGTCCCCTGTAACCCGAAACCGCCCTTATGCGGGGGCCGAAAACCTGGGGGCGGCATGCCCACGGACTCCCTTCTCCAACCTTCTCCCTATGACTCCTCGTCCCGTGGGGCTCGGCGGTGGGGGAGCTCCTTCTGTAGGGAAGGAGTAACCCCCTTTACCCGCCGAACCCCGCCAGGCCCGGAAGGGAGCAACGGTAGGCGGGACGTCGGCGCTCACGGGGTAGCGGGGATGAGGGAGAAGGTTGGGTAAAGAAGGGAGTCCGTGGGCATGTCCACCCCAGGGAAGCCATGCACGCCACCAATTATTTTAAGGGATAAATTATGATAATAGGAGTTATATCTGATACCCACATATATGATAGAGCTTTAGAATTACCAAAAACTGTTTTTGATGAGTTTTCTAATGTGGATCTCATTATACACTGTGGAGATATAACTGATCCTGAAGTTTTAAAATGCCTTAATGATATAGCAAAGGTTATAGCTGTCAAAGGAAATATGGATTATCTTGATCTTCCAAGAAAAGAAATTTTAACTATTGATAAATATAAAATTGGTGTTATTCATGGAGATATAATATATCCAAGAGGGGATAAGCTAAAACTTAGATTATTAGCAAAAGAGATGGGTGTTAATATCCTTATTTCAGGTCATACACATTGGCCATTTATTGATCATTATAATGATACTCTCCTTTTAAATCCAGGATCTCCAACAGTTCCAAGATGTTCTTTTAAATCTATTATGAAGTTATCATTAGAGGATAAAGTAGAAGCTAAAATTATCCCTGTGAGAGAATGAAAGTGTTAGATAAATGTGTTGGTTGCGGGATATGTGTTGTTTTTTGTAAGAGAAGAGCAATTAGAACTTATGGGAGGGCAATTATAGATAAAGATAAATGTAATAACTGTGGAATTTGTGTAAAATATTGTCCAATAAATGCAATAGTTTTAGGTGAGTAGATGTATATAGGTAGATTCTTAGTTGCTGGTAAAACAAAAAATGGAGCTCCATTCATAGCCTATAGGGTTTCAAGTACAAGTTTTCCTAATAGGATAGCAAAAATAAATGGAAATACAGTAGCAATAATTCCAAAAGATTTAAATGATATATTTAAAAATCCATATATATGCTATAATTGTATAAAAGTTGTTAATAACACTGTTGTTGCATCAAATGGATCACACACTGACTTTATTGCTGAAAAATTAAGTTATGGTAAAAGAGATGCTTTAGCTACAGTTTTGTTAGCTATGGATTATGAAAAAGATAATTATAAAACCCCAAGAATAGCAGGAATTTTAGATAGAGAAGAGTGTTATCTAGCATATATAAAAGATGATGAGCTTAGAGTAAAAAAGGTTTATTTAAAAGACGGTAAAGGATATTATTTAGGAGTTTATAATAGCTGCGAGATTAACGAAAAGCAAGTTATAGAAATAGAAGGAGAAAGTGCTGAGGAAATAGCTAAATATTTATTGGAATATGAGGAATTTGAATATCCTGTAGCTTCAGCTGTAGCTCTGATTAAGGAAAAAATAGAGTTGGCTGTAGCTAACAAATAAAATTTTTGAAATAGTTAATCCATAAATTTAAATTATGTAATTATAGAAAAGTATTTATAGAACTTCAAACACATTTTTATTGTCAAAATTCAAAAGAGGTGAAATCTTGGTTTTAGAACCAAAAGAGTTAGAAGTGGTTAACACCTTAGTTTTTGAAACATTAGGTAATCCAGAAAGAGAAAGAGAATTTAAATTAAAAACATTGAAAAAATGGGGATTTGATTTAATCTTTGGTAAAATAAATGGAAAAGAAACCTACTTTACTGCTGAGATAGATACAAAAAAAGCTGGAGATAAATATACTATTGATGAAAAAGAGTATGAAGTTATAGAAGTTTTAGATGAGTTACCAAAAAACACTGAACTTTATGCCCATATTGAAATGGAAATGGGAATGGCTTATATTGTTTGTCAATTAAGGGATGAAGACAGCAAGAACACTGAGATCTTAAGGGTTCCGGCAGGGTCTCTATTAATGGCTTTCTTTAAAAAGAATAAATTAGGTAATTTAATAAAAGCTATTAAAAATATTGGAATAAGTTCAGAGTTTTTCATGCAAAATGGTGCTGGAGGAGAGCCATATAGCTATGAAAATCTACCAAATATAGCAAGAAGATTTATAAGAAGTGTTAGAAAAGTTGAAAAAGAAACAGGATTTGGTAGATTGGCATTTGCATACTATGGAGAAACAAAAGATGGAGAGCCCAGATATTGGTTATCTTGGTTATTACCTACAATAGCCCTATTTGACTTAGATATAGCAAAAAAAGCAAATGACACATTGGGAATATTAAAAGAATAAAAAAATTAAAAAAGAGGTGAAAAAATGATTTATGGAGTCTTACTAAATATCCCTGAAAAATATGCACCAAAATATGAGGATATTATAAGAAAGATAATTGGTGAAGGTATAGCAAGAGGAGATATAATTTCTTTCTGTGAAGCAAGGTATAAAGGGGATGTAGCATTTGTCATGCTTGCAAGATCAAGAAGAGCTGCACAAAAAGTTTATGAAGAATTGAAAGAGCATCCAATACATGTAAAAGTTATAGAAATTGAAGGTAAAGAGATAGAATAATTAAATAAGTTTAGCTATAATATCTGCCACAGAAACCTTACTAACCTCTGATTTATATGTGTCTGTTCCTATAACTTCCTCAACCCCTGCTGAATATAATTTATTTAAAGCATCTCCTATTAATAGAGGATGCACACAAGCAGCTATTATCTTTTTAGCCCCTTGGTCTTTTAATAATTTTACAGCATTTGCCATTGTCCCTCCAGTGGATATAATATCATCAATAATTAAAACATCTCTTCCATTAACATCTAATGTTTTTGGAGCTATTTTAATTTCTGTTGGAGAAATTCTTGTTTTTTCAAGATAATCATATTCAGCATTTAAAATATCTGCAGCAGTTTTTGCAAAATCTAAAGCTCCTTGGTCAGGAGCTAAGACTATTGGATTATTTAATTTATCTTTGACATATTCAGCCAATTTTGGAATGGCATCACCATAAACAAATGGTACATCAAAAAATTCTTCTATATGTTTTTCATGCGGATTTATTGTTATAACTTTATCAAATAACTTAGAATATATCTTAGCCAATATCCTTATACTCACTGCCTCCCCAGGATTGAATTTTTTATCTTGCCTAGCATAAGCCAAATATGGAGCAACTAATGTAATTTCTTTTGCCCCTTCATCCCTTAATGCATCAGCTAATAATATTGTTTCCAAAATAGCATCATTCTGATTTATCTGTGAGTTAATTAACACTACTTCATCCTCAACACTATCCAATAATCTAACATAAATTTCACTATCTGGAAATCTTTTATATTCAACCCTGGCATACTTTCTATTTAAGATCTTTGATACCTTATAAGCTAACTCCTGTGACTGACTTCCTGCAACTATCATTTTTTCACCTTTAAATCTCCTCTAAAGCCCTTATTCCTAATAAAGATAATCCTAATTCTAAAACATACTTTGTTATTTTAACAATAGCTAATCTTGTTTTTCTTATTTTCTCTTCAGCTTTTAGTATTGGACAGTTGTTATAAAATCTATTAAATGCTTTTGAAAGCTCAATTAAATAATTAGCTAATACATGAACTCTTCTCTTTTTAGCACATTCTTCTATAACATCTCTAAACTCATATAGGAGCTTTATTAGTTCTTTCTCTTCTTTTGTGTATTCATACTCATAAACTTCTCCATCTTCTTTTAAAAGCTTACAACATCTTGCATGAGCATATTGAATATATACAGCACCCTTCTCAAAATCTAAAGCATCCTCCCATTTGAATACAATTGGTTTTTCAGGAGAGAATTTAGCTATATAAAATCTAACAGCAGATATTGCCAATGTCTTTATAACATTAATATCATCTATTCCTCTCTTTTCACACTCTTCTTTAGCTATTCTCATAGCTTCTTCTAAAAACTCATCAGCAGAAACAAATTTCCCTCTTCTTGTACTCATAGATCCTTCTGGTAAAGAGATGAATTCGTAAAAAATAACCTCTGGTACATCACTACCTAACAATTTTAGAGCTCCTTTAACCATTTCAGCAGTTAATTTATGATCTGCTCCCAAAATATCAATAGCTATATCACACTTACTTAACTTATCTAAATGATATGCTATATCTCTTGTAGAATATAAAGATGTTCCATTAGCCCTTGCAAGAACCATTTTTTTCTCTATTCCAAATTCAGATAAATCAAGATATAATGCATCCTCTTTTATAACTTTCCCTGTTTCCATTAACTTTTTTATTACCTCTTTAACCATACCATTTCTAACATATTCGCTCTCATAAACAAATTTATCATGTTTTATATCTAACTTATTTAATGTCTCTTTGATCCCTTCTAAAGCATAATTTACAGCAAACTTAAACTTTTTTGTTATTTCATTCTCTTCATTCTTCTCTAAAGCTTCTTCAAACCTTCTCATCAGTTCATCTATCTTTTTCTCTTCATCCTTATTTTCTTCTAAATATTTATTTATCTTAATATACACTTCTGATATGGCATGATCCTTCTTTTTACTTTCATCTAATCCAAATTTCTCTATCCCATACACAACTAAAGCCATTTGTCTACCCATATCATTAACATAATAATGTGTCTCTAAATTATAACCATAGAATTCTAAAATTCTTTTTAAACTATCCCCAATTACAGCATTTCTTAAATGTCCAATATGTAAAGGGCCATTAGGGTTAGCAGATGTGTGTTCTAAAATAATTTTCTTTTCTTTCTTTTCAAATAAAGGCTTATTTATTGTATTATTATAGAGATGAGATAATAGCTTAGGGTAATCTATATAAAAATTTATATATCCATTAACAGCTTTTATATCTTTAATTCCTTTTATTTTTAAATTTTCTAATTTTTTAACTAACTCATTAGCAATCTCAAAAGGACTTTTTTTATATTTCTTAGCAAGTTTAAAACAGACATTTGTTGAATAATCTCCAAAATCAATATTTGGTGTTTTTACTATTTCAACATCTTCTCCTATTAAATCTTTTATAGCCTCCTTTAATTCTTCCTTTATATTCATGTTCTCACTTTTTTCTTTTTATAATAATTTATCAACCCTCCAGCTTCTAATATTTCCTTTTCAATTCCCTTTGGAATTTTACAGCTAATTGTTTTTTTATTATTAATTATTATTTTTTCATTTTTTAAATCTATAAATAACTCATCACCATCATTAATTTCATCAGTGTTTGCTGTAATGACATAAAGTCCATTGTTTATAGCATTTCTATAAAATATCCTTGCAAAACTTTTAGCTACAACAGCTTTAACCCCAGCATACTTTATAGCCAAAACAGCTTGTTCTCTTGATGAACCACACCCAAAATTTTCTCCAGCAACAATTATTTTACCTTTAGCTTTCTTATAAAAATCCTTATCAATTCCATAAAGGCAGTATCTTGCCAACTCATTTGGATCTGTTGTTCTTAAATAAGGCCCAGGAATTATAGCATCAGTATCAACATCATCCCCCAACTTATAAGCTATTCCCCTCATCTTCTTCACCTAATATCTCACATGTTAATGTATAAATAATCTCTCCTTTAAACAATTCCTCTATTTTCCTTTTTATTTCTTTAATTTCTTCTTCAGAGATTTTTTCTTCTAAAGGTTTATCTAACATAAATCCGCATCTATAGTAATATCCATCAGGAGCTATTAAAGCTAGTTCTGGATATTCAACAGAAAGAATTCTTACATCTTTTAACATAGTTAATATCTCTTTAAAAACCTTCTCAAAATCAAAACCTTCTCTAACATAAAACACTCCATCTATAGCTAGCTTCATTTTATCAACTCCCTAATACTTTTAAATATGACCTCACTTTTACAGAAACTTGGTAAATATACAGCAGCCTTTCCAGAGTTTGTAGCCACAATTTTATAATTATCTTCTATTGGAGAAACAACCATACATGTATCCTTAACAACCTTTCCATTAGCTTTCTCAATGATTTTTGTAAATCCCATTCTATCTGATATGGATTTAACATGCAATGAACAGCAAACCCATAAATCTGCTTTTAATTTTTTATCTTTTAAAATTTCTGCAATTTCTTTTATTTCTCTTATTGAACAGTGTGGACATCCAATACATATTAGCTCAGGTTCTTCATCTGTAGTATTCAGTCTATCATATGCATCTTTAATCTCTTTTTTATCTATCTCTATCTTCTCAACTTTATCATCAACTACATTCTTTACCTTGCACTCAGGTGTTATGTTTTCAGCATGATATAAAGCAACACCTCCAGAAGCAGCCATTACAGCACATAAACTTTTTAGATCATCCTTACTTGGGTTGTATTTATACAAATCTTTAAAATAAGGAACTCTATTTTTAGCTATCTCTCCTACTATATATCCAACAGCAGAAAAAAATGTTTCATCATTATTATTTTTTTCAGCATCAATTTTTACAATAAAATCAGCCATCCTATTTTCATCTAAATGGTAGCCATAGTAAGGAGTCTTTCCCAATATAGCAGAAGCTAAAGCAGATTGAGCCCCCTCTCTATTTGTTCTAGCCCCAAGAACAGAGTTTGCAAAACTTACAGCAGAGCTTTCTGCCCAGGCAATATGCTCAGAAAATGATGGAATATTACCTGTTAAATAAGGAGTGCAAGTGCAACTAATCTCAACTCCCATTCTTTTAAATGCTTCTATTATTCTTAACTGCTTTTCAGCAAAATCTTCTTTTATTTTTAACTCTTTCCAATTATCTAAATCCATACCTGCAGGATTTAATGTTGAATATACAGCCACTTTCTCCTTAGAGAAATCCTCTAAAAATTCTAAACCAATATCACCTATTGTTTTATATGAAACCCCAGAAATCTGAGCTGAGCTAATATTTATTAATCTTTCAGCTCCATAAATTTCTCCAAGTTTAACTAATAATTCTAAACATTTTTGCTTGATTTCCCCATATTCTCCATCTAATATTCTTTCTTCTTCTTTTGTCAAATACATAATCTCACCAAATTTATATTATATGTGTAGTTTATTATTAATAATACTGGAGGGTGTTGAAATGATAGTCTATGGTCCAGTACCTTCAAGAAGATTAGGCTTATCATTAGGGATAGATCCTGTTTATTACACTTGCACTTTTGATTGTATCTACTGCCAACTTGGAAGAACAAGATATCTAGTTAGCTCTCCAAAAGATATACCAAAAGATGTGTTAGAAAAATTTCCTACTGATGAGGAGATATATAATGAAGTTAAAAAGGTAATTGATAAAGATATAGATTATATCACCTTTGCTGGAAGTGGGGAACCAACACTCTCACCATATTTAAAAGAAGCTATTGAGAGATTGAAAGAGTTTAATATACCAATATGTGTTATAACTAACTCCTCACTAATGAAATATAAAAAAGTGAGAGATGCTCTAAAAGAAGCTAATCTTGTTTCTGCAACACTAACTTCAATAAATCAAGAGATGTTTAAAAAAATACATAGAACAGAAATAAAGTTTAAAGATGTAATAAATGGGTTAATAAAATTTAGAAAATCTGCTGAAGACACTGTTTTAAATATAGAACTTATGGTTATAGAGGGGATTAATGATGATGACAAAACCATATATAAGTTAAAAGAGATTTTTGAAAAGATAAACCCAAATAATATTGAAATAAACACTCCAATAAGACCTCCATGTGAAAAATATGTTAAAAAAGTAGAATATAGTAGATTGGTAGAAATTAAAAATATTATTGGAGATAAAGCATATATTATAGGAACTTGCAATAAAACATATAAAAAGCTAGAAAATAATCTTGAAAGAATTTCCTCAATGTTAAAAATACGACCATGTACTGTTGAAGATCTTGCCAATGCTTTAGGGATTCATGTATCAGAAGTTGGAAAATATTTATATATATTAAAAGATCATGGGAAGTTAGAGTGTAAAGAGGTAAATGGGAAGAAATATTATTTTTTAAATCCCTAAAAGTTCCCAAATCTTTCTCAATTTTTCAACATCTATCTGTCCTGGAGCTGATGCTTTTCCTTTATATGATGCAAAAGTTAAAATAGAACCATAGTAGATATTCAATACTCTTGTAATCTTTCCTTTCTCTCCCATACCTATACCTATAACCTTATTTTTATATTTATTAATAATTTCAAATATTTTTAAAGTGTCTTCCTTTTCATTAACCATTACAGCAAACTTTGCAATGTCCCCAATCTTCAGAGCTTCTTTCACTTTTTCATCTAAATCATTAGGAGTTTCACTAAAATTATGGTAAGATATAATAACTTTTGTATCACTCTTAACCTTATTCCTGTATTCTACAACTTCCTTATTTCTCTTTTCTTTTAGCTCAATATCTATAAATTTGGCATTACAATCAATAGCTTTCTTAAAAAGCTTAATTCTAAAATCATTATTACCTTCCCAATAACCCCCTTCCCATTTAGGGCGTATTGTTATTATAGCAGGATATTTACTCATCTCTTCTATATCTTTTTCAGAAATATTATTTAGGTAATCTATTCTGAACTCCACTAAATCAGCTAACTTTAAATACTCTTCTGCTACTTTAATAGCTTTATTAACATCTCTTTCTATTATGGGTAAGCAAATCATAACAATCACCAAAGGTGATGGTTTTGATAACTGTTGGAATTTTTGGGCATATAAAGGATGTAGGGAGAGAGCTAGGGAAGAAAGGAACTAGTTCTGATATAACATTTTATAATTATAAGCAAGGGGATAAAATAGTAACTTATGTGGAACCTACAAGATATCCTGAAAGAATTAACCCTCTTATATATACAATAAATTTAATGGACTATGCAATAGTTTTTATTGATGAGATTACTGGAGAGTTAGGAGAGATGTTGTTAGCATTAGATATGTTTAATATATGCAATGGAGCTTTTGTATTAGGGGAGTATGTTGATGTAGATATGCTAAAAAATATTATAAAAGGAACTTCTATGGAGAATTTTGATATCTTAGATAAAGATTTTATAAAGATAAGGGAACATGTTTTAGAATTAGAAATTGAAAGAGACTTCAGCTATAAAAAGATACCTATTGATCATTATTTTAAGGTTAAAAGTGTAGGAACCGTTGTTTTAGGAAAAGTAGAGAAAGGGAAAATAGAAGTTCATGACAATCTAAAATTGTATCCAATATATAAAGAAGTCATGATTAAGAGTATACAAATACATGATAAAGACTGTAAAGAAGCTAAGGCTGGAGATAGAGTGGGATTAGCTTTAAAAGGTGTAGATGTGGAAGAGTTGAGTAGGGGATATGTGTTATCTGATAAGGAGTTAGAAGTAAAGAAAGAAGTTAAATTTAAAATAGAAATGAACCCATTTATTAATAAAGAGATAAAAGAAGGTGAAAACTACACTTTAATAACTGGCCTCCAAGCTGTAGCATGTGAAGTTTTAGATGTTAGTAATAATAAAATATCATTATTGTTAAATAAAGAAATAGCTTATGATGATGAGAAACTCTGTTTAATTGATGGTAGTGCTAAGATAAGAATATTAGGAGTGGGTGAAAAACTATGCCAATAAGAGTTAAAGATATTTTAGACAAGCATGTATATACAACAAAAGCTATGTATGTAGGAAAAGTTTATGATGTTATGGTAGATGTAGAAAATGGTGTGATAAAAGGGTTAATACTATCTGATATTTCTAAAGGATGTCTTAAAGATTTTGTTTCAGATCCTACAAAAAAAGTGGTTATACCCTATGGATTAATAACTGCTATAGGGAATATTATACTAGTTAAACCTCCTGCAGAAAATGGTTATAGCTTTCTAAAGAGATAATAGGGAGAGGATGATAATAAAAAAACCATCAGTTGCAGCAGCGTATGAGGAGCTTGTTCATGCAATTTTAAAGCATGGGAGGGAAGTTATAACAGAGGATGGGCAAAAGTGTAAGGAGCTTATGAATGTGCTTGTTGAGATAACAAACCCAGCTATTAAAAGAGTCTCTCCAAAATACCCTTTTGGAAAAGAAGCTATTGATAAATACATTAATAATTTATTATATGGCTCAAATAATGATTTTGTCTATGATTACCATGAGAGGATTTTTAAATACCCATCCTATGACAGGAAAGTTGTAAATAACCAAATAGATTATGTTATCAATAAGCTTAAAAATGCTGGAACTTCAAGGAGGGCTGTTATTAGCTTATGGCAACCATTTATTGACCAAGAGAATAAAGATGTGCCTTGTCTAAATTATATTAACTTCCAAAAAAGGGAAGATAGCTTATATATGACAGTTGTTTTCAGAAGTAATGATATTCTCTTAGCCTTCCATGCTAATGCCTTAGCTTTGATAAGGTTAGGTGAGCTTGTAGCTGAAAAAATAGGGGGGAGATTAAAAAGCTACAACCATTTTATTTGCAATGCTCATATATATGTTGAGAGGGATAGGGATTATTTAGAAAGGTGGTAGTAAATGAGTGGTATCAGGAGATTAGTTTTAGATATATTAAAACCTCATGAACCAAAAATAACAGATCTTGCTTTAAAATTAACAGCTATACCAAATGTAGATGGGGTTAATATAACTGTATATGAGATTGATAAAGAAACTGAAAATGTAAAAATAACTATAGAAGGAAAAGATTTGGATTTTGAGAGAATAAGGGATGTTATAGAAATGATGGGGGGAACAATTCATAGTATTGATGAAGTTGTTGCAGGAAAGAAGATAATAGAAGAAGTAAAAACCCCCCAAGATAGAAAGTGAGTATTATGGATTTCTTTGAAAAATATAAAATTTTAAAACAGGAAAAAATTAAAGAAAAGCCAAAAGTTATTGTTGTTGGTAGAAGCAATGTTGGAAAATCAACATTAATAAGGTTATTAACTGGAAATAAGAAAGTTAGAGTAGGAAAAAGGCCCGGTGTAACTTTAAAGATTAGTGAGTATGATATGGGAGGATATATATTAGTAGATATGCCTGGTTTTGGTTATATGGCAGGAATACCAAAAAAGGTTCAAGAAAAAATAAAAGATGAAATTGTTCATTATATTGAAAATAACTACAAAAATATAGCTGCTGCTGTTCATATAATAGATGCAAAATCATTCTGTGAAATTGTTGAGAGATGGAAAGATAAGGAAATACCTATAGATATAGAGATGTTTGACTTTATCACAGAACTAAAAATTAGCCCTATTTTAGTAGTTAATAAAATGGATAAAATTAAAAAAAATAAATGGAATGAAACTTTGGACAAGATCTGTAGTTATTTTAAATGCTCTCCTCCATGGAGACAGTGGAAATTTATAATTCCAGCAATATTAAAAAGGAGATATGGTTTAGAAGAGATAAAAAAGATGATATATGAGAGAGTGGAATTATTTAATAAATTGAGAGGATAGTTATGATAAAGAGAATAGAGTTAAAAAATTTTAAATCATTTAAAAATTTATCTTTAGAGTTACCTAATGGCTTTATTGCCATAGTAGGGCCTAATGGTAGTGGAAAATCAAATATTGTTGATGCAATACTGTTTGTTTTAGGAAAAAGTTCAGCTAAAAAGTTAAGAGCTGATAAATATAAAGGATTGATAACATATCATAAAGGTAGAAGAGAAAATTTTGCTGAAGTTTGTCTATATTTTGATGATTTTGGAATTATGAGGAGAATTAAAAAGAATGGTGAAACAGACTATTTTATTATTAAAGATGATAATAAGAAAAAAATAAGCAAACAAGAGGCTATAGATATTTTAAGAAAGAAAGGTTTAATGGCAAACTGTGTAATTTCTCAAGGAGATCTTTTGAAGATCATAAATATGTCTCCAATTGAAAGGAGAAAAATTATTGATGAGCTTTCTGGGATAGCTGAATATGATGAAAAAAAGAAAAAAGCTGAAGAGGAGCTAAATAAAGCTAAAAAACTTATAGAAAAAATAGATATTAGAATTAGTGAAGTTAAAAAAAATTTAGAGAAGTTGAAAAAAGAGAAAGAGGATGCAGAAAAGTATATTCAACTTAACAAAAAATTAAAATCAGGAAGATATTATCTTTTAAAAAAGAAGATAGAACATCTGAAAAATATAATAAGTAACTTAGAAGATAGAATAAACAAATTGTCAAATTTAAAAAAAGAGTTTTTAATAAAAAGCAATGAGATTGAGAGTAAGATAAATTTGTTAAAGTATGAGATAATAAATTTGGATAAGGAAATTCAAAAGATAAATAATGGGGAGATATTAGAATTACATAAAGAAATTAAAGAGCTTAGTTTAGAAGTGGAAAATGATAAAAGGATATTAAATAGATTGGAAAATGATTTATTAAAGGTGGAAAATGAAATTAAAAATAAAAGTAAAGAGTTAGAAAAAAATAAAGAAGATATTGATCATTTTAAAGTTGAGATAGAAAAAAACAGTAAGGAGTTAGAAAATATAGAAGAACAGCTAAACAAACTTTTATTAGAAAGAGAAGAAATATTATCAAAAATTGATGAGAAAAAAGAAATAATAAACAATTTAAAGAAAAAAGAAAGGTTAATTAATGAAAAAATTAGTGAATTACAAAATAAAATTTTCCAATTAAAAGAAAAATTAAATAAAATTGAAAAAGAAATATATAAAAAAACATTATTAATTGAAAAAAATAAACAAAAAATTGAACAACTAAAAAATGAAATGAATTCTATAGAAGAGATTGATACAAAGCCTATCTATTTGGAACTAGAAAATTTAAATGTTGAATTAAATTTTTTAAAGAAGAGGATTAATGAGCTAGAAAAAGAAGAAAGAAATTTAAGAGAAAGATTGGACAAGTTATATGCTGATTATATAAAAGAAGAAGCTAAAATAAAAGCATATAAAGAAATAGAAATAAATGATAATATAAAAGAGATTTTAAAGCTAGATGGGGTTATTGACATTGTAGGGAATTTAGGAAGAACTAAAGAAGAATATAAAAAGGCTATTGAAGTTGCAGGAGGACAGAGATTAAATTATATTGTTGTTAATACAGCAGAAAATGCCGTTAGAGCCATTAAATACCTAAAGGAGAATAACTTAGGTAGGGCTACTTTTTTACCATTAGATAGGATAGAAGGTAGAAGATCAGAAAAGATATTAGAAAAGGGGGTTATAGGGAGAGCTATTGACTTAGTTGATTTTGATGAAAGATATAGGAAGGTTTTTGAATATGTTTTTGGAAACACTGTTATTGTTGATAATATAGACACTGCTAAAGAGCTATCTAAGAAATATAAGGTAAGGTTTGTCACATTAGATGGGGATGTTGTAGAACCATCAGGGGTTATGATAGGTGGAGTTTATAAAGCTAAAGCTAAGATAAAGGTTGATGTTGATAATAATAAACTAGAGAATATTGCTAATGAAATAAAGAGATGTAAGAATAAATTAAACAATATTAGAGAAGAAAAAAAAGAAATAGAAGAAAAAATAAAGTCTATTCTGAGAAGAAAGATAGAGCTTGAGCATAAATTAGATGTTGCTAAAGATATTGAAAGAAAAAACAGAGAAATATTAGAAAAAAACACTATAATAATAAAAGAGCTTAGTTTAGAAGTGGAAAAATACAGTAAAGAATTAGAAAGATTAAAAGCTGAAAGAGATGAGGTTATTAATAATGTAAAACAGTATGAAGAAAAGTTGGATGAGTATAAAAAATTAAAGGATGAGGTTGTTAATGAGATAGAAGAGTTAGAAAATATAGAGGACATTAAAAGGCTTAATAAATTAGAAAAAGAAATTAAAGAAATTGAAAACAAAAGGAATGAAATTTATAATAAATTAAATAATGACAAAGTTATGATTGGTGTGTTAAAGGAAAAAGTGGATGAGATAGAGAAAAGATTATCTGATTTAAAAGAGAAAAAGAGATTATTAGAAGAAAATCTTAAGATTTATAAAAATAGTATAAAAAAGAATATGGAAATATTAGAAAAGAAAAAATTTACTTATAATAATCTTTATAAACATGTTAAAGAACTCATGGAGAAAAAGAAGGCATTTGAAGAAGAATTATTGATATTTAAAAAAGAAAAGGAAAAAATAGAAAATAAAATAAAAGATATTGAAAAGGAAATAAATAATTTCTTAATAGAAAAAGCAAAATATGAAAGTAAATTAGAAGAAGAAGAGGAAAATTTATATTTATGTGAAAAAATAGAAGATGATGAGTTAAAAGATAAAAGTATGGATGAATTAGAGTCTTATGTAATCCAGTTAGAAGAAGAGATTAAGAGGTTAGAACCTGTTAATATGAAGGCTATAGAAGATTATGAATTTATTTATAATAGATATAAAGAACTATTAGAAAAAAGAAAAGAGTATGAAAAGGATGAGAAAAAATACTTAAAACTTATGGATGAAATTGAAAAAAAGAAAAAAGAGGTATTTTTAGAGGTATTTAATAAAGTAGCAAAAAATTTTGAAGAGATATATAAACAGATTGGTGGATTAGGAAAACTAAGGTTAGAGAATAAAGAAAATCCATTTGAGGGTGGGCTTTTAATTGATGCCTCTCCAAAGGGGAAAAAGTTACTAAGTTTGGATGCAATGAGTGGAGGGGAAAAAAGTTTAACAGCTTTAGCTTTTTTATTTGCTATCCAAAAATTAAACTATTCTTCTATATATGTTTTAGATGAAGTTGATGCAGCTTTAGATGTTAAAAATGTCTCTCTAATAGCAGAAATAATAAAAAATGCTTGTAAAGAGAGCCAATTTATAGTTATAAGTCATAGGGAGCAGATGATTAGTAAAGCAGATGTAGTTTATGGGGTTTATATGGAAGATGGGTTAAGTAAAGTTGTAGGTATAAAATTATAAACATAATTATTTTGCTAGTCTTTTTAATATAAAAATAATAATATCTAATTCTTCATCAGAAATTTCATCAGATTTCATAATTTTTAGAATTTTATGAATTTTTGAGTAATATTTTTTATAAACTTCAAAAATCTTAGTAGAATTTTCTGTCAATTTATAAATCTTTTTTTCCTTACCTATTTTTGTTTTTTCAATAATACTAATTTCTAAACAATTCAATTTTTTCAATTCATTTATTGCATTACATATAGTTTGTTCTTTAACATAATGGTATTCATCACATTTTAACTTTTTAATATTTTGATTGAGTTTTTTTGTAATGTTATATATTGTTAACTCCTCCCCTTTCTTACCAAGAGCTAATATTTCTTCCATTATTTTCAATTTATCATGTACTTTTTTTGGCATTTCATCTACACCCTTTATAAAATATAAAATAAACTTCAAAAAAAGGATATGAGTTTTTTAGAATATCTCTTTATATATTCATGAACCTAATTATTATATCATAACCCAATAGGAGGTGAAATCATGGTAGGTCCAAGAAAACCAAAAAATCCAAAAAATTAATGGTAATTACATAAGGTCATGAAATTCTTTCAGGGTTATTCCTTATTAAATTTCCTTCTATTTCTTTTTAATAATATTTATCCCTTTTTTAAATTTATGTTGTTTCCATAAACCATAAGGATTTTTTAAGCTAGATATACAACTTTGTTTCCATCCTTGTTATAATCGCCCCATTGATTGGTTTTGACATTAAAAACACCATCAATCTTTTTTCTTCTCGCCTGTTATTATACCACCAATCGCTCCAACTATTGCAGATAACACAAGTATCCAATCCTTCCAACCATCTGGATAATACACCAAAACAAATATTGTGATTATTACCGCAGTTTCCATCCTTGTTTTAATGGATGAGCGATTCAAACTAATACAGATTAAAGACGGATATTTTATAGTGAATGGGTTTCCATCCTTGTTTTAATGGATGAGCGATTCAAACGATAACTTAATTAGAAAAATGAAGGAATTATTTGGTTTCCATCCTTGTTTTAATGGATAAGCGATTCAAACATGATTTAAAGGACTGGGGATTATTCGGAGAATTGTTTCCATCCTTGTTTTAATGGATAAGCGATTCAAACTTGTTAGACATATATAATAAATTAATGAGCAAAATGTTTCCATCCTTGTTTTAATGGATAAGCGATTCAAACACCTTTCTTCCTAAATTGCTAAGGTTTAACTCATTGTGTTTCCATCCTTGTTTTAATGGATAAGCGATTCAAACTGGAAAGTGTGGATACTATATAAATAGAGAAGGCTAGTTTCCATCCTTGTTTTAATGGATAAGCGATTCAAACTTGGGATTTAAATGTCAAATCAAAAATGTTTTTAGAAGTTTCCATCCTTGTTTTAATGGATAAGCGATTCAAACCCTATGCAACTACTAATTATATTCGCCAAAACTCCTATATAAATCTTTCTTTTTCAACAAGATTTTTCTTACTACCTAATTATTAAAACCTTTATAAAATTAAGAAAGATTATGCAAATTATTTATAAATATAACGCACAACTGTATTATAAAATTCAAATAATTATAACTTATCTAATTAAAATAAAAACAAACTAAACATAAAACTATAAAAATAAAAATAAATATCTAAAATAATTAAAAAATCTCAATTTTAATTAGAAAAAATTATTATTACTTTTTCCCGATTTTCTCATACAATTTTTAACAAGAGGGTATATAAAGGCAAGAAAAGTTAATTAGAGAAGTTAATATAAGTTATTAGAAAAGTTAATTTATTTAAATCTCTTCTTAATTGGAGGGGTTAAAATAGGTTTCTCAGGAATTAAGCCAGAGGGTTTATAATAAAGTATTAGTAACATTAACATTCCAAATAGAATATAGGATATCCAAACAGGTTCAAATGGAATATTGAGTAAATATTTTATTTGATATTTATATACATCCAAAAATATTTTTATGACCACATAACAAAACACCCCTAAAGCTACACCTTTATTATTCCCTTTTCCACCTAATAAAACCATAAGAAATGGAAAGAAAGTCCATTCTGCCCTAGTAAATGCTTGAGCCACTATATTAGCTGAATATAAAACATACAACACACCAGCTATAGCTCCTATAGCTGTACCTATAGCCATAGCTTTTATTCTTAAAAGCATTATATTTCTACCAAAAGCTTTAACAGTAACTTCATTTTCTCTCATAGCTCTTAAAATCCTACCAAATGGAGTATTTAATAACCTTTCAACAAATAAAAATATTAAGAAAGCTATAAATAATGTTAGTAATGTAAAGGCTAACCCTCTATATTCTCCAGATATAAAGGCTAATATGTCTGGTGTAGCTATTCCATAATAACCCCCAACTATATCAAGATTAAACATTGAAATTAAAAAAACTGTTTCAGATATAGCTAAAAGAGTTACTCCTAAATAATCTTCTTTTAACTTAGCACTTGGTAATATGAATACAGCCCCAGCCAATAATCCAATTATTACAGCTAAAACTATTGAAATAATAAGGATTAAAAAACCCACTATTGGGTCATGTGCTATAATATAATTTATTTTTGAAACTGCTATAGATGAACCATTTATAAGATCTCCATTTACATTAAAATATAGCATTAATAACCTATCTAAAACTCCTCCAACAGCTATTGCTCCAATTAAAACAGAAAGAGCTTTTCCAAAATTTGGAATTCCAGCATAACCAAACTCAATATTTAAAGAGAGTGAAACTATATAATAAATTCCAAACCAAAATAGTATTAGTGAAATTATTGAAATAACATCCATTTTATCCCTCTAATCTCTTTCTAACCTTTTTCCAGTCTATTCCTGTAATACCTTCAGGAGCTAATAGTAAAGTGGCAATCATTATTATTAGAGATATAACTTTCCCATAAACTAAAAATCCTGCTCCTAAAATTAAAGATAAGCCATAAGTAACTAGTGTTTCTGAAAGCCCTATAATATATCCACCTAATATAGCCCCACTTATGTGCCTAAGACCCCCAACTATACTCGCTGCAAAGATAGAGATTATTATAAACCCTCCAGTTCCTGGCACGATCTCTTCAACAAATGGTAATAAACCTCCAGCAATTCCTGCTAAACCACCAGATATTAACCATGAAAATAATCTTGTTTTCTCTACATCAATCCCCATAGCCTGGGCTAATGAAGGATTTTCCATAGAGGCTCTTAAAGCTACTCCAAATTTGGTTTTATATAACATAATATATAATAATGTTAATAATAAGACCACAACAATTGTAGAAACTAGAAAAACTCCTTTAAATCCAAAAAAACTAAAATCTATATTTGAGAAAATAAATTTAGCTGCTGTTGAATTAATAATTGGTGACAGTATCTCTGAATAAGCTCCTAAAGTACCAAATATAATAACATCTATAGCTAATGTAGCTATCATCAACATCTCTATAGAAGCTCCTCTTTTTATCAGTGGTTTTAGTAGTAAATAGGTTATTAACCCTACAAAAGCCCCAACAATAAATAAAATTGGTAAAGAGATATAAGGGTGAATTTTAAAAAGTTCTTTCAATGTCAGTGCTACATAACTACAAACCACAGCAAAACTACCCTGAGCAAAGTTTGGCACATTTGTTGTTATATATGTCAAAGTTAGTCCTAAAGCTAATAAGGCTAAGATATTGGCATATATTATAGCTCCTTCTATTATCATTTATTCCACCTAAATGGCTGTAACTCCTAAAGAATATTCTTTAAACTTCTCATGATTTAATAGATCTTCAGCTTTTCCTTTAAATGCTACCTTACCACTTACAAACATATATCCATAATCACTTATTTCCAAGGCCTTTTTTGCATTTTGTTCAACAAGTAATATTGTCAATTTTAATTCATCTCTCATCTCGGTTATCTTATTAAATATAAGATCAGCCAACTTAGGAGACAATTGAGCTGTAGGTTCATCTAACATTAAAACTTCAGCATCTCTTACAAGAGCCATAGCCATAGCTAAAAACTGCCTCTGACCCCCACTGAGAGATCCAGCTTTCCTCTTAAGTATCCCCTTTATCTCTGGGAATATTTCTAATGCTAAATCAATTCTCTCCTTAAGTTTCTCCTTATCAAGTACATATCCCGCTATTTTTAAATTTTCTTCAACTGTTAGGTTTTGAAAAACATTATTTGTCTGTGGTAAATAAGCAATTCCCATTCTAGCTTTTTTATATGGTGGAAGGTGTGTTATATTTACATCATTATAAATAATTTCTCCAGAATAAATTGTTGTAAGGCCAAAAAGTGTTTTTAAAAATGTTGATTTTCCACTACCATTGGGTCCAACAACTGTTGTAATTTTTCCTTTTTCTATTTCAGCATTTACATCAAACAATATCTGTAATTTTCCATAACCAGCATTTAGATTTTTAACTATCATCTAATCACCTATGTATATTTCAACAACTTTAGGATCATTAATGACATTTTCAATCTCTTTACCTCTACCTTCAGCTATTATTTCCCCATTAAACATAACATATAAATGATCAATATACTGCAACACTATATCTAACCTATGCTCAACAATTAAAAAAGTTATTCCCTTCTTTTTCAACTCAATTACATGGTTAAAAATATCATGAGCTAATCCTGGAGCTACTCCTGCTATTGGTTCATCCATAACTATCAACTTAGGTTCAGTCATTAAAGCTCTACCAATTTCAAGAAGCTTCATTTGTCCTCCACTTAAAGATCCTGCTTTTCTATCATAAAGGTGTGAAAGCTTTAAAAACTCTAATATCTTAAATGCCCTTTCTACCATCTCTTCTTCAAACTTTAACCACTTACTATAAAAAATAGCATTTATTGGTTCTTCTCCTGGGTTAATATTTCCTATTAAAATATTTTCTAAAACTGTCATCTCTTTTAAAGGTTGAGGAGTCTGAAAAGTTCTAACAATTCCATAATAATATAACTCTTCTGGCTCTTTATTAGTTATATCATTCTCCTCAAAATACACCTTACCACTATCAGCTTTTAAAAATCCAGTTATAACATTTATTAATGTTGATTTTCCACTACCATTGGGTCCAATAATAAGAGTTAAATCTCCTTTATTAACAGATATAGAAACATTATTTAATGCTTTAAAATCTCCAAAATACTTTGTTACATTTTCAGTCTTTAAGATTTCCATTTTAACACCCATTCTAATATCATTAAAAACATTGCTAAAGAGTTCATAACAGTAGCATATAAAAAGCTATATTCTAAAGAATAGCTTTGCCACAACCATCCTGCTATAACAGATGCTGGAAAAACAAAAACTCCAAATACTGTATGATATGCACCAATAACTGTTCCTTTCTCAAAACCTTCTGCTATCTCTGCTAAATATGCTCTTGGAATAGTTTCTTCAATAGCTAAATAGACACTATAAAAAATAAATCCTAACAATAGCATCCATAGAGAATCTGCAAAAGCAAATATTAATGATGCTAATGCAGCTATTCCAAAACCAAGTGTTATAAACATCCTTTTATCAAATTTATCAGAAAAAGTTCCAATAGGATATGATGTAATTGCATAAAATATATTGAATATAATATAAAAATATAATCCCTGTATAACAGTGTATCCTACATCATAAACTTTCCATATAGTGAATGCATAACTGTATCTACCAAGTGAGGCTACAGCTACAACAAATAAAAAAAGTTTTAAACTCTCACTATTTAATGAAGATTTTCCCATAATTATCTTTTTTAAATTTTTATCTGTATCTTTTATGAAAAAGATTATCAATAATACACTTAAAATTCCAGGTATAAAAGATAGGAGAAAAATCATTCTATAGCTAAAGTTAGCTGAATAATTTGAGAGGAGCTCTAATATAATGATAGATAATATTGGCCCTACAACAGCTCCTAATGTATCCATCATTCTATGAAATCCAAAAGATTTTCCTGTTTTCTTAGTAGATTCTGCTATTAATGCATCTCTTGGAGCAGTTCTAATTCCCTTTCCCAACCTATCTAAAACTCTCAAAAATAAAAAATCTAACCATGAATGAGTAAATGCCAAAGCTCCTTTTGAAATTGTTGATAAAAAATAACCAAAAGAAACAAAAACTTTTCTATTTCTTATTTTATCACTTATATATCCAAAAATAACTTTAAAAAGAGAACTTAAGCTTTCTATAGCTCCCATTATTGTTCCACTTAATAGTTTATCAACATTTAACACCTCTATTAAGTAAGATGGAGTTATTGATGTAATCATTTCACTACTCATATCATTAAGAAAGCTAACAATCCCTAATAAAAAAACATTTTTTGGTATTCCAAAAATCTTTTTCTTTTTCAAGATATATCACCAAAAAATAAAAAAAGTTAGAGCCATTCAATCTTTCCATCTTTAGAATGCCAAATTCCTGCTAACTTCCAACCTTTTTCTGTAACCATAAATATACCATAATCTCCTGAAGCTCTATCATTCCATTCATTCAACTCTATATACCCAGAAACAGGTTCAACTCCATAAACACCTTCAGAGTATTTTTTAGTGACTTCTTTAATCATATTACTTAAAACATCAGCATCATATTTTCCAGTTTTATTTAACATATCCACATAAGCTAAAGAAACTACCCAAAATGCATCATAAGCATTTAAAGCATATTGATCAATATTTCCATAATTCTTCTCTTTAAATATCTTCTCTAATTCTTTAGCAGCTTCACTTTCTGACTTAAACATTGTTGAATAGAGTTTAACCTTAACAGCTTTATCTTTTACCTCTTTTATAATCTTTTCACTGTTTGCAACTCCATCAGTACCAATCCATATATGATTTAATATTGGAGAGTTGTCATTTATCTGTGATAGTAATGTAGCTCCTTCCTCATAACCAACAAACACTACCCCTGTATCTTCTCCCTTATCTTTTATGTTATCAGAAAGTGTTTGAATTATTGGGCTCCAATCATTTATCTGTGGATCATATGGTATGATATTAATAATATTAATTCCATTATCTTTCATTTTTTTAACTATAGCATCTTTTAATCCTTCTCCCCAAGCATCTTTTCTATATAAAATAATAACATTTTTTAGATTTAACTCTTTAGCAAGATCTCCAATAGCCTTACCTTGGAAGCTATCTGTAGGGACAAATCTGAAGATGTATTTCTTCTCTTCTGGAGACATGAAACCTAATATCTTTGGATCTGCTGTTGAAGATTGAGATACAAATATTACTTTATTTGAGAGTGAATAACTCTTAACATTCTTAACTTCTGAACTTGACATTGGTCCAATAAATGCATTTACTCCAATAGCATGCAATGCTTGAACTTTATCTAAACAGATTTTTGGATCAGCTTTTGTATCTTCAACATAGAGTTTAACTTTATATGGAATATTATGCTCTTTAAAATACTCATTAACCTTTTCTTCAGCTATTTCACATGCATGTTTTTCATTCTGTCCATATGTAGCTAAACTTCCTGATAAATCAACTAATAATCCAAGTTTTACTTCTTTTATATTTCCTCCAGCCTTCTCTCCTGTCTGAGTACATCCTGCTAAAAAGGTTATTAATATTAAACCCAAAAATATTAATAATCTTTTAATATTTTCACCCCCTTTAGGGTTATATTTTTAAACTTTCTGAAAAAGCTTATTTATAATTTATTTGAACATAAATTCCTAAATTTTGAATGGTGAACTCATGAAGAGAGTTGTAATAGCTGGAACTTCAAGTGAAGTGGGAAAAACTACAATTGCTACAGGAATAATGAAGGCATTATCTAAAAAATATAATGTTCAAGGTTATAAAGTAGGACCAGACTATATTGACCCCACATATCATACAATAGCCACAGGTAACTATTCAAGAAATCTAGATTCTTTTTTTATGAATAAAAAGCAAATAAAATATCTTTTTCAAAAGCATTCCAAAAATAAAGATATAAGTATTATTGAAGGGGTAAGGGGGTTATATGAGGGTTTATCTATAAAAGATGATACTGGCTCTACAGCATCAATTGCAAAGATATTGGATGCTCCAGTAATTTTAATTGTTAATGCTAAAAGTTTAACAAAGAGTGCTATAGCCATAATAAGAGGATTTATGGAGCTTGATAAAGATGTAAAAATTAAGGGAGTTATTTTCAATTTTGTTAGGGGAGAAGGGCATATAAATAAGCTGAAGGAGGCTATGCAATACTACTTACCAAATATAGAAATTATTGGATTTATTCCTAGGAAGGAAGGATTAAAACTAGAAAGTAGGCATCTTGGCTTAATCCCTACTCCAGAAAATATGGAGTTTAAAAACAAAATAGAAAAAATTGGAGAAATTATTGAAGAATATTTGGATATAGATAAGATAATTGATATAGCTGATGAAGATTTTGATGAAGTAGATGAAGTCTATTTATGGGAGATTGAGGAGAATTATAAAAAAGTTGCAATAGCTTATGATGAAGCTTTTAACTTCTATTATTATGATAACTTTGATGCCCTTAAAGAGAATAAGGCTGAGCTTATATTCTTTAGCCCTTTGAGAGATGAGATGCCCGATGCCGATGTTTTATATATTGGAGGAGGATATCCAGAGATATTTAAAGAAAAGCTAAGTAAAAATAAAGAATTGATTGAACAGATAAGGGAGTTTGATGGGTATATATATGCTGAATGTGGAGGTTTAATGTATCTTACAAAAGCTATTGATGACTGTAAAATGGTTGGGCTAATTGATGCTAAAGCTATTATGACAGACAAAGTTCAAGGATTGAGTTATGTTAAGGCTAAAATTTTGGAAGATTGTATAGTGGGAAAGAAAGATAGAACTATTAAAGGGCATGAATTCCATTATTCCAAGTTAATTGGATTAAAAGATAAAAGATTTGCTTTTAAAATTTTAAGAGGGAGAGGAATAGGTGGATATGATGGAATAATAAAGAAAAATGTATTAGCTGGATATTTACACAATCATGCTGTAGCTAACCCATACTTTGCTTCATCAATGGTAAATTTTGAGGGATGAATATGGATAAAAAAGAGGTAATTAAAAGGTTAATAGAAGAGGGTTATATAAAATCAGAGAAAGTTATTAAAGCCCTTCTAAAGGTTCCCAGAGAAGAGTTTGTACCTGAGCATTTAAGAGATTATGCATATGTTGATGAACCTCTTCCTATAGGTTATAATCAAACTATCTCTGCCATACATATGGTAGGACTAATGTGTGAATTGTTAGATTTAGATAGAGGTATGAAGGTATTGGAAATTGGCACAGGTTCTGGCTATCATGCTGCTGTTGTTGCTGAAATTGTTGGAAAAGAGGGGAAAGTAATATCAATAGAGAGAATTCCTGAATTAGCTAAGAGAGCTGAAGAAATTTTAAAAAGACTTGGGTATGATAATGTTAAAGTTATTGTAGGGGATGGTAGTTTAGGATATGAGAAAGAAGCTCCATATGATAGAATATATGTAACTGCAGCAGGCCCAAAGATTCCTGAAGCTTTAATAAGACAACTAAAAGATGGTGGAAAATTACTAATGCCTGTGGGTAAATACTTCCAAAAACTTATTTTAGTAGAAAAAAGAGGAGATAAAATTATTAAAAA
The DNA here is from genome assembly GCF_000371805.1 of Methanocaldococcus villosus KIN24-T80. Lineage (NCBI taxonomy): Archaea > Methanobacteriati > Methanobacteriota > Methanococci > Methanococcales > Methanocaldococcaceae > Methanocaldococcus > Methanocaldococcus villosus. The sequence continues at coordinate 597,701 of NZ_AQUK01000001.1, forward strand.
GGATTGTGGAGCTGTAGCATTTGTACCATTAATTGGAAAAGAAGGATTTAATATCTAAAGTGGATATTATGCTGGTTAAAGAACTTAAGAAAAAAGTATTGAAAAGGATAGATGAAGATTTTGAGATAGTTGATTTTTCTTTTGCTTTACCTTATACTTATGTATTAATAAAAGGAAAGAAAGGCAATTCTATTGGGCTAGCAATGACACTTATTGAAGATATTCAATTTTGTGAATCAGAATTTGATGAAATTGATGTAAGAACCTTTATAGAAAAGGTAGATAGTGTTAATATTATAGAAAGAACTATAGGTTTAGCTACTATAAATGCTGTTTCTCAATATTATCTCAACCTTGAAGGAGCTAAGTTTGATGATGCTACAGGGATAATAAAAGATGTTAAAAAGGTGGCTATCATAGGAAATATGAAGCCAATAGTTAACAAGTTAAAAAATAGAGGTTATGAAGTTTATGTATTTGAAAGAAATCCAAGACTAAAAAGTATTGATACTTTAAGTGATTGCTTTGAATATAACCTATTACCCAATATGGATGCAGTGTTAATCAGCGGAACATCCTTAATAAATGACTCTATAGACATGATCCTTGAAAGATCTAAAAAAGCAAAAATTAAAGTGTTAGTAGGAGCTACTGCCCAAGCTTTACCAGAGTTTTTTAAAGGTTATTTAACCCATATAGCTTCAGTTAAAATTATTAATATTAAAAAGGTTTTATTAAACTTAAAACTTGGTTCATCTTCAAAACTTTTCAGTAACGAATACTCAAGAAAGTACTACTATAATATTTTATGATAAAAAAAGTTTATATACTCATAAAACAATTTTTCTTAAAAAAATTTAAATGGTGATGTGCTTGGTTGAGAAAGGGGCTTTAATTAAAATAAGTTATGATGGGTATGTTGATGGGAAGTTATTTGACACTACAAATGAAGAACTTGCTAAAAAAGAAGGTATATACAACCCTAACATAGTCTATGGGCCAGTACCAATTTTTGCTGGAGAGGGAATGGTTGTTAAAGGTTTAGATGAAATATTATTAGAAATGGATGTAGGAGAAGAAAAAGAGGTAGTTTTGCCACCAGAAAAAGCTTTTGGTAAAAGAGATCCTGCAAAAATTAAATTAGTTCCAATGAGAGAGTTTATAAAAAGAGGAATAAAACCAATAGTAGGATTAAGGGTTAATATAGATGGAGAAATTGGAAGAATTGTTAAAGCTGAAGGGGGAAGAGTTTTAGTAGATTTTAATCATGAATTAGCTGGAAAAGAAGTTAAATATAGGATAAAAATTGAAGAGAAAGTAGAGGGAGATGAGAATATAATTAGGGAAATATTTAATATGTTTGCTCCTAAAATAAAACCAAATGTAACTATTGAAGGAGAAAAAGCTATTATTGAGTTGCCTGAAGAGGCTTTTTTAATAAACTTACAACAAATAAAGTTAGCTGTTGCTAATGAAGTATTTAAAAGATTAAAAAACATAAAAGAAATCAAATTTATAGAAACAGTAAAAAGAAAAGATTAAAATCTTCTCCTTATGGCTTCAGCATGGTTATATAACCCCTCAGCTTCTGCTAAAGTTATTATTGTGTCTTTTAACTCCTCTAATCCTTCTCTACTAAGTTTTTGATATGTTATTTTTTTTAAAAAAGTTTCAACACTTAATCCACTAGCTGCCCTTGCAAAACCTGATGTAGGTAAAACATGGTTAGTTCCAGAAGCGTAATCTCCCACAGGGACTGGAGAATATTCCCCTAAAAATATAGATCCTGCATTATTTATTTTCTCTAAAACACTTTCAGGATCTTTAGTAATTATTTCTAAATGTTCTGGAGCATATTCATTAGCAAAATTTATTAACTCATTTAATTCACCATAAAGTATAGCTGCATTTTTTAAAGATTTTTCAACTATTTCTTTTCTTTTAATATTTTTTAATTCCTTTTCAATAGTATTTTTTATCTCATAAGCCTTTTCTTTTGATGTAGTTAAAACTACACAGTGGGCATTTGGATCATGTTCAGCTTGAGCTATAACATCTATAGCTATATAATTAACATTAGCACTATCATCAGCTATTATCAACACTTCTGAAGGTCCTGCTAAGAGATCTATATTAACATCTCCATAAACCAGTTTTTTTGCTAATGTAACATAAATATTTCCAGGTCCTACAATAAGATCTACCTTTTCAACACTCTCTGTCCCATATGCTAATGCCCCTATAGCCTGAACTCCTCCAATTTTATATATCCTATCAACTCCAACAATATCTCCTGCTACAAGTGTTGCACAATTCCCCTTACCTTCTGGAGTTGGAGGAGAGGTTATGAAGATCTTTTTACATCCTGCAACCTTAGCAGGAATTGTTGTCATCAATACTGTTGATGGATAAAAAGCTTTACCTCCTGGAACATAACACCCTACTTTCTCAACAGCTCTAATTACTTGTCCTAAAACCATCCCTTCTTTCTCAATTCTTAGCTCCTTTATTTGCTTTAACTGTTTTTTATGGAAATAATATATATTCTCTTTAGCTCTCTCTAATGCATCAATAATTTTATAATCAACTCTATTATATGCCTCTTCAATCTCTTCATTAGAAACAATAAAATTATCAATATCTACATTATCAAATTTTTTAGTATAATATTTTATAGCCTCATCTCCTCTCTCTCTAACATCCTTCAAAATTTTTAAAACATCCAATAAAATATTTTCAAAGTTTATCTTATTCCTTTCCAATATCTTTTTTCTTTCATCTAATGATAGAGTTTTTATATCTTTAACTATCATCCTTTCACCAGTGAGAGTATGTATGATGAGAGAATAAAAGAGAGAGGTAAAAATTATTATATAAATGGATTGGTTAAGTACTGTATCAAATTAGGAAATAAGCTTTATGGGAAGGTTGTAGGGTCGGATATATATAATGTTGAAGTTGATTTAAAAACATTAGAGGGTGTCTGTTCATGTCCATACAGATATAACTGTAAGCATGCATATGCTTTAATCTTAGCATATAAAAATAATGATTATGTAGATGGAGATAGCCTCTTTAATGAATTAAAAAAGAGAGATAAAGAGGAGATTATTAATATATTAAAGAATATTGTTGTAAATAACTACTTATGGGAAACCTTTTTAGAGAAAGAAAGTTTAGGAGATAAAGCTTTAAAGTTAATAAAACTAATAAACTATGATAAAAAAGCTATATACACTTTTTTATCTTTTTTAAGAAATAATGTTAAAAATCTATCTAATAAAGAACTATTAAAAATAATAAAAGCAATGTTAGATTATGACATCTACTATTATGAAGAACATTACTTAGAAGCTTTAGAACTTATAATAAATGAGATATTAAAGAGAGATGATGAAGATACAATAGAGGAGTTATTAAAGTTATATAACAAACATAAAAATGAGTTGTGGCTAATTGAAGAACTTCTATTTTACTAATAAATTATATATACTAAAACCTTAAATCTATCATTATAAATAATGATAGATTTGTGATAGGTATGGATCTACAAATAGCATCATTTATAGTTTCTGGATTGTTGGTAATTATTGGCCTTTATGGGGTTTTTTTCATTGATAATGTTTTAAAAAAAATCATAGCTTTAGAATTTTTAGGCAATGGTGTTAATCTATTTTTAATAGCTATTGGATATAATAAAATTATTCCAATAAAACTTCCAGGCATCTCTAATGAATTTTTTATAAAAAATTCTGCCTATCCTCTAACTCATGCACTGGTTTTAACAAACATTGTTATTGAAGCTTCAATGTTGGCTGTTATGTTAGGAATTGCCATAATTCTTTATAAGAAATATAAAACACTAAAAGGTTCAGTTATATTAAAAGAGGATTGATAAGATGGAGCTACTACCTCTAATTGTGGTATTTCCATTAATAATGGCTATTATAATGAACATATTACATGGGAAAGATAAAGTTATTGAATATCTAACTTACATTATAGCCATTTCTTTAATAATCTTGCCCTTCTTAGCTAACTATGGCTACTACTACTTTGGAGGACATGGGGTTATTGATGGACTTGTGTCTGGGATAGCCTATCTCTACAATCCAGCTAAGAAAATCATTATTATTACACTTGCAATAGTAGCCTCTCTAATTTTAATAGCAGGAATGAGTGAAAAGCAAAAAAATAGCATGTTTGTTACATTAACATTAATGGGGTTTGCCTCTGTATCAGCCATTATACTATCTGATGATCTCTTTAACCTTTATGTCTTTTTTGAGATAATTTCAATTGTTCAATCAGGTTTAACTATTCTCTCTGGAACTGAAAATGCATATAAGGCTGCATTAAGATATTTGATAATAGGAAATGCTGCAGGAGCATTGATGTTATTAGGTATTGGGATACTTTTAGCTAATACAGGAACATTAAATATAACAGATATGAAATCCCTACTACCAGAAAATATAACAATTTATATGGCTATGCTCTTATTAACTGTTGGATTAGCATATGGTGCAGGACTTCCTCCATTCCATAATATAAAAGCAGATCTTTATGGAAGAGCAAAAGGATTTATATCAGCTATATTACAAACATATTCAAAGTTTATACTTGTAGGAATTCTATTAGTTATGCTAAAACTATTTAATGGCTTATCAATATTTGAAAACACTCATGCAATTCTCATAGCTTTAGGAGTTTTTGCTATGGTATTTGGTGTAGTTATGGCATTATTGCAGAAAGATTATAAGAGATTACTAGCTTATCATGCTATTAGCCAAGGTGGTTATGTAGCAACAGGTATTGCCATTGGAACCCCTTTGGGTATAGTAGCAGGGGTGTTTCATGCTATAAATCATGTTATCTATAAATCAGCTCTATTCTTAGGAGCTTATATTGTTAGTCATAAAAAAGGTAGTAATTTGTATAAATTAGGAGGTTTAATATCAGTAATGCCATTTATTGCCTTCTTAATACTTTGTGCTAAATTAGCAATATCAGGAGTTCCTCCATTTAATGGTTATCAAAGTAAGCTTCTCTTAGCCCAAGCTGCTATGCAAGCTAACTATCCAGAAATAGCTATAATAATGATTATTGTAAGTATAGGAACTTTTGTTTCAATGATGAAAGCCTTTTATCTAATCTTTTTAAAACCAAACAATGTTGAAGAGTTAAAAGATTTTAAATGTCCAAAATTAGCCGTATTTAGCTTAACTGTTTTAGTAGCTCTATGTATCATAATTGGGATATATCCTGACATTGTTTTAAACTATTTATGGAAGGTGTTTGGAAAGGTGCTTTAAAATATCTCTATGTATCTCCTCCACATCTCTATTAGCATCAATCACTATAAAATTATACTCTTTAGCAAGTTCCAAATACTTGTTTTGGACTTTCTCTAAAAAATCTTTATTTTCAAACATATCTTTATTTTTTCTCTCTAAAGCTTTCTCAATGTCAATAATCAAAAGAAAAGTAATATCTGGCTCTATTATATATCTATTTATATTCTTTATAAAATCTTCATCAACACCTGAAACAGATTGGTAAGCTAATGAGCTATAAAAATATCTATCACACACAACATCTCTCTTCTTCAACTCTTTTTTAATAATCTTATTATGCTCTATCCTATCAGCAGCAAATAATAATGCTAAAGTTCTATTATCCACATCTCTTTTCTCTCTTAAAATAGCTCTTATTAATTTTCCTACATCTCCATCAGTAGGTTCATATGTAAAGAAAGCTTTTAACTTTTCAGCTAACAACTTAGCTTGTGTAGTCTTTCCTGAACCATCTATACCTTCAAAAACTATAAACATGTCATCACCAAAACATATAAATAAAATTTATCATTATCAATCATTATAAATTTGGTGAGATTATGATTGAGTTAATTAAAGATATCCTCATTTTTATATCTTCTTTAGGGATTCTAATAGCATCATATAGGTTATGGATAGAGAGGGATAGAAAGAATATTATATATGCAAGGATACATATACTTGGAGTTATAGATTGTGCCTGTTTCATAATATTTATAGCTCTTGGAAAGATACTTTTAGCAATAGTTTATCTAATACTTGCACCTTTCTTAGCTCATGCTATAGCAAATGCCTACTATAAGGATAAATATAAGGATAGTGATTAAATGATAAGGATATTAGTTAAATTTTATTTATTTTATATCATTTTCTTCTTGATCTTTAATTACTTTGGAGATTATCTTATAGGAATAACAGTAAAATTGTCATATTTTTTCTTTCATTTATCTTTCCTGCTAAAGTTTCAAAAAATATTATAATTTTACCAAATGTAAATATTGAAATAGTAAAAGAATGCACAGGATATTTTTTAACATCAGGATTTTTAGCTTTGACATTTGCACTCTCAAAGAGGATAAGAGACTTTATTATTGGTATATTTATAACAATTTTAGCATATTTAGTTAATATATTAAGAATTCTATTAATCTCATATTTTTTAAATCTGGGTTATCGTACTATATGGCATGATATATTAGGATATATTATAATTATTATCTTTGCACCCTTACTATCCTATCTATATTTAAGGTTGATAGAGTGATAAGAGTTAATACTCTAAAAATCTCTCCAGAAGAAGTTAAAGAGAGGTTAGAAAAAAAAGGGGTTATTTTAGAAGAAACATTTTTAGATTATGCTTTTAAAGTAAAAAAATCTCCATTTTCTATTGGAGCTACTCCAGAATATCTATTTGGCTACTACTATTTACAATCCCTCTCATCAATGATTCCTCCAATAATTTTAAATCCTAAAAAAAGAGATTTTGCACTTGATATGTGCTCTGCCCCAGGAGGAAAAACAACACATATGGCACAAATTATGGAAAATCAAGGAGTTATAGTTGCTGTTGAGATTAGTAGAGAAAGAATAAAAGCTTTAAAATCTAATATAAATAGATTGGGGGTTTTAAATACAATAGTAATAAATGCTGATATGAGAGAATATAAGAATTATTTATTAGAAAATAATATATTTTTTGATAAAATTTTATTAGATGCTCCATGTTCTGGAAATTTTATAAAAGACAAAAATAGGAATGTTTCCAAAAAGGATATATTATATTGCTCAATCAGGCAAAAAGAACTTTTAAACATAGGTTTAGATTTGTTAAAAAAAGGTGGTTATTTGGTTTATTCAACATGTTCAATGGAGAAAGAGGAGAATGAAGATGTTATAAGCTATATATTAAATAAAAGAGAAGATATAAAATTAATAAAACTTAAACCAAAATTTAAGGGAATAAACATTAAAGAAGGGTATATAAGAGGAACATTAAGAGTTTTTCCCCCAGATGAACCTTTTTTTATAGCTAAGATTAAAAAATTATTTTAAAAATTTTGCCTCACTTCTTTTTATAAATTCATCACAAACCTCCTTTGGATCTCCATTCATAACTATCTTATCTTTATCTAAAAGTATAGCTCTATCACTAATCTCCTTTATAAAATCAACATGGTGTGAAACAAGGACTATTGTTGTTCCAAACTTCTCATTTATCTTCTTCAAATAGTTAGCTACATCTCTTAATGTTATTGGATCTAAATCTCCAAAAGGTTCATCTAAAAACAATATCTTAGGTTTTGTTATTAACTGTAATGCCATAGCTACTCTAACTTTTTCTCCGCCACTAAGTTCAGAAACTTTCTTTTTTAAAATATCTTCTTTTAAATCTAATGCTTCCAATATCTCTTTTGGGTTGAAATCTTCAACTATTGGGGGGAATAATAAATAGATGATATCTTCACTTAACCCTAATTTCTCTAACTTAGCCTTTTTTTCTGGCTCAGGAAGATCAATAAGTTGATAAATAGCATCTACAATCTTCTCAGAAAGATTCAACTCTTTAGCTTTCTCTTTAGCATGAGCTATAGCTTTTTCTCCCTTCACACCTAACCTATATTTTAAAAGGTTCTCTACTGTCTGATAGTATGGTAAAGAAAATTCTTGATGCATAACTCCAATCCTTTTTCTTAACTCTACCCTTTCCCATCCATAATTTGTCATATCTACTCCATCAACTATTATCTTACCCTTATTTGGCATTTCTAATCCTGCCAATAACCTTATCATAACTGTTTTTCCTACTCCACTAGGGCCAATTATTGAAACTATTTCTCCTTCCTTTACATCAAAGGATACATCTTTCAAATTTAATGTTTCACCACCATGAACAACAAAATATCTCTTATAAACATTTCTTACCTCTATTATATTCCTCTCTTTTATGTTAGGTTTCCTAATATATGGTTTCTTCATATCTTTTAAGAATTCCTCTAAAACAGTTTCTGGTTCATCTATCATCTTAACTTTACCTTCTTCCAATAAAAGACATCTATCACATAAATATTTATGAATCTCTGGCAGATGTGAGGTTAAAATTACTGTTATATTTAACTTTTCCCTTATATTTTTAATAGCATCTAATAACATCTGCTTAGAAGCAGGACATGCCATTGTAGCAGGCTCATCTAATAATAAAACACCTTCTTTTTTAAGATATAATTTAGCTATCTGTCTTGCCAATATTAACCTCTGCTTCTCCCCACCACTTAAAATGTTAGCAAAAGCCTCTTTTTTATGCTCCAAACCAACAAGTTTTAAAATTTCTAAAGCTTCTCTCTCATACTCTTCCCACTCTTCTTCCATAGGTAGGGATTCATCAGCACTGTTTTTTATAGCATAGAGTTTCCTAATAACATTATTAATAACAGGTTCTGCCCAAAGAGCAAAGTTTCTTTGTAAATGAATAGCTGTTATTTCCCTAAAATTATCTTTTCTCCCTAATATTTCAATTTCTCCCTTATCATAGTCTAAAACTCCTCTTAAAATTTTTATTAGTGTTGTTTTTCCTGCACCACTTCTACCAACAATTCCAAATATCTCTCCTTTTTTAACACTAAAAGATACATTATCTAAAGCTACTTTTTTTCCATATTTTTTAACTAAATTCTTAACTTTTACAGCTTCCATTTGTGATCACATTTATGATCTCTGCTAATTTTTCAGCAACTTCTCTTTTTTTTCCAGATATTAACTCTATTTTATCTTTTGTTATCGCATAAACTTCTGTTTCATCAGAGCCAAAATAATATTTTGATAGGTCATTAGCTATAATCATATCCAATCCATACTCTTCCATCCTTCTCTTAGCCCTTCTTATAAGCTCATCTTTATCTACATTGTATTCAGCTTTAAAACCTATTATAATTTTATCTTTAAATCTTTTTCTTAGTTCTTTTAATATCTTTTTATTTGGCTTTAACTTTATTATTAACTCATTATCAGAGCTAACCTTACCTTCCAACTTTTCAGTGATAAAGTCAGAGATTGCTGCAGAAGAAATAATTATATCAAAATCTTTTCCTAGATCTAAAGCTTTATTTAACATCTCTTCAGATGTTAATGCTCTATAACATTTTACCCATCTTGGCTTTTCACCAATACCTAAAATCATTTCAACATTAAAATACTTTAATAAAGCTTCAGCTAAAGCATTTCCCATTTTTCCAGATGATAAGTTTGTTATCACCCTTACATCATCAATAAATTCAGCAGTAGCCCCATTTAAAATTAATACTCTTTTTTTATCTTTATTAAATATTTCAAAGATCTTTTTTATAACATCATCTACTTTAGCTATCTTAGCCTTACCATTTTCAAATCTAGGTTGTAAGATATAGACATGGTTGTAATTGCTTAACTTCTCTAAATGTTCTCTTATATTTTCATACATGTTTATATGCATAGCAGGAGCTATAATTATTGGCTTATGGTTTAAAAATACTAAAGCTGTAGTATTAACAATATTGTCAGCTATTTTTGAGCTAATTTTACTAATTATATTAGCTGTAGCAGGATATATAATGAGAAGATCACAATTATTATAGAGAGACACATGTTCCACATCTCCAGATATCTCATCCATTACCTTATCAGCTGTAAATTCCAAAGCTTTTCTACCAATAATATCAAAAGTTTCTTTTGTGGCTATGCAATAAACTTCAGCTCCTAATTTTTTTAACTCTCTTATCAGCCTAAAAGCTTCAACAGCAGCTATTGAAGCTGTAAGAGCAACAACTATTTTTTTATTTCTTAACATTTTCCCACAGTGTTTTACATTTTGGACATATTATGGAAGAGCCTACATATCTAAAAGTATACCCACATTTACATTTAAACTCTTTAACATACTTATCTAACTCTTTCAAATCTATCCTAACCAATTTTCACTACCTCCTTAATTTCATTTATTAACCTAACAGCAGAATATGCTGCTAAAGCAGAAGTTTTTGGATTTTCTTCCAATGGAACATTATTTATCTTTATATAACATTCTCCAATAGAGCTTTTTATAAAAATTTCATGTATATTCTCTTTAACATTAGGATCTGCTATAATAATAACCTTAGCTACCTTCTTAGAAGCTAATGAGAGTGTAACAGAAATATTAATATTCTGTGGAAATCTTTTAATAGCTTCAAATACATCTCCTTCAAATACTTTCTTTTTTTCATTAATATCTAAACCTAAAGCTTTTGGGTGTTTTGTAGTCTTTAATATAAGCTCTTCAATTTCACCATACTTCAATGATTTTACTATATCAAGCCCTCCAATGGCTCCTGAAGGGATGTATATATTTCTATTATTTTCTTTAGCTAATCTTTTTAGTTTTAAGAATACATTTTTATCTGCAAAGGCTCCAACACTCATTATTAATACATCTTTTCTGCTCTTCAATGCCTTTTCTGCAACCTCTTCAACTGCCTCAACTGAAGCTGCTTCAACTATTAAATCTAAATCCTCACTAACTAATTCATCTAAACTATTACAAACTTTAGCTCCAACCAATTCTGCAAGTTTTTCTGCTTTTTCTATGTTTCTATCATATAATGCTACTATATCTGCTTTTAAAACTTTTTCTTTAGCTTTTCTAACTAAAAAACATCCTATAGCCCCACAACCAACTATACCCACTCTCATCTTTTCATCTCCAGAAATCATTATAGAATAGTTCAAAATCTTGATTATATTTTTTTCCAATTTTTAAAGCTATTTCAGCTTTACTTAACTCCCTCCCTAAATAACATGCATGATCTAATCTCTTTATTAATTTAAGATTTATAATAGTATCATAAATTTCTTTGGCTTTTTCCCCTCTTATAATTAAAGTTGGCTTATTATTTTTAAAATATATTGCAATAATTTTTTTATTTTCTCTATCAATTTCTATTTTAAAGCTTCCCTCATCAAGTATAGTTTTTTCATTCTCTTTAGCATCAATTATTGGAATATTGTAATTTTTAAATGTTATCTCTTCTTCAAATCTCTTATCTTTATAGTTTATCAAATCTATTCCTAAATCCTTTGGTAAAGAATTCCTTCTTTTAGCTAAAAACATCATTTTTGAAGCAGTTTTTAATTCTTTAATTGAAAATTTACATTTTGCAGAAGCTTCAGGAGAGAAAATAATGTTTGCTCTAACTTCATATGCTATAGCAGTTAAAAGAGCATGAACTCCATTACTATCAGCATCTAAAAGCTCTGAAACATTTCCAGCACCAAAAAATGTCGGAAAATCATAAAACTCTTTAAATTTTTTATAAGCTATCAAGCTATCAATAAACCCTTCATTTATAGGCTCTAAAATAGGATCAGCAATGATCTTTCCAATATTGTTATATAAAAGTTTTTCAATATTTTCTTTAAGAATTTTTATCTTATCATCTGGAGATTTTGGGATTATATTATTTTTGTAGTCAGTGGGTAGAACTACAGAAGCTACATCAGAATCTTTTAAATATGGAATTAGTGTATCAATATTCCCTCTATCTAAACTTAAAATTAAATCAGCATAATTAATAGCCTCTTTCAACTCCTCTATATTCATGGTGTCTATAGACACAGGAATATCTTCAATATCCTTAACAATACTAACCATCTCCTTTATCTTATCTTTATTATTTTCATTACTAACCATTCCTAAATCTATCATATCAGCTCCACATTCTACATAATACATAACTTTTTTCTCAAGCTCTTCTTTTTTAAGCCATGGAGCATGAACAATTTCTCCTAAAACCCTTATAGGATAATCATCACCAACTTTCAAATTTCCAATCTTTATATGATTAAACTCTTCTTTTTCTACTGCTTCTATCTCTTTTTCAGCTCTCTCTTTTATAATATCTATTAATTGGAGATCAGCATAATCTTTTGTTGAGAGTTTTATTTTATCTAAATTTTCAATTAAGAGAGGAATATCCGCAGCTTCCCTTGTAGATTTATAGCATGCAATTCCTGTTTCTTCCTCTACTTTTTTTAAATCATGTCTAATAAGACCTGTAACTAAAACAAAATCATAAATCTGATTTAACTTTTTATTATACTTCTTCTCTAAATTCTTTATTTCTTTAATAATTAAGTTAGGGGTTAAGAAGGCAGCTACTGAAATGTTGGCTACATGAATATCAATAAAATCATATTTTTTTACAGCCTCCTTTACCCTTTTTTCTGCCAATTTTCCAGTTATTATTAATATCTTCATAAGTTGGAGTTTATTTTATTAAGTATTTAATAATTTCTTACCATTCATTTAGATGTGTTAATCTCTTACCCACAAACTTTTTAAATCTTTTTATATTATCTTATTTTAGCATAGGCCCAAATATAAAAAATTTTGGATATTAATAATCAAATATTTAAATAAATTGGTGAAATTGATGAAAGTTATGGTATTTGGTTCAGGACCTATTGTTATAGGACAAGCTGCAGAGTTTGACTATTCTGGATCTCAAGCTTGTAAGGCTTTAAGGGAAGAGGGGGTTTATACAATATTAATAAATTCTAACCCTGCTACAATACAAACAGATATAGACATGGCTGATAAAGTATATTTAGAACCTTTACATCCAGATATTGTAGAGAAAATTATAGAAAAAGAGAGACCTGATGCCATACTACCAACAATGGGAGGACAAACTGGTTTAAATTTAGCTTTGGAGTTACATAGAAGAGGAGTGTTAGACAAATATGGAATAAAACTGATAGGGTCTGATATAAAAACTATAGAGATGGCTGAAGATAGAGAGTTATTTGCAAAAGCTATGGAAGAAATTAATGAGCCAATACCAAAACATAAAGCTGTTAGCTCTGTAGATGAAGCATTAGAATTTGCAGAGAAGATAGGTTATCCTATCATAGTAAGACCTGCATTCACTCTAGGGGGGACAGGAGGGGGAATAGCTAATAATAGGGAAGAGTTAATAGAGATAGTTGAGAAGGGATTAAAATACTCTCCAATTCATCAAGTTCTATTAGATGAAAGTGTTATAGGTTGGAAAGAAATTGAATTAGAGGTTATGAGAGATAAAAATGATACTTGTATTATTGTCTGTGGAATGGAAAATTTAGACCCAATGGGAATACATACAGGAGAAAGTATAGTTGTAGCCCCAGTTCAAACACTACCAGATGAAACTTATCAAACACTTAGGGATGCTGCTATTAAAATAATAAGAAAGTTAAAGGTTGAAGGTGGATGTAATATACAGTTTGCTGTTAGTAAAGATAACAGTGAATATAAAGTTATAGAGGTCAACCCAAGAGTATCAAGAAGTTCAGCTCTTGCAAGTAAAGCTACAGGATATCCTATAGCAAAAATAGCTGCTAAGATAGCTATTGGTAAGACATTAGATGAGATATTAAATGATATTACAAAAGAAACTCCTGCAAGTTTTGAGCCTACTATTGACTATGTTGTTGTTAAAATCCCAAGATGGCCATTTGATAAATTTAAAGATGTAGATAAAAAGTTAGGAACTAGTATGAAATCTACTGGAGAAGTTATGGCAATAGGTAGAAGTTTTGAAGAAGCTTTGCAAAAGGCTATAAGAAGTTTAGATATAGGAAGATTTGGATTAATAGGAGATGGCAAAGAAAAGAATTATACTAATGAGGAGATAGAAGAAATATTAAAAAATCCTACTGATGAGAGAATTTTTGTTATAGCTGAAGCTTTAGATAGAGGATGGAGTGTTGAAAAAATAGCTGAACTGACAAACATTGATCCTTTCTTTATAAAGAAAATTAAAAATATTGTAGATATGAAAAAGTTTTTGGAAAGTATAAAGGTGAAAGATTATGGAAATTAAAGAAATTTTATTAAAAGCTAAAAAATTAGGATTTTCTGATAAACAACTAGCACATTTGTTAAATCTTTCTGAAGAAGATGTTAGAAAATTGAGAAAAAAATATAATATCATCCCAGTTTATAAAATGGTTGATACCTGTGCTGCTGAGTTTGAAGCAAAAACTCCATATTACTACTCTACCTATGAAACAATCTTTTATGATGAACAGAATGAGAGTATTCCATCAGATAGGGAGAAGGTTATTATCCTTGGATCAGGCCCTATAAGGATTGGACAAGGGATAGAGTTTGATTATTCAACTGTCCATGCAGTTCAGGCATTGAAAGAGATGGGGATAGAGGCTATAATAATAAATAACAATCCTGAAACTGTATCTACAGACTATGATACATCTGATAAGCTATATTTTGAACCTATAACCTTAGAAGATGTTTTAAATATTGTTGAGTTAGAAAGTAAGAGAGGAAAACTTTTAGGAGTTATAGTCCAATTTGGAGGACAAACAGCAATAAATTTAGCTATGAAACTGAAGAAAGCTAATGTAAATGTTCTTGGAACTGACCCAGAAAATATTAATAAAGCTGAAGATAGGGAAGAGTTTTCAAAACTTCTAAAAGACTTAGGAATTCCACAGGCTGAAGGAGGAACGGCATTTACAGAAGAAGAGGCATTAGAAATAGCTAGAAGAATAGGGTATCCTGTCCTTGTAAGGCCATCTTATGTACTTGGTGGAAGAGCTATGGAAATAGTTTATAATGAAGAAGATTTGAAAAGATATATAAAAGAAGCTGTTAAGGTTTCAGAAGAACATCCTGTTTTGATAGATAAATTTTTAGAAAATGCTATTGAATTAGATGTTGATGCAGTATCTGATGGAAAATCTGTTTTAATTGGGGCTATAATGGAACATATTGAAGAAGCTGGGGTTCATAGTGGAGATTCAGCCTGTGTAATTCCTCCACAAACTCTACCAAATGAGATAATAGATAAAATTATTGATTATACAGCTAAATTAGCAAGAGCTCTTGAAATAAAAGGATTGTTAAATGTACAGTATGCTGTTAAAAATGGGAAAGTTTATGTGTTAGAAGCTAATCCAAGAGCTTCAAGGACAGTGCCATATGTTAGTAAATCCGTTGGAATTCCATTAGCTAAATTAGCTACAAAAGTTATAATGGGAAAAAAGTTAGATGAGTTATTAAAAGATTATAATAATGTTGAAGAAGTTAAAGAAAATGTTTGGATAGCTAAACCAAAATATGTGTCAGTAAAAGAATCTGTATTTCCTTTCCAAAAACTACCAGGTGTTGATCCAGTTTTAGGACCTGAAATGAAATCTACAGGGGAAGCTATTGGTATAGATAAAGATTTTGGTTTAGCATATTACAAAGCTCAGCTTTCAGCTAATATGGAGTTACCAAAAATAGGAAATGTATTTATAAGTGTTAGAGATGAGGACAAGAAAGAGATTATAGATATAGCAAAAAAGTTGCATGAATTAGGATTTAAGATTTATGCTACTAGAGGAACCACTAAGGTTTTAAGAGAGCATGGAATTGATACTATAGAAGTTAAGAAGATATCTGAAAGTAGAGATGATAATATATTAAAATTAATGAAAGAAGGAAAAATAGATTTAATTATAAACACTTCATCTGGTAGAAAAGCTAGATCTGATGGGTATTATATTAGAAGAATGGCAGTTGATTTAAATATTCCATATATAACAACAATCCCAGGAGCTAAAGCTGCTGTTAAAGCTATAGAAGCTATAAGAAAAGGTAAGTTGAATGTTTATTCATTAGATGAACTTATTTAACTTTTTTTAATTCTTTTAAATGTTTAAAAGCATTTTCTTCCAATTTTTTTGCAAGATTTTTATGAACCCCTTCTAAATTTTTTGAAAGATGATAAGCTATACATGATGCTAATAGTAAAATAGCTATTTTCTGTTCATCTTTCAGTCTATGTATATGATGAGGCTTAATATCTAAACTTTCATAAATACTTAAAAGTTCTTTACATTTTTCATCCAAATGACTGTTTAATGTTAGCTCCTTAGTAACATATACAAAAAATTGATGTAATTTCATCAAATCTTCTTTATGCATAACAATCACTAAAAATCTATTGTCCATACCATTTTTTAAAATTATTCTCTATAAACTCCCTAATTCTTTTAGGGTTTAAATTGTTAGCAATACTATATACACTAACTCCTCCAGCTCCAACACCTTCTTTTACAGCCCCTTCACAATATTTTCTTAGCCCCAATAACCTTGAATTTTCAAAATCAAATTTAGCTGCATAAATGGGAATATCTGCTATCTGCTCCACCAAACCTATTAAATCTGAATTTTTATCATTAATAACAAATTCTGTTGTTGCTATAGCTATTTTATCCAAATCATTATAAATTTCTTTTATAACTGCTAAAACAGCAGCCATTTGTGTTCCTCCAGCCAATATAACAGGTTTTCTTCTTTTTAAAAAATTAACTGCTAAGGCTGCAGCAACAGGCATCATCTTATCTCCAACAGCATTTAAGATGTCAAAGACATTATTTGATTTAGCCCTTTTTAAACCTTTTCTAACTATCTCTAACTTTAACTCATGAGGGTTATTTATAGATCCTGAGCTAACCTTCCCCTCTGCATCATAACCTAAACCTAAAAGAACCCCTAAAGCTGTTGTTGTCCCACCTGGGACAGATTCTCCTATAATTAATAATTCAGCATCTAAATTATTAGCTAAATTATATGCTTTATTATACAAAAGCTTAGAATTTTCCATTGCTTTGCCTTCTTCAATTCTTCCTGTTGGTTTTTTATCTATCTCTATATATGGAATTTTTGGCTTAATAAAGGCTCCTGCATCTATATGAAGATTCTTTATATTTTTTAATTCAACACAAGCCCTTGTTATTACTGCTGGAGAGGGGGAGAAAGAGGAGTCAACAGGAGGAGTTTTTAAAGTTAATGTTTTACCAAAAAACACTAGCTCAACATCCAAAGCAGGAGTGTATTTTATAAAATCTTTATGTACTCCTGAAATTGGATAATGAAGTGTAGTTTCTATTGAAGAGATAACACAGATAAAAAGTGCATCTTTCTTTATCTCCTCTATAAACCCATTATCATTAATTCTTATCATAATTTCACTTAAAACTATAATTTAAGTCTTCATCTTCATCATAGTAAAGCCTGTAAGTATCAATATCATACCCCATTTTATTCAAAAAAGCTCTTATCATTCTTGAAGGGTCTTTAGACTTTGTTATTGCTCTACCTACAATGAGAATATGGTAATTCTTAATTAACTCATCTATATTTTCCAAACCTACTCCACCAGCTATAGCTAATTTACCCTCTTTAAAACTCCAACTCTTTTTTATTCCAAAACTTTCCTCATCAATTCCCCTATGTAGGACAATAACATCAGGTTTTATTTCTAAGCTATTATATAACATTTCTATATTATCAACATTTAAAGTGTCTAAATAACTCATCAATCCACATTTTTGGCATTCATGGAGGGCTTTTAATATTGTAGCCTTTGGGGCTAAGGCAGAGATGACTACAGCATTTGCAGTATATTCAAAAGCTAATCTAACCTCAACTCTACCAGTATCTAATGTCTTTAAATCAGCAACAATAAATCCATCAAAATATTCTCTTATATGTTCTATAACCTCTAATCCAAATCTCTTTATTAATGGAGTTCCTGCCTCTAAGATAAGGTGATCACTCTTTGGTAGTGTTTCCAATATCATATCTAAATTTTCTAAAGATGGAACATCCAATGCTACCTGTAGATATGGTGGATTTTCCAATCTATCATCTCTAAAACCTACTAATGGGTGTATAGCCCTAAACTTCTCATTTTTAACTTTCTCCATAGGTGGATATTCATTTATTGCCCTATTTATAGCCAATCTTGTAGCAGCATAGTATTGATGAAATAGCTTTCTTTTACTAATCATTGTTAATGGCTCTTCAGGGACATTGACAGTCACCAATATTTTTAAATTTTCATCTAAATCCATATCAGCAACAGCTTTTGCTACAGCAAATTGGATAACCCCATTAAATAACTCTTCTTGTATGTTATTCAAATTACCTCTTGGAATTACTAAAGTTAGAGGTTTAACAATTAAATTAGGCCTTAAATTAGCTAAAATACCATTACCTCTTGAAAGAGCATTAGAAAAAACTATATCATCAACTAATGAGGCTATTACACTTGCATTATTAAATGTAGCTTCACCAAATTTCATTTCCATCACAAAAAATTTTTATTTGAGTTTGAGAACCTTATCATGGTAAACTATAATTCCATTATCAGTTATTTCAAATGGATGTCTTCTTAATGAATGGCTTGTTCCTCTCATTTTCCAAACAATCAAACTTCTCTTTAGCTCCCCATCAACTTCATCTAAATCTAATCTAATAATCCCATCAACAGCATGTTCTACTCCAGGTCCTCCAAAACCTCTTTCTCCAACAGATATTTGGGATGTAAAGATAGCTGTGCAGCCTAGTCCTGCAATCACTCTCTTTAATAGAAAAACTGTTCTTCTTGCCATCATTGGTTTATTTATATACAATGTTGTAACAGAATCTATCCCTATTCTCTTAGCTGAAATATCATTAATAGCCTGTTTTAAAACATCTATCAATTCTCTTTCATCAGTAGGATCATTAACAACATATCTCTCCCTCTTAGCTGCAGCACCTATACCATAGGTAAAGGCATCAATTATAGCAAATTTTCCTTCTTCCTCTAACTTTTTCACATCCCATCCAAACTGTTTCATATTCTCTCTAACTTGTACTGGATGTTCTTCTAAGGCTATTAGCACAGCAGGTTCATTAAATTCAGTGACACCTTTATATAAAAACTGCTGGCAGAATATAGACTTCCCAGTCCCCGGACCTCCAGAAAGGAGAACTACATTTCTTTCAGGAATACCTCCATGTAATATCTCATCCATTCCAGGAATTCCAGTTTTTACTCTTTTCATAATATCACCTTTATTTTTCTTCTACAAACTCTTTAAACTTGCTCACATCTATTTTCTTATCAGGGATATCATCCACAAACATCAGTGATCCAATAACTTCAATACCACAAATCTTCTCTGGATTTAATACAAGAAACTTTTTTTCATCAATATTCCAAACTAAGATAGCATCCTTTTTTCCAGTCCAAATATATTTGTATAAACTATTCTTTAAATAAATGACTGCATCAATATCAAACTCACCCTCTATATAACTACCATCAAAGAAAATTCTAACATGCAATTTTCCTGTCTTTTTCTTGACCATCATTTCACCACAAATATTAAAATTTTAAAATTAAAAAGTATAAATAGTTTATTAAAAATTATGTGTGAGAATATGATAAAGTTACTTTATAAAGGAGAATTGATTAGAGAAGGAGGAATTATAAAGAAAGCTTCTTCATCATCTACCTTTATCTCTACAGAGAAACATAACATATTAGTTGACACTTCCACTAAGGATAAGCTAAAAATAATATTAAAAAATCTCCCTGTCAAACCTGATGAGATTGATGTTATTATCAACACACATTCTCACTATGATCATGTAGAGAATAATGATTTCTTTAAAGAGGCTACTGTTTATGGCTCTCCAAAAGAAGGAAGTTATTTTGAGGACTATAAAAAATTAAAAGATAAAGAAATAGAAATCATTGAAACTCCTGGGCATACATATGGATCAATATCAGTTATATACAAGGATTATATAATTGTTGGTGATGCATCACCACTTAAAGATAATATATTAAAACTCATTCCTCCAAGGGTAAATGTAGATGAAAATTTAGCCTTAAAGAGCTTGATTAAAATAAGAAAATTGAAGAAAAATGTCATTACAGGACATGATGGGTGTGTGAAATATTCTAATTTTTGGTGAGTATGATGAAAAAGCTTGTTGTGTTTGATTTTGATAGCACACTTATAGAAAATGAAACTATTGATGAACTGGCTAAAGAAGCTAATAAAGAGGAGGAAATTAAAGAAATCACAAAAAAAGCTATGAATGGAGAGATAGATTTTAAAGAAGCTTTAAAAAAGAGAGTTTCTCTTTTAAAGGGATTACCAATAGAAAAAGTAGAAAATGCTATAAATAGGCTTAAGCTAACAAATGGGGCTGAAGAAACAATAAAAGAGCTGAAAAATAGAGGCTATAAAGTGGCTGTTGTAAGTGGTGGTTTTGATATAGCAATAAATAAATTTAAATATCTTGACTTTGATTATATCTTTGCTAATAAGTTAATATTTAAAGATAATAAATTAACTGGAGAGGTTATTGGAAAGGTTTTAGATAACACATCAAAAGGTAAAATTATAGAAGAGGTTGCTAAGAAAGAAAATATTCCTTTAAAAAATATTATAGTTGTTGCTGATGGAGCTAATGATGTCAGTATGTTTGAAAAAGCTGGACTTAAGATAGCTTTTTGTGCAAAACCTATTTTAAAAAAGAAAGCAGATGTGATTATTGAAAAAAGAGATCTTAGAGAAGTTTTAAAATTTATAAAGTGATGACTATGGTAGAATGTTCAGAGAGAATGAAGAAATATTTTGATAATATTGTCAAAGAAGTTGAAAAAATTTACAGAATAGCTGAAGAGTGTAGAAAACTTGGTTTAGATCCTTGTGACTATGTAGAAATTCCATTAGCAACAGACATGGCTGGAAGGGTAGAAGGGTTAGTAGGACCAAAGGGTGTAGCTGAGAGAATTAGAGAGCTTGTTAAAGAGTTTGGAAAAGAAGAAGCTGCATTAAAAATAGCTGAGGAAATAATAGAAGGAAAATTTGGTAAATTTGATAGAGAAAAAGCTGCTGAACAGGCTGTTAGAACTGCTTTAGCTGTATTAACTGAGGGGATTGTAGCTGCACCATTAGAAGGTATTGCAGATGTTAAAATAAAGAAGAATCATGATGGTTCTGAATATTTAGCTATATATTATGCAGGACCAATAAGAAGTTCTGGAGGTACTGCACAAGCTCTATCTGTTTTAGTAGGAGATTTTGTTAGAAAAGCCCTAAAATTAGATAGATATAAACCTACTGAAGATGAAATAGAAAGATATGTAGAGGAAGTTGAATTATATTTATCAGAGGTTGGGTCTTTTCAATATACACCAACAGCAGATGAAATTAGAAAAGCTGTTAGAAACATACCTATAGAAATTACTGGAGAAGCTACTGATGATGTTGAAGTTTCTGGGCATAGGGATTTAGAGAGAGTAGAAACAAATCAACTAAGAGGAGGGGCTTTATTAGTTTTGGTAGAAGGAGTTTTATTAAAAGCTCCAAAACTGCTAAAATATATTGATAAGCTAAATGTTGAAGGATGGGATTGGTTAAAAGAGTTTGTTAATAAAGAAGAAGAAAAAGAGGAAGAAGATGAAGAGGAAATTGAAGATGAAGATATAAATTTAAAATATTGGAGAGATGTCAATATAGAAGCTAATAAAAAGTATATAAGTGAAGTTATAGCAGGTAGACCTGTCTTTTCTCACCCTTCAAGAATTGGAGGATTTAGATTAAGATATGGAAGAGCAAGAAACACAGGTTTTGCAGCTCAGGGGTTTCATCCAGCCCTTATGTATTTAGTTGATGAATTTATAGCCATTGGTACCCAGCTAAAAACTGAAAGGCCGGGAAAGGGAACATGTGCAATGCCTGTTGATAGTATAGAAGGACCAATTGTTAGGTTGAAAAATGGTGATGTTATTAGAGTAGAAACTGTGGAACAAGCTTTGAATGTTAGAGATAAGGTAGATAAGATATTATTTTTAGGAGATGTTTTAGTTAATTATGGTGACTTCTTAGAGAACAACCATCCACTAATTCCAAGCTGTTGGTGTGAAGAGTGGTTTGAAGAGATTTTAAAAAGTAAGGGAATAAAGTATGATAGAGAGTTTATAAAAAATCCAAAGCCTGAAGATGCTGTAAAATTTGCTTTAGAAACTAAAACTCCTTTACATCCAAGATTTACATATAGATGGCATGATGTTAGTAAAGAAGACATAATAAAGCTAAGAAAATGGTTATTAAAAGGAGAAGAGGGCTATTATAAAAATGAGAAAGTTTGGATTGTAGAAAAATCTAAGGAAAAAGAAATATTGGAGAATATAGGATGTCCTCATTTGGTAAGAGATAATAAGATTATTATAAGAGAATATTACCCACTACTCTACAGCTTAGGTTATGATGTTGAAAATAAAAGAGATCTTTTTAATGAAGATGATGTAAAAAATGCTAAAAATTCTATGCATTTAATTAATATAATGGCCCCTTTTGAAGTTAGAAGAAACACTTATGTCTATGTAGGAGCAAGAATGGGTAGGCCAGAAAAAGCTGCTCCTAGAAAAATGAAACCTCCAGTAAATGGTCTATTTCCAATAGGTAATGCTGGGGGGTTAGTAAGGTTAATAAATAAAGCTGTTGAGGAGAATAACACTGACAGTATAGAGGTGTCATATGGTATTTGTAAGTGTGGTAAGATATCATTATATAGAGTCTGCCCATACTGTGGTAGAAGAGTAGAGCTCAATAGATATGGAAAAATTGTAGCTCCTTTAAAAGATTATTGGTTCATGGCATTAAAAAGATTAAAAATAAATAAACCTGGAGATGTTAAATGTATTAAAGGAATGACATCTAAAAAGAAGATTGTTGAGCCATTAGAAAAAGCTATATTAAGAGCTATGCATGAAGTTTATGTATTTAAAGATGGAACAGCAAGATTTGATACTACAGATGTTCCAATAACACACTTTAAACCTAAAGAAATTAATGTAAGTGTAGAAAAATTGAAAGAATTGGGGTATGATAGAGATATTTATGGAAATCCTTTAACAAGTGAAGACCAAATATTAGAGTTGAAACCTCAAGATATTATTATCCCAGAAGCATGTGCTGAATATTTTGTAAGAGTGGCCAATTTTATAGATGATCTATTAGAAAAGTTTTATAATAAAGAGAGGTTCTACAATATTAAGAAAAAAGAAGATTTAATAGGCCATTTAGTTATTGGATTAGCTCCACACACATCAGCAGGGATGGTTGGAAGGATTATTGGATATGTTAAAGCTAATGTTTGTTATGCTCATCCATATTTCCATGCTGCTAAAAGAAGAAATTGCTTTACAAAAGATACAAGGGTGTTAGTTAATATAGATGGGGATGTAAAGAGAGTTACATTTGAGGAATTGTATAATTTATTTGAAGATGAGAGTTATGAAAATTTTGCATATATAAGGAAAAAACCTAAAAAAGATATAAAAGTTTATTCATTTGATATAAAAAATAAAAAGGTAGTTTTAACTGAAATAGAGGAAGTTATAAAAGCAAAATCCCCAAATCACTTATTAAAATTTATACTAGAAACTGGAAGAGAGTTTGTAACTACACATGATCATCCAGTTTTAGTTTATAAAGATAATAAATTTGTTGAAAAAAAGGCTATAGAGGTAGAAGAAGGAGATCTTATATTAATACCTAAAATAGAATTTCAAGAAGATGATATTAAGGAAATTGATTTATTAGAAAAATTATTAAAAGAGGAGTTTAAAGATTTATGGGAAATGGTAGAGATTGAAGGATTAGAGAAGTGGTTGAATATAAATAAAAAGAAAATCTCTTTAAGTGAGCTTTTAAAGATATTGTCAGACTATAATTTATCAATCGCAGATGTTCCAAAAGATTGTTATCTAATAATTAAAGATGAGAAGATTAAGAGAGTTGTAGATATAGAATCATTACTAAAAATAATAGGCCATATAGTTAAAGGAGATAAATCAAATCTTATATTAAGAAGATTGTTTAAAATTGAAGAAGGTAGGATTCCATCATTTATATTTAAATTACCAAAAGAAAGAATAAAATTGTTTATATCTACACTATTTTCTAATGGAAGAATTAAATGTAAAAATAAGATGTTATTAGAAGATATTGATTTATTATTAAATAGATTAGGTATAATAAGCTCTTGGGAGGATGGAGAGCTTATATTAACAGATAAAGTAAAAAAGCTGAATTTTGGATGGGTTTTGGCTGTTAAGAAAATTGAACCAATAGTTTCTGAAAATGAATATATATATTCATTAAATGCTAAAGAACATCACAATATTATAATAAATTCAAATATAAATGTACATCAATGTGATGGGGATGAAGATTCACTATTCCTACTTTTAGATGCCTTCTTAAACTTTTCAAAACTATTCTTACCAGATAAAAGAGGAGGGCAGATGGATGCTCCATTAGTTTTAACAACTATATTAGACCCAAAAGAGGTTGATGGTGAAGTTCATAATATGGATGTAATGTGGAGGTATCCATTAGAGTTTTATGAAAGAACACTAAATATGCCTTCTCCAAAAGAGTTAAGAGACATTATGGAAGTTGTTGAAGATAGATTAGGTAAGCCTGAGCAATATGAGAATTTAGGATACACACATGAAACATCATCTATTGACTTAGGGCCAAAGTTGTGTGCATACAAAACATTAAACACTATGCTGGAGAAAACAGAGTCACAGTTAAAAGTTGCTGAGAAAATTAGAGCTACTGATGAAAGAGATGTAGCTGAAAAGGTTATTCAATCACACTTTATACCTGATTTAATTGGAAACTTAAGGGCATTTTCAAGACAGGGTGTTAGATGCAAGTGTGGGGCGAAATTTAGAAGAGTGCCCTTAAGAGGAAAATGTCCAAAGTGTGGATCAAACTTAATATTAACAGTATCAAAAGGAGCTGTTGAAAAATATATGGATGTAGCTGAAAAAATGGCTGAGAAGTATAATGTTAATAACTACATAAAGCAGAGGCTAAAACTTATTAGAGAAGGGATTAAATCAATATTTGAAAATGACAAGAATAAGCAGATAAAGTTAATAGATTTCTTTAACAATTATAAAAAATAACCAAAAGATTTAAATAAGGATTATAATATTATCATAATAAATCCCATAACACGCCCTCTATTTTTAAACACAAATTAATATTATTAAGGTGAAATTATGCCAGCTCCAAGATATAGGTCAAGATCTTATAGAAGAGTTTATAAAAGAACTCCAGGAGGTAGGTTAGTCATACACTACAAAAGAAAAAAACCTAATAAACCAAAATGTGCTTTATGTGGAGCAGAATTACATGGAGTTCCAAGAGGAAGACCTGTAGAGATTAGAAAATTGCCAAAATCACAGAGAAGACCTGAAAGACCTTATGGTGGGTATCTCTGCCCAAAATGTTTAAGAAGGTTAATGATTGAAAAAGCTAGAAAATTGTAAGGGGATATTTTGATAATAACTATTGGAGGGTTGCCAGGGACGGGGACAACTACCATTGCTAAAAAAATAGCTGAAAAATACCATCTTAAATATGTCTGTGCAGGGTTAATATTTAGAGAGATGGCAAAAGAAAAGGGTATGAGTTTAGAAGAATTCAGCAAATATGCAGAAAAACATAGAGAAGTTGATGAAGAAATTGATAGAAGACAGGTAGAATTAGCTAAGCAAGGAAATGTTATTTTAGAAGGGAGATTAGCTGCATGGATGTTGATAAGGAATAATATAAAACCTGATCTAACTATCTGGTTCAAAGCCCCTATAGAGGTTAGAGCTCAAAGAATTAGTGAAAGAGAAAATATAGACTATGAAACAGCTTTAAAAAATATGATTGAAAGAGAAAAGAGTGAGAAAAAAAGATATAAAGAGATATATAATATAGATTTGGATGACCTATCTATATATGATTTAATATTAGACACATCTAAATGGAATGTTGAAGGAGTTTTTAATATTGTTTCTGAAGCTATAAACAATTTGAGGTGATGTTAATGGCAGCTATAGAGGTAGGTAGAGTTTGCCTAAAAACAGCAGGTAGAGAAGCTGGTAAGATTTGTGTAATAGTAGATATCTTAGATAAGAACTTTGTTGTTGTAGATGGGATGGTTAAGAGAAGAAGATGTAATATAAAACATTTAGAACCTACAGAAAAGAAAGTAGATATCAAACCAGGAGCTACCACTGAAGAAGTCAAAATGGCATTAGAAGCTGCTGGATTGTTAAAAGAGTTATAAACTTTCTTTTTTTCTTTTTGGTGAGATATTGATAGTTAATGTAGATCTCCATATACACTCAAAATATTCTGGAGGAACTTCAAAAGATATGGATATTAAAAATATTTTAAAATATAGTAAATTAAAGGGTTTAGATATAGTAGGCACAGGAGACTGTTTACAAAAAGATTATTTAGAGGAGATTAAAGAATTTAAAGATAGAGAATTAATATTAACTACTGAAGTTGAAGATAAAGATAGAGTCCATCACCTTATTATACTTCCATCAATAGAAAAGGCTGAAGAATTAAGAGAAAATTTTAAAAAGTATAGTAAAAATTTAAATGAAGGTAGACCAAAAGTGTTTTTGTCTGGAGCAGAGATATTAGAGATGGTTAGAGATGTTGATGGGTTAATAGGCCCAGCCCATGCTTTTACTCCTTGGACATCTCTATATAAGAGCTTTGATTCTATATACCAATGTTATGAAAAAAAGCCAGATTTTGTAGAGCTTGGATTATCTGCTGATACTGACATGGCAGATAGTATAAAAGAGCTTAGGGAGTTTCCTTTTTTAACAAACTCTGATGCTCATAGTTACTATCCTCACAGATTGGGGAGGGAGTTTAACCAGTTTGAGATTGACAGTGTTGGAGGGTTAGAAGAAAATTTTGAGGAAATTGAGGAGGCTATAAAGAAAAATAAAATTGTGGCTAATTATGGATTAGATCCAAGATTAGGGAAGTATCATTTAACAGCATGTTCTAAATGCCATACTAGATTTAAATTAGAAGATGCTAAAAAATACAATTGGAGATGCCCTAAATGTAAAGGAATTATTAAAAAAGGTGTTTTAAGTAGAGTTGAGGAGTTAAGTGATGGTAGAGTTGAACATCCTCCTTTTAGGCCTCCATATTATAAAATTATTCCATTAGCTGAAATTATCAGTTTAACATATAATAAAAATGTTTTTAGTAAATTTGTTCAAAATCTTTGGGAGAGATTTATAAGATCATTTAAAAATGAGATAGAAGTTCTAATAAATAGAGATATTGATGAATTGTCAAAGATTGATGAGAAGGTTGCTAAAACAATAGAACTATTTAGGGAAAATAAAATATACATATATCCAGGTGGTGGAGGAGAATATGGAAAGATATCATTTGTTCCTCAAAAAGTCAATTATTATAAAGAAGAGATAACTTTGGATAGGTGGTTATCATAATTATTATTGATGGTTCATATTTAGAGGGTGGAGGGCAGATATTAAGGACATCTATAGCACTCTCATCTTTATTAAACAAACCAGTAAAAATAATAAACATTAGGAAAAAGAGAAAAAATAAAGGATTGGCAAAACAGCATTTGGCATGCATAAAGGCAATGAAAAAACTATGTAATGCTGAAGTTGAAGGGCTATATCTAGGTTCTGAAGAAGTTACATTTATCCCTTCAAAACTTTCTCCAAAGGATTTTACTATTAATATAGGTTCAGCAGGGAGTGTAACATTAGTAATACAAACTCTATTACCATTAGCTTTGGGAATAAATAAAAAATTTACAGTTAAGATTATTGGAGGTACTGATGTTAAATATGCTCCTACAGTTGATTATATGAAGTACATAACATTAAAGATTTTAGAAAATTATGGAATAAAATCTGAATTAAGATTAATTAGAAGAGGATTTTATCCTGAAGGAGGGGGAGAGGTTATATTTACGCTATTTCCTTCTAAAATAAAAATGTTTGATTTAGTTGAACACTCTGGTAGTAGAGAGGTTTTTGGAATAGCTTACGTGCAAAATTTAAAAGAAGAAATTGCAAGAAGAATGAGAAAAAGAGCAGTTGATTTATTAAATAAATATGGTTTTCAACCAAATATAAAAGTAGAAGTTTCTAAAGGAATATCTACAGGAGCAGGGATATTCTTGTCTAATGATACAATTGGTTCTTCATATTTAGGGGAAAAAGGACTTAGAGCAGAAATAGTTGCTGAAAGAGCTACTGAAAATTTATTAAAGGAGAGAAAATTGGCTTTAGACAGATATATGGGCGATCAAATAATACCATTTTTAGCTTTTGGTAAAGGAAAGGTAGGAGTTTCAGAAATAACAAACCATACAAAAACAAACATTTGGGTAGTTAAACACTTTTTAGATGTGGAATTTGATATAAAAGAGTATAAAGAAGGGTACATTATAGAAGCTTTATAAGCTTAATAGATCCCTTGATACATAGTATCCTCTATCATGCTTACATGATGGACATTTCTCTGGGGGTTCATAACCATGATGGACATATCCACATTCTAAACAAACCCATTCTACCTCTTTATCTCTTTTAAACATAGTCCCATTTTCTATAACAGACAAAATCTTCCTATATCTATCCTCATGATGCTTTTCAGCTATTGAAATAGCATTTAACATTTTTGAGATATCATCAAAGCCCTCTTCTTCAGCAACCTTAGCAAATTCAGGATACATCTTATTATGCTCGTAACTCTCCCCTTCTATTGCAATTTTTAAAACATCTCTTGTATTTCCAAGGGCTATTGGGATCTCAACATTTACAGAAAAGACATCACCATCTCTTAACTCCTGAATGGCTTTATATAGATTTTCTGCATGTTCTTTTTCATTTTCAGCAGTTTCTAAGAATACTTTTGAAACAAATACATAACCTTCTTTCTTAGCTATCTTTGCATAAAAAGTGTATCTATTCCTTGCTACACATTCCCCTATAAAAGCTTTAACTAAATTTTCTAATGTTTTCATGTTCCCACATTTTATTTATATTATTTAACAAATATATTAAGCTTTCTTTTCTAAGTAATAATTAATCAACTCTTCCCCTTCAATAAATATTAAATTATATTTTTCTGCATATCTTTTAGCTTCTGATTTTGACATGGCATAACCATCATCACCTAACATTTCACATATTGTAGCTATTGGTGTTAAGTTAGATAACTCAGCTAATGCAACACTCATTTCAGTATGGCCTTGTCTATTTTTAACAAGCCCTTCAGAAGCTCTTAGTAATATAACATGACCAGGACTTCTAAATTCTTTCCCAAAGTCATTATATCTCTTCTCATTAACCAATTCAACAAGTTTTTTAATAGTAAATGCTCTATCTCTATCAGTTATCCCAGTAAAGGTCTTTCTATGATTTATTGTTATAGAAAAAGAAGATTTCTCATCATATGGAATATCATTTGGATATAGCTCTCTTAATATCCTAAATTTCTCTGAAGCATAAGAGAAAATATCTACCAAATAAGGAAGATCTAAAGATGAGCAGATGTCATGATGGATAGCTGTACAAATTAAACCACCAGCATCTTTTCTCATTCTCCTTATCACTTCAGGGGTTATAAACTGTGAAGCTATAACCATATCAGTTTCTCCTTCTCTATCATCCGCATCATATATCAAAACTATCTCTCCATTTTTAAATGCTTTAATTGCTTTCTCTATCATATTACCACTTCTAAGACATCTCCATCTTTTAAATTATATTTCTCTCTTAACTTTATAGGAGCTATTATCTCTATAACATCTCTCCCATGATCAGTTTTTTTAGGAGATATTATAGCCCCACAAATTACCCCATCTCTCACTTTTATTTTTACAGGCAATAATCTAACTCCAAAATATTTTTTGCCATTCAATATAAAATCTTCTGTTTCTAAATAATTAAAATTTTCTATATTAAAATCCATATTTAACTTTAAATTTAATGTTCCTTCATAAGGTTCAAAGTTTAACAGTTTTCTTATATCTTTTTTATACTTTTTTATTGATAAATAATACCTCCCTTCCCCCTTACCACTTATAATCTTTCCTTTAATGATCATATTTTTTCCCTTTATACTCTCCTATTAACTTTCTAGCTAAAATTCCTGCCCATGAGGCTTCTAATATAACACTCAGCAGTATTGTTAAAAAAGTTCCAATTATTATCATTCCAGAAAAGTCTTTTGGTGAAATATGTGTTATAACATATTTTGGTAGTTTATCAGCATGTTTCAATATCATTACTCCCACAGTTGCAGCTAATGCAGCAGGCACTACTCCTCTTGGTCCTTCTAAAGCAAAATATAGGCATTTCTTAAATGATATATTTGAACCTAATAAACCAATAAACACTCCTAAAGGTCTTGCAATAAATATTGAAACTAAAGCCACTATTGTTCCAGGAATTAAGTATTTTATTAACATTTCCATATTAATACATGCTCCTAAAAATACAAATATGAATATTCTTGCCAATAAAGAGAGATCATTAGAGAAATTTACAATATATTCATAATTTTTATGTTTATCTCCCATAAGCTTATACAACTCATTTCCCAAAT
The DNA here is from genome assembly GCF_000371805.1 of Methanocaldococcus villosus KIN24-T80. Taxonomy (NCBI): domain Archaea; kingdom Methanobacteriati; phylum Methanobacteriota; class Methanococci; order Methanococcales; family Methanocaldococcaceae; genus Methanocaldococcus; species Methanocaldococcus villosus. Next base: position 628,372 of record NZ_AQUK01000001.1, read on the forward strand.
ATAGAGCCATTACAGCTATAGCCATATATCCACTGTAACCATAATTAATATACTTTGGAATTAGATGTTCTCCTAAATACAGAAGAAGCATAGCCCCTCCTAAAACCAGAGGAGATACATATTCATGAAACTCACAGCGATAGATGATATATTTATATATTTTAGCAAATATCACTCCTGCTATTATAGCCCCAAGAGATAGGGAGAGAAAATAAAGGATTGGATTTTTTACATAAGCTAATCCCAACATTCCAAGAATTGTACTTGTTGCCACTATACCAAGTGGATCATTAAATATACTCTCTGCCTCAAGAGTTATAGCTATTTCAGGATCCACTTTAACTTTTGAAAATACAGGAATAAGAGTGGCTGGATCAGTAGCACAAGTTATAGCTCCAAATAAATATCCTACAGGAGAAGTTATAGGGAGATTTAAAATAAAATTAAAAAATATTCCTGAAATGATTAAAGTTACCATCAATGTTATTGTATCCAACCTAATAACAGTTTTTATAACTTTCTTTAACAGTGATATTCTCATAGTAAAAGCTCCACCTAAAAGAATAAAGACTAATCCAATGGGTCCCACATATTCAAAAATCTCAAGAGCTCCTCCTTGTGGGATAATTTGTAATATAGGCCCTAGTATTAGCCCCAACATTAGTAATAATGGAATGTCAGGAATGTTTAATTTTTCAGAAATCTTTGCCATTATTGAACCTAAAACTAAAGATAATCCTAAGAATCCTATAGCACTCATAAGCTCCATAATGACACCTTCTTTTTTTATTTAATACAAACATCATAAAAATTTTTTAATATTTTATCTCCATATTCAGTGTGTGCTACTTCAGGATGAAATTGAACTCCATATATTGGTTTTCTCTTATGTTTCATAGCCTCTACTTTACATATGTCAGAGTGTGCTAAAATAACAAAATCTTCAGGTAGTTTTTTTACTTCATCTTTATGAGAAGCCCAAGCATTAAACTTTTTTGGAATGTTTTTAAAAATATCATCTTCATCATCTACATATATCTCTGTTAATGCATACTCCTCTTTTTCAGCTCTTCCTACTTCTCCACCATATGCTAGAGCAATTAACTGATGTCCTAAACAAATACCTAATATAGGTTTATCTACTTTTAAAGCTACTTCAATACAATTCTTAGCTCTTTCTAAACTAGGTCCTCCTGAAAAAATAACTCCATAAGCATTCTCTATTTCATTAAACATCTCTTCTAAATTCTCATTAGGAATAATTTTTGAGGGAATATTTAAGTATTTTAAGCTTCTATATATTCTATGAACATACTGCCCTCCATTGTTTATTATAACTATCATCCCTTCACCCTTATATACTCTTAGTGAAATTTTTATTTAATTAAGTTTTTAGAGGTTATTAGTCATGCCATTAAAAAAAGTTTATGGTGTTGGTGTAGGGCCTGGAGATAGAGAGTTAATAACATTAAAGGCTTTAAGAGTTTTAAAAGAAGTTAATAAAGTTTTTGTTCCTATATCAAAGTTAGGTAGAAGGTCTTTAGCTTATGAAATAATAAAAGATTTCATTAAAGATAAGCATATTGAAGAGCTATTATTTCCAATGGTAAAAGATAAAAATAAATTAAAATCTTATTGGGATGAGGCATTAAGGAAAATATTAAAAGAGGATGGTGAAGTAGCAATAGTAACTATTGGAGATCCCACACTTTATAGCACATTCTCATATTTATGGAAATTGTTAAAAGAGAATGGGGTTGAAGTAGAGGTAATTAATGGAGTGTCATCAATATTTGCATCAGCAAAAGCTTTAAATATGCCTTTAGTAGAAGGAGATGAAAAGCTCTGTATCTTACCACAAGGAAAGGATCTATATAAATATATTGATGAATTTGATACTATAATAGTTATGAAAACCAAAAATTTAAAAGAATGTCTAAAGGATATTATGAATAGGGATGATATATTAATTGGATTAGTTAAAAAAGCTTCTTTTAATGATGAAAAAGTATTTTTTGGAAAAATAAAAGATGCAAAATTTGAAGAATTCAATGATTATCTATCAATGGCAATTATAAAAAAGGTTAAAGAATGAGATTAATAAAATACTTTCCAGAAGAATTTAAAAATGGATTATATTTAATTCCTACAGATAAGGATAATATTTCAGAGGAAAATAAGATTTTAATAGGTGACAGTGTAATAATTAAAGTATTCTCTACACCAAATGTGAAAAAAACTCTTTCAAAAATTCTTTATATAATAAAAGATAAATATTATCTTTTTAAAGATATTAATAAAGCTGTATGGCTAAAAAATTTCTTGAATTATGTTAATAAGAAGATATATTTTGATAATTATTATAGAGCAAAAAAAGCTTGGTTTAGATTAATAAAAGATTTATTTAAAGATCTAGAAAAAGATTTTAATAGATTTATGGGCAAATTTATAAATATTCTAAAAGTTTTAAATCCAATTCTTGTATTTGGTTTGCATGATATTAGAAAATGGAATTATAAAAAAGGATTTATCAATTTTATAAAATATTTAAGAAAACATAACATATCAATAGTTTTAAGATATCCATTAGAAGCTCATGGGTTAATAAAATCTCTGTTTCCAGAAGCTATTTTAAATGTAGATGTAGCTATAAGATATTTTGCTAAAATTCATGGGTATTATATAAGTAAAAAGGTAGCAAGATATTTATTAGAAATAACTAATGGAAATTTGGAGATGGTTTATATCATATTAAAACATAGCAAAAGAGAAATTAGAAATTTGAGGGAGCTAAAAATACCTTGGCTAAAAATTTTGCCATATATAGTTGATTCGAAATATCGAAAATTGGTAGAGGTTATTATTGAAGTAAGAAGTTTTAAAATAGAAGATATTATCAATAAAGTAGATTATAGTTTATCAACAATTTACAGATATTTAAATGACCTTGTAGATTTAGGTATATTGTCAAAAGTAAGATATAAAAGATATGTTAGATTTAGATTAAAAATTAAAAAAGAAAAAATATTAGAATTGATTAAAAATTACAGTTTTGAAAATTGGTTTTCTATTTTTTTAATGGAATGTTTCCCCATAGATGTTTCTAAATTTCGGTAAATATATTAATAAAAATTTTTAATGTTTTATTAAAAATTATGAGTAGTGTATGGTTGTGACAATTCAAGTTTTTATGATTTTACATACAAATAATAAAATAAGAAATTTAGTATAAAAATAAATTTCTTAAAAGATTTTCGAATTTTCGAAGTGCATATATGTATAACCTTCACACCCCTATACCCACATAGAACAAAATTAAAATTATCACAATACTATATTATTTTTTTGATCTATAAAAGAAAAACAAAATTGTTAATTTATAAATTATAAAAAATAAAATCATTTATAATAAAAATAAAAAAATAATTGTTAAATATATGTTATTTTAAAAAATAAAAAATAAAAAATTCTTATTTTCACATAAAAACAATGAAATTTTTAATAAAACATAAAATAAGTTATAAAATTCTTTAAATTAGTTTTGTGATAATCACAACTATCTAAAATTCATTATTGTTTGGGGAAAAGCTATACATATATGCACTTCGAAAATTCGAAATTTTTAAATTTGAATCTATTAATGGATTTTAGTCATCTTTGATCTTCTCATATAATTTTTTGAGGTATTCTATATGTTTACAGTTCTTAGATTGACAAGGCACACACCACCATTCTCCAAAAGTATTTCTAAAAACTTTCCCTATAAGCTCTCCATTGCTATCATAGAAGTAAAATGTATAACCTCCAAGAAAATCCTTTTCCCACTTAATACTAAAACCAACTTTACTTAATGGATAGTGTTTCAGTGTGAATTTCTTTTTTGACAATATTTCGAAAACATTCGAAAAACTCAAATCGAATATTTCTGCCGCCATTCTCTTTAATTTAGCTATTCCTACTTTTGTCAGGTTATAATAAACCCTATGACCTAACCTTTTCCTTTCCATAAACCCAAGAGCAGAGCATAACCTTAAAAAAGAGCATGCTAAACCTTTTGATATATTTAAATCTTCTGATAACTTTTGCGGAAATGTACTTCCTGTTATTAACATATAGTGTAAAATGGCTTTTCTATATATAGTTGATACAATTTCTTTAGGTAGATATTCCATTTAATATCACCAATTTTTATTTTATTTGACATTATTATTTAAAATTTTCTATTATTTCAATTATCATTTGAAAACTATTATAAATAAGTTTAGATTCATTTTATAATTGATAAATTTATTAACTTGGATGAGTATTACTGAGATTTTCTCAAATTATCTTTCCAATGTTAACATATTTTTACCAATATTTATATTTTTCTCAAAAATTGAAAAAAATATTCTTCCTTTTTGAAAATAAAATAAAATTAATATCAGTTATGTACTATAAAAAGTTTAAATTCATAGTTTTTATATCAAAAAAATCTTAGATTCATAATTTTTAGAATTTCAACTTTTAATAATTTTCCTAGAGGAAAAATTCAAGAAAACTTTATTTCATAAGAATAGTATATAAAGTTTTTAAAATTTTTTAAAGTTTTCTTCTGAGCATTTTTAAGCATTTTATTAAACATAATTAGCTTAGATTCACAATAAATGATATAAAATAAAATTAGATTCATGAGATTTTTAATATTAAAATATATTACCATAATCTTAAATATATAAACTAATAAATAAATAGATTCGAAGTTTCGAAAGCTATATAACCTATACCACTAAAATTATACCCAAAGGTGGGATCGTGGATCCTATAGAGTTTATACAACAGTCAGCATGCTCTATAAAAAACACAATGTATAAGCTTAAATTAAAATACAATCCATTTTCAGAGAAGCCAATAAGAGGAAACACAAAATTTTTTGTGGGAAGGGTTAGTGAGCTTAGAGAAATTGGGGAAATCTTAGGAGCAGCAATGCATGGTAGTGTAGCTAATGCAGCCATAGTAGGAACAAAAGGTATTGGGAAAAGTTCAATGCTGAATATTATATATTATGCTACAAAAAAGCAAGGACATTGGGTAGTTGAGCTTACGGCATCTCAGATAACTCCAAGACAGTTCCTTATCCAACTCTTATATAACATATTAATTGAAAATCTTATATCTATAAATGGAACAATAAAATCAGATTATATGGAACACTCTCAAAGAATTTTAGAGATGTATAAGAGATTGAATAACTATGGTGATAAAGTACCTATACATTACCCAAGAGAAAGGATAGAGAGGGATTTGGAATATTTAATAAATGATGTTAAAGATGAGGATAAATTATGCATAATTCTTATTGATGAAGCTGACCAGTTTGCTAAAAAAAGCTGTTTATCCCTATTGCAATTTTTCCATTCATTTTTATATGAGGAAAATATTTTAGCTTTTTTTGCAGGCTCTCCAACATTAATGGATGATTTAACAAAAATATCTCCTCCAATAAAAGATAGAATTCCTAAAATTATAAATATGCCACCATTGTCAAAGGATGAATCTTATGATTTAATCAGAAGGAGGTTAGAAGACGCACATATAGATGGAGCTGATACATTCGAGCCATTTACAGAGGATGCTATAGATATGATAGTTGAAGAGTGTGATGGCATTCCAAGAAAGATAATAATGACCTGCTCAGAATCTATATCAATAGCTATAAAAAAACACTTAAGGAAGATAGATGAGAATATAGTTAAAGAGGCTTTACATCACCTTGGAATAAGTGTAGGACATCAAATTTTAAACCATCTAACCCCTGCACAGTCTGAGATTGTAAAGGCAATGGCAAAGCTTGGAGGAGCTGCTACAGTAACACAGTTAGCAGAGTATTTAAACAAATCCCCAAGCACTATAGGTACTCATCTATCTGACATATATGAGATGGGCTATATTTATAAAGAAAGGGATAAAAACAATGTTTATTACAAACTCTCTAAGGAATTGAAAGATGTGTTATTGGGTGAGGATAATGAATTGGAGTTGTGATATTCAGAATTTTGAACCTGATGTTAAAATTTCTTTAACAAGAGTGGGTGTTAAAAATTTAAAAAAACTTATTAGAATAAAAAGGAAAAATAAAAGGCCAATAATACTATTATCAACATTTAATGTATTTGTTAATCTCCCAAGTTCTCAAAAAGGAATACATATGTCAAGAAATCCAGAAGTTATTGAGGAGATAATAGATTCTGCTTTGGAAAAAGACAGTTATGAGATTGAGGAGATAGGGGCTGAAATAGTAAAAAAGTTATTTGAAAAGCATAATTATGCTACTGAAGCTGAGGTTATTATGATTAGTGATTTTATGGTTAAGGAGAAATCACCAGTATCAAAGAAGCTTTCTCAGGAGGTTCATAAAATTATAGGAGGGGCTAAAGGAAGAAAGGAAGGGGAGAAGATAAAGATAACAAAAATAGTTGGAGCTGAGGTTATAGGGATAACTGCATGTCCATGTGCTCAGAATTTAATAAGAGAAATCTCAGCAAAAAATTTAATGAAGTTAGGATATAGTAAGGAGGAGATAGAGAGGATATTAGATGCTGTTATATTAGCAACTCACAATCAGAGGGGAATTGGTAAGATAATATTAGAAATACCTGAAGGGTATAATGTTGAGATAATGGATATAATAGATATTATAAAAAAATCCATGAGCTCTGAAATCTATGGGATATTAAAAAGAGATGATGAAGCTTATATTGTAGAGAAAAGTCATAAAAATCCAAAATTTGTTGAAGACTGTGTTAGGGAGATGGCTAAACATATTGTGGAAAAATTCTCTTATCTCCCTGATGATACTAAAGTTGTGATAACTCAAATAAATTTAGAGAGTATTCATAGACATGATGCATTTGCAGAGAAAAAAGCAACATTAGGAGAATTAAGAAAAGAGCTCTGTGAAATTATCTAACTTTACTACCTTCTTTTACATCTCTATCTACTGTTAATAAGCTAACTGTTTTATCATCTTCAGCAGCTAATATCATTCCCTCTGATGTTATACCAAAGATCTTAGCTGGTTTTAAATTACAAATAACAATAACTTTCTTGTTTATTAGCTCCTCTGGTTTATAATACTCTTTTATTCCAGAAACTATTTGCCTCTTCTCATTTCCTAAATCAATTGTAAGTCTCAATAGTTTCTTTGAACCTTTCACTTCTTCAGCTTCAACAATCTTTCCCACTCTTAAATCAATTTTTTGGAAATCTTGAATATCAATAAATTCCATATTATCTCCTTTTAATTTGTTTTTTAATCTTTCTATATCATCATCTTCAACCTTTTTAAATACAATCTTTGGCTTCTTTAACTCATTACCCCTAATCTCTATATCTAACTCTTCATTCATTATATCTAAAATCTCTTTAGATTTTTTTGGCATATATGGGTATAGGAGATAAGCTATAGTTTTCACTAACTTACAGCAGACATAGAGGATCTGTTTTAATCTATCTTCACTCTCAATATTCCAAGGTTCCATTTTTTGGAAGTAACTATTACCCTCTATAGCTAGGTGCAATACATTAACCAAAGCTTCTCTAAATTTAAAACTCCTTATATTTTTATCATATTCATCTAAAGTTTTCTCTATCATATCTAATATTTTCTTGTCTTCATCTTCTAAACTATCAACTACAGGAACTGATTTAAACTTTCTATATGTAAATGTTAACACTCTATGGGTAAAGTTTCCAATAATATTTATAAGCTCATTATTTATCTTATTTTTAAACTCTTCAAATGAGAAATCACTATCTTTGAATAATGGTGATGCTATAATTAAATAATATCTCAAATAATCAGGTTCAAACACCTCAACAAAATCTTTTACCCAAATAACCCATCTTTTACTAGTACTCATTTTTTTTCCTTCTAATGTTAAATACCCTCCAGCAATAACAGATGTTGGTAGATTATAACCTTTATGTGCAATTAACATCCCAGGCCAAAATACAGCATGATGAACAATTATATCTTTTCCTATAAAATGATATATCTTTGTATCTTTATCTACCCAATAGTTTTCTTTATTTATCATTTTTGTGAATGATATATATCCTATAGGAGCTTCTAACCAAACATACATTACTTGATCACTACCAGGGATTGGAACTCCCCAGCTAATATCTCTTGATACATCCCAATCCCTTAATTCATTTATCCAATTCAATGCGAGATTCCTTACATGTTCAGGCATCTCTTCAGCATTTTTAATATATCTCTCTAACTCTTCTTTTAAAGCACTAAGTTTGAAGAAATAATGAATAGTTTTCTTTATTACAGGCCTATTTCCACAGATAACACAGTATGGGTCCTTTAATTCTATAGGTTCTATATGTCTCCCACAACTTTCACAGTGATCTCCTCTAGCTTCTCCACCACAGTATGGACAAGTTCCTTCAACATATCTATCTGGTAAGAATTTTTTACAATTTTCACAATAAAATTGCTCTATCTCCTTTTCATAAATATATCCATTTTCCTTTAATTTTAAAAAAAACTCTTGAGCTGTTTTTATATGTATATCACTATGAGTTTTCCCAAATACATCAAATTCAATATTTAAACTTTCCAAATCTCTTTTTATTTCATTATGATATTTTTCAACTATCTCTTCAGGGTTTTTTCCCTCTTTTTCAGCAATTAATAAAATAGGAACTCCATGATTATCTGTCCCACCAACATGAATAACTTCTTCCCCTTTTAGCTTAAGATATTTATATAAAATATCAGCAGGTATGTATGTGCTTCTAACATGGCCTAAATGTAGAGGGCCATTTGTATATGCTAAAGCCGTAGTTATTAGATATTTCATAATCTTTCACCTAATTTCTTTATTGCAAAATCTTTTAACAATTTCTTTAACAATATCAAAAGAGCTATGAAATGGACATTTTTTATATTCATTATATCTCACAACTTTAACATCTAACCCATATTTTTTTAATTCTTCTTTTAATTCCTCTTCATCAAATGTTTTCTGATCAGGACCAAGGACAATGATATTAGGCTTTATCTTCAATATGGGTTCTAATTTGTTATCTAAACTACCTAATATAGCTCTATCTACAGGTTTTAATGCTTCTACCATTTCTCTTCTTTGCTCTTCAGGAATTATTGGTTTTCTTCCTTTAATTTTTTCAACTGTTTTATCCCTTGCTACAATAACAATTAATTCATCCCCTAAACTCTTAGCAAATTTTAAAAATTCATAATGACCTGGATGCAGTAGATCAAAAGTACCTGCGGCAACAACAACCTTTTTCATTTTCTCCTTCTTTCAAACTCTTTTATTAACTCATCCAAATCTACTCCACTGTATGCTAATAACACCATCACATGAAAAATAAGATCAGCAGATTCTTTTATTATCTCTTCTTTAATGTTATCTTTTGCAGCTAATATTAATTCAGCAGCTTCTTCTCCTATTTTCTCACATATCTTATTAATAGCTTTTTTCTCATCATCAGTTGTTAATTTAGCTACATAAGAACCTTCTGGTTTTTCTTTAATTCTTTCTTTTATAATATTGAATACTTCATATAACATATTCATTCCTCTAAAGCTTTTAACCTTTTAACCATTTTTACAGCAGCTTCAACAGCTCTCTTAGCATAATCTACTCTTTCATGAGCCTGTAATCTTGTCATTCCAGGTCCTGATATCCCTAATGTGACAGGTTTATCATATTGAACAGAAAGATCTGCTATCTTTCTTGCTGCATTATGGACAACTATCTCATCATGCTCTGTTTCACCCTCAATAACACATCCAATAGCAACTACAGCATCAACATCATCTTTTTCTAGAAGTTTTTTTATGGCTAATGGCATGTCAAAAACTCCTGGAACATAGAGTTTATATTTTATCTCAGCTCCTAAAAATTCTGCATGCTCTTCAGCTAGTTTTTCCATCATATATGTTATATCTCTATTGAACTCTGCAACAACCAAAGCTAATTTAACCATAATGTTATCACCTAATTTAATTTTTATAAAAAATTCTTTATTTTTTATTTAAAAACTTTTTTTATGAATAAAAACTTAAATATAATATAATTTCAATGAACTTCTATTCAAAAATAGAAGTCTTCTTTTTCATCCTTGTTAGTTTTCATCAGTTTCCATCCTTGTTTTAATGGATAAGCGATTCAAACTCGAGATTTCAGAATTTGTTAGTGATGGAGCAGTGTTTCCATCCTTGTTTTAATGGATAAGCGATTCAAACCTGATTTAGGAAACATTGGATTTATTTATGATTTTTGTTTCCATCCTTGTTTTAATGGATAAGCGATTCAAACAGGGCTTAGGGTTTACAAGGAAATTTTGAGAATGAAGTTTCCATCCTTGTTTTAATGGATAAGCGATTCAAACGGGTTCAACTTGGTGTTAGAGGATACAATCAGTGTGTTTCCATCCTTGTTTTAATGGATAAGCGATTCAAACGAGACAGTATAAAGGAAATGATTACTGATATAAGTTTCCATCCTTGTTTTAATGGATAAGCGATTCAAACCCTACGCAACTACTAACTATATTCACTAAAACTCCTATATAAATCTTTCTTTTCCCATGCGATTTTTCTTACTACCTAATTATTAAAACCTTTATAAAGTTAAGAAAGATTATGCAAATTATTTATAAATATAACGCACAACTGTATTATAAAATATAAACAATTATAGCTTATCTAACTAAAATAAAAACAAACTAAACATAAAACTATAAAAATAAAAATAAATATCTAAAATAATTAAAAAATCTCAATTTTAATTAGAAAAAATCAGTAATACTTTTTCCCGATTTTCTCATACAAATTTTAGCAAGAGGGTATATAAAGGCAAGAAAAGTTAATTAGAGAAGTTAATATCTAATATTAAATTAATTAAGAAGTACTCTCCCTTTAATGAAACTTTTTATTATTTCTTTAATGTATATTCCTTAAAACATCTATGGCATGTTTGCACATCACATTTATTTTCCTAAATAAAATCTTTTCTTCATCCCAATCTATTGGATTTTTTCCTCTCCAAATACCCAAAACTTGAGAGATAGGTTTAACATGTATCTTACCAAAAACTATTGAAGAGATATAAATTAAATCTCTTACATTTTCCCATTTAACTAATTTTTTAAGCTCTCCAAATTCTATATAGATTGGAATTATATCTGGCAAATATTGTAGATTATGGGTAAAATTCTTGTCAGAAGTTAAAATTAGCAATTTTCCTTTATGTTCATCTGAAAATTTAATAAATGATTCTTTTATATTATTATCCCATACACCTTTTCCAGGGATAATGATGGCATTCCTATTATTTAATAACCTTATTTGTGATAATCCTAATTTGAATATTCTATCAATTGAAGATGGTTGATTTATAAAATCTCTATCTTCACAATCTTTAATCTTTCCTCTTTCATTGGTTAGTTCATTTATAACACATTGAGATATAACAAAATTTGGAGATATCTTTTCTCTCTGCTTATCTAAATAGTCAATTATTTTCCTTGGTATTTGATTTATTAGTGCATTTGTGTCAAAAGTTATATAATAAGTCTCTTTTTCTTTTAGTTTTTTAAATAACCATTTATAAAACTCTTCTTCATTAAATTCTTCCTTCTCATCATCATAAACAATAAATTTAATCTCCTTTAACCCAGAAGCATTTAAAATAGTTTCAATACTCTCACAATCACCAACATAATAACTTAACTTTAAATCTTTATTTATCTCAACCTTGGCTTTGTTATCATTCTCATATAATGAGATTGCTGCAAACTTTTGGTTTTCTACCTTAATTTCAAAATTGGATTTTCCAAATAAAAAATATTGGTTAATAATAGCCAAAATTTCCTTTCTGCTAATGGCTAAATCCTCTAACTCCTCTTTTTTTAAAACCTTGTTATCTTCTTTACCATCTGATAACTCACTTATAAACTCATGTAATTCTTGAATTGAGAAAGGAATTAAAAAGAGAGGGTAGTTTATATAACCCATATCTTTTAAATGTAGATAATAAACTTTATCACACTTATACTTATTTTTTCCATCACTAACCCCCTCAATACCAGCAAACATTGAGAGAGCGCTCATAAACTTCCTTCCAGGAGTCATATCTATTGCTACTTCATTTCCTCTCTTTTTTTCTTTAACAATTATCTCTTTTAGTGCATTAGAAAAATCCTTAAAGTCATCTTCACTTACTTTATAACTTTCATCTACATCAATATTAAAATTATATGATTCATTTAAAGATTTTATATAATTTTTAATAATCTCTTTATTTTTTTCCACTTTATAATTCCATAACAAATACACCTTATCTGGGATATAACCTTCTTTAACTATAGCCATCCATAGAGTATTAAAAACTGCTAAAGGAGAACTCCCTACAGTACTTATCCAAACTCTCATTATTTCACCAAATAAAAGTTTAAAATTTCTAAAACTTTGTTTGTACTTTCCATAATTTTAATTAACCTTTTCCAATTTTATCCATCCTAATGGAGAGCTAATCCTATTGTGCTTAACATAAACTCCAACTGTAGTTGGAAAATCTAAATAACTTTTAGCATTTTGCCAAGTTTGATATAACTTATATTGTGGATTTCTTGGATTAATTTTTCCTTTAGGTTTATATAAATCTAAGAAAAATTGTCTAATTTTATGGAATAGAATATTATTTTGGTCATTTTTCCATAATAATGGGTAGATAGTTTTATTTAAAAATCCTCCTTCAAAACCAAGGTTAATATATATAGCATCATTCTTTTCAATATCTTTTTTTAATTTTTCATAAAATTCCTTTAGAATAATAGGGAGATCTCTTTTAATTTCAAAATCTACAACAGTTTTGGAGAAGTTGTTGCACAACTCTTTAATTATTTCAAACTTCTCATAATCATTTTTTGGGTTAAAATTCTTATTTAATCTATTGTTAAGTTCTTTAAAGAATTCTTCTTCAACTTTTAAGTTAATTATGAACTCTCCTTTGGTCATTCCTTCTAAATAATTAGGAATTGTTAGTTTTTTCTTTTTTATATGCCATCTTTTTGTTAAAATAAATTTAAATTCCTCTCTTTCTAATTTAATACTATCAGAGATTTTAAGGTATTTAAAGAAATCATCTCTAATATCTCCTATAGCCCTTCTCTCTATTTCTTTTCCTTTATTATCTATTTTTTTGTTATCTAATATTTTAAATATCTCAGAAATTTTTCCATCATAGTAATTAAATAAGTAGGCTGTTCTTATAGCCCCTTTTATTGAACTACCAGGGATATATTTTCTATTATTTTGATGAATAAATTTTTTTACCCTTGTTCTACTATCTTCCTTTATTTCAGATTTTATTTTATAAACAACATAATCTTCAGCACAAAGCCCAACTCTCTCTAAGATATCTTTAGCATTGGTCTCTACTCTATTTCCTATAGACTTTTTTACAATATAATCTGATATCTCATCTATGCTTTTTAAATTTCCCAAAACCTCTAAAGCCTTTTCAATATCTACTATATGAGCAATATTATTTTCAATATAGTAATCTAATGGTGTATATTCCTCCCCACAGCCAATAAATATTGGTGTTATTAGAGAGCATTTTAGCATCATTTTTCCACCAGTGGTAGAGTTATTGGTTTCCCATGAGTATATACTGGATGGATATTTTCAGAGCTATTTTTAGGTTTAACATCTTTTACACACCCTTCAAATGCCTTAACTACAGAACCTTCAGATAAAGCCATTAATGACCTTCTATGCTTAGTTACTAATTCTGGCTTAGTTGTTGAATAAATGTATCCTCCAAGTTCTAAAAGTTTATAATATTTAATATTACTAATCTCATCTTCTTTAGGAATTCCTACACCTAAAAGAATATTTAGTTCTCCTTGAGTATTAAACAATTCATTAAAATCTTTAAATTTTTTTATATCTTTTATCTCAACCTTTTCAAAATGACCTGCTCCTATACTTCTCTTTCCCCCTAAACCCTCATCTTCAATCAATTTTATACTTGCTTGAATCTCTTTATTTAAATATTCTGGATAATCAATAATAAAATAAAGCTCCACATTTTTATCAAATTTGATAAACTCTACCTTATAGAGCTGCCCTTCAGCAGGTCTTTCACAAATCCTATCTATTGTGTTCTTTTCCTCATCATATGCTTCAAATAATTTTTTGATTTTTAATTTATTTTTTATCTTATTAACTTCTTCTTCTGTAGCAAATATTCCATTAACTACTCTTTTATTAAAATATCTATCTAAATCATCCTCAAATAGAGAATCAATATAACAATTATTTTCTTTGAGTTTCTCCATAACTATTTCTTTGTAAGCTTTTAAAGTAACAAATTTAATTTTCTTTATATCCTTAGGTTTGATATTTTCATAAACCTCTTTTTTTAGTAGGTAAAATATAGGATGTTCTGGTTTAGGTAGAAGGAAAATATCATCTATTTTAATAAATAATGATGATAATCTTAAATTTTCAGCCAATTCCTTAACTTTTTTATTTATTTCTTCCTTATAATCTTCCCCATACAATAAGACAAAGTTATTAACTATGGCAGAAAATAAATTTGATGAATGGAATATTATATCACTCTTTTCCAAATCACCACTACCAAAATGATACTTACTATTAACACTTGGTTTTAAAATAACCAACTTTTTCATTTTATCACCAAAAAAAGAATAAAACTTAATAATTCCAAATTTCTTCTATTTTCTTTTCTAATTCATCTAAATCTTTAGCTTCTTCTTTTTCAGCTTTTTCATTCCCTTCATAATATTGTTTAGGCCTATTTACAATTTTTAATTCCTTAAATTTAATTTTACCATATCCCCTACTTCCAGAACCTCCTAAGTAGTCATCCTCTAACAACTTCATCCCAGTTATTAGCTCTTTTAAAAGTTCTTTATCATTTTCTTTGTACACATTGAAGACTATTTCAAATTTAAATTTACTTCCAGCAACTACCCTCTCTGTATTTCTTACCCCTCCTGTAATTGTTGTTCCTTTCAATCTATCAATAGTATTTTCTACCTTTATCTCAAGATAATCATGAATTTCTTTACCTTCTTCTACTTCTATATATGCATCTCTAAATATCACCCTTCTTGGCTCTTTAATCTCTTTTGAATTATGAGGTCCAAATAACTTACAAATATTACAGTCCCCACAGCTACAAGGTAAGTAACCTCTATTGTCATTGGTGTATTTTCCCTCTTTTTTCTCTAATAAACACCTTATTTTTCCTTTTAATGAACTTCCTGGAATTAATATATTACCAAAAGCATCTTTAATTACTGGGTTGTCAGTACCTCCAATTTTTAAAGTTTCTCTAAGCCCTCCAATATGTAATCCTGTCAATAGCTCAATAACTCCTGAAATTATAACTTTTCCTTTTAATGTGTATATTTCATTATTACCCTGCTCATTATTATTTTGATTCATTGTCTGCCCAAAAACCATAAACTCAACACCTCATTTAGTTTTCTTTACCCCCATGTAGTTTGTGATATGCAATAACAGCTTCAAAGAAGGTTTTGAAATTATTAAATTTATTTAAATTATCGATTCTATCAATAATTTCTGAAAACGTATCATGTAACTTTTTTAATGCTATTTTTTTACCTTTATTAGTCTCCTTTCCATAAGTATAAGCCATCTTTGGTTTTAGAAGAACTAACTTTTTATACCAATCTTCATTCTCCTTAATTTTCAAAACATAATCATAAAATTCTCTAATTTTTGTATTTGGAATACTAAGTATTTCATTAGCAAACTTCTCAGCAATTTCTACCATTTTATTAGCATTCTCACTTGTAATGTTTAGAATAATATCAATTTCTTTATCATTCAATACAATTTCTTTTTCTTCCTTTTTTCTATTACCTTCTCCTCTTTCACCTTTAAGATTTTGATATCTACTGTAACCCATATCTACCCCCTCCACTTAAGCTCAGTTATCTTAGCAGCAACTTTAAGATCATTTAGGGATAAATCTATATTTTGGAGCAGCATTTGATGCACTTTTCCTTTGATATAATCTTCTAAGAATTTAACTTTCTCATAGTTATTTTTGTAATTTCTTTTGATGTAGTAGAGTAATCTCCAATAGTAAGGAAGATAGAGAATGGTCTCACCATTCTCACCTTTCTTCACAATTTTATTTAGCATCTCTGCAACAACTTGAGAGACATGCAAGATTCTTTTTTTATTGGTGTCTTTAATTAATTCATTAAATTTATCCTCTAAAATATCTTCATTGAACTTCTCACAATATTTTTCCAAGCTCAGCATTTCATTTATTAACTCATTTTCAAGCTTTAACTCTCTCTCAATATCTTTCAATTTCTCCCAAAATCTAGGGATATATTTAACCTCTAAATCCCAATTTAATGAAGTTGAGAATATAGATAAAGAATTTTTCTTTATACTATTGATTTCATTATCTTTAGCCCTCTCAAGCTCTTCTTCAGCAAATTCAACAGCTCTTTTAAATTTAAATTTTGGACTGGTTAAGTAGATTCCAGCACTTAAGGTAATAAATGGATTGTAGCAAACAAATTCTTTGAAATCTTCTCTAATTTTTTTGGCTAATTCCCATACAGCATCCCATGAACCAGTTATTAAAGTATCATCTCCTCCAGCATAGATTAAGTAAATATTATCCTTAAACTCATGTTCTTTTCCTTCCTTATCTTTGAATTTCCCAGTTTTTATTAAATAGGGTATATATCCAGTAAAGAACAAACTTAAGAAGTTGCTTAATGTACTCATTCTTGATATTGAATCTAAATTCTTAGATTTTTCATCTTTGTTATTCTTTATTATTTTTAATCCTTTAGTAAATAACTCCCCTAAATTATCAACATCCATCTTTAATACAGCTATTTTCTTTGTTCCAGTCCTTTCTTCAGCTTTTTCAGCTAGTTTATTTAAATCTAAAATCTTTCCACTCTCATCTAATGGAAATGATATTGGGAAGATTTTAAATGGAATTATTAACTCTCCATTGTCATCAGGCAAATTATACTCATCTAAATAATATCTGAAGAATTCTTTTTCTTTACTATTTTTGACATTAAGCCCTCTTTTAAGGTCTTTAATAACTTCTATATTTTCAATTTCTTTTAAACTAAATTTATTAGAGTTTTTTAGGATTTTTGTAAGCTCGATGAATGATTTACAATATTTACATATATAACCTTCAATTTCAGGATCTTCTCTCTTCTTATCTTCATCAAGCTCTATCCCACAAATTTCACATCTCTCTGGCTTTCCTTCATCTATATAATCAAATATTTCCTCTAATTTATAGTCAAACCTTCTTAACTTTCTCACTACTGTTCTGTCTGAAACTCTCTTCCAAACATCTGAAAAGTTTAAAAAATCATTTAAACTAACATCTTCTTTGACTAAATAAACATAAACTTTAGTTTTAAACATTTTAAAAAGAATATCATTTATTTTCTTCTCAAATTCCTCAATTTTTCCATCATCAACTTTATAACTCAAAATATAGAAATGCCCCCCTCCACAGAATAGTATGTTAGCTATTGGTAAATCTAACTCTTTACAAATATATCTTGCCAAATACTCCATTAAAAAATCTAAGTAAAAGCTCCTTCCTCTCAAAGTTTTTGCTGCATATTTATTTTTAACTGTAAAAATAAAGTCTTGAATTCCTGAAATGTCTCCATGAATAAGGCAGAATATTTTATCTTCCCAATTTTTTCTTTCTAAGTATTCCTTTAATTTTTTATCATTTATTTTTTCATTTTTATAAAGCCTATAGAGGCATGCTGCAATTGCACAGGTTGTTTTTAGATGATCATATAAAGAAATGTCTGGATAACTACCTTTTATTTTTTCACGTTCCCAAAATGTAGCGGAAGGTATGCACCAAGTATATTTGTATAAAAGTTGCAGAAGTTCTTCAAAACTGACATCATTTTTATTTTTAAAATCTCTTAAAGCTGTTTCAAAGTCACTAAATAAATTAAGATAGCTGTCATTTGGATGAGGTTTAGTTGTAAAAATAACATTTTTATCTAATTTTAATTCATTAAGTGGATATTTATATCCAATTTTATATAAATTTTCTAATATAATTTCACTTTTAATATAATTTAAAACATTTGCAGTCTCAAAAATTGATAACAACTTTATATCTTTTCCATAACCCTTTAAAACTTCACTTTCTTCAACAGTTTTTCTCTCTCCACTACTTAACCAATCAGCCAATCTTACTATTCCTATAACACCATCTTTTATTTTGTTGTTGTGATGCTCTTTAACAATATCTAAGATTATCTTCTTTTCTTCATTACTTAAAAAACTTAAAAATCCATCATCAAACAATTTTTTTAAATAATTATAGCCTTCAATATCATGTTTTGGTGGTTTTTTAATATTTTTTTCATCCATAATTTTTCTTTGAACAAACTTACCAATATCATGTAATAAAGCCCCTATAACAACTGCTCTATAATAATTCATACCACCACCAAAATAGTTAAATTTCAACTTCTTTAATATGGTAGTTAGAATTTTTAATATTTATAATTAACTATTTTTATATAGTTTAAAAAATTATTTTGTTTTATTATTTGATAACTTTATACCTAAGTAATATTCTAGATAATCCCCAGATTTTACTAAAATTCCATAAGGTTCAGGATAGAAGTATAGCCAAGCCTCTATCTCTTCCCCATTTTCTAAGATTATTGGGACTTTCTTTCTTCTATAGCAATGAGGATGATCTTCAAGAGCATCTATCTTTTTTAAGATCTCTTCATCAACCTCATAAACCTCCCCAACTATATGAGACACCTTCTCATCTTCCACAACATAGGGGATTATATCAGCATACATAGCATATTTTTCTTTAGTTCTACCTTTTCCAATGAATTTTGAGTTTTTTAATAACTTATTATTCCAAAAACCTCTCCTTAAAGTTCCATAGACGAAGATATATTGCATAATTTTCACCCAAAACAATTTTATAGGGTTTATAAAATATTTTATTGATAAGTGGTATCATGATAGGAGTGTCCATGTCTGTCTTTATTAATAGTGATTATACTTTAGAAAGAGCACTGTCTTACTTAGAAAATAAAGTAAAGTGGGTTGAATTATGTTGTGATGGTAATGTTAATGTTATGGGTAGAGAAGAGATAACTGAAAATTTTAATTTAAAATACACCTTACACTGCCCAATTGCTGATTTTAACCTTTCTTCTTATAGGGAGAAAATAAGAAAAAGTAGTTTAGAATTTATTAAAGATGTATTAGAAACTGCTACAAAGGTTAATTCAGAAGCACTTATTATTCATCCAGGATTTTATATTTTTAAACATGATTATGACAAATGTTTAAAAAGTTTAATTTTAAGTTTGAAAGATCTAAATAAACTTCAGAGTGAATATGGGATTAATATTTTTATTGAAAACATGCCATATGATATGTTTATGTTTAAAAATCCTGAGAAAGAGATAATAGAGAATTTAGGGGAATTGGAAATATGTTTTGATATAGGTCATGCATTTATTAATAATAATATAGATAAATTTTTAGCTTATAAGGATTTAATTGGTCATGTTCATATACATGATAACAATGGTCATGCAGATGAACACCTACCAATAGGTTTTGGGAAGATAGATTTTGAAAAATATAAAAAAGATTTAAAGAATATAAATGGAATTAAAATTATTGAGCTACATTATAAAAACTTTGAAAATTTAGAGAATTGTTTAAATAAGCTTAAAAATTATTTAAAATAATCTTCAACATTTAAACCAACTTCTTTTAAGATCTCTTTTAGTTGTGCATATAATACTTCATCAATTTCTATTCCTTCCTTATTTTTTATTTTATTTCTTTCTTCTATCTCTCCTGGAATTAAAATTTCATGATCTTTCATAGGCTTTGATGTTTTTATTTCCTCCATTAATTTATCAACTTTCTTTTTAAATTCTTCCTTTCCCATGAAGAAGTCAGGATTTATGACAACAAACAGATCTCCTTTTGTACATCTTTCCTCAGGATTAGCTGTTCCTTTCACTCCCTTTCCTACTTCAGCTCCCCCTATAGCAGATAACATTTCAATAGCTAAGGCTAATCCATATCCTTTAGCCCCACCAAATGGTAATATACTTCCCTCCAATGCCTTTTTTGGGTCATCAGTAATATTTCCATCTTTGTCAACAGCACATCCAAAAGGTATTTTTTCCCCTTTTCTTAATGCTTCAAATATCTTACCTCTAGCTATGGAAGCTGTTGCCATATCTAATGAAAACTTATATTTATTTCCTCTAAATGCTATAGCTATTGGATTTGTTCCTAATATCTTTTCTGTTCCTCCATAGGGGGCCATTGCAGGTTCAGTGTTTGTTATAACTATTCCTACCATATCATTTTTCATAGCCATTTCAGCATAATATCCAGCTATTCCAAAATGATTTGAATTTACAGTAGCCACTGCTGATATTCCATAATCTTTAGCTTTATCTATAGCTAAATCCATAGCCTTTTTTGCCACCACTTGACCAAAACCTAGATCTCCATCAATAACTGCTGTAGCTTTTTTATCCTTAATTATCTTTATATTTGGCTTTGGGTTAATATTCTTTAGCTTTAATCCTTTAATATATTGTGGAAACCTCCCTATTCCGTGTGATGAAAACCCTTTTAAATCAGCTTCAATAAGAACATCAGATACTATTTCAGCATCTTCTTTGGGCACATCATATCTTTTTAAAACATCAATTATTAACTTTTTAGCTTTTTCAGGTTTTATTAACAATATACCACCTTTAAGGTTTTATAAATGCCATATTGTAATAAACTATATCTCCATCATTATCTACTATAGCTATTAATAACTTCTTCCTAACAGAGTGTGCTACCCTAACAAAGCCTGTAAGTTCATTAACTGTTATCCTATCATCTTCAGATAGAACTTTTACTAAATAAGCAGAGTGTTCTTTTTCAATATTAGCTCCTCTTTCATAAAGTCTAAAGTCAGCTCCATATTTTAATCCTGTTTTAACAATATACCCTCTACTTCTAAGGTCTTTATATGTTAAATATTTTAGACATAATCTCTCTTCTATATTTTTAGCATAATTGTATAGCTCCTCAAAAGATAGAATTTTTTTGTCTTTAACTTCCAACCATCCTAAATTAACCAAATATAAAGCTTCTACAAGAGATAGAGAAAGAAAGTTGCCTTCAAAATTTCCATAATGTTTTGACAAAAGTTTATTTATTCCATTTTTGTCAAATATAACCACTCTATCCTTATCTAACATCCCCAAGATTTTTCTCATGATTATCACAATTTAGAGCTTCTAAAAGATTTCTTCTAACTTCTCCTATAGTATACCCCATCTTTATATTTTTCTTATCTTTTTTATTTAATATCTCTACAAGATGTGCAACCCTTGGTAACCTAAGATTAGCTTTTCTAATTGTTTCTACATCAGAAAAAACATCTTTTGGAGTACCTTCTTTTAATATTTTACCTCCATACATCAAATATACTCTATCTGCATAAACTGGAACAAGATCTACATCATGTGTTGATATGATAATAGTTATTCCTTTTTTATTTAAATCATATAATAGCTTCATAATCTTTGATGCTCCTAAAGGATCTAATCCTGCTGTAGGCTCATCAAGAATGATGATTTCTGGTTCCATAGCTAATATTCCTGCAATAGCCACTCTCTTTTTTTGACCACCACTTAATAAATGTGGAGGTTTGTCTTCATAACCTTCCATACCTACAGCTTTTAAAGCTTCTTTAACTCTTCTTTCAACCTCTTCTTTAGGTAAGCCTAAATTTAGAGGACCAAAAGCAACATCTTCCTTAACAGTAGGTGCAAAAATCTGATCATCAGGATTTTGAAAAACTATTCCTACAGTTCTTCTAACCTCCATAAGCCCTTTCTTATCATATCTTATAGGTTTTCCTTTAATTAATACTTCTCCCCTTTTTGGCTTTAAAATACCATTAAAGTGTAGAAATAGAGTAGTTTTTCCTACACCATTTGGGCCTAATAGGGCAATCATTTCTCCTTTTTTTGCTTTAAAATTAATTCCTTTTAAAACTTCAGTACCATCTGGATAAGAAAAATATAAATCTCTTGTTTCTAAAACATACATAATAGCACCGCTAAAATAATTTTAACATAATTCAAGATAATTTTAATATTTAACAGTTTTGGTGATCATATGATTCCAAAATCTCATCCAAGATATGAGTCTTTAATGAAGAGGGAAAAATTAGTTGATGCTTTAAATAGAGGGATTTTAGCTAAAGCAGGATTAATAGCACATGGTAGAGGAGAGACTTTTGATTATTTAATAGGAGAAAAAACAACAGAAACAGCTTTAAATGCTATAAAAGCTGCTGCAGCATTGTTAGTTTTAGCAGAAAATCCTATAATAAGTGTTAATGGAAATACTGTAGCTTTAGCTATAGATGAGATAGTTGAATTGGCTAAGGAACTAAATGGAAAAATAGAGATTAATCTATTTTATAGAACAAGAGAAAGAGAGATTGCTATAAAAAATGAATTTTATAGAAAATATAAAGATGATGTTGAGAGTGGAAAAATAAAAATCCTTGGCTTGAATGCAAAAAAGCAAATACCAAATTTAGATAGTTTGAGGGGTAAAGTTTCAGAAGATTTTTACAATGCTGATGTAGTTCTAGTACCTTTGGAGGATGGGGATAGAACAGAGGCTTTAGTAAAAATGGGTAAAAAGGTTATAGCTATAGATTTAAACCCTCTTTCAAGAACAGCAAAGGCTGCTACTATAACTATAGTTGATGAATTAACAAGATGTTTGCCATTATTGATAAAATATGTTAGAGAGTACAAAAAAGTTAATAGAGATGAGTTAAGAAAGATAGTTGAAAATTTTGATAATAAAAAGAATCTAAAAGAGACTTTAAATTATATAATTGAAAGGTTAAAAAATATTGAATTTTAATATAAAACTATGGTAGCGGGGGGAGGATTTGAACCTCCGACCTCCGGGTTATGAGCCCGGCGGGATGGACCTGGCTACCCCACCCCGCTTCATAAAATAGCAATAAATTTAATAAAATAAAGAGATATATAAACTTTTCGTTTTAAATTTTAAAACAAATTTTGATGATATCATGAAAAATGAAGTAGTGGCTGAATTTATTAGAAATATAGCAAAAGAGTATAAATTTAAAAATATAGTTGAAGTGGGTGTAGGGTATAATTATAGTGTAGCTTTAAGTTTAAGAGAGTTTAATATTTTTGTTGTTGATATTAATGAAAATGCCATAAAAAAAGCTAGAATGATGGGGTTAAAGGGTTATGTGGATGATGTATTTAACCCAAATATTTACATATATAAAAATGTAGATTTAATTTATAGTATAAGACCTCCTATAGAGCTTCAATTAGCTATCTTAGAGTTAGCAAAAATAGTAAATTGTAAAGTTATAATTAGACCTATGTATAATGAGCCACCATTAGAATTAAAACTAAAAAACTATAAAGGAGAGATTTTTTATTTAAGCTTTTAATTTTTTCCTTCTCCAATGTCTTAACTTTGGATGAAATCTAACTCTTCCCTTAGTTTTTAATATAACAAATATTGGAACTCTTCTATTTTGCTTCAAAGCTTTTGCTAATCTTAATTTTTTTCCTAATGGTTTATTGCTCCCCATTTTTCCACCCTAACACTCTTGTCTGTTTGTGTTCTGGAAAATAATCTTTTGGGTTGTAACCCTTCTCCTTTAATATTTCTCTGATTTCCACTTCATAATCAGATGTTAATTTTGTCCCACTTTTTATCTCTTCTATTATAAAGAATTTATTTATTAACTCTTTTATGGTTTTATGTCCAAATCCCATCAATGGAGATATATATTGGATTCCTTTTCTCATTTCTAAACTCTGAATTTCTGAATAACTAAGCTTTGGGACTCTATCATCTCTTCTAATCCCATCAGCTAAAACCTTATATTTATCAGCTAATGTTTCTAAGACTGTTTTATGGATATAGTTTATAGCATTAGCGGGGTAGCCATCACTTATAACCATATCTGCAGCTTTTTCAACTATCTCTCTATTTAGCTTAATAACCTTATGTCTAAAACCTAATGCCTTAGCAGTTTCTTGTGCTAGTTTATAACTATCTATTACACCAAAATTAATAGTTATTAGTGTTAAATCATAATTTAGTTTCTTCAATAGTAATGCAGCCAAAGAACTATCCTTACCCCCACTGTAAAGGAGATATGCCTCCATAAACTCACTTTCTGATTATCTTGATTTCACTTTTTTTCTTTTTAGCTGCTGCTATCTTCTCTAATAATGCTTTAAATTGCTCATCTGTTAGTGGAATTGGTAGTCTCCCAAGTTGTGCTAATTGTATTAGCTGTAACTCAATAGCTTCAGCAAATTCTGGTCTAGCCATTCTTATTCTTTCTAACCTTTCTCTAGCTTCAGCTGTTAAAATTCTTTTTATTAGAGCTCTTTTTTGTAGTTCTGCTTCTAACAGGGCTTTTTGTTTTTCTTCTTCCTCAGCTAACTTTTTTTGAAGCTCTAACATTTTTTTTCTTCTTATTTCTTCAATATCCATATGTATCACTATTCTAATATCCTGGCCCGTATTTAGCTAATTCAGGTTTCTCTTTAACCACTTCATCAAACACCTCTTTAGCTAAGTTATCTAAGAAGCTTCTACCTTTTGGAGAAATTACTCTACCTTCAGGTCTTTTTTCCACTAGTCCTAATCTCTCCAACTCTTGTAAAGCTTTTCTTACAATACTTCCACTACCTTTGTAGAAATGCTCTGGAGCATGTCCTCTATTTTTTCTTCCCCCATAAGCAGTTCTTAATCTTGAGACCCCTACAGGACCATTTATATATACTTTTCTTAATATAGATGCACACCTTATATACCACCAATCATCCTGTTGAGGCCTTCTCTCTCTACTAACTCCTGTTTTTACAAACTTAGCCCATTCTGGTTCTTTTAAACCAATTTCTTTTAATTTTTCAGCAGTTTTTTGTATTAGTTTATCTGCAGGAACATCATATACAGTAACCATTATTCCACCTTTTAGAAATTTTTGAAATAAAAAAAGAGATTAATGATATTTATATTTTATTACATCAAAAAATAATTGGAGCCGGGGGTGGGATTTGAACCCACGTAAAGCGGATCTGCAGTCCGCCGCCTAGCCCCTAGACTACCCCGGCTCTATAGCCAAGGTATTTCTATAGTTATATGTGGTATATAAATTTTATGTCTTAGTAATTCAAGACTATGTTACTATTATATATATACTTTTCGTTGTTTTTATCTCTTCCATCCTTGTTTTAATGGATGAGCGATTCAGACTATATGAAGATAAAGAGCTGTGGGCTAAGTTTCATATGTTTCCATCCTTGTTTTAATGGATGAGCGATTCAAACAGGTGACAACATGGAGCATGTGAAGAACACAAACGTGTTTCCATCCTTGTTTTAATGGATAAGCGATTCAAACCCAACTGATGAGTGAATGGGAAAAGAAGGCGAGAGAGTTTCCATCCTTGTTTTAATGGATAAGCGATTTAAACCCTATGCAACCACTAACTATATTCGCCAAAACTCCTATATAAATCTTTCTTTTTCAACAAGATTTTTCTTACTACCCAATTATTAAAACCTTTATAAAGTTAAGAAAGATTATGCAAATTATTTATAAATATAACGCACAACTGTATTATAAAATATAAACAATTATAACTTATCTAACTTAAATAAAAAGAAACTAAACATAAAACTATAAAAATAAAAATAAATAACCAAAATAATTAAAAAATCTCAATTTTAATTTGAAAAAATCATTATTACTTTTTCCTGATTTTCTAGTACCAAAATTCAACAGGGGGTATATAAAGGCAAGAAAAGTTAATTAGAAAAATTGGTATAGTTATTAAAAATCTTTATATATAGATTATATATTTAAATGTAGATAAACTCTAAAAAATTTTGGTGATGTTATGGACAAAAAATTATTAGAAAAGTGGGATTTGGAGTATGTTTGGCATCCATATACACAGATGAAAGAATATAAGCCATTTATTATAGAAAGAGGGGAAGGAAATTATTTAATAGATATCAATGGAAATAAATATTTAGATGCTGTATCATCTATTTGGTGTAATACCTTTGGGCATAGTAGAAGAGAAATTATAGAAGCCATAAAAAAACAAGCTGAAAAAATCTGTCATTCTACACTTTTAGGAGCTTCAAATATTCCTTCAATACTTTTAGCTAAAAAATTGGTTGAGATTACACCAAAACACTTAACAAAAGTATTCTATTCTGAAGATGGGGCTGAAGCTGTAGAAATTGCT
This sequence comes from Methanocaldococcus villosus KIN24-T80, assembly GCF_000371805.1. NCBI lineage: Archaea > Methanobacteriati > Methanobacteriota > Methanococci > Methanococcales > Methanocaldococcaceae > Methanocaldococcus > Methanocaldococcus villosus. Next base: position 654,837 of record NZ_AQUK01000001.1, read on the forward strand.
ATTAAAATAGCTTATCAATATTATTATTTGAGAGGAGAGGATAGAAAGAAGTTTATTTCTGTTAAAGAAGGATATCATGGTGATACATTTGGAGCCATGAGTGTAGGGGGTTGTGAGCTTTTCCATGGAATATTTAAACCTCTCCTATTTAAAGGGTATCATGCATATGCTCCTTATTGTTATAGATGCAAATATTACAATTGGAAGGATACTGATGAAAGGAATGAGAAAGGCTGTGACATGAAATGTTTAGATGAAATGTTAAATTTAATAGAAGAGAAAAAAGATGAAGTTTTCTGTGTAATTTTAGAGGCAGGAATAAGAGGTTCTGCAGGGATGATACCATTTCCTGATGGATATATTGAGGAAGTAGCTAAAGCTTGTAAAGATAATGATATAATATTAATACTTGATGAAGTAGCTACAGGATTTGGAAGAACAGGAAAAATGTTTTTTTCTGATAATGATAAGTTAAAAAAACTGAAAAAACCTGATATTATTTGTCTTGGTAAAGCTATAACTGGGGGGTATTTACCATTAGCAGCAACAATGACAACAGATAAGATTTATAAGGAATTTTTAGATGAATATGGAAAAGCTAAACACTTTTATCATGGACATACATACACAGGAAACCAACTACTCTGTTCAGCTGCATTAGCAAATATAGAAATATTTGAAAAAGAGAGAGTGATAGAGAAGATTCAACCTAAGATAAAGCTTTTCCATGAGTTATTAAGAGAATTAAAAGATCTTGAGCATGTTGGGGATGTTAGAGGTAGAGGATTTATGGTAGGGATTGAATTGGTTAAAGATAAAGAAACAAAAGAACCATATCCATATGGATACAAGGCAGGTTTTAGAGTAGCTGAGGCACTTCTAAAGAGAAATATTTATATGAGACCTATAGGGAATGTAATTATCTTAGTTCCACCACTATCAATTACCGAAGAAGAAATTGAGTATTTATGTTCATCTTTATATGATGCAATAAAAGAGGCTTTGTAAGGTGAATACTAATGGTAAAGTTCTGTCCAAAATGTAATAATATAATGCTACCTAAAAATGGCATGCTTGTTTGTGCAGTTTGTGGTTATGTAGAGGAAGCTTCTGAAGATAGTAAGAAAGAGTATGAGTATAAGGAACAATTAGATAAAAAGAAAGAAATAACTATTATAGAAGGAAAAGAGATGGAAACTCTTCCAACAACAAGAGCAGAATGTCCAAAATGTGGGCATAAAGAAGCTTACTGGTGGATGCAACAGACAAGATGTGCTGATGAACCTGAAACAAGATTCTATAAATGTAAAAAATGTGGACATACATGGAGAGAGTATGATTAACCTTTTTCTTCTATTATTTCTTCTTCCTCTTCTTCAATTATAACACCTCCTTTTGTTCTTGGAGCAATGTCTTTAATTATCTTTAATATATCTTCACCTTTTTCAGCTATTATCTTAACATAAATTCCTCCATGAACATCTATATCAAAATTCACAGCTTTAACAAAAGCAGCTTGCTTATTTAAATAAAATCTTGTTGAATTTTCATCCATCTTTTCTTCTAATATCATTCTTGCAGTATCTAATATTGCCTGACTTCTAATTAGTTCTTTAAATCTTTCAACATCTTTTGTTTCTCCTTCCCACTTTCCATAAAAGTCTTTTTCAGAGTATCTTAAGTTAGCTTTTGGAAAAATATTTAATATAGCTTTCTTAACCTTATACTTATCTTCTGTAGGTTTAACTTTTGATTTTATTATTACCTTAATAATTACCACCTCAGTGAGATTATGAATATTATAAAGATAGGTGGTTCTCTTACATATTATATAAAACCTTTATTAGAATCATTGAAATCCTATAAAAGAGAGGAGATTATAATTATTCCTGGTGGGGGAAAGTTTGCCGATACATTAAGGGAAATAGATAAAAATCTCTCATTATCTCCTTCAATATCTCACAAATTAGCTATAAAGTGCATGGATATATTAGGAGAAGTGTTCTCTGATATTGGAGGGATAAAGGCTTATGATAATCTATTTGATTTAAAAAGAGAAATTAAAAAGGAGAGAATAGCTATATTACTTCCATCAAAATTGTTATTATCTACAGATATCTCTGAACACTCTTGGAATGTAACTTCAGATTCATTAACTTTATATATTAGTAAATTTTTAAATGTTAAGAATATCATTATAGCCACTGATGTTGATGGAATATATGATAAGTATCCTGAAGGGAAATTGTTAAATATTATAAAAGCTGATATGATTAAAGGCTTAACAGCTGTTGATGAATACTTTCCAACTCTTTTAAAGTCTCTAAATAAGATTGCTTATGTTGTTAATGGAAAATATCCAGAAAGAATAATTGATATATTAGAAGGAAGAAACACAATATGCACAAAGATAATTCCATAAGGGGTGAGCAAATGGGAAAATACATCTGTATAAGTTGCAATGCTGAAATAGCTCCAAGAGAAAAAGCAACAAGATTTTTATGTCCTAACTGTGGGGAAGTAGAGATAGTTAGATGTGAAAGATGTAGAAAACTAAACAATCCTTACAAATGCCCAAAATGTGGATTTGAAGGACCATAGGTGAAAAAATGGCAAAAGTTTTAGCAAGAATAAAAATCATGCCAAAAAGTCCAGAAGTTGATAAAGAAGCTTTAAAAAAGAAGATAGAAGAAGTGATATCTAAGTTAGATGATGTAGCTCTAAGAGGAATAAAAGATGAACCAGTAGCATTTGGATTGTATGCTATATACATTGTTATAGAAATGGAAGAGAAAGAGGGAGGTACTGAGCCTATAGAAAATGCTTTATCTGAAATAGATGATGTTGAGAGTGTTGAAACTGTAGAGGTTTCTTTAGCTTAAATAAAATTTTAAATGAGGAAGGTGGAGAGTTATGGGAAAAATAGGGTATAAGATAAAGGTTGATGATGAAAAAACTGCAAAGGCTATGGGAAGAAATATCCCAATATCTAGAAAACATGCAAGAGAGATATGTAGAGAAATAAATGGTATGCCATTAGATAAAGCTATTAAATTTTTAGAGGATGTTATTGCTATGAAAAGACCTGTTTTATTTAGAAGACACTGTAAAAAAGTAGGACACAGAAAAGGAAAATTAGGATGGCCTGCAGGTAGATATCCTGTAAAAGCTGCTAAAGCAATATTAAAGATATTATTAAATGCTAAATCTAATGCAGAATATAAAGGGTTAAACACTGATAGATTGAGAATAAAACACATCTCAACAAACAAGGGAATAACTTTAAAAAGATACATGCCAAGAGCTTTTGGAAGAGCTACACCTAAGAATCAAGAAACAGTACATGTTCAAGTTATATTAGAAGAGTATTAAGGTGAGCAAACATGATAGAGAGAGTGTTTGTAGATGAAAATAAAAAGAAGGTTTTAATAGATGAATATTTTAAAAAAGAATTAATTAGAGCTGGATATAGCCACTGTGAGATTAGAAAAACCCCAATAGGGACAAAAATTACTATTTATGCAGAGAAACCTGGTTTGGTTATAGGGAGGAGAGGAGCTAAGATAAGAGAGCTAACTGACACACTTGCAAAAGAATTCAATGTTGAAAAACCACAAATAGATGTTAAACCTATTGAAAATCCAGATTTAGATGCTCAAGTTGTAGCAGAGAAAATAGCAAGGGCTTTAGAGAGAGGACTACACTTTAGAAGAGTAGGACATACTGCTGTTAGAAGAGTTATGAATGCTGGGGCTAAAGGAGTTTTAGTAGTTATATCTGGAAAACTTACAGGGGAAAGAGCAAGAACTGAAAAGTTTATGGCAGGATACATGAAACACTGTGGAGAACCTGCAGCTGAGTTAGTGGATGAAGGTAGAGCTATTGCAATGACAAAACCTGGAGTTATAGGAGTTACTGTAAAAATTATGAGACCAGACGTCCTCTTACCAGATGAGATAATAATAAAGGAAGATGCTGAAAAAGAAAAACAGTAGGTGAGAAGTAATGGCTATTTTAAGAGCTAGTGAATTAAGAGAGATGTCTATAGATGATCTTAAAAAGAAATTAATAGAATTAAAAAAAGAACTATTAAAAGAAAGGGCTCATAAAGCTGCAGCCGGGGCTCCTTCAAATCCTGGAAGAATGAGAGAGATAAGAAGAACAATAGCAAGAATATTGACAATAATGAATGAGAAGAAAAATAAATAATTACTCTCTCTATTATTTTTATTGATGATAACTATGAGGAGTAAAATAGTTGATATAGGAGCTGAAGAGTTAAGTTATGAGATTAGGGAGATTGTTGATGTAGCTAAGAAGATAGAGAGAGATTTTAATATAGAAATTACTTGGGAAAATATTGGAGATCCTGTAGCTAAAGGAGAAAAAATACCTGATTGGATAAAAGAGATAATTATAGAAGCTATTAAAGATGATAGGTCATTTGCATACTGCCCTACAAGGGGATTGTTAGAAACAAGAGAGTTTTTAGCTGATTATATTAATAAAAGAGCTAATGTTAATATAACAGCTGAAGACATTATTTTTTTTAATGGGTTAGGAGATGCTATCTCCAAAATATATAGCCTATTAAAAAGAGAAGTTAGGGTTATTAATCCTTCTCCATCTTATTCAACACACTCATCAGCTGAAGCTTCACATGCAGGAGCTCCGCCATTGACATACTGTTTAGATCCAAATAATAATTGGTATCCTGATACAGATGATCTTTATAAAAGAATAAAATACAACCCTTCAATTGCAGGAATATTAATAATCAACCCTGATAATCCAACTGGAGCAGTTTATAGTAAGAAGATATTAGATGAGATTGTTGATATTGCTAATGAGTTTGACTTGTTTATAATATGTGATGAAATCTACTGTAACCTTGTTTATAATGGTAAAAAGCCTACTCTTTTAGCTGAAATTATTGATGATGTTTGTGGAATATCTTTAAAAGGGATATCAAAAGAGATTCCATGGCCTGGGGCAAGATGTGGATGGGTAGAGATATATAATAAGGAAAAGGATGAAGAGTTTAAGAGGTATGCTGAGAGTTTATATAGATCTAAGTTAATAGAAGTGTGTTCTACAACACTACCACAAATGGTAATTCCAAAAATTTTAGGGGATAGAAGATATAAGAGTTATTTAAAAGAAAGAAACAAATTTTATGAGAAGAGAAGTAATAGAGCATATGATATTTTAAAGAATGTAGAAGGTATTATAGCAAATAAAGCTTATGGAGCTTTCTATATGGCTGTTGTTTTTAAAGATGAATACTTAAAAAATAATATGATAGAAATAAAAAACGAAAGATTAAAAAATTATATTGATAAATTAGTAAAAAATAACCCTATAGACAAAAAATTTGTTTATTATTTATTAGCTTCAACAGGTATATGTGTTGTTCCATTAACATCTTTTTGTACTAATTTAAATGGATTTAGAATAACTTTATTAGAGAAAGATGATAATAAATTTGACTGGATATTCAACACAGTAGCTGAGAAATTAGAAGAGTTTTTATCAACTTGTGATAAAAATGAAAGACCTTAAAAAATTAAGGGAGAAAATAGATGAAATTGATGAAAATATATTGAAACTTATAGCTGAAAGAAACAGGCTTGCTAAAGATATAGCTGAAGCTAAAAAAGCTCTTGGTTTAGAAATAGATGATCCTAAAAGGGAAAAACATATATATGAAAAAATAAAAAGGTTATGCAATTGTTATAACATAGATGAAGATATGGCTATAAAAATCTTCAAAATACTGATTGAACATAATAAAAAATTACAAAAAAAACACCTAAAAGGTGAAAATTATGGGTAGGATTAGACAGGCATTAATAAAGAGGACTGCTATGGAATTAATAAAAAGGTTTAAGGATAAATTTACAACAGATTTTGAGACTAACAAGAAGGTTTTAGAGGAAGTAGCTTATGTTTCAACAAAGAGATTAAGAAATAGATTAGCTGGATATATAACCCATAAAATGAGGCAATTATCAAGGTGAATCTATGTATGGGGTTTTCCCAGCAATAATAACTCCATTTAAAAATGGAAATATTGATTATGAAAGCTTAGAAAGACATATAAATTTTTTAATTGATAATGGAGTTGATGGTATAGTTGTTGCTGGTACTACAGGTGAGAGTGCTACACTATCTCATGATGAGCATAAAGAGTTAATAGAAAGGAGTGTTGAGATAGTTAATGGTAGAGTTAAATTAGTTGCTGGAGCAGGTTCAAATTCTACAAAAGAAGCTGTTGAACTATCCACATTTGCTGAAGATGTTGGAGCTGATGCAGTTCTTTCTATTACTCCCTACTATAATAAACCCACACAGCAAGGTTTGATTAAACATTTCTCTGAGATAGCAAAAGCTATAAATCTACCAATAATATTATATAATGTTCCTTCAAGAACAGGGATTAACTTAGAGCCTGAGACAGCAAAATATTTATTTGATGAATTCAGTAATATTGTAGCCATCAAAGAGGCTAATCCTAATCTCTCCCAAGTTTCTGAATTAGTAAGATATGGTATTACTGTTTTATCCGGTAATGATGAACTCACATTACCAATATTAGCATTAGGAGGTAAAGGGGTTATAAGTGTTGTAGCCAATATAACCCCAAAAGAGATGGTAGAACTTGTTCATTCAGCTTTAAAAGGAGATTTTGATAAAGCAAAGGAAATTCATTACAAGCTTTACCCATTAATGAAGGCTTTATTCATTGAAACCAACCCAATACCTGTTAAAACTGCTCTTAGCATGTTAGGCAGATGTTCCTCAGAACTAAGATCTCCACTGTGTGAAATGAGTGAGAAAAATAAAAAGATATTGGAAAAAGTTTTAAGAGATCTTGGGTTATTATAGGGTGAGCATTTTTGAGGGAAGAGGCTGAAAAAATTATAAAAATGTTTAGTGAGATTTTAGAAAAATATGATTTAGAAATTGAGGAAAGCTATTATATAATAGATGAAAAAAATGTCTTAAGAGATGATAAAGCTGAACCTTCAAATATGAGGGAAAAAATATTAAACATAGCTCCTAAAGTTAAAGATGGTTATATTGTTGTTGAAAAAGGTAGTTGGGTTAAATAAAAACAAAAAGGAGGGTGAGATTATAAAGAGAAGTTCCAGAAGATGGAAAAAGAAAGGAAGAATGAGATGGAAGTGGTATAAGAAGAGATTAAGAAGATTGAAAAGAGAGAGAAGAAGAGCTAGATCATAAATCACTATTTTTATACCCTATTAAATTTATTAATTCAATTTTATAAATATATTGATTTGGTGGTTTAATGATTGAAGTTGAAATAAAGGTTAGAATTAAAAATATTGATGAAATTAAGAAAAAATTGGAAAAATTAGGTTTTAAATTTAAAGAAAAAAAATTTCAAGAAGATATCTATTTTAATCATCCACAAAGAGATTTTAGAAAAACTGATGAAGCTTTAAGAATTAGAAATGATAATAATACTTATTATCTAACTTATAAAGGGCCAAAAATAGATAACATATCTAAAACCCGAGAAGAGATAGAGGTTAGGATAGAAGATAAAGAAAAAATGAGAAAAATACTGAAAAAATTAGGTTTTATAGAAGTAAAACCAATAAAAAAGACAAGAGAGATATATAAAAAAAATGATATAACAGCATGTATTGATAATATTTTTGGGTTAGGTTATTTTTTAGAACTTGAAAAGCCTGTAAATAGTTTTGATGAAAAAGACAAAGCTTTAGATGAATTATTAAATATACTGAAAGCTTTAAATATTAAAAGAGAAAGAATTATTAAAAAATCTTACTTAGAAATGAGGGAGAGTTATGAAAAAAGAAAACAAAAAAATAAGTTTAACTAAAAGACAAATGTTAGCTATATTTATTGCTGTAATAATGCTATTATCAGTAATTCCTGTATTTTTAATAAGTTTTTAATTTAAATATCAACTCTTTCAAGTCATTTAAATTTCCAGCTTTAATGTTCTTATTCTGTGGAAACTTTAATATAATTTCATCAAATAGATCAGTATTATTTGGCTTCTTTATTAGGTAGTAATATTTAGCTATACAATTTATCCTAGCAGTAATTAACTCACTTAAATATGTTAAACATAAATCTTCAACATTACATATAGATCCAAACTCATCTTCAACTTTTAAAAAGGCTATCCCTATTAATATCTCAACTAAATTAACCCTTATAAGCTCCTTAGATTTCTGCTGCTTACTTTTAAGTTCATATAAATGAACTGCTAACTCTCTTAGAGAGTTCCAGGGTAATCTAAAATCCACTTTTTCTAAATCTTCTTTTTTTACCTTCCATAATGGAACTCTTTTTCCATCTAAGACTACTTCATATTCTAAACAAGCTTGATATAACACTTCATAAACATCCATAATTTTAACCTTCAATGAAATTTTTTATCATTTTTAATCCTAAATATGGAAATTTCAGCTCATCTGATTCAGTTAATATACTTTCAGGATGAAATTGAACTCCTTCTATAGGTAGTTTTTTATGCCTAACTCCCATAATATAATTATCATCTAAGCTTACAGCAGTTATTTTTAAACAGTTTGGAACTTCCTTTGCTATTAAAGAATGATATCTACCACCATAAAATCTCTTTGGTAAGTTTCTATAAATATTCTTTCCATCATGCTCTATTAAACTTGCTTTTCCATGCATTACCCTTTCCGCCCTATCAACTCTTCCTCCAAATGCTTCAACAATACATTGATGTCCCAAACAAACACCTAATATAGGAAGATCTACATTTAAAATTATATCTATGCAATTTCCTGCATCTTTTGGTCTTTTTGGTCCAGGGCTGATGATGATACAATCAGGATCTAACTTTTTTATATCATTTACAGTTATTTTATTATCTCTTAAAATTACTTTATGCCCTAAAGTCCCAACATACTGAACAAGATTCCAAACAAAAGAGTCTATATTATCAATAATTAGCACCTTCATTTTTATCACTTTATATATAATCTTCCAATACAACTATCTCCTTTTTTGTATCATATATGAAATAGCTTTTTGGTGATGGATTTACTATTATAGTCTTACCTATCTTATCTATACATCTTGCTTCATGTATATGCCCACATGCATTTAATATAACATCTTCCTCCTCTATAACTCTCCTTATACTTTTACTACCAACATGTATATCTTTATCTAAAATGTAATCTGCCATAGTATTGTATGGAGGAGCATGAGTAATTAGACATATATTCTTCAACCCCTTCATTATCCTCTTCAAAATGTTATAACACTCCTCCTCATCCCACTCATAAACTGTATTAAATGGTGTTCTATTGCTCCCACCAAAACCTACAAAATTTATTTCCCCTATCTTTTTAACTTTTCTATCTATATTTAGATTATAACTATTCAACTCATCTATAACCTCTTCTGTATCACAGTTGCCTGGAACACATAGAACCTCCATATTATCTGAAAGTTCAGCTAAATCTTCTATAACCTCTATCCCTTTACCAAAATGTGTTATATCTCCAGAAACTACTAAAACATCTGCAGATATCTCTTTAATAGACTTAGGAAACCTCCCATGTAAATCAGTTATTCCCACTATCCTCATGTTCATCCCCTTATAAATTTTATAGGTGATATATTGGATAAGAATTTATTTATTATTTGGGTTACAACCTTTGTGACAATGCTTGGTGTAGGTTTTATTGCTCCAATAATTCCAATCTATGCTCAAACTTTAGGAGCTACAAACTTTGAAATAGGTTTAATATTTGGCTCATTTGCATTAGCAAGGACTTTAACACAGGTTCCTGTAGGGATTTTATCAGATATTTATGGAAAAAAATTTTTTATTGTAAGTGGAACATTCTTTTATGGCCTTTTTACCTTACTTTATAATTTTGTTAATACTGTTTTTGATCTTTTAATTGTTAGGGCTTTAACAGGAGCTTTTTCTTCTTTTGTAACACCAGTAGCAGGATCTTATGTAGCAGCTATTGCTCCAAAAGATAGATTGGGAGAATACATGGGTATTTTCAATTCTGCAATTACATTAGGTTTTGGTGTAGGGCCTTTTATAGGTGGAACTTTAGCTGATATATATGGAATTAAAACACCATTTTATTTTTGTGGATTTTTAGGAATATTAGCAGCAATTATAAGCTACACTAAACTTGAAGATATTAAATTTAAAAAAGAAAATTGTGATAAAATCTCACTTGAGTTTTTAAAGAATAAAAACTTTTTATACTCATTTATTATTAACACGTCAAATGTTATGATGAATGCAGGGATAATTACTTATTTAGGAATATATACAATTAAATATGGAATAAGTATAGCCCAAATAGGTTCTATGATTGCAGGGACTAATTTATTAATGGCTGCACTACAAAGAAGTTTTGGAAAGTTGTATGATAAGCTAGGAAAAGTGGTTATTATATTTGGGATATGTATTGCTTCATGTGGAGTTTATTTTCTATCTCTCTCATCATCATTTTGGAAAATAATGTTTTCATTAGCAACTGTGGCCATAGGTATTTCAATGTGCTCTCCTGCAACAACATCAATTGCTGTTAAAGACATTCCACCATATAGGAAAGGAGGAGCTATGGGAATTTTTACTACAAGTATAAATATAGGAATGTTTTTAGGTTCAGTATTTTTTGGATTTTTGGCAGATATTTTTGGAATAAGTGGGATGTTCAAAGCATCAGCAATGTTTTCAATTATAGTAGGATTTATATGTTATTTAAAAATAAGAGAATAATAATAAAATTCAAGGTGATGTGAATGTCATTTTTGATACAAGCAAAAACATATCTATTAATGGCATTCCTTATAGGTTTAATATATGCTATTTGCCTACTACTCCATATTCCTCCAATATTTGCTATTATTATAGCTTTGATACCAAATTTAATAGCCTACTTCTTAAGTGATAAAATAGTTTTGGCAAGTTATGGTGCAAGGATCTTAGATGAGCATGAAATGCCATGGTTACATGATATAGTAAGGAGAGTTGCTAGAAAAGCAGGGATTCCAAAACCAAAAGTAGCTATTGTCCCAATAGCTACTCCTAATGCTTTTGCTACTGGTAGAAATCCAGAAAATGCTGTTGTAGCAGTTACTGAAGGGATATTAAATATTCTTTCACCAGAGGAGTTAGAAGGGGTTATAGGGCATGAGATAGCTCATATAAAGCATAGGGATATATTATTAGCCACTATAGTAGCAACCTTAGCAGGAGCAATAACATATATAGCTGAATGGTTTATGTGGTTTGGTCATTTCTTTGTTTCTGAAGAAGAAGAGAACCCATTGCAAATAGTAGCTACCCTACTATTAATAATCCTTGCCCCAATTGCAGCTACTTTAATACAATTAGCCATATCAAGGCAAAGGGAGTTTTACGCAGATGAAGATGGGGCTAGATGGACACACCCATTATGGCTTGCAAATGCTTTAGCTAAATTGGAAAGAAGTGTTGAATTATACCCTCTAAAAGAAGGAAATCCTGCAACAGCTCATCTATTTATAGTAAATCCATTTAGAGGAGATTTTATAGCTAAACTCTTCTCTACCCATCCACCAACAGAAGAGAGAATAAGAAGATTAATGGAGATGTATAAGAGAGGATGGAGATGAAAATTGTAACTGTTGATAAATTAAAGAAAATGATCAGAAATAATGAAGATATAAGTGAGATAGACATTGTCACTACAGCGACCTGTGGAATAATGTCTGGAACTATGGCAGTTTTCCACATTCCTTTTAATGATAAATTTAGAAAAGCTGAAAAGATTTATTTAGATGGCTATAAAGGATTTGTTGGACCTTGTCCTAATGAGTACTTGGGAAAAGTTGATGCAGTATTTTTTAGAAATGGTTTTCTTTTTAAAAGGTTAGTTAAAGGAGAAGAATTGGAAGCTAAGGTTTTAGCTGATAATAAATACTATAATAACATAATAACTATAAATGATCTACAAAAGGCTGAAATGATTGGGACAAGGATGTGTTTTAAAAATTATTCAGCCATAACAAACCTGTCAGATAAACCTGTTAAAACAATTTTTCATAGACTGCCATTAAAGAGAGGAGAAGCTTCTTTCTCTGGTTGTGGTGAATTTAATCCTTTGGAAAATATGGTTATTAAAAATGAAAAGGATTTAATAGGAAAAAGAGCTTTATTAAATGGTGCTGATGCTTTAATATTAGGATTTGGGACAAGAGCTAGTTTAGAAAAACCAAATTTAATGATTTCTGCTGATATGAAAGAAATGGACAGTTATTATTTGGGTGGATTTTTGACAGGTGATGGTGAAGAAGTTTTTAATACAGTGGCTATTGCAGTAGATGTTAAACAACATATTGAAGCTTTAAAAAAGTTAGATAAAGATATAGCATTACCTTTAGTAAATATTTTTGGTAGGGAGATAATAGATATCTCTAACTATGGAGAAGTTTGGGAAAATGTAGATTTAAGACCAAAATTACATAAAGATAGGTGTAAAAATTGTAAAAATTGTTTAGCTGAGGAATATTGCCCAACAATGGCTATAAAAAAAATAAATGGAGAAATAAAGATTTCTAAAGATTGTTTTGGATGTGGAATTTGTAGTATTTGTCCACATGGTGTTTTTGAAATAAAATTGGGATCTATATGTGGCATACCTATAACATGTAGGCAATCAGATAGAAAAAGAGCTTTAGATTTAGCTAAAGAATTAAAAAAGAGATTAGAAAAGTCATTTATTTTCTAATTTTAATATAGCTTCAGCAATATCTCCATTACACTCCTCTAAAGCTTTTTTAGCTTCTTCATAAGAAACATTACATTGCTCAGCTACAAGCTTTATATCATCTTCAGTAATTTCAACTTTAACATCTCTTTTAACCTTTTTTGGTTTTCCTGTTAATGAATATGTTTTAATTCCCATAACATCCATAACTTGAACTTTTGGTTCATCAAAATGCCACTCTTCATCATCAAATATAAATATAACTTTTCTGACATTCAAATCTTTTGCATCCATACCAAAATCTTTCATCATTTTTTGCATTTGTTTTAACATCCTAGGGTTTATTTTTCCTGGAAACATAAAGAATCACCTTATTAATGAGCTGATAATAAATGCTAATAATACTAGGTTCATAATAATTTTTATTTCTTTTGAAACTTCCTTAGCATTCTGATGTCTTAAAAGCTTAACTATTGATATTAAAAATAGAAAGTCACAAGCAGATATTAAGATAAGGTAATAGATATTGAAGATATTTAAAATGTATGGTATGAAGCTAAAAACAATAGCTAATATTAATAGAAAACCTGAGAAATATAATGATATCTTACCATATTTTATTGGTAATGAAACTACTCCTTTTAGTTCATCTCCTTTAATATCTTCAAAATCTTTTATTATCTCTCTAGCCCATGTTGCTAAAAATGAACATATAAATAAAATTATAGCAACTAACACCTCCTTACCAGCAGCAGCTCCAAATAGAAAAACAGAGCCAGTGAGATATGCTACAATAATATTTCCAAATATTTTTATTTTTTTAAAAGTTTTTGCATATAGATATAGTAATGAGCTATTAATTACAGCTATAATAAAAGCCAAAATGTTTATAAAGATACTTAACACTATCCCAATAATTAAAAAAGAGAATGATAACATCTTAGCTTCAAAAATTTTAACCCTTCCAGATGGTAAAGGGCGATAGGGTTTGTTTATTTTATCAATCTCTATATCATAAATATCATTTATTACATTTCCATAACCACATATAAAAAATATGGTTAAAAATATTAGTATTGCCTTATAATCAAAACAGAAATTACATGAAAGTAAATATCCTATAACTCCTCCAATACCAGCAGATATACAATTTTTCATTCTGATTAGTTCAATGAAAGCCTTCAAATAACCACCATAATAATGTATAGATCAATAAAAAAGCTATAATAGAATAGTCAATGGCTTTAAAAGCTCTTAAACTTTTATCTATATCTATCCTCCCATTTCCTAATTTATAATAACCTATTTTTTCTAAGCTCATATTTAAAGCATTTGCCAATGTAGCCATAGTAAATCCAGAGTTTGGAGAAGGAGTTTTTAAACTTTCAAATAAGAATCCATATAAAGCCCTCTTCCAATCTCCACCATAAAATGGAGCAGTTATTATTAATAAAAGTCCAGATATCTTTGAGGGTATAAAATTGAGAATATCATCTAATCTTGCTGCCAATTTTCCATAATAATAATACTTACTATTTTTATACCCTATCATTGCATCTAATGTATTTACTGTTCTATAAATAAAAGCCCCAACTAACCCAAAGAAGATAGCATAAAAAAGTGGTGATATAACACTATCAGTTAAATTTTCTGAAAGACTTTCTATTGAAGCTGAAAGAATATGTTCTTTATCTAAATCTTCTGTATTTCTACTTACAACATGTTTAACAAGCTCTCTAGCTTTTTCTAAATCTCCTTCAATTAGTGCTTCTATTGGTTTTATACAAAACTCCTTTAATGATCTATAGCCAATGGTTGTTGATAATAGTATTGCATATAGAAGATAAGATAAATGTTTTGGAAGTGCAAGTATAAGCTTTTCAACTATATAGCTAATGTATCCCACTATTAGGATGGTTGTTACTGTTACAACACTACCAAATAAAAAATCTCTTATTTTATTATTAGAGTATGTTGATGGTAACAATCTTTCTAATAATGATATTAACCTTCCAATAAGTACTGTAGGGTGCACTTTTTCATTTGGCTCTCCAAATATCACATCAACAATTATAGTTATATATAAAATTATAGGGTTTATCATTATATTTCCCTTAAATGTCCAATAATATGCCCAGACTCCTCTTTGATAATTTTAACTGCAGTTTTACAAGCATTAATTGAGCCAGGTATGGCATATACTAGTTTATCTTTGACAATTCCAGCAGTAGCTCTTGATAGTATGGATGAGAAACCTACTTCATTATAGCTTAGAATTTGGAAAGCTATTTTAAAACCCTCTAATTCTTTTTCAATAATCTCTTTAACAGCTTCAACAGTATTATCTCTCTTGGCTATTCCTGTTCCACCAGTTAATACCACACAATCAATATCATCTTTATTTATTAAATACCTTACAGCCCCTTTTATCATATCCTTTTCATCAGGTATGAGAAGATGGTATTTTGCTTTTAATTCATTCTTTAAAAACTCCCCAGATTCATCTTTAAAGCTTTCTCCTTTTATAAACTTTTCAAATCTACTATCACTGACAGTTATAATGGCATATCTAACATCTAACCTCTTATGCATGTTCTCACAAAAATTTATTTAGATCTCTTAAATAAGTATCCTATGATGAATATAGCTACAATAATTAATAAAATAATATATAATAAACTGTTATCTGATTTTTTCCCTTCAACAATAACTTTTAATGGTTTTTGGTAAATATAAACATTATCATCTCCTATCTCACTATCTCCAGCACATCTTATTTCTAATGTAATAAAATACTCTTTACTTGGTGCAGATCTATCTACATTTATCTTTAGAACCCCCTCGCCAGTTTCATTAGGTTCAAGAGTTCCAATGCTATCACTTTTTAAAGGATAGTCAAATGGCTGACCTGAGTTCCTAATGGCTGATATTCTAACTCTTTCAGCTTTTTCATTACCAGTGTTTTTTATCTTTATAAGGACAGTATTCTCCTTTCCAGCTTCAACTTTAACCTCTTTAGTGAGGATTTCAAAAAGGGGTTTTGGTTTAATGTATATATCAATATATTTTATTAAGTTATGTTTGATATTCTCAGTGTCAAGATAGCTTATATTTATTGGAAGTTTGTAATGTTTTGCTTCAGCATTTTTATCTACATCTATATAAAATGAAACTGTCTTTGAACTTCCAGGAAGGAGATTTCCAATATCTTTTATATTACAATTACTCCAACTATCCTTAAATGGTTCTTCTGTTATCAACCTCAACTTAACATCTTTAGCTTCTTCATGGCCATTGTTTGTAACAGTTACATCAACCCTAACATAGCTGTCTCCTGCTTTTATCTCTTTAGGTTCAGTTATAACATTAGCTATCCCTAATAATATATCTCCTTTCACATAAACTGGGATATTAATAAGTTCTGCTCTTTCAGAACCATCATCATCAATCCATTTAATTACTGCTGGTAGGTTATAAACTCCTTGGTTAGCTTTTGGAGAAACATAAAGTTTAGCTGTAATAACTTTATATTCATTAACTTTCATTGTACCTAAATAGAATTTACTATCTCCAACAGGAGACACTATTAAATTATTTAATGGTATTGGTGTTGGATGATAGATGTTAATTTCATCCCTCTTTGTTACTGAATAATAGCTTTTTGTTACTGATGAGCTTCCTGCTACAATTGAGTTTAACTGATATCCTATGTATAGGCAAACATCCTTACCTTTCCCATTACCTGTATTTATTACATAGATTTTAACATCCTTAGTTTTTGAAGGGATTAGTGAGAAGTTTCCATTTATTAAAAAATTAGCTTTTCCATACACAGGTAAATAGAAAAGCTTTGTAAAGCTGTAAGTGTAATTATCTCTATCATAGCTGACATTAATATCTATCCTATAATTCCCTGTTTCAGCATTTTCATTCACATGTAGCTTAAAATAAGCTGTATAAGGTTCTCCTTCATCTAAATGGTCTATAATAACAGTCCCTTTTATAGGATTAACCTGCTTAATTTCAAATGGATAATGAGGGGATATAGTTATTTTTATGTCTTTGATTTCATCACTATAATCATTATAAATTTTTATCCATAAATCTACATCATCTCCAGGGTGGATAATTTTTGGGTTATACTCAGGCTCTTCTATTTGTAATGCCATTATAGAAGATATTATTATTGGAAGAAGAAGGAGTTTTTTATTCATTCTTTTCACCTTTTATTAGTGGTAGGATATATCTATCTTCAATAATGAGTAGAGAGGGTAAAAGGGTGAGAACAACAATCATACAGAATGTTATTCCAAGAGCACAAACTTTTCCCAAATTAACCATCATAGGTAATGGAGCTAAAACAAGAGCTAAGAAACCAGCTACAGTTGTTGCAGTTGTAGCCATAACAGCTGATCCTGTCTCAACAACAGCTATTTCAATAGCTTTATCTACAGGCAATCCTTTTCTTTTTTCTTCATTATACCTATGCATAAGATGTATTCCATAATCAATCCCAAGCCCTAAAATTAATGAACCTATCCCTGCAGTTGCCATATCTAATGGAATACCTAGCAAACCCATAACTCCTCCAGTCCAAATAACGGAGATTGCAACAGGAATTAGTGGTAAAAAGCTTGAAATTGGTTTTTTAAAGTATAAAAATAAGATTATCAATATAGCCACAAGTCCAACAACTGTTGTGAAAGTTTGACTTTCTTTCATCAGATTATACAATAATTCTCTTAATGGAGGGGTGCCTGTGTATATAACTTCAACCCCTGGAGGGAAGGGTGATTCATACATATAGCTTTTAACTTGCTTTAATATTCTAAATAGTTTCTTTTGATCCCCTCCTGCATCAGTAAAAGCATGTATTATCATCATTGAATAATCAGAATTGAACATCTTTCTTCTTTGCTCTTCAGGAAGTTTTTTCAATAAATCTTTAACCTGATCTAAACTGTCAGGAACTTTTCCATTGTTTAACTTTATTATTGTATCTACAGGAGAATTCACATTAGTAATTCCATCTATAGTCCTAATATTATCTTCTAACTCTTTAACTGCTCTTAAAACTCTTGGATCTCTTATATCTATAACTTTATCACTAGCATCTGATGGAACAATTTTTACAGTTATTGTTATAATATCAGTCCCTCCAAACTCATCTCTAACTTGATAGAGTGTTTTTACAATCTCATTATTTTGAGGTAAGAATTTCTCAAATGCTGTTTGTGATTTTATATTAGTAGCGGATATAGCCATGAATAGAGTTATAATAAATATAATGCCCAAAACAGTAAAAGGATGTTTTTCAGAAAAATTAGCTATTTTTTTAAATATTTTCCTCATTATTAATCTCCTCCAGGACTTTAAGTATCTTTTCAGACAGATTTTTCATTTTTTCAAGTTTTTTTAGTTTATCTTTTGGTAATTTTGAGTCTTTAACAGATTCATATGTTTTAGAGATGATTTCATATTTTTTCTTAGCAATATCTTTTATTGAGGAAAATCTGTCTTCAACCACATAATAATTCCTTCTCTTTCCTATTACCATAACCTTTCTTATAAAACCTAACTCCTCTAACTTCTTTAATCCCATACTCACATTTCCTTTACTTATTTTCAACTTTTCAACTATATCTGGAATTGATAATGGCTCATCTGACAAAAATAATACAGCATATATAGCTCCAATGGATTTACTCAATCCATGCAGTTTAGATATCTCTGAAAACATCTCAATAATCTTTTTCTCATAATCTTCCATACTCACCACATGTTCAAAATGTTCAAAAATTTTTAAAAAAATAGAAATATAAAAACTTTTCGACTATAAAAAAAGTTATATCTCATATGCAAATATTTTTAATGATGTTAATTTATTAGGTGATTAATATGAATTTAGAAGAAAGAAAAAAATTAGAAGCTAAGAAGATAGATGAGCTTGAATTAATTGGAAAAAAGGTTTGTGTTGATACATGTGTTATTATTGATGGTAGAATATCTGAATTAATTGATAAAGGTAAGCTTAGTGAAGCAACAGTAATAATTCCTGAAGCTGTAATTTCTGAATTAGAGTATCAAGCTAACATGGGAAGAGAGATAGGATATCAGGGAATTGAAGAGTTAAGAAAAATAACAGAAAAAGCAGCTAATTATGGAATAAAAATAGAATATTATGGTGAAAGACCTAGTAAAGAAGCTATTGAGCTTGCTAGAAGTGGGGAAATAGATGCAATAATTAGGAAAGTGGCTAAAGAGACAGGGGCTATATTATTAACAAGTGATTGGATTCAATATAATTTAGCTGTAGCTCAGGGAATAGAGGCTTATTATTTAGAGACTTTAGAAGAGGAGATAGAATTAATTCTAAATAAATATTTTGATGAAGAGACAATGTCTGTTCATTTAAAAGAGGGATGCTTACCATATGCAAAGAAAGGTAAGCCTGGGAATGTTAAACTTGTTCCTATAGGAGATAAAGAGCTAACAAAAGAAGATATGGAAGAAATTATTGATAATATTATAAAATATGCTGAACAAAATAATGGTTTCTTTGAAATTCAGAGGAAAGGGGCAACTGTTATACAATTAGGAAATATAAGAATTTCTATAGCAAGACCTCCATTTTCAGATGCTTTAGAGGTTACAGCTGTTAGGCCAATTATTAAAGCTAAATTAGAAGATTATGGAATATCTGATAAACTTATGGAAAGGTTGAAAGAGAGAGCAGAGGGAATATTTGTATCAGGACCACCAGGTAGTGGAAAATCTACATTTGTAGCAGCTTTAGCAGAGTTTTATAGAAGTCAGGGGAAGATAGTTAAAACAATGGAAAGCCCAAGAGATCTACAAGTTAGTAAAGAAATTACCCAATATGCTCCATTAGAAGGAGATATGGAGAAAACATGTGATATTCTTTTATTAGTTAGGCCTGATTATACAATATATGATGAAGTAAGGAAAACTAGGGATTTTGAAATATTTGCTGACATGAGAATGGCAGGAGTAGGAATGGTAGGGGTTGTTCATGCTTCAAAACCTATAGATGCAATACAAAGATTGATTGGAAGGGTGGAATTAGGAGTGATTCCTCAAGTTGTAGATACAGTTATATTTATTAAAGATGGAAAAATTGAAAAGGTTTATGAGTTAGACTTTACAGTTAAAGTTCCACATGGTATGTTTGAGGAAGATCTTGCTAGGCCTGTTATAGAGGTTAAAGATTTTGAGACAGGAAAGGTTGAATATGAGATATATACATATGGAGAACAAGTTGTAGTTATGCCTATAAAAGGAGAGGAAGTTAGAAAACCAATATATAGTTATGCTGAAGAGAAATTAGAAGAAATATTAAAAAAACTACTTCCAAGAAAAGCCAAGCCTATAGTTAAAGTTACTGGAGATGATTCTATAAATCTCTATGTTCCTGAAAGATATATAGGCTCTATTATAGGAAAAGGTGGGAAAGAAATAGCTAAATTAGAAGATATCTTAGGGTTAAGAATCTCTGTTAAAGAAAAAGAAGAGGAAGAAAGGAAAGAGATGGAAAATATTAGAAGAAAGTATGAATATGTTACTGAGTTAGAATCTACAAAAATTTATGAGACTGATAAACATATAATTATTGATGTTGGAGAAGATTATGCTGGAGAGAATATCAGAATATATGTAGATGGGAAGTTATTAACTACAGTTACTGTAAGAAATGATGGAACTGTAAGAATAAATAAAAATACAGTAGTTGGAAAAAATTTATTAAAATCAATTGAAGAAGGAAGAGATATTTATATTGATCTATATTAGGTGAGATATTTGAGAGTTGTAATAGTAGGTTCAGGAGCTGCAGGACTTACAGCAGCATCAACTGTAAGAAAGTATGATAAGGAGAAGGAGATTATTGTTATAACCAAAGAGAGAGATATTGCCTATTCTCCCTGTGCTATTCCATATGTTATTGAAGGAACAATAAAGAGTTTTGAAGATATTATAATGCATAAGCCTGAAGATTATAAAAAAAGAAAAAATATTGATGTTTTAACAGAAACTGAAGTTATTGATATAGATAGTAGAGGTAATAAAGTAGTTTTAGATAATGGAGAGAAAATAGATTATGATTACCTTGTACTATCTACAGGTTCTACTCCATTTATTCCTCCAATTAAGGGAGTTAATTTAGATGGGGTTTTTACAGTAAAGACAATAGATGATGGTAGAAGGATACTTAAATATATTGAAGAGAATAATTGTAAAAGAGCAGTTATTGCTGGTGCTGGAGCTATTGGATTGGAGATGGGTTATGCTCTAAAAAAGAGAGGTTTAGATGTTTTAATTGTTGAAATGGCTCCACAGATATTACCAAGATTTTTAGATCCTGATATGGCAGAAATTGTTCAAAAGTATTTGGAGAGTGAAGGAATAAGATTTATTTTATCAAAGCCTTTAGAGATGATTATTGGAGATGATAAGGTTAAGGGAGTAGTTGTTGGTGGAAAAGAATTTGATGCTGATATAGTTATTCTATCAACTGGGGTCAGACCAAATATAGATTTAGCTAAAAAAGCTGGATGTAAAGTTGATAAGGCTATAGTTGTTGATGAATATATGAGGACTTCTATAAAAAATATCTATGCTGCAGGAGATTGTGTGGAGGTAGTGGATTTTATAACAGGGGAAAAAACTTTGTCTCCATTTGGTTCAACAGCTGTTAGACAAGGGAAGGTTGTGGGTTTAAATATAGTTGGAAAAAATGTAGAATTTCCACCAGTATTAAATTCTGCAGTGAGTAAAATAGGATCATTAGAAATTGGGGGTACTGGATTGACAGCATTTTCAGCAAATTTAAAAAGAATTCCTATTGTAATTGGTAAAGCTAAAGCATTAACAAGGGCTAGGTATTATCCTGGTGGAAAAGATATTTATGTAAAATTAGTTTTTGGAGAAGATATGAAAATTTTAGGATGTCAAATAATTGGTGGAGAGAGAGTAGCTGAAAGAATAGATTTAGTAAGCTTAGCTATATATAATGGAGTAAAAGCTGAAGAATTATGTAAAATGGAGCACTGCTATGCTCCTCCTGTGGCAATGGTTAATGAACCAATATCTTTAGCAGCTGAAGAGGCTTTAAATTATTTTAAAAATCTATAAAATCTTGGTTCTTCATAGTTTTTTAAGTTTTTAACATATGGACAGTCTTTAGGAAAAACTCCAGCTAATATTCCTTCTAAAACTGTTAGACATCCATATTCAAATCTTTTATCATATACTTTACATAACTTTTTTTCTTTATCAAAATGCTCACAATATATCAGCTCTACCTTATTATCCCTTTTATATGCATGAATTATACAACATCTTCCACATCTTTCACATAATTCATCAGGAAAAAGTTCTTCACTTATTTTTATTGCTCTTTCTTTTTTATATCTTAATGTTTTCAAAGATCCCACCAAGAAAGTTTTTTGTAAATTAACATCTCTAATATTATATATATTTAACCTTAAGGTGAAAATGTGAGAATAATAACTCCAAGATACACTATAATAGAGGATCATGCAATTAATCATCTTAATGATATTTTGAAAAAATTGTCAATAAACAATCCTTTAGTTATAACAGGAAAAAAAACTAAAAAATTTGCTCCAAAAGAGTTTGATTTTATCTATTACTCTGAACTTCCTGAAAGGATTTCTGGTTATGATGCTATTATAGGTGTAGGTGGAGGAAGGGCTATAGATTATGGTAAATATTTAGCCTATAAAAATGACCTACCTTTTATCTCAATCCCTACAACAGCATCTAATGATGGAATAGCTTCACCAATAGTTTCTATAAAACAGCCTTCTTTTATGACGGTTTCACCTATAGCAATAATAGTTGATACAAAAATAATAGAAAAGTCTCCAAAGAGATTATTAGCATCAGGTTTTGGAGATATAGTTTCAAATATTACTGCTGTCTTAGATTGGCAGTTAGCATATAAAGAGAAAGGGGAGAAATATAGTGAAAGCTCTGCTATTTTTTCAAAAACCGTAGCAGAGGAAATATTAAACTATGTTTTAAGCTCTGATTTAAAAGAATTTCATAAAAAATTAGCTAAAGCTCTTGTAGGTAGTGGAATTGCTATAGCCATAGCTAACTCTTCTCGCCCTGCTTCTGGATCAGAGCATTTATTTTCTCATGCATTAGATTATTTAAAAGAGAAATATAAGCTAGATGTAGATAGCTTACATGGAGAACAGTGTGGATTTGGAGCTATTATAATGAGCTACTTGCATGAAAAAGAAAATAAAAATTTAACAAATTTACATATAAGAATAAGAGAAGCTTTAAGAAAAGTAAAAGCTCCAACAACTATAGAAGAGTTAGGTTTTGATAAAGAGGTTATTATTGAAGCTCTTTCAATAGCTCATAAAATGAGAGATAGATGGACTATTTTAAGAGAAGGTATATCAAAAGAGAAGGCTAGAAAAATTATAGAAGAATTATTTTATTAAATTATTTTATTAATTGTTTTGGGTATGGGGGCTATAGCCCGCCTTCTGTAATTTCGGTGGCATTCGGCTAAGCGCCTTAACGGCTTGCACCCCAGGCAGGGGAGGTGCCCGTTTCACCGATTCCCTGGGGATTGTCAACTTTTTCTATCATCCACATCCCCCCAGGGCCGTGTCGTTTCTGTTGCACCTCCCGCTCCCTCTCGGGAGCATCTGCCTATATTGGGGTGGGCGGAACTTCCTCCCCTCAATAAGAGGGGAGAGCCACCAGCCCCCTTACCCAATCAAATTAATTTGAATTTATAAATTAATAAATTAAAAATAAAAAATAGTGGCTGGCAACTTTACTCCTTTCCCGCCAAAAGGCAGTACTCGGAGTAACGTAGAGGGGCTTAACTTCCGTGTTCGGGATGGGAACGGGTGTAGCCCCCTCGCTATGGTCGCCATACCATGAGCCGCGCATAGGTCCCCATCCTTATTTGGTGTCTGGACACCTTACCGAGCCCTCGGGCGATTAGTACCGGCGGGCTGAACGCCTCGGCCAAAAAGGCCTCGGCGCTTACACCCCCGGCCTATCAACCCGCTCTTCTAGCGGAGCCCTCGTCCCCTTTACGGGGAATGGCCGCCTATTTTCGGGGAGGGTTTCGGGCTTAGATGCCTTCAGCCCTTATCCCTTAGCGCGTAGCTGCCCGGCGATGCCCTGCCGGACAACCGGTAGACCAGAGGCGCCGGCGGCTCGTTCCTCTCGTACTAGAGCCACCTTCCCCTCAGGCGGCCAACACCCCCAGCAGATAGCAACCAACCTGTCTCACGACGGTTTAAACCCAGCTCACGATCCCCTTTAATGGGCGAACAGCCCCACCCTTGGGCCCTGCTGCAGGCCCAGGATGGGAAGAACCGACATCGATGTAGCAAGCCGCGGGGTCGATATGGGCTCTTGCCCGCGACAACTCTGTTATCCCCGGGGTAGCTTTTCTGTTATCCCTGGCCCCCATCGGTGAGGCACAGGGGTTCGCTAGGCCCGGCTTTCGCCTCTCGGTCGGCCTCTTTTACCGACCGAGTCAGGCCGGCTTTTGCCCTTGCACTCAACGGCGGAGTTCTGACCCGCCTGAGCCGACCTTTGGGCCCCCCTGATGCCTTTTCAGGGGGGTGCCGCCCCAGCCAAACTGCCCACCTACCGGTGTCCCCGCTTACGCGGGTTAGGGACGTGGCCATGGGTGGGTGGTGTCCCATGGGCGGCTCCACCACCCCCGGAGGGGTGGCTTCGACGCCTCCCACCTACGCTGTGCACCCACGGCCACGCCCCAACGGCAGGCTGCAGTAAAGCTCCACGGGGTCTTCGCTTCCCGCTGGGGGTCTCCGGCCTTTGCACCGGAAAGGTAGGTTCACCGGGATCCGGCCCGGGACAGTGGGGGTCTCGTTACGCCATTCATGCAGGTCGGAACTTACCCGACAAGGAATTTCGCTACCTTAAGAGGGTTATAGTTACCCCCGCCGTTTACCGGCGCTTCGCCCGGTTGTACCCGGGTTTCACGTACCGGCACTGGGCAGGCGTCGGCCCTGGTACACACCCTTACGGGCTAGCCAGGACCTGTGTTTTTATTAAACAGTCGGACCCCCCTGGTCACTGCGACCTGCGGTCCCCTCATAAAGAGAAGACCGCAGGCACCCCTTCTCCCGAAGTTACGGGGCCAATTTGCCGACTTCCCTGGGCCGGATTACCCCGACACGCCTTAGGATACTCGCCTAGGGGCACCTGTGTCGGTTCTGGGTACGGTCACCGGGGATCCTTGCCAGCTCCCTTTTCACGGGCTCCAGGGCTCAGCCGAACCCTCCAAAAGGAGGGCCCATCACGCTTTTGCCCGGTTCTCGCCATTACGGCACTCCCCGGGCTTATGCGCTTGGCCACCCTGGCAAGGGTGGTCGGCCTACCCCGAAGCGTCGGGAGCTGGCCTTGCGTTGCCGCACGTACCCCGGTGGCGCCGGAATATTAACCGGCTTCCCTTTCCCCCCTAGGGAATTACCCCGGGGGTTAGGACCGGCTAACCCACCGCTGACGACCATAGCGGTGGAAACCTTGCCCCTTCGGCGGTGGGGATTTTCACCCCACTTTGCTGTTACTACTGCCGGGATTCTCGTTCCCGCGTGGTCCACCCCTGCTCACGCAGAGGCTTCTACCCACGCGGGACGCCCCCCTACCGGATCATCCCTTTTCGGGATGCCCCCGGGTCTCGGCGGCCGGCTTAGCCCCCGTTATCTTCGGGGCCCCCGACCTCGACGGGTGAGCTGTTACGCACTCTTTAAAGGATGGCTGCTTCTAAGCCAACCTCCCCGCTGTCTTAGGCCGGGGACACCCTTCTCATTTACACTTAGCCGGCACTTAGGGGCCTTAACCCGGGTCCGGGTTGTTCCCCTCTCGGACGTACGGCTTACCCGTACGCCCTCACTCGGGGGCTAAGGCGATGACGGGTTCGGAGTTGGACAGGGTGCCGAGGGCTTTCGCCCCCAAACACCCTATCCGTGGCTCTACCCCGCCATCTACCTAACCCCCGGCTGTCCTGCGGGACATTTCGGGGGGAACCAGCTATCTCCGGGCTCGATTGGCTTTTCACCCCTAGGCCGGGGTCAGAGGAGCACTTTGCATTGTAACACCCCTGCGGGCCTCCACCCCTCTGATGAGGGGCTTCACCCTGCCCCGGCCTAGATCGCCCGGTTTCGGGTCGTACGGGTGTGACTCCGGGCCCTTTCGGACCCCGCCCCTCGGCAGAGCCTGCGGGCATGTCGGTTTCCCTACGCCTCCGGGGTTAAACCCCTTAGGCTCGCCACACCCGTACACTCCCCGGCCCGTTTTTCGAAACGGACGGCACGACCCCGGCATACCCCTCCTCGTACTCCTCCCTCGCGGGAGTTTCCTTCGGAGGGGTTACCTTAAGGGCCGTGCCATTCTGTCCCCACCTGGTTTCAGGCTCTTTTCACCCCCCGCTAGGGGTGCTTTTCAGCTTTCCCTCACGGTACTAGTGCGCTATCGGTCTCGGGACGTATTTAGGGTTGGAGGCCTAATGTCCCCCAGCTTCCCGCGCGATATCCAACGCACGGTACTCAGGGACAGCCCAGGATCCATGTTGGTTACGCCTACGGGGCTTTCACCCTCTATGGCGCCCCATTCCAGGGGACTTCGGCTTCCCAACATGGATCCATTATGGGCTGCCCTGCAACTCCACATCTCCCTTCCCTTACGGGAAGGGATTCGGTTTGCCCTATGCCGGTTTCGGTCGCCCCTACTCCCGGCATCTCGGTTGATTTCTTTTCCTGCGGGTACTCGGATGTTTCTTTTCCCCGCGTTCCCGCTCCCTAACGGGAGCGCCCCAAATGGGGCAGGAAGTCCCATTCGGGGATCCCGGGTTCTACGGCTGCCTGCGCCTCCCCCGGGCTTATCGCAGCTTGCCACGCCCTTCCTCGGCGCCCGAGCCGAGCCATCCACCAGGTGGGGTTACGGCTCGGTAAGGTGTCCAGATTTCACCTTAAGGATGGGGACCTATGCGCGGCTCTCATCTATATCGAGCCCTTCACCCACAACCCTAATGAGTTGTGGGCTGCATAAAAAAATAATTTGGTGGACCCGGAGGGATTTGAACCCTCGGCCTCCGGCTTGCAAGGCCGGCGCTCTCCCAGCTGAGCTACGGGCCCACATCCTTCTGAGGCAAGCCCACGACTGGTTTTTAGTGCCCTGCAGCAACCAGCTTTTTTCTCGGGAGGTGATCCAGCCGCAGGTTCCCCTACGGCTACCTTGTTACGACTTCGCCCCCCTCGCCGGACCCAGGTTCGACCCACCCCTTAACGGAATGGGCCTCACCTGGACCCGACTCGGGTGGCGTGACGGGCGGTGTGTGCAAGGAGCAGGGACGCATTCACCGCGCCATGGTGAGGCGCGATTACTACGGATTCCGGCTTCACGAGGGCGAGTTACAGCCCTCGATCCGAACTAAGGCCGGGTTTAGGGGATTCGCTCCCCCTTTCGGGGTCGCGTCCCATTGTCCCGGCCATTGTAGCCCGCGTGTAGCCCAGGGGATTCGGGGCATGCGGACCTGTCGTTGCCCGCACCTTCCTCCGGCTTTGCGCCGGCGGTCCCCCATGAGTGCCCTCCCCCCGGAGGGGGAGATGGCAACATGGGGCACGGGTCTCGCTCGTTACCTGACTTAACAGGACGCCTCACGGTACGAGCTGACGACGGCCATGCACCACCTCTCGGCTCGTCTGGCAAGGTCGTCAACCTGGCCTTCATCCTGCCGTCGCCCCTGGTGAGATTCCCGGCGTTGAATCCAATTAAACCGCAGGCTCCACCCGTTGTAGTGCTCCCCCGCCAATTCCTTTAAGTTTCAGTCTTGCGACCGTACTCCCCAGGCGGCGGACTTAACGGCTTCCCTTCGGCACCGCGCCAGCCCGAAGCTGACGCGACACCTAGTCCGCAGCGTTTACAGCCGGGACTACCCGGGTATCTAATCCGGTTTGCTCCCCCGGCCTTCGTCCCTCACCGTCGGACCCGTTCCAGCCGGGCGCCTTCGCCACAGGTGGTCCCCCAGGGATCAACGCATTTCACCGCTACCCCTGGGGTACCCCCGGCCTCTCCCGGTCCCAAGCCCAGCAGTATCCCCGCCAGCCCCACGGTTAAGCCGTGGGATTTAAGCAGGGACTTACTGGGCCGGCTACGGACGCTTTAGGCCCAATAACAGTGGCCACCACTTGGGCCGCCGGTCTTACCGCGGCTGCTGGCACCGGACTTGCCCAGCCCTTATTCCCGGAGCTGTTAACACTCCGGAAAAGCCCTGGCAGAGCCAGGGCACTCGGGGTCCCCTGGTCGGGCTTTCGCCCATTGCCAAGGTTTCGCGCCTGCTGCGCCCCGTAGGGCCTGGACCCGTGTCTCAGTGTCCATCTCCGGGCTCCCCCTCTCAGGGCCCGTAGGGATCGTAGGCTTGGTGGGCCGTTACCCCACCAACTACCTAATCCCCCGCAGCCCCATCCTCGGGCGGGCCTAAAGGCCCTTTCGGGGAGGGATCATTCCAGACCTCCTCCCCTATGGGGGATTAGCCTCAGTTTCCCGAGGTTATCCCCCACCCGAGGGTAGGTTAGCCACGTGTTACTGAGCCGTGCGCCGGTGGCGTTCCAAAAGGAACGCCCCCTTGACTCGCATGGCTTAGTCGGACCCCGATAGCAGTGGCCTCCGGCAGGATCAACCGGAATTAAATGGGAGCACAGTCGCAAGAAAGGATCAACCTTGAGCTGGTTGCTGCAGGGTTTCACCACCAGTCGTGGGCTTGCCTCAGTCCCGATCCTTCCCGGATCGGGAACGCATCTCAACTGCACCTTATAGGCTAGTAGTGTATATTGAATTGTTTTTAGGTTTAGAACAAATGATATTATAAAAAAATAAAAAATAAGGGCCGGGACCGGGAATTGAACCCGGGTCAGGGGATCCACAGTCCCCCAGGATGGCCACTACCCCACCCCGGCCACTACTAACTTATGGTGCAGGGGGTGGGATTTGAACCCACGAACCCCTACGGGACCGGGTCCTAGGCCCGGCGCCTTTGGCCAGGCTTGGCGACCCCTGCACAGATGGAATTTTTGAATAAATAAACTTTATAAATAATGCTCCGGCCGGGATTTGAACCCGGGTCGCGGGCTCGAAAGGCCCGCATGATTGGCCGGACTACACCACCGGAGCAATTAAAATAATGGGCCCGGAGGGATTTGAACCCTCGGCCACTCGGTTATGAGCCGAGCGCTCTGACCAGGCTGAGCTACGGGCCCTATGAAAATAATGAAAAAAGAGTAAATATTGGCGCCCCCAGCAGGATTCGAACCTGCGACCTACGGATTAACAGTCCGTCGCTCTACCAGCTGAGCTATGGGGGCACATGAACTGGTGCCGCGGGGGAGATTTGAACTCCCGACAACTGGATCTTCAGTCCAGCGTTCTCCCGGGCTGAACTACCGCGGCACTACATCAGCATTATTCTTAAATAACATCACTAATATATAAACTTTTCGGTAAGTTATATCTACAAATTTAAATTTAAAAATATAAAAAAATAAATAATATTATTTACTAATTATAATAATATTAAATAATAATTTGGTGAAGCAAATGATAAACTTTAACTATGAAAATATTTTAAAATTAAATGAAATAGATATAAAATTTGATTATAAGGAATACTACAATAGATTTTTAAATAAATTGGAAAATACAGTAGGTTTTAGAAAGGCTATTTTTGAAGATATAAATAAATATAAAATAGAGAAAGCTGAAGATGTAGTAGTTATAGGTATGGGAGGATCAATATTAGGTACAGAGACAGTTTATTATGCATTAAAAGGCTATAATAAATTAAATAATGCATATTTCTTAGATAATACTGATCCTGAAAAAATTGTCAAAATAATAAATGAGATTAAAGATAAAGAACCTCTTATATATGTTGTTAGTAAATCAGGAAATACATTAGAAACTATAGTTAATTATAACTTAATAAAAAAAGAAGTTAAAGGAGATTATATATTCATAACTAATGGTGGTAAGCTTTTAGAAGAAGCTAAAGAAAAAGGATATTATATAATGAACATACCTGAAAATGTCCCTGGGAGGTATTCTATATTTACAGCTGTTGGGTTAGCTCCATTATATTCATTAAATGTCAATATAGATAGATTAATTAATGGTGCTAAATATATGGATAAAATATTTTTAGAAGAGGATTTTTATAAAAACTATCCTATCATAAATGCTATTATCCATTATCTTTATGAAAAGAGAGGTGTAGATATAGCTGTGCTAATGAGTTATGTTGAATCTTTATATCATTTTGGAGAATGGTTTAAACAATTGTTAGGGGAAAGTTTAGGTAAAGAGGGAAAAGGAATAACTCCTCTGTTATCTATAGGAGCTAAAGATCAACATTCACTTTTACAGCTATATATGGATGGAAAGAAAGATAAGATAATAACATTTTTAACTGTAGAGAAATATAGGGATGACATTGAAGTAGAGTATAATAATAAGATTTTTAAGCTTTCTGAAATTATAAAATATGAACAACTAGCAACAGAAAAAGCTTTAACTAATAATAAAGTTCCAAATGTAAAAATAACATTAGAAGAAGTAAAAGAAGAATGTTTGGGAGCTTTATTATATATGTATATGCTACAGATTGGATTTATGGGAGAGTTGTATAATATTAATGCATATAATCAGCCAGCAGTTGAGGAGGAGAAGAGAATATGTTTAGAGATGATGATGAAATAAAAATTTTTTATGAAATAAAAGAGAAAATAGGAGAAAAAGAAGTTATTTCTCCAAAAGAAATGGCTATAATTGATGAAAATGCTGAATATTTAGGAATAAATAGATTAATGTTAATGGAAAATGCTGGTAGGGCTGTATATGAAGAAATAAAAGATAAAGAAGGAGAATTTATAATATTTTGTGGTGTGGGGAATAATGGTGGAGATGGTTTTGTAGTAGCTAGGCACTTAAATAAAGCTACTGTAATACTATTGGGAAAAGAGGATGAAATAAAAACATATGAAGCAAGAGAAAATTTTAAGATATTAAAAAATCTCTCAATTTTTGGAAATATAAAAATAAGAGAAATAAGGCATGTGAATGAGATATGTGATATCTTTGAAAGACTAAAAGAGGGGAAATATATTATTATAGATGCCATGCTTGGCACTGGGCAGAGAGGGGAGCTTAGAGAGCCATATAAGAGTGTTGTTAGTGAATTAAATAAATTAAAAGAGAGAAATAAAGAGTTATTTATTGTGAGTGTAGATGTTGAGACAGGAGATTTAAAAATTGATTTAACAGTGACTTTTCACAAGAAAAAGAATTTGAATAAAAATGCTATTATAAAAGATATAGGCATCCCAAAAGAAGCTGAATGGATAGTTGGATTTGGAGATATTAAGGCATTAAATTTAATAGAAAATAAACATAAAGGGAAAAATGGAAAAGTTTTAATAATTGGAGGTAGTAAAGACTATTTTGGAGCCCCAATATTAGCAGGATTGGCAGCTTTAAAAATTGTTGATATTGTTGGAATTCTCTCAGTGGATAAAGTTATTAGAAAGATAACTCATCCAGAGTTTATATTATATAGTTTAGAAGGAGATTATGTTAATAATGTTGATTATGCCTTAGAAGTTGCTGATGGTTATGATGTTGTAGTAATTGGTAATGGTTTATCTGTTAATGAGA
This sequence comes from Methanocaldococcus villosus KIN24-T80, assembly GCF_000371805.1. Taxonomy (NCBI): domain Archaea; kingdom Methanobacteriati; phylum Methanobacteriota; class Methanococci; order Methanococcales; family Methanocaldococcaceae; genus Methanocaldococcus; species Methanocaldococcus villosus. Next base: position 686,351 of record NZ_AQUK01000001.1, read on the forward strand.
AAACTAAAGATTTTGTTAATGAGTTTATTAATAATTATGAAAAGAAATTAGTTATTGATGCTGATGCTATAAAAGTTATCAATTATCATAAATTTGATTTTAGGGAGGATGTTATATTCACCCCCCATAAAAAAGAGTTTAACTACATAAAATTCTCTTCAATCCCAGAATCAACCATTTTATTAAAAGGAAAAAAGGATATAATATTCAATAGTAAAAATGTAAAGATAAATTTAACAGGGAATAAAGGTATGACTAAAGGAGGAACAGGAGATGTGTTGGCTGGTTTAACAGGAGCTATATTTGCTAAAAATGATCCTTTTATATCTGCATGCTCTTCAGCATTTATAAATGGTTATGCAGCTGATCTTTTATTAAAAGAAAAAGGCAGTTATTATACACCTATAGACATTATTAATAAAATTCCTAATGTATTAAGGCTGATAAAATGAAAGCTGATCTACATATTCATACAAAATACTCAGGCATATCTAAGTTTTGGAAATTGAAATTTCCAGATTCTGTTGAAGAGCCAAAAAACATTTTAAAAGTTGCTAAGAAAAAGAGAATTGATATAGTAGCTATAACTGATCACAATACCATTAGGGGAGGGCTGGAAACAAAAAAGATAGCTAAAGATTATGGAGTTGAAGTTATTGTTGGATCAGAAATTATGAGTAAGGATGGAGAGATCATTGGATTGTTTCTAAATGAGGAAATACCAAAAGGTCTTTCAGCTGAAGAAACCATAGAAAGAATAAAGGAGCAAGGAGGTTTAGCTATAGCTCCACATCCATATAGTCCAATATGTAAAGGTTTAGGGGATAAAATATTTTCATTAGATTTAGATGGTGTTGAAGTATTCAATGCTTACCATAGAGATGGAATAATAAACAATATAGCTTTAAGTAAAGTTATTAAAAATTATCATAAAAAGAGATATGCTTTCATTGGAGGTAGTGATGCACATATAGCTATGATGGTGGGAAATGCTTACACACTATTTGAAGGAAATTCTGCAGATGATTTATATAAAGCTATAAAAAAGAAAGAAACAACATTTTCTGGAAACTTAACTCCACTATATCAAGCTATTCTATGGAGTTATAAAGTTGTGTTAAAATCTGAGAAAATGATTATCAGTTCTCTATTCTTTAATGGGAATGACTATATAAAATCTATAAAACTTTATAAGAAGCTATTGGCTATGTTTGGAGGATTTTTATATATTTTCACTCCTCTACCAATATTTTCAGGTTTTCTTGGAAATTATTATCTTAAGAGATTAGCTAAAAAGAAAATGAAAAATTATTTATTAGAGTAAAATATTATAAAATAATAAACTTAAATTTTATGTGGTAAAATGAAAATTTCTGTATATGGGGCGGGAAATCAAAGGTTATATATAGATAAGCTAAAACTTCATAAAAAATTTAATGGAAAACCCCCATATGGCGGAGCTAAGATAGCTATGGAGTTTGCTGAAGTAGGACATGATGTCATACTGTCTGAACCAAATAGAAATGTTATGAAAGAGGAGTTATGGAAATGTGTTAAAGATGTAGGTGTAAAAGTGGTTAATGATGATATTGAAGCAGCTAAGCATGGAGAGGTTCATATATTATTCACACCTTTTGGAAACCATACTATAAAAATAGCTGAGAAAATTGTTAGAAATGTCCCAAAAGATGCTATTATATGTACCACCTGTACCCTTTCTCCACTAGTTCTATACTACAGCTTAGAAAAGATCTTAAAATTTGAAAGGAGAGATGTTGGAATAAGTTCTATGCATCCTGCCTCTGTTCCAGGCACAGAATTGCATAAACATTATGTAATATCTGGAAAAACTTTAGATGGAAAAGAGTTGTGTAGAGAAGAGCAAATAAATAAGTTGGTGGAGCTTTGCAAGAGTGTAAATAAAAAACCCTACCTTATCCCCGCAGGAGTTTCCTCTGCTTTGGCGGATATGGGTTCTTTAGTAACAGCTGTTGCATTGGCAGGTATATTGGATTACTATACAGTAGGTAGAAAAATAATAAATGCCCCTAAAAAGATGATTGAACATCAAGTTATGATGAGTTTATATGTTCTAGCTTCAATAGTAGAAACTTCTGGGATAGATGGGTTATTAAAGGCTATTGATCTTGATTTGCTAATTAATTCAGCCTCTTCTATGAAATTAATAGATGATCAAAAAGATTTATTATCAGCTTTAGAAATCCTTAAAAACTTAAAAAATGATATTTTAGAAGAAAGTAAAAATGCTGAATTAAAAGAAACTTGTTTTGTAGCCTCACAGTCATTAGTTAAAGAGATAAAGTCACTTATAGGAGGAGCTGCTGCAGAAGGAGCTATAAAGAGGAGCACAATAAAACTATTTAAACAATAAAAAACTTGGAGGGGGTATTATTGATAGATAGAGTTCTATTAGAGTTAAATAAAACTGAAGGTATAAAAGGTAGTTTAGTTGTAGGTAAGGATGGTTTGATAATAGCTTCACAGCTGTCAGGAAATATTGATGCAGAGTTGGTAGGGGCTATGGTTTCAGCTGCTTATGGAGCTGCTGAAAGGACAGCATCAGAAATAGGTATTGGAAAATTGGAACAGATAATGGTTGAGAGTGAGCATGGAAAAATACTAGCTTATGATGCTAATGAGGCTATTTTGGCTATATTAACAGAACCAAAAGTTAATTTAGGGTTGGTAAGAATTGTTGCAAAAAAGGCAAGAGATAAAATAAAGACTATGCTAGAGTAGTGATTATATAATTAATTACATCCTCTTCCAATTCTTTATAATCAATTTTTTTTGTTTCAAAAACTATCCCTTTTTTTAATAGCCTATTATAATTTGGACATATAGTTGTAAGACTTTTAAAATTGTCTAACATAATTTTACTGTTTATTTCTTTAGCCTTTTCTTTTGGATTATCACATTCTATAAATATTGATAATCCTTCATGCTCTTTAAAATAACAATCAATTTCCTTTTTTATTTTATAATTAGCTTTAATATATGTTTTATAAACCTTTTCAGCATCTATTAGCTCTTCTTTTAATAATCCAAAATAATTTATAGTTTTATATGTTTTAGCAATTTCTTTTATTTTTTCCAGATCTAAATTGGAGTTTTTAGCAATACCTAAAAAACCTCCATAGCCACAGTTTAATATCTTAGGAGATCCTGTAGAGCAGATAATTACATCTCCATAACCACAATCTCCACCAATCTTACCTGATATATCTTCTATGAAAAGGATTTCATTCTCATTGCAAATCTTCCTTATCTCTTTTAAAGGCTGTTCTGCTAGATATCCAGCTAGTGAAGTTACCAACAGAGCCCCTCCTTTTATTTTAGACAATATATCTAAATCTATAATTCCAAAGTTGGTTTTTAAAATTTCAAAACTTTTATTTAATACCTTTGGGTATTTTAGAAATCCTTCCCATCCTCCCATATCAGGAATGTAAAATTTATCAGCTAAAAACATTGAAAGAAAAACGCCTGAGCTACCTGATGGCAAGAAAATAATATCATATTCGTTATTTAATAAATGATTTATAATCCTTATAACTTCTCTCTTATCTCCTTCTTTATTTGCTAACCTAACTCTTCTATATCTTAAAATCAACATATCACCCAAAACATTTAAATAGCTGTTAAGTTTTATAATTAAGGCAAAACTTTTATATTGATAACTATGAGATTATTTATTTATCATGCAAATCAATGTAATCCAAAAAAATGCACATCTCTAAAAATGGCTAAATTAGGAAAAGCTATTATAATAAAAAATCCATATAAGATTCCAAAAAATTCTTTAATTTTAAATCCATTTGCAGAAAAAGCCATTTCTTCGGAGGACAGAGATATTATTGAAAAATTTGGGATAACTGCTTTTGACTGTTCATGGAAAGAAGCTGAGAGTATTTTTAAAAAATTCAGGTTTAAAAATGAAAGAGCTTTGCCATTTTTAATAGCTGCAAATCCTATAAATTATGGAAAACCTTTTATGTTATCTACTTTAGAAGCATTTATTGCATCTCTTTATATAGTAAATCTTAAAAATGAGGCTTATGAATTAACAAAGTGTTTTAAGTGGGCAGAAACATTTATAAATATTAACTATGAACTATTAGAAAGATACTCAAAAGCTAAAAATTCAAAAGAGATTGTGGAAATACAAAAAGAATATATGGTGAGATAATGCCTTTTGAGGAAGCAATAAAAAGGATATTTAATAAAAAAATATGTATGAGATGTAATGCAAGAAATCCATGGAGAGCAGAAAAATGTAGAAAGTGTGGATATACAAAACTTAGACCAAAAGCAAAAGAGCCAAGAGGATAAATTATTTTTCTATTATTTTCTCTTTTATAGCCATTCCAAAGTGCCTAGCAGATTCATCATATTTTATTAAAACTTCATCTCCAGGCTTTAAATCAACTATTGATATAGGATTTCCATCTTTACCTACTAATCTAATTGTTTCAGCATTTTGTAAAATAACTCTTACAATATCTCCTTTATATTCTGCCTCTACTAACATTAGAGGTCTTCTTTCTATTTTCACTCTTCCAACTATAGCTTCTCTAGCATTTCCATCTTTATCAACAATTAGCACTTTATCTCCAGCTTTTAATTCTGATAGATATTTTGTTTTATTTCCAGGACATAAAATATAGCTATGAACTGCTCCAGCATTAACTCTAAATGGTCTTGTTTCTACATATGGATTTTCAACAGTTTCAGAATGAACCAAAAAGAAACCCCTTGAATAGGATCCAACTAACATTCCTTCTCCAATGCTCATTAGTGAGCATGTGTCTATACAAACTCTATCTCCACTACCAATAGGTTCTACCCTTTTTATTACAGCAGTATCAAGTTTTATCTTTTCTTTATTCATTTCATCTATTAGCTTAGACAACTCTTTTATATCCTCTAAACTTTTTGGTGATAGAACTACTCCATCTGTACCTTTTTCTAGAATTTCATATGCAGTTTTTGCTTCTTTAACATCATCAACACAAGCTATTATTTTGACATCCCTATTAAATAAATCAGCTATTAAATTTTCTAATGGAATAATTTTCCAATCTTCACCTTTTAATATAATATTATCAACAAACCCAAATCTTGCTATTTCTGAAGCTAGTTCTTCATCTTCCTTACCTTCTATAGGAATAAAAACAGCAGTTTCTTTTCCAAGTTCTTTAGCCTTCTTTAAAAAGTTAATATCATCATTTTTATTAATAATAACTATATCTGCATCTAAACTGTGAGAGGCTACTTTAATATTCCCAAGTTCTTTTATCTTCTCTATATCCTCAGGATCAGCAACTACAACTGGTATTGATGATTCTAAAGCCATTTTTACTTTCTCTTTCTTTTCTTCCCAATCATCCCCATCTATCTTTATCCATCCAAATTTCATACTATCACCAAAATTATTGATAAAGTTATCAATAAATTTATACCTTGCTCATTGTATAACTATTTTTTTCTCTTCTTTAAATATTAGATATATAACCAATAGCCCCCCTATTATATCTAAAAGAGAGCCAATAGGTAAAGGAGGAGCATATTTAATATTTAAAAATGAAGCATATTTAACAGTAAGAATATGGCAGAATAATAGAAGATTTACACCTAAAAGCATAGTTGTTGGTAGTAAATATTTATGATCAGATGTCTTTATTATAATTCTCGCCAAGTATGGAGAGACTATTCCTACAAATGCCATAAGTCCTACAAAAGGAATAATTGAACCTACTGCAAAACATGTTGTCAATAAAATTAAAATTCTTATTTTTTTAATGTCTAACCCAAAACTTTTTGCATATCTTTCTCCAAATAATAGAGCATTCAATGGCTTTACTAAAAATATTAGGGCTATTAAAAATATTATAGTGCAAATAGCCATAATTGGTAGGTCATTTAATGTTATCTTTTTTAAATTACCAATAACATATCCATAATACTCATGTACTTTTATATCTTCAGCCTGAGAAATATAAAAAGCTCTTATGCCAGAGAAAAAGTATGTTAATAGAAGAGCTACTATCAAAACTCCATTACTCTCCCTTACTCTATATGCAATGATTAACAGCATAAGCATTGATATAATACCTCCAATCCATCCAGCTACAACTAAATATTTTCCGCCAAATAGGGATATCATAAGCTTAGAAAGACTATCATTAAATATAACTAAAACAGCAATTAATAAAACCCCACTACTAATTCCTGTTGTATATGGAGATGCTAATAAATTTCTAAACAGTGTTTGTAGCATTAATCCTGAGGCAGATAATATTATTCCTACAAAAATAGCTCCAATTGTTGGAGGAAATCTATACTGTTCTAAAAGTTCAAATTTAAACCTATCTTTTTCAGATAAGTAAGTGTCAAAAACATGTTTATTAAATAGATAGTTAATTCCACTTTTTATTTTATAAATAATAAAATTATTAACATCAGATGTTGTTATAGACTCTGCAGTTCCACTATAATAGAGGGACAAAATAAATAGGATTAATGAAGATATTAAAAGAAAAGGAATTAAAATCTTCCTCATAATCCCAACCTTCTATATTTTAAATATAATATCACAGCTATTGGAGATCCAATAATAGACAGTGGTGCTAGAAGAGGTAGTTGTATAGAGGTTTTAATAATAACATGTGGTCTAACAAGAATATCTGATAATAGTAGTAAAACTGCACCAAAAAGGGCAGTTATAGGAATTACATATAGATGTTTTGAAGTCTTTAAAAACATTCTAGCTAATAGTGGACATATTAACCCAATAAAAGCTATTGGCCCAGTAAAAGAGATGATTGATGCTATTAAAAAAGAAGAAAGTAGAATTAAATACCTTTTTAGTCTTTTTATATCTACTCCAACACTCATTGCATACATTTCTCCTAATAAATAAGCATCTAACTTTTTTGATAAAAATATATAAGATAAGAGTAATATTGGTAAGGTTAAAAATGTCATAATTTTTACTTCCTTCATAGTTAAATTATTAAAAGAACCCATTCCCCAAAGTAAAAATCCTTGAAGTTTATTATTTTCAACATTTAATATATCAGCAGTGTATACTAAAATATCAATAAATCCTGAAAGTATAGCTCCTATCATTATTCCACATATTAATAAGGTAGAGACTTGTTTAGTAATTTCTGCTAACTTTATGACAATTAACATTGTTATTAAACTGAATAAATAAGCCATACCAATCTGAATCCAAATTGAGCTATAATTTAAAAATAAATTTGTAAATCCATAAATAACAACTCCCAAAGCTGCTCCGCTAGCAATACCTGTTAAATATGGATCTGCTAAAGGATTTCTAAAATAACTCTGCATATAAACTCCAGCAACACTTATTGCTACTCCAGCTATAATAGCTGATAAGCTTCTAACCAATCTTAATTTTATTAAAATTATATCTTTGATTTTATTTCCTGTTGTTTTGTTTAAAATAAAATTTATTATGTCATTATGGCTTAATTTTATAGATCCTAGTATTAATGAATAATAAAATAATATAAATAATAATACTAAAAGTAAAAATACTGTAAGAATAAATCTCTTTTTTATGGCCATGTTATCATTTTTACAGTTTCAATTTTTTCCACTCTCTTCTTTATTTCATCTGGCCAATCATCATAGTTAAATCCATATTGAGATAGGAAGCCATAAACCCATCTTGTAATTCCAAAACCAGTACATCCAGTCCAAACTCTTCTATTTTTATAATCCTTTATTCTAAAACCTTCAACAAAATGTGTTCCATGAACATTAGCTGAAACTACAGCAACACCTTTTTCTTCTTTAGTTTCCAACCTCATCTCATACTTTGGTACATCAGGAAACTCTATCTCCCTCTCCTCTTTTTTCCTACCTTCTAAATAGAAAGGATCATCCCCTACTTCCACCCAATAACTTAAATCTAAAGTTTCAGCTAAGTTTTCAGCACATTTTAATGTCTCTTCTCTAATTTTTTCAACATCTTCTGGTTTTCCTATCCAAACACATTCAACTCTTAGGAATTCATTAACTCTATCTAAACCTCTAGCCCCTCCTCCTTCCCATCTGTATGTCCACCCACTTCTATCAAATAATTTTATTGGATTATCCACATCTATTATCTCTCCTTCAAACAGCTGATAAAAAGGCTCACACTGTGCAGGGGCTAACACATAAGAAGGATCTCTTAACAATTTTTTTAATTTTTCAATAGGAATTTCTTTCTTAACCATCATTTCATTCACAAATTCTTTAAAAAGTTCAGGTTCTCTTTTTGGAGGAGATACATAATACATACCTTCAGGTAGCCCTTCAAGGTATCTCATTTTATACATAATTTCTAGTGGTATTAGCTTAGGAAATAAAGCTTCTATAAAACCTATTTTCTTTATTCTTTCAACAATCATATTTTCAAAAGCTCTAAAGAGTGAGGCCATAGGTGGTAGATAAATCCATTGCCCTCTACCAGGAAATTTCTTTATCCATCCTTTCTGTTCAGCTAATTCTGTAGGTTCAATAAAACTAATTTTTCTCTTAGATTTATACTTCCTTATAACAGTCCCTGGAGGAATTTTACATACAGTTTTTGTTAAATCTTCTTCGTCATTTTTTAAAACTAACTTTATTGCCCTATCAACTATATTCCTTTTTAAATCACTCTCACTAAGATTCTCAAATATCAAAATTACTTTATCATTAATATAATTAACTTTACATTCTGGAATTTTTATATCTTTCCTTCCTCCCTCAACCTCAACTACATATTTATCAATCTCAACTTTTCTAGCTCCTATTTTAAATTCTTTACCTAATCTTTGAGCTAACTGTTTTTTTAGCCTTATTATGGCATCATGTGCTCTACTGTACCTACCAGAAATGATTCTTAGCTTTAAAATATTCCCCTCAATGTTATAATCTACTATCTTTGAAGCTTCATGTTCTTTTCCTTTTGGAACTCCTTTTAAAAATATCTTATCAGCATCTTTAATGACATCAATAACTGCCTTTTTAGCATCATCATTTAAATCTTTACTAAACACTATCTTCCCTTCTAAATCAAATTTCACTCTATCACCTTACAAATTTCTTTAAATATCATTTCAGTAGGATCTTCCAATTTTAAAACCTTCTTTCTCTTATCTAAATTATTTTCTAAGTAATCTATAATTTCGCTTATATCAAATGTATGAATCATCCTACCTTTCTCTATTAGATATTTATCAACTCCTAAAAGTTCTTTTGGATAACAAGAAACTGTTGTTATGCCAATAATAGCACTCTCCCTATTCATTGTCCCTCCAGCCCCTATCATGGCATTAGAGTGATAAAGAAGAGATATGTTATCTAAAGTTTTTGGAACTATGGTGTTAAGCTTCTTATATAAAATTTCCTGCTTTTTTGTTCTTGGAAATGCTATTATATAACAATCAAATCTCTTTTTAATCTCTTTAATAATCTCTGGTAAAATGTCTTTCTCATTACAATAAGATGAATTTGGACATGGTCTCATAATAATTATGGGCTTATCATTTGAAATGTTTAATCTTTTTAAGATATTATGGTCAATATTTTTCAATCTTGCATTAACATTTGCCATTTCACACACTCCATCAAACTCCAAAAATTCTCTACCACCGTACTTTTCTAACAGCCACTTATTTGTAGGAATAGGTTTTATTATTTTATCCACTAAAGGCAATGTTAATCTATTCTGAGCTTCAGCATATTCATTATCAACGACAAAAATTGTTTTTATATTTAAACCAAAAGCTACTCTTGGCAATTCAACAGAGTGTTTTGCTACAGCTACTTTTGGATTAATTTTTGATATGATCTTAGATAACTTCTTAACCCTATTTGCATATTGAATAAGTTTATCTTTTATATCCTTTCCATGTTTTCCTACACAGATAGCAGGGATATTATAAAGGTTTATTAACTCTTTTAAATGTTTTGACATTCTATAAGTTATAAAATAATCTATTCCTTCTCTTTCAAGCTTTCTTATAAGTTGTATAAAAAAATGCACATGTGGGGCATTTGTTAGATCAATCCACACACTCATAAAATAAACACCTCTACCATCTCTCCTTTTTCATATCCTTCAACATTTTCAGGAATTAATATGTAGCCATCACACTTAACTAGTGATGTTATCACTCCACTACCACTAATCCTTATAGGTTCTACTCCACTATCAATCTTTACTCTTACAAAATCCACCCTACCAAGCTCACTAGCTAAACTTCTTTTTAATGGAAGGACTACACTTTTTCTTTTTAAAAAATACCTATATATAAATAGTTCAAACTGTACTGCTGAAGCTACAGGATAGCCAGATAGGAGGAATATTAATTTGTTATTAACCTCTCCAAGACCAAAAGGTTTTCCTGGGCGAATATTTACACCGTGTAGGATAATATTTCCCAATTCTTTAATAGCCTTAACTGTTAAATCTCTATCCCCTACTGAAGTCCCTCCAGTAGTGATAATGAAATCATTCTCTTTTAAAGCTTTTTTTATCATCTCTTTTAACATATCTTTATCATCTCTTACTATTCCATATATTTTTCCATCAAATCCAAGATCTTTTATTAAAGCATATAGCATATAACTGTTAGAATTAACAATTTTTTTTGTTCTTTTTAATTTCTCCAAGTTAGCATTTTCCAAATCTTCTAACTCATCTCCTGTAGCTATAATCCCAAATTTTAAATCATAAATTGCTATCTCCTTTATAGCTAAAGATGCTAATAAATTTATATGGTAAGGAGTTATTTTTTCATGTTTATTTATAATAACATCTCCTTTTTTTACATCTTCACCAATTTTAGCTACATTTTCATTAGGATGGACAGTTTTATAAATTTCTAATAATCCATTTTCTTCTCTACAAAACTCTTTCATAATAACAGCATTTGTATTATCTGGAATGGGATCTCCAGTGAATACCTTTTTAGCTTTCCCATGTTCAACATCATTAGAAAGTTCTAAAATAATTGGATTTGTATATGAAGCTCCATATGTGTCTTCAGCTATAACAGCATACCCATCCATAGCAGCTTTGTTAAAATATGGTAAGTTTTCATTAGCTATAATCTCCTCAGCAGATACTTTATTTATTGCATCTATTAATGGAACTATTTTTATTTTATTTTTTACATAGCTATCTATTTTACTAAAAACTTTTTTTTCAGCTTCTTTAAATGAGGTTAGTTTTTTTATCATATAATCACCTCATTATATTATTTCCATTGTTGTGAATGATAAAATTAGGATATTTCATTTTTTTAATTATAAATTGTTTTATATTAGCTTCTCCAAAAATACTGTATGAAAAAACTAACAATAAAAGATTTATATATTTTATTATTTTTGAGGTGAGTTTATGATAAATTCTAAAGAACTGAAAGATTTTGTTAGTTCTGTTTTTATTATAAAAAAAGATGGGAAAAGAGAGAGATTTGATATAAATAAATTAGCTAGATCCTTAATAAATTCTGGTGTTAATTACAAGGATATAGATTTTATTGTTAATGAGATACAAAAGAAAGTATACAATGGAATGACTACTGATGAGTTAAAAGAGAATATCTATAAAATTTTAAAGAAGATAGATAGAGATGTTGCTGAAAATTATTATAGAGGAATTATATTAAGGGTTAGAACATCTAACAACCAATTTGAACCATTTGATAAAGAAAAAATTGTTAAAGCCCTTGTTAGAGAAGCTAATGCTGATATAAATATAGCTAAGAAAATAGCTGATGATGTAGAAAGAGAACTGAAGAAGATGAATGTTAGATACTTAACAGCCCCTCTAATTAGAGAAATTGTCAATTATAAGCTGATAGAATATGGGTTAGAAGAGTTAAGACATAATCACACAAGAGTAGGAATTCCAGTTTATGATATAACAAGATTAATTAAGTGTGGAAATAGGGAAAATGCTAATCTCTTACATAACCCAGAAAGTATTCATAAGTGGGTTGCTGATGAAGCTATGAAACAATATGCTCTACTAAAGCTATTCCCAAAACATATAGCTGATGCTCATTTAAAAGGAGATATTCATTTACATGACTTAGAATATGCAGCCACTAGACCTGTATGTCTTCAACATGACCTAAGGCCATTCTTTAAATATGGGTTGAAAGTTGATGGAACAGGGTTACATACAAGTGTGTCTAAGCCCGCAAAACATCCAGAAGTTGCTATTCAACATGCTGCTAAAGTCCTAATGGCAGCACAAACCAACATGGCTGGAGGACAGAGTATAGATGAGTTCAATATTTGGCTTGCTCCATATGTTAGAGGTTTGACTTATGAAAAAATAAAACAACTAATGCAGATGTTTATTTATGAGTTAAACCAAATGTATGTAGCAAGGGGAGGACAAGTTATTTTCTCTTCAATAAATTTAGAATTAGAGGTTCCAGATTTCCTAAAAGATAAACCAGCTATAAAAGGAGGAGAAGTTGTTGGAACATATGAAGAGTATGAAGAAGAGGCAAGGATGATATTAGAGGCATTGTTAGATGTTATGTTAGAAGGAGATGCCCTAGGAAAACCATTCTTATTCCCAAACTTTATTGTAAAATTAAGAGAAAATGCATTTAAAAATGAAAATTATGGATTATTAATTAAAATTCATCAATTATCTGCTAAATTTGGAATTCCATATTTTATTAACATGTTCCCAGAATGGCAAAAAATAAACACTAATGCAATGGGTTGTAGAACAAGGTTATCAGCAGATTGGACAGGAGATGCAGAGAAGGATACACTAAGAACTGGTAATATGCAGTGGTACTCTATAAACTTGCCAAGGATTGCATATGAAGCAAAAGGTGATGATGATAAACTCTTTGAAATACTAAATGATAAATTAGAGCTAGTAAAAGAAGCCTTGTTAATAAAACACAAAATTACCTTAGAAAGGTTATATAAAGATAAAATCCTTCCATTCTTAACACAAAAGTTTGATGGGGAAGATTACTATAGATATGAACATACCACCAAATCCATAGGATTTGTTGGGCTGAATGAGATGGTTAAGTATCACTTGGGAGAAGAGCTACATGAGAAAGAAGCTTTAAAGTTTGGAGTAAAAGTGATTGAATATATAAGAGAATATACCAATAAATTAAAAGATGAAACAGGCTTAAGATGGTCAGTAACACAAACTCCAGCAGAATCAACTGCAGGTAGATTTGCCAGGTTAGATTATAAATACTATAAAGAGGAAACACTTTCAGTTGTTAGAGGAGATTTAAATGATATAAATAGTTTATATTATACAAACTCTTCACATGTCAGAGTAGATGCTCCAATAACTTTATCAGAAAAAATATTAGTTGAGGAAAAATTCCACCCTCTATGTAATGGAGGGCATATATTACATGTTTGGAATATTGAGAGGAGAGCTGACCCAGATGTTTTATTAGATCTAACCAAAAAAATATCTAAGAGAGATATAGGATTTTGGACATATACAAAAAATCTAACAATATGTGAAAATTGTAGAAAGGGTTATGGTGGATTGTTAGATAAATGCCCTAACTGTGGTTCTGAGAGTTTAGCTAAGTATAGTAGAATTACAGGATATTTACAAAATATAAACAATTGGAATCCTGCTAAGAAACAAGAGTTGAAGGATAGAAAATGGTGGATTTAAATATTAGACAAGAGATTTAATTTTATTAACCACTTTCTCTATAGCTTTATCTAAAAGTTTTTTTCCTAAGTTTTCATCTATAATAACACCATTTTTTTCAACTTTTTTAGCTTCTTCATCTATATCTTTATTCATCTTCCTAGCCTCTTCTAACCCCACCATTCCCACTTCAGGATATTTATTAAATTTATTATGTTCCTCTATACTACCTTCAACTATACCTATAACATAACCAATAGACACCTCTTCTGTAGCAGCATGTGTAAAAAAGAAGTCTATTTTCCATATCTTCACTTTTAATTCCTTTTCAAGATCTTTTATATAATCATTAATTATAACATTTCCTCCATGACAATTAACTATTATAAACTCCTCAATACCTATCTTTTTACCCCAATTTATAATAAATTTTAAGTAATTGACAACATCTTCTGGTTTATTATGAATTCCATGTTTAACATAGCTAAACTCTGTTGATGGAATAACTACTCCTAAGAACTTAGCTCCAGTCAAAATAGAGGCTTTTAAAGCAATATATGATGCTATTTTAATATCTGTATCTATTGGTAGAACAGCTCCATGGTTTTCTAAGAATGAACCCATAGCTAAGATTCCTACTTTATGTACTCTTTCATTTAATACTTTACCAGAATTTAATCTGAGTTTTTGCATTTTAAAGACCTTTTTAACATTCTTCTATATTTTCCCCATTTATCTTCTAAAGAAAATTTTGGAGGTTTTGGGACAAATGTTTTCTCTCCACAATAAATACATATATCCTTTAAAGTGTATTTTCCACATTTTGGGCATTTTCTAATCTTCATGATTTCACTCTATAATATTTCCCTTCACCTTTAAGCTTTTTAATGGCCTTTATTGCACTTTCACAGACGTTTTTAAATACTTCCTCTCCACTTTTATAGTCTGGAGCAATAACTTCCACTCTATATTTAGGAGCTCCAACATAAGTTATCTTAACCTCAACATCCTCATATGGATTTGCTTTTAAAGCTTCTTTTAAAGCTTTCTTTATTCTATCTATTCCATCAGGCTCAAAGCAAGTCATTTCTATAATTCCTTCAACTTCGACATTTGTAAGCTCTATACTCTCTTTAGCCACTTCATATAAAACATTCTTCCAATCCTCACTAATATCCAACCCTTCTAATGCTTCTTTACCTTCTATAACAAGTGTTTCAAATGCATTATATAGCTCACCAAATTCATCTTCAAGTAAATATCCCACTTCATCCCAAGCTTCTTCTAAACTTTTTCCTAATTTTTCAGCAGCTCTTTCTAACATTTTAGATGCTCTTTGGAACCTTTTCCATTCTTGTATTTTTTCTCTTCTCTGCTGTTCACTAATTCTTTTTAATGATAAATCAATATGCCCTTTCTTCTCATCAACTCTCAAAACCTTAGCAACAACTCTCTGTCCAGGTTTAACATGATCTCTAATATTTTTTACCCATCCAGAAGTTACTTCTGATATGTGAATCATTCCCTCTTTTCCAGGATATTCTAAAAGCTCTACAAAGGCACCATAAGGCTTAACTTCTTTAACAACCCCTATAACTATATCCCCTTCTTCTGGGAATTCTTTTCTCATGTTTATCACCAATAAATGTTTTATATAATTATTATTAAATTATTATTATATACTCCCTGATGATGACAAGGTGAGCTTCTGATATATGATGAGAGGATGGCTGTCTGAAGGGAATTAATAAATAATTAATTTTCCATCCACAACATCTACTTTAACCAAAGTCTTTATTTTATATCCTGTTTTTTTCTCTACTATTTCTTTTCCATTACCTCTCTCTATAACACATATTATATCCTTTATCTCTGCCCCAGCCTTTTCTAATGCAGAGATTATTGCCATCATAGTTCCTCCTGTAGATATCACATCATCAACAATCACTACTTTATCCCCTTTATTTATTCCATTTAAATATAATTGCCCCTTGCTATATCCTGTCTTTTGAAAGACAGGAATTTCATTTGGTAAATTATATTGTCTTTTCCTCATAATAACAAATGGTATATCTGTATATATAGATAATATTGTTGCCAAGTGTATACCCATAGCTTCAGCAGTAACTATTTTATCCACTTCATCAAAATTCCCAACCTTTAATATTCTCACAGCCACTTCTCTTAATAGCTCAGGTTTAACTACAGGCACACCGTCAGTTATTGGATGAATAAAATAGTCATAATTACCTCTTTTAACTATAGGGCAAGATTTTAAAGTTTCTTCCAATAACAACTTTTCACCTCATAGAGTCTTATAAACTCTTGGCCTAGGTTCAAATATTTCTCCAATTTCAATAAGTTCATTTATAATTTCTTCTAACTCTTCTTCAGATATTGGTAGCATATCTTTAAGTTCATCAAATTTCACACTTTCTAACTTATTTATAATTTCAATAATTTTTCTTTTTAACTCCTCTTTATCTTCAATAAATGGTTCAGCAAACTCTATATACTTTCTTGTTAATTCAATCTCTAATTTTCTCAAATTTAACCATTTTTCATCTCTTCTCTTTATAATTTCAGCTTCTATAAATTTATTTCTTGGATAACCTATAACATCAATAATATCTCCCTCTTTAACACCTTCCAAATTTCCTTTTATTAATACACCTTCTAAATAACATTCTCCTTCTCCTACTATATCAACTCTACCCATAACCCTTATCTTTTTCAGCTTTCTATTATTTAATATTAAGCAGTTATCAACAACCTCATTATTTAAAAACTCCTCAGGATATATTTTATAAGCCACATCCATAATTTCACCATAAGGGTGATATAATAATGATAGCTAAAAGATGTTTAAATATTAAACCCTCACCTATAAGAGAAGTATTTAATTTAGCTAACTCAAACAGCATAAACCTTGGTATTGGAGAACCTGACTTTAAAACTCCTGAATATATAATAGAAGCTGCCAAAAGAGCTTTAGATGAGGGGAAAACACATTATTCACCAAATAATGGAATTCCTGAGCTTAGAGAAGCAATATCTGAAAAGCTAAAAAAAGATTATAATATTGAAGTAAGTTGTGATAATATAATGATAACTTGTGGAGCTTCAGAAGGGTTGATGTTAGCCATCTTAAGTTTAGTAGATAGAGGGGATGTAGCTATAGTTAAGGAACACACTTTTGTGTCATACAATTCTTTAATTAACTTAGCTGAAGGTCAAGTAAAGGCCATAAGTTTGAATGAAGAGTTTGAATTTGATGTAGAAGAGTTAAAAGAAATGATAGATAAAAGAACAAAGTTAATAATATATAATTCTCCTTCAAATCCTACAGGAAAAGTTTATGATAAAGAAACTGTAAAAGCTATATCAGAAATTGCTGAAGATTATAATTTAATAATTATCTCTGATGAAGTCTATGATAAAATTGTATATGAGAAAAAACACTATTCTCCATTACAATTTACTGATAGGGCTATATTGGTTAATAGTTTCTCAAAAACATATGCTATGACAGGTTGGAGAGTGGGTTATTTAGCTGTGCCTGAAGAGTTAAATAATGAGTTAAATTTAATAGACAATTTTATTAAAATTCATCAATATTCCTTTGCCTGTGCTACAACTTTTGCCCAATATGGGGCTTTAGAAGCTTTAAAAAGAGACGATTTTGTCAATAAAATGGTTAAAGAGTTTAAAAGGAGAAGAAATTTGATATATAAAGGTTTAAAAGATATTTTTAATGTTTATAAACCAGATGGAACATTCTATATATATCCAGATGTTTCAGAATATGGAGACTCTTTAGAGGTTGCTAAGAAATTAATTGAAAATAATATCTTATGTGTACCTAGCATAGCTTTTGGAAATTCTAATAAATATATAAGGTTTAGTTTTGCTACAAAGTATGAAGATATTGAAAAAGCTATTGAGATTATTAAAGAATTGTTTTAGAGGAATAATATGAAACCTATAGCAGTTTGGTTAAAGGATGAGATATATCATGATTTTTCTATAGGTAAGTGTTTAGTTATAATATTGAAAACTATTGGTTGCTCATATAACAGATGTATTTTTTGCTCATATAAAGAAGATGCTTCAAAGGATATAAAGGAAGAAGAAATAATTGGTCAGTTTGATCATGCTTTAAAAAAGTATAATTTAGAAGAATTAGATAGTTTTAGTGTAAAGATATTCACATCAGGGAGTTTTTTGGATGACAGAGAAGTTAGTAAGAGAGTTAGAAGATATATATATGAAAGATTAAGCCAATATAAAAACTTAAAGGAGTTTTCTATAGAATCTAGGGCAGAGTATATAACAGAGGATAAACTGGATGAGATGAGAAAATATCTAAGTTGTCATATTGATATTGGTTTGGGTATAGAAACATTTAAT
The DNA here is from genome assembly GCF_000371805.1 of Methanocaldococcus villosus KIN24-T80. Classification (NCBI taxonomy): domain Archaea; kingdom Methanobacteriati; phylum Methanobacteriota; class Methanococci; order Methanococcales; family Methanocaldococcaceae; genus Methanocaldococcus; species Methanocaldococcus villosus. The sequence continues at coordinate 704,460 of NZ_AQUK01000001.1, forward strand.
GAAGAGCTTAGGGAATTGTTAAATAAAGGATTAAAGTGTGAGGATATTGTTAAAGCTATAAGAATTGCTAAAAAATATGATGTAGGGATAAAGGCATATTTGTTAATTAAACCACCATTTTTAACTGAAAGAGATGCTATAAAGGATGCTATTTCTTCAGCTAAAAAGGCCTTTGAGTTAGGATGTTCAAGAATCTCTTTCTGTCCAATTACAATACATAAAAATACAGTTTTAGAATATTTATGGAAGAAAGGTCAATATAGACCTCCATTTCTGTGGAGTGTTTTAGAGATTATAAGAAGTGTCAAAGAACATTATCCTAAAAAAATTATTGTCTGTGATACTACAGCTTTTGGTTTAAAAAGAGGAGCTCATAATATAATAGGATGTGGTTGTAATAAGATAATAAAAGAGAATATAGAAAAATTTAACCTATATCAAACTTTGGATCTTTTAGATGTTGAATGTGAATGTAAAAAAGTCTATGAAAGTTATATAATAGCTGAAAATAAAAATATTGTACCATTTATTCAGGAATGTGACCTTCTGGAACCATAATACTTAATTTTACTTGCTTAACTCCCTTTAATGCAGAAATCTTATTTGTTAGCTCTTTTATTTTTTTAGCATCTCCTCTAACTAATACTGTCTCTAAACAGTGATCTTTATCTAAATGTATGTGTAAAGTAGCTACAATAATGTCATTATAATCATGCTGTATTTCAGTCAGTTTTTCCATAACATCATTTTCATGATGATTATAAATAATATTTATAGCTCCAGCCCTCTCTCCCTCTAAACTTTGAATCCACTTATGTTTTATTATATAATCTCTTATTGCATCTCTTATAGCTTCACTTCTACTAGCATATCCCCTTTCAGCAATAATTTCATCAAACTCCTTCAACAGCTTTGATGGTAATGAAACACTTATTCTTTCCATATCTGCCATACTCTCAACCAATATTATTTTTTAGTAATATTATTCATTAAAAATATTAATATTAATAATATTAAATAATATATATTATTTTGGTGGGAGTGTGTCTTTAGTGATTTGCTACTATGGAAATAATGGAGCAGTAATGGCAGGAGATAGAAGGCAGATGTTTTTTAAAGGTCCTGAAGAGAAAAGAAAAATTTTAGAGGAAAAGCTTTATAGTGGAGAAATTCAGAATGAGGAAGATCTTTATAAATTAGCAGATGATTTAGGAGTAAAGGTTATTATAGAAGATAATAGAGAAAAGGTTAGAAAGATAGGAAACACTTTAGTAGGTGAAGTTAGGAGTATAGGCTTAGAAGCAAAAAGAAGGAGGGTTTATGCAACTAAAGGAAAATGTATGATTTTAGAGATATTAGGAGATGTTATAACAGACAGGATGTTAAAAAATGGGGCAGGATTAATAGTTTTTGGAAATAGATATTTGAAAAATAAAGCTGAAAAAATATTAAAAAATGTAGCAAAGGATTTTCCAAAGATGGATATTGATGAGGTAGGAAAAGTTATTAAAGATGTTTTTGAGAGATTTAAAGAACATCCTACAATTAGTAGAGAATATGATATTTATGTAACTAAAAATATTGATATTAACTTTGAAAAAACTGTTGAAGAAGATATAAACAAACTATTTAAATATAGAGAAGACATAAGAAAAAAGATGATAGACTTTGGAAAAGTTATGAGTATTGTTAATAAGATTGTTAAGAATGGAGAGGTTGGAGTTATAAAAGAAGGAAAGTTGCATTTATATGACCAATACATTGCTATTGATAAAATATCCCCAAATTTCAAAACTTTTAGGATTATTGATGTAAAAGGGGATGTTGAAGATGGAGATATTGTTGTTATTGAAAATGGAGATATGAAAATAAAAAATAAAGGTATTAAAGTTATGACAGATTATATTATTTGCTATAAATAAAATTTTTTAGGTGGAAAAGTTATGGCAATTGCTATTGCAATAGCTTCTGGTAAAGGAGGTACTGGAAAAACTACAATAGCTGCTAACTTAGCTGTAGCTCTTGCAAAATTTGGAAAAAAGGTAGCTGTCTTGGACGCAGATATTGCTATGGCTAATCTTGAGCTTATAATGGGTTTGGAGGGAAAGCCAATAACATTAAATGATGTACTAGCTGGAAAGGCAGATATTAGAGAGGCAATTTATAAAGGACCTGAGGGAGTTTTAGTTATACCAGCTGGAGTATCATTAGAAAAATTTAGGAGAGCTAATCCAGAAAAATTAAAGGATGTTTTAAAAGAGATTCATGATTTAGTGGAGATATTAATTATTGACTGTCCAGCAGGAATTGGAAAAGAAACATTAATAGCAATATCATCTGCTGATGGGTTAATTGTTGTAGTTAATCCAGAGATATCATCTATTTCAGATGCTTTAAAATTAATAGCTATAACAAAAAGGTTAGGAACAGAAATAATAGGGGCTATAGTTAATAGAGTTTCAAATGAGAGTACTGAGCTTAGTATTAAAGCTATTGAAACTATTTTAGAGGTTAAAGTTATAGGAGTAGTGCCAGAAGATCCTCATGTAAGAAAAGCTGCTGCTTTTGGTACTCCATTGGTTGTAATGTATCCTGATTCTCCTGCAGCTCAGGCTATCATGGAAATAGCTGCAAAGTTAATAGGTGTTGAATATACACCAAAAATAAAGGAAAGTAAAAAAGAATCATTTATAACAAGATTTCTTAAAGGGTTATTTGGAGGGAGATGATGGATTTAATTGTGCTTTATGTTGTTGTATTTATTAGTATTATATTAAACATAGCTTTGGGTATAAAAGTTATAGAACTACAAAAAGAGTTAAATGAATTGAAACAAGCTACAAGATTAACTAAAGAGGAGGTTGATAAACTAAATGAAAGATTAAGAAGATTAAAACTTGAGGGATAAAGATGGAAAAAACAATGATGATATTTTTCCTTATAAATACCCCTTTAGGAATATTTGATAATGAAATTATTATATATATAATTATAGGGTTAGCTTTAGGGTTTTTATTTGGATTTTTAATCTTACATATAATTAGGCTATAGCTTTTTTGTGGTTTTTATGATTGCAGTAATACCTGCCTATAATGAGGAGAGGAATATTATAAAAGTATTGAAAGATTTAAATGATTTAGGTATTGATGCCATTGTCATTGATGATGGATCTACAGATAACACTTATAAAGTAGTTGAAGATTTTTCAAAAAAAGCTAAAATAAAGATTTATTTAATTAAAAATGAAAAAAATCTTGGAAAAGCTAAATCTATTAAAAAAGGTACTGAATTAGCTTTATCTTTAGGATATGAATTGATAATCTATATGGATGGAGATTACCAACATAAACCAAAAGATATAATTAAGCTTTATAATAAATTAAATAAATGTAATGCTGATGCAGTGTTTGGAGTTAGGAAATATAAAAAAATTCCCTTTCATAGAAAAATAATGAATGTAATAGCATCTTTTTTAACTTCTTTAGCTATAATGGTTTATACAAAAAAAATTATATTTTTTAGAGATATACAGTGTGGTTTTAGAATAATAAAAGCTAATTTCTTGAAGGATGTTGAGTTTGGTGAAGGTTATGCAGTAGAACATTTAATAGCTTTACAGTTAGTAAAGAAAGGAGCTAAGATAGTGGAGGAATATGTTGATGTTGATTATCATGATGAAGCTATATCTTATATAACACACAAAAAGATTTTAAATGTTATCAGACAAATAATAAAATTTGTATTTTTTAGGTGAAAATTATGAAGATAGCTATTTTAGCACCAACTATAACACCAATTGTCTCTTATGGAGGTTTAGGAGATGTTATGAGAGATTTACCAAAATTTTTAGATAAAGATAATGATGTTATTGTCTTAACTTTAAATCATTATGGTAAATATTATAAGCTACCATATGAAATTATTGGAAACATCCCTATAGTTTATAAAGGTTCAAAAATTGTTTTTGAAGTGTTAAAGACAAAACATCCTGAAACTGGTGTGGAGATTATAGCTTTTAGTAATAATAAAGTGAATAATTTAGATGTTTGGGATCCTCTAAAATATGAGATTTTTTCTGATCTTGTAGTGGCTTATTTAGATGAGAATAAGGTTGATATAGTTTCTGGTCATGATTGGATGTGTGGTTTAGCTATAGCTAAGTGTAAAGATATTCTTGACTTACCAACAACTTTAACTATTCATAATGAAGCTTTTAAAGGCTCTCTTATAGAGTATAAAGGAGAGGTATTAACATTTTTAGAGTTAGGTTTAAAGTATGCAGATGCTGTTAATACAGTCAGCCCCACCCATGCTGAAGAAATAAGAAATATTGATTATATTAAAAAATACATTGAAAATAAACCTTTCCATGGAATATTAAATGGAATTGATATTGATGAGTATGACCCATATAAAATAATAGATAGGATGTACAGATTATCAAACTGTAAATTAAATCCAAAAAACTATGCGTATGTTGCTCCATACTCTACTGAAGATGCTCATGAGACCAAACCAAAGATAAAATATTCATGGTTTTATAATGGAGGAGTATTTGAATATGTAGAAGATTGGAATAAATATTTTGATAAAATTGAAGTGCATGGTGAGATTAAAGGAGATATCACAACACCACTCATAGGTTTTGTTGGAAGGGCAACATATCAAAAAGGATTTAAAACTATATTTGAAGCCCTTCCAGAATTGTTAGAGAAGCATGATATAAGATTTGTATTTTTAACTAAAGGAGAAAAGGATATAGAAGAAAAGTTAAAAGAATTAGCTAAAGAGTTTTATGGTAAAGTGATGTCAATAATTGGTTATTGTCTACCATTGACATCAGTTATTTTTGCTGGGAGTGATTGGATAATAATGCCATCTTATTGGGAGCCTTGTGGTTTAGTTCAAATGGAAGCTATGAGCTACTGTACTCCTGTAATAGCTACTGAAACTGGAGGGTTAAAAGATACAATAATTTCATTAAATCCTAACCCTTTAGAAAATCCAAACTTTAATAAAGCTACAGGAGTACTATTTAAAGTTCCTGATAAATATGGACTTATTTGGGGAATAGAACATGCATTAAATTGGAGCTTTTATAGAATAAAGGAAATATGTATGTTTATCCAATATAGAAAAATCTGTCCTGATCATCCATATGACTACAACTCTCCATTACCAATGATGATGAGAAACTGTCATCATCATGTTGTGAAAAATCTAAGTTGGCAGAATTCACCATCTATAAAGAAGTATATTGGACTTTTTGGAGGGGGCATTTATAAGCATTACTTTTAATTAAACTTTTTTATACACATGTATATACCTCACCAACTGTTTATGGATAGGTATTTTAAATAAACCCTCCAAATTCAAGTTTAAATTAATTTTTTTATTGTAAGCAAAAACAAAATATCCATTTTCTTTTAAAACCTCTGGAAGGATTTTTATAATTTCTTCTATTTCTCCTTTCTTTGCTGTAGATATTCCATATGGAGGGTCAGTTATTATAGCATCTACTTTTTCAATATTGTTTCTTTTTAAAAAATCTTTTACATATTTTGCATCTAAGCATTCTATTTTTATAACTTTGTCTAAAAGATTATAATCTTCTAAGTTAATTAAGCTACCTCTTGCCATTCTCCAGTCTATATCACATCCTAACAATTTAGCTCCAATCAATCCAGCCTCTATTAAAAATCCACCAGTTCCACAAAATGGATCTAATACTATATCCCCCTCTCTAACCCTTGCAAGATTTACCATAGCCCTAGCAAGTTTTGGTAAAATAGAACCAGGATGGAAATATTTCCTTAAATGAGGTCTATTTTCATAAAAATATTTTTTGTCTCTCATTTTAATTAAATTTCCAATAAATATTCTATCTTTTAAGATAACCACTCTTATTAAGTTTTCTGGATTAGTTAAATTAACTTTAGCTCCAGTTTTTCTCTTTATTATTGCCCCAATTTCTCTTTCTAATAATTGTGAGTTAATACTTTTATCCTTATGGAGTTTTAAAATTCTCACAGCATAGGAGCCATTTATTTTAATTTCCAAAGATCTTTCAATATCTCTTAAAAACCCCTCTAGAGAAAAATTTTCATAGTTATAACTATAAATAATCTTATGAGACTCATTTATATACCCAGCCCTATTTACAATCTCTTCTCCTCTACTTTCACCCGTCAGAACATATCTATCTAACCTTTCTATTTTTCCTTTATACCCAAATATATCTAATAAAGCATTTAATTCAGCAAAAGCAAGATCTGTATGATCTCCACTTAAAACATAACCAATCATATTTTCAACCTCTTTGTAACATAATATCCAAACATTAAAGCGCAAAATCCTGAGAACATTTCAGCAAATATAAAACCAAGAAATACTCCAAAGATTTTTAGACATAATATGGCTGACAAAATATAGATAAAAATTATATGTGAAGAACTTCTAAATATTGAAACTAAAAGTGATAATTCTCCCCTACCTAAAGCTTGAAATAGGGCTCCAGTAGTTAATATCATTGGGGTAAATAGCAAATACCAAGGTAGTATTTTCAAACTAAGGACGAGCTTATTATATATTATATATGATGCCTTTGTATATGTAAATAAATATGCAAGATATGGAGAGAGAAGGATGATAAATAAAATTATAAGAAATTCCATAACTGTTCCAATTTTTATTGTGTATAGGTATGCTATTTTTACATTTTCAAACCTCTTAGCTCCATAGTTAGCACCAATAACAGAGCAAGCTCCTGAAGCTAAACCAAGCATAGGAATAAAACCAAAATCAGTTATCCTTAAAGCCCCCGTAAATATAGCCAAATCTTCAGCACTAGTTATTGACATAATAATAGAGGTTATTATAAAAAATTCAATAGCTACTGTAAAGTCTATTAAAGATGAAGGAAGACCTACTCTTAATAAGTCTTTTATAATCTCTAAATTTATTTTACTTAAGATTATCTTTATTCTGCTTTTTCTTAAATTTGCTGTAAGGATAAAAATAGCTATGAATATTGCCATTATTGTAGCTAAACTAGCTCCAATAATATTTAATTTAAATATATAAATTAATATAGGGTCTAAAATAATATTACTAACTGTTGCTATCACACTAGCAATCATTACTACCTTTGTTCTTCCTTCACCTCTAAATATCCCATATAAAACATCACAAATATTAAATAGCACTGCACTGAGGGTTAATGGTTTTAGATAATTTATAGCCAAAATTTTAGTGTCTCCTGAAACATGCATAAGATCAAAGATAATGCTTAGATTAGGATAAATTAAAAGTGTATATAAAATTCCTAAAATCACAGCTAATAATAGCCCATGGAATGCTGTTTTATTTGCAAGTTTTAAATTTCCTTCTCCTATTCTCCTTGAAATAGCTGAACTAACAGCAATTCCAAAACCCCAACTAATGGCATATATGCTAATCAATATTGGAAAACTAGCTCCAATAGCAGCTAATGCTTTATCTCCTAACCCAGATACCCAAATACTGTCAACTATACTATATAAAGATTCAACAAATGTAGCTAAGATTATAGGTTTAGAGACATTTATAACAGCTTTTTTTGGATCATCTAATAACATGTTTCCACAAGAATTGTTTTTATATTTATAAAAGTGTAAAATAATATAAAATATGACAGAAATTATTCAAAAAATAGAATATAAAGATTAAATAATAATAAACTTTATATATATCTTTTTAAGTATTTAGTTAATGTTCATGTGCGGGGGTGGCCCAGCCTGGTACGGCGCGGGACTGCTAATCCCGTTGGGCTTTGCCCTTCCCGGGTTCGAATCCCGGCCCCCGCGTTTTATTTTTTTATAAAAAATCATATCGAATATTTTATATATTTTAAAAACATCCTCTTTTATGTAATATTATAAGAGATGAGAGAATGATCCAAATCACTGTAATTCAAATAGATAATTATGGCCCTTGGACAGTTACTCCAAAGCCTAGGAGAGAAAGTGATTTACAGGCCTTACAAAGTAGATTATATTCAGATCTGAACTTACTATTTGGAGCTCACAAAGGTTTAGTTTTCTATACAAGATTTGATAATTTAATAGCCATAACCAATGGAATTGATCTAATAACACATAAAAGAATTCAAGAAAATATTAGGAATAGATATCCCTTTACAATAAGTATGGTCATAGCTTCAGGAGAAACCCCTTATGAAGCTCAAAAACTTGCCACAGAGACTTTGCAGGAGTATGGTAGTGCAAAGGATGAAAACAGGAGAGAGGTTTTAGATGTTGCTAATGAATTAATAGATGGTTATGTTCAAATAGCACATATTGATATTAATAATATAACCTCATACACTGATACATTGAGTACATATGATAATTATCTAAACATAAAAAGAGTTCAACTATTATTAATGGAAGAGTTATTAAAACATGAAGCTTTGTTATTTTTTGTTGGTGGAGATAATTTTATGTCTCCATGTAATGGTATGAATGAGGAGGATTTTTTAGACATATTTGATAAAGTTTATAAAAAATTAAACTTCCATTTAAAGGCAGGTATAGGTGTAGGAAAAACTGCTGAAGATGCATCAAACTTAGCAGACATTGGATTAGAAAAGATTAGAGCTAGGGAGGTAAATAAAAGTGTTTGTTTTTTAAAGCAAGATTTTATTGAAAATCCCACTTTTAAAAGAAAAATTTGTGGGGTAGAATGATTTTTCTTGCTCCCATGGCTGGAATTACTGATGGAGAATTCTGTTTAAGATATAAAAATTATTTTGATGCATTTGTCCTTGGAGGTTATAATTTAGATAAGAAAACATTAGAAGCTGCTAAGCTTATAAGTAATAGGAGGAGAGAGTTTATTATTGATTTAGATAAATTTAATGACTACATTAGATGTGAAATAAAGAAAGTAAAAAAATATGGTAAAGTTTCTGTTAATGTTAGATTTTTTAATTTAGAAGAGGCTTATGATAAGCTATTGACAATCTCAAAGTATGCTGATTATTTAGAATTAAACTGTCATTGTAGGCAGAGAGAAATAACATCTTTAGGGTTAGGACAGGAACTATTAAAGGATAAGGAGAGATTGAAATACTATTTAAAAAATATTAATTTTGATATACCTATTTTTTTAAAAATAAGACTCAATTATATACCTTTAAATACTTTAATAAGAAATCTTAATTATGTAAGAGATTATTTTGATGGGTTACATATTGATTGCTATTACCCAAATAAACCCTATCCTGATATAAACTCATTAAAAATAATATCTGAAGAATTCAAAGATAAAGAAATTATAGGAAATAATTCAATAAATTCATTAGAAAGAGCTAAAGAAATGTTAAAATATTCTGATCATATATCAGTAGCAAGAGCTGTTTTAAATAATAATATCAGCTGGATAATGAAATTAAGGGATTATTATGGTTTTTAAGGCATATGATATAAGAGGAATTTATGGAAAAGAAATTGATGAGAGATTTGCATACTCCTTAGGAAAATGTCTTGGAGAAAAGTTTAAAGATAAGGATGTCCTTGTAGGAAATGATGTAAGATTTGGCTCAAAAAATTTATTACCCTATTTTATTTTAGGTTTATCAGAAAATGCTAATGTTCATTATGCTGGGCTAATATCTACTCCACTATTATACTTTGGAACTAAAGGAAAATATGATTTAGGGGTTATAATTACAGCTTCCCATAACCCTCCAGAATATACAGGATTTAAAATGTGTGATAAAAAAGCTATTCCTCTTTCCCCAAAGGAGGAAATAAAACCAATATTTAAATTTTATGATATAGATAGAAGTGTTAAAGAAGAGGCAGAAAAGTTAGATTTGGATAATTATAAAGTAGATGTTATTGAAGAATATAAAAAGTTCTTTATGAAAAAGTTTGATAAAGATTTTGATATTAAAATAGCTGTTGATTTTGCAAATGGGGCTACAACAGTAGCTGAAAAAGAGATTTTAAAGGAATTGTTTGATGATATTGTTTTAATTAATGACTATCCTGATGGATCTTTTCCTGCTCATCTTCCAGATACTTTAAAAGAAGAATGTTTAAAAGATATTAAAAAAGCTGTTTTTGAGAATAAATGTGACCTTGGATTAATATTTGATGGTGATGGAGATAGGTTGGGAATGGTAGATGAGAGAGAAGAGACATTGAGAGGGGATATAATAACAGCAATTATAGCTAAGGAGATTTTAAAGGAAAATAAGGGTGTAAAGATTATTTATGACTTAAGATGCTCAAAAATAGTCCCTGAAATTATTGAAAAATTTGGGGGTGTTGCTATAAAGAGTAGGGTAGGGCATTATTTCATAAAGAAGTTAATGCATGAGATTGATGGTTATTTTGCTGGAGAGTTGAGTAATCATTTCTATTTTAAAGAAATTGGATACTTTGAAAGCCCACTTTTAGCATTATATTATATCTTAAAAATTATGGATGAAGAGGATAAGAAGCTATCAGAGTTAAATAGAGAGTTTAACAAATATTATCACAGTGGGGAGATAAACTTTAAAGTTAGTGATCAGAAAAAAGTGTTAGAAAAAATAAAAGAGATATATAAAAATTGTAAAATAGAGGAGTTAGATGGAGTTTCAGTTTATTGTAAAGATTTCTGGTTCAATTTAAGGCCATCAAATACAGAACCTTTAATAAGATTAAACTTAGAGGCTGAGAAAGAAGAGATTTTAAAAGAAAAAGTAGAAGAGATCAAGAGATTAATTGAATCTATGAAATAATTTTTTATTATTTTTTATTACTATTTTATTTTATTATTCATATTTTTAGTGTTAAAATTTTAATAGTAATTTATTTATAATATTAAAAATATCCTATTTTTTATTATCAGTTAGGTGAAAATGATGAAAGTTTATCCATTTACAGCTATTGTTGGGCAAGAAAAAATGAAATTAGCCTTAATATTAAATGCTATTAATCCTAAAATTGGCGGAGTTTTAATAAGAGGGGAAAAAGGTACTGCAAAATCAACAGCAGTTAGAGCACTAGCTGATCTCTTACCAGAGATAGAAGTTATTGAAGGATGTCCATTTAATTGTGATCCTAAAGAACCTTGTGATCTCTGTAAGGAGAGAGATAATATTAGAGTAATTAAAAGAAAAATGAAGGTTGTAAATTTACCAATAGGGGCTACAGAAGATAGGGTTGTTGGAACATTGGATATAGAAAAAGCTATAAAAGAAGGAATAAAAGCTTTAGAGCCTGGAATATTGGCTGAAGCAAATAGAAATATTTTATATATTGATGAAGTTAATTTATTAGATGACCACATCATTGATCTCTTATTAGATGCTGCTGCATCTGGTTGGAATATTATTGAAAGAGAAGGTATAAAAATAAAACATCCTTCAAGGTTTATATTAGTTGGTACAATGAATCCAGAAGAGGGTGAGTTGAGACCACAGATATTGGATAGATTTGGTTTAATGGTTGAAGTTGAAGGATTGAAAGATCCAAAACAAAGGGTTGAAGTTGTTAAGAGAGTTGAAGAATTTAGTAAAGACCCTGAAGGATTTTATAAAAAATTTGAGAAAGAACAAGAAAAGCTTAGAGAAAGAATATTAAAAGCTAGAAAAATTTTAGATAAAGTAGAAATAGATGAAGATCTTTTAGAATTAATATCAAAAACTTGTGTAGAGTTAGGAATATTTACAAATAGAGCAGATATAACTGTTGTAAGAACTGCTAAAGCTATTGCAGCTTATGATAATAGGGAAAAAGTTAATCTAGAAGATGTTAAATTAGCTATGGAACTTGCATTACCACATAGGATGAGAAGAAAACCTTTTGAACCACCAAGAATAGATAAGAATAGGCTTGAAGAAATTATTAATAAAAATTTAGATGGGCTAAAAAAAAACATAACTTAAAAGAAAAATTAAAAGAAAAAGAAAGTAAAGAAAATAATAAGGAGCAGGAGGAAAATAATAGTAATGGAAGTTATGGAAATAGTGAGAAAGTGTTTGGTATTGATAAAAATATAACTGTTAATCCAAATATATTAAATTTAAAATGTAAAAGCTATATAAGTGAGAGCAGAGGAAAGCATATAAAAGCAATGGCTAAAAGGGGAAGATATATTAAGTATAAACCTACTAGTGATTTTGAAGATCTTGCTTTAGATGCATCAATAAGAAGGGCTGCTATTTATCAAAAAGATAGAAAAAAAAGATATAAAAAAGGTCTGGCTATATATTTAGAGAAAGAAGATCTTTTAAAAAAGGTAAGACAAAGAAAAATAAGATCATATGTATTATTTGTTGTGGATGCCAGTGGATCAATGGCTGCTAAAAAGAGGATGGAAGCTGCTAAAGGAGCTGTTTTATCTCTACTTTTAAATGCCTATCAAAAAAGAAATAAAGTAGGAATGATTGTTTTTAGAAATGATAAAGCTGATCTTGTATTACCATTTACAAACTCTGTTGATTTAGCTGAAAAATTATTAAAAGATATCCCTACAGGAGGAAAAACTCCACTGGGTAAGGCACTGGTTAAAGCCTATGAGACAATTATTAAAGAGATGAAAAAGCCAATAATTCCAATTATGGTCATCATTAGTGACTTTAAACCAACAGTTGGAGATATTAAGGAGATAGATAAAATATGTGAGATGATAGTTGAAAAGGGGATTAATGTTATATTAATAGATACTGAAACATCATTTGTAAAAGTAGGAATTGGTGATAGATTAGCTAAAAAGTTTGGGTTTAAATATTATAATATAAAAGATATCACTAAAGAAAATATATTAGAGAAAGTGAAACTATGAAACATCTTATCTCAATGAGAGATATTGGGAAGGATGAGATTATCTCTATTTTAAAAGAATCTGAAAAAATGGAAAAGTTATTGAATAAGAAAAAGCCATTAAAAATTTTAGAAGGAAAAATTTTAGCAACTGTATTTTTTGAACCATCTACAAGAACAAGACTGAGTTTTGAGACAGCTATGAAGAGGTTAGGTGGAGATGTTATTACAATGACAGATGTTAAAACTGCATCAACAGCAAAAGGAGAAAGTTTAATTGATACAATTAGGGTTTTGAGTGGCTATTCTGATATTATTGTTTTAAGACATCCTAATGAGGGTGCTGCAAGATTAGCATCAGAGTATTCTTCTGTACCTATAATAAATGCTGGAGATGGTAGTAACCAACACCCTACACAAACACTTTTAGATCTTTACACAATAAATAGGGAGATTGGAAAAATTGATAATATAAAAATAGCTTTTGTAGGAGATTTAAAATACAGCAGGACAGTTCATTCTCTTGTATATGCACTAACTCTTTTTGATGGAGTTAAGCTCTATTTTATTTCTCCAAAAGATTTAGAGATGCCAAAAGATATTACAGAAGATCTAAAAGCTAAAGGTATTGAATTCTACAAAAGCAATTGTATTCAAGATTTAAAAAATCTAGATGTAAATGTTCTTTATGTGACAAGGATACAGAAGGAAAGATTTCCAGATCCAAATGAGTATGAAAGAGTTAAAGGTTCTTATAGGATAACTAAGGATCTCGTTGAAGATAAGAATTTTATAATCATGCATCCCTTACCAAGAGTTGATGAAATTGATTACACTGTTGATATGTTAGAGCAAGCAAAATATTTTAAACAATCTTTTTATGGTATTCCTGTTAGGATGGCTATTTTAAAAAAACTTTTAGAGGAGGAATAATGAGAGAAATAATTGTTGATTTGTTTAGAGAGGCTGTAATTTATTTACCAGATGATGTTAAAAGAGCTTTAAAGGAGGCTTATGAAAGAGAGAGTAGTAAGTTAGCTAAAGATACATTAAAGGCTATTTTGGAAAATATTGAAATAGCTGAAAGAAAAAGAATCCCTCTTTGTCAAGATACTGGAGTACCAATAGTTTATTTAAAAATTGGGAAAGGGATAGAAAGTGATAAAATATTTGATATTATTAAAGAGATAGAAAAAGGTGTTGAGATAGCTACAAAACTTGTTCCATTAAGACCAAATGTTGTTAATCCTATAACAAGAAAAAACTTAGGAAACGTTGGTTTAGGTATGCCTATTATAGATGTAGAATTTGATGATAATTTAAACAAAGAGATAGAGATAACAGTTTTTCCAAAAGGAGCTGGTAGCGAAAATATGAGTAAATTAAAAATGCTAAAACCTTCTGAAGGTTTAGAAGGGGTAAAAAGATTTATTTTAGAAAGTATAGCTGAAGCTTCTGGAAAACCTTGCCCTCCTATAATTGTTGGTGTTGGTATTGGAGGAACAGCAGATTATGCTATGAAATTGGCTAAAAAAGCACTTTTAAGAGATATTGGAGAGAGAAATAAAGATGATATGATAGCAAATTTAGAGTTAGAGTTGTTAGAAAAGATAAATAATTTAGGGATAGGAGCTATGGGATTAGGAGGAGATATTACAGCTTTAGATGTATTTATAGAAACAGCAGGGTGCCATACAGCTTCATTGCCTGTAGGGTTATGTATTCAATGTTGGGCTCATAGAAAAGCAAAGAGAAGGTTAAAATTATGAGAGTAGGGATAACTAAGATGTATAAAGATATAGCTGATCTTATTGGATTAGAAGAATATGAGATTGTAGATCCATATAATAAAAATGTGAATTGTGATTTTTTAATCATATCTAAAGGTTATAAAGAAAGAGTTAAGATGTTTAATAAAAATGCTTATATATTTGAAGTGAGATCAGCAACATTTAAAGATCTGATTGAGAGTTTAAATGAATTAAAAAAGTTAGGATTGGGAAAGAGAGATAAGATAGATGAATCAATAGAGATGTTAAAAAAGAAGGAGAGAGATATAAAAAGTTTAATAAATTTTAAATTTAAAGTTAATCCTAAAACAGAATTTATTAAAAGGGTTGTTGAAGATTTGGGTTTGGAAATATCTGAAGATGGTGTAACAATAGCACCTGATTATGTTGGAGAGGCTGATATAATAATAGAAACACATAAAAATCTACCTTTAATTGAGAGAATAGAGGATAGGTATCTACAAATAATAAATAAAATTAAAAGACTATCCCACAATTAATTTTTTATCTAACACCTCTATAACCTCACCCTCTATTTTTTCATCAACAACTTCTACAAACTCTCTATTAGCAATATCATTTTTTATAATCTTTAACAGTTCTCTTATATTCTCATCTTCAGCATACACCTTAGCTTTTATTTTATGTTTCCTAGCCAATCTTGCTATATCTCTTAAAGCTAATTTTAACTCTGTAATTAATTTTAAATATTCTTTAGCTTTTTCTAAGCTCTCTTCATCTCCTATTAACACAGGATATTTTACCCCTAAGGCTGGATCTTCTCTTATATCATAATTCACATTACAGAATTCAATAACTCTTGCTATTATTGATTGTGGTAAACCTGGAGGTAATTTAAGCTCCATGCATTTCCCTCTCAAATTCTACTTCTGATTTAGGTTTTAATTTTATAAGTATATAATTTTTCATAACACTTCTTTTTATATTTGCTATCTCATCTAACCTATACTCTCCAATTTTAACTTCTTTTATCTTATTTACATATTTATCATAATCTAACTTTACTCTTAAACCATCTAACTGTGTAACTATTGGTAGTGGAGACAACACTCTTGCCACTTCATCTACTTGTTTCTCAATCTCATCTTTAACTACCACTGGAGGCACCACTGGAGGATCATAAGATAGCTCTTTTCTTCTGTTATTTATTAGCTCAGTAATAACTTCAACCATCTTTCTCAAAGCTCTGATTTCCTCTCCTCTTCTCAATCTATGGCTTCTTCTTCCAAGATTTCCTACATATGGGTATGGAATATCAATCTTCTCTGGCCCTCCTGTAACAACTACAGGAATCTCAACATCAAAGAGATGAACTTTATCTTTAATACAAGCTTCAAAATTACCCATAACATAAACTGCTAAGTCATGCTCTTCTATTAAATCCTTCTCAATTTCTCTAATTTGAGCAATATCTTTTCCTACACCTCTTGCTAACCCTATCATATTTGATTTTGCTCCAAATCTTCTTAAATATTCAGCTACATCACATGCAATGTGTGGTAGATGATGTCTTGATAAACTTGGAGCCACAACTGCAATCTCTGTTCCTGCTAATGGAGTTTCAATAATCTTACCCTTATATTTTTTAGCCTCTTCTTTTAATCTTTCAAGTTCATTGTAAGGGATGGCTAATGTCATATAAACATCTAATTGCATGACATGCTCTTGCAATATAAAACCACCAATATCTTCTATCCATTCTTTAAATACATTGTTTTTATAAACTCCTCCTTCATATCTTACAATCTCATACATAATGTAATCACCAATATAATTTATAATTATAATAAAACCTATTTCCTTTATATCTTTTGGTGATTATTATGGGCAAGTGTAGGCATAATGGAGAAGTTAGTATTTTTGGAGTAAGACCTGCAAGTTTTCCTTATTTTCCATTTCATTTAAAAGATAAAATTGGAGGGTTTGTAATATTAGATGAGTTATGGTTGATAAGGTGGTGTGAAATTATAGAATATCCGATGAGAATTCCAACCTTATATGTGCCAATTGAGGATTATAGCATTCCAACTGTTGAGGATATGGATTTGATTGTTGATTTTATAAAATATCATGTTTCTAGAGGTAAAGAAGTTGTTGTTTCTTGTATTGGTGGGCATGGAAGGACTGGAACTGTTTTAGCAATTTGGTGTGGATTAAATGGGGTTGAGAATCCAATAGAGTATGTTAGAGAGCGTTATTGTAAATGTGCTGTTGAAACAAAAGAACAAGAAGAGTTTGTAAAATATTATTTAAGTATAAGGATTGATTAATTTCTGTATAATTTTCTTAATTATATATTTTTAATTATTAGTTAGGTTATAGATGAGAAAACTTTAATAATAATATAGATCGTATAAAAAAACTTGCAAAAAGAGAATCTGTTAAAAGTTTTAAGTAAATTTAAGGAAAAAATTAAAGTAAATATTGATGATTTTGAAGATGAAATCTTTGAAGATGTTAAATTCCTAATAAAAAATGAGATTTTGTTTTATGATGTTGTTAATGGTGTAATAAAACCAACGTCAATAAAAAATGGTATGCTATTAAAGAGATTATTTAATTTACACCACCAACCTTTATGGTGGAGGTGTTAGTGGGTATAGCAATAGGGCGAAGCCCTATGCTTATAAAATCAACATTCAATAAAGAAATGGTTTGTTATAAAAGAAGTCATCTAAAAAGAGGGGAGACCATGCAAGGATTAAAAGTTTGGAAGGATGTTTTAGATGAGACTCTCGATATGCAAGTAGCTCCTGAATTGGGGGATGTTATTAACAAAACTGCCCATAAAATTTATACAGAACCAGAAGAATTCTTTAAAAGGACATATTTTACTGACTCTATGGTACAAATACTTGATAGACTGTTAAATACTTTAAGTGGGAAAGAAAGGCATAATATATTCTTAATATACTCTCTTTTTGGGGGAGGGAAAACACATACAATATTAACAATCTATCATGCACTTAATAGTCCTGACTCTCTTGTAAATTATGAAGTTCTAAAAGATTATCCTGAGGATAAAAAGGAGAAAATAAAAAATATTGGGTTAAAATTAAAAAACCTTCAAAATCAAAATGTAAAAATACTTCCAATATATGGTAAAGGAAAATTGGGGCAGCCAAGTAATCCATTAAACTTTAGTGCTTATGAAGTCAAAACATTATGGGGATACATAGGGCACTGTTTAGGAAAATATGCACTTGTTGAAAATGATGATAAAAACCTGACAGTTCCTACCATAGACACAATTAGAGAGCTTTTAAAAGGAAATAAAGTAGTGTTTTTAGTTGATGAGATTGTTCATTATATTGATAACTTATACAACAGTGGAAATGAAGATGATAGAAGATATGCAAAAAATATCTGTAAGTTCTTTGACGCCCTATGCACTGCTTTAATTGGAACTGACAGTGTAATGATTCTAACTTTACCAATGGAAAAAGATGGGGAAAAAGTTGAAAAAGGATATAATAGGGAAATAGTTCTTTCACTTCATAGGGCAGTTGAGAGGGTTGGAGGTGCTGAGCTCTATTCTCCACTAAGAACTGAAGGCATTTCTGGAGGAGAAATTGTTGAAATTTTAAAAAAGAGAATTTTTGAAGACATAGATAAAGATTTTAAAGAGAAAATAATTGAAAAATATAGAGAAGCTTATTCAAACACTGAAATATTTGGAAGATTTGAAGAAAACTTATCAAAAACTTATCCATTCCATCCAGATTTTATAGCAACACTGAGAACCATTGTTGAGAGAGGGAACTTACAAAAAACAAGAGATATGGTTAGAATAACAAGAATCGTAGTGAGAAATCTATTACAAGAAGAAGAGTTTCCAACTTTAATAATGCCATATCATATAAACCCAAGAAATGAGAAACTAAAAGGAATATTGTTTGGAAAAAATCAAATATTTGCCGACTATGGAGGAGCAGTGTTAGATGTAGATTTATCTCTTGAAAAATTTAAAAGATTTTCAAAACCTGAATTGGCAGAGATTATCTTAAGATATATATTCTTAAAGACCTACCCTTATGATTCCCCAACACCACTTGAAGGATTTCCAAAAAAAGATAGTATTGCAAGAGCAGTTTATGAAATTAGTTTCTTTGAAAAACATGCATTGCAATTAACTGATATTCCAAATACTATAAGCGAAATTGAAAAAAGCTCATCATTTATATATTTAAACAAAAAGGATGGCGTCTTCTGGTTTTGGAGAGTTGCAAATGTATTTCAAATGGTTGAAAGCAAAAAAGAAGAGTTGCTCACACTCAATATAGTTAGTGTTCATAAGAAACTTGAAGAATTTGTTAAAAAATTTGCTGTTGAAGGAAAGGGTCTAAAGACTAAAAAAATTGGAAATAATATAACATTTTTCAAAAAGAATAGTATTATAGTGTCAAGAGACCCACAAGAATTCCAAGATGATGAGGATTATAAATTGCAAATACTCATAAGAGATGACGTTGATAAATCTACACTTTACAGGATAATTTATCAGTATGGAACTGGGACGAGAACATATAGAAATACTATAACTGTCTGTTATGCAGATAAAGCTCTAAACAAACTACTTGAAATAACTGCCCGTATAATGGCTTGTGATAAAGTAAAAGGAGACATTAAAGCAAAATACAAATCCTATGGAGAAGAGGTAGTTCAAATACAAACAAATATGGTAAGAAGTATTGAAGACAATGCAAAAGCAGAGTTTGATGAATTTGTAGCAAGTGTATTTAAAAAAGTTGCATATCCTAAAGATAATGATGTGGAGATTGTTAATGCCACCCCAACATCTAAGTCAATACTTGAAAATGTCTATTCTGCACTGGTTGAATGGGGAAAAATCCCATCTAATCTAACTTTTGAAGGTCTTGAGTATTATTTAAATGAGGTAAATATAACTTTTGATAAACCAATACGATTTTCAGAACTTAGAAGTATTATTAGAACAAATACAAAACTTCCATTTATTACTGATGAACAATTAAAAGAGGCTATAAAAGAGGGTGTTAGGGATTTAAAAATTGGTATTGAAAGGGATGGATGGGTTTTATTTAAAGAGGTATATCAAAACATGCCAAATTATAATGAATCTGGAGTACCTCTTGAGGATATAAGAGAAAACGATATAATTCTTCCACAAATAAAGGCATTAAACAAACAAATAAACCAAATTTTAAAAGAAGAGAAGGATGAAGTTGTTGATAATAAGTATATAAAAGTTTGGTATGAAGTTTGTATTTCAGATTCTGAGTCATTGCCATTAAGAGAACTTGTTGAAGAGACAGAAGATGGTTTTGTTGTCAAACCTGAGTTTGTGGATTTAGTAATAAATGGCTATATAGTAAGAAAAACTGAAGAAAAAATTATTGGAGAAAGAAATGAATTTTCTTTGAAATTGGATAGACACAATATTGAAGGAAAACCAGGAGAAAATGTGGATGTAAAAGTAGTAATAACACCATTAAAAGGACGTGGTTTTGAAGTATATCTTGAAGTTGAAGAAGGGGAATTGGATATAAACCATGGAAAGGTTCCTTATGAAACAATATGGCACATCAAAATCCCTGAATCCAAAAAAACTTATAATATAAGGGCAATATCTGAAGATAATATAATAAAAACTGATAAAATAACCCTTATCCCAAGAACTGATATTGTAGAAGTCCATGAATTGTCTGAAAACTTAAAAGGAGGAAAATTATTAGAAATAAAGGGAATAAAGTCCTATGATGATTTAGATATGGTTCCTGAAAACTTAAATGCCAAAGTTAGAGGAGTCTTTATTATTGAAAATGATGAATACTTTAGAGCAGATTTCAACAATCTATCTCTCAATGTTGTAAAATATATTATTGAGGAGATAGAGGGGGTTATGGAACATAAAGCAAAGTTATGTGTGGATATTATTTTTACAGATGAAATAAAGATTGATGATTTAATATTTGAGAAACTTAAATGCTTAAATAAAAAAGCAGTATTTAAAATTAAGAAATGTTAATTTTAAGTAGTTTTTTATATATTTAGCGTAATTATTTTTCTTTCCCTTATTTCTCTTTTTTGTGAGGTGATGTCGTGGAGAGTAAAAATACTCAGTATATGGTTAAGCTTAAATATATTAAACCAATAAAATTACCAATTGTAAAAGAACAAAAATTAGTAGAATTTATTCCAATAATACCTCTTGAAGATGATAAATACATAAAAGGTAAAATTGAAGGAGCTGCAAGAGTATTTCTCCCAGAGTTTATTAATTTTGCTAAACACCTTGGCTTTGAAGTTTCTGGTAAGAAAAGAATCACATTAAAAACTGATGATGATTATGCATATCTGAGATTATTTGTTTATGCCATGGTTATGCAAGCATTAAAAGATAATACAATGTGGGGAAAATTAGAAGACCATATTCTTTCTATGGAACCATTAGCTTTACGTTATTGGGCATCAACTTTTAGAAATAACTATTGGGAACATAATAACAGAAGAAAATTATTAAAAATTGCAAAATGTTTTTTAGATGTCGAAGAAATCTAAATTTATGAGGGGATGAAAATTGCAAGATAAAATAAAAAATTATCTCACAAAAAAGATATTTTTGCACGACCCCTTACTATTCTTCTATGCTTTAAATCATCCAACATCAAAAAAAGAAATAAAACCATTTATACACCAAATTCACCTTTTATATAATGCAATGCTTCTCCGCCCCGTTCGTTTTTTAATTGCAGATGAGATAGGTTTAGGTAAAACAATAGAGTCTTTAGCAATAGCAAGATATTTAGAATTAAAAGAAGGCATAAAAAAGATTTTAGTCTTGACACCAAAAATTTTAAGAGAGCAATGGGAATCAGAAATAAAAAGGGTAGGAGGAATTCCAAAGATTATTAAAGATGGAAATGATATAAGTAGAATTAAGAATTCTTTTCAGTATAATTACGATTCTGCAGTTTATATTATAATCTCAATAGACCTTGCAAAAAGGTATGTTGATAAAATATTACAAATTGATTGGGATTTGGTTATTGTTGATGAAGCCCACAACATCACTAAAAATACTCAAAGAGGAAGATTAGTAGAAAAGCTTTCAGAAAAAGTAAAAAATATACTTTTACTTTCTGCAACCCCACACAGGGGAAACCCTCAAGATTATCTATATAGGTTAAAGATGTTAGACCCTACACTTATAAATGATTTTGATAAATTAAATGCTAAAAATTTCTATCGTAGGACTCATGACATATTAGTTTTTAGAAGGACGAAAAAATTAGTAAATACTCTTGAAAATAAAAGAGTTTTTAAAGATTGTCAATTTAATGCAGTTGTAGTAGATATATCAGAAGAGGAAAAAAGATTTTTTGACCTTCTTGAAAATACTCTTAAAAATATACTGAAGAATACAAAAAGGAATTCTCCAATAGCTCTTTTAGCAGTAATTTTGGGTAAACGAGCATCTTCAAGTTATAAAGCAGCAATTGAAACACTGAATAGGATTATAAAAACTAACATTTTAAAAACTGATGATATTGATGTGTCAGAGGATATTCAAAACTTATTCTCATTGAGTTTTGAAGAAATGGAATTTGAAGAATATAGAGAAATATCTGACATAATAAATAATATTGTTGATAAATATTCACCCTATTTAAGCCGAGAACAAAAAGAATTATTTGAAAATCTCCTCAAAACAACAACTAACATCATAATCAAAAAAGATAATAAAATTGACGCTTTAGCAAAAATTATTGCAGAACATATTAAAAATAATGAGAAAATTGTAGTATTTACTGAATATGTTGATACTCTCAAATATCTGAAAGAAAATCTACATAAGTATCTAAATAACTATGGCATAAAAATAGATTCAAATGAAATACTAACACTTTCAGGGGAAGATAAAAATAGAATAGAGAATATTACTGAAGAGATAAATAGAAAATTTGAAGATCATGGAAAAATTTTACTAGCAACAGATGTTGCTTCTGAAGGGCTTAATTTGCAAATTGCAAGTGTCTTGATAAATTATGATTCCCCATGGAGCCCTATAAAATTAGAGCAGAGAATTGGTAGAGTTTGGAGGTTAGGGCAAGAAAAAGATGTGTCTATTTATAACATTTTCCTTTCAAATAGAATGGATTTAGAACTGCTCAATAGCTTGTATAAAAAAATAATGAATATTAAAACTGCACTTGATAATCAATTAGCAATAGGTAAAGAGATATATATTGTAAATGCTGAAAATCTATTTAACTTAGAAGAATTCGCATGCATAAAAAACTTGTCTGAATATGATATTATAATTTCAGCAATAATGGGGAACTTAAACAGTTATACTGAAGAAATTGTCAAAACACTAAAAATTATTAGGAATAAGCTAAAAATGATGAGCATTTTTCCAGAAGAACATGCTGAAGAGATTAAAAATGAGGTTTTAAATGTTATTCAAAATGAAGATTATTTGAAGATTGAAAAGATTGAGGAAATTTTAAGGGACTATCAAGATAAGGTTTTAAATAAGAACATACATACCCAAAGTGGGTTATATCAAATCATAAAATCAAAAAATGATGAAGATTTACAAATATCAAGAATTGTTGTAAAAAATCCAGTTAAAAATAGAGAATATTTGTTTTTTGTAAAGGTATTAAACGAAGATGATGAGGTCGTTTGGGAAATTCCATTAATGGTTTCTCGTCAAGAAAAAAATATTAAGTTAGTGACAAGTGTTGAATTATTAGAATACTTAACAAAAATATTTAGCAAAGATTTATTTTTCACAGAATACATAGAAAAACCTTATGAAAAGCAAATATTGGCTATTAAAGGAAATATTCTTACTTATGTTAGAAGTATTGTAAGTAACATAGGTAAAAGAATCTCAAATTACGAAAATCTCAAGGATTTAGGTTTAAAAGATGATAAATTATTTAAGAATTTGAAAATAAGTATTAGTGATCCTATAATTATTGATTATCTGCCAGAGAATGAATTCTCAATTGGAAAAATTATTCCTTTAGAGATTGTGGATACTTTAGATAAAGATAATATTATTTTACCAGATGAAAATGATTTAAAGGCAATGGATAGGAATTTTCTGCCCCTTGAAGAACTTGTGAAAATTGAAAAACTGGCTATGAATGTTATAATGAATCTCGAAGAAAAAAGATTAGCAAGTAAATATGGATATGAAAATAAAGGTAAGGTTTGGGATGTTTTGGATGTTTCCCTACATGAGCATTATGATATAAAGGTTATTGAAAATGGGGATGAGAAATATATTGAAGTAAAAGGGCATAAGGGGTTATTACCAATTGCAGAACTTACAGAAGCAGAATACAGATTTGCCATGGAAAATGAAGATAAATACTATTTGTATATAGTCTGCAACCTTGGAAAAGATGAAAAAAATTTAATAGTATTTGAAATTCACAAACCTCTCAACAAAGAACATAGAAGAATATATCTAATTAAAAATGGAGAAAAGATAGATGTGAGCAAATATTATAATAACATAAATATAACTGAAAAAAAGAGATATTTGTTTAAACTTGCATAAAATTGCAAAAACCTAAATAACATGAAAGATAATGAAGAAATAAGCAAATTAGTTAAGAAAATAAGTTCCATGATTGGGTTAAGATTATTGAGGGATGTTAATGAAAGATGATAGTTCCTATTTAGATTTTGATTTTGAAAAAGGAAAAATAAGAGAAAAAATTCAGGAATTTTTAGGAAATAATACAGAATCTAAAAGAATTCTTTATGAGCATATTGATAGCTTAGAGGAATTTGTTAAAAATACTATTAAAGAACTTAAAGAGTCAGAAGAGGGCTTAAGCTCAGAAGGAAAAAATAAAATATGGGGAGCATTTCTTTATTATTCTACTTTGGTGGACGTATTTACGTTTAGTCAATTATCTAAATTTATGATTGATGAAAGTGAGATATTGAGAGTTGAAAAACTAAAAGCTGAATTAGAGGTTGCAATAGCATTGGCAAGAAGTAAATATCAAGCAAAATCAAGAAGGGATATTGTAAGGAGCATTATGTATTTATCTATTGCTTTAGGTATTATTTTTGGTTTAAAATTAATTTAATGAAATATGTAAAGTCTGTTCTTGGCTTAAGGTGATTGAAAATGGATTTAGATGAGTATAAGAAACTAAAGAAAAAGGTTATGGAAAAATTGAAAATTGATGAACAAACATTGGATAAGATGATTGATGAAAAATACAATAATAAATAGATTATATAAAAAACTTGTAAAAAGAGAATCTATTAGAAGTTTTAAGTAAATTTAAGGAAAATTAAAGTAAATATTGATGATTTTGTTGATTTAAATAATGGTGATAGAATGAGTATTATTTTATTAGATCTAAATGGAACTATAGCAGTTGATGGAAAAATAAAAGAAGGAGTTAAAGATAGATTAAATAAATTAAAAAATAAAGCTAAAATATTTATTCTCTCAGCAGACACATATGGTACATTAAACAATATTTTAAATGATTTAAATGTTGAAGGTATAAGAATTAATAAAGAAAATCATGAAAAAGAAAGTTTAGCTAAATTAAAAATATTAAAAGAGCTTAAGAAAAAATTTCCAAATGAAAAGATTATTGCTATAGGTAATGGTAGTAATGATGAACTAATGCTTAAGTATTCAGATTTAGGAATATGTGTAATAAATGAGGAAGGAGCTTCAGTAAAAGCAATACTTTCTGCTGATGTTGTTGTAAAAGATATAAATGATGCTTTAGATTTAATATTAAAAGAAAATAGGTTAAAAGCAACTTTAAGAAACTGATTTATTTTCTATTTTATCTTTTAACTCCTTAACTTTATTAGCATATCTTTTATTGTATATTAATGCTATCCTTTCTACAGCATCTAAGATATTTAATAACTGCTCTAAATAATAGTGTATATCTCCTGCATAAGTCAATATCTTATAATTCTCATAAAGATATTTTGCTATTTGTCCAGGGGTTTTTCCTAAAGATCTGAGATTAATCAATTCTTCAATTATCTTCTCTTCAGGGTTGTGCTCAAACTCTATAATAATCATAGTTAGAATATCTTTTAGCTTTTTATCTTCTACCTTCTTTAAAGCTTCTTTTATTACTTCTAAAGCATCAAAGAATCTTGATGGAACATTTATCTTTAAAATCTTTGACAAGCTTTTTTGTAAATTTTGTGACAAATAAACATTTTCAAAAGGATAAATCTCTTTAATTAATTTTATTAGCTCTTTTTCCTTTTTAATAGCTTCTTTTATTTTTTCAGCAACTTTTGGATATAAAAAGGAGATAGCTACAGCTCTACCATATTTTGTTAATTTAACTTCTTTTCCTTCTAAATTTATCATTCCATAACTTTTTAAGTTATTTAATATTGCATTTAAATGATGGGATCTTCCTAAATATGGAACTCTATCAATATCATAAATATTGTTAACCCCTGCTGATACTGTAGCTAATATTTGTTCTTCTTCCTCATCTTCACTGTATTCTACATCTATTTTTTCTGGTTCTGCATTTAATAGTTTAACAGCTACTTCATCTTCAGTTTCTTGCATTTTAGCATGGTATTTTTTTCCTATCTCAACTAACAAATAAACCTTTCCAAGTTCATGCATCCCTTTTCTTCCAGCTCTTCCACACATCTGCTGAAAATCTGAAGGAGATAGCCAATCTCCACCCATAGCTAAGCTTTCAAGGATTACTGTTGATGCAGGAAAATCTACTCCAGCAGATAAAGCTGCTGTTGTAACTACACACTGTATCTTTTGATTTAAAAAATCTTCTTCTACTCTTCTTCTTCTAAAATAATCCATACCTCCATGATAAAATTCAGCTTTTATTCCTTTAGCTTTTAAAGATCTTGCAATGTATTCAGCTCTTTTTCTTGAGAATGTAAAAATTAAACTTTGCCCTCTATAACCATATTTTGAAATATTATTCCATTCTCTCTTAACTATTTCCCTAATTATTGATAATTTATGGAATTCATTTTTACAGAAAATAATATGCCTCTCTAGTGGGACAGGTCTTTTATTATATAAAACTAAATTAGCATTCAACCTTTTTGCAAGCTCTTTTGGGTTACCTATTGTTGCTGATAAGTAGATCATTTGAGCATTAAATAAATATCTCAACCTACCAATTAACCCATCTAATCTTGCCCCCCTCTCAGGCATGTTTAGACTGTGTATTTCATCAACAACAACTGTTCCTACATCTTTTAACTTATTTGTTCTTATAAGATAATCAATTCCTTCATAAGTCCCCACAATTATATCAGCATTGATATCTCTATCCACATCCAATTTCTTACCAATTCTTCCAAATCCCACTCTTAATGATACTTTAAAATTGTATTTTTCTTTAAATTCAAAATATTTTTGATTTGCTAATGCTATTAAAGGAGTTAAATATATCATTTTCCCTTTTCCTTCTAATAAATTTTTTATCCCTGCAATCTCACCAATAAGGGTTTTCCCTGAAGATGTTGCAGATACTATTAATAGATCTTTCCCTTCTAACAATCCAGCTTTTATAGCAAGAGTTTGCACTGGTAGTAGAGTATTGTATCTTTCTTTTAAAATTTTTTTAAGTTTTTCAGGAATATTTAAATCATCTATTTTATAACACTCAATATCTTCTTCAGAACTTTCAATAATATCATATCTTGTAAGTTCAGGATGATTTAGAGGGTTCTTTATCCTTAAAAGAGATAACACTTTATCCACATCTTTAAATTTTTTTAAAAACTTCTCTATCAATTCTTCACTAACTTTAATTTCCTCTTTAACCTCTTTTATAGCACATTCTAAACAAATATATATATTACCATATTTACATTTATTGTTTTTTATTAATTTTTTATAAACATTTTTTATTAAACATAGGGGGCAGAGGTTGATGTAATCAAACTTTAAATGATAGCTCTTTAATAGCTCTTCTAAACTTTTATCTTTAACAATTGCTATTTTTTCCTTCTTTAATAATTCTAAAACCTTTGAAGGCTGTATTAACTTATCTCCTAATCTGCATCTATAAAGCTTATACCTATCCCCAACTTTTTTATAATTAGCAAATATTTTATTGCTATTTCTCACTTCTACACCTTCATCAATATTCTCAACTTTTACAATCTCTATCTCATCTTTCTTTTTTATTTTCCTAATTATCAACATAAAAATCACCAAATTTTTATATTATTAACTTATACAATATAATCTAAAAAACATGTTTGGGATAATAATGATACTTTCAAAAAGAGCCCAATTATCCTTAGAATTTTCTTTATTACTTACAGTTGTTATACTTTCAGCAATAATTGTTGGGTATTATTTAATTACATCAGCTATACATGTTAAAGACACAAATATTGATCTTATCAATAAAACTTCAAGAATTATAGAGTCTTATCTTAGTAAGGTGAGTTAAATGCTTTTAATTGGAGTCACAGGTATGCCTGGAGCAGGGAAAAATGCTGTTTATAATATTGCTGAAGAGCTAGATATACCTATTGTTTCTATGGGGGATGTTGTAAGGTATGAAACAAAAAAGAGATCTTTGCCATTAACTCCTGAGAATGTAGGTAATATAGCCATTAAACTGAGGGAAGAATTTGGAAATGAGGCAATAGCAGTAGTAACTTTAAAGTATATTGAAGAGCATTTTAAAGATAAAGAAATTATTATTATAGAAGGAATAAGAAGTTTGTATGAGGTTAATTATTTTAGAAAACACTACCCACTAGTTTTAATAGCTATTCACTCCTCACCAATAACAAGATTTGAGAGATTAAAAAGAAGAGGAAGGGAGGATGACCCTAATACTTGGGATGTATTTGTAGAGAGAGATTTGAGAGAACTTAAGTTTGGGATAGGTGAGGCTATAGCTATAGCAGATTTTATGGTTGTTAATGAAGATGGTTATGAAGAGTATCTTAATAATCTTAAAGAAGTTATTTTAAAAATAGTAAAAAATAAAGATAAGTTTATGGAATATAATTTTATTTACAAAAAATAAATTTAATAACTCTTTTCATTAGCCAACCTCTTTTTTAGATAATTCATCAAACCTCCAGCTTCTAATATTTCCATCATAAAGTCAGGTAGTTTATTCCCATATAACACTTCTCCTGTTGTTACATTCCTTATTACTCCAGATTTTAAATCAACTTCTAAAATATCACCTTCATTTATTTTATCCACATCTTTACATTCTATCAATGGCAATCCTAAATTAATAGCGTTCCTATAAAATATCCTTGCAAAACTCTTAGCTATAATACAGCTAATCCCTGCACCCTTTAATCCAAGAGGAGCATGCTCTCTTGATGAGCCACATCCAAAGTTCTTACCAGCAACTATAATATCTCCCTTTTTAACCTTTTTAGGAAAATCTTCATCAATACCAGTCATGACATACTTTGCCAATTCTTCAGGTTCAGTATAAACTAAATATCTTGCAGGCATTATGGCATCAGTATCAACATTGTCACCAAATTTCCAAACTCTTCCTCTAATCATCCTATCCCTCCATAAGAAGTGATTTAATTTTCTCTAAGTCAGCCTCAACTTTAATTGGTTCCTCACTCTCTCTTATAGCTATATCAGGATCTTTCAGACCATGTCCTGTTGTAATACATACAATTCTTTCATCTCTATCTATAACTCCTTCTTCTAATAACTTTTTTAACCCTGCTATAGAAGATGCTGATGCAGGTTCAACAAATATTCCCTCTTTTCTAGCTAATAACTTTTGAGCCTCTATAATTTCTCTATCAGAAACAGCTTCAGCATATCCATTAGAATCATAAATGGCTTTTAAAGCTTTTTTTGCATTTACAGGATTGCCTATCCTAATGGCAGTTGCTACAGTCTCAGGATTTTTATAAGGTTCTATTTCAAGCTTTTTCTTTTTAAATGCTTCTACTATTGGTTTAGCCCCTTCTGCCTGAATTCCTGTCATCTTTGGTAGCTCATCTATTAATCCTGTAATATAAAATTCTTTAAAACCTTTCCATATAGCAGATATATTTCCTGCATTTCCTACAGGAACAATAACCCTATCAGGAACATTATAATTTAGCCTTTCACAGATCTCAAATGCTATTGTCTTTTGCCCTTCCAGTCTAAATGGATTAACAGAATTTAATAAATATATTAATCTTTCGTCAGCTAACTTTTTGACAATCTCTAAAGCATCATCAAAATTACCTCTTATTTGTATAACTTTAGCTCCATAAAACAT
Source organism: Methanocaldococcus villosus KIN24-T80 (assembly GCF_000371805.1). Lineage (NCBI taxonomy): Archaea > Methanobacteriati > Methanobacteriota > Methanococci > Methanococcales > Methanocaldococcaceae > Methanocaldococcus > Methanocaldococcus villosus. The sequence continues at coordinate 734,337 of NZ_AQUK01000001.1, forward strand.
TGCCTGTGCTAACTTTCCAAGAGCCACTTTACCCTCAGGTAGGAGGACTATGCATTTCATATTAGCCTTAGCTGAATATGCTGCTAGTGATGCTGATGTATTTCCTGTAGATGCACACCCAACAGATTTTATATTCAATTCATTAGCTACTGAAACACCAACTGTCATTCCTCTATCTTTAAAACTACCTGTAGGGTTAGCTCCTTCATTTTTAACATATAATTCTTTCACATTTAGCTCCTTTTCTAAGTTTTTACATCTGTATAATGGAGTATTTCCCTCCTGTAATGAGATTATTTTGCTCATATCTTCTATTGGAAGAAATTCAATATATCTCCAAACTCCAGGCTCTCTTTTTTTAAAAGTTTCTTTTGAAATCTTCTCTTTTATCTCTTCATAGTCATAAACAACCTCTAATAACCCCCCACATTCACATGTATAAACAATATCTTCTTTTTTATATGTTTTTCCACATTCTATACATCTTTGTAGCATAAATATTCACCTAAAGATTTATATATTAGCAGAATAGAAGTTTTTAAGATTAAAATAGTTTTTGGTGAAATATGGATTTCTATTATATATTTTTTATAGTATTGTCAATCATATTTATAATCCCAAATCTGCTGAAAAGGTTTAACATACCTGCCATAACATCAATAATGATAGCTGGTATGATAATTGGAGATTATGGGTTAAAAATTATAGAGGTTAATGAGACCCTTAAAGTTTTATCAGAACTTGGGGCAATAATGTTAATGTTTTTAGCAGGTTTAGAGGTTGATAATGAAACATTAAAGAAGGAGTTTAAAAACTCATTATTTTTAACTTTATTATCCATCCTCATTCCAGGTATTGGAGGATATTATATAGGAAATTTAATTGGACTAAACTTTTCAGGTTCTTTATTAATGGCTGTTATTTTTGCTTCTCATTCAGTAGCTATTGTTTATGCTGTTTTAAATGAGCTAAATTTAACAAATAACAGATTAGGGATAATCATATTAAGCTCAACAATAATTATAGATTTAATAACACTCCTCCTACTTTCTGTTATTATAAAAATAAACAATGGAGATGGAAATCTTTTAATATTTTTCCTAAAAATTTTTGTATACATATCTATTCTGCTAATCTCTATTCCTATCATTTCAAAGTATATTTTAAATATTTTTGAGAAGCTTCATGCTCAGAGAATTCACTATGTTCTATTTATTATATTTATTGTAATTATTATAGGAGAGTATCTAAATATCCACCCAATAGTGGGAGCATTTATATGTGGAGTTGCTGTCAGTGAGGCTTTAACTAAGAAAGAATGTGATGAGATCTTAAATAAAAATCTAAATGCTATTGGTTATGGGTTCTTCATACCTATATTTTTCTTAGTTCTCGGGATGGAAACTAATTTTTGGGTGATTTTTAATTTGCAAAATTTAAAGCAAATCTTACTAATATTATCATCAGCTGTGTTGTTAAAGGTAGTTTCATCTTACATTCCATTAAAACTTTTAAGATTCAATAATAAAGAATGTCTTTTTGGAAGCCTTTTAACAGTTCCAAAGATATCAGCATCTTTAGTGGCAGCTACAATAGGAAAAGAAATGGGGATAATTGATAATAGTATTTTTGTTGCTATAATAGCAATGTCTGTGATAACCTCTACATTAGTACCAATAATTGCAAAAAACCTAAAATCTTCTTGGTGAAAATTGATGAAAAGAATTTTAGAATTACTAGTGGTTTTAGCTATAATAATAACAGCTACAGCTGTAGCTTATAAATTTATAAATAATAATAAAGATTATGAATTTTCTGGAGATGAGATGTATAAATGTACATGGATAGCAGATAAGATATTGAATAAAGGTTTTCCTTTAAAAGCTCATATTTATGGCTATTGGGTATATGATAAAAAATTATTTAATGATACGGTGGAAGTGTATTATGCTAGAGGCGGGATATTATATGCCATATACAATAATGACACAGTAACTATTGGGGGTAGATTAGCATATAAAGAGGATATTGCTGCTGAAAAAATAGAGTTGATCCCTATTGGAAAATATATAGTTGTAATTGACATAAATCCTTTAGAGGGGAAAGATTTTAGAGATATTTATGAAAGAGTTTTAAAAAATATTTCTTTTAATTATATTAAAGCATACATAGTAGGAAAAATAGCTGCAGACACAGAAACTTTTAAACCCACAGAAAGAATTAAGCTAGATAACATATTATTTGTTGATGAAATAAAAGGGTTAGATGTTTTTTATATAGAGAATGGTTTAATATTATCTGGAAAAATTAATTTAGATAAGTTAAAGGAGTTAGATAATTATATAAAGGTTAATAAGACATCAACATCAAAATTAAAGCTATATATTGTAACTAATGATAAAGTCAGTGGCTATAAAGTAATATCTTTAAGTTGATAGTATGATTGAATTACATCATTTATTTATTTTTTTAATAGCCATCTATATAATTTTTTCAGATGTTAGTGTTAATGCTGCAATAATTTTTTTAATTTCTGGGATAGTATTTTACATATCTTTTATAGTTGGAAAGGATCTGTTTAAATTAGATGTTGGTAAATTTGTTGGATCAAATTATATAGATAGAGGTTTTGGGTATTTACTATTAATAATTGGATTTGTATCAGTAGTGATTGATCTTATCTTATCAGGCTCAATACCTCTTTTTGATCCTTTATCAAGAAGATTTTTAAATGTTTATTTAACAACCTTATCTCATCTATTTATTGTTGGTTATGCAATAATTTTAGCTACTGAAAATATAGATAAGAAAAGAGCTATTATTTACACTATAATCTTTTCTATTTTTATATCATTATTAGGCTACAGAACAAATGTTTTAGCCCTTCTTCTATCATCTTTTGCTGTTTTATATTATAAAGGAGAACTAAAAAAAAGGGAATTGTTGATATTTGGAATTATAATATTTTCTATACTTTTAACTTTATCAATATTGAGGCTTATGTTTCTAGGAGCTTTAGGAAATCCTATACTTTCAAGAATTTCTCTCACTATGTCAATCTATGATATAATATATAACCATTATAATGACATGTTCTATGGATTTCTTCACTATGCAGCTATAATGTCCTATTTTGGGCATAGTGTGGGGCCAAGGTATTTTATAGCAAAAACCTTGAATATTGAAGGAGTAACAATAACACCAACAGTTGTAGGAGCAATTATAGCAGATTATGGAGTTTTAGCAATAATACCGTATTTTGGATTTTTAGGAATATTTTTAGGCTTTTTATATAAATTAGCTAAAAGATTAAGAGGGATATATTTAGGTATCTTTGGAGTTTTATTTGCTTATACATTAATAAGTGTAGAAAGTGGAATATTAGATTTAGATGTTATTATCTATTATATATTTGGAATACTACTATGTTTAAGAACTATATTAAAGAGCTTAAGAAATAGTTGCTATAAAAAATACTTGGTGATTCTATGGAATTCTTTAACAGAGAAAAAGAAATAAATGAGATTCTATCAATTATTGAATTTGAGCCAAATTTTATTTATTTTCTTTACGGCCCTATAAACTCTGGTAAGACAGCTTTAATTAATGAGATAATTAATAATAGATTAGATAAAGATAAATATGTAGTGTTTTACATAAATCTAAGAAGATACTTTATTTCTAAGTACAATGATTTTATTGAAGTTTTGTTTGAGGAATATAATGAAAATAAAAAGCCAGTTGAAATAATAAAAGGTCTAATTAAAGATACTCCATTGTTATTTGGTATTCCAGTTCCAAAGAATACTTTGGAAGAGTTATTAAATAAAAAAACCACCAAAAATGTTTTTAGATATATAACTAACATACTATTAGAAATTAAAAAATCTGGAAAGATACCGATAATTATTTTAGATGAACTTCAGAAGATAGGAGATTTAAAAATAAACGACTTCTTAATTTATGAGCTATTTAACTATTTTATCAGCTTAACAAAGCATAAACACCTATGCCATGTATTTTGTTTATCTTTTGATAGTTTATTCATTGAGAAAGTTTATAACGAGGCGATGCTTGAAGATAGGGCGGATTATATCTTAGTTGATGACTTTGATAAAGAGACAGCAATGAAGTTTATAGATTTTTTATCAGAGAATATTTTAAATAAAAAGCTTTCTAATGAAGAGAAAGAATTAATTTATAGCTATGTAGGAGGAAAACCTGTTCTAATAATAAAAGTGATAAATAAAATGAGAACTGAGGAATTAGATGAAATTTTAAATTTTATGTTGAATGATACTAAGCAAAGGTTAAAATATTTATTAGAAGACATAAGGGAAGAAAATGAAGAGCTATATAAGGAAATAATAAAAGCTTTGAGTTTATTTAAAGAAAATCATGAGGTTGAAGATATAACAATAGATAAAAAAGTTAGAGAGTTTTTAGTTAAGAGAAATATTTTATTCTTAGATACAATAAAAGGGGTTATAAAACCACAGAGTTTTTTGATTTGGAATGCCATAAAAATATTGATTTAAATTAATGAATGTAATATTGGGGGGTACTATAATATGTTTAAAAAAGCGTTTAAAATAGAACATCCAGTAAATATAATATTTATAGGGCATTTAATAATTTTTCTATTAGCATTCCCCTATTATGATAAGTTAGGTTTTTCTATATTTAAAATAATTTTTATTATACTTTCAAATATTCTTACTTTTTCAATCCCATTTATATTAGATATAAAAGTAAAAATAAATAAAACAATATATTATATATCCTCTATATTATTAGCCTTTATATCATTTTATGGAGCTTTTGTTATTACAAAATGTTTATTTTTATCAATATTGTATGTTATTTTCATTTTTATAGTTGTGGAGATATTTCTAAAATATTATTATAAAAAAATATTTAATATATTTCTATTTGTAATTGGTGTGCTATCATTTCTATTGTTAGTTATTAAGTATAAAGCAATTCCATTATTAAATTATAATGTAAGAATGCTAATAAATTATGAACCATTAAGAATAATATCTTTAGGAGCTTTAGCATATTCTGGAATAGAGAGTTGGAAATATTTTTTATTATCATTAGTTATTCTCTCATTAACTGGTTATAAAGTAGGGCCTGTAATATTATTTACCTCATATTTAATTTATAAAAAGTATCCTATAAAAAAAATAACTATCTTTGGTAGCATTTTAATATTACTGATATTAATAATGAATAAAATTATTTTATCTACATCTGGCCAGTGTTGGAAGCTCAGCACAATTGAAGTTTTATGTTATAGAGCATATCTTGATCTTTATATATTTAAAAGTATAATAGAAAATCATATAACAACTTACGGTTCTATAATTTTAACTCCAGGAGGGGAAGAAAAAATAGGAGAATTATTATTTAGTTACAAACACAATTTTACAACAACAATGTTTGGTACTGTTTATATGGACTTTAATATTTTTTCACCAATTTTTTCAATTATATTTGGAATAATATCAAAGTTTTTATATGAGGGTGATTGGAAGTTATATTCTATCTATGCCTCTCTATTATTAATTTATTGTGAAATAGGAATAAACTATGGTTTTTTGGTAGTTATACTGTTACTCTTTTATATAAACATATGTAAGGTGATAAAATATGAAATTTATAATAAAAACTGAAAGGGGTTTAGAAAACATAGTTGTTAATCATTTAAAAGATTTAGTAGAAAATTTTAACTATATTACTTCCCCTGATGGTTATCAAGGAATTGTTATAGTTGAGGCTGAAGAAGACATAAGGGATAAAATACTACAAATACCTGAAGTTGATAGTGTTTTAAAAGTAGATTATGAAGTTGAAACAGATTTTGAAAAGATTGTTAATATGGCTGAAAAAATAAAAGAGCATATTAATGAGAATGAGACATTTGCTGTAGAAACTAAAAAGAGAGGTAAACAAGATTTTAATTCTGTTGATGTGAATATAGTATTAGGTGCAAAGTTAAAAGATCTCACAAATGCTGAAGTTAATTTGACAAACCCTGATAAAGTCATTTATGTTGAAGTTTTTAAACATAAAACTTATATTTGTATAGGTAAAAAAGATGAGTATAAAGGTAAAAAATATACCAAAGAGAAGATAAATGCAAGAACTTTATTTAAAAAAATTTCTATTGTCCAATTACCTTATTTAGAAGATATTAAAGCTTGTAGAAAGTTTGGAGAAGCTATTGGAAGATCTGCTCAAGCTTTTGAAGTTAAAGAACTTATTATAGCTCCTAAAGATAAAGTTGATGCTTATGAATTAATGGAATTCATTAAAGGTGTAAAAATTGGACAAATATCAAGATATGAAATTCAAAAAAAGGCATATCCATTTGAAATAAAGAAAGTACCAGTATATGTCCATGATTTATATCAGACTGTTAGAGATAAGAGAAGAAATAATAGACTGTTAATTATAACAGATCCTAAAGGAGAGGAAATAATAAAAATAAAAGATAAATTAAAAGAAGATTTAAAGAAAAAGAAAGAAATAGTTGTATTTTGTGGTTCTAGAGAAGGGATTCCAAAAGGGGTTTTTAGATTTGCTGATTATATTATTGATTTATCCCCTCACATGACATTTGCTACAGAGCATGCAATTCCTGCAGCTTTGATAGCCCTATGGACAGTATTTAGAGAATCTTTTGATGATGACTATGAGAGAGAAGATGATAAGAACATTGATCAATAAATTATTGGAGGCATATAAAAGAGGAGAAAAATTAGATAAAAAAAAGATTGAAAGAATTAAAAGAGAATGTTTAAGAGAGTTTAGAGGATTAAGCTTCCCATCTACATCAGAAATTTTAGAATACGCTAATGAAGAGGAGAAAAGAATTCTTATTCCATTATTGAGAAAAAAGCCTGTAAGAAGCATTTCTGGAGTTTCTGTTGTAGCAGTTATGACATCTCCATCAAAATGCCCCCATGGGAAGTGCATATTCTGCCCCGGTGGAGTTAATAGCTGTTTTGGAGATGTCCCTCAAAGTTACACTGGAAAAGAACCAGCAACAATGAGAGGTTTAATGTTTAATTTTGATCCATATTTACAAACAAAAGCTAGATTAGAGCAGTTTAAGAAAATTGGACATCCTATTGATAAAATTGAGCTAATAATAATGGGAGGAACTTTTCCTGCTAGAAATATAGAATACCAAGATTGGTTTATTAAAAGATGTTTGGATGCATTAAATGAAAAAGAAAGTAAAAGCTTAGAAGAAGCACAAAAAATTAATGAGACAGCAAAACACAGATGTGTAGCTTTATGTGTTGAAACAAGACCTGATTACTGTAAAGAGAAAGATATAAACCAAATGTTAAAATTAGGCACTACAAGAGTGGAAATAGGGGTTCAAACAATATATAATGAGATTCTAGAATTCTGTAAAAGAGGACATACTGTTGAAGATTCTATAAAAGCTACTCAACTTTTAAAGGATTCTGGATTGAAGGTTTCTTACCATATTATGCCTGGATTGCCAGGAAGTGATATTGATAAAGATAAGGAAATGTTTAAAGAAATATTTGAGAATCCAGACTTTAGGCCAGATATGGTCAAAATATATCCATGCTTAGTTATTGAAGGTACTGAACTTTATGAGTTGTGGAAGAAAGGAGAATATAAACCATATAGAGAAGAAGAAGCTATTGAGGTTATAGCATATGCAAAGTCAATAATGCCAAAATGGGTAAGAACTTCAAGAATTCAAAGAGATATACCTGCTACTGTAATAGTTGATGGAGTAAAAAAGAGCAATTTAGGAGAGTTAGTTTATAAGTATTTAGAGGAAAAAAATATAAAATGTAGGTGTATTAGGTGTAGAGAAGTTGGGCATGTTATGTATAAAAGAGGAATAATACCAGATTTAAAACATGTTAAACTATGTAGAGAAGAATATGAAGCTAGTAATGGTGTGGAGATATTCTTATCATTTGAAGATGTTAAGAATGATATTTTAATAGCATTTTTAAGGCTAAGAGAACCTTATAAACCATTTAGAAAAGAAATAGATGAAAAGACAATGTTAGTTAGGCAATTACATGTTTGTGGTCCAGAAAAACCATTAAAAGGAGAGTTTGAGGAGTTATCTTTGCAACATATGGGGTTTGGTAGAAAGTTATTAATGGAAGCTGAAAGGGTAGCGGAAGAGGAGTTTGATAAAAATAAGATATTAGTAACTAGTGGAATAGGAGTTAGAGAATATTATAGAAAATTAGGATACAAAAGAATTGGGCCATATATGGGAAAAGTTATTAAATCTTAATTCCCCATTTTTTTCTAACTTCTTTAAATTTCTCTTTCAATCTTTTTGTAATCTCACCAATTTTTCCATTATTTATTTTCCTACCATCTATTTCAAATACAGGAACTATTTCAGCAGCAGTTCCTGTTATAAAAACTTCATCAGCAGTGTAAAGATCATATAATGTTAATGGTTCTTCTCTAACTTCTATTCCTTCTTCTTTAGCTAATTTTATAACTACATCTCTTGTTATTCCTTTTAGAACACTGTAATAAACAGGAGGGGTTTTTAAAATATTGTTCTTTACGACAAAAATATTATCTCCTGTTCCTTCAACAATAAATCCATTTTCATCTAATAGAAAAGCTTCATCAACATTAGCATAATTGGCCTGTAGCTTAGCTAATATACTATTTAGATAGTTTAAAGATTTAACTGCTGGAGGTAAAACATCAACAGGTAATCTTCTTACAGATGCTGTTATTACCCTTATTCCATCCTCTCCAAGTAATGGATCCATTGGGACAGCTATACATATAATATTTGGATTTTTACACTTTCTTGGATCTAAACCTAAATCTCCTTCTCCTCTGGTTATAACTAGCCTAATATATGCATCTTTTAATCCATTAACTCTAAGGGTATTTAATACAACTTCTATCATTTCTTCCTTAGTTAATGGAATATCCAAACATATAGCTTTTGCTGAGTCATAAAGTCTATCAATATGTTCCTTCAACATAAAAACTACTCCATCATAAGCCCTTATTCCTTCAAAAACCCCATCTCCATATAATAAACCATGATCAAAAACAGAAATCTTTGCTTCTTCTTTATCAACAAACTTTCCATTTAAGTAGATTTTCAATATCTCACCTCACAATAGTAATAAATTTATTCCTTCCATTACAGCATTTACAGAAGCTTTTATAATATCAGCATCAGATTTAACAACTTCAACAACTTCTGAACCTCTTCTTAGCTTGACTTTAACCTCAACTATTGCATCAGTTCCACTACCTATAGATTTAACAGAGTATTCTTCTAACTTAATATCAGCTACTCCACTTATTGCCTTTCTAACAGCATTTATGGCTGCATCAACAGGACCTACACCATAGGCAGTTTCTATTAAATGTCTATTTTCTCCTCTATAGTGTAATCTAACTGATGCTATTGGTGTTATCTTATTCCCTGAAACTACTGTGAGTTCATCTAACTTAATTTTCTCTTCTATACCTGATCCCTTAACCTCTCTAACTATAGCTAATAAATCTGTATCTGATATATACTTACCAAGATCTCCAAGCTCCTTAATTTTTTCATATATCTTATTTAACTCTTCCTCTGAAACCTCTATATTCATAAGATCTAACTTATATTTCAGTGCTTTTCTACCAGAGTGTTTTCCTAATATAATTCTCCTTCTATTCCCTACCATTTCTGGTTTTATTGGTTCATAAGTTTCAGTATTTTTTATTAATCCATCAACATGAATTCCTGCCTCATGAGCAAAGGCATTATCTCCTACAATAGCTTTATTAAATGGTACAGGCAACTTCATCATTTTTGCCACAAATCTTGAAACTTCATAAAGTTTTTCTAATTTTACATTTGTGTCAATATTATAAAGGAATTTTAGAGCTGTAACAACCTCTTCTAAAGCAGCATTTCCAGCTCTTTCACCAATACCATTCACCGTCACATGAGCTTCCACTGCTCCAGCAAAAATGGCAGAGCATGTATTAGCTGTTGCCATCCCAAAATCATTATGACAGTGCACTGCAATTGGTAAATCTACCTTTTCTGAAATATTTTTAAATAACCTTTCAGCTTTTTGAGGTGTCAAAACTCCAACTGTGTCACAGATACAGCACCTATCAGCTCCAGCCTCTTTTCCTCTATTGAATAACTCTATTAGAAACTCCTCTTTAGCTCTTGTTGCATCTTCAGCAGAAAGTTCAACTATTAAACCATGATCTTTGGCATATTCAACAGCATCAGTAGCAGTTTTTAAAACTTCATCTTCAGATTTCTTTAATTTATATTTTATATGGATTGGGGAGGATGGAACTACTAAATGAACACTATCAACTTCACATTCTAATGCAGCATCAATATCAACTTTTAAAGCTCTGACAAATGAGCAGATTTCAGCATTAAGATTTTCTTTAACAATCATTTTAATTGCTTCTCTCTCTCCTTTTGATGTTATTGCAGAACCTGCTTCAATAATATCAACTCCTAATTCATCAATCTTTTTTGCAATCTCCAGTTTCTCATATGGTGTTAGAGAAACTCCTGGAGTTTGTTCTCCATCTCTTAGTGTTGTATCCAGAATTTTAACTTTCATATTCTTCACCATAGATTAATAACAGCTACATCTTTAATATTTGGAATTTCTTTAATTTTCTTTATAACCTCTTCAGAAATTGGATGATCCAAGTTAATTAACATTACTGCCTCTCCTCCAGGTTCTCTCCTACCAACCTGCATACTTGCTATATTTATTCCATATTCACCTAATATCATTCCCACTTTTCCAATCATTCCTGGCCTGTCAATATGTTTAATTATAGCCAAAACTCCTTCTGGAATAAAGTTAACTTCATAACCATCTACTTCTAATATAACAAACTTATTATTAATTATTCCCCCTACTATTGAGAATCTTCTATCTCCTTCAGCAATTATCTTTATAGCATCTCCATATTTTTTCTCTGTTGTATAACTTTCAATAACATTAATATTTCTACTTTTAGCTATAATTGGTGCATTAATTAAATTAACTCCTGCTAATAGTATAGGATATAATAAACCTTTTAAAAAAGCCCTTGTTATTAAATCAGTGTTCTCTTTTGTAAGGGAACCCATGTATATAATCTCAACTCTATCAACTCTATTTAATACTTGCATAACTATATTCCCAAGGGTTTCAGCTAACAACATATATGGTTTTAATTTCCCTAACTTTTCTTTTGGTAGGCTTGGAAAATTAACAACATTTTCAGCTAATTCTCCATTTAATATTTTTTTTATTTGCTCAGCTATTATAATTCCAGCAGCCTTTTGAGCTTCTTCAGTAGATGCTCCTAAATGTGGTGTACAGATGAGATTGTCTAATTTTAACAATGGATTGTCTTTTGGAGGCTCTTTCTCAAATACATCTAAAGCAGCAGCTTTTATTCTTTTTTCTTTTAAAGCTTTGTATAAAGCTTTTTCATCAATTAATCCTCCTCTTGCACAATTAACAATAATAGCATTTTTTTTCATTAGATTTATTTGCTCTTCACCAATCATATGTTTTGTTTTTGGTGTTAAAGGAACATGTAATGTTATAATATCAGCCATCTTACAGAGTTCATTTAAATCATTTAATAATTTAACTCCTAAATTTTCAGCAACTTCTTTTGGAATATAAGGATCATAAGCAATAACCTCCATACCAAATGCTTTAGCCCTTTTAACAACTTGTTGTCCTATTCTTCCAAGACCTACAACTCCTAAAATTTTTCCATACAATTCAATACCTTTAAACTTCTTTCTTTCCCATTTTCCACTTTTAACAGAATTGTTCGCCTGTGGGATATTTCTTGCTGCAGCTAATATTAACCCCATAGTCAATTCAGCTACTGAAATGGATGAAGCATCTGGAGCATTTACAACAATAATACCTTTTTCTGTAGCATAATCAACATCAATATTATCAACTCCAACTCCAGCTCTTGCAATAATTTTTAAATTCTTCCCAGCATCTATAATTTCCCTATCAACATATGTTCCACTCCTAACAATTAAAATATTAACATCTTTAATTTTATTTAAAAGCTCCTCTTTAGATAAATCTGTAGCTATCTCAACTTCTCCAAGCTCTTTTAATATTTTTATAGCTTCCTCATGTATAGGGTCAGTAATTAATATTTTGACCATTGGTTACACCTTTTCTAAAGTTTATTTTTTAAATTTTAATATAAACAATAAATAGGTTTTTATAAAAAGATTTTGATATAATAAAATAAGGTGATAATATGAGGTATGAAATAAAAATAGATGAAGAAAAAGTGGAAATTGTTAGATACTCTACAGTTTATACTGATGAAGGGATTGAAGAGATAGAGGAAACCTATTTATTAACCACTGCAGATGACTATGAGAGTGTTTTAGGAAAATATGAGCCATTTCCTAAGAAAGATGTAACCTATTTAGGAAATCTTGAAGATTTAAAATTGGTTAGAGGTACTGAGCTTAGAACATCTGTTCCCATACCTCTTTCTATATGTAGGCCTAAGTATTTAAGAAGAGTGGAGGAGGATGATGAGAGAATAACTTATTTAGAAATAAACTCAGCCCCAATACAGAGAGGAATTATAGTAGGAATAGTTGTAGGGGTGCAGCATGGTAAGACAAGTTCAGGTAAGGATTACACAATATTTAGAGTGTTTGATGGTTATGGTTGGGGCAAATTAAGGTTATTTGGAATTAAAGCAAATCCTGAATTATACACAGGATTATTTATTAGGGGATTTGTAAGATTTGGTTTAATAGAGTTTAGAGATGAAAAAGGAGAGTTAAGAAAAGCTATTTCTCTAACTTTAAATGATCTTCCTGTTTTAGTACAGCCTAAGGAATATATTGTCCATAAGAAGTTTGTTGATTCAGTAATATTAAAGGGAATAAAGGAGGAAAGTCAAGATAATGAAGATTATGAAATGGAAAATGAGGAGATTATAGTAAGGTGAAGTTTTATGGTATTAGGAAAAATAAAAGAATTGCCTGTAAATGCACAGATAATTACTAAAGTTAAAGTAGTTGATATTAGAGAAAGGGAGAGTGAAGATGGTAGTATATTCTATATAGGAACTATAGTTGATAAAGATGGAGTAGCTAATTTTATAACAAATATTCCATTAGAAAAAGGAAAATGTTATGAAATATTTGGTAGAGTAACTGACGAAAAGTCAGTAAAGATTATAGAAAAAGTTATTAAAGGGATAAAATACCCTAGAGAAATTCCAGAAATCCCTAAGGAAGAGTTATTCAATAGAGGAGAGGTATTTGATGTTAAAGTTCCAGCAATCTTAGAGATATCTTCAGACAATATATACATAAATTATTACTGTAGTATTTGCAATAGCTTAGTAGAGGCTAAAATAAAGCCAAAAGGTTTAGTTTATATATGTAAGAACTGTGGAGAATTGGATCCTGAAGAGGTTATAGTTAGAATAAAAGCTCTTGGAAAGATACACTTTGGAACAGTTTCAAAAAGATGTTACATTCCATTTTCAACACTTGAAAAATATATGCCAAGAATTTTAGAAATATTAGAGGAATTTGGAGTTGAAGATACAATAAAAGATATAGCAATAAAACTTCATGGAAAAACATTTTTGGTTAGAGGATTTGATGGAAAAGATGGAAATTATATAATAACAGAGTTAGAAGATATCTAACCTTTTATAACACCTAATGGTCTCATTCTTGCAACTTTTAATGATATTCCAGCTGTATGACAAGTATCAGCTACTAGATCAATATTTTTATATGCTTCGGGAGCTTCTTCTGCCAATACAGCTTTTGAATCACTCATAGCTATAATTCCTTTTTCTAACAATTTTCTTTTTATTTCAGCTCCTCTCCAAAGTTTTAATGCTTTTGCTCTGCTAAGTTTTCTACCAGCTCCATGGGCAGTGGAACCAAAAGTTTCTTCCATGGCTTTCTCTGTCCCTTTCATTAAATAAGATGCTGTTCCCATGTCTCCAGGTAAAAGAACAGGCTGTCCAATGGATTTATAATCCTTAGGTACGCTCTCATGTCCTGGAGGAAATGCTCTTGTAGCTCCTTTCCTATGAACAATAACTTTAACTCTCTTACCATCAATATTATGCTCCTCTATCTTAGCTATATTGTGGGCTACATCATATACAACATCCATTTCCAAATCTTCAGCATGTATTTTGAATACACTTTCAAAACTCTCCCTTACCCAGTGTGTTATCATCTGCCTATTAGCCCATGCATAGTTAGCAGAACAGCACATGGCTTTATAATAACTCTGCCCCTCTTCTGACTCAAATGGGGCACATGCTAGCTGTCTATCTGGAAGCTGTATGTTGTACTTCTTAGAAGCTTTTTCTAACACTCTTAAATAGTCTGTACACACTTGATGTCCCAATCCTCTTGAACCACAATGAACCATAATTACAACTTGCCCTTCAAATATACCATACACTTTAGCAGCTTCTTCATCAAAGATCCTTTCTACAAATTGAACTTCTAAAAAGTGATTTCCACTACCTAAACTACCTAATTGAACTCTTCCTCTTTCCTTAGCTTTATCAGAAACATAAGAAGCATCAGCATCTTTCATACATCCATGCTCTTCTAAGTGTTCAATATCTTTTTCCCATCCATAACCATTTTTCACAGCCCAATTTGCCCCTTCTTCTAAAACTTCATCCATCTCTCCTTTACTAAACTTCAATATTCCCTTACTTCCCAACCCAGAAGGGACATTTTTAAATAATGTTTTTATAAGTTCATTTAATTTTGGTTTAACTTCTTCAGCTTTTAAATTTGTCCTTATTAATCTAACACCACAATTTATGTCGAAATCCAACACCTCCTGGGCTTATTACGCCTTCTCTTAAGTCAAAAGCTCCTACACCACCAATGGGAAATCCATAACCGTAATGAACATCTGGCATGGCAATTGAATATTTATAAATTCCTGGTAAGCAAGCCACATTTGCTATTTGTTCTAACACTTCTTTTTCCAATTCATCTAATAAAATTTCATTTAAATATATTCTTCCAGGAACTCTCATACAGCTTTTATAATCTTTTGGCAACTCCCAAACAACTTCAGAGATCTTATTTAGCATAAATTATCACCATTAAAAATTTTATGGATTGATAGGAACATTCATTAACCCTTCACTCTCATCAATTCCAAACATAACATTCATATTTTGAATAGCCTGCCCACTAGCTCCTTTAATAAGATTGTCAATAGCTGATATAACAATCAAGTTTTTTCCATCAATGCCAAATCCTCCAATATCACAAAAATTAGATCCTCTAACATATGATAATTTTGGAATATCTTTGTAGATTCTTATAAATATGTCATTTTTATAAAACTTCTTATAAATCTCTATTAATTCCTCATTATCAATCTTTTCCTTTAAAAATCCATGAATAGTTGTTAAAATTCCTCTATTTATTGGACTTAAATGAGGTACAAAAGAAACTTTTATTTTATTATTTACCTTTCTTAACTCTTTTTCTATTTCTGGTTTATGTCTGTGGGTAGTTATATTGTAAGCTATAATATCTTCATTAACAAATGGGAAGTGTGTTCTTTCAGAAGGATTAGCTCCAGCACCAGTAATTCCTGTCTTAGCATCTATAATAATATTTTCTTCTATTATACCTTCCTTAACTAATGGATATAAAGCTAATATTGCCCCTGTTGGAAAACATCCAGGGTTAGATATAAGTTGAGCCTTCTTTATCTCCTCTCTATATATTTCAGTTAGCCCATAAACTATTTTAACATTTGGTAAGCCTGTATGTTTAATCTTATAATATTTTTCATAAATAGAGAGATCTTCAAATCTATAATCCCCACTTAAATCAATAACCCTCATTCCCCTCTCTAAAAATTCTGGAACTACTTTCATAGAGGTTCCGTGTGGAAGGGCAGTAAAAACTACATCTGCATCTTTAACATCTTCAGTAAATGTTAAATCATAAAATTTTCTTAAATGAGGATGAACTTTATAAACCTTTTCTCCTTTAAATCTCCTTGATGTTATAGAAACTACATTAGCCTCTTTGTGAAATGCTAAAAGTCTTAACAACTCTCCACCAGTATAACCAGACGCTCCTACAATGGCTACATCCATATAATCACCATATATAAATTTTTAAATATATTTTAATAAAAAATAAATTTTATTCAAGAACTTCTAAAACCTTAGCTTTTATTTTTCCTTTACCCCCTGTAGGTTCAGCTAAAACAGTACCACAGACCACACACTTTACAAGTGTTGCAGGTCTATCAAAGATTATCTGCTCATTATTACACTCTGGACATTGGACTTTTATAAATCTTGATCTTGGCTGTGGAATGATCTTTGCCAAATCCATTGTTTCTCACCTTTATTTCTCTACTATTTCAAACTTCCCTGCTCTAAAACATCCATTTGCTTTTGTATGTATTTTCCCACAAACAGTACATTTAAATCTTAGATCGATTTTTTTAACGGGTTTTGATCTACCTTCTGGTTTAGGTCTTGGGAAACCTCCATATCCTGCTGTTACTCTTCTGAACTGTCTTTGCCCCCAAGTTAATTCACTTGCTTTCCCTTTCTTAGCTTTTTCTACAATATGAATTGTGTGTTTTTTACAGTATGGGCAATACCTTCTGATTTTTTTTGGTATTTTCACATTCTCACCCTTAATTTAGAGATAATACCATGTTTTTCAAGAATAGTAGCTATCTTTTTATCTAAAGTTATGACTTCTTCTTTATTTAAATTATAAATAAAATTGCCATCAGTGAATTGTGGAAACTGCTTATTAACTTTCACAACTTCAATATCTTTTATTGTATATATACCTTTTGGTTCCTCTTCTATGAATTCTATTTTATTTAATATCTCTTCTTCTTCCTTTAATAAATTTTCTCTATCAAAATACATAGCTTTATATATCCTAAGCTTTCTTAACTCCCTATAATAATATTTAGCCCTTTCTTTTTCTTTTTCATCTTCCAATTTTTTAATATATTCTCTAACTTTTTCATAGAAATCTTCAGGTAACTTTAATAAAGTATCTGATCTAATCTCATTAAAAAAATAATTTTTTAGTTCTTTATACATAGATCATCAGCCTTCTATTCTTGGAGCTAATAGGAAGGTTAGATTAGCTCCACCTAAGCTATACTCTAACTTTAATGGCATGTCTGTTCCTAAATAGAGCTTAACAATATCCCCTGCTTTAATCCCTTTAACCATATCTAATAAATACTCTAAGTTAAAGGCACTTTTAGCATGCCCTTGGCTCTCTATTGATATTAAAGCTGAACTATCCTCATCAAACTCTGCTGAAAAATCATTTAATTCTCCTTTTGTCTCAACTATGAATTTGTTATCCTCAACTTTTAAGATAACATAATCACTTATTAAATCAGCATCCTTCAAAGCCTCTTTAAAAGCATCTCCTTTTAGCATGACAACAGCAGGATACTCTATCTCTGGCATCTTTATTTCTGATGCTGATATGTCTAAGAGAGCTAAGCTAAACTTCCTTCTTCCAGAGTTCTCAAATATGACATTTAGCTTATTTTTCTCCTCATCTAATTCTAATATTAGCTTATCCTTTGATTTTGCTCTGTTCATTATCTTTTTAAATGCTTCTAAATCAATACCAATCTCTTTCTCTCCCTCTATTTCATAATCTTCAAAGCTCAATCTTGGTATTTCTAATGAGACAAGAGCTACATGGCTTGGGTCCATAGCTCTTGCAGTTATCCCATCCTCATTAGCTATTAAACAGATTTCATCTAATATTTGGGCAACAGTATCAACAACCTTCTTAAACTCCTTGGCACTCTCTAATGTGGCTCTCATGATATCACCAAAATTTTTAATATCTATTATGATTTTAAAATAAATTTTATGGTAGATATAGTTTTTGAACTTTTATTTATTTTAATGGCATTTACAGTTATAGGGTATGTCTTAAGTTTAAATACTAATAACTATCTATGGTTAATAATATTTTTATTTTTAGGAATTATAGCTATGCTTTTAAGATTAGTTAAGAAGGTGAGATAATTTTACTAGTAAGAGAAGAAGCTGAAACAAATTGGAAATATGGCTCAGATCCATATAATAGGAAGATAGAAGATTTAATCAAGTATGGGGTTGTTGTTATAGATAAACCTAGGGGGCCCACATCTCATGAAGTTTCATCATGGGTTAAAAAAATATTAAACATTGAAAAAGCAGGACATGGTGGGACATTAGATCCAAAAGTAACTGGAGTTTTACCAGTAGCTTTAGAAAAAGCTACTAAATCTATCCCACTATGGCACATCCCCCCAAAAGAATATGTTTGCTTAATGCATTTACATAGGGATGCTAGTGAAGAAGATATTTTAAGAGTCTTTAAAGAATTTACTGGAAAAATTTATCAGAGACCTCCATTAAAATCTGCTGTTAAAAAAAGATTAAGGGTAAGAAGGATTTATGAGATAGAATTATTAGATAAAGAAGGTAGAGATGTTTTGTTTAGAGTTAAATGTCAATCAGGAACATACATTAGAAAACTCTGTGAAGATATTGGAGAGGCCTTAGGAACCTCTGCACATATGCAAGAGTTGAGAAGAATAAAAAGTGGAGTTTTTGATGAGAATGATGCTGTTTATTTACAAGATCTTTTAGATGCTTATGTATTTTGGAAAGAAGATGGTGATGAAGAAGAATTAAGAAGAATAATAAAACCATTAGAATATGGGTTGAGGCATTTAAAAAAGGTTGTTGTTAAAGACAGTGCTGTTTCTGCTATATGTCATGGAGCAGATGTTTATGTTAGAGGGATATCTAAGTTAAGTAAGGATATTAATAAAGGAGATATTGTTGTTGTTGAAACTTTAAAAGGAGAAGCTATTGGCTTTGGAAAAGCACTAATGAGTAGTAAAGAAATGCTAACTGCTGAAAAAGGAAAAGCTGTAGATATTGAAAGAGTGTTTATGGAGAGAAATGTTTATCCAAAGATGTGGAAAAGGTGAGATATTGGATATTGATAAGATTATTAAACTTTTAGATATAGGAGATTATGCAGATGTTAGGATAAATAGTGGATATTCAAATAGCATAGTATTAAAAGATGGAGTTTTTGAGGAAATATCTTTTGGAATGGGTAAAGGGATTGCTGTTAGGGTATTATATAAAAATGGATGGGGTTTCTGTAAATCAAAAAATATAGAAGATTTAGAAGAGTTAATAAAAAAAGCATATAAAATGGCTAAATTAGCTAATGATAATACCAAAAAAGAGGTTATTTTAAAAGATTATAAAGCTATTAATGATAAATATAAATTAATTGGGAAAATAGCCCCATATGATGTAGATATTGAAGAAAAAAAGAGAATAGCTATTGAATCATATAAAGCTATGAGAGATGAAAAGATTAAAAGTATTTCTGTTAGTTATTCAGATATTTGTGGAAAGAAGATATTCATTAATAGTGAAGGTTCATTTATTGAAGGTGAAGTGGGAAGGGCTATAATGTATATGAGCTGTGTTGCTAAAGAAAATGGAAGATTAGAATATGCCTCTGAAAGAATTGGGGGATTTGGTTTTGAGAATATTAAGGACAATTATTTAAACAAATCCAAAGAAGCTAAAGATAGAGCTTTAAGAATGTTAAAAGCTAAACCATGTCCTAAAGGAGAATTTAAAGTTATATTAGATCATGAATTAGCAGGAGTTTTTATTCATGAAGCTGTTGGGCATGCTGCTGAAGCTGATTTGGTTTTACAGAATGACAGTGTATTTAAAGGTAAGCTCAATCAAAAGGTAGGAAGTGAGATAGTTAATGTTATTGATGACCCTACTTTAGAGAATGGTTTTGGATCTTATAAATATGATGATGAAGGAGTTGAAGGAAAAAGAACTGTTATTATTGAAAATGGGATTTTAAAAAGTTACCTTCATTCAAGAGAAACAGCTGGAAGGTTGGATATGGAATTAACAGGTAATGGAAGAGCAGAAGGTTTAAACAGGCCAATTGTTAGAATGAGTAACACTTATATTGAGCCAGGTGATTGGAGTTTAGATGAGCTAATTGAAGATACAAAGGAAGGATTGTTTTTAAAAGGTTCAAGAGGAGGGCAAGTAGATACTGGTAAAGGGCTTTTCCAATTCTCAGCTGTTGAGGCATATAAAATAGAAAATGGAGAGTTGAAAGAGGTTATAAAAGATGCTGGATTAAGTGGGGAAATTTTAGATATTTTATTTAAAATAGATGCTATAACTAAAGATTTAAAATTGTCAGTAGGTTATTGTGGAAAAAATGGCCAATCTGTTCCCGTAGGTGATGGAGGAGGCTGTGTAAGAACAAAAACAGTAATTTCATAAATTCAAATTAATTAATTTTTTGTTTAATAAAAAAATTATTTAGAGGGATTTAGAATTCATCCCCTCCCTCTTCTTCTCCTCCAGGTCCTTTTTCTTTTTCTTTCTCTGACTTCTCTGCAGCTATAACATCATCAATTCTTAACAACATTATTGAAGCTTCTGTAGCTGAATCAATAGCTTGTGTTTTAACTTTTAATGGTTCAACAACTCCTCTTTCTAACATATTAACAACTTCTCCTTCAAACACATCTAATCCGTAAACTTCTCCTCCTTCTTCTTCATGTTTAGCTCTTAACTTAACTAACATATCTATTGGGTCTAATCCAGAGTTTTCTGCTAATGTTCTTGGAATGATTTCTAAAGCTTCAGCAAATGCCTTAACAGCTAATTGTTCTCTTCCAGCAACAGTTTCTGCAAATTTGCTAATTCTCTTAGCTAATTCTATTTCTGTAGCTCCTCCACCAACAACTATTCTTCCATCTTCTAAAGCACACTTAACAACTCCTATAGCATCATCTATAGCTCTTGCCACTTCTTCAACAATATGTTCAGTTGAACCTCTTGCTAATATTGTTACAGCTTTTGGATGTTTGCAGTTTTCAACAAATATCATTGCATCTCCAGCTACTTTTCTCTCCTCTACTAACCCAGCTTCTCCTAAGTCTTCTGGTGTTAAGTCATCAATTTTTGTAACTATTCTAGCTCCAGTAGCTTTTGCTAATTTCTCCATATCTGACTTCTTAACTCTTCTAACAGCTAATATTCCTTTCTTAGCTAAGTAGTGTTGTGCTAAATCATCAATTCCTTTTTGACAGAAGACTACATTAGCTCCAGTAGCAGCTATTTTATCAACCATTTCTTTAATCATCTTTTCTTCTTGTTCAACAAATTCCATTATTTTTGCTGGATCAGTAATTCTTATTTCAGCATCAATCTCTGTTTCTTTAACTTCAATTGGGCAGTTTAATAATGCTATTTTAGCATTTTCTACTCTTTTTGGCATTTGTGGGTGAACTCTTTCTTTGTCAATTACAACTCCTCTAATTAATGTTGTTTCTTCAATTGGAGCTCCTTCTTTCTTCTCAACTTTTATTAAATCTTTTTCAACTTTTCCTGTTTCATCATCAATAACAGTGCTAACAGCTTCAACAACAATTTCTGCTAATTTTTCTCTTGCTTTTTCAGCACCTTTTCCAGTTATAGCAGTCATTGCTATTTTTTTGAGCATTTCTTTGTCATCTGGTTTAACTTCTTTAGCAATTTTCTTTAATTCTTCAATAGCTTTATTTCTTGCTATTTCATATCCGTTAATTATAACAGATGGGTGTATGTTTTGATCTAATAATTCTTCAGCTTTTCTTAATAATTCTCCAGCAATAACCACAGCTGTTGTAGTTCCATCTCCTACTTCTTTCTCTTGGGTTTTAGCAACTTCTATTAACATTTTAGCAGCTGGGTGTTCAACAGACATTTCTTTTAATATTGTAACCCCATCATTTGTAACTACAATGTCTCCTAACTCATCAACTAACATTTTGTCCATTCCTTTTGGTCCTAATGTAGTTCTAACGGTTTCAGCAATTATTCTCCCTGCTAATATGTTCATTCTTTGAGCATCTCTTCCAACGTATCTCTTTACATTTTGTGGTAATACTACTATTGGAGTTCCTGCCATGCTCATACATCTCACCTTTTTTTTGTTCTACAACTTCGGTATGTATATGTTATTAAAATTCTATATATAATTTTTGGTTTTGTGTAAATTATAGTCACAATTTTGAACATAAAAAATGTTAATAACCAATATTAAATATCTTAAGGATATAGCTTTTTATATACTCCTGCATAATAAATTATTAGGTGTTCTATTTTATTTGGAGGGATGATTATGGTTAGAGTTGGAGTTTTTGTCTGTTATTGTGGAGCTAACATTAATGGTGTAGTTGATTGTGAAGCTGTAAGAGATTTTGCTGAAAAATTAGATGGAGTTGTAGTAGCTAAAACTTATCCATTTATGTGTGCAGATCCTGGACAGAATTTGATAAAAGAGTGTATTAAAAAATACAATTTAGATAGAGTAGTTGTTGCCGCCTGTACTCCAAAAATACATGAACCAACATTTAGAAAGTGTCTGCAAGAGGCAGGATTATCCCCATATTACTTAGAGTTTGTTAATATTAGAGAACAGTGCTCTTTTGTTCACATGTTTGATAAAGAAGCAGCAACAAAAAAGGCAATGGAGCTTGTTGCTGGGGGTGTTGAAAGAGCTAAGAGATTAGAAGATGTTCCACAAAAAGTTGTTAAAGTTGATAAATCTTGTCTTATTATTGGAGGAGGTATTGCTGGAATTCAGGCTGCATTAGATTTAGGAGATCAAGGTTATAAAGTCTATTTAGTTGAAAAGGAACCATCTATTGGAGGAAGAATGGCTCAACTTGCTAAGACATTCCCAACTGATGACTGTGCGCTGTGAATTCTCGCCCCAAAGATGGTTAGCGTTGCAAACCACCCCAATATCGAATTAATCACTTACGCTGAAATAAAAAAAGTTGAAGGATTCATAGGAAACTTTGAAGTTACTATTGAGAAAAAACCAAGATATGTTGATGAAAATATTTGTACAGGTTGTGGAGCTTGTGCTAAAGTGTGTCCTATTGAAGTACCAAATGAGTTTGATTTAGGTTTAGGTATGAGAAAAGCTATTTATGTTCCATTCCCACAGGCAGTTCCATTAGTTTATACAATAGATATGGAACACTGTATTAGATGTGGATTGTGTGCCAAAGCTTGTGGTCCAGGAGCTATAAGATATGATCAAAAACCTGAAGAAATTAAGTTGAAAGTTGGAACTATAATCTGTGCTGTAGGTTATGATGAATTTGACTGTACACTAAAAGAAGAGTATGGATATGGAATTTATGACAATGTGATAACAACATTAGAATTAGAAAGAATGTTAAACCCTGCTGGGCCTACAGGAGGGCATGAAATAAGGCCAAGTGATGGAAAACATCCAAAGAGAGTTGTATTTATTCAGTGTGTAGGGTCAAGAGATGCTAAAGTAGGAAAACCATACTGTTCAAGAATATGTTGTATGTTTGCCTTAAAGAATGCTCAATTAATTAAGCAACATGATCCTAACACTGAAGTTTATATTTGTTACATGGACATTAGGGCATTTGGTAAAGGTTATGAAGAATATTATAGAAGAGCTCAAGAGCAGTTTGGAGTTAAATTCATAAGAGGAAGGCCAGCATGTATATTGGAAGATCCCGAAACTAAGAATTTAATTGTTAGAGTAGAAGATACATTATTAGGAGAGATAATTGAAATAGAGGCAGATTTAGTTGTATTATCTGCTGGATTATCTCCAAGAAAAGATAATCCAAAATTAGCTAAGATGTTAGGATTAGAATTAAGTCCAGATGGGTTCTTTAAAGAATTACATCCAAAATTAGCCCCAGTTAATACAAAAGTTGATGGTATTGCTATTGCAGGAGTTGCACAAGGGCCAAAAGATATTCCTGACACTGTAGCTCAAGCTAAAGGAGCTGCTTCTGCAGTATCCATACCAATGGCTCAAGGAGAGTTCAAGATTGAGATGATAAGGGCTACAGTTAATGAAGATATTTGTGGTGGATGTGAGGCATGTGGTAAAGTTTGCCCATACAATGCGATTTCTTATGTAGAAAAAGAAGGGCATCTTGTAGCAAAAGTTAATGATGTTGCATGTAAAGGTTGTGGATCTTGTGCAGGAGTTTGTCCTAGTGGAGCTATGGAGCTAAGGTATTATAGACCAAAACAGATAATTGCCTTCATAGATGGAGTGTTGGAAGCACATAACAAGTTAGAAAGTTAGATGAAGCACCCTTAAAAGGGTGCAGATAACTTTATTTATTTAAAAAAATTCTTAGGAGGGATAAGATGAAGGATTATGTAATTATAGCATTTTGTTGCTACCAATGAGGGTATGGGGCCGCTGATCTTGCTGGGACTAGTAGGATGCAATATCCTCCAACTGTTAGAATTGTAAGAATTCCATGTACTGGAACTTTTGATATTACATATGCATTAAGAGCTTTCCAAAAAGGGGCAGATGCTGTGTTTGTTGCTGGATGTAAAGTAGGAGAATGTGCATATGAAAGTGGGAACTTAAGAGCTATGGAAAGAGTTAAATTTGCTAAAATGATACTAGATGAGTTAGGTATAGGTGGAGAAAGGTTGGAAATGTTCTTAATGTCAGCTGCTGAAGCAGATAAATTTGTTGCAGCTGTTAATGAAATGACTGAAAGGTTAAAAAAGCTCGGCCCCAACCCTCTAAAAGTTAAACAACAATAAAAAGATAAATAAGGGATGATCCCTCTGGGAACCCTAACAGGGACCAGAGGGAAGACCCCCCTCTAAGTGAGGGGCTCTTTTTTAAATATTAAAAATTCTGAGGTGATAATTTGGCAAAAATTGGAATGATTCAACTATGTGGATGTTCTGGATGCCACATATCTTTATTAGACTTACATGATCAATTACTAGATCTTATACCAAACATTGAAATTGTTTATGCTCCTATAATTGCTGATCCTAAAGAAATACCTGATGGAATAGATGTTTTCTTGGTTGAAGGGGGAGTAAGAAATGAACATGATGAACACTTATTAGAAGAGATTAGAGAAAAATCAAAAATTGTTGTAGCATTTGGAACATGTGCAGCTTATGGAGGAATTCCTGGGTTAGGAAATTTATATACTAAGGAAGATTTATTAAACACTGTTTATTCCACTGACACTACTGAAAATAAAGAGATACCCAATGAAGAAATCCCTGAATTAACTGAAGTAGTTAAACCAATTTCACATGTAATAAAAGTTGATTACATTTTACCTGGATGCCCTCCATGTCCAAATATAATAAAAGATGCTTTATTAGCTATATTAAATGGAGAAGAGCCAAAAATCCCTCAAAAAATTGTATGTGATGAATGTCCAAGAAAAAAAGAAAATGTGTATCCAAAAGAGTTTAAAAGACCATTTGAAGGAAAACCAGATCCAGAAAGATGTTTATTTGAACAAGGATATCCATGCTTAGGATTTGCTACAAGAGCAGGATGTGGAGCAAAATGTCCAAAATCAGGTATGCCATGTAGAGGTTGTTATGGAAAAACTGATGCAGTGTTAGACTTTGGAGCTAAGGCAGCTAATGTATTAGCAAACTCTGGAGAACATGCATTAAAACTCCCAGATAAGTTAGGGTTATTATATAGATTCTGCTTACCAGCTGCTTTAATTAATAGAAAGATAAAATAAAGGTGTTATTATGAAAGTGACTATAGAGCCATTATCAAGATTGGAGGGGCATGGTAAGGTTACTTTAACAATAGAGGATGGTAAAGCAATAGATGTAAAATTACACATAACAGCTTTAAGAGGTTTTGAAAAATTTGTTGTAGGTAGGCCTGCTGAAGAAGTTCCAAGAATTGTTACAAGAATCTGTGGAATCTGCCAAACAGCTCACCATCTTGCAAGTGTAAAAGCTGTTGATATGGCTTGGGATGCAAAAATTCCTGAAACAGCTAAAAAACTTAGAGAGTTAATGTTATTAGGAAATATGATACACAGTCATGCTTTACATTTCTATTTCTTAGCATCACCTGACTTTATTTTAGGAGTAGATGCTGATCCTAAGATAAGAAATATTATAGGGGTAATAAATAAAGATCCAGAATTGGCCAAAAAAGCTATAGCTTTAAGAAGATTTGGGCAGAGGGTAGTTGAGATAGTTGGTGGAAAAGCCATTCATCCAATAACAGCTATTCCTGGAGGAATATCAAAACAGCTTTCTGAAGAAGAAAGAGATGAACTTTTAAAAGAAATTGATTTAATGATTGAATATTCAAAAGAATCTATTGAAGTTGTTAAAAAACTAACAGAGCAGTATATGAATTATGTAAAAACTCTAGGGGTCATAGATACATGGTATTTAGGTATAGTTAATGATGGAAAACATGAATTTTATGATGGAAAATTAAGATTTTTGTCTCCTGATGGTAAAGAAAAAGATGAATTTGAGGCTAAAGATTATAAAGACTATATTGGAGAACATGTTGTTAGCTATAACTATGTAAAACATCCATTCTATAAAAAAATAGGGTATCCTGATGGAATTTATAGAGTGGGGCCACTATCAATGCTAAATGTCTGTGATCACATGGGTACAGAGTTAGCTGAAGAATATAGAAAAGAGTTCTTTGACATTTTTGGATTTCCTGCAAATCAATCATTAGCATACCACTATGCCAGAATGGTTGAAATGTTAAAAGCTTGTGAAAGGGTTAAAGAACTTTTAAATGATAATAATATAACCTCTGATGATATTAAAGCTGATGTTGAACCAAAAGCTGGAAATGGTGTGGGAGTTGTGGAAGCTCCTAGAGGGGTTTTAATACACAACTATGAAACTGATGATAATGGTATTGTAACAAAGGCTAACATGATTGTGGCCACCACACATAATGTACCTACAATGGAAAAGGCCATACAACAGGCTGCTAAAGAAATATTCAAATAGGTGAGAATTATGAGTGAAAAGATAGATGAAGTTAAATTAAACTTAATAGAAGTAGTTTTAAGAGCTTATGATCCTTGATACTCATGTGCAGCACATATTATTATAAAGAGAGATAATAAAAAAGATGAAGATGATGAATAAGCTCACAACCGAACCCTTTATGGGAGGTTGTGAGCAATCCCTCCTTAAGTGAGGAGGGTTAACTATTAATAATAACTTTTAGGTGAAATAATGCCGATTAAAATACAAAAGGACGCTTGTTTGGTTTGCTATGCATGTCAGGCAGAGTGTCCTACAAAGGCAATAGATATTGATAGCTTTAAAGTTTGTACATTATGTTTAAAATGTGCAGAAGTTTGCCCTACAGGAGCTTTAACTGTTGAAGAAACAGAAATAAATGGGAAAAAATTAAAAAGAATTAGTTATAATCCATCAAAATGTAAAAAATGTGGAGCTTGTGCAGAAGCTTGTAGTGTAGGGATAAAGAAGGTTGATGATGAGTTTCCATATTCAAAGGGACACTGTGTTTTATGTTTAAAATGTATTGAAACTTGCCCAATAGAGATCATCTCTTTACCAGGAGTTATAGATAAACCAGAAAGAAAAATTCCTGTGGTTAAAGAACCTATATATGTTACTGATGACTGTGTAGGATGCTCACTATGTGTTCCTGAATGTCCTGTGAATGCTATAACAATAGAAGATGGAAAAGCAGTAATAGATAAGAATAAATGTATTTACTGTAGCATCTGTGCTCAGACATGCCCATGGAATGCTATAATTGTTGCAGGAAAAATACCTAAAAAGAGAAGAAAAGAAATCAAAAGCTTTACAGTTGATAAAGAAAAATGTATTTACTGTTTAAAATGTGTTGAAGTTTGTCCTGGGAATAAAGATAAGATAAAACTTATAAAACCAAACCCTGAAGAGTTTGTTGTAGAACCTCCAAAGGCATGTCCAGCCTGTCAATTGTGTGTTAATATCTGCCCGGTAGATGCATTACATTTAGATGTTAAATTCAGTTCTCCACATCCTATAACTGATGAGGGTTTAGTTATTATAGAGGAGGATTATGATATATTAAAGAAGTGTGCTTCAGTATGCCCAACTGATGCTATAGTTGTAGACCCTGAAAAGAAAGAAGTAAGAATGTGTATAGTCTGTGGAGCCTGTACAGTGGCATGTCCAACAGGGGCATTGAAATTAGGTAAGATAGAACATAATGGTAAAGAATATAATAGAATTGAATACTCACCTTATCTATGTAATAAATGTGGAAAGTGTGTTGAAGTTTGTCCAATGAAAACTTTAAAATTAACTAAGAGTAGAATTCCTTTAAAAGGTTACTGTGTCATGTGTCTCTTATGCTTATCTGTAGCTGAAGCTGAGAAAAAGAAAGTTTTAATGCTAAAATAAAAACTTTTGGTGATGAATATGAAGGTAATTAGAAATGTAGTTTGTCCATTTTGTGGAACTCTTTGTGATGATTTAGAAGTCTTTGTTGAAAATAACCATATAGTAAAAGTTAGACATGCATGTAGAATTGGAACTGCTAAGTTTTTACACTTTGAAGGTTCAGTAAGATACACAGAACCATTAATGAGAGAAAATAAAAAAGAAGAGTTTAAAAAAGTAGATTGGGATACAGCTATAGAAGAATCTGCAAGAATATTAGTTGAAGCTAACTGGCCTCTACTATATGGTTGGAGTTCAACTGATACACATGCTCAAGCTTATGGTATTGAATTAGCCGAATTATTAGGGGCAGTGATAGATAATACAGCAACAGTTTGACACGGACCTTCTGTTCTTGCATTACAAGATGTAGGATACCCCATCTGTACATTAGGAGAAGTAAAAAATAGAGCTGATTTAGTTATTTACTGGGGATGCAATCCAATGCACGCCCACCCCAGACACATGTCAAGATATTCAATATTTGCAAGAGGTTATTTCAGAGAGAGAGGTAGAGAAGATAGAACAATGATTGTAGTTGATCCAAGAGAAACAGATACTGCTAAATTAGCAGATATCCATTTAAAAGTTGAACAGCATAAGGATTATGAATTGATATCAGCTATGAGAGCTATACTAAATGGCTTGGAAATAAATGCTGACAAAGTTGCTGGAGTTCCTGTAGATTTAATCTATGAAGCTGTAGAATTATGTAAAAATGCTCAATTTGGGCAGTTATTCTTTGGTATGGGAATGACAATGAGTAGAGGTAAGCATAGAAATATAGATAATGCTATTCAATTAGTTATTGATTTGAATAGATTTACAAAGTTTGGTTTAATGCCAATGAGAGGACATTACAATGTCAATGGATTTAACCAAGTCTGTACATGGATAACAGGATATCCTTATGCTGTAGATTTCTCAAGAGGATATCCAAGATACAACCCTGGTGAATTTTCATCAGTTGATTTGTTAGTTAGAGGAGATGTTGATGCAATGCTTAACATAGCTTCAGATCCAGGAGCTCACTTCCCACAAAAAGCTGTTGAGCATATAGCTAAAATACCATTAATATGTATAGAACCACATAAAACTCCAACTACAGAGTTAGCAAATATTATCCTTCCACCAGCTTTAGCAGGAGTTGAGACAGAAGGTACTGCTTATAGAATGGATGGAGTTCCAATAAAGTTAAGAAAGGTTATTGATCCACCAGAAGGAGTTTTACCAGATAGAGAAATCATTAAACTCTTAATTAAGAAAGTCAAAGAACTTAAATAACTTTTTTCTAAATAATAAATTTTGTTGATATTATGGAAGAGTTAGCTATTAAAATTGCATCAGATTTGATAAAAATAAACTCAGTAAATCCTGCATTTGGAGGAAATGGGGAAAAAGAAAAAGCTGAATATGTTAAAAAAATTATAAATGATTTTATAAAGATATATAATATCCATAATTATTCTTTAAAAGAGTATAATGTAAAAGATAAGAATGGTTTTGAAAGACCAAATATAGTTTTTAAGATAAATTTCAATAGGGAAAAGAGTTTACATATTATTTCCCATCTGGATACAGTACCTGAAGGGGATATAAAATTATGGGAAACCCCTCCTTATGAACCAGTTATAAAAGATGGAAAAATTTATGGAAGAGGTGCTGAAGACAATCATAAAGCTATTGTTTCATCTCTCTTATTAATCCCTTTAATTTATGAAAGTGGATTAAATCCAAAATATAATTTGTCATTGATATTTGTATCTGATGAAGAAGCTGGAAGTGAATATGGATTAAAATATTTATTAAACTTTGAAAATGAGATATTTAAAAAAGATGATATTATCATTGTCCCAGATTTTAGTTCTAAAAATGGAGAACTTATTGAAATTGGAGAAAAAGGAATCTTATGGGTGCTCTTCTCTTTTATAGGTAGTCAATGTCATGGTAGCACTCCAGAAGAAGGATTAAATTCTAATCTTATAGCTTTTAACTTCTCTAATTTATTATATAATAAACTGTATAATAAATACAACAAAAGGGATGAAATCTTCCTCCCCCCTTATTCAACATTTGAACCTACAATAGTTAAAAATAATGTAACAAATCCTAACACTATCCCAGGATATACTGAAGTAGCTTTTGATTGCAGAATTCTGCCATGTTATAAGATAGATGATATATTAGAAGATATTAAAAAAGCTATAAATGAATTTGATTTTAAAAAATATATAAATTATTTCTCTGGAGAACCAAAAATTGAATATAAAATTCTACAGAGACAGGAACCAAATTACACTGATAAACAGTCTGAAACAATAGAAGAGCTAAAAAGGGCTATTAAAAATGTATTACATGTAGAACCAAAGCTTTGTGGTATGGGAGGGGGAACAGTTGCAGCATTTTTAAGATATAAAGGATATAATGTTGCAGTTTGGGGTATTGGCGAAGGAACTGCACATCAACCTAATGAGCATATAAAAATAGAGGATCTAATAAAGATGGCTAAAGTTTTCTATGAGATCTTGAAATGAGTAATAACCATAGTATGTTTTTCTCATCTTTTTTATAATTTCTGTTGAGTTTAAATTTTCTTTTTGTATATCTAACAATTCTTTTGGTATTTTTCCTTTTTTTATTTTTTTAGTTGATATATATTTTCCCTTTTTTGTTAAAATATCTTTTAGAATCATTTTATTTTTTTCTCTTTCATTTATAATTTCCTCCTTTCTAGCATTTAATTTCTTATCTCTATATGGTAAAGCTGTTATGGATAATGCTATAACTCTCTCATCAACTTCATTTATCCTTTTACTCCATCTGTTCTTATAAGCTAAAGATATACACCTTTTTCTATCTAAACTCTCTTCTTCAGAAATGATAAATGAGTTATCAACTAAAGCAGATCTAAATGGTATTGATGAGGAATAGGATAATAAAACCCCACCATTTTTTAATCTAAGATAAACCTCTCTTAAAAAATCATATGTATAGAGTGTAGGATCTCTCTTTGGAGAGAAAGCATCATGAAAAACTATATCATAACAAGATTGTGACTTTTTAATAAACTTCCTAGCATCCTCTATATACAATTTTATATTTTCATGTTCAGATTTATAATTTGGTAGGAAATGCTCCCTTATTTTATCCTTTATTATCTCATGTTCTTCAAATGGTATATCTAAGAATAGAGATAGGAATAATACTTCTTCAGAAATTTCAACCATGTCTATTTTAGCTCTTTTATTAAAGTGTAAAGCTGCAACAGCATTATAACAAAGCCCACTACAGAGATCCAATATTTTTGGCTCTTTCATTTTTTCTAAGTTAGAAGGTTTAACAAATTTATAAATAGCTTCAGTCAAAGCTCCAATTCTGGAGTGCATCATCTCATTTATATCCTCTGAAACTAATGTTAAACTCCCGTCTTCTGTCTCCACTAACAAATTTTTCTCTTTTAATTCATTTATTATCTTACCCTTAATATAATCCTCATTTTCTAAATTATACTTCTTAATGTATTTTCTTATTATAGATAGAGCTTTACTATTTACTAACAATTATATCACTCTTTCAAGTTTTTCAACTACCTTATATATGTCCTCTTCTTTAACCCCAATAGCGGAATTTACAACAATATAATCATAAGGGTATTCTCCTAAATAGCAGGTTCCAAATTTATCATTCTTTCTAACCCCTCTTGGGCCTGTTATTCTCAAATTATACAATTTTGCAGCAACTTCAACAGGATCTTTTTTTGTAGTTATAGCTGAAGAAATTGGATTTTTTACATTTAAAACTTTTTCTCCTTTTTTCTCTGCAAGTTCATTTAATAAATTATCTAACAACTTCTTACACTCTTTTTGCTTTTTCATTAAATCTAAATATTTATTCATACCTAAAGATAAGAAGGATATCAATATATTAACCACTGGTGTAGCACAAGCCCTTCCTGGATAACAGAGAGAGGTTTCTCTCAAAAATTCTTTATCTCTTGAATAAATAATACCCCCTCCAATGGGTGTGAATAGATTTTTATCTGAAGAACTAACAACAGCATCAACCCTATATTTAAATGCCTTATTTAATTTATCAATGTAGAATTTGTTTTGAATAGCATAAGCTCCATTAATTATATGAGGGATATTAAATTCCTCACAGATTTTTGAGATTTCTATAACATCATCACTTTCTCTTGGAGGAAAAAATGTTAAAGTACTTAAAACACAGGGGTTATTATTTTCTTTTATCTCCTTTTTTATAGCATTCTCTATATCAGAAACATCAACTCTAACAGCATCTTCATAAAGTTTTGTCTCAACTAATCTCATTCTCATACCTATAAAAGAAGTAGCTTTTATTGGGCTTTTATGTGATGCATATGGGTAAATAACAACATTTGAATAATATCTTTTCCTTGCTGCACTTAAGCATAATGCCAAAGACATTCCAGTTGCTACTGGAGTAGCTATTGCATTAACTTTTAATCCCAAATTTTTCAAAAAATTTTCTAAAATCTTGTTAGTTAGGGCATACATTATACTTGCCCCTGGGGCTTTAGGTTGGGCATCAATTAAATTTCCACTCCTACCAATACCATGACAAAACCCTGCAACAAGTTCATTTTGAATTCTTGAAGCAATTCTTGCTTCCCTTTCTCCTATTTGAATAACTTTAGGATCTTTATCAGTATCCATTAAAGATAAGATTTTTAATAGAAGTTTTATTTTATCATCATCTAAACCTTCCTTTGGGATTTTTCTCTGATTAAAAATCTCCTCTATTATATTTAAATTATCTTTTAAAGTTAATTTTCCTCTTTTTTCCATATTTTCTGGAATGAGTCCAGTAAAATTTAAATTGAGCATAATATCATCCTCAAAATAAAATTAATCAATCTTCATTATAATATGGAAACTATATATAAACTTCTTTCCTAACATTTTTGTTAATCTAATATAATTAACATAAAGGTTAAATAGTAATGTATTATAATTAACACAATGAAAGATTTGAGGTGGAGGTATGAAAAAATTTACCATTTTAATTTTAACTGTGGGGTTTCTACTTATAACACTATGTGGATGTACAGAGAAAACACATGACTCTCAAAACAGTGCAAAAATCTACGAAGGGCATAGCATTATAGTCTTATGTGGGGCTGGTTTGATAAAACCTATGGAAGAATTGAAAAGAAATTTTGAAAACAAAACTGGAGCAAAAGTAAATGTTCATTATGGAGGTAGTGCTGAATTATTTGGAATCTTAAAAACAACTGGTGGGGATGTGTTTATCCCAGGGGCATATAAATACACAAAAGATGCTATGGATATAGGGTTGATTTTAAATGACACTGTTAAAAACATAACTTACCATATCCCAGTTATTATAGTTCCAAAAGGAAATCCTAAGAATATTAAAGATTTAAATGACTTAACAAAACCAGGAGTTAGAATAGCAATAGGAGATCCTAAATCCTCTGCAATTGGAAAAGTATCTGTAAAAATATTTGAAAAGAACAAGATTTGGGAAAAGGTAAAACCAAATATTGTAGTATATGCTCCAACAGTTAATCAGCTTTTAATATATGTGGCAACTAAACAAGTTGATGCAGCCATCATTTGGGAGGATATGACTACATGGTCACAGGCAAAAGGAAAAATAGAGGTTATTGAGATTCCAAAAGATAAAAACATAATAAAAACAATCCCAACAGCAGTTACAACAAAAGCTAAGGATTTGGAAGTTGCAAAAGCATTTAACAATTACATTTCAAGTGATGAGGCAAAAACAATATGGGAAAAATGGGGGTTTAAACCATGCAGGTAATTTCTTTTAGAAAATTCTGTATATTTATTGCGCTCTTACTAACATCACTACTTTTCATAGCAATTATCTCACTGTTTTTAGTCCCAAATCCAAAAGATGTATTGTCCTCAATAAGAACTAAAGAAATGATTTACTCTTTAAAACTTTCAATCATAACTTCTCTAATTTCAACTTTCACTGTAATGTTATTATCAATACCCGCAGGTTATGCATTATCAAGATATTCATTTAAAGGAAAAAATATGGTTAAATCCATACTTGACTTACCTATAGCATTTCCAGAGTTGGTTTTAGGTTTAGCATTGTTACTCCTCTTTGGTCAAACCTATATTGGAAAGTTTCTTGAGAGCATAGGAATACATGTGGTTTTTACAAAACTTGGTATAATTGTTGCTCAGGTATTTACAGCATTACCTTATGGTATAAGGATAATTTACTCCACATTTGAAGAGATAAGCCCAAGGTATGAATTTGTTTCAAGGGCTCTTGGATATAACGAACTTGAAACATTTATAAATGTAACACTGCCCTTAGCAAAGAATGGATTATTTGCCTCTACAATCATAACTTTTGCAAGGTGCATGGGAGCATTTGGAGCAGTTCTTATACTTGCAGGAGGTTCTTACTGTTATACAGAAACACTTCCAATAACACTCTACTTAAACATATCCTATGGAAATATAGGGATGGCAATTACAAGTGGAATTGTTTTAGTTATAATATCATTCATTGCAATATTTGCATTTGAAAAATTGGAAAGTAGCATGAGAAAAGGAGAAAATAAAATTTAATCCTTATTTAGGGTGAGAATAAATGTCATTTATCCAATTAGAAAATGTGAATATTAAATTAGGGGAATTTCATCTTAAAGATTGTAGTTTAAGTGTTGAAGAAGGAGATTATTTTACAATTATTGGTCCTACTGGGAGTGGTAAAACTATATTGTTGGAAACAATAGCAGGTTTTTATAAACCTGATAGTGGTAGAATAATTATGAATGGTATAGATATAACTGAACTTCCACCAGAAAAAAGAAATATAAGTATAGTTTATCAAGATTGTATGCTTTTTCCAAATATGAATGTTTTTGATAATATAGCATATGGTTTGAGGAAAAAAATTAAAGATAAAGAAACAATAAAAAATGAAGTCATCCATATCGCAAAAATTTTAGATATTGAACATCTCTTAGATAGATATCCAACAACACTTAGTGGTGGGGAGATTCAAAGAACTGCAATAGCAAGAGCTCTTATTGTTAAACCAAAACTCCTTCTTATGGATGAGCCTTTTAGTGCATTAGATGTGAAAACAAAAGAGAAATTAAGAAATCTCTTAAAGAAGGTTATTGATGAATATAACACCACAGTTATCCATGTAACCCATGATCTTGATGATGTTTGGAGTTTAGCTAATAAAGTTGCTGTTATGAGGTATGGAAAAATTCTTCAAATTGGTACGCCTGAGGAGATATTTAATAAACCTCTTCCAAATTTTGTAGCAGATTTTGTAGGAACAAATGTATTGACTGCTGAGGTTATTGGAAAAGAAGGAAATTTAACAGTTTTAAATGTTAATGGTTTAACTATTTATTCCACTGATAAATTGGATTTAAATGATAAACTTATAAAGATTTCAATTAGACCTGAAAAAATTATAATTTTAAATGGACATAATAATCCTAACAAGAAAAATATTTTCACTGGAAAAGTTAAACAAGTTATTAAAAAAGGGTATTTTATATGTTTAGTTGTAGATATAAATGGCATAAATATAAATATAACAATTACACCAAATACACATTTATTAGATTTTAAAGAAGGTGATGAGATAGATATACTAATCAAACCAGAAGATGTCCACATCATAAAATATTAAAATAGGTTAGGATTTTTATCTACTGAAATGTATAATTGCCCTTTTGGTTTCTCATTAACAAAATCTCCTGTTAATTTATAAAATTTACCTTCTACTTTAACTCCAGGATCTTTTTTCTTTAATTTTATTACAGGATTTTCTACAATACCTTCATATTTAAATGATGGTAATAAATCTTCTACCTCACCATAAACTACTATAGCCCCAGCTTTCATTTCTCCCCCTAACCTTGGCCCAACATTTCCATTAACAAATATAATTCCTCCATTTTGATGTATTCCTAAATACATTCCTGCATTTCCTTTAATGTGTATTTCCCCTCCATTCATAAACTCTCCAGCTTCTGATCCAATATTTCCTTCAACAATTATTTTTCCTCCACTCATCCCTCTCCAATCTCCTCTATATGATGAACCTAAATAGTTTTTAGCATTACCTTTAATAATAAGCTCTCCTCCTTTTAAATTCATTCCAGCCCATGAATCTGCATTTCCTTCAACAATTATTTTTCCTCCTTTCATCTCTGCCCCTACACCTATTCCTGCATCACCTTCAACTACAATCTCTCCTTTTGTCATTTTAGCTCCAATATACTTTAACTTCATTGTTGAGTTTTTTATAATTATTCTTGGCTCACTATCTATCTCATTTAATTCAATATCGAAAATATCTTCTAATTTAACAATTTTTTTTCCACAGTAGAGTTTTATATCTTTTATTTCATCAATTTTCATACTTTCTATTTTTTCTGGTAATACAGGATCCATCTCTACAGGAGAAACTAACTCTTTCTTTAGCTCCAATATCAACTCTTTCATCATTTCACCAAAAAAGTTTTTAGTTAATATCTGTAGCATCTATTTTAATAACTCTCCAGCTTCTTGCATATTCATCAGAAACTGGATAGTTATCAAGATTTACTGAGTAATATCTCTTAAACTTCTCTTCTAGATCTTTTTCAACCTCTTTCATTATATCTTCTCCAACTTGAACATCTAAGTAAATTGTATCTCCAAAGACCTCTTTAACAATTTCTCCATCTTTAACAACAATTTCTCCTCTCTTTAATACATATTTAGCAAATCTGAAAGCTCTTTCAATTTTTTTACCATCCTTTTCTTCTGGATCTATTTTATATATAGCAATATCTGCCTCTGCCCCCACACCAAGATGTCCTTTAAATTCACTAATTCCTAAAACCTTAGCTGGGTTAGCCCTTGTTACTTTAGCTATATCATATAAATCATACTCTTTATCAACATCTGCTATTCTTGCTCTCTCAACAGCCCATTTATGAACCTTATTTAACCATTCATCTCTATACTTCTTGCTCATCAACCATGCTATTATTCTTGGATATCTTGTAAATGGTCCTGCATTTGGATGATCTGTTGATAGAATTAACTTATCTACATCAGTGTAAAGGAACAATTCTAAACCAATAGCCCACTGTAATGCATAAACTGGACCTTTTGGAGAGTAAATAAATGGCACTACTCCTGAACCTGTTTCTAATTCAACATCACAGTTAGCCCACTTTAATTTATTTGTTCTATGTAAATCATATTCCATAGGTCCATCAGCAGTCATAGTTGTAGTTTCATCCAATGTTATTTGCCCAACATCTATCATAATGTGTTTAGATTTATTAACATACTCAGCAATTTCCACCCCTCTTGCCTCAAAATCTTTCCAAGAAGTTCCACCATAAGAGTGGAATTGAGCATGAGTATTATAATAAGATGTTTCTCTCTCTCCAATCCTTGGTTTGGCTTTTACATCTTCTAATAATTTCATAGTTTCTATTGTTGTTTCCCAATTTCCTGGATGTCCTAAATTGTTTGGATGTACATGAATAGAGTGGGGTAAGCCAAGCATCTCATTTACAATTCCCAAACCTTTAACAATTTCTCTTGGAGTTATGTCAAACCCTGGAACTGGATCATCTAAGCTTGTAACATTTAGCCCCCATCCCCAAGCTTCTGTTCCTCCTGGATTAACAATTTTTATAGCATAACCTCTTGTAGCTCTTAATACCCAAGCCACATAAGCTGCTAAAGCTTTATAATCTTTTTCTATTAAATACTGGAAAACAAACCAATTGTTTCCAAAAAGTGGATAAGCAGCTTTATCTATTTGTGGAGTGTCATAAAATTCTTCATGAACGTGCCTTGCTAATAATGGAGGCATTGCTGGCTCAAAAACTGTTGTATAACCCATTTCACAGTATTGATACCCTGTTTTATATGTTGATGGGACAGAAAACCCTGTTCCTGATTTTAATCCCTCTTTTTTATATACATCTTTAACACTATCCTCAGGTCTAAATATTCTACCAACATTAACTTTTGGTCCTGCAATGTGGCTATGGGGATCTACCCCCCCAGGCATTACTACACAGCCAGAAGCATCAATAACTTTAGCATTTTCAGAAACTTTTTCAACTATTTTTCCATCTTTAACACATATATCCATTTTTTCTCCATTAACACCATTTAAAGGATCATAAACAATTCCATTTTTTATTATGTATTCCATAATTTCACCTTTATTTTATGTAATATTTTTTCATAAGCTCTTCCATACTTAACACTTCTTCATCAGTTTTTTCTACTTCAACATAATAGTCATAATCTCCTTTAAAATATGGCATTCCTGTACTATCAGTGTAAGGATGAACTACAAGATTAGCCCAAGGTCCCATAGGGATGTATATGCTTCCTTCAGGTAATCTTTCATTAGCTTTTTTAACATAAACAACAACTTCTCCAAACTCAGATTTTACTTTAATTTTATCTCCTTCTTTAACATTAAGCTTTTTCATGTCTTCTTCATTCATATAGGCAATTGCAGCAGCTTTTCTATATAACTCTAAATTTTTTCCAGCCTCTATTCCCTGACCTTGCCAAATAGTTCTACCAGTGTTAAGCTTAAACTTCATTATTTCACCTAAATCAATTTAAATCTTAATTCTATAGCATTAACTGGGCAAGCTTCAACACATGCTCCACAACCCCCACATAGTTCAGGATTAACTACTTTAACAGTTCCATTTTCTACCAATATAACAACACTTTCCTCATTATAAGGCCCTTTGCCTCCCCATGTTTCTGGTAGTTTAGCATTTACAGGACATGAAACAACACAGTTACCACAGCCATGACACTTTTCTTCATGAACTATTAACTCATAAGCTTTCATTTCCTCACCTTTAATTTGTTGTTAATTTTTTGAAAGCTAATTTCCATGCTAATGCTTCTGGCTCTCTTTCAAAGTTAATTTTTGTTCTCTTTATTGTTATAGCATTTATTGGACATGCTTTTGAACACGCTCCACAAAGAACACAGAGATCTTGATTAACATAAATCTTTTCTGTTTTTTTAGGGATATCTTTTAAGCATATTCCACAGGTTTCACATATCTCTTTACTAACAGGATATTCACTTTTACCCTTTATTTTATCAGATTCTGGAAACTCTATAGCTGAACATGGACAGATAGCTACACAAGCCCCACAGGCATTACAAAGGTTTGTATCAATAATTACTTCTCCTTCAAATGGTTTTTCAACTTCTATAGCATCTGCTGGGCAAATTAAAGCACACCATCCACAGGTAACACATTTCTCTTTATCAACTTTAGTTTCTCCAGTAATGTCTTTATAAAGCTTAGCTTTTTTAACTCTCTTTATCATTGGACACTTATAACATATAACTTCAATAGCATCATGAGGACAGACAAATTCACAAACTTTACAGTAAACACATAAATCCTTATCAACTTTGATATCCAAAACAGGTTTTGGACAGACTGGTGATGGAGGGATATAGTCTAATATAATAGCATCAGCTGGACAGTAATCAGCACAGATTCCACAGAGAACACATCTATCTTTATTAATATTTATTTCTCCAATAACAAAATTCTTTCTTTCAGCTAACTCCCTATCAACTGTTATAGCATCCCTTGGACAGACCATTTCACACTGCTCACACAACACACACTTATCTTGACTAATCTTTATAGATCTCTTTATTTTTGGATAATTCTCATCCTCTTTAATTGATTTTCCATTTATTTTTAAGTCCATTGCATCAAATGGACATGCTGCTGCACAGAGACCACAGAGAGCACATGCATCTTTATCTATATCTAACTTTGGAGCATCTACAAGTCCTTTAGCTATTGCTCCTAAAGGACCAAGATGTATAGCTGAACATGGACAGATGTCATAACATATTCCACAGCCAACACATTTGCTATCTAACCAGATTAACTCTCTTTCTTGTTTTCCTTCTCTCTTTATAATTAAACCATCTTCAAAATACTCTTTTATTTGCACTATCATAATTTTCCCTCTTTAAGATTAATGCATTTGCAGGACAAAGTTCTAAGCATTTTAAACATAACCAACATTTATCTTTATCTATCTTTATTTTCATCCCTTCTTGAGATATTGCTTCACAAATTAAACAAGATCCACAGAAGAGGCATTTATTTTCATCCCAATATATTTCAATATCATACAGATTTTTTATCAGATTTTTTATTAACTCTTTATCCTCAATTAAGTTCTTTATTATCTTAACTCCTTCTCTTGGGGAGAGACTTTCAATAGCTCTTGCTACTCTAATAACTTTCTCTTTTGGATATTTTCCAGTTAAATAGTGAGAGATAGCTGATCTATTACACTTTAATAACTCAGCTATCTCCTCCTGAGTTAGACCTTTTCTTCTTAATTTCATAGCTACTATAGCTTTTACACCAGAGAGTATATGTTCAGGCATGATTCCACATGTTAGTATTGCTAACAAAATATATAAAAATATCTTCTTAAAATAGATGGAAAATTATATATAATAATGTTAGTAATGCTAACTTAATTTGTAAATCCTTGGAGAGGAGCAGGTATTTTTCCTCCTCTATTAATAAACTTCTCAGAAGAAAATTTATTGACTTTCATAACAATAGCCTTTCCTAATAATCCACCATATTCAACAATATCTCCTTCTTTAGCTCCTGGAATTGGGATAATTCTAACAGCAGTTGTTTTATTATTTATAACTCCTATAGCCATTTCATCAGCAATTATAGCAGAGATTGTAGCTTCAGGAGTGTCTCCAGGAATAGCTATCATATCTAAACCAACAGAACACACACATGTCATAGCTTCTAATTTTTCTAAACTGAGTGCTCCAGCTTTAACAGCTTCGACCATTCCACTATCTTCACTTACAGGAATAAATGCTCCACTTAAACCTCCAGCATATGTTGTAGCCATTAACCCTCCCTTTTTAACAGCATCATTTAGTAATGCAAGAGCAGCAACACTTCCATGAGTTCCACATTTCTCTAAACCCATAGCTTCTAAAATATTAGCAACACTATCTCCTTTAGCAGGTGTTGGAGCTAAGGAGAGGTCTACAATTCCAAATTTAATATTTAATTCTTTACAGATCTCCCTACCTATGAGCTCCCCAACTCTTGTTATTTTAAAAGCAGTCTTTTTAATTTCATTATGCAAAGTTCCAAAATCTGCATTCTTTAATTTCTCAACAACAGCTCTAACAACTCCTGGTCCTGAAATACCAACATTAATAGCCTTATCCCCCTCTCCAACACCATGGAAAGCTCCAGCCATGAATGGGTTATCCTCTGGAGCATTTGCAAATACCACAAGTTTTGCACAGCCAATAGCCTTCTCAGTTTTGTAAGCAGTATCTTTAATAATCTTACCCATTAACTTAACAATATCCATATTAATTCCAGTCCTTGTTGAAGCTACATTAACAGAAGAACAGACCCTTTCAGTCATTTTCATCATATCAGGAATAGAGTTTATTAAACAGAGATCTGCTTCAGTAGCATCTTTATGTACTAATGCCGAATATCCTCCTAAAAAATCAACTTTCACTTTTTTAGCAGCTTTATCTAAGGTTTTCCCAACTTCCACACAAGCTCCTATTTTATCATCAATATTTTTTAAAGCTCCTCCTATCAGTAGAGCTATAGGAGTTACAGCCACTCTCTTATTAACAATAGGTACACCATATTTCTCTGAAATTCTATCAGCTGTTTCTACTAAATTTTCAGCTGAAGAAACTATTTTATTGTAAATATTTTCTTTTAGCTCATCCAAATCATTTGATACACAATCTAATAAGCTAATTCCCATAGTAACTGTTCTTAAATCTAAATTCTCCATTTTTATCATTTTTATTGTTTCAATTATTTCTTCTGGTAAGAACATTTAATCACCCTTTCAACATCTTCTTTTTTAACTCCTTTAATTAGCACAGATTTTTTTGATGAAGTTGTACCTGAGAGGATCTCAATATCACTATTAAATAACTTTCTAAAAAACTTTATTATTTCTTTATTAGCCTTCCCCTCTACAGGAGGAGCTTTTATTTTTACCATAACTCTTTTTCTCCATTCATTAATTCCAAAAATCTCATTTTTATTAGCATTTGGTTGTACCTCTATATCAACAATAACCCCATCTTTACATTCTCTTATCATAATATCCTTCCTCTAACTTTATTTATATCAAATTTAGCAGTTTCAGCTATAGCCATAACTGCTAAAACACCAGCTTGTAATGGGTCTCCAACCACTAAATCAGCTTCTTTTGGGACAGAACCAAACATTTTTAAACTTATAACTATAATTCCATTTTTCTTTAATTCCCTAACAGCTTCTGTTATCTTTCCTCCCATTAATGACCCTGCCAAAACTAAAACTCCAACTCTCGGAAGCTTAGCAACAGCTTTTACAGCTTCATATAAGTTCTCTTCTCCTACTAAAGGGATAGTATCAACACTTATTCTCTCTCCTCTTATATTATGCCTATCAGCTTCACTTATAGCCCCTCTAGCAACTTCAGCAACCTGTGCTCCACCACCAATAATAATAACTCTTTTACCAAAGATTTTCTTTAGTGTATTATGAATTTCAAAAGATTTTATAAATTTACACTTCTTTAATTCATCTTCTAATTTTTTTACATCATCTATCTCAATTTCCATATAGATAAATCCCACATCATTATCCTTTAAAAACTGTTGTGTATATAATATATTTCCGCCTAACTCAAATATTATTCCTGTTATTTTGTGTAAAACTCCTATTTTGTTTTCAGCTTCTATACTTAGACCAATCTCCATGATCTCACAACTTATTAATAAAATATAAATAATAATGCTTTAGATTATAATTACATTAAAATATTTACTGAGGGTGGAAAAATGTTTG
Organism: Methanocaldococcus villosus KIN24-T80; assembly: GCF_000371805.1. Classification (NCBI taxonomy): domain Archaea; kingdom Methanobacteriati; phylum Methanobacteriota; class Methanococci; order Methanococcales; family Methanocaldococcaceae; genus Methanocaldococcus; species Methanocaldococcus villosus. The sequence continues at coordinate 777,750 of NZ_AQUK01000001.1, forward strand.
ATGAACCAATAAAAGAGATAATGACAAAAGATGTTGTAACAGTAACACCAGAAACACCAATATCAAAAGCCTTAGGAATTATGGAAGAGAATGGATTTCACCATTTAATTGTTGTAGATGAAAAAGAAGGAGAAGAGGAGTATTATCTTATTTCAATGAGAGATCTTCTACTTGCCCACTCATGGGAAGAGGAAGTTAGATCATTAATGTATAAACCCCATTATATTCATCAAGAAACTCCAGTTTTAGATGCAGTATGTGAGATGTTTGAAAGTGGGCAGAGGGCAGCTCCAATAGTGGATGATAACAATAAACTTGTGGGGATTGTTACAGATTTTGATATAATGGCAAGAGCTGCAAGGTCAAAGATAATGAAAGATACTCCAGTAAAAAAAATAATGACAAGAAATGTAATAACAATTAATGAAAATGACTCTATTGGTAAAGCTAGAGCATTGATGAGAGATCACAATATTGGTAGATTAGTTGTTGTTGATGATGAAGGAAAACCTGTAGGAATTGTTACAGAGATGGATATATTAAACTTAATAGTAAAACCAAAAAGAAAAATGAGATATGGAGAGGTTAAAGGGGAAAAATATCCAAGAATGGGACAACCTGTTAAATTAATTATGAGCACACCAATAATTTCTGTTGATTATGATGCTTCTGCAGCTGATGCTGCTAAATTGATGGAAGATTATGACATAAGAGGAGTGCCAGTTATAAAAATGGATGAGCTTAAGGGTATTGTGACAAGATATGACATAATGAAATATATTGCTGAGCTAAAGAAAGGAGCAATGGTTGAAGTCGAAATTCATGGGATGTTAGATCCTGACTATAAAGACTTAGCTGAAAGAATAATAGCCACAGAAGTTAGAAAGATGGTCAAATTGTCTGGAAAGGTTCATTGGATAAAAATAAATATTAAGAAAGAGAGAGATAAAGGGGGAGTGCCATATTATAGAATAACTACATATGTTAAAACTCCTCACAAATTGTATGTTGGAGAAGGTAAACCAAAGGCTTCATTGCCAAAGAGATTAGAAGAGATTGGAGAGGATGTAGATAAGATATCATTACATGAAAGATGGGAATTCATAGATATTTTAAAAGAATCCTTAGAATCAGTTTTAAGACAGATTGAAATTGATCATAAGAGATATGATCCAAAACATGATAAAAGAATTAGGAAAATATTAAAGCCTGAAGTAGAATTTAACCCAGAGGAATTTAAGAGAGAGTAAAATTTATATATATTAATTTTATATTTTTATTGCTTAATAATTTATGAGGTGATTTGTATGTCTAAAGGAACTCCTTCAATGGGTAAGAGAAATAAAGGATCATATCATATAAGATGTAGAAGATGTGGAAGAAGGGCATATCATGTAAGAAAAAAGAGATGTGCTGCATGTGGTTATCCAAATCCAAGAATGAGAAAATACTCATGGCAAAATAAAAAGGTTAATGGTAAAAGAGTAAGGTAGATAATATGGAAATAGACTATTATGACTACAAAGCTTTACTAAAAAGAGCTAGAGAGCAAATACCTGAGTATGTTTATCAAAAAGATAGGTTTGAACTACCAGAGATAGAGTTGTTAATAGAAGGAAATAGAACAATAATAAGGAACTTTAAAGAACTTGCTAAAGCTATGAATAGAGATATGGAGATGTTAGCTAAGTATTTATTTAAAGAAACTGGTAGTGCTGGAAGTATTGAAGGAAATAGATTAATATTACAGAGAAGAATTAACCCTGAATTATTAAAAGCAAGGATAAATGATTTCTTAAGAGAATATGTTCTATGTAAGGAGTGTGGAAAACCAGATACAAAAATTATTAAAGAAGGTAGAATACATTTATTAAAATGTACAGCTTGTGGAGCTATAAGGCCTATAAGGATGATATAACATGTTTAAAAAATTTTTATGTCTAAATTTAAAATATAAAATAACTTTAACTTATTTTTTAACTTGGTTAGGTTTTTTAATCTCATTCTCTTTTGGAAAATTTTTAATCTTCCTATCAAATATCTTAAAATCTGAACCTATAAAAAAACCAGCTGAAATTGCTAAGACTTTTGGAGAAATGAAATTTTATGCAGTTTCTTCAGTAATATCTCAAAATGTTTCTATTCCATATCTCTCTTATGCTCTCTCTTATATAATAAACAATTCAATCTCTTGTATGATGATAATAGCTGTTTTTGCTTTAGCAGGTTATTTAAGTTCAAAAGAAAAAGCTGAAGAGAAGGAATATTTAAGATTTATATGTATTCTGTTTATCTTTGCCATAGCTAATCCAATAACAGCACTTATTGGAGTGAATTTAGAATTTAAAGATTTAATAGCTATTGTCCCACATGGTATTTTTGAATTTTTTGGATACTCCTTAGCTGTTGTTTTGGGTTTAGAATTGGCTAATATATTTTATCCAATTAAAGAGAAAGTGAGTATTAAAAGTATAGCTATATTATTAATGTCAATATTTACCTTTATTTCAATAGCAGGATTTTTAGAACCAATAGATTGGTTAATTTACAACTATGCTAAGGCTAATAATTTAGATCTATTTAAAACATTTTTTACAGTTTATAAAAGCCTTATTTGGGGGTTAAATGGTTAAGGTATTGGCAATAGATATTTCAGGAAGACATCATGAGAATAAAGAGTTTTTTAGAGTATATGCTGGGGTTTTATTAGAGATAGAAGCAGATAGAATAGTGCATGTTGAAAAGATAGATGTGTTAATTAAAAAAGAGGAGTCTCAAAAATTGAGAGATATTTTAAAAGAGACTATTGAATTAATAAATAAAATTGGTGGAGAGTTTGAATATATTCTATGTGAAAAAGGAGAATTTTTTAATCTTCCAAAAGAGCAAGTTTCATCAATATTAAAGAGGCATGTGATATATCCAAGAACAAGAGGGGAAAAAGAGGCTATTAACATAGCCCACCATGTTTCATACTCTGTTAGAAAGTTATTATTAAATGAGGGTTTTTAATCTTTCATAAACTCTTCTATTCACTTCTTCATATAAACTATTTCCATTAGCATCCATAGTTACAACTAAAGGTCCAAAATTCTTAACCCTAAGTTTCCAAACAGCCTCTGCCATACCTAACTCTTCTAAGAAATAAACATCTTCAACCTTTTCAACTGCATTAGCTAAAAGGGCTGCACAACCTCCAGGGGCGGAGAGGTATAAAACATTATATTCATTAAAAATCTTTAGTAACTCCTTCTTCATTCCTCCTTTTCCAATAATTGCTGATATATTTGTTAATTTTATAAACTCTTCTTCTATATCATCCATTCTTGCAGAGGTTGTAGGGCCTATAGATACAACATGCCATTCATCTCCTTCTTTTCTCATTATTGGGCCTGCATGGTAAATGATTGCTTCATTTAAATTAAATGGAAGATCTTCACCATTTTTTAATATATCTATTATTTTTAAATGAGCCTTATCTCTAGCAGTATATATTACCCCATTTAAATAAATAACATCTCCAACTTTAAACTTTTTAACCTCCTTCTTACATATTCCATTTAGATTCATAACTATCACAGGTTGATGTTTATGTTAGGTATAGATATAGGAGGAGCTAACACAAAAATAGTTGATATAGATAATAATAAAGTTTATCATATCTACTTTCCAATATGGAAAATGAAAGATAGGTTAGTAGATTTGCTAAAAGATTTTTCAGATGATAAGGTAGCTCTAGTGATGACTGCTGAATTAGCTGACTGTTATAAAACTAAGAGAGAAGGGGTTGAGGATATATTAAATAAGGTAGGAAGTGTTTTTAAAGAAGTTTATGTTTTAGATGTTGATGGAAACTTTTTAACTTTAGATGAAGCTAAAAGGAATTATTTAAAAGTTTCAGCTTCAAATTGGATGGCATCAGCTAAATTTATTAGCAAATTTTATGATAATTGCATATTTATAGACATGGGATCTACAACCACTGATATCATCCCAATAAAAGATAAAAAGATTTTAGCCAAAAAGACTGATTTGGAAAGGTTAATGGAGAATCAGCTGTTGTATGTTGGAGCTTTAAGAACAAATTTATCATTTCTAACAAATAGAGTATTATTTAGAGGTAAAGAGACAAATATTTCATCAGAGTATTTTGCAATAACAGCTGATATTTGTAGAATACTGGGTAAGATTGATGAAAACGACTACTCCTGTGAAACACCTGATGGTGGTGGGAAAGATTTAGAAAGTTGTTATATTAGATTAGCAAGGGTTTTATGTGCTGATATTGAAATGGTTAGCAAGGATGAGTTGTATAGCTTAGCTGAACAGTTTTATAATAAGATATTAAATTTAATAAGAGAGAATGTTAATAAAGTTGCTAGTAGATATGGGATAAAAGATGTAGTCATATGTGGACAAGGAGAAGATATTATAAAAGATGCATTAAAAGATTATAATGTAATATCTATAAAGGAGAAATATGGTAAGGAGATATCTTTAGCTTTCCCAGCATTTGCTGTAGGGAAGCTTTTAGAGGTGGAAATATGCTAACCTTAGATGATTTTGATTTTGATAATAGAAGTGTAATATTGAGGGTAGATATAAATTGTCCAATAAATCCTGAAAGTGGAGAGATATTAGATGATAAAAGGATCAGAGAAGTGAAAGATACTATTAATGAGTTACAAGATGCTAAAGTAGTTATAATAGCTCATCAAAGTAGGCCAGGAAAGAAGGATTTTACATCATTAAAGAATCATGCTAAAAGGTTATCTGAGATTATAGGTAGAGATGTAAAATTTGTAGATGAGGTTATAGGGTCAAGAGCTAAGAAAGAGATAAGAGATATGGAAAAAGGAGATATAATAATGTTAGAAAATATAAGATTCTACTCTGAGGAAGTTTTAAGTGATTGGAAAAATTGGAAAGGAATTACTCCAAAAAAGCAGGCAAATACCTACATTATAAAAACACTTTATCCAATGTTTAACTATTTTGTAAATGATGCCTTTGCAGCAGCTCATAGAGCTCAGCCATCTTTAGTAGGTTTCTCTTACTATATGCCAATGATTGCTGGAAGATTGATGGAGAGGGAAATAAGAGTATTATCAAAGGTTTTAAATAATCCAGAGAAACCATGTGTATATGTTTTAGGTGGAGCTAAGGCAGATGATTCTATCAAGGTTATTAAAAATGTTTTGGAAAATGGTACAGCTGATAAAGTTTTAACTTCAGGAATAGTAGCAAATATATTTTTAGCAGCAAAAGGCTATGATTTAGGTGTGAACTTAGAAATAATAAAAAATCTTAAGTTTGAAAAATTAATTGAAGTAGCTAAAGAGTTATTGGATAAGTATAGAGATAAAATAGTGTGTCCAATAGATATAGCCCTTAATGTGAATGGAAAAAGAGAAGAAATGGAATTAAATGGAAAATGTATTAACTATCCCATAAATGATATTGGAGAAAAAACAATAGAGCTGTATAGAGAAATTATCTCCGAAGCTAAAACAGTTGTTGCTAATGGACCTGCTGGAGTTTTTGAGAATAAAGATTTTGCTAAAGGAACTATAGAAATTTTAAAAGCTATTGCAAATTCAAAAGCTTTCTCTGTTATAGGAGGAGGTCACCTATCAGCTGCAGTTGAGATGTTTGGACTCTCTGATAAGATAAGCTATATAAGCACTGGAGGAGGAGCTACATTAGAATTCTTGGCTGGAGAGGAATTACCTGTAATAGAAATGTTAAAGGAATCTTATAAAAGATATAAAAAATAAATTTTCTTATTTTTTTGGGGATAATTTATGTTAAAGAAAATAATTGAAGAGATAAAGAACTTTGAAGGAGTAATTAGGAAAAGAGAGATTAAGGAAGTAGTGAATATAATAAATTTTATTGATAGTGATTATGAGTTTGATATCATTGTTGATTATGGAGATGATGCAGCAGTTATAGGGATAGATGGAAAAAATGCTATACTATTGGCTGCTGATGGAATTTGGGGTAAATTATTAGAAGCAGATCCATGGTGGGCAGGATATTGTTCAGTTTTAGTTAATTGTAAAGATATAGCTGCAATGGGTGGAAAAAGTATTGGAATGACAAATATTTTAAGTATAAAAGATAAAGAAACTTGTAAAATGGTATTGAAAGGAGTAAAAGATGGAGTTAAAAAATTTGGAGTGCCAATGGTTGGAGGGCATACTCATCCAGATGCACAGTGCAATGTTTTAGATGTTGCTATAACAGGAATAGCTAAGAGAGACAAGATATTGAGAAGTGATAATGCTAAAGTTGGAGATAGAATAATTTTTGCTTATGATTTAGATGGAAGATTGTATGACAAATTTCCACTAAATTGGGACACAACTACAATGAAATCAAAAAAGATCGTTAGAGCACAGATGGATGTTCTAATAGACATTGCAGAAAACAATTTAGCTAATTCTTGTAAAGACATTAGTAATCCTGGAGCTATTGGTACGTTGGGAATGTTACTTGAGGTCTCTAAAAAAGGTGGAGTAGTTGATTTATTAAAGATCCCTAAGCCTGATAATATAGATTTAAAACATTGGCTTAAAGTTTATCCAGGAAGTGGGTATGTATTAACAGCAAGGAAAGAAAATGTTAATGAAATAAAAAAACTCTTTGAAGATGTAGGAATGACAGCTGAAGACTGTGGAGAGATTATAAAAGATAGAAAACTTTATTTAAAATATAAAGATGAAAAAGATATTGTTTTTGACTTTGAAAAGGAGTATATTTCAGGATGCTAATATTCTTCCTATATCTTCACCCAACTGTCTAGCCATTTTAATATCATCAATTTTGCATCTAACCCTTCCAAGAGCCTCTTTTTTAATAGTTTTAGCTTTTAAATATAAAATATTATCCTTATATTCAGCTAAAGCTCCAAAAGGTTCTAAACATCCTCCACCAAATGCCCTTAATGCAGCTCTTTCACATTCAGCTAGTAGATAACTCTCCTCATGATTTATCTTTTTTAATATATTTATTATCTCTCTATCTCCTTTTCTACATGCAACAGCTATTATCCCTTGAGCAGGAGCGGGAAGGATATTTAATCTCTTATAATTAAATTCACTTAAATCTATTTTTAACCTCTCAATTCCAGCTTCAGCTAAAACAATAGCATCATACATTTTATCTCTAAGCTTCCTTAACCTTGTATCCACATTCCCCCTTAATAGCTTAAACTCTGCATTTGGATATAATTCCTTTAAAAAAGCTCTTCTTCTTTGACTAGAAGTTCCAATAACCTTAATATCTTTCACATCTTTTCTCCAGATCATTAAGTCATATGGGCTATCCCTCTTTAACACTGCAGCAACAGTTAATTCATCATGCCAAACTGTAGGAATATCCTTATAGCTATGAACAGCAATATCTATCTCATTATTTAACAAAGCTAAGTCTAACTCTTTTGTAAAAACTCCAATACCAATATCTGAAAGTTTTTTATCCAATATTTTATCCCCTGTAGTTTTTATTATCTTTATATTCACATCATATCCTAATTTTTTTAATTCATTAACTACTTTTTCAGTCTGACAAAGAGCTAATTTACTACCCCTTGTTCCAACAATCATTTAACCACCAATCCTATTTAAAAAATACATCTAAAGTCATTTGCTTAGGTTTTTCCTTTTTCTCCTTTTCTTTTTTATTTTCTTCTTTTTTCTCTTCTTTAGTTTCTTTTTTAGCTTCTTTTTCCTTTTTAACTTCTTCTTTCTTTTTTATTTTCTTATCTTCCTTTTTTCTTTTTTTAATTATTTTTATAATTTCTGATGCAAGCTCTTCTCCTAATAATGCTTTTAATTCATCCTCTTTTATTTCAAAATATTTAACTAAATCAGCAGCTAACTCTTTATTTTCCTTAGCTATTATTTTTAGAGCTTCTAAGTCAAATCTAGCTCTTTTTGTTGAACAGTGTGTTTTTTCCCCTATCTTCTTTAATATCTTTTTAATAATTTCTCTATCAGCTTTTGTCTTAGATAATAGCCTAAATATCTTTGGATAGCTGTAGGGTGTGAATTTTCTATATTTTTCATCTTTAGCTAAAGCCACACCAGCAGTCATTAAAGTTCCAGCATATTTCCAAAAACTATAATTTTGCTTTCTAACAGCTCTTCCTAAAAACATATCAGCCTTAGAAAGATAGTCAAAAGCTTTTTCAATCTCTTCTATCTTTTCATATTCCTTTGGTACATTCTCAGCTATCCATTCAATAATAACATCAGGGGTTTCATCAACATTCATTAAAGCCATTGAAGCAATTCCATATTTTGTAGTTTTCAATATTACCCTTAATGCATCAAAAATATTAGCTTCTCTATTTCTATCAGCCAATGTTTGTGCAGCTTCATATGATAAATCATTGGAAAGGGCTAAAGCTTCAAGGTCATTTATAGCTGATCTTAAATCTCCAGCAGATCTTTGTGCTATAAATCTTAAAGTTTTTTCATCAACATTTAAGTTTTCTTTTTCAGCTATCTTTTTTAAAACATTTAATATCTGTGTAGTGGTTAATGGCTTAAGTTCAATAACCTCTACATGTTGTAAAAGATTCCTTAAAGATGGAGCATAGGCATCATTGGCAGTCAGTATTATAGGATTTTTTGCCTTTTTTATTATCTTAATTATCTCTCCAACTCCACCAGCATCCTCTTTTCCAGAGATACCATCAACTTCATCTAAAATAACTAAAAATCTCTTACCAAATATAGAAGAAGAAACTGCTGATTGTCCAACAATCCTTTTTATTATAGATGCACTTCTATTATCACTTGCATTCAGCTCTATTACATCAAAGTTATAATCATTAGCTAAAGCATATGCCATAGTAGTTTTTCCACATCCAGGAGGGCCATATAATAATATAGGTTTTTGCTTTTCTCCTCTTATGTAGCTTTCAATCCAATTCCTAAGCCTTTCTTTAACTTTCTCATGTCCAACAACATCTTTTAAAGACTTTGGTCTATATTTTTCAATCCAGTTCATAATCTCACATTCTTAATAACCTCCAGCATCCCTTCAATTGTATATTTTTTAGGAATTAAAGCTTTAAATCCAAATTCTTCTATAGTTTTAGCAGTTATTGGCCCAATAGCTACTATATAATTCTTTTTAATTAATTCTCTAAACTCATTATCCACATATTTTAAAAAGTTCTTAGCTGTAAGGCTAGATGTGAAAGTTAAAATAAATTTCTCATTTTTTAATATTTCTTTTAACTGCTCCACTCTCTCTTTCAAACCTTCAGGTTCAATTGATTGATAAACATATATAAGATCAGCATTTAGATTATTTTTTAGAACATCCCTTGTAGCTGGTGTTGTAGGGATAAGAAATTTTAAATTTTTGTATTTTCTAAGCTCTTCTAATAGGGCTTCAGCAGTGTATGTATTTGGCATTATATCAGGTTTTTTATTAAAATACTTCTCCACCTCCTTTCCAGTTTTTTCTCCTATAACAGCAACAATCTTATCTTTTAAAGCATCTCTATTTTTAACTATTTTATACAACCCCCTAACACCACTTGGAGATGTGAAGATAACTCCATCATATCCTTTTATATCAACTTCTATATCTTCATTATATTTTAACTCTAAAGTAGGAAAAATTATAGGTTCAAATCCAGAGTTTTCTAAAAGCTTTTTAAAATATTCAGCCCTCTCTTTAGGTCTTGTTATAACAACTTTCATAGTTTCACTAATCTACTTATATTTAAAATAACCCCTCTCTCTTCCCTTGTTATAACTGTCTTATTTCCAAATGGATAATTAAAAACATAATAAATGAGGGTTTTATTATCTTTTACATCATACTTTATAGCAATAAGTGAATATCCATTGTAAATAACCACATCCTTATAATCTTTTGGAACATAATTTATTAGATCACTCTTGGGCTTTTTTAACAAACTTCGGTTGTTACATTTAATTAACAATCCATTATAATACTCAAAATCATCTATTGGGTAATATCTTGCTATAAAAGTTAATGGAGCTTTTATGGCTATATTATCTTCCCAAATATAAATACCATTAATAAATATTAGAAGTTCTTTATAAATAGAGTTATTATTGCTCTTCATTAGCATTAGGGCATTATGGTCAAAATAAATAAAATTTTCAAATGGAGAGTTTTTAAACACTTCTCCAATATCTTTAGCTCCACCAATATTTTCATACAAATAAACCACAAAAGGTATTAGGGGTAATATATTAATTAAAATAAAAATTATTAATCCAATTTTAATATATTTTTTCATTCTTCACCCTATTAATATTTTATAAACCTCATCTAAATCTATCTTTTTAACTTCTCCAAATTTTATAGCTTCATCTCCCTCATACCTTGGAATTATGTGGATATGGACATGCTCTATCTCTTGCCCTGCAGCTCTTCCATTATTATTAACAATATTGTATCCATCAAAATTCAGTTTCTTTAGAATTTTTATAGTCTCTTTTACACCTTTCATTAAGTGGCAGAGATATTCATCATCCATCTCATCAAAGGTTTTATAATGCCTCTTTGGAATTACTAAAGTATGCCCTTTACTTCTTGGATTTATATCTAAGAAAGAAACAACATAGTCATCTTCATAAACTATCTTAGCAGGAATTTCTTTATTAGCTATTTTACAAAATATGCACATATCTAATCACCTCTATAATACAATTTGTTATTTTCCTCTTCTATTTTTGGATGTAACTTAAGAAAAGATTTTATTGATATTGGCTTTACATCTGCTCCATATAAAAGTTCATCAAACAAATTTATAAATCTTTTTTTTGTTAATACATCATCTAACTTCCCACTCAATTTTTTGATGATTATTTTATCTTTAGTAAAACCTTTTATTTTATAAACCCCTCTTTTTGTTTTTGAGTAAAACTTTTTATCTTCATCATAGTAATCTTTAGCTATCTTCAACAACTCTTTCCAAATTTCCTTAGCTCTCAAACTATCACCTAGGTAATAAGTGAAAGCATGTTCAATATAATTAAAGAGAGAAAGAATGAAAGTAGAAAGAACCTGCTGGAGAAAGTTAAAAGATTTAGATTAAGGTTTAGAGATAAGAGGATAGAAAATTATCTTAAAAGCATGCCATTAAATATGAATAAGTATCTAACTAACTTATATACTGGAGGGGTTATAAAAAAGTATGTAGAAGATTTTATTGTTGAGGAAATTACAAAAGATGGGGTTATATTAGAGGTAGGAAAGAGTGTAGGGTTTAAGGATGTTGAAGATTGGAAGGGAAATTATATACACTTTACTTTAGAAAAAGTTAATTGGAGTACAATAGATGCTATAAGAGAGATAGCCAATAGGGTAAATAAACCAAGAAAACATTTTGGTTTTGCAGGAAATAAAGATAAATTTGCTATAACAACCCAAAGAGTTGGCTGTTTTAATGTTAGATTAGAAGATTTAAAAAGAGTAAAAATTAAGGGAATTGTATTAAGAGATTTTCAAAAGGTTAATTGGAAAATAAAATTAGGAGACCTGTGGGGAAATAGATTTACAATAAGGGTTAGAGAACCAGAAGTTAAAGGAGAAAAGTTGAGAGAGACTTTAAAAAAAGCTAAAAATGAATATAAAATATTTTTAAACTATTATGGTATTCAAAGATTTGGGGATAAAAGACCAATAACTCATATAGTTGGCAGATTTATTATAGAGAGGGATTGGGAATCAGCTTTTCATCTATACTGTGGCACACCTTTACCATATGATGATGACAAATCAAAATTTGCTAGGAGGTTGATTGATGAAGGGGAATATAGGTTAGCATATAAAAAATTTCCAAAAGTATTTTTTTATGAAAGAAAAATGATAAAAGCTTATTTGGAAAGTGATAGTTATGAAAAAGCTTTTCTAATCTTACCCCCATATTTAAGGTGTATGTTTATTAATGCATACCAATCTTATCTATTTAATGAGATAATAAATAGGAGATATGAATATGGGTTTGAAAAATTAGAGGGGGATATTTTAGTTGATAGTTATCCTTCAGGAGCACTTTTTGGATATAAAACAAAATTTGCTTCTGGTTTGCAAGGAGAAATTGAAAGAGAGATTTATGAAGAAGAAGGATTAAAACCAGAAGATTTTAAAATTGGAAAATTTGGATCATTTATTGGAGATAGAAGGGCAATGATTAGTAAGATATATAACTTAACATATGAAATTGAAGATAATAGCTATATTTTAAAATTCTGCCTAAAAAAAGGATGTTATGCTACATCTGTTTTAAGAGAGTTTCTTGATAGAAGATAACTTATAAGCCTTATAACCACCTAATAACCTTTTAACTTTAAAACCCAAAAGTTTAAATATCAATGCCATAACCTGACTTCTTAAACCACCTCTTGCACAAAAAACAACAATAGTTTTATCCCTATCTAACTTTTTTGCCTCATTTAATATTCTCTTTAAACCTTTTTCAACAATATTGATAGCTAGATCTATAGCCTTATCTTTACCCATTTCTTTATAAGTTTTCCCAATAAGTTCATGCTCATCATCTAAGAATAGTGGTATATTTATTGCCCCTTCAATTGTCCCTTCTTTAAATTCTCTTGGAGATCTTACATCTACCAATATATAATTTTTTAATGTCATTAATTCACTAACATTAATAACATCTCTTAAAAAACTCTTGTCTAAACTACCTAAAAATTTATCTATATTTATCTTCTCAAAATAGATTTTATGATTATTAAACTCCTTAACTGTTGGAGATTTTATATGTTTAGCTTCTTTTATTATAAAAGATGCTAAATCTCCTCCAATTTTTCCAGCTAATATTTTTTCTCCATCAGTTATCATTTTCTTTCCACTATCTAATACTATTGCTAAAACCACATCTTTATCAAATGTTATTAATCTCGCCAATATATCCTCATCCATAAATTTCCCTTAGCTTCTTTTTGACAAAATCATCTATAATTTCAGCTGATTTTTTTACATCTTTATTATATACAATAAGGTCAGGTGTGATTTTTTTAATAGCTCTTAAGTAATGAACCCTATATATTCTCTCTTCAGCTAATTTTACAGCTTCCAAATACTCTTCTCTATCTATTAATTCAATTATTTTATCTATTGCCCCCAATATCTCTTCTTTTTTTAAACTGTTCTTTAATATTAAAAACCTACTTTTTAATATTTCCTTTTCCCATTCATTCTTTGGTTTGTATAATTCTAACAATCTTCTAATTTGACATTCATATGGACAATCTATTAAAATCTTATAATTGTAATTCTTAACTTCAGCAAATATTTTTGGAATTTCTAACTTTTTTACCCCTCCTATCTTTCTTCCTTCATATTCAACTATCACATAACCTCTTTTTTCAGCTTTTTTTATTTCTTCATTAATTATTTTATCAAACTCTTCTTGACTCCTCATTTTTAGATGATATAAATCTCCTAAAACACTTCCTTTAGTTTTAGCAATATCTTCTATATCAATAACACTATGCCCCATTTTCTTTAATTCTCTCAATATCTCTGTCTTACCACAACCTGTTTTTCCAAAAAGTCCAAAGATTATCATAACATATAACCTTTAATAAATTTATTCAAATGCATCATTATCAATATCATCATTTATCTCTTCCTTTTTCCAAAGTTTAACTAAATCTAAATCTTCTCCTCCATATTCTCCATTAAACTTATCTATCTTTACTAGTGCAGGAATCTTAATACAAGGCCCAAGAATTATTGCCTCTCCAATATTTAAACTTGTCAAATGTTTCATAAGATCTTCACTTAAACTTTCAGAAGCCATTTGAACATGTTTTTGATCATGAGGTTCAATTAATTTAGATATTATTAAGTTAGAGCATTGTGATAATGTTTCAGGATCTAATGTTTTTGGTCGTTGGGAAACAAGGCATAATCCCACACCAAACTTTCTACCTTCCCTAGCTATTCTACTAAGGTAATATTTAGCTCTTGTCTCTCTATTGCTAGGGATTATTAAATGGGCTTCTTCAAATATTAGAAATATTGGTTTGGCAAAATCTCTACCTTTTTCTATAATAATTCTCTTCCTATCCTCTAAAACTTGTTTAGCTACATAGCTTATAATAATGTCAATATCATTCTCATCCAACTCTTCCATAGGCATTATATTGATACAGTGCTCTCTTATATGATTAACAGGATTGTAATGAAGGGTTATTATTTTCTTTTTAAAATTTAAAAAGTTTTCTAACCTGAATATGGCTGTTAATAGGCTTCCTTCATCTCTTTTATACTCTTCTGAACTTCTATAATCTTCTAACCTTTCAATTATGGCTTTAATGTAATCTTTAGCATCTGAAAAATCATTTTCACTATTCTCTTCTTTAATTTCCTTTATAGCCCTTTTAATATATGCCCTCTGCTTTGTAGCTTTTGGATCTACATCAGCTAAGTCACAAAGCTCATCTTCTGAAATTTGGTAAATATTAACATAAGGACTTATAATATATTTATCCATTTTAAATTCATAACATTCTAAATTTCTATATTCTCCATGAACATCAAAAACTAGAACAGTTGCATTTAGTTTATTAAGCTCTTTTAGTAAAACAGCCACAGTGTTTGATTTACCCATCCCTGTCATGGCAAGAATAGCAAGATGTCTTGAACATAGCTTATTTACATCTAGATATATATCAACATCATCCCTTGTTATAAGCTTTCCTATTTTTATATGTCCATTAGCAAAAACTCTTTTTAAAATTGAATTATCAGCTTTATATATTGCTAATCCAGGTTTTGGTGGAACTCTTGGTAGTTTTAGATCATTATTAATATCTCCCAAAATCTTTATTTTGCCCATAATGTAATTTGCCTCATCTCCAAACTCTTTAATCTTCTCTAAATGTTCAACATCCCAAATATCTTTTAGAGCTAAATTTCCCTGTATTGTGCTTTCAATCATCCCTAAAAGCTCATAACCATCATAAACTATCTTAACATAATCCCCTACTTCAGGAGTTTTTTTTGCTAAAAAAGTTATTTCATCAACTCTTGTTTCTCCAATAGTATAACCTATAATTTCCATAAAAATCACCAAAAAAATAAAAAATTATTTTCTAATCTCCTTTAATGCCTCATCTACATCAGCATTCTCATGGACAATTTTGCAAACAGCTCTTGTAATACCAACAACATCATCATGTTGGAATATATTTCTTCCAACAGCTACTCCCACGGCTCCAGCTTCCATAGCATCTTTTATCATCTGTAAAAATTCTTCATCTGTTCTAGTTTTTGGCCCTCCAGCAACAACTATTGGAGCTGGACAGCCTTTAACAACCTCTCTAAATGAGTCAACATCTCCTGTGTAGCTTGTTTTTATTATATCAGCTCCTAACTCAGCTCCAAGTCTTGCAGCATGTGCCACTAATTCAGGATCTCTTTCATTTTTAATATGTTTTCCTCTTGGATACATCATAGCAATTAATGGCATTCCCCAGTATTCACAAGTTTCAGCTATTAAACCAAGATCTCTGTAAGCTTCCCAGTCTTCTTCAGAACCAACATTAACATGAACAGAGACAGCATCAGCACCCATTCTTATAGCTTCTTCAACTGTTGTAACTATAACCTTCTTTAGTGGATTTGGAGATATTGATGTTCCTGCAGACAAATGGATAATTAACCCTATATCTTTCCCATATCCCCTATGCCCATGTCTAACAATTCCCTTGTGCAACAGCACAGCATTAGCCCCTCCTTCAGCAACATTATTAATTGTTTCTTTCATATTAATTAACCCTTTAATAGGCCCATTTGAGACTCCATGGTCCATAGGAACAATAACAGTTTTCTCTGTTTCTCTATTAAATATCCTCTCCAATCTAACTAACTTTCCAATATTCTTTATATTATCAAACAACTTCATTCTATCACCTCAGTAAGTTTTTGCTATAGCTATATATTTCTTCCCTTTATATTCAGTTTCTCCTAACACTCTTGCCTCCACTTTTTCCTCTAGCTCACTATTATATATACTTTCATCAAATGGTATTAAAATTATCCCTCTCTTATTATTTAGAGTTTCTTTTATCCTATCAACATCATAATCCATAATGGTTATAAAATCTTCAAATTTCTTTATAGCTTTCTTTCTCATATTTTCCATAATATCATTTAATATCTCATCAATTTTCTCAAGTTCATCTTCACAAATTTGAAACTTTTCCATTGTATCTCTTCTAAATATAGTAATTTTTTTATTTTCAATATCTTTTGGGCCTATTTCTATCCTTAATGGCACTCCTCTAAGTTCCCACTCATTAAATTTTCTTCCTGGTCGAATATCTCTATCATCTAAATAAACCCTATAACTTTTTAATTTTTCTTTTAGTTCTTTAGCTTTATTTAATGGTTCCTTATTATCTTTGAATATTAGAGGAACAATAACTATTTGATATGGAGCTACAACTGGAGGTAGACATAATCCTTTTTCATCACCATGTATGGCTATTATTGAAGCTATAGCTCTATCTGATATACCATAACATGTTTGATAAGCATAATCCTTTCCTCCATCAGGAGTTTCAAAAACTATATCAAAAGTTTTTGAGAAATTTTGAGAAAGATTATGAACTGTTGCTATTTGAATAGCCCTACCATCTGGAAAAATTGTGTCAAATGCAAAAGTGTATTCTGCCCCAGGAAACTTGTCCCAGCTGGGTCTTTTAGAAATTAAATATGGTATACCTAAAGTGTCAAAGAACTCTTTATATATTTCTATAGCTTCTTTAACTTGTTTTTCAGCATCCTCTTTTGTAGAATGTGCTGTGTGTGCTTCTTTAAATGTCATTATTTCTCTCAATCTTATCAATGGCCTTGTATGTTTTGTTTCATATCTGAAAGTATTGACAACCTGATATATCTTTATAGGCATATCTGTATGAACCTTTATCCAAAGTTTAAACATATAATATATAGCAGTTTCTGATGTAGGTCTTAAAGCAAGCTTTTTTTCAAGCTTCTCTCTACCTCCATGTGTAACCCAAAAAACTTCATCCTCAAATCCTTTTATATGTTCTCCTTCTTTAGCTAACAAATCCTCTGGAATTAATAGAGGGAATAAAACTTCATCATGCCCTCTTTCATCTAATAATTTTCTTATTATTTCAAATGTGTATTTTCTAATTTTAAATCCATATGGTAAATAAACCCCACAACCCTTTATTGGATATCTTACATCAAATATTTCAGCTCTCTCTAATATATCTGAATACCACTCTGAAAATTCCATAACTTTACACCCTCCTTAACCAGTTTAAGTCATTTTTATGTAGATCTCTTATATCTGTTAATCCATACTTCAACATAGCTAACCTACTAAACCCTATACCCCAAGCTAGAACTGGTTTTTTTATCCCCAATGGTTCTAATAATTCTGGCCTAAATATCCCTGCTCCTAATATCTCTAACCATCCTTTATTTTCTAAATATATTTCAGCTTCTAATGAAGGTTCTGTAAATGGGAAATATGCTGGTCTAAATCTAACTTTTTCAAAGCCTAATCTTTTTAAAAATTCTCTTAAAACACCTATTAAATTGTTGAAATTCACATTATCAGCCATTATTATGCCATCACATTGATAAAACTCTGGCAAGTGTTTGTAATCAATAGCTTCATTTCTAAATACCCTATCAATACAAAATACTTTATGTGGTTTAACTTTCTCATCTTCTTCTAGAGAGGCAAGATATCTTATAGTAGCTGCTGTTGTATGGGTTCTTAAAATCAATCTTTCAGATACACTTTTATCAAATATCCTCCAATACTTTAAATGTACTTCCTTAACTCTCTCCAATAGATCCTTTGGAACTTCTCCTTTACATGGGTATTTTAAGAAGAAAGTATCATGCATCTCCCTTGCAGGGTGATCTTGAGGCTCAAATAGAACATCAAAATTCCAAAATTCTGTTTCTACTAATGGACTTTTAACCTCTTTAAAACCCATTGATAGTAATATTTCTTTAACCTCTCTAATGATTCTTGTTAATGGATGAAGTTTAGCAGGGTATATTTCTTTAGTTGGAGCTTTTATATCATACTCTCTTATTTTAGCTTTCCTCCACTTTCCACTAATTATTATTTCCCTATTAAGTTGATTAATTTCTTCCTCAATAACAATTGGTTCTTTTATTAACTCCTTCCCTTTTTCAGTAAGCTTTAGTTTTATCTCTTTTTCTTCATCAATATCTAAATAACCTCTTTTTTTTAGTATATTTAAATATTTTTTCTCTTCTTCTGAAAGCTCATCTAAATACTTACCCTCTAACCTCTTTAAAATCTCTTCTTCTTCATCATAATAATCTAAATTATCAAAAATTATTTTTCCTTTTTCAACTTTAGCTATCCCCTTTCTTTTTATAGCTCCCAGGGCAGCATTTATTTCTTCTTTATCTAAAATGTTCTTTAACTCTTTTATTTCAATTTCATTCTTTCCTATCTCCTTTAAATAATTAGCTATTTTTCTTTCAGGAAATGGTTTTTTATTAACAACTTTAACCTTTTCTCTTTTTTTCTCTTCAATATCTAATAAATTTTTTCCTTTTAACCATAGAGAAACTCTCATAATTTTTTCTTTTGGTAACTGTACCTCATTAATATCTAAAATCTCTTTTCCTTTATCTTGGAAAACCTTTAATAACCTTTTCTCATCAATATGGAGCATTATTTCACCTTTTTTAAATCTTCTAATTTTATTAAGCCTTTATAAATAGCTGATCCAATAACTGCTCCATAGACATTTAACCTCTTTAAATTTATAAGATCATCTAATTTTGTTATCCCACCAGAATAGATGATTGGTAATTTAGAATTATTTACAATATCTTCTATTTTTTTTAGATCTATTCCTTTTAATAGTCCTTCAACATTGACATTTGTATATAAAATATACCCTACCTTATTTTCAAACTCCTTTATAATTTCTAAAGGTGTTTTATCTATCTTCTCCTTCCAACCTTTTATAACAACCTTACCCTCTCTCTCCTCAACTGCTAAAACTATCTTCTTTTTTCCTAGCTCACTCTTTAACTCATCAATAAACTCTTTATCTAATATTGCCCTTGTCCCAACAATTATTCTTTCTGCTCCAAAATCAATAATCTCTTTAGCTACATCAACATCCCTTATCCCCCCACCAACTTGTGCAGGAATTGATATGGAATTTATTATTTTCCTTATTAGCTCCCTATTATTCCCCATATTTAATGCTGCATTTAGATCAACTATGTGTAAGCAATCAGCAAACTTTTCAAATTTCTTAGCTATTCCTATAACATCATCACTCTCAAATAACTTCTTATTTGGATCTCCTTGGACAAGTTGGACACATTTTCCATCTTTTAAATCTATAGCTGGCATTATTATCAATTTCTCACCATAAAGAGACAATTAATACACCTTTTGCATTTTTCCTCTTCTTTATCATTAAAATAGCATCTTCTCCATCTTCATAATATCTTGGTATAAGCTTTCTATCTCTATATCCCATCTTATAATAAAACTTTCTTGCAGCTATATTAGACACCCTAACTTCTAAAACAATATAGTTACATTTTGCCACATTGAAATAGTAGTTTTCCAAAGTTTTTAATAATAAACTACCTATCCCTCTTCTTCTATATTCCTTCTTTACAGCTAATGATACTATATGTCCATTCCCCCAATCCATCATACCTACTATGTATCCTACAACCTTATTATTAACTTCAGCTACATAGAAACAGTCAGGATAGTTTATCCATAAGCCTAATAAAAGTTGTGTGGGATAGGGATGTTTAAATGCTTCTTTTTCTATTGCTTCAACATCTTCCAAGTCCTTAGATGTGAATTTTCTAATTATCATGATTTCACTTTAAAAATATTTATTTATAATACTTATTTGTTATTCCATAAATATGAGAGCCTATCCAATAAGGACAAGATATATTAAGAGGGGAGAAAATTTTATTCCAATAGTCTTAGAAGCTATTAGGAAGAGTAATATAAGGTTGGAAGATGGTGATGTAATTATTCTAAGTGAAAAAATGGTTTCTACAGCTGAAGGTAATTTTATAGATGAGGAACAATTTAAACCTTCTATATTAGCTTATCTCTGCTATTATTGGAGTAAATATATTTGGGGTTATTTGTTGGGTAAGATATTTTTAAAAGAGGAAAAAATAAAAAGTTTAAGAAAAATGCCAAAAAGAGAAAGTTTAAAGCATAAGCAAATGATTATAGAAACATTGGGGTTAAGATATGCATTAAAGCCTTATGCTGAGGGAGGAGTTGATTTAACAAATGTTCCATTAACTTATGCTAACCCTTTACCAAAAGAACCAAAAAAATGGGCAGAAATGCTTTATCATGAAATAAAGAGAGAGTTTAATGTAAATGTATTAGTTATGATTGCTGACACAGATGCAACTTATAAGGTTTTAAATTTCTATGTTACAGCTTTACCTTATGCTATTGATGGAATTATCAGTGGATTGGGATTTTTTGGATTTTTACTAGGAAAAATTGCTGAAAAGCTGAAAATAGGTGGTTTTATAGGAGGAACTCCATTAGCTATTGCTGGAGAAATGAGATATGGGATAAAAGAGTTAGCAAGGATGGCTTATATAGCAGATAGGGTTCAAAACAATATTAAAAATGTTAATGAATTATTAGAAAGATATAACACATATGTGATAACTGAAGATATTTTAGAAAAAATGGAGCATACCCCAATAGTGATAATAAAGGTTAGAGAAGAATGGAAGAGAGAATAAATAGAAAACTAATAGAAATAAGAATTAACAACCACATAGAAATTTTAGAAAAGTTGGATATAGATGAGAGTTTAAAGAAGTGTTTAAAAGAGATGTTAATAAATAGATTGGTTAATAAAGAATTCTATAAAATAAATTTTAATGAAAAAGAAAATGCCATATTAGCATATTCTGGTGGGGTAGATAGTTCTGTCTCTTTAATCATTGCTAAACACTTATTTAATGTTAAGCCAATAACATGCTATTCTCCCTATATAATAAAAGATAAAGATGTGATATTAAAAAGGGCTAAAAAATTAGGATTCAATGTAGAATTTATTAATGTTGATTTAGAAGATGTTTATAAAGGCACTGTTGAAGGAAGATTTCATCCTTGTGGTAGGTGTCATAAAATAATTGAAGAGGTTATTGTGGAGAAAGCTATTGAAGAGGGAATTGAATATATAATATTTGGAGATCTTTTAGCATTTGGACATTTATCATTTTATAAAGATAGAGTTTATAGATTAAACCTACCATCATTTTTTGCTCTTACAAAAAATGAAGAAAGAGAGATTTTAAAAAAATATGGAATTGAAATAAAAGATAAATATGGATGTCCTATGCTTAATGAGTTTCATAAAATAAGAGGATGTAAATTCACTATTCAGAGAATTCTAAGAGAAGTTAGGGCAAGGGTTATAGATTACAAAGAGGGGGCAAGGATTATAGAAGAGATTTTAAATGACAGATTCCCAATTTAATGACTTTTTTATAATTTCATAATTAACCTCTCCAGCCTCATAAACTTTACCTTTACTTATATCATTTATAATAACCTTAGCAGGAGCAAATATTCCTTTATCTATCTTGTAGAAATCATAATCAGCAGCTTTAAATATCTCTAAAAATGGTTTTCCATAGTCTTTAGAGGAGCATGATGGTAGAGCTTTACATAAGCTTAATAAGTCATCATCATCAGATTTTATGTAATAATAAACTATCCCTCCATACATCACCATATCATTTGTAGCCCCCATCATTGTAAAATCATCTCCCACTATTGGAGCTATTGGGGCTAAACCTGCAGCAAATTCAACCTTATTAACATCAAAACCTAAAACTTCCAACATCTTATATGTTCCATTTTCAACAACTCTACCACTTATCTGTATTGATCCTACTAAAGAGGCTGTTGGAGCTACTAGGAGATATAAATTTTCTGGTTCAACATTGCATTCTTTAGCTATATAATCAGCTACTTCTTCATTTGGTAATTTTGATGACTCTAAACATAAAACAGCTACATCTGCATTATCTTCATAACCAATTTCTTCAAAAGTTTTCTTTGGTTTTTTAGCTAAAGCTCTTGCAGGTCCTGAACCCATTGCAAAATATTTCCCAACTTTAATAGCCCATCCTGCCTTTTGTGAAGCTAATGTTGCTATAGCAGGGTGAGAGGTTTTTACTTTAACATATGGTAAATTTAGCTCTTTATTGACTTGTAAAGAAATTCCTACTTTTGCAAGACCTCCTAAACAAACCCTTGTAAAGCGTTTTCCAGCTTCCCATGAACCTTTAACATTAACTCCACAGTCTAATACTGTTGTTCCATTTTCTAACTTTTTCACATCAATATTCAACTCTTCCTTTTTAGCTATCATCTCTTTTACTATTTTACATGCTCTCTTATTAATACTCAACATACTATCACCAAATGAATTTTAAAGGATTTAAAATATTAATAATTTTTGTTTTAGTTTTTTTGAGTTATATATTCAACAGTACCTCTCTCTCTTAAAGGTTGTTTATAAAGTTCCATTAATTGATAAACTTCTTCAGGCACATCAGTTGATACATCTAACCC
The DNA here is from genome assembly GCF_000371805.1 of Methanocaldococcus villosus KIN24-T80. Classification (NCBI taxonomy): domain Archaea; kingdom Methanobacteriati; phylum Methanobacteriota; class Methanococci; order Methanococcales; family Methanocaldococcaceae; genus Methanocaldococcus; species Methanocaldococcus villosus. The sequence continues at coordinate 800,419 of NZ_AQUK01000001.1, forward strand.
TAATTTTTTAGCCTCTTCAACAGTTATAGGATAGTCATGTGTCCATCTCCCTTCAGTTAAAATTTTAGATAATTCTTTAGCCTTATCTTCTCCATATTTATCTTTTAATAAATAGTAAATGAAATTCTGAACTTGATTAATAGCTTTTCTAGCAATATCTTCCAATATTAAGGTTTTATCATCTACTTTATCTACTCCTTTTCTTTCAACTGCTCTAACTATACTTGGTGCAGGATACTGTCCAAGTTGAGGATCAACTGGCCCAAGGACAGCATTTTTATCCATTATGATTTTATCTGCTGCTAATGCTATTAATGTTCCTCCACTCATAGCATAGTGAGGAATAATAACCCTTGTCTCAGCAGGATGCTCTTTTAATGCCTTAGCTATTTGAGTAGCAGCTAAAACTAAACCACCAGGGGTGTGGATGATTAGATCTATAGGCTTATCTTTTGGAGCAGATCTTATTGCTCTAAGTATATCTTCACTATCCTCTATAGAAATGAATTTATAAATAGGAATACCAAATAATCCTACAGATTCTTGCCTATGAATTAGGGTTATTACTGTTGAGTTTCTCTTTTCAGATATTTTATTTAACAATTTTAATCTTATTAATTGCAACTGCTTATATTGAATCTGTGGAGCCATTATTAAATAGAAAATGAAGAGCCACCAGAATAAGCTTATAATATCAAACATTCCTATCCCCAGTTATTTTTTATGTTTATTATTATATAATATCTTAACTTATAATTTTACCTCTCCTTTTGTACTAACTATCCCCTTTCTACAATCTATTTGAGTTGCCATATCTAAAGCCACACCAAACGCCTTAAATAGGGATTCTAACTTATGATGCTCATTTTCCCCAATAACCTCATAATGGATATTTAGAAATCCATAATTTGCTACAGATGAGAAAAAGTGATTTATATTCTCTAAAGACAATCCTCCAATAAATTCTCTCCTTGGCTTATATTTAGCTAAACAATAGCTTCTCCCACCTAAATCTAAAGCCATCATAGTTCTTGCATCATCCATAGGAATTATTGCCCATCCAAACCTCTTTATATTCTTCCTTTCAATTTGATTTAAAGCTAAACCTAAACATATTCCAACATCTTCAACAGTGTGATGGTCATCCACTTCCAAATCTCCTCTTGCTTTAACAATTAAGTCAAAACATCCATGTTTTGCAAATGCTGATAAAAGATGATCAAAAAACTCTATTCCAGTATCAATATTATATTTCCCTCTACCATCTATGTTTATTTTTAAATATATGCATGTCTCTTTAGTCTCTCTTGCAACCTCAAAAACCCTCATATTTAACCCCTCCATTCCAATAAAAACATAATATGATCTTTTTCAAATGGCTCTATATCTATCTCTTCCAAAACTTTAAATCCATTATTCTCTAAAATTTCTTTTTGTTCTTTAAATATCTCTTTTGGTTCTCTAACAACATCAATACTTCTTGCTTTTATAGCTATCATAGCATATCCATTCTCTTTTAAAAACCATTTAGCATTTTTTATTAATATTTCAGCTTGATTTGGCTGAGCTACATCTTCATATATTACATCCACTTTCTCAATATAGCTATACTCTTGTGGCTTGTTTGCATCTCCTAATATAGGAATTATATTTTTCCTATCTTCTGCAACATCCAAAAGTTCTCTAATTATTCTTGGTGAGTATTCTACAGCATAAACTATTCCATTTTCTACTATATCTGACACATGTGATGGTGTAGTTCCTGCTGACGCTCCTAGATATAACACCTTACTACCCTTTTTTATAGGAAGAAATTTAAGCCCTTTAATAATAGCTGCAGCTAATTTACTCTTATTAGGATTCCAAACCCTATACTCAACATTATTAATTTTAATAAATCTCTCATCATACACCCTCTTGCTACTCAAAGCTTTTGTAGCTAATCTCTCTTCTCCATCTATCTCTATTTTATATACATTTTCAAATATTTCCTTAATCATCTTAAACACCTTAAAATATTATATAGATAATTAAATCTAAGATATATTAAAAGGTGATGTAAAATGTTTAATCCAAAAGAATTCATTGAAGAAGCTGTAAAAGAGATTAAAGAAAAAGTTAAAGATAGGAAAGCTATAATTGCTTTAAGTGGTGGAGTTGATAGTTCTGTTGCTGCTATCTTGGCTTATAAAGCTATTGGTGATAATTTAACAGCTGTTTTTGTAGATACAGGATTAATGAGAAAGGGAGAAAGAGAAGAAGTAGAGAAAGTTTTTAAAAGCATAGGTTTAAATCTAATCATTGTTGATGCTAAAGAAAGGTTTTTAAAAGCCTTAAAAGGAGTAAGAGATCCTGAAGAGAAAAGAAGGATTATTGGAAGACTATTTATAGAAGTTTTTGAAGAGGTGGCAAGAGACATAGGGGCTGAAGTTTTAATACAAGGAACAATAGCCCCAGATTGGATAGAAACTGAGGGTAAGATTAAAAGTCATCACAATGTTTCTCTACCATCAGGTATGGTTTTGGAAGTGGTTGAGCCTATAAGAGAGCTTTATAAAGATGAAGTTAGAATATTAGCTAAAGAACTTGGGTTACCAGATTCTATTGTCTATAGACAACCCTTCCCTGGCCCAGGATTGGCTGTTAGAGTTCTTGGAGAAGTTACAGAAGAGAAGTTGGAGATATGTAGAGAAGCTAATGCTATAGTTGAAGAAGAGGTAAAGAAAGCAAATTTAGATAAAGAGCTATGGCAATATTTTGCTGCTGTTTTAGATTGTAAGGCTACAGGAGTTAAAGGAGATGAGAGGGAGTATAGTTGGGTAGTAGCTGTTAGGATGGTGAAGTCAATAGATGCAATGACTGCCCATGTTCCAGAGATTGATTTTAATATATTAAAGAGAATAGCTAAAAGGATAACATCTGAATTAAATGTCTCTAGAGTTTTGTTTGATATAACTGATAAACCACCAGCTACAATTGAGTTTGAATAACCTTTTTTAAAAACTCTAAAAATTCTTTAATTTTTCTCTTAGAAAATCCATACTTCTTTGCTACATTATATATAATCTTCTCTCCTCCACTACCATATTGAGCTGCTTTCTTTTTTCTATATGCTATATAATCTGGAAGATAATTTTTTGCTATATCTCTTAAAATTCTTTTTCTCTCTTTTGATATTTTATATTCTATTGGTAAAGATAGGGAAAACTTTATAACATCTTCATCTAAATATGGAACTCTCAATTCAACAGTATTTGCCATTGAACAGTGATCATCTCTTTCTAAATTCACTTTACTAATATTTATAACATCTTCTATCAACTTTTTTTCTAGCTCATTTTTATCCAATTTCAAATATTTAGCATACCCAGCAAATAATTCATCAGCTCCCTGCCCAGCTAGTATAACTTTAATCCCATCTTTATTAGCCAATTCTGAGGCAATATATATTGGCAAGCCTACACCAATCTTCATCAGGTCTAATTCATCTATTGCCTTAACCACTTTTAATAAATATTTTTCATACTCCTCTTCTCTAATGATTTTCTTTTTTAAAGGTAAATTTAGCTCTTTAGCTAATCTCTCAGCATAGTAAAGATCTTCACTACCTTCAATACCTACTGTATATAATACAACATCAGTATATTTTGAAGCAAGAACAGTTATTAATGAACTATCAACTCCACCAGAAAAAATTATTCCTACTTTTTTTAACCCTTTTACTCTTTTATATACAGCTCTTTTTATTTTATTTTCTAAAATATTTTTTGCTTCTTTATAATCAATATTTAAACTCTTTATATCAAAATCTTTTATTCTCTTTGAATTGTATTTATGGTTATTTATGTCATAGATCAATATAGAGTTTGGCTCTACTCTATTTATCTTACTGTTAAGCTTATCAATATCTTTTTCAATTCCATCCAACTCTATTAATAATTTCCATAGAGCCTTTCTTTCTGAAGCAAATGCAAAATATTTCTCACTATTAACAAAAAATAAAGGTTTAACTCCAATAAAATCTCTTCCTAATATGAGTCTATTGTTATCATAAATGGCAAAAGCAAAATCTCCATCTAACTCTTTTAACATCCCAATTTTATATAATGGTAAGATAACCTCTACATCAGTTCCAACATTTAAATTATACCTTTTTTCCAAATCCTCATAGTTATAAATCTCTCCATTACACACCAAAACACAGTTATCCATAATAATAGGCTGTTCCCTATTCCCAACTATAGCCAATCTACAATGAGCTAAGGCTATTTTATTTATATCTTTATTTGGATAGTTGTTATAATAAACATCTCCATCTATATAAAAACCATAACCATCCTTTCCTCTGTGTTCTATAGCTTTTAGCATCTCTACAATATAATTTCCTTCTATCTTCTCTTTAGCAACAATCCCTACTATCCCACACATTATAAACCCATTATAAGTTTTTATTAACAATTAACATATAATCTTCCTCTGGTATTTCTCTCATTGCCTTTCCCATTAAATGCCCACTCCACTTCTTTTTATTAGTTATAAATTTAAGTTTTGGAATTAAATCTTTAAAATTAATTGGTGGCTCAAAAACTTTCACTTCTTTTAATTTAACCCTCCAAGGGAATTTTTCATTTGGATTTCTTGGGGTTGGCTTGAAAACTTTTGTAGAATCTTTATACACCTCTGAAACTACCTCATAAACCCCTCTTATATATGGTGGCTTATAATTCTTTCCACTCCTTTGAATTTCATAAATAATTAACTTATCCTCCACTTTAACCTTATTTATTGTGTTTTTATGCCTTTCAGCAACTCCCCAAATTTTCTTTTCTTTAATTATCTTCCAATTATCCTCATTTGTTATACAGAGCCAATATGCCATATCTATCCCTCTGAAAATTATTCTATAATGTTTTCTTTCTCATTCTCTTCTTTAATATATTTTATTATTGCAAGACCAGATCTAGATCTTAGTCAAGACTTATTATTGTAAAGCCATTGTTTCATAAAAATTTAATTAACTTTATAATATTATTAAGTTAGGATAAATTATTTTTGATAGAGGTGAAAATTTATGACAAAAATTGTAAAGTTAGATAATTTTATTGAAACTTCTTATGAGCTACCTCCTGACTTTGAAAATAAACTATGGAAGGCAGCAGATAAGTTAAGAAAGAAAGTTGAGGTTCATGAATATAAATATGTTGTATTGGGGTTAATTTTTTTGAGATATCTTTCATATGCATTTGAAGAAAGGAAAAATGAGCTTAAAAAACTTTTCTCAGATAAAAATAGCCCATACTATATTGAAGATGAAGAAATAAGGAAAGAGGCTTTAGAAGATAAGGATTATTATTTAGAAGCTGGAGTTTTATATATCCCTGAAAAGGCAAGATGGGATTATATACATAAAAATGCAAACCAGCCAAATATTGCTGAAATTATAGAAAATGCTATTGAAATACTTGAAAATGAATATCCAGAGGAATTAAAGGATGTTATACCAAAGGTTTATTTAAAATCAAATTTAGATTCATTAGATTTATCTTATTTAATTAATGTATTTTCAGAAATAGATTTTGGTTATAATCATAAAGCCAAAGATATTTTTGGTAGAATATATGAATATTTCTTAGGAAAATTTACAGAAGTTGAAGGAAAAAGAGGAGGGAAGTTTTACACACCAAGATGTTTAACAAGATTGATAGTAGAGATTTTAGATGTTAAAGAAGGGACAATTTTTGATCCAGCATGTGGTAGTGGTGGATTCTTTGTATCTGCTATTGAAAAATTGGAAAGAGAAGATTTAGATAAATATAAACTCTCTATTTATGGGCAGGATGCAGATGTTATGGCTTGGAGATTGACTAAGATGAACTTAGTTATTAGGGGGGTTTCTGGAGATATTAGAGTAGGAGATAGTTATCATGATGACAAATTCTTTGATATGAAGTTTGATTATGTGGTTTCAAATCCACCATTTAATGATAGTGAATGGGACTCTAAAAGGATAAAACCTGATGATCCAAGGTTGAAAGTTGGAGAATATAGGGTACCTGTTCCTCCTGAGAGTAATGCTAACTATATGTGGATATTACATTTTATCTATCATCTAAACCAAAATGGGAAAGCTGGATTTGTTATGGCTAATGGTGCTTTATCAGCTGGAGGTGTTGAAGGGAAGATTAGAGAAGCAATAATTAAGGCTGATTTAGTTTATGGGATTGTTTCCTGTCCTGCTAAGTTGTTTTATAATGTTTCCCTGCCAGTTTCTTTGTGGTTTATTAGGAAAGAGAAACCAGAACATATGAAAGGGAAAATATTGTTTATCAATGCTAAGGATTTGTATAAACAAGTTTCAAGAAGATTAAATGTTATGACTGATGAGCATATTAATAAGATAGTTGAAAAGTTTAGATTGTTTGAAAAGGGGGAGTTGGATAAAATTGATGAGGTTGGCTTTGCAAGAGTAGCCTCTATAGAAGATGTGGCTAAAAATAATTATGTATTAACACCTGGAAGGTATGTAGGAGTTAAGTTAGATATTGATGATAGAGAGAGTTTTGAGGAGAAGATGAGAATTTATAGTGAAGAGTTGGAAAGGCTGTTAAAAGAGGAGGAAGATTTAACAAAGAAAGTTAGGGAAGTTTTTAAGGAAATTGGCTTCAAAATATGGGGTGAGTAGCATTATGCAGATCTACTTCTGGAGTAAGTCTGCAACAAAACCCCAAAACAAGATGGAGGATAAACTCTATTTTAATGAAGTTACTACCGACGAGGGAGGAGGAATACTGGATCTAATACAAGCATTAGAAAAGAAAATTGGAAATTGGAGAGATTTCAACAATGATGTTGATCCCGAAAATGCATCTGTAAAGAAATGGATCAAAAAGATACTTGAATCATATCCAGACCGGAGTGATGACGAGGTTGAATACCTAATAGATACATTTAGAGCTGCATTGAATACAAAATCAAAGGAAGCAGATAAATTCCTTATTGGAGTTCTCCAGATGGAGAACATTCTTGTAATAGTGCATTGTAGAAAAGATCCATCCCTTGCAGAAATAAAGGACAAACTCTACGCTGTTAGGGTATTGTTACATCCAAAAAATATCATACGTGCAGATATTATCAAAAAAGATGGAGAAAACATCATTCTTGGTGCATTTGAATACAGTAGAAGGATGAGTAAAGGTCATGCCAAGTTTTGGGGGATAGAACCAGAAGATGTCGGATGGGAGTCGATAGGTACAATACGATTAAATGTTGAGTTGGAAGAGTTCGACTTTCCTATACAGATACCTATAGAACAAGATGATCTTAAGAATTTGATAGATAAAGGGATTATATCACCTACAGGGAGGATTAAGATTGGAAGAAGCGAGGGAAAAGTTACTAAAGTGTTTGTACACAATAAAGCATATGAATACAAGATGTTCTATGATATGTTTGTTGCATTAACAGAAAGGCTTACTGAATATCGCAGAAGATTTGAAAAACTTATCCCTACACAACAGAAAATTTCAATGTATTTTTCCAATGATAGAAAATATCAGTATATGGAAGATGAAAAAGCCGTTTATTCATTTACACAAGATAGGGAGGAATTGAAATTTAAAAAAGAACATCCAAAATATATTGTCTGCTTCTTTACTAAATCAACACCTGGTATCGAGCCTAAGCATAGCTTTCTTTTAAAATTATACCAGAGCATATTTGAGGACACAAGAGAGTTAGAAATATTCCATGCTGGGGAAGAAATTTCTCTTGAACCTTTTAAAATTGGAGGATTAAAAATTTATAACCAAGTTGATATTTCAGAAGATGTTGTTAAGTTTTCAGAGAACCTCATGAAACAGATAAAAGATACACAAAGTAGGAAAGGGAAAGTTTTACTTGAGTACTTGTTTTGCAAGGTATATTCTGAGAATATAAGAAATCCCCATCTTAAAAGTCTATTTGAGTTCATTATAGAAAATATTATTAAAGCCGAAATTGAATATGAGTTCAGAAATTCTGGGATATTACAAGCAGAGAACATACTGGAGTTCAAATCAGCAGATGACGTTCTTGGAAATCCTAGTAAATTTGTAAAGAAAAAGCTCGTACCTACAATTAAGAAATATTTGGATGGTGAAGTACAAAGACACTGTATTATCTATGGTATTGAAGATAATTTTGATATCAAACCAATTTATCATTTGAAGAATGACCAAATAACATGGATGGAGAAAAAGGCAAACGAAGAGCTAAATGAGGAAAATGTCAAGATTCACATTTTGCCAATTCCGTATAATAATGGATTGATACTAGCAGTGTATATGATTCCGATATATGGGTGAGGATGAATATGGTTAAGTTTAGATGGGAAACCGAATTTAAGGAAACTGAAATTGGGAAGATTCCTAAGGATTGGGAAGTTAAGAGATTAGGGGAGATAGCTAATATTTCTACAGGAGGAACTCCTTCAAGAAAAAAGAAAGAATATTGGAATGGAAAAATAAACTGGTTAAAAAGCAAAGAGGTTCAAGATAACTATATTTATGATACTGAGGAGAAAATAACGGAAAAAGGTATGAAAAATAGTAATGCAAAAAGACTATATCCTCCTGGGACTTTAATTCTCGCAATTTATGCAAGTCCTACAGCAGGAAGAGTAGCTATTTTAAAAATTCCTTCAACAATTAATCAAGCATTAGCCGCTATTGAAGGAAATAATAATAAGTTTTTGTTTTTTTCATTAATTGGTAATAGGGAAAGACTCTTATTAAGGGCTTCAGGTGCAGCACAACAAAATTTGAATTTAGAAATTGTTAAAAATTTTGAAATTCCATATCCTCAACCAGAAGAACAAACTCGCATCTCTACAGTTTTATCGTGGTTTGATGATTTAATAGAAAATAAGAAAAAGCAAAATGAAATTTTGGAAAAAATGGCAATGGCAATATTCAAAAGCTGGTTTATTGATTTTGAACCTTTTCAAGATGAAGAATTTGTTTATAATGAGGAGCTGGACATGGAGATTCCGAAAGGATGGGAGGTTAAGCCTATTGGGGAGGTTGCAGATGCAACAAGTGGTTTCTCATATAAAAGTTCAGAAAAGCTCGAAAGCTCAGAACCTGAAAGTTACGTCTTCATAACACTAAACAATACTGTAGAAGGTGGGGGATTTAAACCAGTTTATTCTTGGGTTAAAAGCGAGAGAATAAAGAAAAAACATTTGATAAAAGAAGGTGACTTAATCCTCCCAAATACTGAACAAACAAAAGATGCAAGATTATTAGGAAGTCCAGGCATTGTCGTTTTTCCTCCTGACTATAACAAAAACTATGGCGTTTACTCAATGGATATAGTTAAAGTAACTCCAATTAAAGATCATTACAAATATTACCTTTACTTTAATTTCAGATTTAATAGAGAAGAAATTGCCACATTTCATAGTGGTACTAATATTTTACATTTTAAAATTCAGAACTTCAAAAAGAACTATTACCTCCTTATCCCACCAGAACCAATCCTCCAACGCTTCCACTCATTAGTAGAGCCACTCTTCAAAAAAATTATATTAAATCAAAAACAAATATTAACATTAAAGAAAATTAGAGATACCTTACTTCCTCAATTGGTATTTGGAAGATTAAGAATAGAAGAAATTTAAAAGTGATTAGCTATGGTTGAAGCTCTTAATGAACCACAAACAGTAGAAAATTTAGCAATAGAAATATTTAAAAAGTTGGGTTATAACTACAAACATGGTTCAAAACTAACTCCTGAAAATAAAGAAAGACCAACTTATAGAGATGTAATATTAAAAAATAGGTTCATCTCTGCAATAAAAAAACTAAATCCTTGGCTTAATGATAAATTAGCAGAGGAAGTTTATAAAATAGTATCAAATATAGATCATCCAGACCCTATAATAAGAGGAAAAATATTTTATGACATGCTAATAAGTGGAGTTAAAATAACCTATAAAGAAAGCTCTAATGAAAAAACAAGGATTGTAAAACTTATAGACTTTTCAAATCCATATAATAATGATTTCTTAATATCAAACCAATTTGAAGTTGAATACTATAAAGAAAACAACAAATACAGAATTCCTGATTTAGTGGTCTTTATAAATGGTATTCCAATAGCAATATTTGAATTTAAAGGATTTAAATCTGATTATACAGCAAAAGATGCATTTGAAGATCATAAAATAAAAAAGGAAGATATACCACAACTTTATCAATATGCACAAATATTAGTAGCAAGTGATGGATTAGAAACAAGATATGGCTCTCCAACTTCAGATTGGGAAAGATTCTTTGTTTGGGAAGGTATAGAAAGTGATGATGATGTTATTGTTATAGAAACAGAAGAAAAGACTATATATGAGTATAAATGTAAAACTTTAACAAGTTTAGAAGTCCTACTCCTTGGTTTATTTGACAAAAGAAGATTAATTGAATACATAGAAGACTTTATAATATATGATAAAAGTGGTAAAGAATATATCAAAAAGATAGCCACTTACTACCAATTCTATACTGTAAAAAAAGCTATTGAAAGAACTATAAAGGCAGTAAAAGGAAAAGATAAAAGGATTGGTGTAGTTTGGCATACTCAAGGTTCTGGAAAATCATTAACAATGCTATTTTATGCAAAAAAAGCATTAAAGGTTAAAGAACTTGAGAACCCAATTTTATTATTTATAACTGACAGAAGAGAACTTGATGAACAGTTATATGGAATATTTAAAAATGTATTTCCTACTGCAAAACATATTGAAACAATAAAAGAACTACAAGAAACATTAAAAAAGGCTAAATCTGGAATATTTTTTGCCACAATACAAAAATTTGGAAGGAAAAATAAAGAAGAATATCCTTTTTTAACAGACAAAAACAACATTATTGTAGTTGTTGATGAAGCACACAGAAGCCAATATAGGCAATTAGCTCAAAACTTAAGAAAAGCCATTCCAAATGCATCATTTATAGGATTTACAGCTACACCAATAGATTATAGGGATAGATCAACAACTTTAGTATTTGGGGATTATATAAGTATTTATTCAATAGACAAAGCAAAAAGACATGGAGTTGTTGTTCCAATATACTATGAAGCAAGATGCATAGAATTACATTTAACCAATGAATTTATAGATCTTGAATTTGAAGAAATTTCTGAAAATTTAATTCCTGAAGAAAAAGAAGAGATAAAAAGAGCCTTTGCAAAGCTTGAAAGAATAATGCTAACTGATGAATACCTTGACAAAATATCAAAAGATATAGTAGAACATTTTAACAAAAGAGTTACAGATCTTGATGGTAAAGCAATGGTGGTCACAATAAGTAGAAAGGTTGCTGTAGAATTATATAAAAGAATTACAAAACATCCTAATGCTCCTTCTGTTGCAGTAGTAATATCTGGAAACAAAAGTAAAGATCCTAAAGAATTTCATGATCATATAAGATCAAAAAAAGAGTTGGAAGAGTTAGCAAGGAAATTTAAAGATCCTAATTCTGATCCCAAGATGGTTATTGTTGTAGATATGTGGTTAACAGGTTTTGATGTTCCATGCTTACATACAATGTATTTCTGGAAACCTATGAAAAACCATTCCTTAGTTCAGGCTATAGCAAGAGTTAATAGGGTGTTCAAAAACAAGCCGGGGGGTTTAATTGTTGATTATATTGGAATATCAGATGACCTAAAAAAATCACTATCTAAATATACAAGTGAGCAAATTAAGGAAGTTTTAACAAATATTGAAGAAATTGTGGCATTATTAAAAGAGAAATACAAAATAGTTTCTTTATACTTTAAAGATTTAAACTATAAAAATTGGAAACACTTGAGTTCAGAGGAGTTAGCACATCTAACAGCAAAGGCTTATGAAATGATAGCAAAAGATGAAAAAATTAAGGAAGAATTTTTAAAGAATTTCATAGCTTTAAAAAAGCTTTATCTATTAGCATCTCCACATCCAGAAGCTATAAAGATAAGAGAAGATCTGGCCTTCTTTGAAATGATTAAAAAAATGTTAGTTAAGTATTCAATAAGGAAAATTAAAGAATTGTCAAAAGAAATAGAAAAAGATATGTCAAGATTAATATCAAAAAGTGTTTCAGCAAGTGACCCAATAGATGTATTTGAACTCTTAAATAAAGATAAACCAGATATTTCAATATTTTCTGATGAATTTTTAGATAAAATTAAAAATATAGAATATAAGAATCTTGCAGTAGATATGCTTATTAAAATCCTAAATGATAATCTAAAAGTTAAAACAAGAACAAATCCTTGGAGATATAAAAGTTTGTATGATAGATTAAAAGAATTGATAGATAAACATAACAGAAAGATAATAGAAACTTCAGAAATGATTTTAAAACTTATTGAAATAGCCAAAGACATTAAAAAGGCTGAAGATGAAGGAAAAAAGTTAAACCTAAATGAGGAGGAATATACATTCTATTCTTTATTATTATCATATCCAAATTTACCAATAGAAGAAAAGGAAAAGATTAAAGATATTGCAAAAGAAATTGCAAAAACATTGTCAGGATACATAAAAGTTTCAGATTGGAAAAGAAATAAATTTATAAAGTCTAAGATAAAAGCAGAGGTAAAAAGAATATTAATGAAAAAAGGTATTTTAGAATATTCTATACTAAATAAACTTTCAAATATTATTGTTGAGCATGCTAAAGTGATGGAATAATTTTCTATATATTACCCATACAATAATGCCAAAACTCAAACATATCGAGTAATAACAATATTTTATTTTTATTAAACTCTTCTATAAACTTATTATGAAAGGTTTTTGGATCATTAACATCTTTTAAATCTTCTTTAACTTTTAGACTTATAACTTCTGAATCATTATTCTCTTTTAGAGAAATACCTTTATCTTTTAAATATTTTTAATCTCCTCTTTTGATGATAAAATACTGTTTAATTTTTCATTATCCTTGTTTTTTAACGCCTTTCTTATCTCTTCATTTCCAAATCTTTTAAGGAAATCTCTGATTGAAGAGATTAAATAGATTCTCGCTTTATTTCCTTGCTTTTCAGCCCAGAATAATAATCCTTCTCCTTCCAACTCCATAGATCTTTCTAATTTATTATTTTCATTTAGATCAACTTTCCAAACTAATCTCTTCTTTCTCCATTTTGGAATACCTAAAATATTTTCTAAATCATGTCAAAATTAATCAATTTATTAAGGAGGATAGTCTAATCCCAATCTACCCATTTATTTTTAAAGATATAAAATGTTAGTCACAAAAAGGAGGGTTTTTAATTGTTGAGAAGTATTTATCAAAATCATCCAAATCAAACACTAAACAATCCTTATCCTCTTTATTCTCGACTCTTCTCCCAATAATAGCATAATATTTCTCATAATCACCCAATTCTACAAGTTCTGATTTTCTTTTTAAATCATTAAGTATTTTTTTAATATCTCTATCTTTTAAATTCTTCCATTTAACTTCAACAAATAATGCTTTTTTCTCATTTTTATTTAAAGCAATTAAATCTATCTCCTCCCCCTTTTTCCACCATCTCCCAATATTCAAAAATTTAAATGGTAATTTATTGTTTTTATTGAGTTCAATTAAAAATTCCTTAGCAACTTTTTCAAAAACAAAGCCCAAATATTGATTATAGTCATTCTTTATCTCCCCAATCTCAAAAATACCCTCTTCAATCGCAGACAAATTCGGGAAGATATATCTAAAATAAAAAGCAATGAAATTATCCTTAATATAATACCTTCCCCTTTTTGTTTTTGGGCTTTCGGTTATTGGAATTTCCCTCTCAATGAACTCCGTCTCAATTAGATTCTTTAAATATGGCGTTATATCCGAATGCTTAACACCCAAATAATTCTTTATCTCCCCAAGTGAATGATTACCAAAGGAAATTGCTTCAAGTATCTTTTTGTAAGTTGTTGGTTCTTCAAATTCATACTTCATCAAAAAATCAACCTCATACCTCAAAAAACTATCAACTCTTTTAATTTCTTCCTCTAAATAATCCCAAAATGGTAGTTTGATTTTTTCAAGATAATAGGGAATTCCATCTGCAAAACCATAAATCTCAACAAGTTCCTTCCAAGTTGCATTGGGGAAAAATTCCTTTAAATGCTTAAATTTTAACGGTCTAATTTTTAAAACTCCTGTTTTCCTCCCATAAAGTGGGGATTTATAGCTTAAAATTTTCTCTCCCATCATGGATATTGATGAACCAAGAATAATAAGTTTTGTTTTTGTATCTTTCAAATGAACATCCACAATTCTTTGGAATAAAGATAGAATATTTGGGTTTTCTTTAATTAAATTTGGAAACTCATCAATAATTATGATTTTATCCTTTAAAAAATTAAAATATGCTTCCCAATCCTCTTTGGCATATTCAATTGTTGGAACTACCTTTGATACGTATCTTTTAAAATGCTTTAAATTATCTCCTTCAACTGCTAAATAGTAAATATGCTCTCTGTTTTCTACACTTTTTAATGCTAATTTTGTTTTTCCTATCCTTCTTCTCCCATAAATAACTACAAATTCAAACGTATTACTATTAAGTTTTTCACTTAGTGCTTTAAGCTCTTCCTCTCTGTTGATAAACATGATAACCACTTAATGATAACTATAATTATAATAATTGAAATTATCATTTTTATAGGTTTTGATAAACAATAACATTAATTTTGAGAATAAACTAAAAAAGATAGAATCTGTCACTTACATACTTTTTATATTACTTTCATAGATTAATTCTTGTGTAAAACTATCAAAAAACTTATAAAATCATGATTTTAGTAGCTCTCTTATAGCATACCACTTCTTTACTGATGTAGGCTTTATTACACCATTAACAAGATCATAAAACAAAATCTCATTTTTTATTAGGAATTTAACATCTTCAAAGATTTCATCTTCAAAATCATCAATATTTACTTTAATTTTTTCCTTAAATTTACTTAAAACTTTTAACAGATTCTCTTTTCTTTCTTTATTTGATTTTAGTAGATAAACTAACCTATCTTTCTCAATATTTATCCACTGTCTTACTATCTCTTCAACAGACAAACCAAGTTTTTTTATTTTCAATTAAATCAACTATTTCATAAAGTAAAGACAGATAATCTAAACAATAATTAATCTCTTTCTTATTAAAGTTTTCTTCTACTAATATCTTTTTAATATCTTCCCTCTTTAACTAATCAATTAAATAAAACTTTGAAGCTTCTGATAGTGATGAGTCCATTAAAATAGATATTTTTTAATTTTTGTAGTTCGTCTATTATTAATATTGGCTTTTTTCCTTCTTTGATAACAGCATTTATACTTTCGTTTATCTTAGCAAAGATATCATTTAGAGATAGATTATTAAAATCAAAATTCTTTTCAACTCCCAACTTGAATATTTTTAGGTTAATTTCTAATTTGTTTAATAAGTATTTTTTATCACCTTTTTCGAAAAATATTTCTAATAACTCCTTTTGTTGGAGTTGCATATTTTCTTAAATCATAATAGAAAAATATTATATCTTTCTCAGATAATTCTTCAATAACTCTAAGCATCACTGTAATTTTTCCTGACGATTTGGACCATAAACAAAGAGGATAGAGTTTGGTTCTAATTAGCAATAGGTTTTTAAATAATTTACTTCTTCCTCTATAGAATTTCAATTAAATCACCACGAATAGGTAAATTCTGAGCGTATCTATTTAATGTATCAACTTATTTATAGGAAAAAATCAAGTGTTGTTGATTTTTCTTCAATTTTATGTTTAACTTTTTTGATTTTTGGAATTATGTCTTTCATTTGTGATTTTGTTGATACATATTGCTCAACTGTTGATTCTTCTTTAAGAAGATTTTGTAAATAATTGGCTTCATCAAACTGCTTCTTTATATTATGGATTTTTACAATATTTTTGGTTTGGTATTAATCTCAAATTTTGGAGAATATCCTCATTTACTTTATGATATCCATAAGTATTTTCATTAAATATTCTGTAAATTTTTTCTTTTTTTATTCTTAATTTTGCCCAAGTTTCTGGGGGTAGCGGAGGAGGAACATGTTTCAAGCCTAATATATCAATTCCAAAACCAGAATTTATAAAATCATGTGCGGAAATTACCTCAGCATTTTTTAAGAATTTACCTTCACTACCATTAACACAATATAACAAAGTCTCATCAAGAATTCTATTGTTATGGATCGTTCTAAATAACTTTATAGTCCAGGAAGTATTAGCTGAGATAGTTTTTCTATCAAGGTCTATAATGGTAATGAATGATATTTTTGTCAATGTAATTTTTTATAATATCTTCAATAAATTGTCTTGGCATCTTTGCTGGAATTACACCAATAATAGTTTTATTATTTAAGGTATTTGCTATTTCTATACATTGATTTGTCAATTTAATGAATGTATTTTTTAGTTTTTCCTCTCTAAGGGTCTTTATAAGTTTAGAGAAAATTGGGGTTATAGCTACATCTCCATTATGCTGTTCTAATAGTAAACATTTTCTTATTTCCTGATTTATCTTTGTTTCCATAGAATTGTCAATATTACATTTTTCCAATTTATCAATAGAAAATTTTTTATATACCTCATTTACAGGACTTATTGGATATTCCGGAAGGCTAGCTTTTATTGGAGTGGTTGCTATTGTTTTAGAACCTACCTTTATATCTAAGCTTCTAAACATTAAATTTTCATCTATAGTGTTTATATGGACTTTCAACTTGCCCATGTCAATCCTCTCTTAATTTTTTTAGTAATTCAGGAGTTACCCCAAAAGAACTGTTTTCTAAATCATCAGCAATCTTTTTAGCTTCTTCTTTTGATATTAATCCCCTATATTTTAATCGTAAAATAAGTCCAATTGTCCCAGTTATATTAAAATTTTCTGGATTTATAGGATTTTTTAATTTTGATTTTAATACAGGGTCATTTAAAATTTAGGGATTTTATTTCTTATTCTGTTATCATCTGTTACATAGTAGTATGGCTTGCCCTTTTCAGCATATTTTAATAAAGCTACTAAGAAGGATGAAAGTTCTCCTCTGTGTAAATATGGAAATCTCTTTTCTAAGTAATCTAAAAGAAAATTTAATGTCTCTTCATCGGTTTCATGGACTTTAATATCTGAATAGCAATTTTTGATTGTAGAGTTTGAAAAGCCCTTTAATGTCTCTTCAAATACATGTTTTGATGTAGCTAATTTATATCTTTTTAGACATCTCTCTATGAGGTCTATGGTTTTTATTTCTTTTAATCCAGCACTTATTACTGTATTATCAAGAATTTTAGTGGTTATATTTCTCTCCACTTTATCCCTCTTTTTAAAAGCAATTCTTCAAAGTCTATAGGAGAGAATCCAGCTATTTGTGCAGCTTTTCCAAAACTAATTTTTTGTTTTTTTAATAATGAAATAGCCAGGTTAGCTCTTCTTTTTTTCAATTCATCCCACTTTATAGACTCTTTAGTATATTTTGGATATGAGACATAGATAAATGCCAATATTTCATCATCTGTTAAATCGTGTATAAATTCTTTAAAATCTTCTAAGACCTCTTTTAGTTCTGGTTTTGGTTTTAGTCGTTTATATATTTCCATACCTTTTTTAGTAAGTTTGTATTCGCTACCTTTTTTTCTACCAATCCCAAACTAATTAAATCATCGAGGATGTAGTTTATTTTTTCACTGTAAGGACCTAAAAAGTGCTCTTCAAATTCAAGTAATTCATTTAGTTGTGGAAATACATTAGAAACTAAGAATAACAATTTATGAAGTTTTATTTTGCTATTTAAAGGAGTGTTGTTTAATGCTCCCAACGCATAGAGGATGATTTTTTCTTCTGGTTCTAATTCTTCAAATATTTTTTTAGATAATTTGACATTTTCATCCCTCAAAAGTTTGAATTTAAAATGCTTTGCCTTCCAAAAATCTTACTAATCTTCTTATCAAATAAAGTTCATAAATTTTATCTTTTTTAAGTTGTTTATCAATCTCACTATCTTTTTTTCCTGAATACAATTTAGCAAACACACTCGTATAGTATTTGTTTATTAGTTTGGCAATGTTTATTGCCTCTTCAGTTTCTGTTGGGTATTTATTCCTCAATTCTTCAAGGTTAGATTTAAAGGTACTTATTGGATATGCAAAAGCATAATATTCAAGTAAGTGAAGGATATCTATTGATGTTTTTATTTCTGGATTTGTTGGGTTTATGTTCTTCTCAATTAAAAACTGATAGAGATATTTCTCATCAAGTTCTTTTATCAAATCTGGAGAGTTTAAAACAAAACCTTTATCATCCCTTTTTATTAGTTTATATTCAACTGCATTTCTTGCATCAATTCCAGTTGAAATATTTAATAAGATTAAATCCCCACTGCCTAAGGTTTTATTACCAAATAAGATTTTATAAGTTGTATAGAAAAGACCGGGTTTTGAAAGGATTTTTAAAGTTCCTTCTTTTTCTTTTGAAATAGCATCTATAATGCTGTATATTGTTAATGGATAAATATATCTTTCAAGAATATCCTTTGTTGTTAGTTTTCCTTCTGGGCTTACAATTTCATTGTATTGGGTTACCTCTTCCAATATGCCTGCCATCACTCCATATAGCAAATCTAAATCATGCTGTCCATGTTTTATTAATAATTCTGCTGTTTCTTTCCCTTTCTCTCTTAGTTTTGGTATTAAATTTGAAATTAGGATTTTATCTTTTAGAGTTTTCTTTTTCCAGACGGCAATTATTGAAGTATCTAAAGACAGTTTACCTCTTGATACAATACTCTGTTTTGATTCTGTTGATAGAGGGATGGCTCTTGTTATTGTTAGTTTTGCCCTCTTCCACCCAGCCTCTAAGAGAGTTGCCCAAGATTCTGGATTTGTATGGGCATAGTAAGTGATTAATAAACCATCATCCTTTAGATGGTTTTTCATAGATATAAATGCCTGTGAGAAGAGGTTTTCAAAATGTTTTTCTGCAACTTTATTTTTGTTATTTTCATTCATAAATCTTCCTGAATTTTTAGAAACCTCCCTTTTAGCAAACTCTTGCCATTGGGTTTTTATTTCCTTGTATTTTTTACCAATCATCTTAAAGAATGCCTCTTTGTGGAACCTTGGAACCAACTTATTGTCTTCAACATCTGATAAAGCCCTTTTAAGCCACACATAGTAGAAGTCTGAAAGCTCAGTATATGGGACATCATCAGCATATGGTGGGTCTGTTACTATGAGGTCGAATTTTTCTCCGAGGTTCAAAGAGGTGGCGTCGCCCTGAAGGACCTTGATAGTATTCGTTTTCGTGAAGTCCGTAAGGGTCTTCTGGCTTGAGGGAGCGAGGGCGGAGGTGAGGTAATCAATCCCCCTTAGCTCTTTTTGGATAGACTTTACAAACGAACCTACGGCAAGGGCACTTGTGGGCACAACATCACACCAATTCCACATCATTGAAATTCCCCTAACTGCTATTGTTCTTTTATTCGTAAGCCAAACAACCTCCCAATATGTTTGCATTGAATTGAAATCCACATAGTTTATCAAAGCCACACTCAAGTACGTCGCTATTGCTTCAGCATACTCGAATGCCTTCTCTTTATCCCAACCTTCCTTGAGCTTTTCCTCCTCAACTCTTTTACCAACCTCTCTTATTAGCTTTACAATCTTTACCAGTGTGAGGAGCTGACGGGGGTTAAAGAGTTTATACCATTCAGTCATACCATATAGAATTGGAAACAGATACCTCACACTATAATATGAAATAGGCTCACTCGGAACATCTGGATCTCCCTTCTCAATTAGCTTTCTAACTTTCTCTTTCGCCTTCTCAAGCTTTATATTATCCTCCTCTGTTGCTGGTTCAAACTCCAAATCCCTATCTTTTATTTTCACTTTAACCAATAATCTCTGCCTTGCAAAACTCTCATCACCTTCATGATATTTTCTTAAAGCAAACTTGACATAGAAATCAACATCCTTATTTTTTGGTTTTTCAATGTAATGGTTCCCTACTTTGTCAGCAAACTTTATGATATTTCCACAATATAGACAAATAGCTTGGTTCCTTTTTGGTTCAATATTTGCATTAGGGACTACAAGCTCTAAATCACCAATTTTTATTTTATTTTTATCAACTTTTGCCTCATTTAAGCTTAAATTATTCTCTTTAGCTATTTTATTGACATCAACAACCTCTATATCAACTTTATCCTCTTTTTTAACAGCTTTCATAAATGCTAATCTCTTATAGCCTTTTTTATTATCTTTAACCCTTGCCAGCCAATAGTTGCCTATTAAAGGTGTCCATTTTCCACAGTGAGGGCATTTTATCTCCCAAGTTCCTATATAAACAGCAACATCCTCATCATAAAGTTCTTTAATTTCAGGATCATTTTTAAGTTGCTCAGTAATCCAATTCCCCCATTTCTCAACATCTTTAATTAAACTCTTCCCAAACTTCTTAGGATACTCTAAAACGGCTTTTAAAAATATGTATGTTGTTGGTAGTAACTCAACAGCAGTGACTTCTAACCCCAACCTCAACCCTTCTAATGGGATAGAACCAAAACCAGCAAATGGATCTAACAATTTTTTACCTTCAAAGTATTTTTTTAAATCATTAGGTATTCTTGGGTTAAATCTATGTGGGGTATTTTCATCAAGACATACTAATTTTTTAAACCTCTCTACTCCAATGTCATAAGGCAATAAAGCCCCAGCAATAACACTCCTAACGCCAATTAATGGTTTTCTTGTCCAATAAAATACCATCTCCCAATATGGAGGTCTTGCAGGCCCTTTCTCTTTTTCACTCTTTTCATTAATTTCTCTTATTGGAAACTTTGGATTTTCTATAAATCTTCTCTCAATATCTTCCATGTCCACCCTCCACTTTAGATAGATGTAATAGCAATAAGGAAGGGTATTGAATAAAACATTAAAATATGTCTACTTTTAACTTTTAGAGCTCTTTACCTTTTATATTTCTAAGAACTCTTCCTTTGTGGAAGTAGCATATTTTCTTAAATCATAATAGAAAAATATTATATCTTTCTCAGATAATTCTTCAATAACTTTTAACATCACTGTAATTTTTCCTGACGATTTAGAGCCATAAACAAAGAGTATAGTGTTTGGTTCTAATTGGCAATAGGTTTTTAAATAATTTACTTCTTCCTCTCTATTATAGAATTTCAATTAAATCACCAAAAATAATAAAATGCAAAAAATAGAAAAATTATAATTTTTCAACTTCAACTAATATTAACATCCCTATTAAATCATTTTTCTTAACAACTCCATCACAACCACAGGCAAATGTTGCCATATCAGCAGATCTTTCTGCATCTAATGGTAATGGAATGTCTTCCCCAATGGCAATTACATGACCTAACCTATGTCTTGCATAGGCACATAAGATGGTTAGGTGATTTGGAGGGATCTTTATTTTCTTGATTTTTATTGGTTTTACCTCACCTAATTTAAACTCTTTATCTTCATCAGCTACAATAGGAACCAATTTAACATTTTCATTTTTTATTTTAAATATGCGCTCCTTAGCTTTCACCATTTTTATAGCACTTGGTAATCTACCCAACACCCTAAACATTTTCTCCCTCTTCTTCCCTCTTTTCAATTCTTGATTTAATCAATTTTAGCCTAAAGAAGTTCTCTCTTTCCATCTCATCTAATCTCATAGATATGTATTTCTTTAAACTTTTCAATCTTGGGATTATTATGTATTCTAAAGCATTAACTCTTCTCTTAGTTTTTATTATCTCTTCAGCTAATAACCTTACAGAAGTTTCTATTTCAGCCAATTCAGTTATTAATTCTAAAGCCTCTTCAAACTTTTTAGCAGCTTCATCTAATTTAGAAGACACTCCATATGGGGAATATCCTCTTTCACCAACCTTTCTCTTAACATTATATATTTCAAAAGTAGGAACAGTAACACCCATTATATTCTTTGTATCCACATCTATTTCTATTTTATCATTCTTAGCAGCAAAAGAGGCTTCTTTAACAGCTAAAGTACCCATAGAAACTTCAGCTAATGTTAAATCTTTATATGCTTCTTCTAATTTTTTTTCAACTTTCTCTCTTAAATCCTGAGCTAAATCAATAATCTGGAAAAATTCCATAATTAAGGCATCTCTTTTCTGCTTTAAAAGTTTATGTCCCTTTTCAGCTAATTTTATCTTATTCTTCAACTTTAAAAGTTCCATTCTTGTAGGGTTAACTCTTTGCATCTATTTCACCTTATTTAAACATCTTTTTTATTTTTTCATCAGAATTATAAACTTTTTCTTTCATCTTATTCCTATATTCTAACAATTTGTTGTAAAGCTCTTTATCTTTTAGGGCTAATATTTGTAGAGCTAATATAGCAGCATTCTCCCCTCTATCCACTCCAACTGTTGCTACAGGCACACCTGGAGGCATTTGAACAGAACTAAGAAGAGCATCTAACCCACAAAGCTTGACATCAACAGGGACAGCTATTACAGGCTTTAATGTTAAACTTGCTATAACACCTGGTAAATGAGCTGCTAATCCAGCTATGGCAATAAAAACTTCTATCTCTGGGTTTTTAACAATCTCTTCTATAAGTTCTGGGGTTCTATGAGCAGAAGCTACTCTAACTTCATATTTAACATTAAATTCTTTTAAAACATTAATAGCCTTTTCTGCTATTTTTAAGTCACTCTCACTACCCATTATTATACATATCACTTTTTCACCTTTAGGATATCAAATATACTTAGAACCCCAACTAATTTATTATTTTTAATAACAGGATATGCTATAATTCTCTTGTTTATCATCTCATTTATAAAATTTTCATCTATTTCATCATCTTCATTTAAGACTTTTATTTCATATAGATAAAGCATAACATCCTCCACCTTAGAGTGCTTACAACTTGTAAGTATGGACAACACATCTATCCATCCCACTAATTCATCATCTTCAACAACAGGGGCATAGTAAAGCCTCTCATTGTACAATAAAGAAATAACATCACCAACTACATCATTTGGAGAAACTTTAATAAAATTCTTACTCATAACATCTTTTACTTTCACAATCTCACCTATTTATTTTCTTTATATTGATTATATAAAAACTTATTAATTTTTAATAAAAAACTATATATCTTATCATCCAACTTATTAGGTATTTGGGGATGGCTATGGAAAGAGAGAAAATAATAAAAAAATTATTACATACATTAGAACATACAGAAGAACATTTTGAGACTATAATACAACTATTAAAAGATTTAAATTTAGATTGTAAAGAGTATGAAGAGCTTTATAATAAGCTTAAAGAAGCTAATGAAAAAATTAAAAAAGTTGTGGGAGGATGATACTTAAGTTAGGAGGTAGTGTATTGTCTGATAAGAAAATACCTTTTTCTGTTAATTGGGATAATTTAGAAAGAATAGCTATGGAAATTAAAAAAGCTTCTGTAGATGATCTTATTATTGTTCATGGTGGAGGATCTTTTGGACATCCTATTGCTAAAAAATATATGAAAAATGGGCAATTTATAAATATGCATAAGGGATTTTGGGAAATACAAAGAGCTATGAGAAGATTTAATAATATTATTATTGATACATTACAAAGTTATGATATTCCCGCAGTTTCAATACAGCCCTCTTCTTTTGTAGTTTATAAAGGAGAAATAGTTTTTGATGTATCAGCAATAAAAGAGTTTTTAAAAAAGAAATTTGTCCCTGTCATTCATGGAGATATAATTATTGGAGAAGATTATAAAATTCTCTCTGGTGATGACATAGCCCCATATTTAGCTAAAACATTAGGTTTGAGACTTTTATATGCTACAGATGTTGATGGTGTTTATGTTAATGGGAAGGTTATAGAGAGAATAGATAAGGAGAATGTAGAGGATGTGCTAAAACATTTATCTGGTTCTAATGGAATAGATGTTACTGGAGGAATGAGGTATAAGATAGAGATGTTAATTAAAAATAAGTTAAATGCTATTATATTTAATGGAAATAAAAGAGATAATATCTATAAAGCTTTAAAAGGAGAAAAGATAGGGACAGAGATAATATTAGAGTAATCTACCATATGTTAATATAGTTTCAATAATAATAAATGCTACTGTAAGCCCAATAACATGTTCAGGTTTAACTTTTATTTTTGATAAACTTTCATCCATATATCTAACTAATCCTGCACTAGTTGCCAAACCTCTTTCTTCTCTTTTACTCATAAATCCCCCTCATAAATGTTATTAAGTTATTAGATAAAGAAACATTTATATATTATTTTTCTTATAATAGTTTATGGTGATGTCATGAATTTGAACATAGATGAAAAAGCTATAGATTTTATAATGAAAAAATTAAAAGAAAATAAAAAAGATGCAGTAGTTATACATTTCTCTGGTTTTAGTTGAAGAGGCCCTAAATTTGATGTGGTAATAAAAGACCCTTCCCCAAATGATGAATTAGTCTATGATAAAGAATTTAAAATATATGTTGATCCAATAGTGAAACAGTTTTTAGATGGAGGTAAAATTAAATTAGTTTATAAAAAATCAATATTTGGGGAAGGGGTTAATGTGGTTATCTGCTAACGGAACCCATTATTGGGACGTTAGCAGACTAAACTTTTAACCTCCTTATATATTTTATTCTTATCCTTTTCAAATAGATTGTCTAATATGTAAATATTATACTCATAAAAAACTTCCTCTTTTTTTATTATATTAAACTTCTTAGAGCTTATTAAAAGGCCAAAATCAGCATTTAATGTGGTTATTAAACCAAAGAGTTTTAAAATGTCATTTGCAAATATTGCTCTATTCTTACATTCACCTACTATCCTATTTTTCCCATTTAAGAGCATATCTATCTCTGTAAAATGTCTATTGTTATAATAGACATTAAGATTTCTCATTACCTCTATATCACTAAATAGAATAAAAAATGAGTAGCAAATAAATAATTCAAAGATTATTCCTTTTGAAAGTGACATTAGATTTATTTCTTTATTTAGCTCATCCAATAATTTTAGGAAATATTCATCTATTTCATGAATTTTTTGAAGTCTGTTAATATTTTTTATCTCACTCAATAAAAAGTTGTTAAAAATTGCTTTTCTATATCTTAATTTATTTAAAGCTAAATTAAAAAACTCATAAAGCTTATTTTCTTCTTCTAACTTAATACCCTCTAACATGTAATTTCCTATTTTAACCTTTATTTTCTTCTCTCCTTTAAATAACATCTTCTATCAACCAATATATAAAGCTCCATATCTACAGACTTTTATACAGGAGTAACACATATCACAATTTTGAGGATTTGCTAAAATAACTTTTCCATCCTTAATCACAAAAACATTATTTTTACAAACTCTTACACATGCTGTACAGTTTTTACACTTATCATAATCAATCCTAATCCTCTTTTCCTCATTAGTTGTTTTCTTTTTAAATAAAAAATTAAAGATCTTTGATAGCATGAAGCATCCCTTTAAAAACCTTTAATCCATCATCAGATCCCAATATCTTTTCAGAAGCTCTCTCTGGATGAGGCATCATTAATAGACAGTTGTAATCTTCATTACATACACCTGCTATATTATCAATAGAACCATTAGGGTTAGCATCCTCTGTAATCTCTCCAGTTTCATCACAGTATTTAAATACAATCATATCTTTTTTATAAAGATAGTCTAATGTTTCATCATCAGCATAATATCTACCTTCAGCATGAGCTATAGGTATTTTAAGAACTTCTCCTTTTTTATAAAACTGTGTAAAAGGAGTTTTATTATTTTCAACCCTTATATAAACCCATCTACATATAAACCTTGCATTTTTATTTAATGTGAAAACCCCTTTAGAAAATCCTGCTTCTAATCCAATTTGAGCCCCATTACAGATCCCTAAAACAGGATATCCTTTATTAATCATTTCCCTAATCTCATTTATAATTCCTGTCCTTGCAGCAATAGCTCCTGCTCTTAAATAATCTCCATATGAAAATCCTCCTGGAAGAACAGCTGCTTTATATTTATCCAATTTTTCAGTGTAAAATACAAGATCTGCCTTACCACCAGCTAATGTTATTGCTTTACAAACATCTAAATCACAATTACTTCCAAGAAACTTTATTACAGCTATCATAATTTCACTCTAACTCTGATGTTATGACATTCAATATCTCCTTAATTAGTATGGGCATTTTATCAGTTCTTTTAGAGAGTTCAATAATTTTTCTTTTTAGCCTTTCATCATCACACTCTTTTATATCCCTACCTTTAATTGTTTTTCTTCCTTCTCTCTTAGCATTTTTCTCAGCAGTTTCTGTGATGATTTTTATTATTTCTAAAAGAATATTATTAAGCTCATCAACAGCTTCACTTGAGATATTCAATTTTGTGTATTGTTTCATAATCTTTTTTATTCTTGTTTTTGGTAACATTATAACCCCTCTATATTAACAGCTCCTACCCTTATAAGAGGTACTAAAGGTACTCCATCAATCTCATCCAATCCACTCTTATCTATTAAAACTACTATTAATTTTGGACTACATGAATTTTTCAGCTGTTTTACACATTCTGTTAATGTGCTGCCACTTGTTACAACATCATCAATTATAACAGCTCTTTTATAGCTTATAGTTGAAAAGTTTTGAGATATTGATCCAATAATCCTTTTTCCATCTTCTAATAATTGCTTTTTTGGTATGTATATGGCTAACTCTTTATCTAACTCCTCAGCTACTAAAGTGGCTATTGGAACACCACTGTTAGAAATGCCTACAACTGTATCAAACTCTATCTTCCTACTCTTTATAATATCAGAAATTATTGAGCTTATTTTTCTTAACCTATATGCAGAAGATCCTATATTTTTCCAATCAATAAATATATCAACATTCTTTTTAATTTCTTCTTTTTCCAAAAGTTTTTCAGCATTTAAAACAAGATATCTTGCAGTTTCCATAGATACATTTAACTCATCAGCAATCTCACCAACAGTTAATCCAGATTTCTTCAATTCAATAACTTTTTCTAAAAGCTTTTTATCCATACTTTCCACCTTATGCTATTATGATCTCCATCTATTATATAACTTATTATCAACACCTAAAATATCTAAGATTCTCCCTACAACAAAATTAACTATATCATCAACTGTTTTTGGCTTGCTGTAAAAGGCTGGTATGGGAGGCATAATTATTGCCCCCAAGTTAGATAGCTTTAACATATTTCTTAAGTGTATACTATTAAGAGGCATCTCTCTTGGACAGATAATTAATTTTCTTCTCTCTTTTAATGCTATATCAGCAACCCTAACTATTAAGCTACTTGCATATCCATTAGCTATAGCTGAAAGTGTTTTCATTGAACAAGGGATAATTATTGCTGAATCAAATTTATTAGATCCAGAAGCATATGGAGAGAAAAAGTCATTATTGTCATAATATTCATTAGCTAAATCCTTCAATTTTTCCCAACTCATATTCAATTCTTCTTCAATTACCCTCTTTCCCGCCTCAGAAATAACTAAAATTGTTTCATGCTTATCCAAAGCTTCTAATAATCTTTTAGCATATATAACTCCACTAGCTCCTGTTATTCCCACTATTATTTTCATCTTTTCCCTCTATAACCATTCCAAAACCCATTGAATTCCACTCCCCAAAACCACATTCATATCCAAATTTTATAATCTCATAATCCCCCCAGACCCTAAAAACCATTTCTGTGCACCTACAGTATGTATTCTTTACTAACATTCTCTTTGTTTTGAATTTTAATATCTCAAAGTCAAAATCAAAGTTGCATTTTTTATTGTAAAAAGCTTCATACTTCATTTTTAAATTTTTCTTTAGGTTTTCATAAAATTTAGAATGGTTTGGCAAAAGATCATATATTTTTTTCTTTCCATTCTCCTCTATTGTAGTTCTTAGATAAATTGGGGAGATTGTTTTTAATATATTAAACTGTTTTGGTATATCTTCAAAAGTTAGTGTTATTGGCACTAATTCGATATTATCAACTTTAAATGATTCACATTCTAAAATTCCTTTAATAAAAGTCTTTAAAAATTCATTATTTGGAGAAGCAATATGTAAAAAAATTCTACCATCTAAGGTTTTGATTCCCAATTTTGTAATTTCTCTCTTTGGAATTTGTAAAAGTGAAAATGTAAAAAATTCATATTTATCATATTTCTGTAACTTATCTATACTTTTTAAAATGTTACATATAGCTAAGGCTAAAGGATATTGGTGATTAAAAGGAATTATAGTATTTTTTTCAGTAGCAAATTCTATTTTAGCCCTCATTTTAGATCACTTCTTAGTTAACCATAACATTTTTGCTTTAATATTATCACTTTCCATAATAGATGTCCCTACCAAAGCAGCATCTGTATATTTTAACACATATAGAAGATCTTCCCTACTTTTAACTCCACTTTCACTAACCTTTATTTTACCCTTTGGTATAAATTTAGAGAGCATTTCAGTTCTTTTTAAATCAATATTTAAAGTTCTCAAATCTCTATTATTTATTCCAATAATCTTTGCTCCAGCATCTACAGCTAAATCTATCTCTTCTTCATTAGAAACTTCTACTAATGCCTCTAAGTTATAGTCATCAACATAGTCTAAAAACTTATATAACTCTTCACCTAAGGCAGACACAATTAACAAAACAGCATCAGCACCTATTTCATTAGCTATCTCTATTTGATACTTGTCAATAACAAAATCTTTCATAAGTATTGGAATGTTAATATCTCTGAGTAATATAATATTCTTATATGAACCATTAAAATATTTTGGTTCTGTTAAGACTGATAAAGCAGTAGCATTCCCTTCAATAAGTTCTTTAGCTATATCTTTAATATTGTTTTCATTAATTTCTTTGATTTTACCTTTTGAAGGAGAACTTGGCTTAATCTCTGCTATTATTGGATTTAAATAATTTTTATTCAATTTTATAGCTTTAGATAATTTAAATCTCTTTCTTTCATCTTCAATATATTTTTTTAATTCATCTATTAAACCCTTTTTCTCCTCCTCTACAAGTTTTTTTCTATTTGATACAATCTCTTTCAATATATTCATCTATTTCTCCTCTCCTTTCTTTTCTCTGCTCTCTTTTATCACCTTTTCAATAATTACATTTTTTGGGGTGATTAATAAATGTTCTTCACCTAATAGTATAAGTTTCCCCCCAAACTTAGACACTTCATCTCTAATCTTTTTTATAACTTCTATAAATTCTTCATCTACATCTTTCTCTAAGTTTGGGATTTTTGCTATAACTATATGCCCTGATTCAGCATATAATATAGCATCAACCCCATCCTTTTCATTATATATAGAGCATGCTTTTATAACTATCTTTTCTTCATCTACAACATCATGTGGTAACTCCTCTAAACTTTCAAAATATTCTTCTATTGTTATTGGCTTTGTGCTTTTTATTTTCTTTCCTTCCGGACTAAATATCTCCTTTAATTTTTTAAACATCTTTTTCACCTTTTTAGATAACTAATAATCAAATTTAATAAATCTTCAATCCCTTCACCAGTTTTAGCAGAGATTAATAATGGTTCATTTTTTAATCTTTCTTCTATATATTTTTTTATTTTTATCTTATCATCTTCTGATAATAAGTCAGATTTGTTAATAACCACTATTATAGGTTTTTGATATCTAAACTTTAAAAGGTGATGTAGCCTTTCAAAATTCCTTAAAAGTCCTATTTTACCATCAACAACATGAATTATCATGTCAGCATCTTCTATAACTTCAAAAGTTTTCTTTAATACACCTGGTTTTAGTGGAGATTCTTTATCCCTTTCAGTATAAAGCCCTCCAAGATCAATAAATATCAGATCAGCAAATTCTGGCTGTTTTTTTCTACCAATTTTTATTTTTCCCCAATATTTTTTTATAGGCATTTTTGTAGTTCCTCCAACTTCAGAGACAAAAGAAACATATTTTCCAAATAAAGCATTCATTATTGAAGATTTACCTGCATTCTCAGGTCCTATAATGGCTATCTTAAATTCCATAATATCACAAATCTTCAGGAAGTTTTGGGGCTATATTATGATGCTCAGCCAGGCCAAGAGCAGCTACTGCCCCAATAATCCCTTTTTCTCCTGTTATCTCAATGACATCAACATTATTTCTCAAAGCCACAAGTTTGGCCTCTTCTAAACTAACAATTTCTTTTTTTGCTTTTAATGCAAAAAGTTTTAAACTTTTTGATGGGAAAAGACCATAGTATATAGCCATAGCAGTATTGTCAGAAAGGGTATTCTCTTTAAGTAGCTTTTTTATAGATTTACATATTTTATATCTATATTCAGGAAAAACAGCAAAGCTTAGGGCTATAGAAACACAGTTTTGAGTTTTTTCTGGATTTTTTGGATAGAGTTGAACTGTTGTATGATCTAAATAATAACCCAATCCCATCTTTTCTATTTCCAAACCAATCTTATGAGCTAATAGCCAAGTAGCCCCTTCATCCTTTGTATCTGTGTCATCTATTCCTACTATTACTTTATACATCTTCCTAGTTACAATCTCTCCCTTTCCTAACTTTGACCCCCCACCTTTCTCTATTATTTTAGCCTCAATAACATTTTCTGCTCCTTTTCTTAACTCAACTCCCACTCCTGCACCTGCTAAACCTGCATGTATTATGTGAACCCTATCTCCCTCAACATACACCTCTTCTATACCAGCAGCAGCTAATGAAGGTATTAAATTTAACCTTTCTTTACCAATTTTTACTAAGAAATGATGCTTATTACCTTCCCTCCAAGCAGAGATGATTAGAGGTGATGTTCTTTTATATTGATATATCATCCATTCATTACCATTTGGGCAAGGATGTTCCTCAATTAGTTCTACTCTTTTTAATGGTTCATCTACTAAAGCTATTATTCTTTTATACAAGGCTTTCACCTTATTATTTTTGACAGTGCTCTTATTATGTCCCCATCAGATATTATCCCAACAAGGTTATTGTCTTTATCTACAACAGGTAGTTGATTGATAATTTCATCCTTATCTCCATACTCATCCATCTTCTTTATGGCCTCTAAGATAGATGCATCTTCATTTATTGTTACAACATTCTTTGTCATAACCTCTCCAACAGTTGTTGTTAGAGTGTATTTATCCTTAATTAAATTGTATCCTATATCTGTTGTAGTTACTATTCCAATAACCTTATTATTCTCTACAACTGGTAGAGAACTAATTTTATATTTTAACATCTTTTCAAAGGCTTCTATAACTGACTCATCTTTTTTGGCGGTTATTACATTTCTTGTCATTATATCTTTAACCTTAATATTTTTAATATTAAACATATTACCACCAAACATTAATATAGGCTATTAACAATTAATATTAATATCAAAGGTTATTATAACATATATTAACGGGATAATTTATGAATGTTATTAGGTATATTAGAAAAGATAAATTCTTGTTTTTAATGCTCTTTATTTGGGTATTGATAAACATATTTTTCTTTCTGCCCTTTTTTAAATATGTATCTAATTTAAAATTTTCTATTAATAATGGATTATCTGCTTTTTCAGGGATATTTTTAGGGCCAATATATGGATCTTTAGCAATTTTAATAATACTTTTTATCTACATGATTACAAATTTATTTCAGATTGAGCCATTTATGTTAGTTCCTCCAGTAATATCTACTTTAGTTGTAGGTTGGTTATGTGAAAAGAGGTGGAGGTTATCTTTACATATAATAGCTTTTGGAACATTGATATTATACTATCTCATTATTTTTTTAAAAATGGATAATTATTTGCACATCCCTTATGCTGTTATAGTTTCAATAGCTATCATTTATATTATAAAAGATAAATTTGATGATTATTTATTTAGCAGTAATATATTTAAAGTACTTCTATCCTCAACTTCTCTTTCATTCATATCTATTGTTACAGGACACATATATGAAAAGATTGTAAGGATTATTACTGGGCATAAACTACCAAAGATTTGTAATGTTTTTATAAACTTACCTATAATTATTTTATTAAGCCTATTCTGTGGGATATTTGTTACTGTCACATTAATAGCTTTAAAATTTTTAATTATCAGATCTCCTGATTTGAGGGATAAGATATTAACAACAGTTCTTAGAGAAGAGGTTAAACCCATAAAACATAGTGTTGATGAAGAGCTTTTAAAAAAGTATGGTGTAAAAATACCTGATGAAAATGAACAATTAGAAGTTTTAAAAACTTTAGCTATTTTTTTATCTGAAAATAAAAAATTAAAATAGGGTGGCCTTTTTTATCTTAGCTATAACACTTGGGATATTTATCTCACTCTTATCTTCAAGCTCTTCTAAGAAATTGACAATATTATCTATTATCTTATTAAACCTTTCATCCTCTCCAGTCAAGTATAGGATCTTTTTCTTTTCATATGAATCTTCAATAAATGAATTTTTATTTATTATGGCTATACATTTAACTCCTAAAATCTTTTCAAGATCTTTTTTTACACTTTCTGGAACTTCTTCAGCTTTATTTATTATAAATCCTACAGGTTCACTTTCTAAATAATTTTTTCCTATAACCAATGTATTTATAGCCCCTTGTAGGCTTGGAGCTAGAGAGGTGTAGTCTATAACAGGGATAAAGTAGTTAGAGAAACCTAATGATATGTATGTTTCTACACCTGTAGATGTTGCAGGTGAGTCTATGAATATATAATCATAGTCTTTTATCTCATTAAACTTATTTAAATCTTCAATATCTAATTTTAAGTAATCCATTAAATTCTTTCCCATAGGTAAGATATCTATATTCTCCACATCAGTTTTTATTATTGCATCTTTTATAGATTTTTTATTTATAATATCTATGAGATATCTCTCTGGAGAGATGTTGAATAAATAACTTAAAGATCTTGAGCCTATATCATTGTCTATTATTAAAACTCTTTTTCCTTTCTTACCTAATGCAGCTGAAACATTTGCAGTAATTATAGTCTTCCCAGTACCACCCTTAGCAATAGCAAAAGTAACAACTTTCATTATTTTTCACCCTTTTAACATATTTATAACAATCTTTGGAATCTTTGACTCTTCCCACTTGTTTTCCCACTCTTTTACTTGCTCTATAATCTCAATGAGCTCATAACCCTTTTTTGTTAAATAGTATTTACTACCTTCTTTTTGAATAATGTTCTCCTGCTCTAACTCATTTAATCTCTCTGCCAAAGTTCTTGTACTTACCCCACACCCATCCATATCCAAGCTGTTTTTAAGCTTTGTAAATGTATTAATTCCATCTTTAATTTTATATATTATCTCAATTGTTCCTTTTTTTCCAAGAACATGAAAAATGGGCATAGACATTTCACCTTTAATAGAGTGTTTCATATTTTTAATTTGTTTTTAATATTTATAAAATTAATGTTATGTATCATATTAAAGGTGGTTATATGGAGTTTATTATAAAAGCTTATGGGCATAAGAATGTATCAGCTAAGCATAAGACAACATTAGAAATTACTAAAGAAGATTATTTAACAAAAAGAGGGGATTGTATTATTGGAATTAAAGCTAACAAATCTATGTTAGATTTTCCAGATGAGCTGAAAAACAAAATAAGAGAAGGGGGAAAGTTTAGAATTGAGATAGAGGTAGATGGATTAAAAGAGATTATAGAAGGTTATGGACATAGGGATCTGTTAATGACTCATCCTACGGATATTGTTATAAGAAAGAGTTCCTACATATGCCCAAGAACATTAATGATTAAGGCAAATAAAGGGGCTAGGGATATAAATAGGGAGATTGTAAAAAAACTTCAAGAAGGTAAAGAGCTAATATTTAAGATAATTGTCTAAGTTTTCTCATTTTTTCTATTCTCTTTTTTATCAGTTCTTTTTTACCTACATCACTCCTATGATAAACCTCTCCTCTTACATACTTTGTAGCTTCTTCAGCTATCCTTTCAGCCTCTTCTATTGTATCAGCCACACCTACAACTGCCAAAGCTCTTGAACCTGTCATATATAACTTTCCGTCTCTTTCATCAACTGAAGCATAATGTAAAATAGCCCCAACTTCTTTTATCTTTCCTTCATCAACTTCTATAAATCCTTTAACAGGATCATCTGGATAACCTTTTGGGGCAATGTATTTACAAACTGTTGCTTTATTCTCAAACTCAACATTCATCTTATTTAAACTTCTATTAACTATTCCTTCACAAACATCTATGAAATTATTTTTTAAGATAGCTAATATATTCATAGCCTCAGGATCTCCAAATCTTGCATTATACTCTATAATTTTTGGTCCTTCCTTTGTTAGCATGAATTGACCATATAATATTCCCTTATACCCACCTACTTCCTCCTTCAAAGCTTTAACTGTTTCAGACATTATTTCTTTAGCTTCTTCAACATCCTCATCTGTTAAGAATGGTAATTTATGGTCTGGACATGAGTATGAACCCATCCCTCCTGTTATGCTCCCCTTATCACCCTCTAAAGCATGAGGATGATCTTGAACAAATGGAGTGAAAGCTATATTGTCACTATCAACAAACCCATGTAATGTAAATTCTACCCCTTCTAATTTTTCTTCTATAATTACCCTCCCACCACCTATGCTCTTTTCAAATATTTCTTTAGCATATTTTTTAGCTTCTTCATTATCTTTTAACTGCTCACCAACTACTTTAACACCTTTTCCACCTGTTAATCCAACA
Organism: Methanocaldococcus villosus KIN24-T80; assembly: GCF_000371805.1. NCBI lineage: Archaea > Methanobacteriati > Methanobacteriota > Methanococci > Methanococcales > Methanocaldococcaceae > Methanocaldococcus > Methanocaldococcus villosus. The sequence goes on from NZ_AQUK01000001.1 coordinate 835,248, forward strand.
GGTTTGACAACCGCTTTTATACCCTTTTCAGTAAGTTCATCTATAAAAGAGATTAAATCCTCTCCATAACTGTCAAATGTTTTATAAAGTAGAGAACCTTTTATACCATATTTTTTCATTAAGTTTCTCATAAAGCTTTTGTCAGTTTCTATTTTAGCAGCCTCTTTACTAGGACCTACTGTAGGAATTGAAAGAGATTCTAAGAGATCAACAGCTCCTTTCTCTAATGGAGCTTCTGGGCCTATAATAGCAAGATCAGGATTTGTCTTTTTAGCAAACTCTTCTATAGCATTTAAATCAGTTTCTTTAGCTATTTTTATTTCCTCTGATAACTTAGCAATTCCAGGATTTTTATTTTTCATAAGGGTATATAACTCCACATCACCCCTCTTTAAAGCATGAGCTATAGCACTTTCTCTAGCCCCTCCACCTATTAACAAGACCTTCATCTTTCCCACCTACAAAAATATTTCTTTATATTCTCTCTTTTCTGTATCTAAAATTCCTATAGTTGCTTCTCCTGTAAGATAACCACAGCACTCTCCAGGATTTATTATTAATGTGTTATCAATATTCTCAAAAACTCTTTCATGTGTGTGTCCATAAATAATAACATCATAAAGTTTTGAGGCTATAGCAAGATCTAAAATCTCTTGATAATGCCCATGGGTTATGAAAAACTTTAAACCATCAATTTCAACAGATTGAAAGTCTGCTATTGTATTATTTTTATTAATGTTCTTTAACATCTCTTTTAACTTCTCTCTTTCACCATCATTATTTCCATAAACAGCTATAATGTCACAGTTTATATTATAAAATTCTTTTATAACAAATAAACTTACAAAGTCCCCACAGTGAATAAGCAAATCTATGCCCTCTTTTTTAAACTCTTCTATAGCTTTTCTTATATTCACTAAGTTATCATGTGTGTCACTGATAATTCCAATTTTCACTTTACCACCTTTCCCAATATATTCCCTTTCATATCTATAATAATACAATTGAATTTTATATTCCACCTCTCTTCAGCCCTCTCTATAACTCTCTTAGCTATTAGATTAAAAACATCATTAACAATATTATACTTTTTCAAAATATTAATAACTTCTTCTGTAGTATTGGCATAGAGTATTTTTTTAATATCATCTTTATTGTTTATAAAAAGAGATGAATATGCTGCCAATATCTCATTTCTTGCATCAGCTACTTTTGAATGAGTGTTATAAATTCCTGCAGCAAGTTTTATTATCTTCCCAGCATGCCCAAATATTGTTATTTTTTCTACTTTATTGTTTGCATAATCTAACAACTCTTTCCAAAAATTAGAAACTTCTACTATCCTATCCTCTTCAACATTAAGTATTCTTTTAGCATAAACTCTCCCAATATTTCCAGGAACAAAAACAAGATCCTTATAATTATTAGCTAAAGCTACATCTATTTGTAGTTTTAATGATTCTATATATGCTTCATTTGACATAGGTTTTACAATGCCTGTTGTTCCAAGTATAGATAAACCTCCTACAATGCCAAGCTTTGGATTTAATGTTTTTTTAGCTAATTCTTCTCCTTTAGGGATGGAAATTATTACTGTAGCCCCTTCACCTTTATCTAAAAGTCTTAAAATATTTTTTATTATCATCTCTTTTGGTTTTGGATTTATTGCATATTCTCCCTTCTTAATTTGTAAGCCATCTTTTGTAACTATCCCAATACCTTTTCCACCCTTTATCTCTATCTCACCATCATTTCTTAGAAAAACTTCAACCTCCACTTCTATACCATCTGTTATATCTATATCTTCACCTGCATATTTCCTCACAACAGCTTTAGCTCTATTTTTATCTTTTTCTAATTTTTCTATTGGAATTATTAATTTATCTCCACTACTATTCTCTATTAATACATAATCCAGCTTTTTATTATATTTTAAAAAATATAAGGCAGCAAAAGCTCCAGCAGCAGCACATGAGCCTGTTGTGTAGCCATATTTTAGCTTCTTTCTAAAGTCATAAATCATATTATCATCATAAGATAATAATGTTGTCCTTATATTCTATAACACTCTTTCCATTAATTGTTTTATTATTAATTTTAAACTCCTTTAAAACTTCTCCAATAATTTGTGCATCTATACCATATCTCTTAGATATCTTTATAACATCCTTGGCATTATCTTCAGAGGTAATAACACAAAATCCTATACCCATATTAAATGTTTTAAACATCTCCCCTATCTCTATATCTCCCAACCTCTGAATCTCTTTAAATATAGGTTGTGGTTCAGGAAGGTTGTTAATATAATAAACAACATCACTATTCAACCTTCTAAGCTTTCTATAAGTTCCTCCTGTTATATGAGCTAACCCATGGATATCTAAGCTATTAACCATCTCTAAAACAGGTTTAACATATATCCTTGTAGGGGTTAATAACTCTTCAGCTACAGTTTTTCCATAGGATAGTTTATCAAAAACCTGCAACTTGGCTATATCAAATAATACTTTTCTTGCTAATGTTAAACCATTACTATGTATCCCAGAACTTCTAAGTCCTATTATAACATCTCCCTCTTTTACCTTTTCTCCAGTTATTATCTTATCCTTTTTAACTATAGCCAAAACAGTTCCTGCTAAATCTATACCATTAACCATCTCAGGAAGTGTAGCAGTTTCTCCACCAATTATATTGATATTTGCCTCTTCAGCCCCTCTATTTAACCCTTCCCCTATCTGCTCAGCAATCTCTTCTGTTATCCTACCACATGCAATATAATCTACTAAAGCAATAGGTTCTGCCCCAATACAAATAGCATCATTAACATTCATAGCTATCATATCTATAGCCACAGTATCAAACTTGTTAGCCATCTCAGCAACAATCATCTTGCTACCTACTCCATCAGTTGTTAAAACTAAATAATAATCTCCAAACTCTACTGCCCCAGCATAATGGTATTTTAATACTGGCTTGAAATCATTTCTTTTAAACTTTATTTTTGATGTTAAAGCTTTTATTACTTTATCTTCAAACTCAATATCTACCCCAGCATCTTTATAAGTTATCATTCTATCTCCCCTATTAAGCAGAATGTTTTAGCATCCTTTATTTTAACTTTCTTAAATTCTCCAACTTCTTCACATTTAAGCTTTACAGTTTTAAAATTTTCTGTATATCCCTTATCTTTATCTACTACAATTGCCCTTAAACTTTTTCCAATATATTTTTTATTGTTTATATAACTTAGCTCCCTTCTAAGCTTATCTAAAATCTCACTTCTTCTTTTTCTAATCTTTGTATCAACCTGTTTCATCTTGCTTGCTAATGTCCCTTTTCTCTGGCTGTATTTTGCCCCATGTATATAATCAGGTTTAACCTCTTTTAGAAATTCTAAAGTATTCATAAAATGTTCATCACTCTCTCCAGGAAATCCTACAATAATATCTGTGACAAAACATAGATTTTTGATCTTTTTTCTAAATTCATTTACTAATGATTTAAACTCATCTACAGTATATCCCCTATTCATTAATTTTAATATTTCATCATCTCCACTCTGTGCTGGAAGATGTAAAAATTTGCCTATCTTATCATTCTTATAAACTTCTATTAAATCATCAACAATCCTCTCTAAATTTTTTGGATGCATCATTCCCACTCTTATTATAAACTCCCCCTCTATTGAACAGATATCATTTAGTAAATTGGCTAAGTTCTCTCCAATATCAAGACCATAACAAGCAGTATCTTGAGCTGTTATAAATAAGCATTTTGTCCCTCCTTTAATTAACTCTTCAGCTTTTTTAACTATCTTTTCTTTAGGATAGGAAATAAGATTTCCCCTAGCTATTTTAACTATACAGTATGAACAATTTCCTAAGCAACCTTCACATATAGGGAGAGGGGTTATTAGCTTTGGAGAAATATATTTTAGCTTTTCATAAAGTGTTTTATGATCCTCCTTATTCTCTCTCTTTCTTTTATGCAAATATTCTTTTAGTATTTCTCCAGCTCTATGAGCTTCTCTTGGGTATATATAGGGTAGGTCTCCTATTTTTTCTTTTAAAGCTTTTGGTAAACATCCAGCCACAACCAAGAATTTATTTAATTTCTTTAATTCATTTATTCTATAAATCATTCTATTTTCTGTTTCTAATCTAACCACACAAGTGTTTATTATTATAATATCAGCTTCATTAATATCTTCTGTTATTTCAAATCCCTCTTTTTTTATAGAATTTCTAATAATATCAGTATCAGCCTGATTTAAGACACAACCATAACCTTCTACATAAACCTTCATAAACTTTCACCAACAAGTTTTATATATTATTTCTAATATATTTTGTAATAACTCTCTTTTTTTCATTTTTTAACAAATAATTCACAAATGGTGAAATTATGTTTTCAATATTACCAGAGCTAAAAGAAATTTTCAGCAAAGATGATATTGAGGAGATAAGAGAAAGTTTATTTAAATATTTAAATGAATTTGAATATAAGGTAAGGAATGAAGGAATTATTAAGAATGAGATAGATAGGTGGTTAAGTTTAAAAGCCATACAGGTATTTAAAAATTTCATTTCAAAAGAGTATGAAAAAATAGCAGGATTTTCTACTCTAGAATTAATGATAAAAGCATATAAAGGAGAGATAAAAAATGAAGCTTTCTTAGAAGAAATCAAGCATTTATTATTAGCTATATCTGGAAAAGCTAAATACTCAGAAGGATTTTTAGGGGAGAAATTAAAAGATAAAATTATAGATTTTTCAAAACTCAGTGGTAGAGAAGCTGGAAAGAAAAGATCTGAATTTTTAGATGAAGTTTATAGAGTAATGAAAGATTATATTAAAAAGTATCCCTGTGGTCTTGATAAGGAAGTTATTGAGAGAAGAAGGGAAAATAAAAGATTACTTATGGAATTTTTTGGAATAGATGAGGAGGATTGGAATGATTATAAATGGCAATTTAAAAATATAATAAAAGGTAAAAAAGGTCTAGAGATTTTAAAGGAAATGAAGTTTATAGATTTTCCAAAGGAAGATTTTGAAGTCATAGAAATGGCTATAGAAAAAGGAATTCCTTTTGGAATAACTCCATATTATTTACATTTGTTTGACTTTGATAAAGCATATAAGTATGATCTTCCCATTAGAAGGCAAGTGATTCCTACAAGACATTATGTTGAAGTTATGGCTTCTAAGGAAAAGGAAGAATTTGATTTCATGGGAGAGTTAGATACAACACCAATAGATCTTGTAACAAGAAGATATGTAACTATAGCCATAATAAAACCATTTGAATCTTGCCCACAAATATGTGTTTATTGCCAAAGAAACTGGATGGTAAAGAATTTTGATGAAAAAGCATTTTCTGGGTGGGATAAAGTTGAAAAAGCATTAGAGTGGTTTGCTGAACATGATTCAATGATAGAGATTTTAATAACTGGAGGAGATCCATTTAGTTTAAGTGATAAAGCAATTGAGAGAATATTAAATAGGATAGAAGATATGGATCATGTTGTTGGTGTTAGATTTGGGACAAGAACATTATTAACAGTTCCAATGAGAATAACAGAGAATTTGTTAGATATTTTGGAGAATTTTAATGATAATAAGAGAGTTTTAATTGTCACTCATGCAGAATCAGCTTATGAAATTACCCCAGAAGTTAAAGAAACTGTTAAAAAGATAAATAAAAGAGGTATTAATGTTTATAATCAGCATGTTTTTCATAAGTTTGTTAGTAGAAGGTTTGAAAATGTTGCTCTGAGAATAGCATTAAAAAGAGCAGGGATTATTCCATATTACACTTTTTATCCTAAAGGTAAATATGAACATAAGGAGTATTTAATACCTATAGCAAGATTGTGTCAAGAAATTAAGGAAGAAGCTAGGTTATTACCTGGAACATTTAGAACAGATGAAGCTATTTTTAATGTACCAAGAATGGGAAAATTACACATGAGATCTTTCCAAGATAGGGAGTTAATAGCTTTAAAAGAAGATGGAAGTAGGGTTTATTTAATGCATCCATGGGAGAAAGGAATATATAAGACTAAGCTATATACTTATGAAGATTACCCAATTAAAGATTATTTAGATAGTTTAAAGAAAATTGGAGAAAATATAGAAGATTATTGGACAATTTGGTATTATTACTAAGGTGGATAAATTTGAGTTATAAGGAGAGAGTTATAAAAGGTGTTACTTGGAATTTTTTACTCTTAATTTTATCAGCTCCAATTGGATATTTGGTTAGAATGCTTTATGCAAATGAAATTCCTAAGTTAGAGGTTGGTTTATTTTATGCTGTTTTAGACTTTTGTTGTATGATGGCTATTTTTAAGGATCTAGGATTAAGTTCAGCATTAGTAAAATTTATTCCAAAATTTTTACATGAGAAAAGGAAAGATTTGGTTAAGTCAGCAATAATTAGTGTTGGAGTTTTACAAAGTTCAGTTTCTTTAATTATAACAATTTTAATAATTTTATTATCTCCACTTATAGCTGAATATTACATAAATAATCAAGGTCAATTTACAGGGCATTTAGATTTAGTTATTAATGTTTTGATTATTTTAAGTGTAGGGTTTTGGTTTCAGAGTATCATGGATGTTATTTCTAGTTCTATTCAAGGATTTCAAAATCAAAAATATCGTGGAACAATAAGTTTTGTTAGAATATCTTTAATTTTGATTTTATCTGCAATATTTATTTATTTTTTTGGATTTCATAATGTTTTTGTCCCAACTTATGCTTATACATTAACCCCAGTTTTAATGATTTTGATTTATGCTTACATATTTTTTAAAAAGATTTTTCCAGAGTTCTTTGAAGTGAAATTTTTACTTTCAAAAAAATTAATTAAAGATTTATTTTCTTATGGAATTTATATAATGATAGGTAGTGCTGGAAGTCTTGTTTTGGGTTATATTGATGGAATTTGTTTAACTTATTTTATTGGTTTAAATGCAGTTGCTGATTATAGAAATGTAGCTGTGCCTACTGTTTCTGTATTAAGCTATTTTGCCTCTTCTGTTACTACTGTCCTCTTTCCTTTAAGCTCTGAGCTATGGGTAAAAGGTTATAAGAAGGCTTTAGGATATGGAGTAGAGAAGATCTGTTTATATTCTTTTATTTTAGTTTTACCTATGGCAATATTAATGACCTATTTTCCAAAGGTTATTATAAACTTATTTTTTAATCCTCAATATTTATCAGCAGCAGATGCTATAAGAATTTTAAGCCTAGGGATGATTTTTATGACATTAAATAATATAGGGTTTACAGTTTTAAATGGCATTGGGAAGCCACATTTATCAACTAAGATTTTATATGTTGGAGCTATTTTTAATTTAATTTTTAATATTTTGCTGATTCCAAAGTTTGGAATTGTTGGAGCTTCTTTAACAACAGTTTTTGGTTATTTATTAATGTGGATTTTACAAGTGAAATATTTAAATAAATTTTTAAATTATTCATTTTTGATTAAAAAGTGGATTTTAGTAACTTTAATAGGAATTTTTAGTTTGATTCCTTTAATAATAATAACAAAAATTATAAATAATATTATTTTACAGTTAATTTTAGGAGGAATAGTTTATTTTGGTATCTATTTAATCGGAATTTTTGGTTTAAGAATTATAGATGTAAAAGAGATTTATGATATGTTAAATAAAATAAGAGGGATTTAAATGAAAATTTCAGTTGTAGGGACTGGTTACGTTGGTTTAATTCAGGCAGTAGGTTTGGCAGAGCTTGGTTTTGAAGTTGTAGGAATAGATATAGATGAAATGAAGATAAAGCAATTAAATAAAGGAAAATCTCCTTTGTATGAAGAAGATTTAGAAGAGCTTTTAAAAAAGCATATAAATAAAAATTTAACTTTTACTACATCTTATGAACCAATAAAAGATTCAGACGTTGTTTTTTTATGTGTTGGAACTCCACAAGATGCAGAAGGAAATGCAGATTTGAGATTTCTGTTTTCTGCTGTTGAAAAAATGAAAGATTATTTGGATGAAAAATATAGGGTTATTGTTATAAAGTCTACTGTTCCTGTAGGAACTAATAGAAAGGTTAAAGAGATTTTGAAGGGTTATAATGTTGATGTTGTATCAAACCCTGAGTTTTTGAGGGAGGGAATTGCAGTTTATGACTTCTTCAATCCAGAGAGAATAGTTTTAGGGTTTGAAGATCTAAGTAATAAAAAGCCAATTGAAATTATGGAAACTATTTATGGGTATTTTAAAGAGAAAAATATTCCTTTTATAATAACCAATTGGGAAACATCAGAATTGATAAAGTATGCTTCAAATGCCTTCTTAGCAACAAAAATATCTTTTATAAATGAGTTGGCAAAGTTATCTGATAAAGTAGGGGCTGACATAAAAACAATAAGCTATGCCATGGGTTTGGATAAGAGGATAGGAGATAAATTTTTAAATGCGGGAATAGGCTATGGTGGAAGCTGTTTTCCCAAAGACGTTAAAGCTTTAATAAAACAGTTTGAAAACAACAATATAGAGCCAATATTAATAAAAGCTACTGATAAGGTTAATGAGGAGCAAATAAAATGGTTCTTTGAGAAGATTAAAGGTTATTATGGAAATTTAAATGGAAAGACCTTTGCAGTTTTAGGATTGGCATTTAAACCAAATACTGATGATTTGAGGGAGAGTAGAGCTATAAAATTGATAGATATGCTTTTAGATAGTGGAGCAATTGTAAAAGGGTTTGACTATGTGGAGAAGGCAAGAGAAAATACCATCAACATGTATAAGTTAAACAAATCCAAAATAGTTTATGGATATAACCTATATGTATTAGATGATATATATGAGGCAGTTAAAGATGTTGATGGAATAATAATAGCAACAGAATATGACTATAATAAAGAAGACTGGAAAAAAATAGGAAAATTAGTTAAAGAAAAAGTTATCTTTGATGGGAGAAATGTTTTAGATGTTAAAAAGGTTAAAAAATTGGGCTTTAAATACTATGGGGTTGGTAGGAGATGAAGTATAAGAATATATTAGTTACTGGAAGTGCAGGCTTTATAGGATTTCATTTAAGTAAATACTTATTAGAAAATTATGATGATGTAAATGTTATAGGAATAGATAATTTAAACAACTACTATAAGCCTATATTAAAAGAGAAAAGAAATGAAATTTTAAAAAATTATGAAAATTATCACTTTATAAAATTAGATTTTTCTGATTGGAATAGTTTATTTGAAAATTTAAAAAATATGGAGATTGATTTAATTGTTCATTTGGGAGCTCAGGCTGGTGTTAGATATTCTTTAGAAAATCCTTGGGCTTATATAAAGAGTAATGATATGGGAACTTTAAACATCTTTGAGCTTGCAAGGAAGTTAGATATTGAGAAAGTTGTTTATGCTTCATCTTCCTCTGTTTATGGAGGGAATAAAAAAATTCCTTTTTCTGAGGATGATAGGGTCGATAAACCTATCTCATTATATGCTGCAACAAAAAGAAGTAATGAGTTAATGGCTTATACATATCATCATTTATATGGTATTAAGATGATTGGTTTGAGGTTCTTTACTGTTTATGGCGAATATGGAAGGCCAGATATGGCATTTTGGAAATTTACAAAAAATATTCTCTTAGGAAAGCCTATTGAAGTTTATAATTATGGAAAGATGGAGAGAGATTTCACCTATATATCTGATATAGTTGATGGGATAATAAAAAGTATAGATAAAAATTTTGACTATGAAATATTCAACTTAGGAAATGATAATCCTACAAATTTAGAATATGCTATTTCTTTAATAGAGAAATATTTAGGGAAGAAAGCTATCAAAGATTATAAACCTATTCAGCCAGGAGATGTTGAGAGAACTTGGGCTGATTTAACAAAAAGTAGAAAGCTCTTAGGATATGATCCAAAGGTTAGGATAGAAGAAGGTTTAAAAAGATTTTGTGAGTGGTTTTTGAAAAATAAAGATTGGACTTTAAAAATTTAGATTTAAAAAATACTTGGTGATTCTATGGAATTTTTTAACAGAGAAAAAGAAATAAATGAGATTCTATCAATTATTGAATTTGAGCCAAATTTTATTTATTTTGTTTATGGCCCTATAAACTCTGGTAAGACAGCTTTAATTAATGAGATAATTAATAATAGATTAGATAAAGATAAGTATGTAGTGTTTTATTTTGATTTGAGAGAGATTTTTATCTCTAAATATGATGATTTTATTGAAGTTTTGTTTGAGGAATATAACGAAAATAAAAAGCCAGTTGAAATAATAAAAGGTCTAATTAAAGATACTCCATTGTTATTTGGTATTCCAGTTCCAAAGAATACTTTGGAAGAGTTATTAAATAAAAAAACCACCAAAAATGTTTTTAGATATATAACTAACATACTATTAGAAATTAAAAAATCTGGAAAGATACCGATAATTATTTTAGATGAACTTCAAAAGATTGGAGATCTAAAGATTAACGGCTTTCTTATCTATGAGTTATTTAACTATTTTATCAGCTTAACCAATTTTCAGCTTAACCAAATAACTGCATTTATGTCACGTATTCTGCCTAAGTTCAGATAGTTTATCCATTGAGAAGGTTTATAGCGAAGCAATATTAAATGGAAGGGCTAAGTACCTCTTAGTCGATGACTTTGATAAAGAGACAGCAATAAAGTTTACGGATTTTTTATCAGAGAATATTTTAAATAAAAAACTCACTAATGAAGAAAAAGAGCTAATCTACTCCTACGTTGGAGGAAAGCCAGTTGATATAATATGTGATTCAAAAGCTTAAGAATAAAAATCTAAAAGAGGTTTTAAACTACCTCTTAAATGATGCCAAACAAAAATTAAAATACTTCTTAGAGGACGTTAAGGAGGAAAATGAAGAACTTTATAAAAAAGTAGTCTATGCTTTAAAAATATTTAAAGAAAACTATAATGTTGAGGATGTAACAATAGATAACAAAAGTTAGAAAGTTTTTAGTTAAAAGGAACATTTTATTTTTAGATACAATAAAAGGGGTTATAAAACCATAGAGTTTTTTTAATCTGGAATGGGATAAAAGAATTGATAGATTAATGGAGAGTTTAAAAAGGAAAATTTTATAGGGAAATATATAGTTGTGTGCGTTAGAATCTGGAAATATGCTGCTGATGAATTTTTAATGGTTGTAGGTTATTTCAAAAAATCAACGGCAAAATCTCTCGGGATTTTGCCGTATAATACTAATTCTGCACACAACTATAAAATTTACCTATGATGAGAAGAAAATAAAAGAAGCTGATATAGTTATAATAACTGTTCCACACCAATAACTAAGGTGAAGAATTCTTGAGTTATAAGGAGAGAGTTATAAAAGGTGTTACTTGGAATTTTTTACTCTTAATTTTATCAGCTCCAATTGGATATTTGGTTAGAATGCTTTATGCAAATGAAATTCCTAAGTTAGAGGTTGGTTTATTTTATGCTGTTTTAGACTTTTGTTGTATGATGGCTATTTTTAAGGATCTAGGATTAAGTTCAGCATTAGTAAAATTTATTCCAAAATTTTTACATGAGAAAAGGAAAGATTTGGTTAAGTCAGCAATAATTAGTGTTGGAGTTTTACAAAGTTCAGTTTCTTTAATTATAACAATTTTAATAATTTTATTATCTCCACTTATAGCGTGTGGTATCCTGAAATTATTTCGTATCAGTAGGTAATAAAAAGAGGAATGTTAATAATAAGAATAATGGAAAGAATATAGAGAGACCGGAGAAATTCCAAAGATAAAGCGTAGGGGTAGAAAGCCAAAGAAAATATCGAAGGGAGAGATTGATTTAGTTCTTAAAGCAGTTGAGGAGTATAAAGGAACCAGTGCAGTGCATTTAGAGAAATACATAGAGAATAAGCACAATATATATTCCACACAATCGTATATATACTATACTGAAGAAGTTCGACCTTATCCAGAAGGGAAAGAAGAAAAGAAAGAATTAGACGAAAACCTTCGGTTTTCGTTGCTCGCTTGCTACGCAAGCGAAAAGCCAAAGCGATTCAGCACTTCAAAACCTAACGAAATGTGGCAGATAGATTTTAAAATCGTAGATGTGGATGGAGTTAGATATAATCTCCTGTTAATAATTGATGATCACAGTAGATTCATCCTACATGCTGGAATTTACAAAGAAGCTACAACCGACGTTGTTATCTCGGCTTTAGAAGAATACTTTGAAAAGCATGGAACGTCGAAAAAGATATTAACTGATAATGGAACCCAATTCATCCCTGCAAAGAGTGGAATCTCGAGATTTCAGAAGTTTCTAATGGAAAGAAAAATTTTACATATAAAAACCTCAATCAGACACCCTCAAACGATAGGAAAAGTTGAAAGAATATCTCCCTAACTCCACCGATATTTGTTTAATTTATGAATTTTTCAGATTTTTAATAATGTAAAACATTTCTCCTAAAGACATTCGCTTTTTAGCGAATATTGTCCCAGTTAAATCGTTAAAATTCTTTCCACACGAATTGCACTTATACCTCTTAATATGAGGCCTACCTTTCTTCTTACCCTTTAAAATAACATCTCTTGAACCACAGAACGGACAAATATATCCTTTATCCCACCTAATCCGCATTATAACTTCAATACGCTCTTCATCTTTCGGTGAGAATAATTTATATATTCCCGCACTAATAAAAACTACCCACACAGTTCATTGCATATATAAGTTACTCTAAATGAACATGAGCGAAGAAGATCAAATTAAATTTCTACCGCTTAGCAATAAAATCTTTCCTTGAAGAGGTTAATTTAAACTTAATCTAAGTATTTAAATTTACTTGCGAAAGTTCTAAATATAATGAAGATAAAAAAATAGATAAAAAGTTCTAAAAATTGCAATGGTGAATATTATAGACCTGTTAATAATTATAACGTAATAAATAAATGCCTTACTGATAAAATCGATATAAAAGATGGTGATTTTAATGAAAGTTGTCATCTTAGCCGGGGGATTTGGAACAAGATTATCAGAAGAAACTCATAGAATACCAAAACCAATGGTAGAAATTGGAGGAAAACCAATTCTCTGGCACATCATGAAGATATACTCTACTTATGGATATAATGACTTTATAATATGTCTCGGATATAAAGGATATATTATAAAAGAATATTTTGCAAACTATTTCTTACACAATAGTGATGTTACAATTGACTTAAAAACTAATGAGATTGAGGTCCATAACAACTATTCAGAACCTTGGAGAGTTACTCTCGTAGATACTGGGTTGCATACTCAAACTGGAGGTAGGATAAAGAGGGTTGCTAAATATATAGGTGATGAGACGTTCATGATGACATATGGGGATGGAGTAGGGAATATAAATATAAGAGAACTTGTTGAATTCCATAAAAAGCATGGAAAATTAGCAACTGTTACTGCTGTTCAGCCTGAGGGTAGATTTGGAGTGTTGAAATTAAATGGCAATCAAGTTATAAAATTTGCCGAAAAGATGGACAATAAAGATAGTTGGATAAATGCTGGATTCTTTGTTTTAGAGCCGGAGGTTATTGACTACATAAAAGGTGATGATACAATTTGGGAAAAAGAACCCTTAGAACGCCTTGCAGAAGATGGACAATTAATGGCGTATTTCCACAGAGGATTTTGGAAGCCCATGGATAAATTAAAAGATAAAATGGAGTTGGAAAAATTATGGAATTCTGGAAATGCTCCTTGGAAAATTTGGAAAGATTAGGTGAATATCTATGTCAAAAACTATATTGCTAACTGGAGCTACAGGGTTTTTAGGAAGTCATTTGTTGGAATCATTATTAAAAGAGAATTATAATGTTATTATTTTAAAAAGAAGTTTTTCTAATACTTGGAGGATTCAACATCTTTTGGATAATGTGATATACTATGATATCGATAAAGTTGAATTAGAAAAACCATTTAAGGAAAACCAAATAGATGTAGTTATACATACTGCTACATCTTACGGCAGAAAAAATGAAAAAATCAGCGAAATAGTAGACACTAATTTAATGTTTCCGTTGAAGTTATTAGAGTTATGTACATTCTTTAATATTGATACATTCTTTAATACTGATACAATTTTACCTAAAAACTTAAATTACTATGTGTTATCAAAAAAGCAATTTTTAGAATATGGGAAAAGAATGTGTGATGAATATAACTTAAGATTCATAAATATAAAGTTAGAACACATGTATGGTCCAAAAGATGATAATACAAAATTTATCCCATATATAATTGAAAAAATACTAAAAAATGAGAAGGAGATTGATTTAACAAAAGGAGAACAGGAGAGAGATTTTATTTATATTAGCGATGTGGTTAGTGCATACATAACGGTTCTAAATAAGTTAGATAATTTTGAAAAAAAGTTTTATAATATTGAAGTAGGAGTTGGGAATCCTATTAAGATTAGAGATTTGGTAATTTTAATAAAAAAGCTATGTAACTCTAACATAAAATTAAACTTTGGAGCAATACCTTACAGAAAAAATGAGATTATGAAGTCTTATGCCAACATTGATTTTTTAAAAAGTTTAGGATGGGAACCAAAAATATCTATAGAAGAAGGATTAAAGAAGACTATAGATTATTACAAAAAACTTATGGTGGAAAAAAATGGAAAATAAATTATCAGAATTTTTCAAAGGTAAAAAAATTCTCATAACTGGACATACGGGGTTTAAGGGGAGTTGGCTTACTCAAATACTGCTAAATTTTGGGGCTGATGTTGTTGGTTATTCTCTGAAACCAAACACTAGCCCAAATTTATTTAAAATTTTGAAATTAGATAAAAAAATAAAAAACTACTATGCTGATATCAGAGATTTTGATAAAATTAAATCTATTATGGAAAAAGAAAAGCCAGAAATCGTTTTTCACTTAGCAGCTCAGCCGTTAGTTAGGGATAGTTACGATGACCCATTGTATACCTATGAAACAAATATCATTGGAACGGCAAACATACTGCAAGCAGTTAAAGATGTGGGAGGTGTAAAGGCTGCAATAATGATAACTACTGATAAAGTTTATGAAAATAAAGAATGGATCTGGGCTTATAGAGAAAACGATGAACTTGGAGGCTATGACCCATACAGCACATCAAAGGCTTGTGCTGAATTGATAATTAGGTCATACATAAGGTCGTTTTTTAATGTTAAGGATTATGGAAAAAAGCACAACACATTAATAGCATCTGTTAGAGCTGGAAATGTTGTTGGAGGTGGGGATTGGTCTAAAGATAGATTAGTTCCAGACATCATAAGGGCGATATTTGAAGGTGATGGGACTGTAGTTTTAAGAAATC
This sequence comes from Methanocaldococcus villosus KIN24-T80, assembly GCF_000371805.1. Taxonomy (NCBI): domain Archaea; kingdom Methanobacteriati; phylum Methanobacteriota; class Methanococci; order Methanococcales; family Methanocaldococcaceae; genus Methanocaldococcus; species Methanocaldococcus villosus. Next base: position 850,602 of record NZ_AQUK01000001.1, read on the forward strand.
CCGAAAGCATAAGACCTTGGCAACATGTTTTAGAGCCTCTATTGGGTTATTTATTATTGGCTGAAAGGCTGTATAATGGAGAGATAGATTTTATTGGAGCTTGGAATCTTGCCCCTAATGAAGAAAACTTTATTACTGTTGAGGAATTGGTTAAAAAAGGAACTGAGATATTAGGAAAAGGAAGATACATAATTAAGAAGGATGAGGAAAAACATGAGTCAAAGATATTGAAGTTAGATGCTACAAAGGCAAAGGTTTATTTGGGTTGGAGACCTCTGCTGAGTATTGACGAGACACTAAAATGGACATTTGAATGGTATAGAAGATATTACAATGGAGAAGATATGATAACATTCACAAATAGGCAAATAAATACCTTCTTTGAAAGGTGGGAGCGTGCCAGAAGGCATTAAAAATAAGATTTTAGAGTTAGTGAAGGAATACTACTATAAAACCTATAAAAAATTACCCTATAACAAAGTTCCAGTTTCTGGAAAGGTTTATGATGAGAAAGAACTACAAAATATCGTTGAAGCAGCATTAGAAGGATGGTGGACAGAGGGGAAGTGGTGTTCTATCTTTGAAGAGAAGTTAAAAAACTTTTTAAATATTGACTTTGCCCTCTTGGTTAATTCTGGATCATCTGCAAATTTTATTGCAATTAAGACATTAACATCAATAAAATTGGGAGATAGGAAAATTAAGCCTGGTGATGAGGTAATTACGGTAGCTGCAGGTTTTCCTACGACAGTTAATCCTATCATTGAAGTTGGAGCAATCCCTGTTTTTGTAGATGTTGAACTGGGAACTTACAATGCCATAGTTGAACAAATACAAGAGGCAGTATCGCCAAAAACAAAAGCAATATTCTTAGCACATACTTTGGGAAATCCATTTGATGTTAAGGCGATTAAAGAGATTTGTGAAGATTATAATTTATGGCTTATAGAAGATAATTGCGATGCTCTTGGTTCAAAATATGATGGAAGGTATACTGGAACATTTGGAGATTTAGCAACATTGAGTTTTTATCCCGCACACCATATAACAACTGCAGAAGGAGGAGCTGTTCTAACTAATGATCCACAACTGTATCGAATAGCTCGTTCAATAAGAGATTGGGGAAGAGATTGTTGGTGTCCAACAGGGAAGGACAATACCTGTGGAAGGAGATTTAGCTGGCAGTTAGGAAAATTGCCTTATGGTTATGATCATAAGTATATTTATTCTGAAATAGGATATAATTTGAAAATGACTGATTTGCAGGCGGCAATTGGTGTAGCACAGATGGACAAGTTGGGGTATTTCATCAAAAAAAGAAAAGAAAACTTTGAGTATTTATATAATAAATTAAAAGAATTTGAAGATTATTTCATTCTTCCAAAGGCAACTGAAAATTCAGAACCATCATGGTTTGGGTTTTTACTAACTATAAAAGATAGTAGTAATATAAATAGAACCAAATTTATGCAGTATCTGAACGATAATGGCATTGGAACAAGGTTACTATTTGGTGGGAACTTAATAAAACAGCCGTATTTTGTTGATTACGGTATTAAATATAAACAGATTAGAAATTTAGAGAATACCGACATCGTAATGAATAATACATTTTGGATTGGAGTATATCCTGCATTGGAAAAAGGACATTTGGATTATGTTTATGAAGTGTTTAAGAAGTATTTAGACGGGGTGGAATAAATGAAAATCCTTATTACTGGGGGTTTAGGGTTTTTAGGGAGCAATCTCGCTAGTGAAAGCATAAATAGAGAATATGAAACAATAATAATGGACAATTTTTTTAGGGAAGGGACTACATTAAACTATAATTGGCTAAAGGAGCAAGGTGAGTTTATCTTTGAAAATAAAGATATAAGAATATGGTATGACGTTGAAGAAATGATAAAAAAGTATAAACCAGATGTTGTTTTCCATACTGCCGGACAGGTGGCGATGACTACCTCATTAAAAAACCCAAGATTGGATTTTGAGGTTAATGCATTAGGAACATTTAATTTACTTGAAGCTATCAGAAAATACAGCCCAGAAACTATCGTATTATATTCTTCAACAAATAAAGTTTATGGAGATTTGGAATATATCAAATATATAGAAACAGAGACAAGATATATTGCCCCAGATTATCCAAATGGGTTTGATGAGAGCTTAAAATTAGATTTCCATACTCCTTATGGATGTTCAAAAGGAACAGCAGATCAATATTTATTAGATTACCACAGAATATTTGGTATAAAAACTGTTGTTTTTAGACACTCTTCAATGTATGGGGGAAGGCAGTTTGCCACCTACGACCAAGGATGGATTGGATGGTTTATTAGAGAGGCATTGAGAATTAAGAGAGAGGAGATTGAAGAAGTTAAAATTCATGGAAATGGTAAACAAGTTAGGGATGTGTTACATGCTGATGATGTGATAAACCTATATTTTAAAACTGTTGATAACATTGAAAAATGTGCTGGTGAGGCGTTTAACATTGGGGGGGGGATGGAAAACAGCTTATCATTGTTAGAGTTGTTTAGATTTTTAGAAGATGAACTTGACATTGAAATAAAAATAAATAAAAAACCTTGGAGGATTAGCGATCAAAAAATATTCGTTGCAGATATTACTAAGATAAATAAATACACTGGCTGGAAACCAAAAATATCCAAAGAAGAAGGATTAAAGAGAATGATTAAATGGTGTGAAGAAATTTTAGGTGAGCGACGTGTCAAGTAAGCCATTACTATCCATCTGTATTCCTACATACAATAGGGCGAGATATCTCAAGGATGCATTAGATTCTATAATAAAACAAATAAATGAAAATAATAAAGATAAAGTTGAAATATGTATTTCAGATAATGCATCTGAAGATAATACTGAAGAGTTAATTAAAGAATATCAAAAAAAATCCCCAATACCAATAATATACCATAGGAATAAAAAAAATATGGGCGCTGATTATAATTATTTAAAAGTCGTTGAAATTGCCAATGGTGAGTATTGTTGGTTATTGGGGAGTGATGATATTATTGAAGATGGTGGAATAGATACTGTTTTAAGTGAGATTGAAAAAAATAAAGATGTGGATATTTTTACTTTCGATAGATATATTTATTCTAAAAATTTAAATAATAAACATACAAAAGAAGTTGATGAGCCAAAAACCAGGAAATTAGGAAAAGATTATATATTTAATAATAAAATTGAATGTCTTAAATACTCTTCTGGAAATTGGGGATACATTTCAGTAATTGTTGTGAATAGGAAGAAATGGCTTTCTGTAAAAGGATATGAAAAATGGATAGGAAGTGCTTATGTTCATGTTTATATAATATATTCTTTAATCAAACAAGGTTCAAAAGTTAAATTCATTAATAAACACTTAGTAGGCTGGAGAAGTGATAATGACAGCTTTTTACATGAATTAGGGGAATACAGAAGATTTAAAATTGACATAAATTATGTTTATATTGCAGAAGATGTTTTTGGAAAAGATTCTGAAGAATATAAAATAGTCAAAGATATGTTAATTAATAGATCTGGCTTTTGGGGTAGAATCACTGGTGCGAAATTTAAAGGGTTGTCCTATAAATTTTATGTTAACGCATTTAAAGATTTATTTCCAATATATAAAGATCATCCAAAGTTCTGGTTATGGTATGTACCTTTAATGATTATTCCTTCCTTTGTATATAGATTTATTAGATTTATAATAAAAGGTAAATGGTAGGTATTCATGAGGATTAGGCCATTACTATCCATCTGTATTCCTACATACAATAGGGCGAGATATCTCAAGGATGCATTAGATTCTATAATAAAACAAATAAATGAAAATAATAAAGATAAAGTTGAAATATGTATTTCAGATAATGCATCTGAAGATAATACTGAAGAGTTAATTAAAGAATATCAAAAAAAATCCCCAATACCAATAATATACCATAGGAATAAAAAAAATATGGGCGCTGATTATAATTATTTAAAAGTCGTTGAAATTGCCAATGGTGAGTATTGTTGGTTATTGGGGAGTGATGATATTATTGAAGATGGTGGAATAGATACTGTTTTAAGTGAGATTGAAAAAAATAAAGATGTGGATATTTTTTATACTAATGTTCAAAAGTATGATATCACCTTAAGAAAAAAGGTAAAAGATAAGTTGGCAGATAGATTAACAATATTAGAAGATACTACTGCGAAGGGATTTTTAGAATATTCAAAAAAATTACCACCTGCTGGAGGATATATATCAAACTTAATATTTAAGAGAAAAGCATGGAACTCTGTGCCAAATAAGAATAAATACATAGGAACTGCTTATGTTCATTTCTACATATTTATTACCTTACTTAATAGAGGTTCCAAGATTAAATTTATCCCGTATAAATTAGTGGGACAAAGATTAGAAAATGATTCATTTATAAGAGAAGTGGGAGGTAAATATAATAGACTTATATTAGATTTTAACACATTAGATATTTTCAAAGAGGTTTTTGGGAACACTCTAGGGAATATGAGATCTTCAAAAAAGAATTATTAAATTTTTTTGTTAAAAGTTTAATTTCTTTAAAATTGTCAAAAGATTACAAAGTTAAATATAATTTTAAAGTTTTCCTTAAATTTGTTAATTATTATAAAGAAAATTTAGATTTCTATTTCAAAATAATACCGATACTTTTAACACCTTCACTTATGTTTAGAATAGCAAGAAAGGTATATACAAAATTAGGTTTAAAATATTATAGGGATTAAAATGAAAATCTTAATAATTGCACTTTCAGGAATTGGAAATTTAATTATGGCTTTTCCAATGATAAATATACTAAAAAAAAATTATCCTAACTCAAAAATTGATTTTTTAGTAGCGCTAAGAGGTACAAGAGAAGTATTAGAAAATCAGCCATTTGTAAATAAAATTTTTGTTCTAAAAAATCAATCTATAAGAAGTTTATTGTTAGATAATTATACAAAGGCTATAATAAAACTATTAAAAACAAATAATTATGACATAGCAATAACTATATATCCGTCTCAAGGAATTTTTTCCGCATTACTAATGAAGTTGATTAAAGCAAAAATTAGAATTCAACATAAATATAACTTTAAAATCTTTGAAAATATAGATTGGTTTTTAACATATTCACCAAAAATAGAAAACAAACATAGTGTGTATATAAATTTGGATCTAATAAAATACTTAAATGTAAAATATAAAGATGAAGATATTCGATATTCATATTATTTAACACAAAAAGAAATCAAATTTGCTAATAAGTTTTTAGATAAACAAAATCTAAAAGACGAGTTCATTATAGGCATTCATCCTGGTGGAAAAAGTGATATGGTTTGGAAAAGATGGGGTATTAAAAAATGGAAAAAATTAATTGACCTATTAAATAGTGAATATAAAAATAAAATTAAATTTTTAATATTTTTGGGTCCTGATGAAATTATATATGAAAAGTATTTTCGAAATCATGATAATGTAATTATAATAAAAAACATTCCATTAAAATATGTAATTTCATTAATAAGTAAATGTAATTACTTTATAAGCAATGATAGTGGACTATCCCATTGTGCATCTCTATTTAATATTCCACAAAGTGTAATTTTTGGAGGAACAAGTTACATACATACAGCACCTTTCTCAAACAAAGTTAATATTATAACTCCCCCAAACTACGAAATATATTATATACCTTATTATGGTTTTATTAAAAAACCAAAAAATTTGCTAATGAATTTAGAACCTGAAGATGCTTTTGAATCAATAAAAACACATATAAAAACCTTAAATCTGATCTAATAATTTTATAATACCTTTATAAATGGCCTGTAATTATTCAGTAGCTTATATTTTTTTGTTTTTGTTCTTTCATTTGCCCCCATCAAATTTTTTAATCGTCTTTTATAAAAAGATTCAATTATGTTTGTAAGAATTGTTCTTTTTTATTGCATAAATGAATTCAGCAAATCCAAACAGATCCCAAAAAATACTCGCTTTTGAATAGTTATAAAAAATAGATTCAATTAATCTAAAAGGGATTAATGATATCATTAATGGATTCCGTACAACACCTGCTTTAATAATTCTAAAATTATTTTTTAATAATACGTTTCCGATTTCTTGTATTGAGTATATCCTTTTATGTGTTGGATCATCACAAAAATTCAAGGTTCCCTTCATAGATGGTAAACTTAAGCTTCGAACACCAGGATATTCTATATAAAAACCACCTCCTTCTTTTAATTTCTTACATAAAACACTTACTACCTCCAACCCATTCTCCAAGTGTTCAATCACATGATTCATCATTATAAAATCAAAAAAATTATTTTTTAATTTTTTATCCAATATTTCTAATTCTTTTTCTAAATCTATCTTAATAAAACGCATCCGACTATATTTTTTATCTAGAGAATCTTTAATATCTATTTTATCAATACCATAATATTCAACTTTTGTTGAAAATAGTGCTTCTATTACTTTAGGACTATGTACACCGCAACCAACATCCAAGAGTCTTATTTTACTTTTTTTGTTTGATTTAATATATTTTCTTAAATAAATATATCTATTGCTAGCATACAATCTAAGAAAATTTTTAATATGCGATAGTTCTTTTTGAAATATAAAGGTCATATGTATCACCTCTTTTTATGTTTTTTTATAAATACCATTATAATATTTTTTTAATCGACGCCATAAACATTCCATAATAATCGTATCTTCCTAATTTAAACTCCTTTATTTTATTTTTATTTTCTTCAAATTTTTCAATCTCTTTTATAAAATTTTCGATTTTTGGTTCAACATAAACTCCACATTTTAACCAATCTATAACTTCAGGAATTCCTCCTCTATTACTTCCAATAACATAACATCCATTATACGCTCCTTCCATAACAACCCTGCCAAATGGTTCATGCCAAAGGGAAGGCACTAATAAGATATCAGATGCTCGATAAAAATGTTTAATTTTTGAAATTGGCAAATATCCACAGTAAATGATGTTATCTTTACTATTTTTTAAAAACAGTTCTTTTAAGATTCCATCTCCTATAACTACAAACAAATAATCTTCCAGTTTTTCAGCAATTTTAGGGATTAAGTGTGCTCCTTTTTTCTCTATTAAACTTCCTACAAATAAAATAATTTTTTTATTTTTTGGTAGATTTAATAATTTTCTTGTTTCTTCTTTAGAAAGATTAGAAACAATATCATAAGATATTGGGTTATATATGACTTCTATTTTATTCTCATCAACCCCTAAAATATTGACATACTGTTGCTTAACAAATTTACTTATTGCAATCAATAAATCAAAGGAGGATAATTTAGATAGAATTTTGATTCTTTTTTTCATTTCTAATAATAAAAGTTTATTAATAATTCCTTTAGTATACATACAGCTACTCAAATTATTTGTAGAACAGCCACTACAAAGATTACCATTATTTTCTAAACCTCTATTATAACAAAATAAGCCGAAATCTCTTAAATGAGCTATTTTTTTAGCAGATGTTTTTATACAATTCAAAGCCAGAATTGATTCTAAATTGTTAGCATGAATTATGTCAAAATTATCTTTTTTCAAAATTTTTTCAACATTTTTTCTGATCTCATAAGATGAATAATTGATATATTGATTCAAAAATAAATAAAAAAATGGTTTTGTTTTTTTATAAATTTTATGAGAAGTTTTTTCCTTTTTTTTAAATAGGAAGCTTCTAAAAGATTTAAATCTTATAATTTTTAAATTATCATTTTCTTCAATTTCAGTTTTAAATGAATTATAATTTGGTGTTAAAACTGTAACCTCATGATCATGTTTTACAAGTTCATCAACTAAAATTTTTAGACTAATTTCAGCTCCACCCATAACAAAAGGTGGAAAATACTCAGCTACAAAGAGGAATTTCATTATATCACTTTAAGACGGTTATATAATTATTTTTCTTTAGCCATTTGACATAATCTTTAACAGCGTCTTCAAAAGTCCATTTTGGTTTATATCCAAGATATTTTTTAGCCTTAGTTAGATCAGCTTCTGTATGGTTTTGGTAAAACTCCCCATATGGATTATCAATATATTCAGGTTCATATTCAAATCCTAAAATACTATTTAAAACTTCAATAATATGGTTAAAACTTACAGCTCTTCCAGTGCCAGCATTTACTATGCAACTTTCTTTAGCTTTCATAGCAAGTAAGTTTATATTTACAATATCCTTTACGTAAACTTGATCTCTTTTTTGTTCCCCCCACTTAAAAATTCTTGGTCTTTTTCCTTCTAACATCTGTTTCATCAATTGCCAAACCATAGAAGCCATTTTACCTTTAAATTGCTCTCTTGGTCCAAATACGTTAAAATACCTTAAACCTACTATATGAGCATCAGGATATTTTTCCATATACCTCTTTGCTATACAATCACATATCCACTTTGAAAAACCATAAATATTATTTGGCTTTCCAGCATCTTCCTCTTTTTGAGGTGCTGGAGCATTTCCATAAGTAGCAGCTGAAGAAGCGTAGATAAATATTATATTGTTTTCAATAGCAAAATTTAAGAATCTTTTAAACCCTTCTGTATTTATTTTCATCATAAGTCTTTGATCAGATACAGTTGTGTCTGTTATCGCAGCTTGATGGAATATTATATCAACATCTTTAAATTGATTTAAATCTACATCTAAAATACTTTCAGAAATTATATCCCCTTCAAAACCTATAAGATTCTTAAAATGTCCCGAAGAGAAATCATCTAAAACTACTACTTCATAATTTTTTTGCAATGTTAGAGCAAGATTTGAACCTATAAAACCAGCCCCTCCAGTTATTAAAACTTTCATTTTATCCCCCTCCAATCTATATAATTTTTATAGTTTTTATTAATCACTTTTAAAATTTATTATATTAACAAGCTTTTATAAACCTCTTCAATTTTATCAACCAATTTTTCCCATGTAAACATTTTTTCAACTTTTTCCTTCCATTTTTTCCCATTCTTTTTGCAACATCTTTATTTTTTAAAAGATATGTTATTTTTTCACTTAATTCATATATGCCTCTTTATTTTACTAAAAATCCATTAAAGCCATTATCAACAACTTCAACAACTCCTCCTGATTTATATGCAATTACTGGTTTATAGCAAGCATTTGCTTCTATTAACAATATTCCAAACCCCTCTCTTGTAGATTGGAGAACTAAAAATTCTGATTCTTTTATTTTTTAATAACATCTCTATATTCATCTAATTTTCCAAAAATTTATCATTTTCTTCAATTTCAGTTTTAAATGAATTATAATTTGGTGTTAAAACTGTAACCTCATGATCATGTTTTACAAGTTCATCAACTAAAATTTTTAGACTAATTTCAGCTCCACCCATAACAAAAGGTGGAAAATACTCAGCTACAAAGAGGAATTTCATTATATCACCTATTTATATAACTCAAAATTAAATTAAATTTAATTTGTCATTTTGAAAATAAAATCCAGAACTTCTTCAACTTTTATTTCTCTCATACATTTCTTTTTGTAAGGACACGGATTTGGATGTCTACCATATAAATCATAACATGGATTACAACCAACTTGTTTCCATAAATAAATGCTTTCTTTATGTAATGGTGCTTTTTCAGAAGGATGAGTAGGTCCAAATATACTAATAATTTTTTCATTTACTGCTGCTGCTAAATGCATAGGTCCGCTATCATTACAAACTACAACATCACATTTTTTTAATAATGATGCACTTTCTTTTAATGTTGTTTTTCCAACTGTGGAGAAACATCTGACTTCTTTTAATATTTTTTCTTCAATGCTTCTATCAGTTTTACCACCAATTAACAAAACTTCATATTCATTTTCTTTTAATTTTTTTATTAATTCTATATATTTTATAATATCCCACCTTCTTAAATCGTCATTGCCAATACCTGGATTATTAGCTCCACCAGGGCAAACACCAATAACTGTTTTATTGTTTAAATTATTAACTCTCCAAAATTTCTCGGCAAATTCCATTTCTTTTTCACTTAAAAATATATCCATTTTCCAATCATCATAATTTGGTTCAATTTCTAACCCATTCAATAGATCTAAATAATAAAAAATTTCATGTTTTCTTCCAAAATAAGGAACTTTATGTGTTAAAAATCTTCCTTCACCAAACCTATCAAATCCTACTCTCTTTTTAATACCACTCAGAAAAGCAGTTAAATTAAAAATCCAATGTTTATCTAACACTATAACTATATCATAATCTCTTTTTCTAATCTTAAATATTAATCTCAACCATTTATTAATATCTTTTTTGATGAATATATATTCATCAAAATTATACAAATTATTTAAATAAATATTTCCTTCTAAAACTGCATGTGCATGTTTTCCAATTAAATAATCAATCTGTGCATTTGGGAAATTTTTTCTAAGTTGTCTAATTAAAGGAGTGGTCATTAAAGCATCTCCTATAGCTCCAATTTTAAACAATAAAATTTTCATTTTTTCACCTTACAAATCCAACATTGAGTTAATGCCAGGCTAGGAAATATCTTCTCTAAAAAAGGAATATATAGATCATCTTTAATAAAAACCTTCCCTACAAAAAGTTTCACTGGTTTGAAGCCATAATACTCCAATAAATATTTTAGTCCTTTAATTGTAAAGCCATTTACATGTTCTCTATTATTAGTTGGTTCTCCTCTTCTCAATCCTATCTGAATCTTCGCAGTATGCCAAGTCGAGGGATTATAACCCAATAGTAGAGATATTCTTTCATGTAATGCAGCTAAGTTTGGAGTACTTACAACAAAATACCCATTAGGAGACAAGATTCTTTTAATCTCAATCAACAGATCATCAATTTCAAAAATATGTTCTAATACTTGATTAGCAGTAATTAAATCAACACTATTATCTTCAAATGGAATTTTATCTTTATTTAAATCTAATAAAAAGCATTTAATCCCCTTCTCTTTACATGATATAACTAAATTTTTGTCATATTCTATTCCATAAACATTATTTATCGGAATATTAAAAACTTTTTTTATTTTTAATGTTAAATGTCCATCTCCACATCCTATATCTACCATATTTTTAGGATTAAATCCTTTATTTTTTAGAAAATAAAGAGCTTTTAAAAACAATATTTTATCTATCTCTCTATAATGCTTCATTTTATCCCCTTCTTATTTCATCCAAAACATCTTTAACCTCTATCATATCCATACATTTCCCATTTAACTTACATTTTTTAAATTCTCCTTTATGAACATTTATGCATGGAGAACAATCTAAATCTTTAGCTTTATAGATTGCTATATTTTTCTCTCCAAAAGGTGCAAATCTTTCTGGTAAGTTAGGGCCAAATAAACCTATAGTTTTAGTCCCCATTGCAGCACTTAGATGCATAGGTCCTGTATCATTGGAAATAAAAATTTCAAACTTCTTTAATAAGTAGGCAAATTCTCCTAAGTTAGTTTTTCCTGCAAAATTTAAGACTTTATTTTTATATTTTTTATCTATCAAGCTTAGTATTTCTTCATTTATGCCATAGTCATTTTTACTTCCAGTTAAAATAATATAAAAACCATTTTCAACTAATTTTTCAATTAATTTTGCAAATTTTTCCTTTTTCCAACTTCTCCAAGGAGCAGTTTCAGCAGTCCCACAATGAATGCCAATTAATTTTTTATTATTTAAATTATATTTTTTTAATAAATTTTCTACTTTGTCAATATCTTTTTTATTATACTTTAAAGGAACTAATCTTTTTGGTTTATACTCTATACCTAATGGTTTTAATAAATTACAAAAATTGTAAACAGCATGTATTTTATCATTATATTTGATCTTAAAATCGTAAATCTTACTCCTAAAAAGTCCGTCGAACCCAATAACATACTTACCTAAAAACCAACCCAATATAGCTGAAATGTTAAGATAGGGTTCTGTATCAATAACTACATCATATTTTTTAAAATTCTTTAAAATCTTCCAAAAATTTTTTAAATCAATTATCTCATCAACAAAATCAATATTTTCAAAAACACCCTTACTTCTCTTTGTTACTAAAATAGAAATGTTATAACCTTCTTCTTTTAACCTTTTTATCATTGGAAGAGTTAATAGACTCTCTCCTAAAGTCCATAATCTAATAATTAAAATACTTTTTGGATTTACATTTACTAAATTTTTATGTATTCTGGTTTTAAAAATTGATAAAAATAATATTATTAAATTTCCAATATATCTATCAATACTTCTTAATATTGAAATTATATTCATATTTTCACATTTTAGGACTTTCTTTATCCTTTTTATCATCAAATACTCTATAAACGTAATCTTTTCTTGCCAACATCTTAAGTATATAATTAGGTTTTTATATTCACTATAAAGGGATAGAAACTCTTTCATGTGTCTGATAACGCCTAAGTTCAATATTGGGTATTTACTCTTCAATACCCATATTGAACAAACCGATATGAAAACATTAACACTTTTAGAAACACTTTCTTTCCACAAATTCTTTAAATACTTTACTACTCTTTTTATCGAAGGAAGACATTGATTTAGTTCCTTAAAGCAGTTGAGGAGTATAAAGGAACCAGTGCAGTGCATTTAGAGAAATACATAGAGAATAAGCACAATATATATTCCACACAATCGTATATATACTATACTGAAGAAGTTCGACCTTATCCAGAAGGGAAAGAAGAAAAGAAAGAATTAGACGAAAACCTTCGGTTTTCGTTGCTCGCCTGCTACGCAAGCGACAACCTGAAAAAATTCGTTGAATGGCACAACCAAATAAAACCACACCGTTTATTAAGTTTTAAAACCCATACGAAGTATACTTCGAAAATACCAAATGTAATAAAGAGGTGATAACATGAACATGAACAACGAAATAATTTCAGGATACAACAATTTTTCCTTTAGGAGTATGTCATTACTATTTTGTTTTTTCATTCTTTATAATCTTAACACAGTCATATAAATCTTTTGCAATAAAATCAGCCTCAGTTTTTTCATTATCATATAAAATCCTTATTGTTTTACATCCAACACTCTTTCCACAAATTATGTCACTCTCACTATCTCCAATCATCCAACTTCTACTAAAGTCAATATTCCATTTTTCCTTGGCTTTTAAAAGCATGCCATTCTTTGGTTTTCTGCAATTACAAGTCCCATCCAAATGAGGACAATAAAAGATATCATCAATTTCAGGCAATAACTTAAGCATATAATTATGAACAACTTTTAAATCTTCCTCTGTCATAATGCCCTTAGCAATCCCTTGCTGATTGGTTACAACTATTAACAAATAACCCATATTTTTAAATTCAATTAACGCTTCTCTAACTTTTGGTAGTAATTCAAACTCCTCTATTTTTTTAACATAATCTCCAATTAATCTTTTATTAATAACCCCATCTCTATCAAGAAATATTGCCCTATTCAACTTTATCACCAAAAATTTACTTATCATTAAACAACTCATCTAAGCTAATTGTTGCAGTTCCAACCTTTCCAACAACAATTGAACTTGCTTTATTTGCCAATTTAACCGCATCAACTAAATCATAACCTTTGTCTAAAGCATAAGCCAAAACAGCAATAAATGTATCCCCTGCTCCCGAAACATCATGAACTTCTTTAACCTTTGTAGAGATGTGGTAGACTTCTCCATTAAGAGTTACCAATGTAGAACCCTTTTCACTTCTTGTGATGACGAAATTTGAGTTAAATTCCTCAACCAACTCCAAACCTATCTTTTCTATGATATTATCTTTGTTTTCTATCTCTCTTCCAATAATTTGGGAAGTCTCTTTTAGATTTGGTTTTATTAAATAAACGTCCTTATAAAATTCTATGTTTTTTGGTTTAGGATCTACTAGAATTTTCCCTTTAAATTCTTTTTTAATTTTTTCCATAAGTTCTTTTGTTATGAGGCCTTTTGCATAATCGGAAATTATCAATATATTTGATTTACTGTTGAGTCTTTTAATTTTATCTAAAATTTTGTTTGAAATTTCTTCATTTATTGGATATATTTTTTCATAATCCACCCTAAGAAGTTGTTGATTGTACCCGATAGCTACAAATCTATGCTTCACTATTGTAGGCCTCCCATCTGATATAAAATAATATTTGATGCCATTTTCATTACACAGTTTTTCAATACACTTCCCAAATTCATCTCTATTAATGATGCTTATTAAAAATACATCATGCTTTAAAGAGGCAATATTATTTGCAACGTTTCCTGCTCCTCCAAGTGTATATTTTTCTTCAATCGCATTTAATACTGGAACTGGTGCTTCAGGGCTTATTCTTTCAACATTTCCATATGTGTATTTATCGAGCATCACCTCTCCTAAAACCACTATCATCCTTTCACCTATATCTTTCTAAGATCCATTCTATTATATTTGTTGTTGAAAAACCCTCAATTAGTGGGATTATTTTTACTTCCCCACCGTAACTTTTAACAACCTCTGCCTCTGGTAAATCTTCCTCTTTGTAATCCCCACCTTTTACATGGATGTGGGGTTTTATTATTTTTATCAATTCAATTGGGCTGTCTTCATCAAAAGGGACTACAAAATCTACTGGTTTTAGATTATCCAAAACATAAGCCCTTGAGTATAGTGGGATTATAGGGCGTTTTTCTCCTTTTATTTTTTTAATAGATTCATCTGAATTTATTCCTACTATCAAAACATCTCCTAATTTTTTTGCTTTATTTAAATACTCTACATGCCCCCTATGAATTATATCAAAACATCCATTTGTAAAGACTATTTTTAAATTTTGGCTTTTTAACTCTCTAATTATGTCTTTTAACAATGTTCTATTTTTAATTATCATATTATCCCTTATCTTTAAAAATTTTACAATGTTAAATTTTAAAATAATTTAATCTACATGAACAATCTTTTCTCAACTTCTTCACAAATCACATGGTATATTGTTAAATGGCATTCTTGTATCCTTGCTGTATCATTAGATGGAACTACCAATGCCAAATCAACAATATCTTTTAACTTACCCCCTCCTTTTCCCAACAAACCAATTGTATAAATGCCCATTTCTTTGGCTTTATTGACCGCTCTTATAACATTCTTTGAATTCCCACTTGTAGATATTCCAACTAAAACATCACCCTTTTTACCCAATGCCTCAACTTGTCTCTCAAAAATCATCTCAAACCCATAATCATTTCCAATTGCTGTTAAAATAGATGTGTCTGTTGTTAATGCAATTGCAGGCAATCCTTTTCTTTCTAACTTGAACCTTCCAACAATCTCGGCAGCAAAGTGCTGAGCATCTGCTGCACTACCTCCATTTCCACAAATTAAGATTTTATTACCATTTTTTAATACTCTTACTATTATTTCAATGGATTTTTTTAAATTTTCTTCATTTTCTTCAATAAATTTTAACTTAACCTTTGCACTTTCTTCAAAATACTCTTTCATAAGATCACCTAACTTAAATTTAAATTTATATCTATCTTTTCCAACTTTGAAGTATATATATTTTAATTCTTCTACTCATTTTTTGATTGTTAGAACTTCAAGTTCATCTTCATACGAATTATAAATGGTTTTGAATTTATTTTATTCACTATTTCTTAGGCTTATCCATCCCGCATGTACTGAAAAATTTATCCAAAGTCATATGCTTGGTGTAAGCTTTTTCAATTCTTAATTGAATTATTTCAAAATATTTTTCCAGCATTATTTAAATATAATTTAGCAACATTTTCCCTTTCTCATTTACTTTAATATATCTTGACCTTCCTATTTTCTCATCCACTATTAACTCAAATTCCTTAAGTTTTTCTATAACATTCTTATTAACCCAGACAAGATCACTTTGTGGAGTTTTATTTTCTGAGAATTTTGTTCTATTTCTCCAATTGACAATCTTATTTAGCTCCTCTTTATCATCCTCAACTATCTCTAATAATTTTTGAATAGTTCTTCTATATCTCTTAATTCTAATTCTTGATGGATCTGAGTCTATATGTTCAACAGCTTTAATTAATCTCATTATACTCTCTTCATTATTTAAATTTACATCTAAAAACTCTTCCCTTGTTAAGATGCTTAACTCCTTTATAGTTAATCCCCTATCTCCTGCCCTATTAATGAATTTTAAAAATATCAACAACTCTTCCTTTGGGAGGCTTATATTAAATGGGTAAATTAACACTACATCTTTAACTCCAAAACTTCTTGGGAGATATTTATACTCTTCCCTCAACTTTTCACATTCTTCATCACTCAAACTATCTAATAGTTTTTTTGGAATTACATAATATGGAATTATTTTTGAGTTTTCTCTATTTAAAATCATTGCACATGTTATTCCAGCAATGCATCCAATTGTAGAGCCAGAGGAGACATTTATATAAAATTTAACCTCTTCAAATTCCTTTCTTTCTTTATTTATTGCATATTTTATTTTCTTAACAATTTCATCTAAATTAAATATATTAGCCTCAAGGATTTCATAATCAATTTTATTTTTCTCAAATCTCTCTTTAATCATATTTTTAAATGCTTTTCCCCTTTCTGAATCTTCTTCATCTGGCATACAAATTAAATAAACTTTTTCAGCCCTTCTTTTAATTGGAACTTCAGTGATTCTATCAACTTCATATCCTTGAACTGCTATATGAACTCCTCCTCTGATTTTATTTAACTTATTCATTGTTTCACCACAGAAATAATTAAGAATAGTAAGTATGGTAAGCTTACTAATATAGTGAATATTATATTTTATATATTTCACCATATATTTTTTGACATTTAAAATGGTGAAATTATGCAATATATCTTCGTCTATGGAACTTTAAGGAGAGGTTTTTGGAATAATAAGTTATTAAAAAACTCAAAATTCATTGGAAAAGGTAGAACTAAAGAAAAATATGCTATGTATGCTGATATAATCCCCTATGTTGTGGAAGATGAGAAGGTGTCTCATATAGTTGGGGAGGTTTATGAGGTTGATGAAGAGATCTTAAAAAAGATAGATGCTCTTGAAGATCATCCTCATTGCTATAGAAGAAAGAAAGTCCCAATAATCTTAGAAAATGGGGAAGAGATAGAGGCTTGGCTATACTTCTATCCTGAACCTTATGGAATTTTAGTAAAATCTGGGGATTATAAAGATTACTATGAGGGGTAAATATGTGTGAATTATTGGGAATTTGTTTTAATAAGAAAGTTAATGTTAGATTATCTCTGAATAGCTTTAAGCAGAGAAGTGATATGCACCCAAATGGTTGGGGGATTGCATTCTATCCAGATGAGTTTGTTAGAGTAATAAAAGAGCCAATTAAAATGAATGATGCTTTATTGGCTAATTGTATTAGATGGATTAATATAAAATCAAAGATATTCATTGCCCATATAAGGAAAGCTAGTGCTGGAAAAGTGTCTTATGTCAATACACATCCATTTGTTAGAAAACTAGATGATAAAGAAATAGTTTTTGCCCATAATGGCACTTTATATGATTATTGGGATTTAGAACTTGATGAATTCTACCCAATCGGAGAAACAGATTCAGAATATGCATTCTGCTATTTGTTGTCCCAAATTAAAAATAATAAAATTAATTATGGAGAAGGATTTGACGCTCTATTAGATATACTTTATGAGATTAACTCTTGTGGTCCATTTAATTGCCTGTTTTCTGATGGGGAATATTTGTTTGCTTATAAAGATTATGAAGGAAAAAGAGATTTATATTTCTTAAAGAGAACACCACCATATAAACCAATTAAATTAATAGATGAAGATTATACTGTAAATTTAGGGGATATAAAAAATCCAAAAGAAGAAGGATTCATAATAGCAACAAATCCACTAACTAATGAAAATTGGCAACATTTTAAGAATGGGGAGCTTATAGTGTTTAAAAATTGGGAAATGATTTATTCCAATAAGAGATTGAGTGATTTGGAATTGAAAATATTAAAGATTCTTAGAGAAAGTCCACACAGGGTTAGTTTAAGAGATATTATTAAAAATCTTAATGATTTACCTAAAAATATTGAGTATGATGAGTCTGTTGTAAAAATTGGGATTAGAAGTTTGTTAGATAAAGAGTATATTAAGCAAGATGGTAGAGATACTGTTAATTGGGATGATTTGGAGGCAACATTTTATACTAAACCAAAGAGGAGGGCAGAGATTGATAAAAAACTTAAGGAGTTGAGATGGTTATAATTTATCTATATAAATTAAAATCTACTAAAGGTGATGTTATGATAAATGAAGAAAAATTCAAAGAAATTATAAAGAAAATGAGAGATAAATATGTAAATATGTGGGAAAAAGAGAAAGATGAAATTATTAAAAATATTGAGGATGCTAAGAAAATACTTTTAGATTCTTTAGAGTTTAATACTATTTTAACTGATGAAGAAATTGAAAAAAATCAAAAAATCAGTTAAAAGTATAGATTTATTTAAAAGTCCAATACTAAAATCGTATTTAAATTCTGAGTCTGTCAATAATGAATTAATCAGAAAATTACTAAAAGAAATTGTTCTTAAGACAAATAATGATAATTTCAATAATATGATAGATAATTTTGGAAATAAAATTAAAGAAATACTTAATAATAGTGAAATTAAAGAAGTTGGAACTACCATATTATCAATTTTAGCAACAATTTTGAATTATAAGTGTTATATGCCCATCCATAAAAAAACTGTTTCAGAAGCTCTTAGAAAAGATATTAACATAAATATATTTTGGGGAATACATTGTAAAAATATAGAAGATTTTAAGCAATTTATGAAAACTACTAATAAAATTAGAGAAGAGCTTGGAATTGATTCAATGCTTGAAGTTGCTTATTATTTATCAAAATTTGAGGGAGGTGAGAACATGACAGTTAAAGTTATAGAAAATAAAATACCAGAATTAGAAAAAAGGTTAAGACTTTGGAAAAACTTTGTTAATTTTGTAGGTAAAAGGTATCTACCACATTATGACTTAACTTCTGAATCTAATTGGTTAAAGATTATAGAAAAAATCAAAAACATTGTTGAAAAACTGGAAGTTGGTGAGGAAAATACAGAGGAACTTATTAAAAAATTGTTCATTTACCAAGATAAAGATTGTGGATGGAAATTAATATTTGCGGGCGGAAATGTTGGAGTATTTAAGGGGTTTATAAGCAACGCACCCGAAGAACAACTTAAAAAATTTGTAGATATTATTATTGAAGTAAAAAACTCTAATGAATTCAAAGATGAATGGATAAATAAAACATACAATTTAATTTGCGAATTTAATAGACAAGGGGTTGAAAATTATGGGGAGTCAAAATTAAAAAAACAATTATACAATATCTTTGGTGAATTATACGGAAAATTGCATATTGAAAGAGAACCAATTATGAATACTTGTTCTCGAAACATTTTAAAAGAGTTTTATGACTTTGGGGAATATAATTACAATGAATTTAAAGAAGCATTTGAAATGTTAAAGCAAAAATATAAAGAAATTGTAGGAAAATTATCAGAATTTTCAAATGGGTTTATAAATTTAGAAATCGACATAATGTTTAACTTCTTTGATAAAACAAAAGTTTGGCTATTGGCTCCTGGAAAAAATGCAAAATACTTAGAGGAATTTTATAAAAATAATAAAATATTCATTGGTTGGGGAGATATTGGAAATTTATCCAAGCAAGATTTAAATAACCCAGACGATATTAAAAAACTTATAATGGAAAAATATAGTGAAGAATATAACAAAGAACCAAGAGCAGCACATAAGATGTTATTTGACTTTTACAAAAATATGAATATAGGAGATATTGTTGTCTTAAGACGAGGTTTAAAGGAAGTTGTTGGGATTTGTAAAATAACTGGAGATTATAAATATTTAACTACTGATGTGCCCTCAGACTATAATCATTCAAGAAATGTAGAATTCATTTGGTTTAGTAAAAAAGGAGTTAAATTAGATTTTTCATTTACTCAAAGTGATACTCTACAAAAAATTGATAATTGGGATACATTTATAAAGATTTTTGAGAAAATATTAAATGAAGATAGTGATAAGGTCAAAAATAGTGAAGAAAATATTATTTCAAAAGAACTAAAAGAAAAAATAGACAAAATCTTAGAGAAAAAGGGGCAAATAATATTATATGGAGTTCCAGGGACAGGGAAAACATATTCAGCTTTAAAATATGTAGAGGGTAAAGGATATTATAAATTTATAACTTTCCATCAATCTTACTCCTATGAAGATTTTATAGAAGGATTTAAGCCAAAAACAACTGAAGATGGAAATATAACTTATGAAGTAGAGGATGGAATATTTAAAAGATTATGTATTTTAGCAATTTGGGAAGTTTTGAAAGATAAAGAAGATATTAAAAAGGAAATAGATTTAGATAGGTTGTTAGATAAAGCTTTAAAGGAATTTGAGGACAGATATCCTGTTGGTAGTGTATTAAAAACTAAAATGGGTAAAGAATTTGAGATAATAGACTATAAGTATGAAGAAGACAGAATAAAAAGTATAAAAATAAAAATAGAAAGTAAAAACGAAAAATCTTTGGATAAATCAGATTTGGAGGAGATATTTAAAAAGGCCTTAATTGAAGGTTATGAAATTAAAGGACCGGGAGATATTAAAAAAATTAAAGATACTGGATTAAATTCTTACTACTTTGCTATGTATAGTGAACTAAAAGAAATAATTAATAATATTGGCTATATTCAAGATGAAAACTCTCAATACAAATTAAGCTATGATGAAATAAAAGAAAAAGTCATTAAAAAACTTAAAGAGCATGAAGAAACAAAAAATGTCTTTAAAAAAGAAGATTTCCAAAATGCTAAAAAATACTACCTAATAATAGATGAAATAAACAGAGGGAATATCTCTAATATCTTAGGGGAGTTAATAACTCTCTTAGAGAAAGATAAGAGACTAAGTGAAGACAATGAAATTATTGTTGAGCTACCTTATTCAAAAGAGCTTTTTGCAGTCCCTCCAAATCTCTATATAATTGGGACTATGAACACTGCAGATAGGAGTATAGCATTATTAGATATTGCTTTGAGGAGAAGGTTTGGATTTTTGGAAATTGAGCCAAATTATGATTTAATAAATAAAGAAATTGAAGGAATTAATTTAAAAAAGTTATTAGAATCTCTAAATGAAAAACTCATGAAATTAAAAGATAGAGATCATAGAATAGGGCATTCATATTTTTTAAATATTAAAGATCTTGAAGACTTAGAGTTTGTTTGGTATCATGAAATTATCCCACTATTGGAGGAGTATTTCTATGGAGATGTTGATGGATTAAAAGAAGTTCTTAAAGATTTTATTGAGAAAAAGGAAAACTCTTATGAAATAAAAAGGTTAACTGGAGAAGAGTTTAAAAATGCTATCAATAAGATATAAGTGATTATCTATGTTAATTACTTTTTATGAATATCAGGAGAAAGATGTAGAAGAGCTAAAGAATGAACTAAACCTAAATGAAAAGGAGATTTTTAATTTATTTAAAAAAATAAATGGTGGATCTGAAGATAAGATATTCACCCTTTACTATAACAAAATAAAAGCCAACAATTATGTTGGATTTGCTTCTATAAAAGATGTTTCTATTCAAATTTTACCAAAAATCTTTAAAAATAGTGAAGAAAAAGAATATCTCTTCCTAAACATGCTTAACTTTGCCTTTGATTTAAAATTAGAAGAGAAAGAAGTTAAAGCAATAAACAGTCTATCAAAAGCCTTTTATGAAATTTTCATTTATCTATTTGCAAAATCTCTATTGGAAGAAATAAAAAGAGGAATTTATAAGGATTATATTAAAATTAGAGGGGAAGAAAAATTTCTAAAAGGAAAGTTGTTGATTGAGAAGGAGATAAGAAAACTTCCTCATCAAAGAGATAGATTTTTTGTTGAATATTTCTTATTTGATGAAAATAATTTATTGAATCAGATATTTTATTATACTGTTATAACTTCTTTAAGGAAAACAAAAATAAGGATCAATAAAAAATATCTAAGTGAGCTAATGTTAATATTTGATGGCATTGAACTAAAAAAGATAAATGTTGAAGATTTTAAAAAGGTTAAATTCACAAGATTAAACAATAGATTCAAAAAATCCTTTAATTTAGCTAAGATATTATTAACTTCCTTAGGAGAACTTAGAGGAGAAGATGCTGTTGGTTTCTTCATAGATATGAATGAATTGTTTGAGAGGTTTATATGCAACATACTAAAAAGAAAATTTTCCATTGGCTATCAGGAAGAATTTAATTTACTTAAAGAAACAAAATATTTAGATAAAATAAAACAAAAACCTGACTTTATAGTATATAAAAATGGAGAAGTAAAGTTTGTATTAGATGCAAAATACAAAGAAATTGAAAAAAACCCTTCTCCAGACATCCTTAGGCAGATCTACACTTATGCTAAAAAATATAAAGTTCCTTCAGCTTTGATATTCCCAAAGTTTAAAAATTATAACAATTTCAAAACAATTGTTGATCACTGTAAATTTTTTGATGGAACAGAGATTTATCTCTTAGTATATAACCTTGAAACATTAAAAAATAATGAGATAGATAAGGAATTTTTAAATGCCATTAATAAATTGCTAAATAAATTTTGGTGAAACTAAAGGGATTTTAAAAACTTTTATTTAAATTTTTTAGTTTTAGTGTTTGTAGGGTTTATTTTTACACTTATTGGGGGTTGGGCTTAAAGGAATCCTTGGTTTAATATGTTATACAATTTCCTTTATTATCTTCTTAGTGGCTTATGCATACTTATTCTTTAAGATTGTCCTTGGAAGTACTTTTGATATATTGCCTTTTCAGTTCTTATAATCATCTTAATTCTTGCTCCAATTAATGGAATTATATTAACAAAGAAATTCATTAATAAAGTTAAAAAATGTCTTTGAGGGGGAGGATGAAAATAACCATCTATGATGGAGCAAATACAATAGGTGGAAATAAAATTTATATAAAAGAGGGATATAATGGGATATTTTTAGATTTTGGAATGAATTTTGCCAATTACTCAAAATATTATGAGGAATATTTAAGTGAGAGATCTGCAAGAGGTATTTATGATTTGTGGCATCTCAATTTAATACCAAAACTAAATATTTACAGAAGTGATTTAATTCCCAAAGATTTAGGTATTTATAGGTATCCAAAAATTCCTATTAATGCTGTTTTAATAAGCCATGCTCATCTTGACCATGTTGGAAATGTTGCTATTCTCAATGAAGAAATTCCTATGGTTGGATCTTCAATAACAATGACAATTCTAAAGGCATTAAGAGATACTTCAACTGGCAAACACTTAGGGATAGATTTGCCTTACTATAGTATAAAAAAACCAAAAGATGAAAAGGGATATGTTCTTGAATCAGATAGAAAATCCCCCTACTGTTCAAGAAAAATTATTCTTACAGATGACAATAAAAATATTGAAGAATTTATCTTTTATAGACCTGGGCAGAACTCATCTAATAAAGTGAAGAAAATTAACCAAAATGAAGTTAAAATGCTATATGAAGAAGATTTTGGATTTGAAATTAAAGCATTTGAGGTGGATCATTCAATCTATGGGGCTGTTGGTTATATTGTTGAAGGTGATGTAAGTGTAGCATATACAGGGGATTTTAGGGAACATGGGAAAAATAAGGATAAAACAAAAAAATTTATTAAAGAGGCTAAAAATGCAAGTGTTTTAATTACTGAGGGAACGAGGGTTAATAGGGATAATGATGTCAATGTCAGTGAGGAGGATGTTTATAACAACTCTTTAAAAATCATTGAAAATGCTAAAGGGTTAGTTATTGCTGATTTTTCACCAAGAAATTTTGAAAGATTAGAAATTTTTAAAGAAATTGCTAAAAAAACTGGTAGGGAATTGGTTATAACTACAAAAGATGCATATTTCTTATGGGCTTTAAAAGAAGTGGATAAGATTGATATAATTGATGATGATGTAAAAATTTATGAAAATCTTAAAGCCACTCAATATAAGTGGGAAGAGGAGATTTTAGACATATATTGTAATTATATCATCTCTCCATTTGAAATTAGGAAAAATTGTGAGAACTATATTTTATGCTTCTCATTCTATGATATGCCACACCTATTGGATGTTAATCCAGATGGGGGGATTTATATCTACTCTTCAAGTGAGGCATTTGGGGAAGAGCAGGAGTTTAGCTTTTTAAGATTGTGGAATTGGCTTAAACACTTTAACTTTGAAATTTATGGTTTTAAAGTTGATGAAAATGGGAAACCAATATTTGAAAAAGGATTTCATACATCAGGGCATATTTCAAAAGAAGGGCTGAGGAGGGTTATTGAAAAGATAGATCCTGACTACATAATTCCAGTGCATACTGAAAATCCTGAATTATTCAGATGGGCTTTTGGAGAGAGAGTTGTTTTATTAAACAATGGAGAAAGTTTGGAGATTTAAAGTTAATGGCTAAAATTTAACTATATATTCCATAATACTCAATTACCTTATCCAAATATTTACTTGATTTATTAAATTTTCCTTCATAAAGATACTTTAATCCATTTTTATAACATTTTTTACATCCATAATCTCCTATTAAATTTTTTTGATTTATTAGCTCTACTACTTGTTGAATTATTCACTAACTGAGTACTACTCTAAACTCCCTAAAATTTAATAAACTGTGAAATTCCCAGTAGTTTGGGCTTCTATTATATAACCAACCACAATACCTATAACTTAACTTATAGTTTTTACAATATCTTTTATTTCCTCTATACTATCTAAACTTTCCCCTAAAAGACCTTTTTCTAATATCTCCCTTTTATTTGGAATAATTGCTATAACTCTATCTTTATTTATTTTATCCATTATCATATCTTTAATATTATCATCAACTTTATTTATTATGAAATAAACTTTCTTTCCCATATTTTTAGCCATCCTTTCAATCTCATTAGCTAATCTTATAGACTCATATGTTGGATCTATTACAACTAAAATTACATCAACATTCTCTTCTACCCCTCTCCCAAAATGTTCTATACCTGCTTCAGTATCTATTAAGACATAATCATAATCTAAATTTTTAATAAGCTCTTTTAGTAGAACCCCCATAGGACAAGCACAACCTTCCCCAAAATCTCTGATTTTTCCTACAGATATTAACATTAAATTTCCATCCTTTGAAGCAATACTATCAACATCTATATCTTTTAATATTTCACTAATATTATTCATATTCTTTTTTAAAACCTTTCTACCTCCTATAATATCAATTATATCTTTTGGCTTTTCCAAACCTAAGAGTCTGTGTAAGCTTATATTTGATTCATCCCCATCAATGACCAAAACTTTTTTATTCTTAGATAACTCTTTAGCTAATAAAGCTGTTACTGTTGATTTTCCACAACCTCCTTTTCCACATATTGAAATTTTCATTATTTCACCTTAAGAGGATGAGATCTATGTTATATATTGTTGGTTTAGGTAGTGGGGAGAGGTATCTAACTAAAGAAGCTGAAGAAATATTAAATAATGTAGATTTAATAGTTTGTTATAAGGGGTATAAAAAATATATTGAAAAATTTAATAAGCCAACTTACACTTCAGGAATGACTAAAGAGATAGATAGAGTGGAAAAAGCATTAAGTGAGGCTAAAAATAAAGATGTGGCTTTAGTTTCTACAGGAGATCCAAATGTTTACGGATTAGCTAGTTTAGCCTATGAATTAAATTATATAAAAAACTATAATGTTAAAATAAAAGTTATTCCTGGTATCACAGCTTGTTTATTAGCAGCTTCTATTTTAGGGTCTCCTTTGCATGATTTTGTTGTAATAAGTTTTAGTGATCTCTTAACACCTTTGGATAAAATATTAAAAAGATTTAAATTAGCATTAGAAGGAGATTATGTTATCTGTATATATAACCCATTAAGTAAGAGAAGGAAAGAACCTTTTTTAAAAGCAGTAGAAATCATGAGAGAGTTTAATAAAAATTATATTATTGGTATAGTAAAAAATGCTGGTAGAGAAAATGAGGAGAAGAGAATTACTGATTTTAAAGATCTCTATAAAAATTTAAATGAATATTTAGAATATATAGATATGAACACAATTATAATTATTGGGAACAGTGAAACTTATGTAATAGATAATAAAATGATCACTCCAAGGGGTTATTTAAATAAATATAAAGTGATACCATGTTACAAAAAA
The DNA here is from genome assembly GCF_000371805.1 of Methanocaldococcus villosus KIN24-T80. Classification (NCBI taxonomy): domain Archaea; kingdom Methanobacteriati; phylum Methanobacteriota; class Methanococci; order Methanococcales; family Methanocaldococcaceae; genus Methanocaldococcus; species Methanocaldococcus villosus. The sequence continues at coordinate 876,920 of NZ_AQUK01000001.1, forward strand.
TAAGGGAAGAGTTGAACAGTTATTTCTTAGAAAGAAGGGAAGAGATAGATATAGCATTAACATCTATATTAGCTGGAGAACACACACTTTTCCTAGGACCTCCAGGGACTGCTAAATCACAGTTAATAAGGGCAATAGCTGAGCACATAAATGCTAATTATTTTGAGAAACTAATAACAAGATTTACTACAGAAGATGAGATATTTGGCCCTTTAAGTATAAAAGAGTTAAAAGAAAATGATAGATATGTAAGAAAAACAGAGGGATATTTGCCAAAGGCTGAGGTAGCATTTTTAGATGAGATATTTAAAGCTAACAGCTCAATTTTAAATTCACTTTTATCTATAATTAATGAAAGAATTTATCATAATGGGGATAAAATAGAGAAAGTTCCTTTAATAAGCCTTTTCTCTGCATCTAATGAGCTCCCTGAAGAGTCAGAGTTATTAGCTTTTTATGATAGATTTTTATTCAGAAAAATTGTTAGGGGGATTAGAGGATATAATAATTTGATAAGACTCTTAGATTTAGAGGATTATAAGGCAAAAACTAAAATTGAAATAGATGAGCTAAAAGAATTGCAAAAAGAAGCTATGGATGTGAAGATAGACAATATAAAAGAAGATATTATAAAAATAAAATTATCTTTGGAAGGAGAAGGGATAAATATATCAGATAGAAGATTAAAAAAAGCTGTTAAAGCTATAAAATGTTATTCTTACTTAAATGGGAAGGAAAAAGCTGAAATAGAAGATTTAGAAATTTTAAGATTTATATTTTGGAATGAACCAGAAGAATTTTATAAAACATCTATAGAAATTTTTAAAATATCTAATCATTTTTCTGGATATGCATTTGAACAGAGAGAGATATTAAATAGCTTAGTAAATGAATTAAAAAATATTGACAAAGAGAGAATAAAGTTAGGGGGAGTAGAGTATAGAAAATGCTTGGAGATACTTGGAAAGTTAAATAGTATGGTTTTAACATTAAAAGAAGTTAGGGCTAAGGCTATTGATGAGAATAAGCCACATCAATACATAGATGATACAATAGAGGAAATATACAGTTTTAAGAAATATGTTGAAGAGCTTTTAAAGTGATAAAAAATGAAAAATGTTATAAAACATGATGCATTTGATAAAAAAGCATTTGAAAGGTTTTTAAATAGTAACAAATATTTTCAAAAACTTTTAAGTTATTATTCTCATTTGCACCCTATACATGAGAAGCTATCAGAGGATATTTTTTATGCATTTTTTAAATATGTTGTAGAGTTTAATGAGGCTGTTGAAGAGAAATTTAGGATAAATAAAGCTATATTAAAAGGATTAATAAAGAATATAGAGTATGAAAAAATAAGGCTCTTAACTGAGCTGGATGAAACTAATGCTGGAATAGCTACTGTTATACTCTGTGAAGAAATATTTAAGAATTTTAAAAAATTTAATGGTAGTGCATCTGATTTGGTTAGGGAAATTTTAAAGCAAAATTCAAAGAACATTTTAGAAATTATTGAGGGGATAAATTCATTTGGATTTGGAAAAGGGGAAAAAAATTATAATGATCCAGAAGATAAGCTAAAACTGGCAAATAGAATATTACAAGATAAAAAATTATTAAAGATTATAAAAAAGCTTGGAAAATTAAAACTATTGGCTATAAATACATATAAAAATAATGTAAAACAGCAGTTATCTGAAGTATATTCAGTAAGCTTAGGAAATGAGATAAAATACCTCCTACCAAAAGAAATTGCTTATCTTTCAGATGAAATTTTATATTATGAATTTATTAGAAGATTTATAGAAAAAAAGCTATTAAACTATTCTTTAATAAGCTATAAAGACAGTGAGGGGGCTATAATAGTTTGTTTAGATCATAGTGGATCAATGTTTGGAGAGAAAGAGATATGGGCTAAAGCAGTGGTTTTATCATTAATAGAGATAGCTAAAAGAAAAAAGAGAAAGATTTATTATATAGCTTTTGATGATGATGTTAGGTTTGAGAAAGAAATAGATCCTAAGAATATAAAATATGAAGATGTTATTGAAATAGCTTCTGTGTTTTATGGTGGAGGAACAAACTTTGAAAAGCCAATATCAAGAGCTATGGATGTTATTAAAGAAAAATATATGGATGCTGATATCCTATTAATAACTGATGGATTTGCTGAAGTTAGTGATGAGTTTGTAGAAAAACTTAAAGAGTTTAAAGAAAATTATAAAGTAAAGTTGATGTCTGTTTTTATTGAAATCTTTCCTACTGAAACATTGAAGAGAATATCTGATAAGAATGTTAAAGTTTATGAATTAGTTGATGATGAAGCTAAGAAAATATATAAGCTTTTATAGGAGGTGATGGGTTTGATAGAAATAAATGAAAGATTCTGTAAAGGATGTTACATATGTATCTTTGTATGTCCAAAAAAAGTTTTTGAAAAATCAGATAAGTTAAATAAAAAGGGTATTTACCCACCTATAGCAAAGTATCCTGAGAAGTGTAGTAGATGTAACCTCTGTGTTTTACAATGCCCAGATCAGGCAATATCAATAGAGTGATCTTATGTTATGTTCATGTGGAAAAGTGGCAGTTTATTATCAGAGATATGCTAATAAATATTTGTGTGAAGAGTGTTTTAAAAAATCAGTTGAAAAGAGGGTGAAGAAGACTATAAAAGATGTTATAAGAAATAATGTAAAGATAGCTATAGCCATTAGTGGAGGAAAAGATAGCTTAGTTATGGCAAAATTATTAAAAAACTTATTTAAAAACATTCCAAACTGTAAATTAACATGCTTTTTTGTTAATGAAGGTATAAGAGGATTTAGAGATAAGGCTATTAAATATGTTAAAGAGTTCTGCAAAAGAGAAGAGCTAGATTTGAAAATTATATCTTTTAAAGAGGAAATTGGTTATAACTTAGATGAAATTTTGGAGCATAAGGATAAGTTAAATATTGGAAAACCCTGCTCTTTTTGTGGGGTTTTAAGGAGGTATATATTAAATAAATATGCTTTAGGTTATGATTACTTAGCCATTGGACATAATTTAGATGACATGGCGCAAACAATACTTATGAACTATGTAGAGGGAAATATAAAAAATATTGTTCACTTTGGTAAGGATATAGAAGATAAAAAATTTGTTAAAAGAATTAGACCATTAAAATACATTCCTGAAGAGGAAGTTAAACTGTATGCTGACATTGAAGGGATAGTATACCAATCTGAACCTTGCCCATATTCATCTTTATCTTACAGACACAGAATGAAGGAAGTTATTAAAACATTAGAAAATATTGATCCAAAGGTTAAGTTTAGTATAGTTAAAGGATATGAGCGGTTATTAAATTATATCTGTTATAAAGAGGAAATTAAAAGATGTAAAATATGTGGATTTCCATCAAATAATGAAATATGTAAAGTCTGTTCTTGGCTTAAGGTGATTGAAAATGGATTTAGATGAGTATAAGAAACTAAAGAAAAAGGTTATGGAAAAATTGAAAATTGATGAACAAACATTGGATAAGATGATTGATGAAAAATACAATGAATATGGAGGAATATTATTAAAAACTGGAATACTATATTTAATAGCAAAAGAGCATGGAATTGATTTAAAAGAGGAAGAATTTTTAATAAAAGATATAAAAGAAGGGATGATTGTTGATATTATTGGTGTTGTTAGAAAAGTTTATGATGTGAAGGAGTATGATGGTAAAAAAGTAAGAAAAATAATAATAGCTGATAAATCTGGATCAATAACTGTAAGTTTATGGAATGAATTGGCAGACATTGAAATAAAGGAGGGAGATGTAATAAGATTAAAAAGGGTTAAAGCAAGGAAATGGAATAAAAGATTAGAACTTACATCTTTACCAGAGACAGAGATAGAGATTTTAGAAGATTATAAAATAGAATTACCTGAATATAAAATCTCTGATCTCATCCCAGGAATGGTTGTTGAGTTAGAGGGGGAAGTAGTTTTAGCCTTCCCTGTAAAGGAGTTTGAAAAGGATAATAAAAAGTTAAAATTAAAGTCTTTTAATTTAAGAGATGAGACTGGAGTAATAAGAGTTGTTTTATGGAATGAACTAACTGAAATAGATGTTAGGAGAGGAGATTTTGTTAAAGTAAAAGGAGTGGTAAAAGAGGGTTACTATGGAGGTTTAGAGATAGTAGCTGATGAGGTAGAAATTATTGAAAGAGGAGAGAAAATTGAAAGTGAAGTGGTAAATATAAAGGATCTTCATAACTATGAAAATGAAATTGTCTCAGTTAGAGGAAAAGTTTTAGCTTTAGGGAATAAAAAGATTGTTAATATTGATGGGAAAAGAAATAAGGTTCAAGAGATACTGTTAGATGATGGTAGTGGAAAAGTTAAGATAACTTTTTGGAAAGGATTGATAAATCTTTTAGAAAATATAAAAGAAGGAGATATAATAAAGGTTACTAATTGTAAAGTTAAATCTTACATTGATAGAGAGGGAAATATAAGATATGACCTTATAGCCACAATAGATTCAGAAGTTATAAAAGAAGGAGAAAGTGAATATAAAATAAAATTCGTTAAAATAAAAGATATTGTAAATAAAGAAGTAGATTGGGAAGATATAAACTTAATAGCAATAGTTGTTGACATAACTGAGCATGAGTTTGATGGGAGAAAGGTTAAAAATATTTTATTAGAGGATGACACAGGGAGAATAAGGTTATCTATTTGGGAGGATTTAGATATAGATATAGAAGAAGGAGATTTTATAAAAGTGTATCATGCATATGCAAAAGAGAGGGATGATTATATAGACCTCTATTTGGGAAGATTTGGAAGGATAGAGAAGAGTGATGAAAGAGTAATAAAAAGAAAGTTTATAGCTGATCTCCTACCTGGAGATAAAGTTGAGATAAGGGGAACAATAGTTGAGGTTTTAAATGAAGAACCATTTATTTACATGTGTCCAAACTGTAGGAAGATTATAACAGAGGAGGTATGTGAAGACTGTAAAGTAGAGGCTGAAAAGGTTTTAAGGTTAAATGTTATTTTAGATGATGGTACAGGGGTTATTACATGCAGACTGTATAATAAAAAGGTTGAAAGGCTATTAAAAATCTTTAATGTTTTAATAGAAAACTTCAAAGAGAAATTATTAGGAGAGGAGATTATATTTTATGGTAATGTTAAAGATCAATTTATTGTTAGGGCATTAAAACCTGTTAATGTTGATGAAGAAATTAAAATTTTGAGTGGGATAAAAGATGAAAGTTGATATTCATGTTCATTCAATTAATAGTAAATGTTCTTTAAATCCAAAATCATTATTAAGAAAGATGTGTAAGAAATATAACCTCATACCTGCTGTATGTGATCATAATAAACTGACTAAGTTAGATTTTGCTATACCTGGAGAGGAAGTAGCTACAAACAGGGGAGAGTTTTTAGCTCTTTTTATAGAAGAAGAAATACCAGGAAATTTAGACATATTTGAAGCTTTAGATCAAGTTAAAGAGCAGGGAGGTTTAATCTGTATACCACATCCATTTGATAGTAAGAGAAAGAGAAGCCTTATAAAGTTTAATATTCTTGAAGATAGGGAGTTTTTAAGATATGTAGATATTGTAGAGGTGTTTAACAGTAGATGTAGAAGCTTAGAGCCTAATATAAAAGCTTTTGAATATGCTATAAAATATAACTTCCCAATGGGTTTTGGTAGTGATGCTCATTTTATTTGGGAGCTCAATAATGCATATATAAATTTTCCTGAATTAAATATAGATAAACCTTCTGAGATTTCTCCAAAAGAATTTTTAAATTTATTGGAAATTAGAACAAAAGAATTTTTAAAAGAAAAAATTGATCTTTTTAAAAACCCTTGGAAAGGAAAGAATCATTATGGTGCTTTAGGGGATAGAAAGAACATTGAGATTTACAGCAAACTACTTAAAAAGGTTAGGAAGATATTAAATATATAGAGAGGTTGTTGAAAAATTTAGTTAATTGAATTTAAAGTAATATCCTTTGTTGTCATTGGGATAAAGTTGTATTTTTTAGCATGCTCAATACATTTTTTGGTCATCTCAATATCATTAACATAATCTAATGTTAGAATAACTAAGTGATATTTTTCCTTTAAATTTTTTAATCTCTCACTTTGGGCATTTATCCAATTTAGATCACTACCTTCCCAATAATATGCCTTCTTATTTTTGAAATCATAGTGTGTTGTGAAATCCTCAAAAAGAACTCCATCTATGTATGGGGCAGTTTTTTCAATAATCTCAAAACCTCTATTTTGGATGATTATAATATCTGGATTTTCTTCTCTAATTTTTTTGATTAATTCAATAACCTCATTTTTTTGATTTGTATAGATTGCACTATCAACTGTATCTAAAAACACTCCATCAAATCCCATATTTTTAAACTTTTTAACTTCATTTAAAATTATCTTTTGCCATATTGGAGATGAGATATTTATATAATAAGAGTTCCAATTTTGATTTTTTCCAATAATTATTTTTTGGCATTCTTTAAAATAAGGTCTATCTTTGCTAACCTCTCCTATGCTTAGATAGGCAATAACCTTTATATTTGGATTTAATAACTTTAATTTTTGAATGTCTTCTTTTTTGTAGTTGTATGGCTCTATAATAACTAAATCATACTTTGAAAGTTTTTCTATATTATCTGAGCCGTAATAAACCCAAAAATTGTTGATGTTTAATTTATTATTTATATTTGGTTTATCATCGGCAATTTTGGTATTATTTAAACATCCACAAAATAAAATTAAAAATAAAAAAGTAAGTAAAAATTTTCTCACTATTTCACCTTTTTTCTTAATATTATTAATGGAATTGCTATTAATGTTAATATTACTGCTCCTAAGGGAATTGGGGTTTTTGTTGTGGGAGTGGAAATTGTTATATTCTCTAACTTATAATATACTGAATAATTAGCTGTATTAAGATTTTCTCCCTCCAATTTAAGAATATTACTTCCATCATTTAAATACTTGGTTATATCTAAAGATTTTCTTTTTTTATAATGTCCTGAACCATCATTGGAATCACCTATGGTATAAATTAAATTATCATTTAAATATAAATAAACTTTCATATTTTCATTAATATTTCCATAATGTATAAAATTTAACGTATATTTTTGATTTTTAACTTTATTTATGGTAAATGATATATTTTTCATTTTTTGTTTTTTTGTTACATTTAAACTTCCTAAATTTAAAGCTTCTCCATAAATTGCACTAATTAATAGTAGAATCCCAACTAAAATAATCATTTTTTTAAGCATATTTCTCACTATATCAATCCTATAATAAATAAGTAATATTTAAATTTATTAAAATATATAATAAAATTTTTATTCTTAAATTCTATCATTATTAATAATGATAAATCTTAGGTGAAGGTATGAAAACACTTGCTAGGAAAAAGTGTATTCATGTTTTTTTAGCATATACTGGAGGATGCAATGGTTGTGATATAGAAGTAGTTAATGCAGTTCTTTCACCTTATTATGATGCTGAGCAGTATAATGTGTTTCTCACATTTAATCCAAGGGAGGCTGATATATTAATTGTTTCTGGATGTGTAACATTAGCTAATTTAAAACCTCTAAAAGAGATTTATAAGAAAATACCTGAGCCAAAGGCTGTAGTAGCTGTAGGATCTTGTGCTCTTATGGGTGGGGTTTATAAGAATATTTATGGAGATCTTGGACCATCAGAGTTTGTTGTAGCTCCTGTTGATAAAGTTATTCCAGTGGATGTTAAAGTTCCTGGCTGTGCCCCAAGGCCTGAAGATATAATTGCAGGGATAGTTAAAGCCATACCAAAAATATTAGGGGAGAGAAAATGAAAGAACTTTCTGCATTAGCCATTCCAATTTTAGCTTTTGCTATCTCAACATATATTCCTGGAATTCAGAGGAAAATAGAGGCAAGAATACAGCAAAGAATAGGACCTTCAATACTGTCTCCAGGATTTTGGGCATTCTTTAAATTTATATTTAAAGAAACACAAACACCTGATGCTAAATTGTATAAGTTATATAATAACCTGCCTCTACTTTCTATAGCTGTTTTATCAGCTATATTGATAGTTATTTCATTAAACAATTTTTTAGCTAACCTCATATTTATAGTAGGATTGTTAAAGATAGAAGAGATGATGTACATCATTCTTGGCTCACTTTCTAACTCTATTATGGGTTGTAATATGCCTTTTGAAGATGATTGCAAAGGAGCAAAGTTTATAAATGTTATAAAATATTCATTAGAACAGCTCTCAGCCATTAGAAACTTTAAACTAATAACTATTGGATCATTTCCATTTTATTTATCATTGTTTTTACCATTTGTTAATAGTAAGAGTATATTTATAAATGATCTCTCAGGAGTTTTCTTATTCTCTTTATCAGGAGTGTTCGGAGCTGTTTGTTATTTTATTGGTTATTTAATAATGATAAAAGAGTATCCATTCTCTATTAGCCATACAAAAGCTGATGTTATTGAAGGGGCTACATTAGAACTAATGGGAAAATATAGAGCTTTTTATTTAGCTCTAACTGAGTTACTAATGATAACTTTAGGAATATTATTTGCTGTACTATATTTGAACATAATTCCTAACATTGAACAACCAATAACTATTCTTGAAAGTTTTGCCATAGCTATAATCTTTCCAATATTAGCTGCAGTAGTTAGAGCATTCTCCCCTCTATTACTCTTTAAGCATATTTATCCTATAAGTTACATGGCTACACTTATTGGAGTTGTTGGTTTTATATTAGCTCTTTTAGGATGGTAATTGGGTATGCCTCCCATGAAAGGGTTTGGCATACCCATCAAACATTTTTAACTTACTGCCCAGCACTGAGCTTAAACTTCAATAATCTTTGGGTTTTTTAGCACTGCTTTTCCTTCTCCTCTTTTAACTTCTCCAACTTCAAAAGCATATCCTACTTTTTCTAATTCATCAATTAGATCATCTTTATATTCTTTTTTAGCAGATATTAATAACCCTCCTGCAGTTTCAGCTCCATAACCTTCTAATAATGGATGTCCAAACATTTTACTTAATTCTGGTGTTTTTTTAATACACGGTAGTGCTTTAATTTCTATAAGCTTTTTACTGAATTTAGCTATCTCATTACTATGTCCTAATATTCCAAAACCAGTTACATCAGTTAAAGCATTAGCTATTCTATCACCAACTCTCTCTTCAGCTTTTCTTAATGCCATTAAAGCATATCTATTTGATGTTGTCATAAGTTCAATTGCTTTATCTATAATTTCCTTTATTTCTTCCTCACTTAAACCTATAAACTCCTTAAACTCATCAGGAACCCTACTTAAAGCCATAGCTGTCTGTGTTCCTAATGGTTTTGTTAAAATTAATAAATCTCCTTCTTTAGCTCCAGCTTTAGTTAATAATTCTTCTTCTTTTCCAACTCCTGTAACCGCTCCTCCTATCAATGGCCAAGGATTTATTATAGTATGCCCACCAACTATAGATGTTTTATTCTCCCTACAGAAATCTTGAAATCCTCTTAACATCTCTTTAGAAATTTCAATAGGGAATTTTTCAGGAAAACCAATTATACATAGAACACCTATAATATCTAAAAATCCCATAGCATAAATATCACTTGTTGAATTACAAGCTGCAATTTTTCCCTGTATATAAGGATCATCAACTATTGGGGTAAAAACATCAACAGTTTTTGCTATTAGTATATCCCCCCTTTTAATTACAGCTGCATCATCCCCTAAACCAACAACCACATCTTTTAAATCTTCTTCAAAAACTATTCCATTAACTAAATTTTCAAGCTCAGTGCTGGGCAGTTTGCAAGCTCATCCATGTAGTTTAACCATTTCTGTTAGTTTTATTTTTTTCATTAATTATCACCTATTTATTGATAACAACCGTTTTTATATAACTCATCTCTTCCATTGCATACCTTACCCCTTCTCTCCCTAACCCGCTCTTTTTAATACCACCAAATGGCATATTATCTTGCCTATATAGAGAAGAGTCATTTATTATAACCCCACCATAATCTAAGTTTTCAGCAAAATATAAAGCTTTATTAATATCCCTTGTAAATACTGCAGCATGCAGCCCATATTCTGAATTAGCATAATCTAACATATGCTCCTCATTAGCTACAACTATAGGGGCTATAGGGGCAAAGGTTTCAGTATTACAAATAATATTATCATTATCAACCTTTAAAACTGTTGGATATACAACTGCTTTAACTCTTTTTCCTCCCAATAGTAACTCTGCTCCTTCCTCAATAGCTTTATTTATTAACTCTTCAACCCATTTAGCATGTTCTAGGCTTATTACTGGACCTAAATCTGTTTTTTCATTTAAAGGATCTCCTACATTCAATTTTTTTGTTTTTTCTAAAAATAATTTTATAAATTTATCAGCTATGCTTTCATCAACTATTATTTTGCCTACAGATATACACACTTGTCCAGAGTAGATGAAGCTACCTTTTACTAAACTATCAACAGCTCTTTCTATATCAGCATCAGCTAAGACAATGTTTGGATTAACCCCTCCTAGCTCTAAACAAACTTTTTTCTTAGCTTTCTCTAATATCATTTCTCCAACTTTTATGCTTCCTGTAAAAGATATCATATCTACCTTATCATTAACAACAATTTCTTCTCCCACAACCTCTCCTAATCCAGTTAATAAATTATATCCTCCTAAAGGGGCATTATATTTTTTGAAAGCTTCATATATTATCTTAGCTAATTCAATACAAACTAATGGAGCTTTTGGTGAGGGATGATGAACTATTGAATTACCAACAGCTATAGCTGGAGCTATTTTATGTGCTGAGAGATTTAATGGGAAGTTAAATGGAGTTATTGCTCCAACTAATCCAATAGGTTCTCTTCTTGTAAATATCAATCTATCTGATGGGATAACTTCATTTCTGAATTCTTTTACATAAAAAGCTGCAGATCTAAAAGTCTCTATACTCCTATTTACCTCTACTCTTGCCTGTTTTATTGGTTTTCCAGCATCTATAGCTAAAAGTTTAGCTAGTTCTTCTTTTTTTTCTTTAATTTTCTTGGCTATATACATTAAAATGTTAAATCTTTTTGTAATTGATAACTTCTTCATATCTTCTTTACAACTACAAGCTATATCTATAGCCTCTCTTACCTCATCTCTGCTTAATGCAGGGATCTTTCTAATAACTTCTAATGTATATGGATTTATAACTTCCAAATCTTCCCTTTCAATCCAATTACCATTTATGAGCATAATTCCACTCTTTAATTTTTATATATAAATCTTAAGATGTTAGCAATATTTTATATATTTTAACAAATTTATCATTATTTATAATGACAAATTTGTGATAGATATGGATTATGATAAACTATTAAAGAGGTTGAAAGATAAAGATGGAATTACAGTTGGAGCTTACTATACAGGAGATTGGAGCTTATATTTAATGTTTATCTTTGGATCTATTATAGTAGGAAGGATTTATGGAAACACAATGATGGTTATTATCTCTTTAATGTCTTTAGCTTTGCTATTTTCAGTGCCCTCTCTAATATTCCACTTCAAAAAGGAGAATTCAAACAATATTAATACACAACTTTTTTGGTTTTCCATATTTTTAGGAGCTTTAGCTTTAATAATATTTATAGCTAAGGTGAAATAATATGAGTAGAGAGATAATAGTTTCTATCTCATTCTTAATATTTGGTGTATCACTTTTATTAGCATTGTGGAATATCCATGTTTCTCCAGGTGTTAATTTGATTTATTTAAAAAACTATATTATCCCAAACTATGTTTGTGCTGTTGTTTTTGATTGGAGGGCTTATGATACATTAGGAGAAGCTTTAGTTTTAGTTGTAGCTGTCATGATATCATGGGTTATATTTGGAAAATCTTTATATGATAACAGTTTTTTAAAAGAACTTTTTAAGATTCCAGAATCAGATGATTATATAACTCTTCAAAAATGGGGAGAATTTACAAACATAATTGAGTTTTTAGCTTTTCCTATGAGTATTTTAATGGTTGGTTTGGGTATAATAACTATATTAGGAGGTCATATAACCCCTGGAGGAGGTTTTCAGGGGGGAGCATTAATAGCTGGGGCATTTATATTATCTGTTGTGGCCTTTGGTTCAAAAACTCCACTATGGTTTGATCATAAGTATTTAGAGAAATTAGAGGCATTAGGGGCATTAGGATATTTATTAATAGGCTTATTAGGGATGGTGTTTGGAGGGTATTATTTATTTAACTTCTACTCTGTGAATGGTTTTATAATATTCCCATCTCCAAAAGAGATTGTAACAGCTGGGATAATCCCTTATTTAAATATATTTGTTGGATTAAAAGTTCTTGCAGGGTTATCTACAGCATCATTTTTGTTATCCTGTGAAAAGGTTATAATTGAAAGGATAGAGAAATCTGAAGAGAAGTGGTAGAGATGATAAGCTTATTGTATCCATCAGTACTGTCATTTATTGTAGGGTTTATAGTAGGGATAAAATATAGAGAGAAGATAAGGAATAAATTACTAATAATTATCTTATCTATAGTAATAGCTTACTTTTTAGGAAGTTTTCCTTACTATAATTTACCTATATCATTTTCTTATGTGTCTGCTGTTTTAGGAGTTATTTTTGGTAATATGGTGAGAAAATGATTATAACTCTACTAGATAAGTGTCGACCAAAGGATGAGTGTAAATCCTGTCCTTTCTATACAAAAACATCCAAATGTATTGAAGCTTGTCCTACAGATGCTATTTTTTTATTAAATAATAAAAGCTTTTCCTGCCTAACATGTGGTCAATGTGCCGAAGCTTGTCCAAATAAAGCAATAAGGAAGAATGAATTTGGAGGTTATTATGTGGATAGAAAGAGATGTAATGGTTGTGGCCTTTGTGAAAAAGCCTGTCCTATAGGGATAATAAAGCTTGTTGAAAAGGGGGGAAGAAAGTTTCCAATGGGTATATGTAGTATGTGTGGGGCATGTGTAGAGGTTTGCCCATACAATGCAAGGGTCAGCTCTTATGAGTTATTAAATACTAAAAGAGATAAACTTGCTGATATATATTTAAAAGCTTTATCTAAAATTTTAAAAGTTGATTTAAAGAGAGAAAATATAGAAGAAATGAGAAAAATAAAAGAGAAGAGAGTAAATATAAAAATAGATAAAGATAAATGTGTTGGATGTTTGAGATGCTCATATCTTTGCCCTAAAGATACAATTAAACCAATTAATGTTAATGCCTGTACACTCTGTAATTTATGTCATGAACACTGCCCTGTAGATGCTATTGAATATGGAGAGGTAAAAGAGGGTTGTATATTATGCTTTAACTGTGTTAATATCTGCCCAAACAGTGTATTAAAAGTTGAGAATTTTAAAGTAGTTAAATTAAAAGAAGATAAAAAAATTAAACCTAAAAACTACTGTATAAACTGTGGTTTGTGTGCCTTGGAATGTAAAAGTGGAGCTTTAAAATTTGAAGATAATAGATTATATTATTCTCCAGATCTATGTTGGAAATGTTTGAAATGTGTGGAAGTTTGTCCACAAAATGTTAGAGAGTTGAAAGGAGATATAATTATAGGTGGTTGTTCTCTATGTGAAATTTGTATAAATAACTGCCCAGAGAATGCTATAGAAATAGAAGAAAAGATATTTGAAAATATCAAAGATGATAGATGTATAGTTTGTGGAACTTGTTCAAATGTTTGTCCAATGAATGCTATAATAATAGATAAAACTAATAAGACAATTATGTTTAAGGATAACTGTATAGCTTGTGAAAACTGCTCAATTCACTGTCCAAGAGATATAATTCCTAATACAACAGGATTTAAAAAAGTTGTAGATAAGGAAAGATCATTTATAAGAACTGATATGAGCCTTTGTATAAAATGTGGATTGTGTAATAAAGCATGTCCAAATGAATGTATAGATTATGGGGTTATAGATTATGATAAATGTGAATTTTGTGGAGCTTGCTACAACACCTGCCCTGTAAAGGCTATTTACTTATATAGAAGTTGGAAGATAAAAGAATAATATTGCTATATATTATGTAGTTAAATTTATATATAAATATAAAGCTAATTCTGTATTGGTGATATTTATGGTTTTTGAAGAATTTATCACAGGTCTAAAAAAGGAGGATAAAAAATTTACAGATAATCTTAAAAAAGATAATATTTTAGAAAATGAGATAAAAGAAAAATCTAAAATAGCTGAATTGGAGAGTAAGATATTAAAATTAGAAATGGAAAAGAAGGAATTAGAAAGGGAAAATTTACAACTTTTAAAAGAAATTGAAGTTTTAAGAAGAGAATTAGATAGAATGAGAGTACCTCCATTGATTGTAGGGACAGTTGTAGATAAAATAAGTGATAGAAAGGTTGTTGTTAAAAGCTCTACTGGACCAAACTTTTTAGTAAGTGTTTCTCACTTTGTAGATCCTGACAAATTAACTCCTGGGACAAGGGTGTGTTTAAATCAGCAGACTTTGACTGTTGTTGATATTTTGCCAGAGAGTAAAGATTACAGAGCAAAAGCTATGGAAGTAGATGAACGACCAAATGTTAGATATAGTGATATTGGAGGATTAGATAAACAAATACAGGAAATTAGAGAAGTTGTTGAGCTGCCATTAAAACATCCTGAACTATTTGAAAAAGTAGGTATTGAACCACCAAAAGGTGTTCTCTTATATGGACCACCAGGAACAGGAAAGACATTATTAGCTAAAGCTGTAGCTACAGAAACTAATGCAACATTTATAAGAGTTGTGGGTTCAGAGTTAGTTAAAAAGTTTATTGGAGAAGGGGCTCAATTGGTTAAAGATATATTTAAATTAGCTAAAGAAAAGGCTCCTTCTATAATATTCATTGATGAAATAGATGCTATAGCTGCAAAAAGGACAGAAGCACTAACTGGTGGAGATAGGGAAGTTCAAAGGACACTAATGCAATTGTTAGCAGAAATGGATGGGTTTGATCCAAGAGGAGATGTTAAAGTTATAGCAGCAACAAATAGATTAGATATCTTAGATCCAGCCATTTTAAGGCCTGGAAGATTTGATAGAATTATAGAAGTTCCACCTCCAGATGAAAAAGGAAGATTAGAGATATTAAAAATCCATACAAGAAATATGAACTTAAAAGATGTGGATTTAGAAGAAATAGCTAAAATTACAGAAGGTTGTGTAGGTGCTGATATAAAAGCTATATGTACTGAAGCAGGGATGAATGCTATCAGAGAATTTAGAGATTATGTAACTATGGATGACTTTAGAAAGGCTGTTGAGAAAGTTATGGGCAAAAGAATTAAAAAAGAAGAACCTGCACATCTTTCAGTATTATATAGATAAACTTTTTTTATTTTTTATATTTAAAATTTATAGATGGCTCTTTTATTTTTATAATGTTTTTTATCCTTGTTTTAATGGATGAGCGATTCAAACACCTTGAATACTTGCTTGACATGGTTAGATATGCTGTTTCCATCCTTGTTTTAATGGATAAGCGATTCAAACCTGGCCATTGATGACATTGACACTTACGTCGATGGTTTCCATCCTTGTTTTAATGGATGAGCGATTCAAACATTACAAAATTATGTATATTGTGAAGATATTGATGATGTTTCCATCCTTGTTTTAATGGATAAGCGATTCAAACCCTATGCAACCACTAACTATATTCGCCAAAACTCCTATATAAATCTTTCTTTTCCCATGCGATTTTTCTTACTACCCAATTATTAAAACCTTTATAAAGTTAAGAAAGATTATGCAAATTATTTATAAATATAACGCACAACTGTATCATAAAATATAAACAATTATAACTTATCTAACTAAAATAAAAACAAACTAAACATAAAACCATAAAAATAAAAATAAATAACAAAAATAATTAAAAAATCTCAATTTTAATTTGAAAAAATCATTATTACTTTTTCCCGATTTTCTCATACAAATTTTAACAAGAGGATATATAAAGGCAAGAAAAGTTAATTAAAAAGATTGATATAGTTATTAGAAAATTAATTTATTTTTTTATTTCTTCCTCTAATTCCCACTCTTTTATCCTTTCTCCTGTTAGCATGAATACTATTCTATCACCTATAGAAGCTACAATGTTACCACTTCTCTCTAAATACTTTCCTGCAAAAATGATCTCAGTGTAAAGAGTGATTTTATTTGGATTTTCTATAATTTTTGTTAGCATACTTCTATACAATTGTTCAAACAATTCATGTAACTTCTTATCCATATTATATACTTCTATAGCTAACTTTTCATCTCTATTTTTGAATGCATCCATAGCTTCATCAAGCATATCTAATAAATAATTTTTCATAACAATTAATAACTCATTATATCTTTTTCCTTCAATATCAGATTTTAACAAAAGTTTGCAAATCTTTGAAGCATTATCACCAACCTTCTCAAGCTTTGAAGAAATCTTTAATACTGTTATTATTTCCCTAAGATCTTCTGCTACAGGTTGATATAGAGCTAGGGATTTTATACATTTGTCCTCTATATTAATCTCCATAAGATCAATATCTACATCTTTTTTCCTTATGATCTTAGCATTATTTTTATCCCCTTCCATAAAAACCTTAATAGCATTTTCAGTTTGTTCTTTACAAAGATTGGCCATTTCCATTAAATCTCCTTCAAGTTCTTTTATGATAGCTTCAAATCTTCTCATAATTTTCCCCTCTATATTTAACCAAATCTACCCCTAATATAATCATCAGTTTCTTTCTTTTTTGGATTTAAGAAAATCTCTTCTGTTTTATCAAATTCAATTAATTTTCCCATTAAAAAGAATGCAGTATAATCAGATATTCTACTAGCCTGTTGCATATTATGAGTTACAATAACAACAGTATAGTCTTTAGCAAGTTCAGTAATTAACTCTTCTATCTTTAATGTAGATATAGGATCTAATGCAGATGTAGGCTCATCCATTAATAACACTTCTGGCTTTACTGCTATGGCTCTTGCTATGCACAACCTCTGTTGCTGCCCTCCAGAGAGCTTAAGAGCATTTTTATGTAATTCATCTTTAACCTCATCCCATAGAGCAGCTTTTTTTAAAGCCCATTCTACTATCTTATCAAGTTCTTTCTTATTTTTAATTCCATGAATTCTTGGTCCAAAGGCTACATTATCATAAATACTCATTGCAAATGGATTAGGTTTTTGAAAGACCATACCCACTCTTCTTCTTAACTCATAAACATCTACATCCTTATCATATATATTCTTCCCATCCAAAAATACCTTTCCTTCTATTCTAACATTTTCAATAAGATCATTCAATCTATTAAGACATCTTAAAAATGTTGATTTTCCACATCCTGATGGACCTATTAATGCTGTTATTCTATTTTCATATATAGGAAGGGAAATATCAAATAAAGCCTGTTTTTCTCCATACCATAAATTTAAGTTTTTTGTTTCCATTTTTATTTTTTCCATAAAATCCCTCCCAATTATATTTTAATATCTTCTCTTAAAGCATATCTTATGGGAATAAAAATTGATAAGAATATGATTAACATAATTAAAGCCGTCCCCCATGCCATTTTATGGTCTTCAGGTGAAGGGCTATTTATAAGTTCATAAATTAACATAGGTATAGCCCCAATGGGTTTAAGGGGGTTTAATAGATCAGGATAACTCTCATATAACCCCCCAATAGTAAAAATAAGTGGTGCTGTTTCTCCTGCAACTTTTGCCATTCCTATTAACATACCTGTGAGTATTCCTTTTTTAGCCATTTTTGTTATAACTTTAAATATTACTTGTGCTCTTGTGCAGCCAAGAGCATAAGCCCCCTCTTTATATATTCTTGGAATTTCAGACATGGCTTCTTCTGTATATACTGCAACATAAGGAGTCATAATTAAAGCTAAAGCTAAAGCTCCAGCAATAGCTGAGAATGACCCAAGAGGAACTACAACAACTGCCATTATGAATGTTCCCACTAAAATTGTTGGAAACTCTAACATAATCTGCAGTAAAACCCTTGTAGCTTTTCCTATAAAGCTCTTTGGAAACTCATAAGCATAAGTTCCTGCTAAAAATGCTAATGGAAGGCCAATTAAAGAAGCTAGAAAAGTTAAATATAATGTTCCAATTATGGCTGGTCCTATCCCTCCTTCACTTTTAGTAGCTGTTAAAAATTTCAATCCTCCCTCTAAAACCACAGGTAGACCTTTTAATATTATAGAAAATATAATATGGAATAATGGTAAAACAGCCAAGAATGTCAAACATCCTATAACAATCAAAAATAATTTATCTTTTATCATTCTAATTCTTTTATGACTCATAAAAACCCCTCAATGACTTATTTGCTTCCTCCATTTCATTAAATAAATCACTCCAATAATATTAACCACTAATCCAATTATAAATAGCACTAAACCTGCAGCATACAAGGTAGAGAGCATATATTCATAGAGATTGGCATTTCCAAATTGATTAGCTATTAATGAAGAGATTGTGTAACCCGGAGCAAAGAGTTTGTATGTTAAATTAAATGAGTTTCCTATAACTAATGAAACAGCAACTGTTTCTCCTAAAGCTCTACCAAATGCTAATATAAATCCTGAGACTATAGCTGGTGATATGTATTTAATAAGTTGTTTTGTGGCCTCATATTTTGTACAACCTAAAGCATACAGCCCTTCTTTATAAACTTGTGGTATCATAGCATAAGCTTCTCTAATAATAGCTGAAGCAAAAGGAGTGACCATAATACCTAACAGTATTCCTGCAGCAAAATATGAATAACCTGTTATTGGAGGGTAATTAAATAATGGAATAAAAGAGAAATGTTCATATAATATCTTCATTACAGTGTCTTTTAATATAGGAACTAAAAAGAATGCCCCCCAAATACCATATATTATTGTAGGTAATCCTGCCATAATGTCTGAGATAATAACTAAAATCTGCTTTAGCCATTTTGGAGCATAGTCATTAACAAAAATCGCAAAACATATTGCTATAGGAATAGCAAAAATAACAGCTATTGTAGCTGTATATACACTTCCCCATATGGCAGCAGCTAATCCATATTTTTCTCTTGAAGCTTCCTCTGCTGCTATCCATATATTTTTTATAAAAAGATCTATTCCAAACTTCTCTATAGCTGGATAGGCATTAATAAAATATGATAATAACATTGTAATAAAAATTAAAAAAACAATTAAAATTGCTGGAAAGGTTATAATAACAAAACTATCAATCTTTTTAAATATTTTCTTAAAATTCATATAATCCCTCCAAATGTTAATTACATTTAAAAAAGTAAAAAATAAGGTATAAAAAAGTTATTGATTATGTTTTTTACTCCTTAACCATGTCTATAGCCTTTAAGCCTATTTGAGCTACTTCTGGTGGTAAGCCTACATAACCTTCAGCCAAGTGCTCTGGCTTCTGTCCTTCAGTCAATACCCACTTTACAAATGTTTTGACAGCTTTAGCTTCTTCTGTGGAATAGTGCTTTTTATTTTTATTCTCCCAAACTAAGAAGTGTGTAAATGCTACAATTGGATATGCATTTTTTCCAGGAGCATTTAATAACTGTTTTAGATCTTCCTTATAACCTTCTGTAGGATCAGGAATATTTGCTTTAACAGCTGCTACAGCTGCTTTTATTGTTTCATCTGTAGGAGTTACAAAGTTTCCAGCTTTATTTTTAATAGCTGCTACAGGTAAATTATTCTTTATAGTATATGAAAGCTCAGTATATGCTATTGAATAAGGAGTTTTTTCTAAAATTGCTATAACTCCTGGGTTTCCTTTACCTCCAATCCCTCCTAAATTTGATGGCCAATTTTTACCAACATAATCACTTGGCCACAATCCATTTGTAGCTAAGTTTAAATATGTTGTAAATATCTTTGTAGTTCCACTAGCATCAGATCTGTGTATTGTTACAATCTCTTTATGAGGTAGATTTAAACCAGGATTTAATTCTTTTATAGCTGGATCATCCCAATATTTTATATCTCCTTTAAATATCTTTGCTATGACTTCTGGAGTTAAATTTAATGTAGCTTTTCCTATTTCTGGAACATTGTAAGTTACAACAACAGCACCAACAATTTCAGGGAATTGTAATGGCTGATCTCCTGTAGATAAGAATTTTTTCCACATCTTTTCAGTAACTGGTGGATCACTTCTACCTATATGTGTTAACCCTTTCAAAAATGCATCCTGACCATGCCCAGAACCTCCACCTTCATATTCAACCTTTATATTTGGATACTCTTTTTGGAAGTCAGCAATCCACTTTTCTATTTGATACTTTGGAAAAGTAGCTCCTGTAGTTCTAATGGTAATTATTTTCTGAGTTTCTTTCTGAGAACTTTTTTCATTAACACATCCTGCCAAGAAAGATGTAGAGATTAGGATTGTTAGTAGGATTATTAAGATTTTCCTCAAATTTTTCACCTCCAGTATGGCATCAATATGTTAATAGCATAAAAGTATTATTTAAAATTTACTATTTTGAATTATAATTCATAAAATATGAACAATATAAAAGATATATAAATATTAATAGAATAATAATTGAATTAAAAACAATAAAAAAGTGAAATAATGATGATATCAAGGGATGATGTAGAAAGTTTGGATCCTATAGAAAAGATGTATTTTAAAAGAATACTATCATTTATAAAAAACACTTTAAAAATTGATGTTACTCAATATAAAGAGAGTTATATTATAAGAAGAATAAGAGTAAGAATGAAAGCTACAAAATGTCAAAGTTTTAAAGAATATTATGAATATCTTAAAACCCATAAAGAAGAGCATGAGGAGTTAGCTAACACTTTAACAGTTAACGTTACTGAATTTTGGAGAGATATTACTGTATATAAGGAGATAATGAAAATTATTGATAATTGGGTAGCTGATAGATCAATAAGAAAGCTGAGAATCTGGAGTGCAGGTTGTTCTTCTGGGGAAGAGCCTTATGGAGTAGCTATTATATTAAATGAAGCAATAGAGAAGCATAAAAGAAAGTTATTATTGGCATCAATTATTGGGACTGATATTGATAAGGAGGTTTTAAATAAAGCTAGGATTGGAATTTATCACATAAAACAATTAAAAAATTTACCCCCTCATATAATTGAGAAGTATTTTATCAAACTAAATGAGGAAGAATATCAGATAAAACAGATCATTAAAAAATATGTAAAATTTCAATTACATGATCTAATAAAAGATCCTCCATTAAAAAATATGGATATGATATTATGTAGAAATGTTATCATTTATTTTGATAAAAAGATACAAGAAGAAATATTTTTAAAATTTTATGAAGCTCTAAATCCTGGAGGATTTTTAGTGTTGGGTAAAACAGAGATATTACATGGAGAGGCTAAAAAGTTATTTAAAACATATAATGCTAGGGAAAGGATATATCAAAAACCAAAAGAAGAATAAATTAGCTTTCCATATCAACTACTTTATCTAATTTTTTAATAGATTCTGGATCAACAATTATTATTAAGTAACATTTTAGAGGAAATCTACCAATAATCTCAACTTTTGTGTCGTATAACATAACAACATCAGTCTTTTCAGCAACCTCTGTTATTAAAGATTCAACAATAGTGAATCCTATATCTTTAATGAATTCTGGAGGGGTGAAATTAATTACACCATTTAATCTATTAGCAAAAACATTTAGAAAGGAAGTAATAACTATATTCCCCACTTCACCAATTAGTGACCTTTCCATCTCTTCATAATCTGGTAATTCTGACTTACTTACAAGAGAATCCCAAAGTATATCTATTAGTAATAGTTTTTCTAATTTAATGGCATCTTTTTCAGGTATTAATATCAACCCCTTACCTGATAAAACTCCTTCAAAGTCAATTCTAGCAGCTTTATAATTCTCATCCCCAAATTGTTCAGGTATATATTCTATTAAAGCAAACCTTATCCCTAAAAAATTTACTTCTACATTTTCTCCAGTTAGTTCCATAAAAGAATGTGCCATATTCTCAGTAGCTTCTTTACCTAGCTTAATAAGCCTATTTATTGGTTTAATAAATCCCATAATATCACAAAAAATTTAAGTATTTAACTTTCAAATTTTACACTTAATTTATCTTTTACTTTACCTTCAGTTATTGCTTTAAACAATTTATCAACAGATTCATTTGGTAACACTATTAATACCTCAAAGCTCTCTCCAACTTCACATATGTGCATTGTTGATTTGAAGGCCATTATAATATCATCATCTTTAATATTATTATCTTTGAAGATTTTATTTAAAATTTCTCCTCCCATACCTGTTATAAATTCTGGTGGAGTCATAGTTAGAGTAGTGTCCATAAAATTAGCAAAAGAGTCAACATAAGCTGAAATTAGTATATTACATATCTCATTTATAGCAGATATTTTCATATCATCCATTTCATCATTGTCACATTCCATACCCATTCCTAATAACATTGCTTTAGATATCTCTAAAGCTCCTTTTTCAGAGAAAATTAAAACCCCAGTACCAGAAATCTCTCCACTAAAGTTTATTTTTGTAAATATCTTTATTTCATCACCATACTCACTTATAATTTCTGGAGGAGTAATGAGTCTAATATTAAAAACTTTTAACTCTGCAGAGTAACCTGTCATATCTGTTATAAATCTCATAGCTTTTTCAGAGGCAAATTTTCCTATATCTTCTATTTTTTTGAAATATCTAGGATCTAAAGTAGTTAGAGCATTTGCAGACATTTTTGAGTCCCCTAATGTACTTTCAATAATAGCTTTCACAATTATATCCCACGATTTTGGAGATATTTCTACATTTCCGAATCTCATATTTATCACATATAAAAATTAAGGATTATTTAATCAGGGAAGAGTTTATTTAATTCATCAATAACCTTCTGTGCTTGGAAAGGTTTAACAATATACCCATCAGCTCCAGCTTCTAAAGCTTCTATAACCTTTTTTTCCTGATCTACAGAAGTACACATTACAATTTTAACATTTGGCAATATCTTCTTTATTTCTCTTGTGGCTGTTATTCCATCCATTTCTGGCATGACAATATCCATTGTTATTAAATCAGGCTGTAGTTCTTTAGCTTTTTCTATAGCCTCTTTACCATTTGAAGCTTCTCCAACAACCACAAACTTTCCTGTCTGTGTTAATATTCTTTTTAATATATTCCTCATAAATGCAGAATCATCAACTACCAAAACTTTAACAACTTTGCTCATTTTCTCCCTCTCTATTTAAAAAGTTTTAGTAAAATATTTTAAAAAAGTATTTATAAATTTTATGTTTTAGAAATTACTAACTATATAATTAGTTATTGCCCTACCTTTTTCAGACAATTCCACTTCTTTTCTTACTCTTACTAAAGTAACTAACCCCTTTTCAATCAGATCATCTAATATCCTCTCTACTTCATCAACATCCATATTTAACATATTTGGTAAATCTAATGATGAGATTCCTGTGTATAGTGCCATCAATATTTCTTGCTCTTGTGGAGTTAGTTTTTCTAATTCACTTTTTATTCTTTCTCCTGAGAATTCTTCAGCAGCAAACTCAGATGTTAATTCATCCTCAGTTTTTGGTAATAAGTCTTTAACTACATTTTTATATTTAGTTAGGTTTTCAATATATCTTAATATAAATAACCTTTCTCTTGGCTCTACATATAAATATGATGTTATATTCTCATTTCCTTTAATCTGTTTTATTTCAAGAACATCTTTTTCTTCTTCTCCTACCATTTTTTTCTTTATCCTAATAGATTCTAAGTTTGTAAAAAGATTATAAACTTTAGGTTTTCCATCTTCTAAAACTGCTACAGCTAACACTTCTCCAGGAGAGAGTAGAGATTTAACCTTAGCAAATACTAAATAACCATCCTCCCATTTAACATTAGGATCAACAGTTCCTCCTTTTATAGCTCCATATTGAACTTTTACTTCCTTTTTATTTAGAAGTGCATAAAATAACTTTCTCAAGAAATTTTCTATTGGTTTTCTACCATATATAGATGTTTCTGGAGCAAAACCTATCATTGTTTTATCTGATTCAGGTAATTTATAAGTTATTGAGGAGTGGTATGTTATATCTTCTAAGCTAGTTTTTGCAACTTCAATAGCCCTTCTTGGTAATCCTGCTCCAACATCTTCAACATACTGTAATTCTACCTCTATCTTTTTATCTTTAAATTCAAATAACAGAGAGTCTTCATATAAAGTAATTTCTAACTTTTCCCATTTTAATACTGGACTTTTTATGGTGTATTGGTTTAATAATATTCCTTTACCTTGAAATTTAGCTAATTCCTTTTTAGCCATACAATCACCAAATCATAATAATTTTATAGTAAGTTTATGTTTGTTTAATTATATAAAATTTAAGTATAAGGTATTAACATCTTTTGGATTTTATAAATTCCATTATCTTCTTATGCAATTCAGCTATCATTTTCCTTTTATCCTCCATTAATACAACATCTGAAGATGATGAAAATATATTGAAAGAAAAGGGGGAAGGGTATAGTAGCTCTAAAAATATTTTCTCTCTTTTTTTAACTTTTTTATAATAATCTAAAGCATTATCTATATCTAAATAATCCTCTAATATCTCTCTTACTGTTTCTCTATATAATGGATGATTAACCTCTTTGCAATATTCTAATAAAACTTCAGCATTATATTGCTGTTTTTCAACTGATAGTTTTTTACCTAAATATCTCCTTAACACCATAAATCCTCTAACTGCTACATGCCTAAATCTTCTTTTTAAAATTTCACTCCTTTCTATTGATTCTTTCACATTTTCTATTATATCAATATTAAAAAGTTTTTCTATTTCCTTTTTATTCAATTTAATTTTTTTAGGTAAAATTAAAGCAATATTGTAATCATTAACTAAAATTCTAACATTACAATTCTTTATTTTTGATATATAATTAGCAAATGCTCTTGCTAGAGCTTCATTAGCTCTTCTACCCGCAACAAAGTGGAAAACATAATATCTCCTTTTTCCCTCTATAAAGCTCTCTATTAATAATCTCTTTTCATTAGGTAAAATAGCATATTTTTCTTGCTCTATCATATAACTTTTTATAGCTTTAGCTGTTTTATCATCTACATTATATTTTTCTCTTAGTTTTTCCAAATCTTCTTTTAATGCTTCTTCTCTAAATTTTTCTATATCTAAGGCTAGATCATAGGCTAAAGGTAGCTGTTCAGAAAACCATGATGGAATTGTTGGTTTTTCATCAGGAGCTGATTTAACCATTATCCTATTACCCTTCCCTCCTAAAAATTTATATGTTTTCCCTGCTAAAACAAATATATCTCCCTTCATCAATTTTTCAGCAAACTCTTCTTCAATCTCACCAATATATCTACTACCTTCATAAACTTCTATACTAGCTTCATCAGGAATTGTCCCAGTGTTCATATAATATATAACCCTAACACTCTTACCTCTCTTACCAAACTTATTATCTTCAAACCATATTTTAGCATATACATTTTTTTCTTCAATACCTCCAGAAAGGTATTTTAAAACATCTAAGAAATCTTCTTTTTTAAGATCTTTATAAGGATAAGCTTTTTTTATCAAATTATAAGCCTCATCTACATCCCAAATCTTTTCCAAAGCCATGCCTACAATGTGTTGACAAAGGACATCTAAGCAATTTTTTGGAATCTTAACTCTATCTATTTTCCTATTTATTGCATTATAACAAAGAACTGTATTTTCTACTAGGTCATCTCTATCAAATGGAATCAGGATTCCCTTACTCTTTTCATGTAACTTATGCCCACTTCTTCCAATTCTTTGTAAAGCTCTTGCTACACTCTTAGGTGAGCCTAGTAAGATAACCAAATCTATGCTTCCAATATCTACACCCAACTCTAAAGTTGCTGAACTCACAATTACTTTAATTTCTCCCTTTTTTAATCTATTTTCAACATCTAATCTGTGCTCTCTACTAAGAGATGAGTGATGAGCTTCAGCATCTATACCTAACTTTCTTAGATTATAAACTACTCTTTCAGTAGCACTTCTTGTGTTAGTGAATATTAATGTGGTTTTATGCTTTAAAATTAAATCCTTTAATAGTTTATATAAATTGTTAGTAATCTCTTCAGAAGAACTGTAAATAAAATCATCTACAGGAGATATAACTTTTATTTCAATCTCTTTTTTATATGAGACATCTACTATATAACAATCTCTATCCCCTACTAAAAACTTTGCTACTTCCTCTAATGGAGATATTGTTGCTGATAATCCAATTCTAACAAAGTTAGCTTTATAATTTAATCTTTCTAAAGATAAAGTTAAATGAACCCCTCTCTTATTTATTAAAGCATGAACTTCATCAACTATAACATATCTAACATCTTCCAGATATTTTGAAAATTTTGGAGAATTTAAAGCTATAGCTAAAGATTCTGGAGTAGTTATTAAAATATGAGGAGGTTTTTTAAGCATTTTCTGTTTTTGATAATTAGTGGTGTCACTTGTTCTAACAGCAACCCTAATTTCATCTAAATCAATGTTCATTTCTTTAGCTATCTTTTTAATCTCTTTTAATGGTTCTTTTAAATTTTTCTCAATATCATTATTTAATGCCCTTAATGGAGATATGTATAAAATGTATATCTTATCCTCTAACTTTTTTTCCATACTTAATTTTATTAATTCATTAATACCAGCCAAAAAAGCTGATAATGTTTTACCTGATCCTGTTGGGGAACAAATTAATACATTTTTCTTCTCATGAATTTCTTTTATTGCATATCTCTGTGGAGGAGTAAATGAACCATATTTCCTTTTAAACCATTCTCTAACAGGTTTTTCTAATATTTCATATATTTCTTCATCAGAATACTCTTTTTTTAAATATTCAATCCTGCCCATAACTTTTCTTCCCTTAATAATTTTTTATATAAATATTCTCTTGCAAAGCATCCCTTAGATTTAGCCTTAAATAATTCTCCATTAAAATTCTTAATATTTCCCATATAAAAATATCCTTCTAAAGTAGGGCATGGATAGATGTCTCCAATTTCATTAACAAATAATAAATCCCCTTTATTTAAAAAACAGTAATTATCTTTTCTTTGATAAAGATTTTTTATATATACTGGATATTTAGATAAGTTATTAAGAACTTTTTCAAACTCCCTAATATTTGGCATTAATTTTAAATCCTCTCTCTTCTTAGGTTTTAATAAATCAAAACTAAAACTCTTAACCCCTACTGCAATTAAATAACCAACAAACTCTTCCAAATAGGGGAGATTTTTATTTGTTACTACAATAGTAACTCCAAAGGGTATATCATATTTTTCCAATAAGTATATCCCTTTTATTGTATCTAATGTTGAACATCTACCATCTTTATAAGGTCTCAATTCATCATTAACTTCCAAACCATCAATACTAACCCCAACATTTATACCTAACTCCTTAATTTCTTCTACATAATTACCTAACAAAGTACCATTTGTTTGAATAGCATATCTAAAATTTCCTTTATCTTCTGTATAATTAACAACCTTCTCAATTAATTTGAAATTTAATAATGGTTCTCCTCCAGTAAATTGGATCTTTATATTATCATCAAAATTTAAGAGGTAGTTAATGGCTTTCTTAGCTATTCTAAATTTCATATCTTCATTATTTTTATTTAAAGAGTAGCAATATTTACAGTTTAAATTGCATCTATCTGTTACTTTTAAAATTAAAAATTTCATAATCTTTCCTCTATCATACCCTCTATTTCTAAATATTTCTTCCTTAACTTCTCTTTCATTTCATCATCAGCTTTCCATAAACCTCTTTCTATGGCTTCTAATAATCTCTCAGTTATATTTAAAAGAGCATAAGGATTGTTTTCTTTAAAAAACTCTTCCATTTTTTTATCAAAAACATACTTTTCAGCTATCTTCTCATACATCCAATCCTCTACTATATCTGATGTAGCATCCCATTGAAAGATATGATCTATATATTTTGAAAAATCACTTGCTCCTTTATAACCATGTCTTTTTAATCCATTAATCCACTTAGGATTTAATATTTTTGTTCTGAACACTTCTTTACCTTCTTCTTTTAGATTTTTTATTTTAATTCCACAACTAGTGTCTCCAACATAACTTTTTGGTTTTTTCTTAGAGTAATATCTTACAGCAGCTATCATACCTCCATGGTAGCTATTAAAATCATCTCCTTCAAAAATATCCCACTCTTGACTATCTTCATTTTTAACAGTTAACTCTATCTTTGATAAATTATATTTGAACAGTTCCTTAGCCTCTTCCCCATAAGTGTTTTCCCCATATGCATAACCTCCCCACTCTACATAGACTTTAGCAAGATCTTCCAAACTTTTCCAATTTTTACTCTCTAATAGGTTAGATATTCCTGCCCCATAAGTCCCAGGTTTATCACTGAAAATCCTATAAAACTTTTTAAACTTTTTAATTTCCTCTTTATAATGTTTTTTAACAAAGTTCATATCATCAGGTTCATCCAAATTAGCTACCATATTGACAGCTTTATCCATCAGCTTTAAAAGTTGAGGAAAAGCATCTCTGAAGAACCCTGATACTCTTGCAATAACATCAATTCTAGGTCTTTTAAGTTCTTCTAATGGAATTATCTCTAAATCAACTACTCTACCCATTTTATTCCAAACCGGTTTTACTCCTAAAAGGTATAAAAATTCAGCCACATCATCTCCTTTAGTCCTCATAGTTGGAGAGCCCCATACAATCAATCCTACTCTTTCAGGATATTTTCCTTCCTCCTCTAAATATTTTTTTAATAACTCTTCAGCTAATCTTTTTCCCATTTCATAAGCAGCCTTTGTAGGAATTTCTTGAGGATTGCAAGAATAGAAATTTCTTCCTGTTGGTAGACAGTTTATGTCTTTTGTAGGAGCACCAGCTACTTTGGGAGGTACATAATAACCATGTAGAGCATTGACAGCATAATCTATTTCTTCTTTAACTCTCATTAAATTATCATAAATGTTCTTAATTATCTCAAGAATTTTCTTTAGTTCATCATTAACTTTTATAACACTTATTTTTTCTATTTTAAACTCATTTTCAATAAATTCTTTAATGACTTCTATACCTATCTTATTTATTTTATCAATAATTTTATGATTCTTACCTTTATTTTTATTCAACTCATCCCAATCGTAGTTTAATATTTTAGCTATAGTTTTTAGATATTCAAACTGATATCTGACAATCATAAATATCATATTAATTAGTTTTTCTCCATCTAAAGGTTTCCCTAAAATATGAAGACCATCATTTATTTGTCTATTTTTTAAATCTTGTAGATAATTATGAACCTCTCTTAAAAGTTCTTCAAAATCATTTGCATTTATGTTTTTATCTATTAGATCTTCATCTAATTTCAATTCTTTTATCTTTTTCTTTATTTCTTCTTTTAAAAATTCTTTTTTCTCTTTTTCAGTTTCATAATATTCATCTATCATCCTTTCTAACTCTTCTAAATCACCATATAATTCAGAGATTGTCATTGGAGGGATTAGGTGGCTTATTATTGTTGCATATCCCCTTCTCTTTGCCTGTGTACCCTCTCCAGGATTATTGACTATATATGGGTAAATATTTGGTAGTTCCATACAAATGTCTGGATAGCAATCCTTAGATAATCCTGCTCCTTTTCCTGGGAGCCATTCTAAACTTCCATGTTTACCAATATGCATAATAGCATCAGCTTTAAAAACTTCTTTAATCCATTTATAAAATGCAATATAATAATGTGTTGGTGGTTTTTTTGGATCATGATAAATAGCTGAAGGGTCTTCATTAAACCCTCTTGGTGGTTGAACAGAAATAAAGATATTTCCATTTATTATTCCAGGAATAATTAATTCTCCGTTGAAATTCATAACATTACCAGGAATTTCTCCCCAATTTTCTATTAACTCTTTTTTAACTTTTTCAGAAAGAGAGTTAAACCATTTTTTATAATCCTCCCTCTTTATTTTTCCAACAGCTTTTTTAATTATTTCATCAGTTATGAAATTTTTATCATTTGTAGGATATTTTAAAAGCTCATTTATTAGTTCATTTCCATTTTTATACAATCTTTCTACATGAAATCCTCTCTTCTTTAATTCTTTTAACAACCTAACAACACTTTCTGGGCTATCTAAACCAAATGCACTGGCTATTTTATCATTTCTTGGAGGGTAGTTGTGAAGTATTATTGCTATTCTCTTTTCTTTATTATTTTTCAATCTTAGATTTGCATATTTTATAGCTAAATCAACAATCTTCTCAGCCCTATCTTTTATAGCTTTATATTTTATAATTGGAACTCCTACATCTCCATCTTTAACTTTTTCTTTTCCAGCAATTGGAAAATGAATTATTGCCCCATCAAACTCTGGCATTGCCATACCAATAACTAGATCAATTGGGTTAATGCTATATCCCTTTATCCAGTTCTCAATATAATCAGTACTAACTATTCCCTGCAAAATAGGAACATTTAAATCTATTAAAAATTCAGGTTCATTAGTAATATCATTCTTAACACCCATTGAGAGTGTAAACATAGTAGTGTTTATTAAAACATCAATAATTGGCTTGTTATTATAATAGAAAAACCTTTTAAAATTCTCATCTATTCCTAAACTACCAAATTCATTTTTTAAGTGAGAAGAAAAGAGAGCTATTGGAATTCCTCCTTTCTTTTCAATAATCTCTATTAAATAATCAACATATTCAATATTTCTAGATATAAACCAATTTCTATAAAAGAGAATTCCTATTTTTGGTTTATTTAAATCTTTAAATAATTTTAAATATTCTTCTAAGTTCTCATAACATTTTCCTTTATAATAAATTCCTTGCCAAGGCATAGGTTTTGGCTTGTCATAAGGTATAGAGCAATCTCCAAATTTGTTAGCCAAGTACAATAAAAGATTCTTATAATTTTCAACTCCCTCATAACTTAAATATTTTCTAACTTCTTCTTTTATCTCTTCACTTACTGTGACATCTCTTTCTAATTCTGGATAAAACTCACTTGTAGTAGGTAATGGTAAAAAAGGAATGTTATTTTTTAATAAAAATTCTTTTAATTCATCATAATATTTAAATGCTTCTTTTCCACCCATTAGTTTTGTAAATACTATATTTGCATCCTTAACAAACTTTAAAAACTCTTTAAATTCTTCTTCTGAACATTTAGCATCCAAAATTTTAAACTCTATAATATCTTTTATCTCTTTATAAGCTTCTTCAAAAGTTAGGTCATCATTATCTACTGTTGATATAAAAGCTATCTTTACCATATACTCACCTTTTAAAAATATTAAATTTATATTTTATTTTTAGAAATTTTAATTTTTCTAAAAATTTCAAAAGGTGTTATAATGATAAGGGAGGTTGTGAAGAAATTAAAACCATATGTTCCAGGAAAATCAATAGAGGAATTAAAAAGAATGTATGGATTAAAAGAGATCATTAAACTAGGGTCTAATGAGAATCCTTGGGGATGTTCTCCAAAGGTGAAAGAGGCTATATTGAAAGAGATCAATAATATTCATCATTATCCTGAACCAATAAACCCTATTTTAATGGAAGAATTAAGCATGTTTTTAAATGTTGATAAAAATAATATCATTGTTGGTGGTGATGGGGCGGATGAGGTGATAGACACTCTCTTTAAAACATTTGTTGATAAAGGAGATGAGGTTATTATCCCAATTCCAACTTTTACACAATATAGAGTTTCTGCTCAAATATACGATGCTAAAATAAAGTTTGCTAAGTTTGATAAAAAGAATGGATTTAAGTTAGATGTTGAAAGTGTTTTAAATAATATAACCAATAGGACTAAACTAATATTTTTATGTTCTCCTAACAACCCAACAGGAAATGTTATAGAAAACAGAGATATTGAAAGGATTTTAAAAGAAACTGAAGCCATTGTAGTTATTGACCATGCATATATTGAATATGCTGACAAAAAATATGATTGGAGTAGGAAAGTGTTAAAATATAATAATGCTATAGTTTTAAGGACATTTTCAAAAGTTTTTGGATTAGCAGGAATGAGAATTGGCTATGGAATAGCTAATGAAGAGATTATAAATTATATGATGAGGGTCAAACCTGTATTCAGTTTGACAAGATTGTCTCAAGTTGCAGCTATAGAAGCTTTGAGAGATAAAGAATTCTTAGATTTTAGTATAAAGAATGGAATAAAAAGTAGAGAAATGTTATACAGCGGTCTAAAAAGATTAGGAATAAAGGTTTATCCTTCACAGGCAAACTATGTTTTGGCTGAAATTGAAAATGGAAAAATGGTTTATGAGGAGTTATTAAAAAGAGGTGTTATAGTTAGAAGCTGTTCATCTTTTGATGGGCTTGATGAAAGATATTTAAGAATATCTATAGGAAAATTTGAAGAAATAGAAAAATTTTTAAGTATATTGGAGGGGATTTTATATGATATTGGGAATAGATGAAGCTGGAAGAGGATGTGTTATTGGTCCATTAGTAATTTGTGGTTATGCCACTGATGAAGAAAAATTAAAGAATATTGGAGTAAAAGATAGTAAGAAATTAAATAAAAAAGAAAGAGAAAGATTAAAAAATATTTTAGAATCAATTGGATATTATGATGTGATAATCATAACTCCAGAGGAGCTCAATAAAATGATGAATAAGAAAAATCTTAATGATATTGAAATAGAAGCTTTTAAAGAGATTATTAAGAAATTTATTAATAAGTTTGAAATAGAAAAGGTTTATATAGATGCATGTTCTTCCAATTTGTTATCTTTTAAGAGAAAATTTAAAGACTTGGATATAGAAATTATAGCTGAACATAAGGCTGATGATAAGTATCTTCGTTGTCTCAGCAGCCTCTATAATAGCTAAAGTTATTAGAGATAATATTATTAATGAATATAAGAAAGAATTTGGAGACTTTGGAAGTGGATATCCTTCAGATATAAAGACTGTAGAATTTTTAAAAAGATATTATGAAATACACAATAAATTACCACCAATAGCAAGAGAAAAATGGAAAACTTGTAAAAGATTAAAAGGGGAAACATTAGATAGATGGCTGTGAGATTATGGATTATAAATTATTAGTAGACGAAAGAGGGAAAAAATATCTATTAAAAAAAAGTGTTGAAAAATTTTGTACTGATTTGGGAGTGGTAGAAACTAAAGAAATTGGAAAAAGGCTGGAATCTCATTTAGGTCATAAGTTTTATTTAGTTGAGCCAACCCTTTATGATGTATTAAAAAGAATGAAAAGGACAGTAACAGCACTGCTGCCAAAAGATATTGGTTTTATTATTGCAAGAGGTGGGATTAGAGAAGGAGAAACTATAGTTGAAGCTGGAACAGGTGCAGGAGTTTTAACAATGTATTTGGCAAATGCTGTAGGAAGGGGGGGGAAAGTTATAAGTTATGATATAAAACCAGAAGCAATTAAAGTTGCTAGGAAAAACTTATTAAGAGTAGGTTTAATAAAGAAGAATCAAAAAATTTTAGGTTTAGATGAGGATTTTGAGGATGATATTGAAGTAGAAGATGGGCTTTTTAATGTAATTTTAAAATTTGGAGATGTTAGAGAAAAAATAGATGAAAAGAATGTGGATGTTATCGTTTTAGATATGCCCGATCCATGGAATGTTATTGAAAATGCTAAAGAGGTATTGAATAAAAAGAGAGGGAGGATAATAACATATCTTCCATATATAGATCAAGTGAAGAAGACAGTTAGTAAGTTAAAAGAGGAAGGATTTTGGGATATAGAGACTTATGAATTAATGGAAAGGATGATAGAAGTTTCAGACAAAGGTGTAAGGCCATCTACTAGAATGATTGGGCATACTGGATATATCACATTTGCAAGAGCTCCATTAGAGGAGTAGGTATGGTTAAGATAACCATTTTATCTCCAGAAGCTAAAGGAAGAACTGTTTGGGCTTTAAAGGAAGAGATAGAAAAGCTTAATGCGAAAGCAGAAATATTTTTATTGGCTGAAAATGATAATTTGATCACTTATGACTTTTCTTTAGAAACTGATCTTATTCATTCAAGATGTGGAATTGGATTCTATAATGATAAGCTTACCCTTTATTCATGGCAAGTTATGAATAGTTTAGATGCCAAGTTTGTTAATTCTTTAGAAACTGTGTATTTAACATCTGACAAATTCAAAACTATTAGAATATTACATAAGAATAACATCCTTACTCCCAAAACTGCATTAATTAGAGATTATGATGATGCTATAAAATTTATGGAGAAGTATGGGTTAGAATTTCCAGTAGTTATAAAAAAATCATTCTCAAAATGTGGAGTTAGTGTTTTTTTGGCAAAGAATGAGGAAGAGTTGTGGAGGTTAACTAAAGATGCTATATATGAGTGTAAAATAATTCAAGAATTTATAAACTTTAAAAATAATGGGTATTATAAGGATATAAGAGTGTTAGTTGTAGATGATGAAATTGTTGGAGGTTATAGTAGAGTAAGTAAAGACTTTAGAACAAACATACATTTAGGAAATAATGTTGAAAAGATCAATTTAAATGATGAGGTGAAAGAAATAGCATTAAAATGTGCAGAAATATCTAAAGCTAAAATTTTAGGAGTTGATATTCTTCCAAAAATGGGGAAGTATTATGTTATTGAACTCAACTCTGCACCTGGAACTGAAGGATTTAGAAAGTTAGGAGTAAATGCTGATAAAAAAATAGCTGAATTATTAGTTAGAGAAGCAAAAAAGTGAAAACTATGATAAGTAAATATATTATTAAACATGGTATTGAGTTAGCTTATGATATAAAAGCTAAAGCTTTTCTTCTATTCACTGAAAGTGGAAAATCTTATGAAATATTAAAGAGTATTAAAGTAGAGAAAAGTAGTAAAAGTATATTTAAATTTTTAAATATAGATAAATTAAAAATTATTGTAATCACTCCAAATATATCTACATATAATAAACTAAAAAATGAGAAAGATATAATCCCTCTATATGTGAGATATAAAGAAGAAAATAGGCAAATGATAATTACTAGTGGGGTATTACAAGCTATTGAACAAGATCTATTAAAAGAAAAAGACACTGTTGTTGCTGTCTTGGGGGATCCTAAATTAAAAATGTTAGATACAATAATGGTTATTAATATTAGAGAGCATATTAAATCTTTAAAGATCTATAAGCTTTTAGAAACATTAGATGAGAAGTTAAGAAAAACATTTAAAGAAGTATTAAAGTTAGCTATAGAAATAGGTAGAGAAGGTAGAGAAGGTAAGCAGGTAGGGACAATATTTGTCATTGGAGATACTTTA
The DNA here is from genome assembly GCF_000371805.1 of Methanocaldococcus villosus KIN24-T80. Lineage (NCBI taxonomy): Archaea > Methanobacteriati > Methanobacteriota > Methanococci > Methanococcales > Methanocaldococcaceae > Methanocaldococcus > Methanocaldococcus villosus. The sequence goes on from NZ_AQUK01000001.1 coordinate 912,411, forward strand.
AATGTTATGAACAATTCAAAACCATTGATATTAAACCCATTTGCTGGACATAATGCAAAGATTTTTGATAAAGATGTTAAAGGAACTATAAAAGAACTCTGTTCTATAGATGGGGCTTTTATTATAACTGATGATGGTAAAGTTGTATCTGCTGGGAGATATTTAGAAACTAAAGGGAATGTTAAACTCCCTAGTGGTTTGGGGGCAAGACATATGGCTGCTGCAGATATTACAAAAAATACAAATGCCATAGCTATAACTGTTTCTCAGTCTGGAGGTATTGTTAGAGTATTCAAAGATGGAGAAATTGTATTTGAGTTAGATCCTAAAAAAAATGCTATTTTATTTGATTAGATAACTCTTTCAAAACTTAAACACTGTCCATTTCTTAATAGATGAACATCTTCTCCAAGCCTATACCCTTCTTCTTCAGCTAATTTTGTATATTCAGCGGTTAAGTTAAAGTCTCCATGAGATGGGATAAGGTGTTCAGGATTTAACCATCTTAGCATGTCTCTATGATCTTCTTTAGAAGCATGTCCTGAAACATGAGCTCCTTTAAATATTCTAACTCCTAAAAGTTTTAATCTTGACTCTAAAAGATATCTTTGGGCAGCATTTATTGGATTTGGAATTGGATCAGCAGAGAATATTACACAATCATATTTATCAAACTTATAACTAGTTTTGTTTGTAGCCATTCTTGATAGAACTGCACCCTCCTCTCCCTGATGTCCTGTAGCAATTATTAAATAATTTTCCTTACCTTCTTTCATTATCATCTTTAAAGCCATCTCTATTGAGGAGGGATCTCCATAAATTCTTAAATCTTCTGGAAATTTAACTATACCTATTTCTTGAGCTATTCCACAGTATCTGAGCATACTTCTTCCTAATAAAACAGGAGTTCTTCCCATTTTTTCTGCTATTTCAGTTATAGATTTTATCCTAGCTATATGTGAAGAAAATGTTGTTACTATCACACCATTTTTATCATTATCAGCAGCTAATAGGTCATTCTTTAATAATCCTGAAGCTATAATTTCTGGAGGAGTTTTTCCCTCATGATTAACTCTAGTAGTTTCGCTTATAAAACATAAAACACCATTTTTTCCTAATCTTTTTATAGCCCTATAATCAGGTCTCTCTCCAACAACAGGAAAGTTGTCTAATTTAAAATCATTACCATAAACTATAGTCCCATATGGAGTGTGTAAGACAGGTAAAACAGAGTCAGGAATACTGTGAGTAATTCTCACAAATTCTAAAGTTATATTTGGTGTTAAATCTATAGCCTCTCCAGCATTTAAAACAACTAGTGGATTTCTAACATCAAATTTTTTTTCACTTAAGATCTCTCTTTTAACAAGTTCAATAGTATATGGAGTTCCTATTATAGGAGCATTATATCTATGGGCTAATTTTGGTACAGCTCCAATATGATCTAGATGACCATGAGATAGAACTATAGCTTTAACTTCTCCATCCAAATTTTTTATAACTGTATCATTTGGAATTATACCCTTTTCTATTAGCTCTAAACTGTGTAATTTGGATATGTCAGTATCTTCATGTATTAAAACTCTATCCAATCTTATACCCATGTCAATAATTATTATTTCCCCATCAACATTAATAGCAGTCATGTTTCTTCCAACTTCTTCATAACCTCCAATAGCAACAATCTCTAATTTCATCCTTTCCCTCTTACAATTTTTGACAATTCCCCTTTTATAAAATAAGGTGTATTTTTTAGCTCTTCAATGTTTTCAGCACCAACTAAAAACATGGTAATTTTTAGCTCTTCAATGTATTTTTCTAATAGTTTTATGACCTCATTATGCCCTTTTAGAGCAGCTTTTAATATAGGTAAAGCTACAGCTGAACAATCACAACCAAGGGCTATACATTTAGCTATATCAATCCCGCTTCTAATTCCTCCTGATCCTATTAGTGTTTTATCATAAACTTTTTTAACCTCTAATATAGATAGAGCTGTAGGAATACCCCAATTAATAAAGTTTTTTAATATCTCTTTTTTTTCGTTGTTATTTACTCTATAAAACTCAACTTTAGCCCAAGATGTTCCTCCAGCTCCCTGTATATCTATTGCATCAAAATCTTTTAATGTCAATGCATCCTCTTTAGAAAAACCTTCTCCTACTTGCTTAGCTATAAATGGAATATTTTTATAGCTTTTTTTATAATTTTTAATAGTTTCTAATACTCTATTTATATTCTTAAATGTTAAATCCCCTTCAGGTTGGATAATCTCTTGTAAAGGGTTAAAATGTATAGCCATTGCATCAGCATTAATCATTTCTACAGCATAATCTATAATCTCCTCATCCCAATTATCTTTTACAAAATTTACAGCTCCTAAGTTACCAATAACAAGATTATCAGTATAATCTCTAACAACACTGTAAGTATCCACAAGCTCTTTATTTAAAATCCCAGCCCTCTGAGAACCTACCCCCATTCCCAAACCTAACTCTTCAACAGCTTTTGCTATATTTTTATTAATTTCTTTAGCCTTTCTAAATCCCCCAGTCATTCCTGAGACAATTATAGGGGCAGATAATGTTTTTCCAAATAATTTTATTTCAGTATCTATATCATCATAATTTACGTTTCCTGAACCTCTATGAACTAGTTCAATATCTTCTAATAATGTTGTTTTATCATATTCAACATTACAATTTAAGCATATTAATATATGCTCCATCTTTCTTAATTCTATATTCATTATTTCACCGAAAAATAATATAAAAAGATTTTTATTTTATTAATATCTAAATCAATCTATTAAAATATTTAGATATAAATCTTAAAAAAATATTTAGATTTTTAAAAGTTCTCTACCCTTTGCAACAACAATTCTGCAAGGAATAGGTAGCTTCATAGCAGCCCTTCTTAATGCTTCTTTAGCTGCCTCATATTTATCAGGATTTACCCAAATACTCATAATAGCTTGCCCTTCTTTAACTCTTGCTGCAGTACCTATTGGTTTTCCAAAAGCTAATCTCATACCATCTGAAATCCTATCAGCTCCAGCTCCAGTAGCCATCTTATGCTCTCTTAAAACTTGATGAGGATAAACTCTTATTTGGAATTTATAACCTAATCTACCACACATTTTGGAGATGTATTTGTTAGCCGCAACTCTTGCTGCTTCTAATGCATTATGTCTTATTTGTATTGGCCTTGTAGCAACAAGATCTACTTGAACAGGAAAGTCAGCTGATAGATTACCCATTATATAATGTACAACTTTTGGCTGAGGAACTCCTTTTATATATTCTTTCCTAGTATATGGTGGTTTATCTACATCTCTATAACATCTGTTTGGTCTTAATGCTGCCATTTTCTACCACCTAAAAGTGTTAATAATAATGAGCTTATTTAAAATTTAAGTATAGAGTATATATATTTTTCTAAGTTATTGAGAAATGACTTTTTTACTAATAACTAAGATAGTAGAAGTTTGATTGTAATGCCCTATAGCTCCACCTCTTGTAGATCCCTGCTCTCCATAAGTATTAAACCCTATAACAGGTACATCTCCAACAACTTCTTTAATAATATCTACATCATTTATTTTTAATTTTTCTTTTAAAAAGTGTCTTAAAATGCAGTTAAATATAACAATAGCCCCTACATCCTCTTTTTCTATATTTGCATCACCAATAGCCATCATTATTGCCTTCTTAAAACTTTCTATAGCAGTCTCTCTGTCAGTTTCCATTATAGATAAATAGCTACCTTCATAAATTTCTGAGTATAAGCTAACACTCCCATCAGGATTTTCGCGCATAGCACTTTTTATAATATAATCTCCATAAATATCAGAACTTCTTAAACCAAATGGATTTTCAGATAGAATTTCAGGAGTTAATGAGTCAACATCTAAAAGTTCTTTTAATACTTCAGCAGCAGGTCTATTATTTAACTCATAAATTGTTCTACCTCTTGCTTTAGTAACTACAGCCCCTTTATCAGTTGGTTTATATGGATGACCCATTCCTGTACCCATCTTTAAACCAGCCACTATTGTGTTAATGATAGCATTATTGTAAACTCCATCTGCATATTGATATGTCATATTAAACTTTAAATCATCTCCTGTTGAACCTCCAACTATCCTGATATTTCTTCCTAAAATAGATAGTATTCCTCTCATAGCAGGTTCTTCTAATCCAGACAATCCATCAATTAATGTTATAGAAACAAATGGATTTATATTCAGATTTTTTATTTCTTTAGATCTTATCAAACCAAGATAAATGAGATGAGCTAATAGTGGATCTCTAACTATGTTTTTATAACTTTCTTTTGCAGCATTTTTTCCAGCTAATTCAGGATTTACAACTAAGTCTTTTCCTACACCTAAGCCAACTTTTAGAGCTTTACTTTCTAAGCTCATAATTGCTATAGTATTATTTTTTGGTTTTTTAAATAAGCTTGTATATTCTCCAGCAGTGGTTCCTCCTATTATATGCCCAGAAATTTTTTCTTTAACTCTATTATAAACTTCATGAGGGTTAAAACAGCTTGATGAAAAAACAAATGTTAGATTAGGTTTAGAAACATTCTGTAAAACCATTTCTATAGCATCATCTATATCCTCTGACTGCCCTAATCCAACCTTTAACATAATACCACTATTAAAATTTTTAATATTGGTTTGGAAAATAGAATATAAATATTTTATTATTTTAGAGTATTATTATTCCCAAAATGTAAACTATTAGAGCTGCTATGAAAGCTACAAATGTGCTATATATTACAGAGAATATAGCCCACTTCCACCCAGCTTCCTGTTTAATGACAGCAATTGTGGCTAAACATGGGATGTAAAGTGTAAAAAACACCATATATGAGAGTAGAGAGGCTTTTGGTAGAGTGGATAGTGTGGCTTTTAAACTTTCTTCTCCAACACCATACAGTATTGCCAATGTACTAACTACATTCTCTTTAGCTATAAAACCATATAGTAAAGCTGAAGACAGCTTCCAATCCCAACCAAATATTTGGAATATGTATGAGAGGTATTTACCAATAATAGCTGAATATGAGAGTGAGATATCCGACACATAACCACTGGGTCCAAAGCTTGATAGGAACCATATTAATATAGATCCAAATAAAATTACTGTTCCTGCCTTTCTTATAAAGGAATATATATTTTCCCAAGCATTTTTTAAAGCCATTTTTATATTTGGAAAGTGATATTTAGGAAGCTCTATTATTAGAGGTTCTGGCTGATCTTTAAATATTGCTTTTCTAAACAGTAAAGCTGAAAATAAAGCTGCGGCTATTCCTACAAAATACATTAATAATAGAACTAATCCAGGATTTTTTGGGAATAGTAAAGCTGAGAGTATAATTAATGCTGGTAATCTTGCAGGGCATGTTATGAAAGGATTTATTAAGATAGTTACTAACCTATCCCTCTCATTCTCTATTATTCTTGTAGCTAAAATTCCAGGAACATTACAACCAAATGACATTATTATTGGTAATATTGCCAATCCTGGCAGTCCAAATTTATTTAAAATCTTTTCAGTTAATAGAGGTAATCTTGCTAATAAACCAGTTTCTCCTAATATGGATAAGCTTATAAATAAGAAGGCAATGTTTGGTAAGAATGTTAAAACTGATCCTACTCCCCCTATAATACCATCAGCCACTAATGAGGCTAATACTTTATCACTTATACTTTTAGAAGCATAGTCAGCTAAGTAGCTAATGAAGTAATCAATAATATCTACAAAAGGCTGAGCAAAATCAAAGGTTATTTTAAATAAAATCCAGACTATTGGGATTAAAGCGAGGATACCATAAACTTCATGAGTGAAGATTCTATCCAATAGATCTGTTATATCTCTCTTTTCCTCCCTTTTTATACACTCCTTCACAATCTTATCAATAATCTTATACCTCTCTTTAGATATATCTACTTTAATATTTTTTAAAAGCTCTTCAATATCTTTTGAAACTTTAGAATTTTTAACTATTTCTTTTACAATTTGATCATTTTCTAATAATTTAACAGCTAAAAATCTTAAATTATAATTTTTTAAATTCTCATCTCTCTTTAATATTTCAATAATTTTGTTAATAATATCTTCAATTTCCTTATTATATCTTATTTTAGGTTTTCTTTTATTTTTTAAATTTTCTAAAATTTTTTTCTTTAGATTTTCAATTCCTATATTTTTCTTAGCAGAGATTTTTACAACATCTATACCCAATAACTCTTTTAGCTTTTTTTCATCCACTATAACATTTGTAGAATCTATTTTATTTAACACTAATAGAACATTATAACCAGTATCTAACAACTCTAAGGTTAAATATAAATCTCTATCAAGGGTATTTATATCAGCTATGTTAACAATTAAATCTGGCTTCTCTGTTAGGAAGTATTTTTTAACTACTATTTCATCCATAGCACTACCTGAGAGATTATAAACTCCTGGAAGATCAATAATTTCAATTTTCTCATCTCCACATATGAAAACTCCTTCTTTTTTCTCAACCGTGACTCCTGGCCAGTTACCTACATAAACTCTACCACCCGTTAAAAGATTAAATAAAGTAGATTTCCCCACATTAGGGTTTCCTATTAATGCTATCCTCATTTAATATCACCTACAATAATTTTCATAGCCACTCCTCTCCCTAATGCTATCTTCACACCTCTATTTTCTACAATTACTGGACCATGACTGTTTTTTAACACTTTAACCTTATCACCAATAACTAAACCCATTGACTGTAACCTATTTTTTAAACCATGTCCAGCTAGTATATCTTTTATTACTACAACCTTCCCTTCTTCTACATCAGCTAAACTCATCATAATTTAACCTCACTTAAAATTTTTAACTATAGTTAAATTTTATCATATATATAATTTTCGGTTAAACAACTATAAAATATATTTATATATATTTTAAAATTTATATAATACTCAAAATAGCAAAGGTGATCTAATATTAACAAAATAGCCATATTTTTAACTTTACTAGGAATGTGGTTAGCATTTATAGCTTTATTATTCTCAACATTTAAAATAGTTAGTTACATAGAAATTGGTCTTATTTCATCAGTATTAATAATAATTAGTAGAATTATTCAAAAAAGATTTAGAAAGTATTAACTTTACCTTCAATAATCATCTTTTGAACTTCCAATATATTATCTAACCACTTATTAGCAATTTCTTTAGCTTTCTTTTCAATATCTTCTATTTTATATCCTTCCTCTAATATTAATTCAATATCTAATGCCTTTGGTTCATTTATTGGCTTACCAATTTGGCTTAATATCCTTACATAACACTCTTTAACCCCTTCTAATTTTGATATATCATTAGCAATTAGGTTAGCTAAAATATTATATATTTTTCCAACATGGTTAACAGGATTCTTACCACTTGCTGCTTCCATACTCATAGGTCTAAATGGTGTTATCAATCCATTAACTCTATTTCCTCTACCAACAGAACCATCATCACCCATTTCTGCAGAAGTTCCTGTTACAGTTAGATAAACCACTCCTCTATCATAATCATCAGCAGTATTTATAAATATTTCAACTTCATACCCTTTAGCTATTTCTTCAGCTAATTTTTCAACCTTTTCTCTAATTTTTTCTATAACTTTTTTATATTCATCAATATCTCTAACATACTTATCTATTATAGCAGCAGCTATTGTTAAACTTATTTTCTTTCCATTTCTTAGTCCCATAACCTTTATATCTTCTCCCAAAGCAGGTATCTCCTTCTTAGTTTCTTCACTGTTTAATAATCTTTCTGTTTCTAATACTAATTTCTCTGTTATTGAGAGAGGAGCATAACCTACTCCAAAAGAAGTGTCATTAGCTAATGGAATCTTATTTTTCTGCCTTTCAAACACATCTACCAAATCTACTGAACCTTGACCAATTCTACAATCTATAATAACATCTTTATCTACATCAATATTTCTCAAAACTTTTCTTAAATATTCCTTAGCAGCTTTTACAGCTACAGTACCAACAGGAAGTTTTATAATTTCATTCTTTTCTTTATCTAAAATTTGCATTGTTGCTCTTCCTGAAAGTAGGATATAAATAGGATTAACCATCTCCCCTCCACCAAATTTTGGATAAGCATGTCCACCAACAACTTCTACTTGGTCAGTATTGTGATGTAAAATTGTTCCAAACTTTTCCATATACATTTTACAGAGTGCTTTACTCACAGCTTCAGCAATTCCATCAGCTAAACTATCTGGATGTCCTAAACCCTTTCTTTCTACTATTTCAATAGGTTTTTCTTCTATTGGGACATCTTTTAATTCTTTAACAATTATGTTCCTCACATTCACCACCATATTTTATTATGATAATTAATCTTAACATTAAATTCTATTATAAATATCTAATTTTAGAACCTCACATATTTAAATACTGTCTCAAACCTTGTCACTTGATAACCTATAACTGCTCCGATAGAAGAAGGTATTGCAAAATCAAAGCCAAACATCTCTGTACAGAGGACAGCAGATCCTAATGGGGCATTTAATGAAGCAGAAAGTGCAGTAGCCATACCCAAGACAATAAAGGGTGTAGGATTTAAAGCAAAAATTGAGCTAAAAAGTGCTCCTGAAATAGCCCCAACACAAATAGATGGGAACACTAAACCTCCAGGAGTTCCTGATCCTACTGTAAAAGAAGTGGCTAATACCTTACCTATTAATAAGAACAGTAAGAATATCAAAGAAAACTTTATCATAAATAGTTCTTTTACTAAAATAACCCCCATTCCTAAAATTTCTGGAAGAAAATATCCAATTGTTGCTACGACAATTCCACCTAATAGAGATTTGATGGCATAGGGGATAGTTATGTTATCAAAATAATTTGAAATTGTTTTATATGTTTTTATATAAAAAGAAGCTATTATAGAGCAGAAAATTGCTCCAAATAAAAACCAAAATATGTCAATTGGGTCAAAACAATAGTGTGGAAGATATTCAAATAAATGTTTCTTATGTGTGATAACATAAAAAACAGCATAACTAAAAACACTAGCCATCATTGGAGGAATTAAGTTTACATATCTAAAATCCTCTTTTTCTATAATTTCACAAGCTAATATAGCTGTTCCTAATGGTGCTGAAAAAGCCCCACTTAATCCTCCAGCTATGCCTGTTATTATAACCAACTCTCTATTTTTTAACTTCAACATTCTATGAATTTCATCAGCAAAAGATGCACTACTTTGAACACAAGGTCCTTCTTTTCCACAACTCCCCCCTACAGCTATAACTAAACTTGATAAAATAGTTTTTAATATCCCTATTTTCCAACTGAGATTTATATTATAGTTTAGAGCTTTTAATACTCTATCAACACCAGAACCTTTTAACTCATAAATTTTATCAACAAAAAATCCTGATATAAAAAATATAATTGGAATTAAAAATATATTATTTTTTTCTGGAAAATATTTTATAATAATGGCCATTAATAAAGAACTTAAACCTCCAACTAACCCAATTGCTGCAGAAAGTATAGTCCATTTAATTATTGTTAATATATTTTTTATCTTTTGCATTTTACCATCATAAATGATATTTAGATAAAAATGTAGCTATATTCATAACTTTAATTTCCTTATCAATTTTATTTATATTTTTATATTTTTCTAAACACTCTCTTAAGTGATATTCACAAAATGGACATACAGTAACTACAATCTCAGCATCAGTATTGTAAATCATCTTAGCCCTTCTCATACCTATAGCATCAGCTATCTCTCTCCTTCCACTTCTTAAACCCCCTCCTGCTCCACAACAGCAAGCTTTTAAGTCAATGAAATTTGATGTTTTTTTTAGTATTTCCCTTGGTTCTTTATAAATTCCTTGCCCTCTTAAAAGATGACATGGATCATGATATGTTACTTTAATATTTTTTCTATTTTCTTTTACTTTTTTATAAATTATTTCTGTTATATCTCTAACATTTTTTAATCCATAATCTTTCTTTAATGTAGCTCCACAGCCAGCACATACAGTGATAATATAATCAACATCTAACTTCTCAAACACCTCAATATTTTTTTCTTTTAATTTCTCTGCTAAATCTCTCTGACCTGTCCTAAACATTGGAGAACCACAACATACCTGATCTTTTGGAATAATTACTGAAATATTGTAATGGTTTAGAACTTTTATTGTATCTTTACCAACATCTTTTAATCTATAATCTATCAAACATCCAGTAAAGAAAGCTACTCTAAGATCTTCATCTTTAACCAAATACTCTTCTTCTATTTCATCTAATAAAGATGCTCCTTCCTTAACAACTGATCTATTGCCTTTTAATATATTTTCTCTAACCTTTAAATGTTCATCTAAATAATAACCCTTTTTAAAACACAACTCTCTTAAGTTTTCAATAGCTTTAACAAGATTTATTTCTTGTGGGCAAACCTCTACACATTTGGCACATGTGGTACAGTTATATATATTTTCAAAAAATGCTATTCTTTCCCTATCTTCTTCATCTCTGACATCATAAGCAAACCTTAAAAGTTGTCTCATTATTGTAGCTCCTGAATAGTTAAAATCTCTTGCTGGACACTGAGATAGGCAAGAAAGACAATCAATACATGCTCTTAATTCCTTAGTTTTTTCAACATCATCCTCATTAATATTCTCCAATCCTTCAGGATATTTTCTTCTAACAACATAATTTTTAATACTTAGAAGTTTCTTATTATACACCTCTCTGTCAACTATTAAATCTTTTATAACCTTAAAGCCTTTTAATGGCTCAATGAGCATGTTATCTTTAACCTTTGTAATACATGCAAGTCTTGGCTCGTTGTCTATAGTTAAAGCACAGCTACCACACTGTCCATTCCTACAACCATATCTGAATAATATGTTTGCATTATATTTTTTATTTATATATTCTAAAGCTTCTAAAACTGTTAACCCTTCAGGTACTTCATAACTTTCTATTTTATTTCCTCTCTTTATTCTTATTTTCAAAATCTCACCTAAAATTATTTATAAGTATTAAATAATATTATATAAAATATTAATCATTTAAGGGGGGAGGATGGTTAAGAAGGCTATTATTCCTGTAGCGGGGTTTGGAACAAGATTGTTACCTATAACAAAAGCTCAACCTAAAGAAATGTTACCTGTGGTCAATAAACCTATAGTCCAATATGTTGTTGAAGATCTTGTAGAAGCTGGAGTTAAAAATATACTATTTGTAACTGGAAAAGGAAAGCAAGCTATTGAAAATCATTTTGATATTAACTATGAATTAGAATGTAAGTTAAAGGCATCAGGGAAAAACTCTCTTTTAAAAATATTAAAGGAAATTGATAATTTGGGAAATATTTATTATGTTAGACAGAAAGAGCCTAAAGGTTTAGGTGATGCAATTCTATATGGAGAAAATTTTGTAGGTAATGAGTATTTTATAGTTATGGTTGGAGATACAATATATTCAGAAAATATTGTTTTTGATCTATTAAAGGCTTATAAAAAATATGGATGTTCAGTTATAGCTTTAGAAAGAGTTCCAAAAGAAGAGGTTTATAAATATGGGGTTATAGAAGGAGAGAAGATAGAAGATGGAATTTATAAAATAAAAAGCATGGTTGAGAAACCTTCTGTTGAAGAAGCTCCATCAAATTTAATAATAACTGGAGCATATCTTTTCTCTCCAAAGATATTTGAGAAAATAAAGGAAACTTCTCCAGGGAAAGGAGGAGAGATTCAAATAACTGATGCTATGAATCTACTACTAAAGGAGGAAGATATTGTAGGAGTAGAGATAAAATGTAAAAGATATGATATAGGAGATGTGCTTGGCTGGTTAAAAGCAAATGTTGAAATAGCTTCTGAGAAAATCCCTGAATTTAGAGAATTTTTAAAAGAATTTGTTAAAAACTTGTGAAATTATGGATGAGATAATTTTGGGTTTATTAGTAGCTATATTTTATGGTATTAGCACATTCTTTGCAAAAATAGTTTGTAATGAAAATCCTATATTCCAATGGGTAGTTGTAAATATTGTAGGAATAATTCTATGCTTAATATTACTCCTATATTTTAAAGATGTATTTGTTTTTGACAAAAAAATTTTAATTTTTGCTATATTATCAGCTGTGTTTGTAGTTTTTGGTTCTTTATTATTATATTATGCACTTTATAAAGGAAAAGCAAGTATAGTTGTACCAATCTCTTCTGTAGGTCCTGCTATAACAGTTGTATTATCAATAATATTTTTAAAAGAAAGCTTAACAATAAATCAAATTATAGGAATAGTTTTAATAATGATTGGAGTTATAATGTTATCAATCTAACCTTCTTCTATTTTTAATACATACTTCTTAGCCCCTTGTATACCTAACTGTAGCTTTATAGCTTTTATAAGCTCATAAACATCTTCAACAGATTCTGCATCATTTAAAGCTTCTCTAAATTTTTCTCTTTTTGATGGTTCAATTAGATTTAATAAATACTCAACAGTAGCAACAAGCTCAATATATTTTTTTTCAACATTCATTATGTTATTTAACTCATTTAAAATTTCCTGGATTTTCTCTGATGGCATGATAGTTTCACCCTATAACAAATTTCAATTGATAGTTATAATTTTTTATATATTATATTTTCTATTCAATAATTAAGATTAAGGTGATTATTATGACACAGATAACTGAAGCTAAAAAAGGAAACATTACTGAAGAAATGAAAGTTGTTGCAAAGAATGAAGGTATAGATGAAGAAAAATTAAGAAGATATATTGCTAAAGGTTATGTTGTTATTCCTAAAAATATAAATAGAGACACAAAACCTGTAGGTATTGGAAAAAATCTTAGAACAAAAGTTAATGCAAATATTGGCACATCTCCAGACTTTGTTAATATTAAGTTAGAGGTAGAAAAAGCAAAAGTAGCAGTTAAATATGGAGCAGATACTGTAATGGATCTAAGTACAGGTGGGGATTTAAGTAAAATAAGAAAAGCTATTATGGAAGCAGTTAATGTTCCAATAGGAACTGTCCCTATATATGAGGCTGCTAAAATTGCCAAAGAAAAGTTTGGAAAAGTTATTGATATGAATGAAGACATTATTTTTAAAGTTATTGAAAATCAGGCTAAGGAAGGAGTAGATTTTATGACCCTTCATTGTGGAGTTACAAAACAGTCAGTAGATAGGCTAAAAAAGAGTAAGAGGGTGTTAGGAGTAGTGAGTAGAGGAGGGGCTTTTTTAACAGCATATATTATCTATCATAATGAAGAAAATCCATTATACAAAAATTTTGATTATTTATTAGAGATTTTAAAAGAATATGATATAACTATAAGCTTAGGAGATGGTTTAAGACCTGGGGCTATATTGGATAATACAGATAGAGCTCAAATAGAAGAATTATTAATCTTAGGAGAACTTGTAGAAAGATGTAGAGAATTTGGAGTTCAAGCAATGGTTGAAGGTCCTGGACATGTGCCAATAAATAATATAGAGGCTAATATAAGACTACAAAAAAGTGTTTGTAAAAATGCACCATTCTATGTTTTAGGACCTATAGTTACAGATATTGCTTTAGGTTATGACCACATTGCAGCGGCTATTGGTGGTGCATTAGCTGGCTATTATGGAGCAGATTTCCTTTGCTATGTAACCCCTGCGGAACATTTAAGACTACCAACTATTGAAGATGTTAAATTGGGAGTAATAGCAACAAAAATTGCTGCTCAAGCAGCAGATGTTGCTAAAGGAAATAGATTAGCATTAGAACTTGAAAAGGAAATGGCATTTGCTAGAAAAAATCATGACTGGGAGAAACAATTTAATTTAGCCATAGATGGGGAAAAAGCAAGAAAAATGAAAGAAGAAATTCCTTCAAAAGATAAAAAAGCATGTTCAATATGTGGGGACTTTTGTGCTTTATTATTAGTTGAAAAGTTTTTAAGGTGATTATTTTGGTTTATGTAGCAATAACACCTATAGGTTTATTTGGGAGTGATAAAGAAAAAGTAGAGAAGTTTAGTGACATAAACTATAGAAAATTATTTAAAGAGGATGAAATTGTTGATAAACTATATTTAATGAGGACAAATCCAAGAAAACTTTTAGATGAGATAAAAGATTGGGGAGAAGTTAAATTTGAGTTTTTCTCGGGGCCCAATAGTGTTGGAAATTATTTAAGAGAACATTTATTTGAAATTGGAAAGGAATTAAAATATTTCACTGACTATGAGGATTTTAAAAGAAAAATGAACTATTGGAATCTTGAATTAACAAAAAGGCTAATAAAAAGTTATGCACAACAAAAAGATAAAATTATTATACAGGTGGCTGAGGCAATATCTGATTTAGATAAAGTTTTAAACCTCCTTTCTGAAAGGTTAAGAGAATGGTATTCTCTATATTTTCCAGAATTAAATAGTATTCAAAAACATGAAACATATGTTAAACTTATAACAACACTAAAAAAAAGAGAAAATTTTACAAAAAGCCAATTAAAAAAATATTTTTCATCAAAAGTAGCTGAAAAAATAGCTGAAAATGCAAAATCTTCAATGGGAGGAGAGTTTGAAGATTATGATTTAGAAGCTGTTGTTAAGTTTGCTGAGGAAATATCACATTTATATGAAAAGAGAAAAGATTTATATGAATATTTGGAAAAATTAATGAAAGAAGAAGCTCCAAACTTAACAAAATTGGCTGGAGTTAGTTTAGGTGCTAAACTCATATGTTTAGCAGGAGGTTTAGAAAAATTAGCCAAACTTCCAGCATCAACTATTCAGGTTTTAGGTGCAGAAAAAGCACTGTTTGCACATCTCAGGTTAAAAGTAGATCCACCAAAGCATGGGGTTATATATAATCATCCATTAATAAAGAATGCACCAAAATGGCAGAGAGGTAAAATAGCAAGAGCTTTAGCATGTAAATTAGCTATAGCAGCTAGAGCAGATTATTTAGGAGATGATATAGCTGATGAACTTTATGAAAAATTAATGAAAAGAGTAGAAGAAATTAGAAAAAAATATCCAAAACCTCCAAAGAAGAAAAAAGTAAAAAAGAAATTTAAAAAGAAAAAAGAAAAGAGATTTAAAAAGAAAAGGGAGAAGAAATGATTAGAGAGATATTTAACTCTATAATGGGTGAAGGAAAATATATAGGTAGGAGGTTTATATTTGTAAGATTTGCAGGATGTCCATTAGAATGTATCTATTGTGATGAAAATATAAAAAATTATCTAAATAGGGTAGAAAAAACACCTGGATCTGGGGATTTTATTGAAGAAGAATTAGGTTTGGAGGAGATAGTTTATCATATAAAGAGATTAAAAACTCCTGATGTGTTTGCTATTTCTTTTACTGGTGGAGAACCTTTATTATATCATAAAGAGATTAGAAAAATAGTATCTAACTTAGATGAAATTACATTTTTAGAAACAAATGGGATATTCCCAAATAGAGTTTTTTACTTTGACATAGCCTCAGTTGATATAAAATTAAGAGAACACTTTAATGATATTAAAAATTATAATAAAATATATAGAAATGAGTTAAAAACTATAAAAAAATTTTATAATATGGGTTCTGATGTTTATGCTAAAGTGGTTATATTAAAAAATACTAAATTAGAAAGGCTAAGAGAGGTGGCAAAAGATCTATGTGATATAGGAGATATAACTTTATGTATCCAGCCTGTATTTAATAAAGATTTAAAGCCTTCAAATAAAAAACTATTTGAGATATTAAAAATCTGTGGAGAGTATGTAGATGTTATGCTAACAGTCCAAATGCATAAATACATGGGAGTGCTTTAATTAGGAATGGGGGGTTAATTCTTAGACTAACAAATAATGTGGAGGAATTATGCTTAAAAATATTAAAAAGTATGTTTTAATATTTACTGTAATGTTATCATTGGTATTATCATTTATTTTTGGTTATTTTATTGGAATTTCTCAGATAACATATTCTGAAAATCCAATTATTCAATATATTAAGAATCCAAAACCATTTACAGTTGAAAATGTCAATATGCCAGTAACTTATTATGGGACTATAAATGGAAAATACATAGGCTATCAAATAACTCCCCACAATGTAAATGATGAAGCAAGGAAATGTTTTTATAAATATCTTAAATTAAAAAATGAAGATCAAGAGGAAGCAGAAAATTATTTAAAAAGGGGGTTTATTTTTAACCGAATATCTAATATCTCAATCAGAAGAAGAAACCGTTAATTTAAATGGAACAAATATTATCCTTATTATTTGGAGGTATAATTTTGATTATCCTGAATATAATTTATCAAAAGGATGGGCAGGCTCATTATGTCAGGCAGGATGCTTAAAAACATTATACTTAGCATATACCATAACTGGGGATGAAAGATATTTAATATTGGCTAATAAAGCATTAAATGCCTTTAAAGTTCCAGTTGAGAAAGGAGGGTTATTAAAAATAAGGAAATAATAAAACTTACTATTGGTATCCAGAATATGCATCAAATAACCCACCTTATGTTTTAAATGGATTTATAACCTCTGTTATATGGATTGGGGAATTTGCAAATAAAACCAACAATAAAGATGCAAATTTTTTATATAGAGAGGGGATTAAATCAATATTTTTATATAGAGAGGGGATTAAATCAATAAAAGCTTTCATTTCTGATTATGATGATAATGATTGGAGTTATTACGATACCTTAGGCCATAGGTGTAATAAACATTATGAACATCTTCATAGATTGCAAATGTTATGGCTTTATAATTTAACTAAGGATGAAACATTTTTAAAATATTATAACAAATGGAAGGAATAATGCTATGGTTAGAATTAACATTGATGAGACAATATTTTTATTTTTTTATCTTTATTTAAATATTATTTCTATTTTCCTAATAAGACCATTGATATTGAAGGTTTGAAAAGGTTAGGAGTTATAGAGTTGTTTAAAATTAGCTATGACAATGGC
Source organism: Methanocaldococcus villosus KIN24-T80 (assembly GCF_000371805.1). Taxonomy (NCBI): domain Archaea; kingdom Methanobacteriati; phylum Methanobacteriota; class Methanococci; order Methanococcales; family Methanocaldococcaceae; genus Methanocaldococcus; species Methanocaldococcus villosus. Next base: position 929,439 of record NZ_AQUK01000001.1, read on the forward strand.
ATGTTAACTATGATATATGCATCATTATTATCTCAGATAATCTCAAATGTTCCAACATTAATTTATATTTTGCATTTAATTGCATTAGTTATATATTTCATAGGATTTAATTAAGATAATGAGATAAAAGAGTTTTTACTATGGATAATTCATAAATTTTCTTTAACAACTTTTGCTATTGCCCGGCTTAAGCAGGGAGGAACACTCTCCCCAATCTGATTTAAACAACTTCTTATACCTCCTACAAATAGATGATTATCAGGATAACTCATCAATCTTGCTTGTTCCCTTGGAGTTAATAATCTATCTTCATATGGGTGGATAAAAAATCTTTTACCCATAACGGTCTCAGCTAACTTTAAGGGATGTAATCTAATATAATTGCCTAATCTTCTACTGGCTCCTTTAAAATAGATAAAAGCATCACCCCATCCAAGGTAATGAACCTTCCTCCAAAATCTTCTGGGTAAAGCAGCATATTCATGATTTGGAACATCTCTACCTTTATACATTAAATCTCCTATAGCCTCAATAACAGTTTTAGGCTTTTCTTTTTCAGGAATAATTTCTATATTTGAGACAAATACTCTTCTTCTTACAGAAGGGTTACCATAATCCTCTGCCCTTAAAATATTAAAATATACATCCTCATATCCAACATCTCTAAACTCTTTTATTATATCTCCCTTAACATCTCTTATAGCAGGAACATTTTCCATAACAAATACTTTTGGTTGTAAATCCCCCACAATCCTAATAAAATCTAACACTAATCTTCCCACATCATCTTTATATAATCTATCATGTGGATTTTTCTCTCTCTTAGGATTAGCTCCAGTATAACCTTCACATGGTGGGCCACCAATAATAACATCAACCTTCTTAACAAATCTTTCAATATCTAAGCTATGTATTTCTCTAATATCATTATTTAATACAATAGGATTTATATCATCTCTATAAGTTCCAAAATATTTTAACCACTTTATACTTTCATCATCTAATGGCATCCTAAATGGATAACTTCCCACATAACCTTTCATTTCTTTTAATTTAAATTTATCTCCTATTTTCTCATATATTATGCCATTAAAATTTAAAGCATATGAAAAGGCAGCATCTTCATCTAACTCAATAGCTAAAACTGGCTTAAAACCTTCTTCAACAAATCCTCTTGAGAATCCCCCACATCCAGAGAAAAGATCTATAATTTTCAAAAATACCACCTTAAATAATATATACTTCAAAGGTTAATAATTATTTGAGGTGATGACAATGATAGTGTGGTATGGCCATGCATGTTTTAAAGTTGATAATGTATTAATAGATCCATTTGTACCAAATCCTCTTTGTAATTTACCATTTGATGAGATAATGGAAGGTGTTGATGTTATAGCAGTAACCCATGGACACTCTGATCATCTTGGAAATGCAGAAACTCTATCAAAGAGTTACAATGTTCCTGTTGTTGCTATCTATGAGATTGCATGTTATTTAGCTGAAAGAGGAGTTAATGCTGAAGGAATGAATATTGGAGGAAGTATAAAGATAAATGGGGCAAAACTAACAATGGTTAAAGCAGAACATTCATCTGATATTAATTTAAATGTATCTGGTGGAGTTGCAGCAGGTTATATTGTGAATGATAGAGTTTACCATACAGGAGATACTGGATTATTTGGAGATATGGAATTAATAGGAGAGCTATATAGCCCTGAAGTAGTCTTATTACCTATTGGTGGAAGATACACAATGGGAATAGAGGAAGCTCTTACAGCTTTAGAACTAATATATCCTGAAGTTGTTATACCAATGCATTATAACACATTTCCTCAAATACAGGTTACTGAAGAGGAGCTGAAAGCATTTGTCAAAGGTGCTGAGTCATTAGGTGTTGAGGTAATAATTCCTGAGATAGGGGAACCTTTAGATTTATGATGATAACATTTTCTTTATATGTTCTATTAACTCTAATGCATCATCCATCTTTTTTAACTCTTCCATACTAACTGTTGGAATATTTTTTAATTCTTTCTCTTTTTTTTCTAATATTAATAATGAATAGCTGTTTAACATCTTAGAAATCTCTTTAACTATAATAGCTTTTTTTAAAACTTCTTCATCAATTTTCTCTTCTATATTTGTTAATAGTATATTTTGCATTTCTTCAACATTTTTCTCAGCAACAGCATCAAATGGGGCTTTATTAACAACAATTGACCTAAAACCAAGTTCACTTAAAAAATTTATAGCTTCTCTTTTATAATCTTCTAATTTTTCTACTTTATCCTCTATATTTTCATCATTTATAGGTTCAAATAAATCAATAGCTTTTACTAATGGCACATCCAAATATTCTTCTATTTTTATAGCTATATCTAATGATGGAGAGGCTAGCCCTGCTTCATATTTATATATTGTTTTTCTTGAAACCCCTACAGCATCAGCTAATTCTCCAGCAGATATACCAAGAGCTTCCCGAACTTCTCTAAGAACTTGCCCATCTATTTTTACAAACAATCCTCCCCTTTGGACATAAACAATTGGAGGATTACCTTCTAAGAAGTCTTTGAATGTTTCAAATGTTACAGCTTTTATATTATATCTATCATAAACAATTCCATATTCCATTGGAGCATTTCTTGTTCTTAATCCTATTATTAAAGGAGTTCCTGCCAATATCTTACTAATCTTCTTTAATTCAATAGATTGTTCTTTACTTAGGCTATCTATATTTTTTAATATTTTTAATATCAACTTTACATCATCTTTACTTGCTATAATATCAAAGCAGCTCCTTCCAAGAGGTTTGGATACTATAAATTTATGGTGTTTCAGTAATTCTATACATTCAGCTATTAACATCTCCCTCATAAATATCACCTACAAATCTATTTCTTATTTATAATTTATTGTTTACCCTGATAAGATTAGCAAGTGATAATAGAACATCAATAAAATTAGATTAACTAATAATTAGAGATATGTTTAAAAATAACTTTCTATATAAATATATTGTTTAGATTCCCTATATATCTTTTATTACTAAAATAAAGTGTTAAAAATTATTAATAAACTGTGGTCAAATATGAAAATGATAGAGTTATTAAGAAAACAGAGATACCAAATAGATAACCATACAGCAGTTAAGTTGTGTGGATGGGTTAGAAAAAAAATGTTAGAAGATAAAAATTGTTATAAATCTAAATTTTATGGAATAGAAACACATAGATGCATACAATGTAGTCCTGCATTTATGTGGTGTCAGCAGAGTTGTATTTTCTGTTGGAGAGTATTACCTTCAGATATAGATGCTAAAATAGAAGAACCAAATTGGGAAGAACCTGAAGTAGTTTATGAGAAGATTTTAAAGTTACATAGAAGGGCAATAATGGGGTATAAGGGTATATTAAATAGAGTTGGTGAAAAGAAGTTTAATGAAGCATTAAATCCAAAACATGTGGCTATATCTCTATCAGGGGAGCCTACTTTATACCCATATTTAGATGAGCTTATAAAAATCTTTCATAAAAATGGTTTTACAACATTTGTTGTTTCTAATGGGATATTAACAGATGTTATAGAAAAAATAGAGCCTACACAGTTGTATATTTCTTTAGATGCATATGATTTAGAGAGTTATAAGAAAATATGTAGAGGAAAAGAAGAGTATTGGGAAAATATACTGGAAACTTTAGATATTTTAAAAAAGAAAAAGAGAACTTGTATAAGAACTACACTTGTTAGAGGTTATAATGATGATATTTTGAAATTTGTTGAGCTTTATGAAAGAGCTGATGTCCATTTTATTGAGTTAAAGTCCTATATGCATGTTGGATATTCCCAAAGAAGATTAGAAAAAAAACACATGTTGAAGCATGATGAAATATTAAAATTAGCTAAAATGTTGGAAGAAGAAAGTAAATATAAGCTCATAGATGATGCTGAGGATAGTAGAGTAGCATTGTTAAAAAATACTGACAGGGATATAAGTGTGAAAATATGTTAATTTTAGAAAAATTGAGAATATCTTTGGATGATCTAATAAATTCGGCAATGGAATTGTATATTGGAGAAGATTATAAGAAGGTTAGGGATAAGTTAAAAGATATAATAATAAAATCATTAAACAATCCAAATGTCTCTACATTAATAATAGCAGCCTATTTATTAGATATGGAAGGTAGAAAAAATAAATTACCATTCAACTATGAAGAAGATCCAAATTATGTTTATGTTGATGAAGTTATTGGTTTGGCTATAGCAAATGAAATAGCAGGTACAAAGGCAATATTTAATTTTAGATTTTATGATAAGGAAAAACCTGGTGTTATTGGAAGATTGGATAAAGAAGGATATATGTTTTTAGATGATGCTATAGCAGGATTATTAGCAGGCTGTATGAGCAAGGTGTTTGAGGATGAAGGGTAGTTTAGCTATATATAGAGCTTTAAAAGATAGTGGAATAAAGTTTATATGCTCAGTACCATGTGCAAATTTAAAGAATCTTTTGAAGCTTGTAGATGAGGATGAATATTTCTTACATGTTCCAGCAACCAGAGAAGAAGAAGCTTTTGGGATTTGTGCAGGAGCTCACATGGCAGGAAAAAAGACTGCTATATTAATGCAGAATTCTGGATTGGGGAATAGTATAAATGCAATTGCTTCTTTATATAAAATATATCAAATCCCTACATTATTAATTATAAGCCATAGGGGAGAACTAAAAGAAAAAATACCTGCTCAAATCCCTATGGGAAGATGGGTTACAAAGTTATTAGATGTCTGTGAGATACCATATTATAAACCAAAAACTCCAGAAAAAGCATATAAAATTATAAAATATGCTTCTGAATATATGGAAAAAATATCATACCCAGTAGCTGTTTTATTTGATGCTTTATATTGGGAGTGGGATTATTAATGCTTTTTAAATATTAATGTTATTTCATTTTTTGTATTAGCTTTTAGTTTCACTACCTTAAAAAGTTCTAAATCTTTTGCTAAATTAATAACCTCATTTATATCATTTTTTATATTCTCTTTACATGATTTTACAGTTTGTATTATATAACCTCCACTCTTTAAATTCTTTAAAAACTTTAAAGTGAGAATCATAGATTCTTTGGGATATAGGTTGGTGTCATTTGTTATTAAATCAACTTCTTCATCAATATTAACATTTTCAGCTTTTTCTTTTATATGGATAATATTATCAGCTTTCACCTTTAAATCGGCTCTATCTATAGCATAGACCTTCTTAGCTCTTTTTGAGAGAACCTTTACCCACCCTCCAGGAGCAGATCCAATATCTAAAACCGTATTCAGATTCTCAAAAATAAAAGGAAATTTCTCCATAAGTTCAGACATTTTCCTTTCTGATCTATTTAATGGTCTCTCCTTATATCTATTTATTTTTTCTAACTTTTCAATGTTCTTTTTAAAAACAATCTCTTTAAAGTTTTTATCAAAAATAGATACATAAACTTTATCTTGTAATATTTCTATGTTAATTTTAAAATCATAATTTTTTAAATCAACCTTTAAGTTGAAATTATCAACAATCTCTTTTCCTAAAAATTTTTCAAGTTCCTCACTAGTAAATTTATGTCTTCCTCTCCTATTTACTCTAACTACAAATTTTCCTTTTAAATTTTTCTCTTTTATTAAATTAAAAATAGTTTCTTTTAAATTTTCTAAGCTACAGGCTCTTTCAATAGGAATAGCTTTAAAAATATAGTTAATATTAAAATCTTTAAGATCATCTTCCAATAATAAAATTCCTCTAAATATTGTATATCTTACTCTATAACCTCTCTTTTTTAGCTCTTTCATTAAATATGGCTCAAATCCAGGTTTTGTTGTTATAAGCATCATACTAACTCCAATATTTCCTTAGCTAATCTTAATTTATCTTCTAAAGTTCTCATTATTATATTTGTTGTTATTACCTCACAATCAAAGTCTTTGGCTTTATCTTTGTCACTTATATCTATAATCAAAATATCTACAAGATCTTTATAAAACTCATAAATTCCATATATAGATGAATCATAACCTTTAGCTCTCATAAGTTTTCCTGCAGGTCCAGATATAGGAGAATTTCCTACTATTGGAGAAACTACAATAGTCTTCTTTTTACTTATACCTTCTCTTATCTCATCAAAAGCTAATATAGGCCCTATAGATGTTATAGGATTTGAAGGGCCTATAATTATAGCCTTACTTTTTTCTATTGCCCTTAAAGCTTTTTCGCATGGTTTGGCATAAGTGATGTTTTCATAAATTACATCTATAACATCTACATTTCCTTTTCTTTTTACCCAAAAATCATGAAATTTTAATAAATCCAGCTTACCATTTAATTTGGTTAATATCTTAGTTTCTACTCTATCATCACTCATAGGAAGTACTTTAGCTTTTATGTTAAACAGTTCTCTTTCCATATCTATAATTTCACACAACTTATATCCTTTCTTTAAATAATAAGCTTTATGCATTTTTAAAGCTCTATCTTTATCTCCAATTCTTAAAAGCTCATCTATTCCAAAGGCTTTTAAAGTTTCATGTGTGGTGAATGTATCATCTCTCCTACCATACCATACATCCTCATTTATCAAATCAGCTAATGTGTAGAGAACAGTATCAACATCTGGAGAAACATACAAATCATTAATCCAAGTGTCTTCAGCAGTATTAACAATAATATTTAATTCTTCACTTAAAAATCTTTTTAAACCTTGTAAAAGCTTAGGAGTCCCAGTACCACCAGATAGAACTGTTAAGATAATAATCACCTTTAATATTTAATTTTAAAGGCTCAGCCGCGGGAGTAGTCATCATCATTCAGATAGCGAAATTCTCATCATCGCCTATCATACCTTTAATTATAACTTCTGTAGCCTCTTCTTCATCTAATCCCTTAGCCATTAATGTTTCCAACTGTTTCTTATCAACACTACCTATAGCTGCTTCATGAGTAATCCTTGCTTTTTCATCTCTAACTAAAACAATAGGAATAGATTCTACTTCAGCCTTATCTTTTATAATTTCAGCACAGTCTATATGTCCTTTACAATATGGGGCATTACCTTCTATTTTAAACTTTAAAGTTATTTTTGAATTATCTTTACCTGCTCCCCTACCTCTTATCATACATTTGGCATTTTCTCCATTTAATCTAACAATCTCATCTACATTTACTTTATCATCTTTAATAGCATAAGTTTTAGTTATTATATCAATTAATGCCTCTTTATCAGCTTCTATCTCTTGATGTATATCTAAAATTCCTATTCTACCTTTTGTAAGGTTAAATTCAGAAATATAAACCCCTCTTTCACCTATATTAACTTTCATAGTGGGTTTAACTAATATATCCCCCTCTTCCCCATGGTAGTGTGTCTCTTTATATATAAATTTAGCATTTTTGCCTATTTTTATATTTCCATTCATTATATGCTTTAACTTCTTACCCTTTGGAAATGAGCAATGAGATAATAACATGATCTCAGAATCATCTTCTAAAATAATTTCTACATCAATTATTTGAGATACGTTATCTTCTGTTATCCCTGTACACATATGTATTGGTTCTTTAAACTTATATCCTTTTTTAACAATTATTTTTGCTAATATCTTTCCATCTTCCTCTTTACCCTCTATTTTTATACCTTCAGTTTCTTTAATATCTAATATTTTACCTTCTTTAATTATTATTCTTGCTCCTTTACCATGCACAATTTCTTCTGGATTTTTCATAGTATATTTTAAAAACTCAATATCTCTTAATATTTCTTCTTTCATCTTTAATCACCTGAATTTACACTTTCCACATCTTCTTCTATAAAATTCAGATACCTTTTTTGGATCTCCTGTAAGAATCACTTCTCCATTACATATTAGAGATGTTCTATCTGCATTTTTTGCCATCTCTTCTCTATGAGTTATGACCAATAAAGAACATCCCTGCTCTTTCAGATATTCAAAAACATTAAGTATTTCGTCAATAGACACCATATCTATTCCACTGTCAGGCTCATCCAATATTGCCAAATCTGGCTCCATACATATAATTGATGCCAACTCTATTCTCTTTCTTTCTCCACCACTTAGTGAGTCATCAACAAACCTTTCCATATATTTATTACATTTCAAACCTACTAAATCCAAAGCCTCTCTTATTTTATCTTCAGGATTATTTAGATATTTTTTATTCATTCCTATTTTAAGATATTTCTTAACTGTGATTCCTTCAAATCTAGCAGGCTCTTGCCAGGCTAATGTTAATCCCATCCTTGCCCTTTCATAAATAGGCTTATTTGTTATATCTACATTTTTAAATACAATCTTACCCTTATATGGCTCATATCCTGAAACTCCCATTAGTGTATATGCCAAACTACTCTTTCCAGCACCATTTGGGCCAATAATGGCATGAATCTCATTTTCATTAACTTCTAAATTAACACCATTTAAAATTTGTCTGTTTCCTTTTTTTAGATATAACTCTTCAACTTTCAATAACATTTTATCACCAAAAATTATAAATATCTTTATTCTTTATTCCTTATGGTAGGTCTAATATTTAAAATTATTTTTATCAATCTTTTAATAGGTGGCAGCATGGCAAGAATGCATGCTAGGAAAAGAGGAAAATCAGGATCAAAAAGACCTCCAAGAAAAGAGGTTCCAGAATGGGTAAAATACACACCTGAAGAAGTAGAGAATTTAGTTGTAGAGTTGGCTAAAAAAGGTTATCAGTCTGCACAAATTGGTTTAATACTAAGAGACTCATATGGAATTCCTGATGTCAAATTAATAACTGGGAAGAAAATTAGCAGAATAATGAAAGAGCATGGGTTATATCCAAAAGTTCCTGAGGATTTATTAAACTTAATGAGAAGAGCAGTTAATTTAAGAAAACACCTTGAACAACATCCAAAGGATTTACACTCAAAAAGAGGGCTACAGTTAATTGAATCAAAAATTAAGAGATTAGTAAAATATTACAAAAGAAAAGGAGTTTTACCACAAGATTGGAGATACACACCAGAAACAGCAAGGTTGCTGGTTGAACAAGGTTAATCTTTATTTTTTAAAAAGTATAGATATTTTTTATCTTCTAATAAACTATGAATCAATCCTTGTCTAACAATAAATTCAGCTTTTTTTATTACCTCACTCTCCTTTTTAACTATATTTTCTAATATCTCAACTATGTCATCATCTTTTAGAGTAATATTAATATTTGGTTTTTTGTTATAACTTATTAGATATCTCTGATATAGGTCTTCAGCAGAGTACATTTCAAATTCAGCTAGATCTTTTAATAATTTATTTTCATATTTTTCCAAACTTTTAAATCTAGCTAAAATAGAAAGTTTAACCTTCTCATTTATTATTTTTTCAATCTCCTCCATAAATATCACATAAAAAATAATTTAAATTATTCCAAGCTTTTTCATATCCTCTTCTACTGTGGAAATCTGGCTAATTCCAAACTTCTCTACTAACACCTTAGCTACATTTGGAGATAAGAAGGCTGGAAGTGTTGGACCTAAGATAATGTTTTTTACTCCCAAGTATAGAAGTGCTAATAATACAGCAACTGCCTTTTGCTCATACCATGAGATATTATATGCTATAGGCAACTCATTAATGTCTTTTAAACCAAGGACATCTTTTAATGTTAAAGCTATTTTTACTAAAGAGTAACTGTCATTACACTGCCCTGCATCTAAAACCCTTGGAATTCCATCAATATCTCCTAAATCTAATTTTATAAATCTATATTTAGCACATCCACATGTAAGTATAACAGTATCTTTTGGTAGTTTTTTAGCAAATTCTGTATAATACTCTCTAACTTTAAACCTACCATCACATCCAGCCATTACAACAAACTTTCTAATTTTTCCTTCATTTATAGCTTTTATTATTTTATCTGCTAAGGCTATAACTTGATTATGTGCAAATCCACCAATAATTTTTCCTTCTTCTAATGGTTCTGGTGGATTACATTTTTTAGCATGCTCAATAACTTCAGAGAAATCCTTAACCCCATCTTTCTCAGGAATTCTTTTTACTCCAGGATATCCTACAGGACCTGTAACATATAATCTATCTTTATAACTCTCATCTGGAGGGACTAAGCAGTTGGTAGTCATTATTATTGGTCCATTAAACTTTTTAAATTCTTCTCTTTGTCTCCACCAAGCCCCTCCATAATTGCCAACAAAGTGTTCATATTTCTTAAAGTATGGATAATAATTAGCTGGTAGCATTTCACAGTGGGTGTAGATATCAACACCTTTATCTTTACTCTGTTCTAACAGCTGTTCAAGATCTTTTAAATCATGCCCACTAATTAATATTCCTGGCCTATTTCTTACACCAATATTTACCTCAGTAATTTCTGGATGTCCATAAGTTCCAGTATTAGCTTTATCTAACAACTCTAAAGTTTTTACAGCATATTTTCCAGTTTCCATGGCTAAATTGAATAACTCATCTACAGATAGATCTTCAGTGAGTTTAGCTAAGGTGCTTTTTATAAACTTATGAATCTCCTCATCGTTATATCCAAGATTCATAGCATGATATAAATAGGCAGAGATTCCTTTAATTCCATATGTTATAAGCTCTTTCAGTGATCTTTTATCTTCATCCCTTTCAGCTAAAACTGAAACTTCATGAGTGTAAGCTTTTTTAATAATATCTTCATCATTTTCAGGTTTCCATGTTGCACAATCTGGTAGATTTTCAGAATTATATTTTATATTTTCTCTAAGCTCTATACATTTTTTTATTCTTTCTATAATGTCACTATCATCAAAATTTACATTAGTTATTGTAGCAAATAGAGATTCTACAATAAATTTATCTATTTTTTCATCTGAGTATCCTGATTTTTCACAAATTAGACATAAACCTTTTATTAAATATATTAATAAATCTTGTAAATTAGCTACTTTGTCATCTTTCCCACAAACTCCTCTTATAGTACATCCTTCATTTTTTGCAGTTTCTTGACATTGGAAGCAGAACATTTTTGTCTCTCTTTCCATATTTTCACCTAAATATACAATCTTATTTTTTGATATAAATAAATTTTTGATAATTTTTTCAATTTCCTAGATTAAAAATTATTCATAGAACTGTTGTGATTGTGATAACAAAATATTTATATAGGAAATAGGAAGTTAGGATATAGGAAGACATGTTCCTATATAAAAATAAATTTACAGAGGTGAAATGTTGGAAGGTATTGATGTTTTTTTCTTTTTATGGGCTGCATCATTGATATTTTTTATGAAGGCTGGTTTTGTTGCATTAGAGATAGGCCAATTCAGCCATAGAAATGTTGCTTATCATTGTGTTCTTAAGTTGTTAGATTTAGCTGCAGTATTTATTGGTTATTTAGTAATTGGTTATGGAATCTCTTATGGATTTGAAAACATTGTTCCTCTATTGTTTGGTAATTTTAATGTTGAGTTAGGAGCATGGTTCATGAAAATGGTTATGTTTGCTGCTGCTGCAGTGACAATCATAACAGGAGGGGTTGCAGAGAGAATAAAAATCTTGCCTTATTTTATAGGGGCTTTAATTGTTGGAAGTATTTTATATCCAATTGTTGAACATTTAGTGTGGGGAGGGGGATTTAATGCTTTAGGAATAGCTTTTCATGACTATGCAGGAAGTGGAGCAGTTCATTTGTTTGGAGGTTTGGTTGGTTTAATGGCTGCATGGGTGTTGGGACCAAGGGCTAAGAAGTATATAAATGGTATTCCACAAGCACTTCCAGGGCATAACATTCCATTGGCTGTTTTAGGAGCATTTATGCTAGCATTTGGATGGTATGGGTTTAACATTGGAAGTGCGGCAAGTGTTGGAGATGGTTTAGAATTAACAAGGGTTGCAGTGGCAACAACAGTGGCTCTTGCTGGAGGAATTATAGGAGGTGCTATAAGCTCAAAGAATGATCCATTATACACTGCTAATGGTATGTGTGCAGGATTAGTTGCTGTTTGTAGTGGGGTAGATTTATACACTCCAATAGGGGCTTTAATTGTTGGATTGTTGGCAGGTTTACAACAACCATTCACATATAAGTTTATTGAAGAAAAATTAAAAATAGATGATGTCTGCGCTATTGGACCAGTTCATGCAATGAGTGGTTTAATTGGGGTTATATGTGCAGGAATTCCATTCTTATTAAGGGAACCAACAACATCATTTATTGGGCAGGTGTTTGGGGCGATTATAATAAGTTTAATCGCTATAATTGGTGGATGGGTATTATATAAGGGGTTAGATATTGTTATTGGATTAAGAGTTCCAAAAGATGTTGAAGAGATGGGATTGGATGAAGGAGTTTTACATGTGAGTGCCTATACAATTAAATAAATTTTTAAATTTTTTTGTAATTTATATAATAATTTGGTGAAAATAATGAAAAAAATAGAGGCAATAATAAGACCTTCAAAATTGGAAGATGTGAAAAATGCATTGATTAAAGCAGGTTGTAGGGGTTTGACGGTTAGTGAAGTTAAAGGTAGAGGGGTTCAAGGAGGAGTAGTTGAGAGATATAGAGGGAGGGAGTATGTTGTAGATCTACTACCAAAGGTAAAAATAGAGATTGTTGTTGATGATGAATATGTTGATAAGATAGTCAATATAATCTGTGAGAATGCTAAAACTGGAGAATTTGGAGATGGAAAAATCTTTATTCTCCCTGTGGAAGAGGTTATAAGGATAAGAACTGGTGAGAGAGGAAGGGATGCTATAATGTAAGGGATTATTTATGATATTTCTAAAAAAAGCTGAGAATGAAGCTATATCAAATTTTTTAATAGCTAAATGTATAGAAGTTGAAGATTTTGGTGGATTGAAATTAGAAGATCTCTGGGAGATTCATAATAGTATTAAAGTCAAAGAAAAATACTTTGATGGAGAATTTAAAAAACCAAATTTATTAGATTTAAAGATAGAAATAGCTAGAAATATTTTTAAAAACTGCCACTTCTGTGAGCATAGGTGTTATGTCAATAGAGAAAAAGATAGAGGGTTTTGTAAAATTAGAAAGAGTTATTACTCTTCTGAATTTTTACATATGGGGGAGGAGAGAATATTAATTCCATCACATACAATATTTTTCTGTGGATGTAATTTTAAATGTGTCTTCTGCCAAAATTGGGATATATCTCAAGTCTATTTTGAAAAGATACCTTGTTATTGTCATCCTTATAATCCAAAAGATATGGCTAAGATAATTGAGAGAAAGAGAATTTATTCCAAAAATGTTAATTTTGTTGGTGGAGAACCTACACCACATTTGTTATCCATCTTAGAAACATTGAAATATGTAAATTTAAATATTCCTGTTGTTTGGAATTCTAATATGTATCTAACTATTGAAGCATTGAAATTGTTAGATGGGGTAGTTGATTTGTATTTGACAGATTTTAAATTTGGAAATAACACTTGTGCTGAAAGACTCTCAAAGGTTAAAAACTATTTTGATATTGTAAAGAGAAATCACATTTTTGTTAAAGAATATGATATGATAATTAGGCATCTTGTAATGCCAAACCATTTACAATGTTGTACAGAAAGAATATTTAAATTTATTAAAGAAAATTTAGATAGGAAAAATATTTTAGTTAATGTAATGTTTCAATATAGGCCAGAATATAAAGCAAAGTTTTATAATGATATTAATAGGCCATTAACTTATGAAGAGATGGATATGGCTATGGAATTAGCTAAGAAATATAAATTGAACTTAATTTTATAAGGGTAGTGGTTATGATACTATTGATGGGAGGAACTAGAGATAGCAAAATTATTGGAGAAAAATTAAAAAAGTATAAAATTATATACACAGCCACTACAGAGTATGGAGCAATGTTAGGTAAGGATTTTGCCTATAAAATAATAAGTAAACCATTAGATAAGGAAGATTTAAAGAAAGTTATAGAAGATTATAAGGTTAAACTACTAATTGATGCTACCCATCCATTTGCTGTAAATGCTAGTAGGAATGCTATTGATGTTTGTAAGGAGTTAGGGATTGAATATATAAGATTTGAAAGAGAGTGTGAAAAAATAAATCATGAAAATGTTATATATGTGAAAAACTTTGAGGAGGCTTTTAATATAGCTAAAAATTTCAATAGAATATTTTTTATGGCAGGTATTAAGAACTTAAAAAGGGCTGTTGAAGTTCTTGGGGATAAAATAATTGCAAGAGTTTTGCCTATTTCTGTTATGGAAGCCTTAAAGTTACTGCCACAGCAAAACATTGTGGCAATGTATGGAACTTTCTCAAAGGGTTTAAATAGAGAGCTTATTTTAAACTATAAATGTGATGCTATAATAACAAAAGAAAGTGGGGAATTTGGGGGATTTAAAGAGAAAGTTTATGGAGCTATAGAAGCTAATGCTAAAGTTATTATTGTGGAAAAGCCAAAATTGGATTATCCTAAAGTGTTTTATGATATTGATGAGTTAGTTAAGGAAGTTAATAAAATTTATATTAACTCTTATCAATCTTTTTAATTAACTTTTCTTGCCTTTATATACCCTCTTGTTAAAATTTGTATGAGAAAATCGGGAAAAAGTAATAATGATTTTTTCTAATTAAAATTGAGATTTTTTAATTATTTTAGATATTTATTTTTATTTTTATAGTTTTATGTTTAATTTGTTTTTATTTTAGTTAGATAAGCTATAATTGTTTATATTTTATAATACAGTTGTGCGTTATATTTATAAATAATTTGCATAATCTTTCTTAACTTTATAAAGGTTTTAATAATTGGGTAGTAAGAAAAATCTTGTTGAAAAAGAAAGATTTATATAGGAGTTTTGGCGAATATAGTTAGTAGTTGCATAGGGTTTGAATCGCTTATCCATTAAAACAAGGATGGAAACTCTTCTTTTCTGATCTCGATTAATGCGTATTCTAAGTGTTTGAATCGCTTATCCATTAAAACAAGGATGGAAACTTAGTTCACTATCGTCTGGGATCTTCCCTTGTTTGGTTTGAATCGCTTATCCATTAAAACAAGGATGGAAACCTTCCCAGCCCCCGAAAGTGGGGCTGTATTGCAACGTTTGAATCGCTTATCCATTAAAACAAGGATGGAAACTATTTCCTCATTTAACCACTCCATTTTTTCACCCCGCCGTTTGAATCGCTTATCCATTAAAACAAGGATGGAAACTCTTGTTTTTTTATTTTTTTCATCCCTGCGGTGCTGAGTTTGAATCGCTTATCCATTAAAACAAGGATGGAAACTATTCATTACTATCTCTTTTTCCTCTAATATTTCGTTTGAATCGCTTATCCATTAAAACAAGGATGGAAACGCCTAGCTCCACCTCCCAAGGTGCCGGGGCAAAAGGTTTGAATCGCTTATCCATTAAAACAAGGATGGAAACACAAACAGAAAGGATTTAATATGATGGAGGATATTTTAAAAAAGATTTTACAAATGAGAGAAGGAAAATCAGAATTTAAAAAATTAGAGGAAAATATAAAAAATATGGATGATATAAAATTTGAGTATTTAATAAACAGGTTAAAAACACAAATAGAAATTGTTAATAAATATAAACCAAAGGTTAGACCTGCTCTTGATCCAGTAATTTCTTTTGAATTAGGAGTGTATAGAAGGTTAGATGACTATGAAATAGGTAAATTATTAAACTATCCATTATGTTGCATAAAATCATTTTCAGAGGATTTTAGAATAGCTATTGATAGAGAACATTTAAAAGAGGCAAAAGAGATAAATACTTATGCTATAGTTATAACTTCTGGTTTTATTCCATGTAGTTTGAAATGTAAAATGGCTATGAAGAATGGGCTTTTAGGTTATATGGAT
Source organism: Methanocaldococcus villosus KIN24-T80 (assembly GCF_000371805.1). Taxonomy (NCBI): domain Archaea; kingdom Methanobacteriati; phylum Methanobacteriota; class Methanococci; order Methanococcales; family Methanocaldococcaceae; genus Methanocaldococcus; species Methanocaldococcus villosus. The sequence goes on from NZ_AQUK01000001.1 coordinate 945,332, forward strand.
GAGGAAGAGTTTAAAAAAATATTAAAATTAGAAGAAGAATTAAAAAAGAAATTAAAACATTTCCATTCAGCTTATGATGAGTTTTATGAAAAGATAATAGTGGGATAAAGTGTATATTATAATAGCAGGGATTGGGAGGATTGGTTATACATTAGGAAAATCTCTTTCAGAGAGATATGATGTAGTATTAATAGATATAAATAAAAAAATATGTGATAAAGTTGCTAAAGAGATAGATGCTTTAGTTATAAATGGTGATTGTACAAAAACTAAGACTTTAGAAGATGCAGGAATAGATGATGCTGACATATATATTGCTGTTACTGGGAAGGATGAAGTTAATTTAATAAGTTGCTTATTAGCAAAGAAATATTATGGTGTAGAAAAAACTATTTCAAGAATCTCTGAAATAGAATATAAAGACATATTTGAAAGATTGGGTGTAGATATAGTTATCTCTCCTGAACTAATAGCTGCCCACTATATAGAAAAACTTATAGAAAGGCCAGGAGTGTTAGATTTAACTATTATTGGTAGAGGAGAAGCAGAGATAATAGAGTTAATTATACCTGAAGATTCTGAAGTAGCTAATAAAAAGATTAAAGAGTTAAAAAAGCCTGAAGATTATCTAATCATTGCTGTATATGAAGGTAATAATTTAAAAATCCCTTCTGGAGAAACAGTTCTTAAACCAGGAGATAGGGTGTTAGTTTTAGTTAAAAAAGATAAATCTGAAATTATAAGAAGAATGTTTAGAGGGGAAAAATGAAATTTAAAGCTCCATGCACATCAGCTAATTTAGGAGTAGGATTTGATGTATTTGGATTATGTCTAAATGAACCATATGATATAATAGAAATTAAGGAAGATGAAGGAATTATTATAGAATCTGATTTAAATATAGAACAAAAAAAGAATGTAGCTTATGTTGTGGCAAAAAAGATGATAGAAGATTTTAAATTAAAAGGTGTAAGGATAAAAATCAAAAAAGGAGTTAAACCTGGAAGTGGTTTAGGTAGCTCAGCTGCATCATCTGCAGGGACTGCTGTAGCTATAAATGAATTATATAATTTAAAACTTAGTAAATTAGAGCTAGTAGAGTATGCCTCATTAGGTGAAGAGTTAGCTTCAGGAGATAAACATTATGACAATGTAGCCCCAGCTATTTTTGGAGGTTTTACAATAATAGCAAATAAAAAACCGTTAGATATTATAAAGATAGATGTTGATTTAAATATTATTATAGCTCTACCTGATATAACAATAAATACAAAAAAGGCAAGAGAAATTTTACCAAAGTGTTATAAGTTAGAAGATGTTGTTAACAATCTAGGTAAAGCTTCAGCAGTAGTCTATGCCTTTTTAAAAGATAAAGAAAGATTAAAATATATTATGGATGATAAGTTAGCAGAGCCATATAGGGGGAAGCTTATTCCAAATTATTTTGAGGTTAAAAATATTCTTAAAGATAAAGTTTATGCCATATCTATTAGTGGTTCTGGGCCTGCTATAATAGCATTTCCTAAGGAAGATTGTGCAAATGAAGTTAAGGAGGTGTTAAAGGAGTATTATGGAAATGTTATAGAAACTTGTGTTGGCAAAGGGGTAGAATGTTTAAAGAATTAAATAAAGCTAAAGAGATTTTTTTAAAAAACAAAAATAACAAAGTGCTAATAGCTACACATATAGATACTGATGGTTTAACATCAATGGTTATATTAAAAAAGATTGTTGAAAGGTTAGAAGTAGATGCTGATTTTATTTTTTTAAAACAAATTAATGAAGAAACAATTGATGATATTGATTTTGATTATGATCTTATTATATTAGCTGATTTTGGTAGTGGGCAGCTGAGTATAATTAAAGAGAAAATAGAGGAAGTGAGATATAATAAAAAAATTATTATTTTAGACCACCATCAAATAGAAAAAGAAAGAGTTGAGAACATTATCCTTGTTAACCCATTAACAGAAAATAAAGAAACTTGTGGGGCAGGAGTTTGTTACCTATTTGCTAAAGCTATTAATAGTAATTGGATAGATTTAGCCAAATATGCTGTTATTGGAGCTGTTGGAGATGTTCAAAATATTGAAGGAAAATTAAAAAGTTTAAATAGAGAAATCCTCTGTGATGCTATTTTTGCAGGAGATGTGGTTATTAAAAATGATTTACAACTTTATGGAAGGCAGACACGACCTCTGTTTGTTTCACTTAGATATTGGGCTGATGTTAGGACAGACCTTTTAGATAATGATTTAAATATAATTAAATATATAAATTATATCAATAAAAAGTATGGTATTGATATTGATCCTACAAAATCTTTAGCAAAACTACCTTATAGTTATAAGAAAATCATTGGTAATGAGTTATTAATAAAATCTCTTCAATATGTTCCACCTCACTGGGCTAAGTATGTGCCAAAAGTGATATTTGGTGAAGTTTATGAGCTAAGTTATGAAGATGAAGGGAGTTATTTAAAAGATTTAGAAGAGTTATCAACATGTATAAACTCTTGTTCAAGGTATGGGGATTATGAAACAGCTATTAATATTCTTTTAGGAAATAAAAAATATTACAATAAAATGATTAAAAACCTTGAAAGGCATAGAAAGAATTTAAGAGAAGCTTTAAATCATATCAAAACTGAAGTAGAAATTAAGAAAGAAAAGAATTTCCAATATTTTGAAACAGATAAAATTAAACCTAATATTATTGGTATTGTAGCTGGGATGAGTTATACTATAGATGAAATTGATTGGCAAAAACCCATATTTGCTATAGCTGAAGATGAAAATAGCTATAAAGTTTCTGCAAGATGTCCAAAATTATTATGTTTTGCCGAAAATATAGATCTTGGAAAAGCTATAAAGATTGCCTCTGAGAAGGCTAATGGATCTGGAGGAGGACATAAATTTGCTTCTGGAGCTTATATAAAAAATAAAGAGGAGTTTATAAAATGTCTTAGTGAAGCTCTTAAAGTGTGAAAATATGAAAGTTTTTGGAATAACCCACAGAGGTGGGAGAGATAAAAATGAAGACCATATACTAATTAAAAAAATAGGGGATATTTATTTATTAGCAGTTGCTGATGGTTTGGGAGGGCATAATGCAGGAGATATTGCATCAAAAATAGCTATTGAGGAATTAGAAAAATTCTTTGAAAAAAACTGTTATAAATCACTTTTATATGAAGAAATAGAGACTATTTTAAAAGAAGCTTTTAAAAAAGTGCACAATGCTATTCTAAATCAATCTTATGGAGATAGAGAGGAGATGGGAACAACACTTACATCTGTAGTTATTAAAGATAATAAAGCTATTATAGCTAATTGTGGAGATTCAAGAGCTTATATAATAAGGGATGGAAAAATAATTTTTAAAACTAAAGATCATACCTATGTACAAGAGCTTATTGATAAAGGATATTTGTCAGAAGAAGAGGCAATGTATCACCCATATAAACATGTGCTTAAACATGCTCTTGGAATAGATTTTGCAGTAGATATTTATAAAAAAGAGTTAAAAAGTGGAGATATTTTGCTATTGAGCTCTGATGGATTACATGATTATGTGAGGGAGAAAGAGATATTGGAAGTAATTAATAAATATGAAGAACCAAAAGATATTGTTGAAAATCTGTTAAAAATTGCATTGAAAAAGACTATGGATAATGTAAGTATAATTGTTTTTAAGGTGAAATAATATGGTAGTAGATTATTTAAAAAAGTTATCCCAACTACATGGAATATCTGGAAGAGAAGATAATGTTAGAGAATATATAATGAGAGAGTTGAAGGATTGTGAGATAGAAATTGATAAATTTGGTAACTTAATAGCCAAAAAAGGAGAGGGAAATAAAAAGGTTATGTTAGCAGCACACATGGATGAGATTGGTTTAATGGTTAAATATATTGATGAAAATGGGTTTCTAAAATTTACAAAGATAGGGGGAATATATGATCAGATGTTGTTAAACCAGAGGGTTATTGTTCATGGGGAGAGAGATATATTTGGGGTAATTGGTTCAAAACCACCCCATAGGATGAAGGAAGAAGAGAAAAATAAGTTAATAAAATATGAGGATATGTTTATTGATATAGGAGCTGAAAGTAGAGAAGAAGCTATAGAAATGGGGGTAAATATTGGTTCATGGGTATCTTTTGTATCAGAAGTTTATGAGCTTGGAAAAAACAGATTAGCTGGGAAGGCCTTTGATGATAGGGTAGGATGTGCTATTTTATTAGATGTAATGAATAGGATAGAGCCAAATTGTGAAGTTTATGCAGTATTTACAGTTCAAGAGGAAGTTGGATTAAAAGGGGCTAAAGTTTCAGCTTATAAAATAAATCCTGATATGGCTATAGTTATTGATGTAACAATTGCTGGAGATCATCCTGGAATTAAGAAAGAGGATGCACCTGTAGAGCTTGGAAAGGGTCCTGTTATTGATATTGCTGATGCTTCTGGCAGGGGTTTAATTGCACATCCTGAAGTGTTAAAATTAATGATAGAAACTGCAAAAAAATACAATATAGATGTGCAGCTTGAAGTCAGTGAGGGAGGAACTACTGATGCAACAGCTATACATCTTACAAGAGAAGGAGTACCTACTGGAGTATTATCAGTTCCAGCAAGATATATACACACTCCAGTTGAAGTTATAGATAAAAGAGATTTACAAAAGACTGCAGACTTGTTATATTATATTTTAAAAGAGATCTAATTAAAACCATGCATCTAAAGTTTTCTGTTTAGTCATGCCTTCAATTATTCTGTATAATCTATCAGCATGCTTTTTTACTCTTTCATAGTTAAAGTCATGCTCATCTACCAAAAATTTTATTATTCCTTCTTTGTTTGGTAGTCTTAAATTTAGAGAGTAATTATCAGTAACTTTGGGATTTTTAAATATATTAACAATTTCATCATATTCTTTAACTTCTTTCTTTAATAACTCTTTAGCCATTCCACTTCTGATAATCTCTAATGCTCTTTTAAATCCTATTCCTTTTACTCCTCCAGGATTATAATCAGTACCTAAAAATATAGCAAGATCTATAAGATCATCTAAACTTATTCTAAGAGTATTGAGAACCTCATTCAATTCTACAATTTCAGGCTGATCATTTGTTGTCAAATTTCTAACAACTCTTGGAGCTCCATATAATAGAGAATCATAATCTTGACTTAAAACAGCATAAACATCTCCTTTTTTAGCCATATAACTAGCCTGTGCTTCTCCTTCAGATGGAGCTTCAACATAAGGAATACCCATCAACTTTAATAAGTATTTACAATTTTCAACCATATTATTGTTTAGATAGGCTATTCTTTTAGCATACTTTACTTTCTCTTCATCAGAAGCTTCTTTTAATTTTTCTTTTGCTTTCTCTTTCATTTCTCTTCTTATTTCTCTAATCCTCTCTTTCAATTTTGGAGCCTCCCCATCAAAAACATATATGGGTATTATTCCTTTTTCTAACAAGTTAATAGTTTTATAAAATAAACCATTGTATGCTGAGGTAATTTCTCCTTTTTTATTTTTTAATGGAGACCCATCTTTTAACCTTATTGAAGTTAAAAACTGATAAAGGATATTCATGGCATCAACAGCTATCTTTTTTCCTTTTAAGTCTTCAAATGAGATTGGTTTTTTAGGTATATAATCTCCTATAGGAACACCCATTATATCACCTAAAAATTAATTTTTTGTTATTTATTATAAAGTTAAATTAACTTTTCTAATAACTATATCAATTTTTCTAATTAACTTTTCTTGCCTTTATATACCCTTTTGTTAAAATTTGTATGAGAAAATCGGGAAAAAGTATTACTGATTTTTTCTAATTAAAATTGAGATTTTTTAATTATTTTAGATATTTATTTTTATTTTTATAGTTTTATGTTTAGTTTGTTTTTATTTAAGTTAGATAAGCTATAATTGTTTATATTTTATAATACAGTTGTGCGTTATATTTATAAATAATTTGCATAATCTTTCTTAACTTTATAAAGGTTTTAATAATTAGGTGGTAAGAAAAATCGCATGGGAAAAGAAAGGTTTATATAGGAGTTTTGGCGAATATAATTAGTAGTTGCATAGGGTTTGAATCGCTTATCCATTAAAACAAGGATGGAAACCCGCATTTCCTTGGTCGTCTACATGTCTTTCTGTCAGTTTGAATCGCTTATCCATTAAAACAAGGATGGAAACAAGAACATTAACAATCTCATTATTATCATTCAAGTTTGAATCGCTTATCCATTAAAACAAGGATGGAAACTTGACATTCTGACACAAACTCTCGCCTCCACAATATGTTTGAATCGCTTATCCATTAAAACAAGGATGGAAACTAAATCCATCTTCGATATTAATATTGGATAATTCAGTTTGAATCGCTTATCCATTAAAACAAGGATGGAAACTATAGAAAATATAGGAATAAAGGAGTTTGTTAAAAATGTTTGAATCGCTTATCCATTAAAACAAGGATGGAAACTTTCATGTAACGCCGCAACTACCGGGTCTATTTCCTGTTTGAATCACTTATCCATTAAAACAAGGATAAAAAACATTAAAAAATAAAAGAGCTATCTTTAAATTTTAAATATAAAAAATAAATTTTAAATATAAAAAATAAATTTTAAATATAAAAAATAAATTTTAAATATAAAAAATAAAAAAAGTTTATTTAACTAATTTTTGTCTTAATAACTCAACAACTTTTTTTGGTTCTGCTCTTCCTTTTGTTAATTTCATTACTTGCCCTACTAAAAAGTTTAAAGCTTCTTTTTTACCACTTAGATAATCTTCAACAGCTTTCTGATTTTCATTTATAGCTTGTTCTACAGCTTTCTCTAAGAAGTTGTCATCTTTTATAACTTTAAGCCCTTTTTCTTCAACAATTTCTGTTGGTAGTTTTTTACCTCTGTTTATAACAAGTTCATCAATTAACTCTTTAGCTATTTTTTGAGATATAACTTCATCTTTTATTAATTTAATAAGCTCTATCATATGCTTCTCATTAATCCCACTTTCATATAAATTAACTTTATGATAGTTTAATGATCTTCTAAGCTCATTTCTAATCCATGTTACTACTAACTCAACATCATTTGGAAATTCTTTAACTACTTTCTCAAATAATTCTGCCATATCTAAATCAGCAACTAAAATTTCAGCATCTCTTTCATCTATCCCATATTGTTCAACAAATCTTTTTTTCTTAGCTAAAGGAGTTTCTGGCATCTTTTCTTCAATTTCTTTAACCCAATCACTGGTTATTACTATTGGTTGTATATCTGGGTCGGGGATGTATCTATAATCTTCAGCAGTTTCTTTTTCTCTCATTGATTTAGTTATCATCTGGCTTTCTAAAAAAGCTCTAGTTTCTCTTTTTATCTTCCCTCCTCTTTTTATTATATTTTTCTGCCTTATTAATTCATATTTTAACACTTTATAAACTCCTTTAATAGAGTTAATATTTTTTACTTCTACCCTCTCACCTTGAACACCCATGTAATTTATGGAGATATTTACATCAGCCCTCATTGTTCCTTCTCCTCTAAGACAGCCAAGATATCTAAACAAAGTCATTAAATTTTTTAAAAATTCTCTTGCCTGTTCAGGACTCTTTATGTCAGGCTCTGTAACTATTTCTATAAGAGGAGTCCCACTTCTGTTAAAATCTACTAATCCTAAACTTGGATTATACTGCCCAGGATCTTCTTCTAAATGAATTTCTCTTATTCTAATTCCTAAAAATTCTCCATCCACACCAATAGGTGTTGAAGTTCTTTGATATCCACTTGGTAAGTCAGGGTAGTCATAATGTTTTCTTTGGAAATAAATATCTTGATCTACAACAATGTTACAGTTTAACATTTTTGCTACCATTATGGCTACTTCTAAAGCTTTTTTATTAACACCCATTGGTTTAGCTCCAGGCAAACCCATACAAATTGGGCAAATATTTGTGTTTGGTTCAGCATCTAAATAATTTGTTGGGCATTTACAAAATAGCTTAGATTCAGTATCAATCTGAACATGTATTTCTAACCCACATTTCATTTCTACATCTTCCATGGTTATCCCCTTGGTTTCAGAACTTTTGGTCCTCTTGTTAAAGCAGTTATTCCAGTTCTTGCTATTTCTTTTATTCCCAGTGGTTTAACAAGATCTATAAATGCATTTATTTTGTCTTCATTACCTGTTATTTCTACTATTAATGATTCATGAGAGATATCAACAATATTCCCTCTAAAAATATTTGTATATTGTATAACTTGTGATTTAGCACTTTCAGTTGGGGCATATATTTTTATTAAACATAATTCTCTTTGAACAGACTTCTTTTCTTGTAACTCACTAACCTTTATAACATCAATAAGCTTATTTAACTGTTTAACTACCTGTTCCAAAACTTTATCATCTCCATTAACAACTATTGTCATCCTTGATATATTTGGGTTCTCTGTAGTACCAACTGTTATTGATGAAATATTAAAACCCCTTCTTGAGAATAAACCTGATATTCTCTGTAGAACTCCTGGTTTATTCAAAACTAGTGCTGAAATAACATGCTTCATAATTTCTCCCTCTTAACCATCCTAAACTTTCTTGATCCACATGAACATTTTAAATCTTCAATCCTCTCATTTAATAACTTATAAATCTTTCCACATTTTAAACATTTATAATATCTAATAACAGGCTTAACTAAGCCAGTATATATCTTTTCAGTATCTCCTATATTTGGTTTTAAGTCTTTTCCTATTAACCTAGCTATGAATGTTGTATTAGCTATAATTTCAGAACCTTCATAATAATTAAAATTAGGAATTAATTCAGAAATAACAAAGTTCATTTCATTTATTGCCTTCTGCACTAATAGAAACTCTTCTATGGGTTTGTGAGAATAAGAAAGATAAGCTACTCCTTCTTTACCTAATGCTTCAATACCTCTTGATAAGAACAGTCTTAACCCATTTAATGTATATGGTGGATCTGTTGATATTGTATCAAAACTATCTTTTAAATCATTTGGTAGTGGCTTCCTTAAATCATGCTTCACTATCTTTATCTTAACATCCTCTTCTTTAGAAAATTCTTCTATTATTCTTAATATCCTCTCATCTATATCAACTACTGCAATCTCATCAGCAAAACCTGTAAGAGCTGCAGGGATGGATGTGAGGTCATCATCACCAACAAACATTATCCTTCTACCTTCTAAATCCCCTCTCTCACACATCAAAGCTACCCTATAAACAGATGTTTCTAATGTGGCAAATGATTGATCTATTAATGTATTTGGAGAAGGTCTTTTTTTAAAATATTTTTCTGCTTTATTTAAAATCTCTTTAAAAAATTCATCTAAAATTATTCCCCTACCCTTACACTTATCACATATTAATGATCCTCTATATCTCAATTTTAAATACTCCTTAGCTAATTTCTCCCCAAGATCTGTTAAAATTGCTCCCTTATTTCTCTTTAATATTTTTTCTCTTTCTAACATAGCCCTAACTTTTGCTACTATTGGTAAAGGTAGTCTTGTTTTCTGAGCTATCTTTTTTGTTGATATTGGCTGTTCTCTAAAAATAATTCTTATTATATCCTCAACAGCTCTTCTACCTTCAGATACATTAACTTTTTTAGCTATCTTATCTAAAATAATGTTAAATTTGTCATCCTCATTAATTTCTTTCTTTCCTCTTCCAATATTACCAATAATCATAATCAGCACACTCTTGGTATTGGATCTCCAATTGGATAGTCTATTATCCTTTTTCCTATTCCTGTTTCCATTAACACCCCTTTATGTTCTTTTGTAGCATAACCAATTATTTCAGCATTTTTGCCAAGTGGGTGTTCTCTAAGCCTTTCTAAACATTCTTCAGCATCTTTTTTATCAACAGCTATAACAACTTTTCCTTCATTAGCTATTGTTAAAGGGTCTAAACCAAGAATTTCACAGACAGATGAAACTTCATCAGATATAGGGATTTTATCTTCAAAAATTGTTATTCCTACACTACTCTTTTCTGCTAATTCATTTAAGGCTTCAGCTAATCCTCCTCTTGTAGGATCCTTCATAGCACTTATTTCAAGATCTAAAATATTTTCTATCATTTTATTAAGAGGAGCTACATCAGATTTTATATTTGTCTCAAACTCAAACTCTTCCCTAGACAATAAAATAGCCAATCCATGTTCAGCTATGTTGCCAGACACAATAATAGCATCACCATCTTTAACCCCACTATCTTTAATTACCTTCTCAGCTACCCCTACACCAGAAGTGTTTATTATTATCTCATCTAACCCATCAGTAACTTTAGTATCTCCAGCTATTATTGCTACTTCAGCTTCTTTAGAAGTTTTATTTATAGATTTAATAATCCTTTCTATCTTTTCTTCATCATAACCTTCTGGAATGATAAAGGCTAAAGATAAAGCTAAAGGTTTGGCTCCTACAACAGATAAATCATTGACAGTCCCTGAAACTGCTAATCTTCCAATATCTCCTCCAGGAAAGAATATTGGTTTAACAGTATAGCTATCTGTTGTAAAAGCAATATGCTTGTCATCCAATTTAATTGTCCCTGCATCATCTAAATCATCTAAACCTAAACCATTAACTTTCTTTAATTCAATATTTTTTAAAATCTGATTTTTTATAAATTCAATCATTAACCTTCCTCCAGCCCCATGCATCTTTGTTATCATTTAATATCACCAATAACTGTATAATTTATTATATCAATAATGAATCTTGCAACAGCTTTATCCATTTCTTCTAAAGAATCCCCTTCTATAATAATCTTGTTTCCTACCTTTGATATTCTTGCTTTTTTGTCACTAATATTTGCTAATATTACCAATGTATTGTTACTATTCATTATAGCCTCACATTCATTTATTTTTAATTTAGCTTCCCCTTCTTTACCATTAACTAGCTTAAATTCTAAATAAACAGTATTATTTGATCTATTAAGTTCAAGAATTATGTTATGAGGGTAAAAATTATTTAACCATGAAATTTTTGTTAATAACTCTAATATAGCAACTCCTCCACCTTTTGGTGACACAGATAAATTTGAAATAATATAGAGATTTTTTTTAGTATGGTAGAGATAATATATTTCCTTATCACTTGTATTTACTAACTCTGTTTCTAAAGCCATACTTATTGGAACTCTTAGTTTAACATCTATGGGATGTCCATTATAGTAAAAAGTTAATTCATCTTTATATATATCCAAATTTTTGTTTATACATAAAGATAAGAGAGTAAAGAGAATAACAATAGCTAATAACTTTTTCATTTTTTCCCTCTCAATTGCTTATAAAGTATATCAAATATAATTATAAGAACTATAATATACCAATATTCCTTTGCATATATAGAGAGGTATCCTAAATATGGGATTATTAAAGGATGTCCATCTATAGTTAACACTCTCTGCTTTATCTGATTAATTGAAACAAGTTCAGGATCATGCATATAATTATTATCCCCTTTTATAATAAAGTATGTCCTATTATCAAACTCCACTTTATCAATCACTCTATGTATAACTGGTTTTTCAAACAATTTTGGTGTAGAGAAGTTTATAATTACAAACTCTCCAACATCTGTTTTTAACTTTCCTAAAACTTTAGCTTCTAATTTATCATCACCTCTATTAAAAATAAATAGTGTATTATTAAAATCATAACCTAATTTTTGAGATATGGCATATAAGATATATTGATAGGCATCCCAATGTGCTGAATAAACAACAATATCTCCAACTTTAACATCATTTGGGTTAAACTCAAAACCTGCATTTTCAACAATTACCAAATCTCCTCTTTTCATTATAGGATACATACTGTTAGATACAACAACATTTACATGACTCCAAATCAAGAACAAAACTATTAAAAAAACTATCCATTCAATAATTTTTTCTTTTTTAATAATAACCACCCTCAATATAACTCAACATTTCTTTTCATTCTTGGAATAAGTGCCATAATTACTGCATCTCTACAAAGATCTTCTCTTTTTATATGATTATCTGTTAAATATCCTATCATTCCTACACTTTCACCAATACCTTTTATCCCTGATATTTTTTCAGCTATTATTTTTCCTTCAATGCCTTTCATTATATGTTCAGCTACAATCTTTGGATATTCAAATCCTTGAGATAATCCAACAGTTTCTCTAATTCCATCATAAACAACAGCTACATGTATATCCAAATAATGCCCATCTAATTCAATCATTCCTGCTTCAATACCAACAGAATAAACACACTGAATCTTTTTAAATGCTTCTTTAGCTCTATTTAAAGCACCTTTATATGTTTCTTCTAACCCAATAGGATGAGGAGAAACTTTACTATCCACATCTACAGGAATTATCTCAGAATAACCTATAACTCTTTCAAATGCTTCTTTTGTAGCTTTAACTTTAATAGGATTTTTTGATCCTAATGCTACTACTCTCATTTTATGTCTAGCTAAACTTATTTTTTTAGCTTCTTCCCAGCATTTAATATCTTTACATAAATGCATCCCATATAAGAAAATCTCAGCTTTTTTACCACAAATTTCACATGCCTTTTCCATAAAACTCACCAAAAATAATATATCTTTTAAAGTTTTTAAGAGTTTGTCTATAAATCATTTAATTTTTATATTTAAAAACTATAGGAGAAAAGTTTATATACTAGTTTTACTTATGCATAATCTACTAACTTTTATTGTAGGGCGGTGGCTCAGCCTGGTTAGAGCGCTCGGCTGATAACCGAGAGGTCCGGGGTTCAAATCCCCGCCGCCCTATCATTTTTTAACTAAATCATTTTTTAACTATAATCCAGGTGGTGACCTTCCGCAGGGGATGACACCACCGCGGCAATCTGCCCACATGGCGGCCGGGTAGAGGAGGCATAGGCCTTCAATGAAATATCCCGGTTTTCCAAGGGCAGATACAAACTTTTTTAGAGAGTCTATTATGAAAATAAAAAATTTAACTTTAACAGAGGATAGGGCTATTATTTATAAAAAATATGGAATTATAGCTGATACCCATATTGGTTTTGATATTTCATTCAATGAATCAGGAGCTAATTTTCCATTAATACAAAAAGATAGAGTTATAAATAACATTCTAAAACTTATTGAGAATTATAAAATAAAATCATTAATAATTAATGGGGATCTAAAACATAATTTTTATCCTATAAAAAGAGAAATAGAGTTTGTAAATGAATTTTTAAATTTATTAAATGAACATGTTGAACTAATTTTAATAAAAGGGAACCATGATACTTATTTAAGTAAAATTACAGAGACATATGATTATTTTGAATTAGGTAAATACACTGTAACTCATGGACACAAAGTTGTAGAAGGAGATTTTTTAATTTTGGCTCATGAACATCCTTCTATAAAAATAAGAGATGAGATTACAACATATAAATTTCCAATATATTTAGTAAATAAAAATTATATTGTTTTACCTGCTTTTAATCCTTTATCTCCTGGAAATGATTTGGTTAATAATTATCCTTCATCTCCAATAATAAAAAAAGATTATTTAGATGGGGAAGTGTTTGGAATAACAGAAATTGGATTATTAGAATTTGGGAAATTAAAAGATTTATTAGAATTTAATAGATTATAATTTTTTGTTTTTAGTTTTTTCTTCATGTAAATCTCTTATATAATCCAAGATAACCTTTTGCTCAGTTCTTGCTACAACCCTTCTTATTGTTTCAACAGCATCTATATTTGCTGAAACACTGTCAATTCCCCATCTTACCAACTTTTCAACAATATGTGGCCTTGATCCTGCTTGCCCACATATTGATGTCTTTACACCATGTTTTTTACATGTCTTTATAACATATTCTACCAATTTTAAAACTGCTGGATGGTCTTCTTTATAATATTTAGCTACAAGTTCATTATTTCTATCTATAGCTATTGTATATTGTGTTAAATCATTTGTTCCTAAGCTAATAAAGTCTATACCTTCTTTTATAAATTCTTCAATAATTAAAGCTGCAGCAGGGGTTTCAACCATTATTCCAAACTTTATATCTTTTCCAGGTTCTAAACCAACTTCTCTCATTATTTCTTTAACTTTCCTAACTTCATCTGGGTGTGTTACCAATGGAATCATTATCTCTATATTCTTATACCCCTCTTCTCTCAATCTTTTTATAGCTTCTAACTCACATTTTAGTATATCTGGATCATCTAAACTTCTTCTAATTCCTCTCCATCCAAGCATTGGATTATGTTCTATTGGTTCTCTATCTCCACCTTCTAAGTTTCTAAACTCATCAGTAGGAGCATCCAATGTTCTGTATGTAACAGGTCTTGGGTAAAAGGCATCAGCAACTTTTCTAATTCCTTCCATTAAAGCATTAATTAAAGCTTCTCTTCCCTCATCTTCTAATATCTTCTTTGGATGTTTTCCTAAACCTAAAATCATATGCTCTGCTCTTAACAATCCTACTCCATCAGCACCAGTCTTAGCAGCCTTTTCTGCAGCTTCTGGCATTGAAACATTAACTTTAACTTCAGTAGCAGTTATTATTGTTGGAGATTCTTTAACAATTACTTCTTTCTTCTCTTCTTCCTCTTTTTTAATAATTCCTTCATACACCACTCCTTTTTCTCCATCAACAGTAACTAACATTCCATCTTTTAATATTTTAGTAGCATATTTTGTTCCTACAACACAAGGAACTCCTAACTCTCTGGATACAATAGCAGCATGACAAGTTAAACCTCCTTCATCAGTAACTATAGCAGCAGCTTTTTTCATAGCAGGGACCATATCTGGAGTAGTCATTTTAGTAACTAATATATCCCCCTCTTCTACTTTATCTATCTCTTCTATATCCATAACTATTTTAACCCTACCAGATGCTATCCCTGGAGAAGCTCCAATACCTTTTAATAATATCTTTCCTTCAACTTCCTCACTAACCTTCTTTTTTCTCTTACCTAATGTAGTTATTGGTCTAGCTTGTAACATATAACATTTCTTCCCTTCATAGGCCCATTCTACATCCATAGGCATTCCATAATGCTTTTCTATTTTTATACCCATTTCTGTTAGTTCAACTATTTCATCATCTGTTAAAACTTGCTTCTCTTTCATATCTTCAGGAACTTCTACAACTTTTGTTTCTCCTTTCTCATCTCTAACATACATAATCTCTTTTTTAGCTATATGCTTATCAAGAATCTTTAATGTGTTCTTATCTACAATGTATGTATCAGGTGACACAGCTCCACTAACCACTCCTTCTCCTAAACCCCAAGCGGCTTCTATGACAAGTTCATTTTCTTTCTCAGTTATTGGATTAACAGTAAACATCACTCCAGCTTTATCAGCATTTACCATTTTTTGAACAACTGCTGCTAAAGCTACTTTAAAATGATCAAATCCCTTCTGCTCTCTATAGAATATTGCCCTAGGGGTGAATAGTGAAGAAAAACATTTCTGGACATATTTAACAACATTTTCTGCTCCTTTTACATTTAAAAAAGTCTCTTGTTGTCCAGCAAAGCTAGCATCTGGGAGATCTTCAGCAGTTGCTGAACTTCTAACAGCTACAAAAACCTCTTCCCCACACATTTCACAAAGCTTATTATATGCTTCAATTATTGCCAATCTTAAATCATCAGGCATTTTTTCTGATTCTATCATACTTCTTATCTTTTTAGAAGCTTCTTCTAAAGCTTTAGTATTGTTTATATCAAGATCTTTTAACACTTGCTTTATCTTCTCCATCAATCCAGTCTCTTTAATAAAGTATCTGTATGCATCAGCAGTAACTACAAAAGCTGGAGGTACTGGTAAGCCTGCATTCCACATCTCTCCCAATGAAGCTCCTTTACCTCCAGCTATAGATACATCCTTATTTGATAACTCATCTAACCATGCAATAAACTTCATACTTTCCCTCTTAAATATTATTAATATCTTTTCTATTAAAACATTTATATAAATTTTCTCTAATCTAAAATAACAATTCCATTATCAACTATTCTAAATCTAACTCTATCTTCTCCAGCAAATAAGTGTTTTTCCAAAATAGCTAATCTATCTTCACCTAACTTCTCTAATCTTATTATACATTTACTCCAATACTCCAATAAATGCCCACCAGAAGCTTCAAATCCATTTATTGTCTCTCTTATTTGATTTGTTATGATAACAGGAATGTTATAAATCTTAGCTATCTTAGCCAAAACCTTTAATTGATTCCCTAACATTCTATTTAAAACAATATTTTTTTCAGCTTTGTCAGTTAGCTCTAATCTGTATAAAGAAGAGATATTATCAACAACCACTAAGCTAATGTTATTTTTACATATCTCTATCAGTTCTTTTTGAATTACCTTATCTTGTTCAAAAAAATCAAATACATTATAAATAATCATATTTTTTAATACATCCTTGTAATTTTCAGTTATTTGTTTTAATCTCTCTATAGATAATCCACTCTCAGTATCAATATATACAACTTTTCCTTCTTTGGAGTAGTTTATAGTGTTTAACAAACAAATATTTGTCTTACCAGCTCCTGGCTGACCATATATTTGTGTTAAGAGTCCTTTATTAGCATAGCCCAGAATAATATTTCTTATCATAGTATCTCTTCTAATATAATTTTCACAGCTTTATCCACAGCTTTTTTTACCTCTTCTGACAATCCTGGGTTTATTTCTGGGATGGGTAAATTTTTTACCTGACATCCAATAACCTTTACCTCAATCCCTTTCTCTGCCAAGTCTTTTAAAAATGGGGCTAAAGGGACAGCATGAGCATCAAAAGTATATTTTCTTATATTAGGTAACTCATCTACACTTAAAATCTTTATCTCCCCAGGTTTTAATCCATAATCAATGGCATCAACAATTATTATTTTCTCTACATTTTCATCTACTATATCCATTAAATAGTAAGCTCCACTAGCCCCAGCATCAATAAGCTTAACATTTTCAGGTAATTTTATTTCTTCCAATCTTTTTATAACTTCATAGCCAAAACCGTCATCACCAAATAAAACATTTCCACAACCAACTATTAAGATCATTGTTTCACTTTTTCTATTAACTTATTTAACTCTTCAACAAACTCCTTCTTCTCAACATCTAAAAACTCTCCAACAATAATTTTATCTTTTAGCTCCTCTTCATCCATATTTTTAGCTTTGTTAATATTAATTGAATGATCTTTAATATACTTTAACACATCAACAGGCTTTCTTGAAATATTTAACCTTCCATAGTATGTTGGACACTGTGAAATTACCTCAATAAAGGCAAATCCTTTCTTTTTTAATCCCTTTTTTATTGATCTAACTAGCTGTATAGGATGTGCTGTTGTCCATCTTGCAACATAAGATGCTCCTGCAGAGATTGCCAATTTACATAAATCAAGTTCATTTTCGATATTGCCATAAGGTGCTGTTGTGGCTCTTTTCCCATGTGGAGTTGTTGGAGAAACTTGCCCTCCTGTCATTCCATAAATATTGTTATTTACACATATAACAGTTAAATCAATATTCCTTCTACATCCATGTATAAAATGGTTCCCCCCTATTGCTGCCAAATCTCCATCTCCAGTAAAAACTACAACATATTTATCAGGCCTAGCTATCTTCACACCAGTAGCAAAGGCTATAGCCCTACCATGTGTTGTATGTAGGGAATCACAGTATAAATATCCTGGTATTCTTGAAGAACATCCAATTCCAGAAACAGCTATATAATCTTCAGGCTTTATATTTAAATCTATTAAAGCTTTTACAAAACAGTTTATTACAATTCCATTTCCACATCCTGGACAAAATATGTGGGGTAATCTATCTTCCCTCAAATATTTTATAGCAAAGTGCAAACATCTCACCCAGTGGGTTTTTATCCTTTTGTTAGAAAAATAGATTATATAATAGTTGCTATTTATTAAAGAAAATAAATATTTAAAAAATTCTGATGTCTTTTGTGATAAATACTAAAATTAATAAAATAAATTCAAAGATAAAAATTAATAACACATCTTTCAATTTTGGATTTTCTATACTTTCCAATGTTCTTAACTTTCCATCATAGCATCTACTAAGCATATATAAATAAGCTTTCTCCCCTTTTTCAAAAGCCCTAATAAAAAGCTGTGCAGCTAATATACCAAGAGATCTATATGATGTTTTTAAATCTTTATAACCTAACCTTGTTTCTTGGGCAAATTTTATTCTGATCATTTCATCTAACAATACAAAGATGTATCTATAGATCATCATTAACATTTCAATAAACACTGATGGAAACTTTAAATCTCTTAAAACATAAAAAAGTTGAGGCATTGGTGTAGTTAAAGCTAAGAATAACATTGATGAAACTCCCCCTAACATTCTGCTAAAAACTAACAGTCCTAAATTTAATCCATATTTATGAAAAGATATTTTAAAACTAAAGATAGGAATAGAGAAGATCTCATTAGTTCCATACCAAATACTCATAAACACTAATGTAAATATTCCAAAGCCAATAGCTGGAGTTATAAGATAGAGATATATTTTTTTTGGTATTTTTGCTTTAAATATTATAAGATAGCTCATTACAAAAAATATAACAATTGGAACAACTATTGATGTTGAGATAACTGAAGTTATTAAACATAAAATAGCAAACAAAACCTTCAATTTTGGATTTACATTCTTTAAATTGTTGTTATAAGCTAATGTATCTATACTATATTTCAAAAAAGATCACCAAAAAAATTTTTTAGTGTGTGGATTCAGCTTTACCTTTATAGTAACCTATAAAGTATCCAATAATTATTGCCCCAATAGCAGCTTGTACTGCAAATAATAAACTCTCTATCTCTCCACTAGGTGGTTCCCATATTGGTTGAAACCATGGATGATATTGTGGATTAACATCTTTTATTACATCCTCAGCCTGATCGTCAGAACCTTCAAAACTACCTTTAACAAATGCTAAAGGGATGACACATAGGAGAATAATTATCCCTAATAGAACAATATGTTTGGTTTCCATTTATTCACCTCCAGCAGGAGCTACATTTACATTAATTTCACTTTCATCAATAACTCCCAACTTTAATAATAAGTCTGGTTTTAATTTCTTTAGATAATCCCAAATTATCATTGTTAATAAACCTTCAGCTATAGCTAATGGGATTTGTGTTATTGCAAATACTGTAGCAAATGCTGTAAATGTAGCTATAGGGTCTTTTCCAGGAAAGGCTAATGTTAGTTGAAGAGATGTTGTAGCATAAGTAGCCCAATCAGCAAACATTGCTGCTAAACCTACAACATATGTAGAATCCATTTTTCCTTTTAGAGCTTTATATATCAACCATCCTACAAATGGTCCAACAATACCCATTGAGAAAACATTAGCTCCTAATGTTGTAATCCCTCCATGTGCTAAAAATAATGCTTGGAACAGTAGAACAATAGATGCTAACACTGCAGTAACAGAAGGACCAAATAATACTGCCCCTAAACCATTACCACATGGATGAGAACAACTTCCAGTAACTGAAGGCATTTTTAAAGAACTGAGGATAAACATATATGCACCTGCTATAGCAACCAATGGTTTAGCTTCAGGCATCTCATCAAACAGTTTTTTCAGTTGCATAACCCCATAAATCCAAACAATACCTGACAATATATACCAAAATGCACACCACATAGGTGGTAAGAAACCTTCCATAATGTGCATAGTATCACCATTTCAAAAAAACTTTATAACTTCTTAAAATATTTTTAATTTATATATATTTTTCTATAATTTTAAGTTTAAAATATTTAAATAAACTAAATAGAAAAGTTTATATACTACTTATGTAATTTAATTTATCTGCTGTTGTTGCCTCGGTAGCTCAGCCTGGTAGAGCGCCTGACTTGTAATCAGGCGGTCGGGGGTTCAAATCCCCCCCGGGGCTCCATTTATGTGGGCCTGTGGGGTAGCCTGGTCTATCCTCTGGGATTTGGGATCCTGGGACCCCAGTTCAAATCTGGGCAGGCCCACCACTTGTGTCCGGCGGTAGTTCAGCCTGGTAGAACGGGGGACTGTAGATCCCCATGTCGCTGGTTCAAATCCGGCCCGCCGGACCATTCAAAATCTTCTAACCGAAAAGTATATATATAAGAAAAACATTATTTATGTAACGCACATTAAGGTGGGCTCGTAGCTCAGCCTGGCAGAGCGCCTGGCTTTTAACCAGGTGGTCGAGGGTTCAAATCCCTCCGAGCCCGCCACTTCTTTGTGGTACGGCGGCCATAGCGGGGGGGATACACCCGTTCCCATCCCGAACACGGAAGTTAAGCCCCCCAGCGATGCCCCGAGTACTGCCTTTTGGCGGGAAAGGGGCGACGCTGCCGGCCACTTTTTATTTTTAGGTTATCCTTGGCTTATATGCCCTGGTGGTGTAGCCCGGCCTATCATACGGGACTGTCACTCCCGTGACTCGGGTTCAAATCCCGGCCAGGGCGCCAATTTTTAATTTTATCACATTATATTTAAAAATTTAAATTTAGTGATTTTAAATGAAAATTTCTAGCTTAATAAAATGTCTATTTTTAAATGTGGATAAAAAATATTCAAAAACTAAAGAATTAGATATAAATGAATGTATAGGTTGTGGATTGTGTACAAAACACTGCCCTACAGAGGCTATAAAAATATTTAAATTTAGAAATATAATTTGTGAGCACTGTGGAGTTTGTTTAGATATATGTGATGCTATTATAGGGAATAGATTTTCTATAGATGAAAGCAAATGTAAAAAATGTGGAATTTGCCTACTTTTCTGTTCCATTCCTGTAATTAAAAATAATGTCCCAAAACCAAAAACTCCTATAATTTTAGAATACAAATGTAATGAATGTGGTTTATGTTCATGTGAAGCTATAGATTTAAAGAATAAAAAAATTGATGAAAACAAGTGTAAATTTTGTCTAGAATGTGTTAAAAAATGTCCATTAAAAGCTATAATTACTCCTGAAGAGTATGTTAAATCTATGTTCATTAAAGTTGATGTTGAAAGTTGTATATTTTGTAGGATGTGTGAAGAGGTATGTCCAATAAAAAAATAGAAGAGGCTAAAAAAGATTTTAAATATTTAATAAACAGGGGATATAAAAAAGAAGTGGCAATAAATTTTGTAGGAAATCATTATAAATTGACAAAATTGGAAAGATTAAGAATTTTAAGAGAAGTGCACAGTGATAAAGAAATAGAAATTGTTAAGAATAAATTAACTCCATTAAAAGAGTTAAAAAGAGTGTATGTAGATGGATTTAATGTTCTTATAACAATTGAAGCTTTTTTAAAGAATAGAGTTTTTTTATGTGATGATGGGATATATAGGGACTTAGAAAGGGTTTATGGAAAATATAAAATTGGAGAATATACTGAGAAAGCTATTAAATTGCTATTAAATGTTTTAAAAGATAAAGAATTTTGTATATATTTGGATGCTCAAGTTTCTAAAAGTGGAGAGTTAGCCAGAAGGATTAGAGAAAAGATAGAAAAAATGAATTTAAAAGGTAAAGTACTCTGTGTTAAAAACTGTGATTCTATTTTAAAAACAAAGCCTGCTGTAATGACATCTGATTTATACATTATTTTAAGTGAAGATGTTAAACATGTTGTAGATATTATCAAAGAGGTGAAATAATGGAAGCTGTCATTTTATCAGCAGGTTATGGTTCAAGAATGGGAAATATCCCTAAATCTCTATTAAAAATATGTGGAAAAGAGATACTTTATAGGACAATGAAACTCTTGTCTGAGTGTGGAGTTAATAAGTTTTATATTGTTGTAAATAACATATATAGAAAAGATTTTGAAGATTTTCTAAAAAAGCATAATTTTAATGCTCATTTAATAATAAATAATAATCCTGAAAGAGGTAATGGTTATTCTTTACATATTGTTAAAAACCATGTTAAAGACAGATTCATATTAGTTATGAGTGACCACATCTATACAAAAGAATTTATTGAAGATGCTATAAAGGGTGAGGGGTTAATAGTTGATAAATATCCAAAATATGTTGATATAGATGAAGCCACAAAAGTGAAAGTAAAAGATGGAAGAGTTGAAAAAATTGGTAAAGAGTTAGAGAACTTTGATGCTATTGACACTGGATTTTTTATTTTAGATAGTGGAATATTTAAAATTACTGAAGAATTGGAGAAAGAAAAGGAAATTATTGAAATGAGAGAAGTTGTTGAAAGAGCTAAATTAAGAGTAACATTTGTTAATGGAAAACCTTGGACAGATGTTGATATACCAGAAGATATAAAAAAGGCTAAAAGGATGTTAATAGAAACTGCTGTTAAAGGGGATAAAGATGGGTTTATAAGTAGATATATAAATAGAAAAATATCTACAAAGATAAGTTATTTTTTAGTAGATCATTTTTCCCCAAATACATTAACTATATGGATATTCTTATTTGGGATACTATCAGCTTTAACAGTTTTATATAATCCCATATTAGGAGCAATACTTTATCAAATAAGCTCTATACTTGATGGAGTTGATGGAGAAATAGCCAGAGCTAGATTAGAAACTAGTAAATTTGGAGGATATTTGGATTCTATATTAGACAGGTATGTTGATGGAGCTTTTTTATCTATATTAGCTTATAAAACACTTTCAAGCAATCTTTGGTTTTTTATAGCTATGGTTGCTTTGATAGGGTGTATAATGATAAGTTACACATCAGAGAGATTTAGAGGTGCTTATGGAAAAGATATGTATGAAAGTATAGAAATACTAAAAAAGATTCCAGGAAAAAGAGATGAGAGAATATTTTTTATCATGATTATGGTAATTTTGAATTTAATAAAACCTATGTATCTTATTTTAGCTATATATACTAATTTAAGAGTAGCAATTATGATTTACTTATCAAAAAAATTAGTCTAAATATTTTAAAATCCCTATATCCAACCCCATTATCTCCCTTAAGTACCTAAGAATAAACAACTTTACTTTCCAATCATCAGAGTAAAAATAGGAAGAAATATTTTTTATCCACATTTTTTGAACTATCTCTAATACAGGTAAAACCCTATCTTTTATTTTGTCTTCACTAATTTTCAAGTCCTTAATATTTGTAAATAAATAGTATCTATCATTTTTTGTCTCAACTGTGATATAATGTTCAACTCTCATAATTCCTTTATCTCTAATTTTCTTATCAACAAACTTAATTTTTCCTTTTTCCCAGTAAAAATTCTCCTTTATGTTATACCTAACCATAACATCTTTATTATTTAAAAGTATTTGGAATAGCTTCCTTAAAAAACTTATTATTAGGGTTTTTTCATAAATCATTGATTCTGTAGCAAAAGCTATTACAGTCTTCTCAAAATTTATATATGTGGTCACTGTTGAATAATACTCTATACCTTCAAGACAGTATTTTGAAGTTTTTATAATCTCCTCAGGTATTCTTTCCCCTATATCAATAATATTATCTAAACTTAGTTCAATCTTATTATCTCCAAAATCAAATACTATCTTATCCCTATATAATGTGATATCTAAAGGTTCCCATTTTTTATACAAAAAACTATATAATTTTCGATGATGTTTGGTTATCACAACGCCCCTCCCTGAAAACTTTGCAACATAACTCATTAACATCACCAACAATATAAATAATTTAGAATCTTTAAAGTATAAATACCTCTTACTGAAATATAAATAAAAAGGTTATTAAGGTGAGACATTGTTTTTTAAAAAGCTTAAAGAGGCTGAAGTAGCTTATACTTTTGATGATGTTCTACTTGTACCTAATGCCTCTTATGTAGAACCAAAAGAAACTGATGTTTCTACAAATTTATCAGGTTTAAAATTAAACATCCCTATTCTCTCTGCTGCTATGGATACAGTTACAGAAAAAGAGATGGCTATAGCATTAGCAAGATTGGGGGGGTTAGGGGTTATACACAGAAATATGAGTATTGAAGAGCAAGTTCATCAAGTTTTAGCAGTCAAAAAAGCTGATGAAATTGTAATTAAAGATGTAATTGTTATATCTCCAGAAGAAACTGTAAAAACTGCTATAAATCTGATGGAAACATATTCTATAAGTGGTTTACCAGTTGTAGATGGAGAAAAGTTAGTAGGGATAATAACACATAGAGATGTTAAAGCTATTAAAGATAAAGACAAAAAAGTTAAAGATGTAATGACAAAAGATATTGTTTATGCTAAAGAAAATATAACTGAAGAAGAAGCTTTAGATATAATGTACTCAAATAGAGTTGAGAGGCTACCAATAGTTGATGATGAGATGAATCTTATAGGTATTGTTACTTTAAGAGATATTTTAAAAAGAAGGAAGTATCCACAAGCTGCAAGAGATAAAAAAGGTAGGTTATTAGTTGCAGCAGCCTGTGGACCGCATGATTTTGAGAGGGCTAAAGCTTTAATAGAAGCTGAAGTTGATGCCCTTGTTATTGATTGTGCCCATGCCCACAACATGAGAGTTGTTGAGAATATTAAGAAATTTAAAGAACTTTGTGGTGACACTGTTTTAATTGCCGGAAATATAGCTACAAAAGAGGCTGCTGAGGATCTAATAGCTGCTGGTGCTGATGTTTTAAAAGTGGGTATTGGGCCGGGAAGTATATGTACTACAAGAATTGTTGCTGGTGTAGGAGTGCCACAATTAACAGCTATTGCTAAAGTTGCAGATGTAGCAAAAAATTATGAAATACCTGTAATAGCTGATGGAGGGATAAGATATAGTGGGGATATTGCTAAAGCTATAGCTGCTGGTGCTGATGCTGTAATGCTTGGTTCATTATTAGCAGGTACTGATGAAGCTCCTGGTAAGTTGATGGTTATAAATGGTAGAAAGTATAAACAGTACAGAGGAATGGGGTCATTGGGAGCTATGATGTCTGGTTCTGGAGATAGGTATTTCCAAACTGTTGATAAAAGTCATATGAAACATGTTAAACTAGTTCCTGAAGGTGTTGAGGGAGCAGTACCTTATAAAGGTCCAGTAAGTGAAGTTATTTTCCAACTATTGGGGGGTTTAAGAGCAAGCTTAGGATATTGTGGAGCTAAGAATTTAAAAGAGTTACAAGAAAAAGGAAGATTTGTTATCATAACCCAAAGTGGTCAAAGAGAGAGCCATCCACATGATATACTAATAACTAATGAAGCTCCTAACTACCCATTAGGGAGATGATGAGGGCATTAATATTTTTAGGGATATTGTTAATATTCATAGGATTTTTTTTAGTAACATTGGGTATGATTTTACCAGATAAAGAGAAAAAAGAAGAGAATGTAGAATACGCTGGAATTATCATGATAGGCCCTATTCCAATAGTTTTTGGCAATTCAAAAAATCTAATTATATTCTCTATATTAATAACTATACTAATGATCATATGGATATTAATGTTCTTACTTTCTTTTAGGGTGGTAAAATGATAAAAAAAGATGAGATTATAGAGATATTTAATGAATATAATAAAGATGAAATAACTATAGCTACTTTAGGTAGCCATACAGCCTTACATATATTAAAAGGATCTAAATTAGAAGGGTTTTCCACAGTATGTATAACAGTGAAGGGTAGAGATATCCCATATAAAAGGTTTAGAGTAGCTGATAAATTTATATATGTAAATGATTTCTCAGAGATAAAGGATGAAGAAGTTCAAGAGAAGCTCAGGGAGATGAACTCTATAATTATTCCACATGGATCATTTATAGCCTACTGTGGGTTAGATAATATAGAGAAAAACTTCTATGTTCCTATGTTTGGAAATAGAATGATATTAAGATGGGAGGCAGAGAGGGATTTGGAGAGGAAGTTATTAGAAGAAGCTGGGATAAGAGTGCCTAAAAAATTTGAGGATCCAAATGATATAGATAGATGTGTAATTGTTAAATTTCCTGGGGCAAGGGGAGGAAAAGGATATTTCATAGCATCCTCCAAAGATGAATTCTATAAAAAAGCTAATGAATTAATTGATAAAGGTATACTAACAGATGAGGACTTAAAGAAAGCACATATAGAAGAATATATTATTGGAACAAACTTTTGTTTCCATTACTTCTACTCACCACTAAAAAATGAAGTTGAATTATTAGGAATTGATAAAAGATATGAGAGTAATATTGATGGATTAATAAGAATTCCTGCTAAGGATCAATTAGAATCAAATATTAATCCTAGTTATGTAATAACTGGAAATATACCTGTTGTTATTAGAGAGAGTCTCTTACCAAAAGTTTTTGATATGGGTGATAAATTAGTTGAAGCTTCAAAATCTATAGTTCCTCCAGGTATCATTGGACCATTTTGCTTACAGAGTTTATGTACTGACAGCTTAGAGATAGTAGTCTTTGAAATGTCAGCAAGAATAGATGGAGGAAGTAACAGTTTTATGAATGGTAGTCCATACTCATTCCTCTATAATGGAGAACCTCTAAGTATGGGTCAGAGAATAGCAAGAGAAATAAAATTAGCTTTAAGTTTAAACATGATAGAAAAAATAATTTCATAAAAAAGGATTTAAATCTTCATATCTTTTATTTTAGCTGCTAATCTCTTACCCATATTATAGCAGTTTTCTAATTCATCTTTTGTTGGGACATAGTAAAGTTCATATTTATCAATAACTTCAAATCCACAAGATTTTAATTCTTCTTCTAATCTATTTACAGCTCCTCCTTCTCCACCCATAGATCCAAAGACTAAAGCTAGTCTCTTAAATCCTGCTCTATTGAACTTCAAACCTCTTAAGTAATAAATTAAGTCTCCAACACTTGGATATGGTTCATCATAGATTGTTGGAGCTCCTAATAATAGGGCTTTACTATCTAATATATCTTTAACTATTTCACTTCTCTCATCATAGTGTAGGAAGTACATAACTACATCAATTCCCTCACTCATTAATCCTTCAGCAAATGCATGAGCCATTTTTTGTGTTGAGTAGTGCATTGTATCATATACAATTGTGACTTTATCTTTAGCAGCCTTTCCTGTAGCAAAGTCTTGATATGCCTTAATAACCTTCATTGGATCTGTCCATATTTGACCATGTGAAGGAGCTATCATTTTTATTTTCTCTAATAATCCTAAGTTTTTAACCTCTTCAAATTTCTTTAATACAAGTTTTGATAGAGGTGTTATTAAGTTAGCATAGAATTTCTGATTAGCATCCATTAATACATATTCAGGAATGTCTTTATCAAATCTCTTATGGGCTGGGTAGCATAGGTGTTGTCCAAATGCATCATTTGAGAATAATATTCCTCCCTCATTGTAGAATGTGAACATACTGTCTGGCCAATGTAATAGAGGAGCTTCTAAGAATGTTAATGTCTTACCTCCTAAATCAACTGTATCCCCTGTTTTAACTACTTTAAATGGAGCATTTTCTAATGATGGGTAATGCTTCTTCAGTCCTTTAACAGCAACTTCTGTACAGTATATTGGTGCTTCAGGGAATTTTTTATGAATCTCTGGTAATGCTCCACTGTGATCTTTTTCTACATGGTTTTGTACTATAACATCTATCTTAAACTCTCTTCCTTCTTTCTCAAATGCATCTTTTATTCTTGCCCACATTTGAGCAGAAGTTCCTGGATAGGTGTTGTCTATTATAGCTACTTTCTCATCTCCAAAGACTAAATATGCATTATAAGTAGTTCCCTTTAATGTATACCCATGATAAACTCTTATATCCCAATCTAAAACTCCTACCCAATAAACTCCGTCTGCAATCTTTACAGCATCTGCTTTCATCTTTTCACCTTGTTATATTTTACGTTTTTAATTATTGTAATTTATTAATATATTTGCCTTATGGTGCGTAGTTCATAACTGTTTCATAACCATAATTACGAAAATCGGATAAGATTATTTAATTGCAGATATTAAATTTGTTAATTCCTACCTCTCTGTATCATATAAATCTCTTTAACATCATCTAATGTATTTATATCATCAACCCCTTTATCTTCTCTAAACCTAACAACTCTTGGAAATCTTAAAGCAAAACCACAGGGATATTTATCAGATTTTTGGATTTCTTCATATGCTACTTCAACAACAATTTCAGGCTTAACTTCAACTTCCTCCCCAAGATCTCTAATGATGATTTTGTCAATTCTCTGTTTTAGATATTCTAAATCTTCTTCAGTTAATCCTGTTCCAACATGGCCAATAGGATAAAGATTCCCCTCCTCATCCCTAACAGCTATTTCAAAAGAACCATACCAGTCTTTTCTCTTGCCCATTCCTCTCTTAGCTTTAGTAATTACAACATCCAAACTTTCTAAAGTCGGTTTAAATTTATACATAGTTCTTACTCTACTTCCTGGAGTGTATGGTGCATTAAGATTTTTTATCATAACTCCCTCATGTCCTATAGATAAACTCCAATTGTAAAACTCTCTAGCTTCTTCAGGATTATCTGTAACAAGCTTATAAGAAAGATCTATAATTTTATCAGCTTTTAATTCTTCTTCTATTCTTTTTCTATCCTTTTTAAAATCATTTTCATACCCAAATATACTTTCTAAAACTTCTCTCCTTTTTTTAAATGGCTCATCTATATAAGAAACACCATCTTTGTAAAGAATATCAAAGAGATACACTCTTAAATTGATCTCTTTCATAAACTTACTTATATCATACTTTCTTCTAAACCTTCTTAGTATATCTTGAAATGGCCTTGGTTTTCCTGTGTTTTTATCTATAGCTACACACTCTCCTTCAACTATAAGTTTATCAACATTTATTCCCTTTATAGCATTGACAATCTCTGGTAAGGCATTAGTTACATCTTCTAACCTTCTACTATAAATCTTCACATTATTTCCACTTTTATGAATTTGAACCCTTGCCCCATCAAATTTTGTTTCAAACTGTGCTTTTCCCATTTCCAATATTGCCTGCTCTATAGATGGGGCTATTTGAGCAAGCATAGGTTTTATTGGTCTAAAAAGCTTTAATTTTAGCTCATCACTGTCAAGCTCATTTTTTAAAAGTTTTTCAGCTAACAAACCAATATCATTTGTAATTGCATATATCTTCTCCAACCTTTCCTTTGGTATATTAAAATAAATAGACAGTGCCTCCAATATTGTAGGGACATTCATTCCAATTCTCATATCTTCTAATATTAATCTTGCTAAATATCTAGCCTCAATAGGTGTAGCTCTTAAAAATAGCCCACTAATAAGCCGTATTTTCTTTTTTTGAGAACCTTCTCCTTCTATTTCACCAACTCTTCTTAAAGTTTTATAAACTTCATCAACAGTTAAAGGCTGATAGAGAAGATATCCATGTTTTACCTTTCCTATAAGTCTTTCAATAGCAAAACCAATATCTCCAGTTTTTTTAATTTCTTCCAACAATTCATTTTTATTTATACCTATTGATACTACAGAGTTTATTAACAGCTTTTCTCCAATTCCTAACTCTCTCTCATCATATTCAGGATACACTCTTCCTATAGCAATGTAACAAATCTTTTTTAAATCTTCAGGATCTTTAACCATTTCAATAAGTTTTATAAAATAATCCCTTTTCTCTAATCTTTTTGTAGTTTTTTCAATATTGTCAAAAATTTTACAAACATCTTTCCAAAGCATTATCATCCACCACTACTTTTCCATCTTTAATATCTTTTCTATATGCCTCTAATAATAAATTCTCTTTCCCTAAAAATTCAGCAACTGTTTTAAAATCTATATTGATCTTCTTTCTAAAGTTTTTATCTCTCAACAAGTGATGATCCATTATAATCTCTGCACCAGTCTTGTCTTTAACCTCTTTTATATTAGCAACAGCCTTCTCTAAATTCTTTTTTCCATATCTATGGATTAGATATGTAGGAGGACCACCTATAAAGATAATGTCAGGTTTTTCCTTTATAATATAATCTTTTATTTCATCAAACAAAATACCTTGTATATCTGAAGTGTGTAAAAATGTTTGATCTTCTTTAACTGTAGTCATAATAACATACCCTAACTTATCATCCTTTCCATGAGGAAATGGAGGAGAGAATTTTATAATTGTTTTATTAAAATCAAACATTCTGTTATCTGCAAACTCTATCTTTTTTGCTAAATCTTTAACTCTTTCTAAGAACTTCTTAGCTCTTTCTTTTTGACTTTTATTTATATACTCCTCTGGATGTTTGATTAGAAGTATTTTATCTCTATATATCTCATTAGCATAGTCTTTTGAAGCAAGATATATATCATCAAAAAATGGGGTATAGTGATCATAATGATAATGGGAAATAACAATAACATCTGCTTTTTTTGCAAAGTTATTTATTTTTTCTCTAATTTTATCTAAAGCTTTAAATTCAATCTTATTAGGTTTTAATCCATATCTATCTGGAGCTAAAGCAACACCTGGATCAATTAATACTTTTACATCTCTTGTATCTACATATGTAGCCATAGACCTAACTCCTAAACTTTCTGATGCTATTGGTATGATTTTCATAAACATCACTTAATGATATTTAAATATACTATTAGTATAATTATAAAAATATAAATAATACTCTACCTCTACAAAAACTAAGAGTTATAGAAGGTGAAACATTATGATGGCTGTTAATAAATTAGATAAAGTAGATATAAAAACACTTGAAAAGATAGCTAAGAGAGTTAGGTATAAAGTTGTTAAAATGATAGGTTTAGCTAAATCTGGACATCCTGGGGGGAGTTTATCTGCTGTGGACGTAATGGTAGCTCTATACTTTGCCATAATGGATTATGATCCAAACAAAAAAGATAGAGATAGGTTTGTTTTAAGTAAAGGTCATGCTGCTCCAGCTTTATATGCTATACTCTCAGAGCTTAATATTATTGATGAAGAAGAACTCTGGAAGTTAAGAAAGTTGGAAGGAAAACTTCAAGGACATCCATCTATGGACACTCCTGGAGTTGAGATAGCTACAGGTTCATTAGGACAGGGATTCTCTGCAGCAGTAGGGATGGCTTTAGGTTATAAGATAGATAAATTAGATAAACACATTTATGTCCTCCTAGGAGATGGAGAGTGTCAAGAAGGTATAGTTTGGGAGGCTGCAATGGCTGCTGCACACTATAAATTAGATAATCTAATTGCCATAGTTGATAGAAACTTCTTACAGATAGATGGGCATACAGAAGATGTTATGGCTCTTGGTAATTTAGCTGAAAAATTTAAAGCGTTTGGATGGGATGTTTTTGAAATAGATGGGCATAACTTTAAAGAGATAATAGAAACAATAGAAAAAGCAAAATCTCTAAAGAATGGTAAGCCAAAGATGATTATTGCATATACAACAAAAGGAAAAGGAGTTTCATTCATGGAAGGTAATGTAGGGTTCCATGGAAAAGCCCCTAATGAAGAACAGCTAAAAATAGCTTTAGAAGAATTAAAAGAGGGAAAAAATGATTAAAATTGGAGCATCTATCTTATCAGCTGACTTCAGATTTTTAAAACATGAGATTGAGAAAGTAGAAAATGCGGGAGTGGATTTTATACATGTGGATATGATGGATGGTCATTTTGTGCCTAACATAAGTATGGGTATAGGAATAGCAAATTATGTAAAGAAAATAACAAATCTTCCAGTAGATGTCCATTTAATGGTTGAAAATGCTGATATATTTTTAAATGAGTTTAAGGATATGGATTTTATAACATTTCATATTGAAGCTGTAAGATTTCCATTTAGAATGATAAACAAAATAAGAGAACTGGGTGCTAAGCCAATAGTTGCTATAAATCCTGCAACCCCATTAGATATGATTGAATATATCTTAGAAGAGGTTTATGGTGTTTTACTTATGACTGTTGAACCTGGATTTTCTGGGCAGAAATTTATAATGCCTATGCTAAAAAAGATAAAAAGATTAAAGAATTTGATAGAAGAGAATAATTTAGAAACAAAGATATTAGTAGATGGAGGAATAAATAGAGAAACAGCTTATTTAGCTGTAAAATCTGGGGCAGATTGGTTAATAGCTTCATCAGCTATCTTCAGAAATCCTGATGTGAATAGGGCTGTTAAAGAATTAAGAGAATCAGCTTTAAAAGCTTTAGGTGAGAGAAATGAAATTAACAGGAGTTTATAAAGGAATGAGAAAAGGTTATGGAGAAACACTGATAGAGCTTGGTAGGAAGTATGAGAATTTAGTTGTTTTAGATGCTGACCTTTCTAGTTCAACTCAGACAGCGATGTTTGCTAAAGAGTTTCCAGATAGATTTTTTAATGCAGGGGTTGCTGAACAAAATTTAATGGGTATGGCTGCAGGATTAGCTACTACAGGAAAGATAGTTTTTGCCTCCTCATTTGCTATGTTTGCTGCTGGAAGACCTTGGGAGATAATAAGAAATTTAATAGCATATCCAAAGCTAAATGTTAAAATAGTAGCTACACATGCAGGGATAACTGTTGGAGAGGATGGGGCTTCTCACCAAATGTGTGAAGATATTGCTATAATGAGAGCTATCCCTAATATGGTTGTAATAGCTCCAACAGATTATTACCATACAAAAAATGTTATCAGAGAGATAGCAAAATACAATGGTCCAGTATATGTAAGAATGCCAAGGAGAGATACTGAAATAATTTATGAAAGTGAAGAAGAGGCAAGTTTTAAAATAGGAGAGGGAAAAATATTATTTGATGGGGATGATATTACAATAATAGCTACTGGAGAAGAAGTTCCTGAAGCTTTGAGGGCTAGAGAGATTTTAAAAGAGCATGGAATATCCGCACAGATTATAGAAATGGCTACTATAAAACCTTTAGATGAGAAAATACTAAAGAAGAGTAATAATTTTATTGTTACTGTTGAAGACCATAATATTATTGGTGGTTTAGGTTCAGCTGTTGCTGAGGCTATAGTTAATGATGATAAGAAACTACTAAGAATTGGAATAAATGATGTTTTTGGAAAGAGTGGAAAGGCTGAAGAATTATTAAAATATTATGGATTGGATGGAGAGAGTGTAGCTAAGAGAATATTGAAGGTGATAAAAAATGAAAAAGGGTACTGAACTTTTAAAAAGAGGATTTGCAAAGATGGTAAAGCATGGAGTAGTTATGGATGTAACCAATGTTGAACAAGCTCAAATAGCTGAAGAAGCTGGAGCTGTTGCAGTAATGGCTTTAGAAAGAGTGCCAGCAGATATTAGGAAAGAGGGAGGAGTAGCAAGAATGTCTGATCCTGCTTTAATAGAAGAGATAATGGATGCTGTATCCATCCCAGTTATGGCAAAATGTAGAATCGGCCATACAGCTGAAGCTAGGGTGTTAGAGGCTATAGGTGTAGATATGATTGATGAAAGTGAAGTTTTAACTCAAGCTGACCCATTCTTCCACATATATAAGAAGAAATTTACAGTTCCATTTGTTTGTGGAGCTAGAAATTTAGGTGAGGCTGTTAGAAGAATATGGGAAGGGGCAGCAATGATAAGAACTAAAGGAGAAGCTGGAACAGGTAATGTTGTTGAGGCTGTTAGACATATGAGATTAATGAATGAAGCTATAAGACAGATATCAGAGATGGATGATGAGTCAATATATGAAGTAGCTAAAGTCTTTTCAATGAGATATGCTGAACTAGCAATGCAAGTTAGAGAGAGTTTGGGCTACCCTCATGAAGTTTTAGAAAATGAGCCTATATATGAAGGATTTACTCTAAACGAGATTATAGATGGAATATATAAAATTTTATTAGAAATAAAAAAGATAAAAAGATTACCTGTCGTTAATTTTGCTGCTGGAGGAATAGCTACACCAGCTGATGCAGCATTAATGATGAGCTTAGGATGTGATGGAATATTTGTAGGTTCAGGAATATTTAAATCAGAAAATCCATTAGAAATGGCAAGAGCTATTGTTGAGGCTACATACAATTATGATAAACCAGAAGTTGTAGCTGAAGTTAGTAAAAATCTTGGAATGCCTATGAAAGGGATTGATGTTACAAAACTAAAAGAAGAAGAGAAGTTACAAATAAGGGGAGATTGAATTATTTAACTCTTTCAAGCTCACTAACTATACTCCAAATTTGAGTTCTTGTGTGTAAAGGCATGTTTGGATCATTACTTATTTCATCTAAAATATGTATTGCTGTAGCACTTCTAACTATTGGTTCCTCTTTTTCATTTAAAACAACATTCTTAGCTTTCTCAGCAGCAGCTCTTATGTTTCTAGGAACTGTTGTATCATTTATTATTTCATCTAACATCATAGCTACTCCTTTTAAAATCTCTTCTGGAGATCTTTCATCTTTTGCCACAGTCCCAAATACCATCTTTCTCACCTCTTACAAGTTTTAATATTATATAGCTATATTTAATAGTTAAGCTTAAAGAATAATATTAAGATTATGGTGAGTAACACATGTGTGGAATTATTGGATATATTGGGAACAAAAAGGCTTCTGAAGTTCTATTAAATGGCCTTAGAAGATTGGAGTATAGGGGATATGATAGTTGTGGAATTGGGGTAATTGATGAAGATTTAATAATAAAAAAAGATGTTGGAAAAGTTGAAGAGGTTGCTAAGAAAGAAGATTTTTTAAGTGTTAATGGTAATATTGGTGTAGGACATTGTTTACATCCAGATACATATGTTGTCTTATCAGATGGGAGAATAAAAAAGATTTCTGAAATTGATGAAGATGAGGTTTTATCAGTTAATTTTAATGATTTTAAATTATATAAGAAAAAGATTATAAAATTTAAGCACAAATCTCCAAATATATTATATAAAATAAAAACTGATTTTTCTGAGCTATTAACTACTGGAGAGCATAAGATTTTTGTTTTAGAAGAAGGAAAAATAGTAGAGAAATGTGTTAAAGATTTAAATGGAAATGAATTAGTTGGAGTTGTTAGAAAAATAGATTATAAATTTGATAATAATGAAATGAACCCCGAGCTATTACAAATTATTGGATATACTATTATTAAAAAACACATTAAAAATGGAACACTGTTTTTAAGAGACAGGGAAAGGGAAGTTTTAGAAAAATATAGAGAGTTATTTACAAAGATTTTTAATATAAATGGAATTATTAAAAAAGAGGAAGATTATTATCTATTAGAAATAAACAGCAAAGAATTAATTAACTGGTTTAAAAATAATGTTCCAGAGCTATTTCATCAAAATGAAAAAACTCCAAGTTTTGTATTTAAATTAAGTAATAGTTTATTAGCATCATATTTAAAAGGGGTATTTGACTCATCATATGTTGATGATAAGATTTACTTAGAAATAAACTCTGAAGAGTTTTTAAGAGAAACTCAGTTCTTACTTTTAAGATTTGGAATTTTAGCCTCATATTCAAAAAATGGGAAGTTTAAGATTATTATAGATGATAAGATATCATTAGAGTCTTTTAAAAAGTATATTGGTTTTACTTCAAAGAGTAAATTGGAGAAGTTAAATAAAATAGAAGGAAATGAAAATTTAAAATACTTTAATGGAAACATAGTTTGGACTAAATTTAAAATTGAGAAAGTAGAGTCAGATGTTGAATATGTTTATGACTTAGAAGTTGAAGATTTTCAAAATTTTATTGGAAATTTAATAATCAATCATAACTCAAGATGGGCAACACATGGGAGAGTTTGTAAAGAGAATGCTCACCCACATACAGACTGTAAAGATGAAATTGCTGTAGTTCATAATGGAATAATTAGTAATTACAGAGAGTTAAAAGATGAATTAATTAAAAAAGGACATAAGTTTAAATCAGAAACTGATTCAGAGATTATTGCTCATTTAATTGAAGATTTAATAGAAGATAATTCAGAAGAAGGATATATTAAAGCTGTAAAAGAAGCTATAAAGAGATTAGAAGGAAGTTATGCTGTTGCTATTATAAATAAAAGATTTCCAAATATACTTATTGGAGCTAAAAATGAAAGTCCATTAATAGTTGGTATTGGAGAAGATGAAGCATTTTTGGGTAGTGATATTACAGCCTTCTTAGAATATACAAATAAAGCTATCCCATTATATGATGGAGATATTGTTATTATAAAAAAAGGAGAAAATGGTTTAGATATAAAAATTGAGAACAATGGAAAAGATGTTAAAAGGGAGGTTATAGAAATAAATTGGGATATTAACCAAGCAGAGAAAAAGGGTTATCCCCATTTTATGTTAAAAGAGATAATGGAACAGCCAGAAATACTGAAGATTTCATCTAAAATATCTAGTGAAGAAATAAAAAAATTAGCTAAGCTAATAAAAGATAGTGAAAAAGTATATTTCATTGGAATGGGGACATCTTATCATGCCTGTATATATGCTGAATATCTCTTTTCTAAGTTAGGGAAACTTGTCATAGCCTGTGATGCATCAGAATTTTTAAATAAAGGAGTTGTTGATGAAAAAACTTTAGTGATAGCTTTGACACAGAGTGGAGAGACATATGATACATTAAAAGCTATGAGGTATGCTAAAGAAAGAGGAGCTAAAGTTGGAGCTATAGTAAATATCCTTGGATCAACTGCCACAAGAGAGGCTGATATAACTGTATTAATGGGAGCAGGACTAGAAATTGCTGTTTGTGCTACAAAAACATTTACTTCACAGCTGATGATAATATATAGACTATTCATTGAATTTGGAAAACTTTTAAATAAGGATATGGCTGTTTATGAAAGAGCTATAGAGAAGATACCAAAGTATGTTAAGGAAGTTTTAAATAAAAAAGATTATATTGAAAGAGTAACAAAAGATTTAAAAGTTAATAATTATATCTTTATATCTAGAGGAATTAATATTGTTAGTGCATTAGAAGGTGCTTTAAAGTTTAAAGAAATAACATATCTGCATGCTGAAGGGATGAGTGCAGGAATGTTAAAGCATGGGACAATATCCTTAATAGATGAAAGAATGGATACTATAGCTATTGTTCCTCCAAAAAATTCCAGAGTTTTTAACTCAATTATATCAAATATTGAAGAAGTTAAAGCAAGAAATGGAAAAGTTATAGCTATAACCCCTGTAGAAATAGAGACAGCTGATTATAATATCATAACTCCAAATGTTATAGAGGAAATCTCTCCTATAATATATGCTCCAGCTTATCAATTATTAGCTTATTATAAGGCAGTACAATTAAATAGAGATGTAGATAAACCAAGAGGATTGGCTAAGAGTGTTACTGTGGAGTGATAAATATGGTTTTTGAAAAAATAATAAAAAAGATAAGAGGAAATAAAGATCTTCCAAAACCTGTAGAAGTTCCTGAAGAGGAAGAGTATGAGGTAATAGGTGAAGAGACACAAACAGTAATTTTAGATGAAGAAGAGAAAAAGGAGGAGGTTAAAGAAATTATTAAAATTGAAAAAATACTTCCAAAACTTTTTGTTGTTAGGATAAAGCATCCTTTAGACTTTAGAGAGATTAAAGGACAGATTCCTGACTATGATGTGATTATCATAAACTTTGAAGAAGTTCCTGAAGAAGCAATTATAAAAGAGATTACAGATTTTAAAAGCTATTTAGATACAATAAATTATAGATATGGATTAGTTTCTGAAAATGTTTTATTATGCTTTAGAAATGATGTTGAATTAGATAAATATGTTTCAAAAATAAAAGAAGATGTTGAGGAGATTAAAGAATGAGAATTGCTATAACAGGAACCCCTGGTGTAGGAAAAACAACAGTATCAAAAGTTTTAGCAAAAAGATTAAATATGGAAGTTATTGACATAACTGATGTGGTAAAGAGATATAGGTTGTATATAGATTATGATGAAGATATGGAATCATATGTTATAGACTTTGAAAAATTAAATAATTTTTTAAAAGATAAAGATAATATTATCTTAGATGGTCATGTTTCACATCTGTTAAATCCTGATTATACTATTGTATTAAGATGTGATCCAAAGATTATAGAAGAGCGTTTAAGAAAAAGAGGTTATAAAGATAAGAAAGTGTTAGAGAATGTTCAGGCAGAAATATTGGATGTATGTTTATGTGAGAGTAAAGGAAAAGTTTATGAAATAGATACAACTAATAGAGATGTGGAAGATATCGTTAATGAGATAATAGAAGCTATAAAAGAAGGTAAAGAGAGAAAAGGGATAGTTGATTGGTTAAGCAAATATTATGAATATTTGGAGATATGAATTAGATAGTAGAAAGATTTTTATATGAAAAGCTTAAATAGAGATTCAAACTATTTTGTGAGGGATGATGAAACATCGATGTGCTGATGTATATGATGAACACGCCCTTCACTGACCTAATTTTCTATGTATTTAAAATTTTTGTTATTTGTTTCTCTATTTATAATAAAAAATATAAGGGAGGGGTAATACTATGGATGTAAATAAAGCCATTAGAACCGCTGTAGATACAGGTAAGGTTATTCTTGGATCAAGAAGAACTTTAAAATATCTCAAACACGGGGAAGGTAAGCTTGTTATAATAGCAGGAAATGTTCCAAAAGAGTTGGAAGAAGATGTTAAGTATTATGCAAAACTCTCAAATATTCCTGTTTATCAGCATAATCTCACATCTCTTGAACTTGGTGCTGTTTGTGGTAAGCCTTTCCCTGTGTCAACACTCTTGATAATTGATGAGGGATTATCAAATATCATGGATGTTTTGAAAGGTGATGAATAATGGGAAAGCTTAGATTAACTACTGAAGAGATTATGAAAATGGGATTTTTTGAAAAAATTGCTAATGTTCCTATTTTAGATTGTGTAATTACTGATGAGAGAGTAGCTTTTATTGTAAAAGAAGGTGATATTGGAGCAGCTATAGGAAAGGGAGGAGAACACGTTAAAGAAGCTGAAGAAAAGTTTGGTAAAAAGGTAGATATTATAGAATATTCAAATGATTGGAGAAAATTTATTAGGAATATTTTTGCTCCAATAAAGTTAGATGATGTTTGGGTTAAAAGAGTAGGAAAGGATGTTGTAGCTTTTATAAAAATTAGTCCAAAAGTTAGAAAAGCTGTTTTTGGAGAAAAAGGAAAAAACTTAGAAAGAGCTTTAAATATATTAAAGAGACATACAAAAATAACAAAAATAAAAGTTATTATTAATGAAAAACAACAACAAAAAGTTAACAGAAATATAAAGAAAGAAGGGAAAGATATAAAAGAAGAAGGGAATATTAATAATACATCACAATTAGCTGAGGCACAAAACTGAAGGTGATAATAATGAGTGGTAGTAAGTCACCAAGAGGAGAATTTGCTGGTAGAAAATTAAGATTAAAAAGAAAATGGTGCAGATGGCATGATTATAGATATGTTAAAAGAGTTTTAAGATTAAAAGAGAAATATGATCCATTAGAAGGAGCTCCTATGGCTAGAGGTATTGTTATTGAAAAAGTTGGTTTAGAAGCAAAACAGCCAAATTCTGGGATTAGGAAGTGTGTAAGAGTTCAACTAATTAAAAATGGTAGGGTTGTTACTGCATTCTGTCCTGGAAACAGAGCTATAACTTTTATAGATGAACACGATGAAGTTATAATAGAGGGTATTGGTGGACCTAAAGGGCCAAGAGCTAAAGGGGATATTCCTGGGGTTAAA
Organism: Methanocaldococcus villosus KIN24-T80; assembly: GCF_000371805.1. Classification (NCBI taxonomy): domain Archaea; kingdom Methanobacteriati; phylum Methanobacteriota; class Methanococci; order Methanococcales; family Methanocaldococcaceae; genus Methanocaldococcus; species Methanocaldococcus villosus. The sequence goes on from NZ_AQUK01000001.1 coordinate 984,989, forward strand.
TATAAAGTAATTATGGTTGGTAAGAACTCATTAAAAGAATTGGTTAGAGGAAGACAGGAAAAAATTAAGAGATAAAAAGGTGAAAATATGGAATTGGATGAAATTAAGATATTTGGAAAGTGGAGTACAAAAGATGTTGTTGTTAGGGATCCAGGTTTAAGGAATTATATTAATTTAACACCTATTTATGTTCCACATACTGCAGGAAGATTCACAAAGAGACAGTTTGAAAAGCATAAAATGAATATTGTTGAGAGATTAGTTAATAAAGTTATGAGAAGAGAGGAAAATACAGGAAAAAAATTAAAGGCTTTAAAAATTGTTGAGGAAGCATTTGAAATTATTGAAAAGAGGACAAAACAAAATCCAATCCAAGTTTTAGTAGATGCTATTGAAAATGCTGGTCCAAGAGAAGATACAACAAGGATTCAGTATGGGGGAATTATATATTTACAATCTGTAGATTGTTCCTCCTCCAGGAGAGTTGATGTAGCATTAAGAAACATAGCCTTAGGAGCTTATATGAAAGCCCATAAGAGTAAAACACCTATTGAAGTAGCTTTAGCTGAAGAAATAATAGCAGCTGCTAAAGGAGATATACAAAAGAGCTATGCTGTTAGAAAGAAAGAAGAAACAGAAAGAGTTGCTCAATCTGCAAGATAAATTCATAAATTTTTAAGGTGAATAGGATATGGGAAAAAGAGCAAAAATGATTGCTAAGATTAAAGAATTAATGGAAAAGTACGACAGAATAAGAAATATTGGAATATGTGCTCATATTGATCATGGGAAGACTACATTATCAGACAACCTCTTAGCAGGAGCAGGAATGATTTCAAAAGAGTTAGCAGGAGAGCAATTAGCATTAGACTTTGATGAAGAAGAGGCTAAAAGAGGAATAACAATATTTGCTGCTAACGTTTCAATGGTTCATAACTATGAAGGAAAAGATTACTTAATTAACTTAATTGATACTCCAGGACACGTTGATTTTGGTGGGGATGTTACAAGAGCAATGAGAGCTATTGATGGGGCAATAGTGGTTGTCTGTGCAGTTGAAGGAGTTATGCCACAAACAGAAACTGTTTTAAGACAGGCATTAAGAGAGAGAGTTAAACCTGTATTATTCATTAATAAAGTAGACAGACTTATAAATGAGTTAAAATTAACTCCTGAAGAGTTACAAGCAAGGTTTATAAAAATAATTACAGATGTTAATAACTTAATAAAGAAAATGGCTCCTGAAGAATTTAAAGACAAGTGGTTGGTTAAAGTTGAAGATGGAAGTGTTGCATTTGGTTCAGCCTATCACAAGTGGGCTATATCTGTCCCATTTATGAAGAAAAGTGGAATAACATTCAAAGATATTATTGAATATTGTAATCAAGATAGACAAAGAGAATTAGCTGAAAAGGCTCCATTACATGAAGTTGTTTTAGATATGGTAATTAAACATCTCCCTAGCCCATCAGAAGCTCAGAAATACAGAATACCTCACCTATGGAAAGGAGATATTAATTCAGATGTAGGAAAGGCTATGCTAAACTGTGACCCTAATGGACCTTTAGCTGGAGTTGTAACAAAAATTATTATGGATAAACACGCAGGAGCTGTTTCAGTTTGTAGATTATTCAGTGGTAGAATTAAACAAGGTATGGAAGTTTATATGGTTAATGCTCAGCAAAAAGCAAAGGTTCAGCAAGTAGCTGTCTTTATGGGTCCAGAGAGAATTCCTGTTGATAGTATAGCTGCAGGAAATATTTGTGCAATAGTTGGATTGAAAGAAGCTTCTGCTGGAGAGACTATCTGCTCTCCAGATAAGATAATAGAGCCATTTGAAGCTATTAAACACATAAGCGAGCCTGTTATTACAGTTGCTATTGAAGCTAAGAATACAAAAGATCTACCAAAATTAATAGAAGTTTTAAGACAAATAGCAAGAGAAGATCCAACAGTAAGAGTTGAAATTAATGAAGAGACTGGAGAACACTTGTTAAGTGGGATGGGAGAGCTACATATTGAAATTATAACAAAACTAAAAATAGAGAGAGATGCAGGAATTCCTGTTGAAGTAGGGCAACCAATAGTTGTTTATAGAGAAACTGTAACAAAACCATCTCCAATAATTGAGAGTAAATCTCCAAACAAACACAATAAGATTTACTTAATGGTTGAACCATTAGAAGAGGGAGTTTTACAAGCATATAAAGAAGGTAGATTAAGCAATATTGATTTTAAGAAAAAACCTGATGATAAAACAGTTGAGGAGCTAATAAAGGCTGGAATGGATCCAGAAGAGGCTAGAAGGGTTATATCTATATATGAAGGAAATGTTTTAGTTAATATGACAAGGGGTATTGTGCACTTTGATGAGGTTAGAGAGCTTTTAATTCAAGGGTTTAAAGAAGCTATGAATAATGGACCTTTAGCTGCTGAGAAATGTCAAGGAGTTAAAGTTAAGATTATGGATCTAGTATTACACGAGGATGCTATACACAGAGGTCCTGCTCAAATGATTCCTGCAATGAGGTTTGGAATTAGAGAGGCAATGATGCAGGCAGAACCTGTATTATTAGAACCAATGCAAATGGTTTATATAAGCACTCCTCAAGATTACATGGGAGCAGCAATGAGAGAGATAAGCAACAGAAGAGGACAAATATTAGATATGGAACAAGAAGGAGACATGGCAATTATAAAAGCAAAATGTCCTGTTGCAGAAATGTTTGGATTTGCTGGTGCTATTAGAGGAGCTACTCAAGGTAGATGTTTATGGAGTTTAGAGTTTGCAGGATATGAGAGAGTTCCAAGAGAAATGCAAGATCAACTAATTAGGCAAATAAGAGAAAGAAAAGGTTTAAAAGTTGAATAATTATTCTTTTTTTACTAATTTAGCTTTTTTAATGTGATAAACTCCCCAAGTTTCATGCCATTCAATTTCTGCTTCTTCAATAACAATCCTTTTTTTAAATACCGGAGAATCCAAAACAAAAGTCTCAGCTTCTCCTCCTTCAAAAGCTTTATGTATTCCATATTTATTACATATATCTATTAGTTTATCTATATTATCTTCATTAATTACCTTACCTAACCATTCTTTTCCTAAACCGTATGCATAAACTCCTACAATAATAACTTCAAACAACTTAGAGGTCTCTCTTAAAATCCACTCAGGATCTTTTCCCCATAATGGAGCAAGAGATTTTATTTTTAACTCCTCACATATTTTATCTATTCTAGATTTTTGATACACACTTGCTACGGCTCCAGTGACTACTGCATCTATATCAAGCTCTTTCAAACCTTCTTTTAGATCTTCTACCTCTTTTTCTTTTTCTCCTTTAGTGTAAATTTTAATTAAAGGAATTCCTGAAGCTTTAGAAGATAAATTTGTTAAATGAACATTTGGAATGTGAAACATGTAACTCTCTTTATTTTCACTCTCAACATTAACTAAATATTTAACATTATGTCCCATTTTTATAGCCCAATATAAAGCATAGTTTGAATCTTTCCCTCCAGAATAGAGAACAGCTACATCCATTTTACATTCCTCTTTGTAATTCTTTAATAATATTTGCCATAGCTATACATCCATCTCCTACAGCTTTAGCTACTTGCATAACCCCTCCTCTAACATCTCCTACAGCATAAATACCATTAACACTAGTTTTACAGTTTTCATCTGTAATAACAAAACCATTTTTATCAAGCTCAACTACGCCTTTTAAAAAATCTGTGTTTGGTACATGTCCATAGCTAATAAATATACCATCAGCTTTAATAATTTTCTCCTCTCCATTAACTCTTATCTTCACCCCTTCAGCTCTCTCATCTCCAACAATTTCTAATATTTCAGCATTGTATATAATTTCAATATTTTTAGCTTCTTTTAACCTATCAAACATAATAGGTTCTGCTGCCTTTAACTCTTTTTTATCTGTTATTAGTATCACTCTCTTAGCTATATCTTTTAAGTTAATAGCACTCATTATAGCAGGAGTATCTCTACCTAAAACAATAACATCTTTATTTAAATAGAAAAATGCATCACACATTGTACAATAACTAACACCTTTCCCAATAAACTTATCTTCATTGATGTTCAATTTTTTTGCTCTAGTTCCTGTAGCAATTACTATTTTCTTAGTTATATATTGACTTTTCTTTGTAATTACCTTAAAATATCCATTCTCTTTTTCAATCTTTACCACTTCATCATATATTATTGGTAGTTTAAATTTTTCAGCATGTTTTCTAAATCTCTCAGCTAATTCATATCCTCTTATCTCCTCAAATCCCAAATAATTTTCAACTATTCCAGCTTCAGCTATTCTACCCCCAGGGTTCTCTTTTTCTATACATATAGCTTTGAGCTTACCTCTCATAGCATACACTCCAGCAGAAAGACCAGCAGGACCAGCACCAATTATAATAACATCATACATAATTACACCTTTTAATAGCATCTACTACAGCATTAATTATATATTCATCACTTAACCTTTCAGCATCATTTGAAAATAAATCTATTCTCAAATTTCTACTAGATCCTGGAGCACCAAAAACCAATATTGTTAATATTCCATACTTTTCTAATAAATAAAAACCTACTTCTTCATTCACATCTTTAACTACAAAACCTGTAGCAGTCCTTTCATAATTAACATCTAGTTCATCTAATTTAGACAAATCTAAATTTTTTGCTCTATTAAACACTTTTTTTAGATGATCTAAATTAAATTTTTCTAATGCCCTATAAATACCAGCTAATATAGGTGGCTGAGCTTCCAAACCATATTTCAATGCTGTTATATATATTTCATCAACAATCTCCTTTTTTCCTGCTAAAAGGCCTGCCCTTGGGCCATGCATAAGTTTATCTGTACTTGTTACAACAAGATCTGCCCCTAGCTTTAAGGCAGGTGGCTGACCATATAGTAATCTAATCCTTGCTCCAGAAGCATCATCAACTAATATAATAGCACTCTTCTCTTTAGCAATTTCTATAGCTTCTTTAAACAGCTCTAAGTTAATAACTTTTAAATCCATTGTAGTTCCTGTTATAACAGCTAAACTATTCTCATTAGCTTTTTTTAATATATTTAAATTATCAGATTCTTCATAATACGCATTTACAATCTCAGCTGCTCTTCTTATAGATGGATGTCCAGGGAGTTCTGGAAGATAGTGATAAATATGCTTTGGTTTTAATGTTAGCACTGTAGCTAATATAGCTGATGTTGTTCTATTTAAGGCTATACATCTATCCCCTACTGATCCTCCCAAATGTTTCAATCCCAAATCATTAACCTTCTCTAAAAAATATTGAGAACCAATATATGTTGTTAAAAGCTCCTTATCATTTTCCTCTATAAGAAACCCTCCAGATAACCCACTCAGATCATATAAATATTCTCTTCCTTTTTCATTTAAAATTTTTAAAATAAGCTTCTTAGCCCTTTCTAATCTTTCAATATCTTTCAAAATCCCACCTAACCTGCTCCACAAGCATCTCCATAATCTTTATCTTCCCAAATGTCCTCTTCCTCTTCTATTTCAATCTTTTTCTTCTCCTCTTTCTTGACATCTTTCTCATCTATTACTTTTAATAAATGTGGTCGATACATTAATCCATTATCTAAAACAACCCATAATCCATCATAGTCTTCTACAATATCTACAACCTTTCCTTTAGTTCCAGTATTTATATACATCACATAATCTCCTATTTTAATATTCATAATTTTCACCAAAAATTAAACTCATATATATAAGGAAATATTATTAATGAATATTTAAATTTTGTCTTCAGTGATAAATATGGATAATAAAAAAATTAAAAAAATAGAATTATTATTTGAAAGTTTTCTATGGAAATCAAAAGTAGTATCTATTTTAGCAGTTTTATTTAGTCTTTTGGGAGCTATAATGATATTTTTAATAGCAAGTTATGAAATAATAAGAATTTTCCCTAAAGTAATACTTTACTTATTTGGATATTATGTTAAAAATTTTCATGATCAGTTGATAGGTACAGTTATTAGTGCTATAGATTTATACTTAATAGCTATTGTATTGCTGATATTTTCTTTTGGAATTTATGAGCTTTTCATTAGTAAAATAGATATTGCTGAATGTAGTGAGATAGGAAATAAGATACTAGTTATAAATAATTTAGATGATCTGAAAGATAAATTAGGGAAGGTTGTTATCTTAGCATTAATTGTTGGCATATTTAAAAAAATCCTTAGTATTGGAATAAAAAATACATTAGATGTTTTACTCATGTCAATAAGTATAATAACTCTTTCAATCTCTCTCTATTATCTACATAAAAGGTGATTAAAATGAAACTTTTTGGAACATCAGGAATTAGGATGAGAAATCTCTCCCCAAAAATAGCCTATAAAGTGGGTTCTGCATTAGTAAGTTTAGGGTATGAAGATATAGTTATAGCTAAAGATACAAGAACTACAGGAAAATTGATAGAGTCGGCAATTATAGCAGGAATATTAAATTCTGGAGGAGAGGTTACAAAAATAGGTATAGCCCCAACACCAGTTTTAGGTTTCAATAGTAGAGAGTATGATGCAGGAGTTATGATAACAGCTTCACACAATCCACCTGAATATAATGGAATAAAAATGTTTAATAAAAATGGAGTAGCATTTAATAAATATGAGGAGGAAAAAATAGAAAGGGTAATATTTGATAATAATTTAAAGTATGTTAATTGGAATGAAGTTGGAGAAGTTTTTGATGACAGTAAAGCAATAAAAAGATATAGAGATTTTATTTTAAATAATGTGGATTTGGAAAAAAGCTATAATGTTGTTGTAGATTGTGCTAATGGAGCAGGATGTTTAGTTTCACCCTATCTTTTAGCTGATTTAAATTGTAAAGTTATATCCCTTAACAGCCACATAGATGGAAGATTCTCTGGAAGATTACCAGAACCTGATGAGAAAAATTTAAAGGAAACAATGAAAGTTGTTGAAGCTTTGGGTTATATTGGTATAGCTCATGATGGTGATGCAGATAGGGCTGTAATAATAGATGAAAAAGGTAGGTTAGCTGACTTTGATAAAATTTTGGCATTATTTTGTAACTACATAGTAGAAAAAACTAAGACTAAAAAAATTGTAACTACAATAGATGCATCCATGATAATTGATGAAATTTTAGATGGTAAAGCTGAAGTTATAAGGACAAAAGTTGGAGATGTTTTTGTTGCTGAAAAGATGTTAGAAGAGGGGGCAGTATTTGGTGGAGAACCATCAGGAACTTGGATACATGGGGATATTCATTTAACACCTGATGGAATATTAACAGGGTTGAGAGTTTTAGAAATGTTAGATTACTATGATGAAAAACTCTACAAGCTTTTAGATAGATTACCAAGCTATTTTAACATAAGGGAAAAATTACCATGTAAAGAAGAAGATAAAGTAAAAGTTATAAATTATATTATTGAAAAAGGAGAAGAAGTTTTTAAAACTAAGCCAGAAACTGTTGATGGAGTGAGATTTAATTTAGAAGATGGTTGGATATTGATAAGACCTTCAGGAACTGAGGAGTTTATAAGAATAAGAGTTGAAGCTAAGAGTAGAGAGAAAGCTGAAGAACTATTAGATAAAGGAGTTAAGTTAGTTAAAGAAGCTTTAAAGGTATAATTATGAAACTGGGACTGTTTATAAAAATTGTTATTCTACTTTTTTTAATAACATTGCTAATGTATTTATTAAACCTCTACACCTATATCTCAATAATTTTGAGTTATAAAGAGCAGATAATTATCATAGGCATTATTATAATCTCTGCTATGATCTTAATTGATGTGTGCTCAGAGTTGATAGATAAATATTCAAAAAATAGAGATATAGGGGAGGTGCTTACACTTAAGATTTTAGTAAAATATTTCATATATCTTATAACTTTTTTGTTAATAATAGCTGTTTTCTATAAAAATACACCATCTCTGTTCGTTTCCTTGGGGCTGATTGGTGCTGCTATAACATATGCCCTACAAAGGCCTATATTAAACTTAGCTGGATGGATGATTATTGTTTTTACAAGAACAATAAAGATTGGGGATAGGGTGGCTATAAAAGATGTAGGAATTGGAGATGTGTTTAACATTGATATGCAACACATATATATAAGGGAGCTTGATAATCTATTAGATCCTACTGGAAGAGTTTTAATTGTTCCAAATTCATACATATTTGATAGAACTATTGTTAATTTTACAAAAGGTACTTCTTATATTTGGGATCGTTTAGAGGTTCATTTTACATATGATAGTAATTTAAAGAAAATAGAAGAGATAGTCTTTTCTTCAGCTTATGATGTTGTAGGAAAAACAATGGAAGAACAGTATAAAAAGTGGATTAAAAATAGATATATCTTAACTGGATTTTTAAAGGATAAGCCAATAATAAGGATAAAATTAACAAGATCTAGCATAGCTGTAAGAGTTCTCTATTTAGTTGATACTTTTGAAAAAGCCAGTGTTAAAACTGAAATATATAAAAGGATTATAGAGAGAGTTAAAAAGGAAGAAGATGTATCTTTGGCTTATCCACATATTAAGGTAGTGAAATAATGATATTAGAGTATTTAGAAAAGTTTAAGGATAGGGATTTTTTAAATGATTTAAAGAAATATAAAAAAGATATTTTAAAAAAACTGAAATTTATTATTGATAAAGATAAGGAAGGGTTGGAGGTTTTAAAAAAAGTTTATGGAGAATTTTATTTTTTAATTGATTATTTACTAATAATTTTACTGTCTCACACTCCATATTATAATTTTTTCATTAAGAGCTATTCAGAGCTTATGAAAGATTATGTTGAAATAAGTAGAAAAGTTAGAGTTTGGGAATTTATAAAAGTTGCTGGAAAAGCAAATAACAATGATTTATTTTTAGAGAGGTTAGATGTCAATAATGGATATGTTGATATAAGTGAGGTAAAAGATATTTATGCAAAAGAGATGATAAGAGTTGAACTAAAAGAGCTTGGAGAAATGGCAAGGAAGATAAAACTTCCTAATGAAGAGATTATTAAAGAGTTATTAGATGAGATTAGTATTTATTTAAAAGATAAGGTTAAATATTCTTTTGGAGGAGTTAAAGTTGATAAAGTTGTTAAAGATATCCCATTAGAATGGCATCCTCCATGTATTAGAAAAATCTTAGAAGATATCCTAAGTGGTGGTTCTCCTTCTCATTATGCAAGAAGGAGTTTTGTAGTGTATTGGTTTGCAGCAAAATTTAACCCTAATTTAAGACCCTTAGATAAAGATGGAAATTTGGTGAATTTATCAGCATTAGATATAGCTAAGGAAGAAGAGATAGAAAAATTTATAGATGAAATGATAGAAATATTTAAGAATGTAGATGATTTTAATGAGGAGAAAACAAGATATTATATAATGCACAACATTGGTTATAAGGTAGGGCATCAGAGATTTACTCACTGTGAATACTGTAAAAATTGGAAAGATGATAAAGGTAAAGGTCTAAAAGAATACTGTAATCCTGATGAAATTTGTATGAAAAAATTCATAATTCATCCATTAGACTACCTCTGCTATAAAATGAAGAGTGAGAAACATGATAAATAAATTTTTGGAAATAGAGGTTTTGCTAACCCCTGATGTTTATAAAGCATTAAAACAACTAAAAAATGAAGATATAGAGATGATAATAAAAAAAATTAAAGAGTTTAAAAGATATAATAACAAGCTTATTCTCTTAGATAAAAATTTTTTAGAGATATTTACTTTAAACTCACTTGATGAAATTATTAATAAATATAAAGATTTTGATTTTATTTCTTATTACACTGGAGAAAAAGAAGAGAAAAAAGAAGAAATAAAAGAAGAGGTTATAAAAGAAAGAGAAGAAAAAGAAGAAACTAAAGAAGAGAAGGAAGAAGTTAAAGAAGAATTACCAACAATTGAAGAGAAAGAAAAGACAAAAAATGAAAGTTTAATTGAAATAAGAGAAAGTTTTAAAAGTAGAATTAATTGGATTGCTAAAGACATAGAAACTAAAGTTAAAATTTATGAAGACACTGATGTTTCTGGAAAATCAACATGCACAGGATCAATAGAGGATTTTATAAAGTATTTTAGAGATAGATATGAAAGGCTAAAAAAGTTTATAGAGAGAAAGGCTAAAAGGAAAGCTAAGGCAATTAAAGATATTAGGAAAGTTGAAGAGGATGTTTTTACTGTGGGTCTTGTCAGTGATGTATCCCAAAGAAAAAATGGTGATTTATTAGTTAGAATAGAAGATTTAGAAGATGAAATATTGTTGATTCTACAAAAAGATAAGATAAATAATGGAGAACTTCCTGATGATATATTATTAGATGAAGTTATTGGGGCTACAGGAATGGTTAAAAATGGGGTAATGTATGTTAATGAAATAATTCGTCCATCACCTACTCCAAAAGAACCTAAAAGAATTGATGAAGAAATATACATGTGCTTTTTATCTGATATTCATGTTGGTAGTAATGAGTTCTTAAAGAAAGATTTTGAAAAATTTATTAGATTTTTAAATGGAGAAACAAATAATGGTTTTGAGGAAAGAATAGTTAGTAGATTAAAATATATCTGCATAGCTGGGGATTTGGTTGATGGTGTTGGAGTTTATCCTGGACAGGAGGAGGATCTCTATGAGATAGATATTATTAAACAGTATGAAGAAATTGCTAATTTTATTGAACAGATTCCTGAACATATAGCCATTATTATCTCCCCAGGTAACCACGATGCTGTAAGACCTGCTGAACCACAGCCAAGATTACCTGATGAAATAACTAAGCTCTTTAATAGAGATAATATCTATTTTGTAGGTAATCCATGTGTTTTAAACATTCATGATTTTAATACACTTCTCTATCATGGTAGAAGTTTTGATGATCTTGTTAGCCAAGTGAGAACTGCAAGTTATGAGAATCCAACAACTATAATGAAAGAATTAATAAAAAGAAGACTTCTATGCCCAACATATGGTGGAAGATGTCCAATAGCTCCTGAACACAAAGATTATTTAGTTATTGATAAAGATATTGATATCTTACACACAGGACACATACATATAAATGGTTATGGTATTTATAGAGGAATTGTTATGGTTAATAGTGGAACTTTCCAAGAACAGACAGACTTTCAAAAGAGAATGGGAATAAAGCCCACACCATCAATAGTTCCAATTATAAACTTATCAAAAGTAGGGCAAAAAGGGCATTATATAGAGTGGGATAAAGGTATAGTTGAGTTGAGATATTAAAAATGGCGCAGGGGCTGGGATTTGAACCCAGGCGGGGCAAAGCCCCACTGGATCTCAAGTCCAGCGCCTTAGCCGGGCTTGGCTACCCCTGCACAAAATAGTAATATGTAGTTATTAATAAGGGATATATAAATTTTTTGGTGATAGGGATGGATAAGTATGAAAAAGTTATAGATCTTTGCAAAAGAAGAGGGTATATATGGCCATCTTTTGAGATATATGGAGGTATTGCAGGTTTCTATGATTATGGACCCTTAGGATGCTTGTTAAAGAGTAACATAATAGATGAGTTTAGAAAGATTTTTATTATAAAAGAAGGTTTTTATGAAATTGAAACTCCAACAATAATGCCTTATGAAGTTTTAAAAGCTTCTGGACATGTTGATAACTTCACTGATCCTGTAGTAGAATGTAAAAATTGTTTAGAAAGTTATAGAGCAGATCATTTGATTGAAGAGGTTTTAAAAATAAATACTGAAGGGAAATCTCTAAAAGAGTTAAATGAAATTATAAAAGAATATAACATTAGATGCCCAAAATGTAAAGGAGAGCTTGGAGATGTTAAAAGATTTAATTTAATGTTTGTTACTTTTATAGGAGCTAGTGGAAAGAGACAGGGATTTATGAGACCTGAAACTGCTCAAGGTATATTTATACAATTTAGAAGGTTAGCCCAATTTTTTAGAAATAAGCTACCATTTGGTGTAGTTCAAATAGGTAAATCATATAGAAATGAGATCTCCCCAAGACAGGGAGTTATTAGATTAAGGGAATTTACACAAGCTGAAATTGAATATTTTGTTCACCCTGAAAATAAAGATCATGAAAGATTTTTAGAAGTAAAAGACACTGTTGTTCCATTATTACCTGCTGAAAATCAGATCAACAATAAAGGAGTTATAAATATTACACTTGGAGAAGCTGTAGAAAAAGGAATAATTAGACATCAAACTATAGCCTATTTTATAGCATTAACAAAAGAGTTTTTAGAAAGTATAGGGATTGACAACAAGAAAATTAGATTCAGACAACATCTTCCTGATGAAATGGCACACTATGCTATAGACTGTTGGGATGCTGAAGTTTATACTGAAAGATTTGGATGGATTGAGTGTGTGGGTATTGCTGATAGGACAGATTATGACTTGAAAAGTCATTCAAATCATAGTAATACAGAGTTATCTATATTTATAGAAGAAGAAGAGAAGATTATTGAAACTTATGATATTGAGCTTAATTATAAGTTAGTTGGTAAGTTATTTAAAAAAGATACAAAATTAATTGATGAGTATATAAAAAACCTTAATTTAGATGAAAAGGAAAAACTGGTAGATGAGATAAATAAGAAAGGAAAAGTTATTATAAATATAAATGGAAAAGAATTTGAAATTTTAAAAGATTATTTAAAGATAAAAAAAGTTAAAAAAGTAATAAAAGGAAAAAAGGTTATACCACATGTTATAGAACCTTCTTTTGGAATTGATAGAATAATATATTGCCTATTAGAGCATAGTTATGTTGAAGATGGGGAAAGGATATATCTTAATTTAAAACCAAAAATAGCTCCTATAAAGGCTTATGTTTTTCCTTTAGTTAATAGAGATAAATTACCTGAGATAGCAAAAGATATTGTTAGAATGTTAAGAGATAATGATATTCTAGCTGAATATGATGATACAGGATCTATAGGTAGAAGATATATGAGAGCTGATGAAATTGGAGTGCCTTTCTGTATTACAGTGGATGGAGATACATTAAAAGATAATACAGTAACAGTTAGAGATAGGAATACTAAAGATCAGGTGAGAGTAAAGATTGATGAATTAGTAGGATATTTGAAAAAAAATCTTATTTAAAAATTTTGGGGGTAAAATGTCAAGAAGTATTGAAGATTATTTAGAAAAGATATATTTGTTTGTTAAAGAAAATAAACGGCCAATTAAAACTACAGAGTTAGCTAAGATGTTAAATATAAACCCTTCAGCTATTACAAACATGGCCAAAAGATTAAAAGAGCTTGGGTATGTTAAATATGAACCATATGTTGGAATAAGTTTAACCAAAGAGGGAGAGGAGATAGCAAAAAAAATAATAGAAAAACATCAAACAATAAAAACATTTTTAATAATTTGCTTAGGTTTAAATGAGGAGGAAGCTGATGAAGAAGCTTGTAAGTTAGAACATGTAGTATCTGATAAAGTTTTAGATAGGTTAAAAATGTTCATCGAAGATTACAAAAAGGTGAAACATTGAGTTTAGTGGAGGGAGTTTTATCTAAGAAGTTAGGTCAGAAGGTTGAAGCTGGAGATACTGTAGAGGTTAAAGTTGATTTAGCAATGACACATGATGGCTCTACACCTTTAGCCTATAAAGCTTTGAGAGAGATGGCTGACAGTGTTTGGGATAGGGAGAAGATTGTTGTTGTATTTGACCATAATGTCCCACCAAACACTGTTAAAGCTGCAAACATGCAAAAGATGGCTTTAGAATTTGTTAAAAGATATAATATAAAATATTTTCATAGAGGAGGAGAAGGGATATGTCATCAAATACTTATAGAAAATTATGTTCTACCAAACATGTTTGTTGCTGGTGGTGATTCTCACACATGCACACACGGAGCCTTTGGAGCTTTTGCTACAGGATTTGGGGCTACAGATATGGGATATATATATGCTACTGGAGAAACATGGATAAAGGTGCCAAAAACTATTAGAGTAAATATTGTTGGAAAAAATAATAGAGTTTCTGCAAAAGATATAGCATTAAAAGTTTGTAAAGAGCTAGGAACAAGAAATATATATAAAGCTATAGAGTTTGGAGGGAATGTAGTTAAAGATATGGACATGGATGGAAGATTCGTGCTCTGTAACATGGCTATCGAGATGGGTGCTAAGACAGGGATTATAGAAGCTGATGAAAAAACTTTTGAATTTTTAAAAAAAGAAAGAAAAATGAATGAAGAAGAGATAAACAAGCTTAAAAGGGAAGTGGTAAAGTCAGATAACAATTATGATAAAGAAATTGAAATTGATATAACTGATATGGAAGAACAGATTGCTTTACCTCATTCACCAGCAAATGTAAAACCTATATCAGAAGTTGAAGGTTTAGAAATTGACCAAGTTTTCATAGGTTCATGTACAAATGGAAGGTTATCAGACCTGAAAGAGGCTGCTAAATATTTAAAAGGTAGAAAAGTTCATAAAGATGTAAAGCTTATTATAATCCCTGCATCAAAAAAAGTTTTTATAGATGCTTTAAGAGAAGGGTTAATAGAAATTTTTGTTAAAGCTGGGGCTATGATATGTTGCCCAGGATGTGGCCCATGCTTAGGGGCTCATCAAGGAGTTCTAGGGGATGGAGAAGTTTGTTTATCCACATCAAATAGAAACTTTAAAGGAAGAATGGGTAGTGATAAAAGCTATATATATTTATGTTCTCCAAAAGTTGCTGCTATTTCAGCAATTAATGGATATATATCAAGTGATATTCATGAAAGTTAAACAGTTAATGAGTAAAGATTTTGTTAAGATCTATGAGGATTATCCTATAGAGAAAGTTATTAAACTTTTGAAAGAGCATAAAAAATTTTCTGCTCCAGTGTTAGATGAGGAGGATAGGTTATTAGGATGGATAACTACAATAGATCTTTTAGGAGTTACTGAGTTTAAAAAGTCTATAAAAGAAATAATGCTTCCTAAAGAAGAGGTTATAATTGCTTATGAAGATGAAGAAGCAAGAGAAGTTGTGCTAAAATTTGTTAAATATAAAGTTGTTAGCATACCTGTGTTATCAAGAGATGATAGGGTTGTAGGAATTGTTAGAAACTGTGATATTGTTAAAACCCTTGCTAAGTTATATGAGATCCCTGTTTATAATATATTTAAGAAGTTGCATGAGCACCTTGATATAGATTGGAATGAATTAATGGAAGCAGCTGCTATAGTAACAAAAAAGATGAGTGGAGAAGATATTACTCCTGAAGATTATGAGAAGAGAATAAAAAACACTACATTTGGAAAGGCTATATGGGCTTGTGGAGGATTAGAAAATTTCTTTGTAGGGTTAATTGAGATAGGAATGGTAGCCTTGGCTAGAAGATTAGCTAAAAAAAGGAGATAAAGTATGAATATAAAAGAGGAGATAGAAAAACTTGTTGAAAAAAAGGAATATGATTTTTGGACATTTCTAAAAAAAGCTTATGAAAAAGATATTAAATTGGATATAGGGCATTTTATTTTATTAAACCTTCTAATTGGAGTTAAAGATATATATAAAAAGTTGATAAATGAGATAGGAGAAGAAGAAGCTAGAAAAATTTTAGAAAAAAATAGAATATTTACAAAAAATTCTGATTATGTGTCAGGAGAATTTTTAAAAAACTATATAAATAGGAAAAGTAGAGTGGCTGTTCATAACAGAATAAAAGATCTAAAAACTTTGGGATTTAAGATAGAAAGTAAATCTGGACCATTTGGAGGATATAAGTTAATAGAATATCCAGAGTGGTTTAAAAAAGAGTGAGATAGTAATCTTTTAGTAATTTAGCATCATCTTCTAATAATGGGCTCTCACATATTACTGTTCCTTCAGCTTCAAAATCTTTTAAAGCTTTTAATACATCTTTATAATTAAAATCTGATTCCTCTAATGGAAGATGTTTAACTTCACCAGATTTATTAAATTCTATTCCTGTTAGGTGTATATGCATATCTTTTATAGCCTCTTTTCCTAACATATCTTCTACTTTCTCCAATATTTTATAAAAATCATCATAACTATTTACCTTCCCTCTACTTCTTGCATAGATATGGGAAAAATCAATACAGGGTAATATGTTAAGTTCATGGCACAAATTTAGTATTTCATCAATATCTCCAAATTGATAAATTTTTCCTGCAGTTTCTGGCCTTAAAGAAATATTTTTATCTATTTTTTCCAATATTAATTTAATGTTATCTCTTATATTTTTGTAAGTTTCATCTTTACTCTTTTTTAAATAATATCCTGGATGAAAAACTAAATTTCTACCACAGTGTCTTAAAACTTTACTAGATTTTATAATATAATATATACTCCTTTCAACCTTCTCTTTCTCAATAGCATTCAAATTTATGTAATGTGGAGCATGAGCTGAGAATATAATTTCAAGATCTTTTAAGAATTTGGCATAGTTTTCATTCATATAAATTCCATTAACAAACTCTAACTCCATAGCATCTAAATTAAATGATTTTAAAACTTTAGCACCATCAAACTCATTTTTAGCCCTTAAAGGAACTCCAGCAGTACCAAAGTGCATTATATCCCAGTAATCTTTATTCCTGCTCTATCAATTTTATATTTCTTATTTATTGCTATTAACAATGCTGTTATTCCTTCTATAATCCTTGATTTCTCTAAATTTCCACAATCTATAGCCCTAGCTCCCATTTTATTTATTAAATCTATAACAACCTTCTTAGCATCTTCATAGTCTCCACAAACTAAGATATCACATTCTATTTCACTATCTAAATCTGATAGGATCTTAGCAGAGATGTTCTGGAATGCACTTACTACTTTACTATCTTTTAAAACTTTCTGTATCATCTCAGCCACTGAGCCATCTGGAGGATAGAGTAGTCTTGTAGGATTATCTCCAATAGCTGTAGCTAAAGGCACTGCTATGGAAACTACTATTTTTCCTTTTAATTCATCTTTCAACTCTTTTATTGTTGATAGTATATGTTCATAAGGAATGGATATTATAACTATCTCTCCTTCCTTAGCAGCATCTTTATTTTCAAGCCCTTTAATCTCTGCTAATATATTTTTACTTTTTAATATCTCTCTAGCTTTTTCAGCAGCAGCTTCAGCTTTTTCTTTTTTTCTTGAACCAATAATAATTTCATTATCTTTAGCTAATCTTAAAGCTAGTCCAAATCCTTGATCTCCTGTTCCTCCTAGTATAGCTATTTTCATATTTTTTCACCTTTTACTGAGAAACTTTAATAATATTTATCCTTTCCCTTAACTTATAATCTCCAACTTTCTTAGCTATATTTAGAATTGAATTAATCTCACTGTCAAAATTATTTAGAATATTCTCCTCTATCCTATAGGTCTTTAGAGTTATGATAAATAAAGCTTCATAATCAATAGCAGATTTATATTCTTTACTCTCAATATATTTTTTAACCATCTCTAATGTTTCCAATAATAATCTCTTTTTCTCTAAAAATTTTTCATCTAATTTCCTTTTCTTTCTACCTAATAAATAATTTTCTATTTCACTCTTCAATTCATAGCTACCAATATTTAAAGCTAAATTAGCCAAACTTCTAACTTCTGTTTTATAATCTAAAATAACCCCATCATCTAACCTTAATATCTTTAATTTAATTAGATTCAATATTAATCTGTCTCCAAAATCTTTATATGGTTTATTTTCAATATACCCCTTTAAAAGTTCTAAAATGTCAATAATTTTTCTAATTTTTTCTTTTTTAGCTTTTGTTAATTTTTCTTTTTCTCCAAACAATAATAATTTAACTTCTCTTTTTATTTCAAAATTCCCAGATTTTTTAGCTATTTCTAAAATCTTATTGGCTATTGGTAAGATATCTTCATCTAGCATATTTCCCTTTTCTAAATACTCTAACAAATGTCTAATAATAACTTTCTCATCTACACCTGCTACATGTTGGTTTAATATTTCTAAGATAAATATGAATCTCTCCATTACTTCAATCTTACTCTTTTCCAGTATCATTTTTATCAGCATATTTTTATTAACTCTGCGGCTTTCTTAACAAGCTCTTTTGCCTTATCAACATTTTCAGCGTGAGCTAAAATAACACCCATTCTTCTACCTATAGTAGCATTTGGTTTTCCAAATAACCTTATTTTAACATTTTCTACTTTTAAAGCATCTTTTATATCATATTTTGGAGCATATTTATTTATATTTGCCTTTATAGCATAAGAAGCTCCAGGAGTTAGAAGTTTTGTTGATATTGGTAGGGTGAGAATAGATCTTACATGAATTTCAAACTCACTCATCTCTTGTGTGATCATAGTGACCATTCCTGTATCATGAGGTCTTGGAGAAACTTCACTAAAAATAACCTCATCATTTTTAACAAACATCTCTACTCCAAATATCCCTCTACCTCCTAAAGCACTAACTATCTTTTCTGCAATATTTTTTGCTTCATTTTTTAACTCATCAGGCATATTATGAGGCTGCCAACTCATTATATAATCTCCATCTTTTTGAATATGTCCAATGGGTTCGCAGAATTTTATATCCTCTGATTTTGCTGTTAGTAATGTTATTTCATAATCAAAATCTATAAATTCTTCAACTATAAGCTTTTCAGAAGAACCCCTAGCTTCCTTAGCTTTATTATAAGCCTTTTCAATGTCTTTCTCATCTTTTATAATGCTCTGTCCTTTTCCAGAAGAAGACATTATTGGTTTAACTACACAAGGATATCCTAATTTCTCAACAGCTTCTTTTAGCTCTTCTAAATTTGTTGCAAATTCATATTTAGCTGTTTTTAACTTTAACTTTTCAGCTGCTAACCTCCTTAATAGTTCTCTATTCATAGTTATTTTAACTGCTTCTGCATTTGGAATAACTTCAGTAAAACTCTCTGCATCTAATAATGCATCTATATTAATAGCTTCTATTTCAGGAATTACAAAATCTGGTTCTTCTCTTTCAATAATTGAAAAAAGAGCGTCATAATCTCTCATATTTATAACATAACTTCTATGGGCTACTTGCATAGCAGGGGCATTCTGATATCTATCAACAGCCACACATTCTATCCCCAACCTCTGGGCTTCAATAACAATTTCCTTTCCTAACTCTCCAGAACCTAAAATTAAAAATTTTGTAGCTCCCTTTAATAGAGGTGTTCCTATCATGGTCTCACTTCTAACATTTCCAAAAATCTTTTTAATGTCTTTCTTAAGCTTCTTAATCCCTCTTCATCTTCTTTAACACCTTCTTTACCTTTATCCCTACTCCAAAGAGATGCCCCCAAATTTGCTCCAAAAGATCCACCAGAAACGGGGATTATACCATTTATTATAAAAAAGTCATGAATTGTTCTTAAAGCTATTTCTTGCCCACCACTTCTATCTCCACCAACAGCTATTGCCATCCCTACTTTATTTTTAAAAATATTTGGATTTTTAGCTAATATAGCTCTTGTCCTATCCATAACTGCTTTTATTTGTGCTGAAACTGTACCTTGATAAACTGGTGTGCCAATTATAATACCATCAGCCCATTCCATAGCTTCATAAAACTCAAGCATATCATCTTTAAAAACACATCCTTCTCTTTTCTTTATACAAAAATCACAATGAATACAAAAGTTTATTTTCTTTTTATGGACTGTTAGATATTTTACTTCAGCCCCCTTTTCTTTTAAATAGTTTAAAGCATAATTAACAGCAAAATGTGTCCCCTCTAATCTTGGACTTCCACTAATACCAAGAACTTTCATAGTATCACAGTTTATTTAGTAGTAATAATTACTTTTCCATCTTCATTTATATATATTGTATGTTCAGCCTGACTAACCATACCATTATTTTTTTCAATTAACATTGGATAGCCATATATGGAAGAAGAGGTTAAAAGTGATTTTAAATATATTCTCTCTTTTTCATCCTTTATTATCCACCTTTCAGCAAATGGCAAATATGGATATTTCTTCTCAATAATATCTAATAATTTTTTAGCCTTCTGCAACCTTACAGGTCTTTTATGTAAAAATTTATAAATATTTCCTAAATCTCCATCTCTAACCATTCCAAAACCATCTGTTGCAAATGGCTCTATAGCTACAAGATCTCCAACATCTATACATCTATCAGTTTTTTCATAAACATTAGGGATGCTTATCCCTGTATGAAGCTCATATTTATGCATAACATGACCAGATAGGTTAGATATTGGTTTATAACCATAACTTTCTATAACCTCTTGAATAATCTTTCCCATTAATCCAACATTCATAGGCACTTCTATCTCTTTAATAACAGTATTTAAAGCATCTTCAGAAGCCTTTACCAGATCTCTATAACTATTAGATAGATCAACAGTTACTGCAGTGTCTGCTATATATCCATCAACATGAGCCCCTAAATCAAGCTTAACAACATCATCCTCTTTAAAATATAGAGGATCATTTATCTTTGGAGTGTAATGTGCAGCAATATTATTGATTGATATATTACACGGAAAAGCTGGCTCCCCTCCAAGCTCTCTTATCCTACTTTCAACAAACTCTGCCACTTCTAAAAGTTTAACTCCAGGTTTTATCATTTTTTTTGCTTCTTCTCTAACAGTCTTAGCAATCTCTCCTGCTTTCAATATTTTTTCTAACATGCTATCACTTATATATTAATACTGTTTAAATTATAAAAAGGGGAAAGTTATGATAGTGAAGTTAGGTGGGTTTGGTTATAGTTGTAATACATACTTAATCTTAGATAAATACCATATCCTAATAGATCCTGGAATGTATGCAAATATTATTGATGAGATAGAGAAATATACAAGTAAGATAGATTTTGTTATAAATACTCATTGTCACTATGATCATGTTGGTGTAGATCATTTAATAGAGGAAATATATAACTGCCCAATTTATATAGATGATAAAGAAGTAAGACATCTTAAAAATGCTGACCATGTGGTGCTTGCAGAGCTTTTTAACTCTAAGCTCATACCTCCAAAAGAAGTGTTACCTATTTCTGAGTTAGAGGATGTAGAAATAATAAGAACTCCTGGGCATACTTATGGATCAATAACAATTTTATATAGAGATGGATTAATAACAGGAGATACTTTATTTGCCTATGGTGTAGGAAGAACAGATTTTCCTACTGGAGATATTATAAAATTAAGAGAATCTATAGCAATGTTAGAAAAGATAGCAAATCAGAGAGATATTAAACATATCTATCCAGGACATGGGGAAATAGGGGATAGAAGAGCATTTCAATATGCTAAACTTTTCCTGTGATAGTTATGAAAGCTTTAATTCCAGTGTCACCATTGGATTCTCTTAAAACAAGACTTTCAGAGTTTTTAAATAAAGAAGAAAGAAAATTTTTACTATTCAACATGTTAAAAGATATTTTTAAAGCTTTGGAAGGTTTGGAGGTTTATGTTATTAGTAAGGATAATGAGATATTAGATTTTGTAAAAGGTTTGGGAGGAAGGGTTATAGAGGAAAAATATAAGGGATTAAACAATGCTATAAAACAAGGGTTTAATGAGATTAGAGGAAATGAGGTTTTAATAATCCCTGCTGACATACCTTTAATAAAAAAGAGACATATTAATGAGATAATGATTTTATCAAAGAATTATGATGCCATAATCTCACCATCAAGGGGTGGGGGCACAAATTTGTTATATCTAAAAGATAAAAGGTCAATAGAGG
Source organism: Methanocaldococcus villosus KIN24-T80 (assembly GCF_000371805.1). NCBI lineage: Archaea > Methanobacteriati > Methanobacteriota > Methanococci > Methanococcales > Methanocaldococcaceae > Methanocaldococcus > Methanocaldococcus villosus. The sequence continues at coordinate 1,006,754 of NZ_AQUK01000001.1, forward strand.
TTAGATATGAAGGATTTAGTTTTTTAAAGCATATTGATGAGTTTAAAAAGCATGGGTTAAAATATTATATTTATGATTCTTTCTATTTATCAATAGATGTTAATACTGTTGAAGATCTTGGGGAGATATTTATCCATGGGGAGGGTACAGAGACAAAAAGATATTTAATGGATTTAAATATTAAAGTCCTTCCAAAGCATTCTTCTGCTGGAAGATTTGAAATAGTGAGAGGATGAGGTATCTAACATTAAAAAATATAGAAGAGGCTAAAAAGATTGTTAGAGATTATTTAATGGGTGATGTTGAAACTGTTAGTATAGAAGAAGCTGTTAATAGGGTGTTAGCCGAAGATGTTTTTTCTGATATAGATATTCCACCATTTGATAGGGCAACAGTAGATGGTTATGCTGTAATTGCTGAAGATACTTTTAATGCTGATGAAGATAAGCCTGTAGAATTAAAAGTTATTGATGAAATAAGAGCTGGGGAAATTAAGAATATAGAAATAAAAAGAGGAGAATGTGTAGAAATAGCTACAGGAGCTATGATACCTAAAAATGCTAATGCAGTTGTTATGGTTGAATATACTGAAAGGGAAGGAGATAAAGTTAAGATATATAAACCTATAGCCCCTATGGAAAACATTCAATTTGCAGGTTCTGATGTTATGGTTGGAGAGTTAGTGTTAAGGAAAAATACTTTATTAACACCAAAAGATATTGGTGTGTTGGCAGCTATAGGAAGGAAGAAAGTTAGGGTTTATAAAAAATTAAAATTTGCTATTATATCTACTGGAAATGAGCTAGTTTCTCCTGGGGAAGTGTTAGAAGATGGAAAAATATATGATATAAATAGCTACACACTGATGAGTTATATTAAAAATCTTGGATATGATTATGTATTTTTAGGTATAGTAAGGGACAATGTAGAAGATATAAAGGAGAAGATTAATAAAGGGCTAGGATTGGCTGATATTATACTATTAAGTGGTGGAACTTCTGCAGGAAGAGGAGATTTAGTAGAAAAGGCTATTGAAATGTTAGGTGGGGAAATATTAATACATGGATTAAAAATAAAGCCTGGAAAGCCAACAATTATTGGAAAAGTTAAAAATAAACTGGTAATTGGCCTTCCTGGATATCCTACATCATGTCTAACTGTTTTTGATGTATTGTTTGGAAATGAGAAGAATTTGATAAAGGCTAAATTTAGAGGGAGATATATATCAGCAAAAGGTAGGGTTGAGTATCTACCAGTCATGCTTGTTAAAGGAAAGGAATACTCTTGTTATCCCATAACTAAGGGTAGTGGAGCAATAACCACACTTTCAGAAGCTGATGGATATGTTGTTATTGACGAAAATAGGGAAATTTTAGAAGAAGAGGATGTTGATGTTCATTTATTTGGCTACACATCAGCTTTAAACATTATAGGAAGTCATTGTATAGGGATTGATATTATTTTAAAGGATGCTAATCTTCAAGCTAAGGTTATTAATACAGGATCATTAGGAGGAATATTGGCTATAAAAAGGGGAGAAGCTGATATAGCAGGAATACATTTATTAGATGAAAAGGAGGGGTACAACATACCATACTTAAAAAAATATAATGTAAAAAATGCTGTTTTAATTAGGGGTTATATTAGAGAGCAAGGATTTATTTTAAGAGAAGATTTAAGCTTAGATGAGATTATTAAAAATATCCACAATTTTGAAATTATAAGCAGAAATAAAGGAGCTGGAACAAGAATATTGTTTGAAAACTTTTTAAAGAAACATAATATTAATTATAATGAATTAAAAATTGTTGGAGAAGCTAAAACTCATTCTTCTGTAGCTAAAGCTGTAGCTATGGGTAGGGCAGATATAGGGATAGGTATTAAGACAGTTGCTGATTATTACAAATTAAAATTTATAAAAATTGGTGAAGAAAATTTTGATTTCTTAATAAGAAAAGAAAGATTTGGAGATGATGATGTTCAAAAGTTTATTAGAAGTTTAAAAAGGGCTAAATTACCATTTAAAAAGCCTGAAAATTGTGGAGAAATAATTTGGGAAGGTTAAAGTTTCTCTTTTCTTAAATCAATAATTTGTTTCATCTCTGGACCTGTGGATATGAGAGTTACAGGCACTTTTGTAATATCCTCTATTTTTTCTATAAACTCTTTAGCTTTATCTGATAACTTTTCAAATTCTCTAACTCCATAACAGGATTTATCATATTTATCTAATCCAGTTAAAGCAATTTGTGTAGCTCCATTTAACCTACAGGCTTTTCTAGCTAAATCAAAATCAAAATACCCTACCCTTCTCCTTCTCCCTGTAACTGTCCCATATTCCACTATTCCTAGTTTTTCAGCTTCTTCTAATGACATTTCTGTTGGGAAGGGTCCAGCTCCAACTCTTGTAGGAAAACTTTTAAACACTACTATAACTTCATCCACTTTAGTAGGCCCTATTCCAATATCAGCTGCAAAAGAAGATGCTGTTGTATCCTTTGATGTTACATATGGATAAGTCCCATAATAAAGTGATAAAAAAGTTCCTTGGGTTCCTTCAATTAAAACATCTTTACCTTCATCTAAAGCATCATTAACTATCTCTGATACATCACCTAAATAATCTTTTAATTCATCAATATCTTTAGCCTGTTTTAAGATTCTTAAAACCCTATCCCTATTAGCAGGCCCACAACCAGTTCCAGTAGTTCCAATCTCTTCTGATAAATGCTTATCTTCTCTATCCTCTATTTTGTGTCTTTCTTCTATTATTCCACATCTATAATCTACAGTTAACCTCTCTTTAACATTAAACTCTTTTAACATCTCAATTTCTTTTAATAATACATCTGGATCTACCAAAACCCCTGCTCCAATACATAACTTAGCCTCTCTATAAGGAAATCCTGTTGGCACCATTCTTATACCAAACTTTTTATCTCCTATAGTAACTGTATGTCCTGCATTAGGGCCTACTCCACCTCTTGCTATTATATTTGGCTTATCTTCACTGCAGAGATAACTTATTATTTTTCCTTTACCTTCATCCCCCCACTGCCCTCCAACTATTATAGAGCAAACCACAATCTCACCTTTAAATTTGTCCAAACCCTTTATATTTTAACAATAATATTATTTAAAAATTTGTGGGAGTATGGATGTTGAAGAGTTAGAAAAAAAGTTGGTGCCAAGAGGAGAAGTTTCATTAATTGGTTGTGGTAGGCTTGGAATAAGAGTAGCTTTTGACTTATTAGAGGTTCATAGAGGTGGTGTAAAAAAGTTATATGTTTTTGATGGAGCAAAAATAGAGGAGAATGATATAATACATAGAAAATTAGGTGGGTTAGTTGGAGAGTATAAAGTAGAGTTTTTAAAGAGATTTTTTGGAAACAGGGTTGAAGCTTATAATGTAAATATAGGGAAAGATAATCTTCATCTTATAAAAGGGGATGTGACTATAATATGTATAGCAGGTGGGGATACAATACCTATAACAAGAGAGATAATAAAATACTGTTGGAAAAAAGGGATTAAGACTATAGGAACTAATGGTGTATTTGGTTTAGAGGAGAATATTAAAGTTGAAGATGCTTACTATTGCAAAGGTCCAGCTGAACTATTAAAATTAGAGAGGGAAGGACATATAGTTGTAGGTACTGGAAAGTTTATCAAAGATTTTGAACCAATAACTCCATATACATTAGATGAAATTGCTAAAAAAATTGTTATTGAATGCCTTAGAATTTTAAGGAGATTATAGATTATCTAATAACTCTTATCAATTTTTCTAATTAACTTTTCTTGCCTTTATATACCCTCTTGTTAAAAATTGTATGAGAAAATCGGGAAAAAGTAATAATGATTTTTTCAAATTAAAATTGAGATTTTTTAATTATTTTGGTTATTTATTTTTATTTTTATGGTTTTATTTTTAGTTTGTTTTTATTTTAGTTAGGTAAGTTCTAATTGTTTATATTTTATGATACAGTTGTGCGTTATATTTATAAATAATTTGCATAATCTTTCTTAACTTTATAAAGGTTTTAATAATTGGGTAGTAAGAAAAATCTTGTTGAAAAAGAAAGGTTTATATAGGAGTTTTGGCGAATATAGTTAGTGGTTGCATAGGGTTTGAATCGCTCATCCATTAAAACAAGGATGGAAACTTGAGTCTTGTGAGGGTGATGGTGTTCTCATCTTCGTTTGAATCGCTTATCCATTAAAACAAGGATGGAAACCATCCTTTCACCTCTTGCTTTTGTTTTCATTATAAGTTTGAATCGCTTATCCATTAAAACAAGGATGGAAACATTATCTTGTTAAGTGCATATTTTAATGATAAATTAGGTTTGAATCGCTCATCCATTAAAACAAGGATGGAAACTTGGATTGAACCACACCAAAACAGTAATTTGTTCGTTGTTTGAATCGCTTATCCATTAAAACAAGGATGGAAACATGCTGATTTTATAAGCTTCTCCATTTATTATGAGAGTTTGAATCGCTCATCCATTAAAACAAGGATGGAACATATAAAAAAACTATTTCTGACTTTTTAAATACATGTAATATTTATTATAATCTAACTTAGGTTTTAGGCCTAGAGATTCTATTATTTTAACTGTATCATCTAAATTAGCTACTTTTGGATTACCTACTCCTTTAACTATTCTTGGGTAATTTTTGGGAATTACTGTAGCTATATTACTTGCCCCTGCTAATAATGAGAAATAGATTAATTCAGGTCCAATAGTTGGAGAGGGAGAGGTTATTCTTATATTTGGAAAGATCAATCTTGTTATAGCAATTGTTTTAGCCTGTTCTAAAGCTGAACATCTTGGAAAATTTTCCATTGGTGTGCCTTTATATGGATTAAATCCCATTATTGGTATTTCTCCTACTTCAAGTTCATTTTTTAGATAAAATAGATGTTTTACCCTATCTTCGTAACTCTCTCCAACCCCTATTAATAACCCAGAGGATAATTCTATTCCATATTTATTAACAAGCTTACACACTCTTATTCTATCCTCTAACTCTTCACCAGGTTTTAGTTTTTTAAATAATTTTTCATTTATTGTTTCCAAATTACAACATATGGTGTTAATATCATATTTTTTCATTTCTTTTATAACTTCTTCAGTTAAATCAGCTCCAGCATTAACTAAAACTTCTAAACTAGTGTATTTTTTAACAATTTTTAATGCCCTAAGGGCTTCTTTACCACCATAACCATGAGCTGTTGAACAACTAACTCTCCTTATCCCACTTTCTTCTATAGCAATTGCAGCTTCTTTTATTTCTTCATCAGTTAGTCTAAAAGGATTATAATAGCCTTCCTTAGAAGTTCCTGCAGCAAAACCACAATAAAGACATTTTGGATTTACATGGCATATGTTTGTTACATGTATTGTAGAGGTAATTTCAATCTCTTTTTTAAAAATATCTCTAACTTCAGAAGCTAATTTAAACAATTCTAAGAAATCTCTCCAATTATCTAATTTAAATAATTTTAATGCCATATCTTCATCAATTAAAGAAAATACTTTTCCCTCTTTTAATTCTTCAATCTCTTCCCTTATATAATCAAACACCATACTTCACCAAAAAATATTTTTATTTATTTTCAACAATTTCAACAATTTTATTAACAATCTCTTTAAATGCTTCTCCAGCCCTACAATCAATTAATACCATAGGCTTACCCTTCTCTTGAGCTTCTCTTGCTTTGGCATCTAATGGTATTCTTCCAAGAAATCTTAATCCTAACTCTTTAGCTATTTTTTCACCAGCTCCCTTACCAAATATATCTATCTCTTTATTGCAGTATGGACAGACAAATCCACTCATATTCTCAATTATCCCAATTATTGGAATATTTAACATTTTACACATAGATATGGATTTTTTCACATCTAATAAAGAAATCTCATCTGGTGTTGTAACAATTATAGCTCCATCTATGTTAGGAATACTCTGCATAATTGTTAACTGAACATCTCCTGTTCCTGGTGGTGTATCAATTAGCAAATAATCTAATTCACCCCATGCAACATCTGCTAAAAACTGTCTTATAGCCCCACTAACTCTTGGACCTCTCCATATAACAGGTGTAGCTTCATCAGGTAGAAGATAGCTTATAGATATTGTTTTTATTCCACTGACTTCTATTGGTAATATTGCATCCCCAGCAACCATTGGTTCTCCATTAGCTCCAAGTATTTTTGGAATATTTGGTCCATGAATATCTCCATCTAACACTCCAACCTTTTTATTTAATAAACTTAAACCAACAGCTAAATTTGCTGTTACTGTTGATTTCCCAACACCTCCTTTTCCACTTAATATAGCTATTTTATGTTTTATTTTACTCATTCTTTCTCTAATTTTTGCATTTTGCTGTTCCAGAAGTTTTTTTGCATCTTTTCTGTCACATTCCAATGTACCACCCTTTTAAATATTATTATTTTTTAAATATTATTTTTAATATTTAATATCTTTGGTGATTATTATGGATTACGGCACTACAAAATATATTATTTATGCTGAACTAATTGCTGATGGTTATGTAGAAAAAAATGACATTATTGGAGCTATATTTGGACAAACAGAAGGATTATTGGGAGAAGAATTTGACTTAAGAGAGCTACAGAAAAGTGGAAGGATTGGAAGGATAGAGGTTGAATTAACAAATATAAATGGAAAATCAATAGCAAAACTAACCATTCCATCAAGTTTGGATAGAGTTGAGACATCTATTTTAGCTGCAGCATTGGAAACAGTTGATAGAGTAGGCCCATGTATGGCAAGTTTAAAAGTTGTAAAGATTGAAGATATTAGGATTAAGAAAAGAGAATATATCATAGATAGAGCAAAAGAGATACTTAAAGAAATGATGAGTAATGTGGATATAAATAGAATAATAGAGGAGGTGAAAGAGAGTGTAAGGATGAGTGAGATTATTGAATATGGAGAAGATAAACTTCCTGCAGGGCCTGATATAGATAAATCTGATGAGATAATAATAGTTGAAGGAAAAGCTGATGTTTTAAATCTTTTAAGATATGGAATAAGAAATGCTATAGCAGTTGAAGGAGCTTCAGTACCAAAAACTATTATAGAATTGAGTAAAAAGAAAATAACAACAGCATTTACAGATGGGGATAGAGGAGGGGAGCTAATTTTAAAAGAGCTCTTACAGTCATGTGATATTGACTATATAGCAAGAGCTCCTCTTGGTAGAGAGGTAGAAGAGTTAACTAAGAAGGAGATAATAAAATGTTTGAAAAGTAGAATACCTGTAAATAGTGAAGTTAAAAGTATAGAAGTTGAAAGTTTATCGAATAATGATTATAATAATTATGCTAATAAACTACTAAGTTTGAAAGATGATGAGGTTATAATTATTATTAATGGTGAGGAGAAGAAAATAAAGATTAATGAATTATCAAACCTTGATAACATTGATACACTTCTAATAAAAACAATTGATCAAAAAACATTAGATAATATTTATAATAAAATTAACAACATTATTTGTTTAAATAAAAAAATTGTAAAAAAACCATCAAATGTTTCCATTATGAGTATTAGGGGCTTGACTCTTTAATTACTATCATTCTATCAGTACATGTAAAACATGGATCACAACTCACTATTATAAGCTCTGCATCAGAAACATTATGTCCAGGTAAAATAGCCTCCATACAGGCTAAATTTGTAGCTGTTGGAGTTCTAACTTTTACATGTTTCACTCTTAAATTCTCATCTAATCCATAACTGTAATACACCTGACCTCTCTGTGCCTCATTATATACATCTATAGGATCAAAAGGCTTTAGCTCATAGTTTGGATTATATATTTTTTTATCTAAATTTGGCAAATCTTTTAAAGCCTGTCTTATAATTTTTAAACTTTCAAAACATTCATAAAACCTCACAGCCAATCTTGCATAAACATCTCCTTCATCAAATAACACTTCATCAAATTCAAACCTATCATACAATGACACTTTAAGTAGCTTCCTCATATCACTTCTTATCCCTGAACCTCTTGCTGTTGGTCCTGTAGCATGGAATTTTTTTGCAGTTTCCTTATCTAAATATCCAACTTCTTTGATTCTTGCTAATATCATGGGATCATTGAAGGTTCTTTTTAACAGTTTCTTTAAATCTTCTTCAAATTTTTCTAATCTTTCTAATATAGAAGGAATCTTGTTTTCTTGAATATTACATCTAGGCCTAACTCCTCCAATTATAGGGCAAGAGTATTGTACCCTACCTCCTGTTATTTCTTGAAGTATTTTTAAAATAGGTTCTCTAACCATAAAAGCTCTATATGCCATAGTTTCAAAGCCAAGAACCTCATATATATGCCCAAATAATAGTGTATGTGAATGTAACCTCTCAAGCTCCTCTACAATTATCCTTATATACTCAGCCCTTTCTGGCACTTCTATATCACAGCCTTTTTCAACAACCATAACATTTGTCCAAACATGTATATGTGAGCATATTCCACATATTTTTTCTGATAGTATAGATATTTTCTCTGGAGGTAGTCCTTCCATTATTAACTCTATTCCTCTATAATTAACACCTATTGTTATTTCTGCATCTTTTATAATTTCATCTTCTACAACTAGCCTTAATCTGTGTGGTTCAAGCATAGCTGAATGTATAGGCCCAATAGCAATTTCCATGGTAATCACAAAATTTATCATTATTAATAATGATAAAACTTTTTAATAGTATTTAAAAATTACTTTGAAAAAAATAAAAATAATTATTCTTTACTTTCCAATCCTAAAATTTCTGGGATTGGTTTCTCTCCATACTCAATAACTTTACAGTTTATTTGAACAATATCAGGAGCTATTGTGTTACCTCTCACTGTTTTTCTTCTTCTTTCTCCTTTTCTCTTTGGCCAAAATCCTGGAGGACCTGAAAGTAGAACTCTAACTTTTCCACTACCATGTATATCTGGTCTCATTGGGAAACCACTATCATCAGTTCCTCCAGTAATCTGTAATTTATAACCATTTAATCCAATAATAGAGCCATCAAAAATATCTCCAATCTTCTTACCTACTAAAGGTGTATTGTCAGCCTCTATTTGATAGCATCTACCAGTTTTGGGATCAGCTACAACAAACTTAGCTATTGGCATAATCTCACCTTTAACCTCTATCCCCAAAGGCTTCAGTAGTCTCATCACCCTTTCTCCCCTCCTGGGTGGAGAGGGGAGGGGCTTAACTACCTCATCAACCACCCCAACCCTCTTTTGAGGGTCAGGATAATAAACCACTAAATCATTAACAGAAACTTATTTAAATATTTTACCTTTCCGAAACTGTTAAATATTAAATAGATATCTTGGTTTAACTATTACAATTTACTGATTAAAGGTGATCATATGGAAATAGACTATAATATTCAAGTATCTGAAGTTATGAGCTTTCCAGTTATAACAGCTACTAAGGATAAAACAGTTTATGACATTGCAAATATAATGGCTGAAAATGATATTGGAGCAGTAGTTATTGTTGAAAATAATAATCCCATTGGAATAATAACAGAGAGGGATATTTTAAAAAGAGTTGTTGCTAAAAATTTAAGACCTAAAGATGTTCTAGTTGAAGAAGTTATGAGTAAGAAGCTTGTTACTGTCTCTCCTGAAGCTTCAATAAATGATGCAGCAAAGTTAATGGCTAAACATAAAATTAAAAGGTTGCCTGTTGTTAAAGAAGGAAAATTAGTAGGGATAATAACTGAAAGTGATATTATCAAAGTCTCTCCAGAAATTATAAACCTCTTAGCTGAATATGCCTCTATAAAAGAAAAACCTACTTTATATGAAACTGAAGAAGAGTATATTGAAGGAATATGTGAAAGCTGTGGAGCTCAGGGAAGAGTGAAATATTATCAAGGTAAATATCTCTGTGAAGACTGTCTAGAAGAATACAAAAAATAAAATTTATAAATTTATAGCTAAATATTTTAAAGCCTCTTCTTCCATAAAATGCAATTTTCCAGGGATGATTAAGGAATGTAATGGTTTTCCAAAATTATAATCTATAAGATCTCTTATTTTTCCATAGACAATTAATGGTTCAAGTGATCCAACTCTTGCTAAAACAATAGCTTTTGTATCTAAATTAATAACTCCTTCTTTTCTTTTTTTCTCTATTTCTAATAGTACTTTTAAAGCCTCATTTGCTGTCATAAATTTTTTCTCATTTTTTTCAACTCTTATATCTAATAAGCAAAGAGTATGTAAACCTCTTTCTAAGTTTTCTTTAATTACATTATAGGGAGTTTCAGGAAAATAGTTTTTTTCAGGAAATACAATAGAAGCTGTTTTTCCAAATTTATATATTTGCAAGCCTGTAATGGAAACTGCTGAATATATTGAAGGAGCATTTATAATAATAACTTTTATTCCTCTTTTCTTAGCTTCTATAACAAGATCAATATGGGTTGTAGCCACCATAGGGTCTCCAGCAGTTAATAACATAACATCTTTTTCTTTGGCTTCTTCAACAACTTTATAACTATTCTCTATATCCTCTCTATACAATATCTCAATTTTTTTTCCAATAACTTCTTCTATCTTCTCAATACTAGTTCCAGTTAATATGGATGTGTAAAATTCAGCATAAATTTTATCAGCCTTTTTTGCAAAATTTAGAGTTTTTAATGTCATATCTTGCTCATCATAAAGTCCAAGACCTGCTAATATTAGCATCTTCTCAGCCTTAATTTTTTAGTTATTAGCGGTATTCTTTCAACCTCTAAAGCATCTGCTGTAGGATAAACTTCTGATATATAGGCAGAAAACTTTATTGGGAATCTCTGTCTTTTCATCTCTTTGATTAGATCTTCTAAAATAAATGGATTTAGATAAATTTTATTTTCTTTAACTTCAAACTCAACTTCATTATCCTTTAATATTTCAATTATTTCTTTCATGTCTTTCTCTTTATCAAATATCATAATTCCTCTTAATAACAAACCCTCATCAGTTATAACTTCATATGGTTTAGCTACATTTTTAGCCCTATTTATTAGTCTGTTTTTTAGTTGTATGGCATCTTTTAATACTGAAGGGCAATAGTGAATAAACATTTTTCCTTTAAATTTTTTAATAACCTTTAATGCTGTTTCTTCACTACCTTTTATAGCGTTGCTTATATCATCTTTTGGTTCAAATCCTCTTTTTATAAGTTCATCATAGTTAGTGTCTGAAAACTCTAATTCATTTATATTCATAAAGTCAGCTTTACCATCAATAGCATAAGCTAAACTTAATATTTCCTTTTCCATGTTTGGAATTGATGGAATTTCAACCCCAACATGTTTTATATATTTTTTACAGAGTTCTATTTTTTCAAGTAAAAATTTTATATACTCTTCATCATAACCTTCATTAAATATTTTTGTAGGATGTAATCTAATTTCATCTAAATATTCACTTAATAATTTTAGCTTTTCTTCAGTTATTGATTCAGGCACTGTGTAAAGATGAGAATGGAACTCTTTAAAGTGATTTTTTAAAGCTTTTAAATATTTGATAGTTCTATCTACTTTTAAAAGTGGATCTCCTCCAGTAATTCCCACTCCTCTACTACTACAAAGTTTAGCCTCTTCTATAGCTTCATTAACAGAGTTTATTAATCTTTCATTTGCATATATAACATCTTTCTTTCTTCTCTTATCAGAAAGTGGGCAATAATAACAGTTATTCTTACAAAGACCAGTTATAAATAAAACAAGTTTTTCTCCTTTTATACAGTATTTACAACCTTCAGGCAACCTGTTATAATTTCTTTTTAAATATCTCTTAACACTTTCTACTCTCATAATTATCACTCAAAAATTTTATAGTTTATAATAATTATATTTATTTTAGGTGATTATTATGAGGAAAGTTGTTGCTGAAGTAAAAATAATACCAATGGGAGAAGTTAGTGTCTCAAAGTATATAAAAAGGGCTATAGAGATATTTAAGAAGTATAATTTAAAGGTTTCTCCATCAGCTATGGGTACTGTATTAGAAGGAGATATTGATGAAATATTAAAAGCTTACAAAGAAGCACACACAGAGATTTTAAATTATGTTGATAGGGTAGTTAGTTTCTTAGAAATAGATGAGAGAAGGGATAAAGAAAACACTATAGAAAGAAAATTAAAGGCTATTCAGGTGGGAGATTGAGATTGGCTATTATTGACTATGAAAGATGCCAACCAAAAAAATGTTCCTTGGAATGTATAAAATACTGCCCTGGAGTAAGGATGGGTGAAAAAACAATAGTAATAGATGAAAAAACAGGAAAGCCAGTAATTTCTGAAGTGTTATGCTCTGGATGTGGAATATGTGTTAAAAGATGTCCATTTAAGGCTATATCTATAATAGGCCTTCCAGAGGAATTAACAGAGGATAAAATAGTCCATTCTTATGGACAGAATAGATTTAAACTTTTTGGTTTGGTGATTCCAAGAGAAGGTGTTGTTGGGATATTAGGGCAGAATGCAATAGGTAAGAGTACAGTTTTAAGAATATTAGCTGGAGAGATTATTCCGAATCTAGGAAAACATGGTGAAGAGCCTAGTTATGATAAAGTTATAGAATATTTTAAAGGAACTGAGCTTCAGAGTTATTTTGAGATGTTAAAAGAGAAAAAAATTAAGGCCATACACAAAGTTCAATATGTAGATGTTCTACCAAAGGTAGTTAAAGGTAAAGTAAAAGATATATTAAAAAGAATAGATGAAAAGGGGAAGTTTAATTATGTTGTTGAAAAATTAGAATTAAAAAATATATTAGATAGAACCTTGGATCAGCTTTCAGGAGGGGAGTTGCAGAGAGTTGCTATAGCTGCAGCATATTTAAGAGAGGGAGATATATATTTCTTTGATGAACCATCATCTTGGCTGGATGTTAGGCAGAGATTTAATATGGCAAAACTAGTTAGAGAGCTCAATAAAGTCATTGTTGTTGAACATGATTTAATTGTATTAGATTATCTATCAGATTATGTTCATATTATGTATGGTGAACCGGGAGCTTATGGGATTGTCTCTTTACCAAAAAGTGTTAGAGTGGGTATAAATGAATATTTGTATGGTGAGTTAAGAGAGGAGAATATAAAGTTTAGAAGAGAGCCAATAATATTTGAAAAAAGAGCTATAATTGATTATAAAAATAGGCCTATATTATTAAAATACCCTAACATGAAAAAAAGTCTAGGAGATTTTAAATTAGAGGTTGCTAATGGAGAGATATATAAAGGAGAAGTTATTGGTATTTTGGGGCCTAATGGTATTGGAAAGACCACATTTGTAAAGTTGTTAGCAGGTGTTATAAAGCCTGATGATGGAGAGATAAATGAGAAAGTTAAAGTTTCTTACAAACCACAATACATATCTCCTGATTATGATGGGACTGTTGAAGATCTTTTAAGCTCTATAACTAACATACATTCCTCTTACTACAAATCAGAAATAATAAATCCATTACAATTAGAGAAACTTTTAGATAAAGAAGTTAATGAGCTTTCAGGAGGGGAGTTGCAGAGAGTTGCTATAGCTGCATGTCTCAGTAGAGATGCTGATATCTATTTGTTAGATGAACCCTCAGCATTTCTAGATGTTGAGCAGAGATTGAGAGTTTCTAAGGTTATAAGAAGAACTGCAGATGAGAAAGAGGCTGGTATATTTGTTGTTGATCATGATATTTTATTCCAAGACTATATCTCAGATAGATTTATTGTATTTTCAGGAGAACCTGGAAGATATGGATATGCCTCTAAACCTTTAAATAAAAGAGAAGGAGCAAACAAGTTTCTAAAAGAGATGAATATTACATTTAGAAGAGATCCAGAAACAGGAAGACCTAGAGCTAATAAAGAAGGTAGTCAAAGAGATATTATGCAAAAAGAGAAGGGAGAATATTATTATGAATAGGGTGAGATTATGAGTACAGATATTTTTAAAGAATTTAAAGAACATTCAGTGGCAGAGTTTTTTAGAAAAAATAAACACATGCTTGGATATAGTGGAAAAATAAGAAGTTTAACTACAGTAGTTCATGAACTTGTAACAAATAGTTTAGATGCATGTGAAGAAGCAGGGATACTACCAGAGATAAAAGTTGAGATAGAAAAGTTAGGTAGTGATCATTATAGAGTAGCAGTTGAAGATAATGGGCCAGGAATACCATTAGAATTTATTCCAAAAGTCTTTGGAAAGATGTTAGCAGGATCTAAGATGCATAGATTTATACAGTCAAGGGGGCAGCAGGGAATAGGTGCTGCAGGAGTTTTACTATTTTCTCAAATAACCACAGGAAAACCTCTTAAGATTAAAACTTCTTTAGGAGATGGAAAGATATATGAAGTTGAAGTAAAGATGAATGTTGAAAAGAATGAAGGAGAGATAGTTAGTAAAAAAGTAAAAAAAGGAAATTGGAGAGGAACAAGAGTTGAAGGGGAATTTAAAGAAGTGGCATATAATAGAGGAGAGTTGTCAGCTTATGAATATCTTAGAAGAATTAGCTTAGCTACCCCACATGCAAGAATTATTTTAGAAGATCCTTATGGAAAGGTAGTATTTGATAGAGTAGTTAAAGAGATGCCTAAAAAACCAGAAGAAATGAAACCACATCCACACGGTTTAACAGTTGATGAACTTTTATATATAGCAAGAAAAACTAAAGCTAAAAAAGTTTCTTCTATGCTAGTCTCTGAGTTATCAAGGTTTTCTCAAAAAAGGATAGATGAGTTAAAGCAATATATGTTAAGAGACTTATTATTGGAAAAGTTCAAAAACACAATTTATTGGAAAAATGTGATTAAATGTTATTTAAATATAGATATTGAGAAATATTTAAAGAAATTTAGTGATTATCTAAGTAATGAGGAAATAGAGTTTGTAAATGTCCTTATTAACAGCTTACCAGAAAGCCTTGATGATCTTAAAAGATATGCATTAAAATATATCTATATGGAATATCTATTTAAGAAACTTTCAAAAGATGAGATAGAAAATAACAAGAATCAATTTAAAAAAATTCCTGAGAATTTTATAGAATGGGCTGAAAAAAATTATCTATCTACTACTCATGTTAATGAGCTGAATAAAAAAGTTAGAGAAATAGTTAAAACTCCAAAAGAATTTATAGAACTATTAGAAAAGAGAAGATTAATTTCTAAGGAAGAATTGAATAAATTTAAAGAAAAAGTTGAAGAGATTTTAGATAAAAATCCTAAAAACTTAAGTTGGGATGAAGCTGAATTAATTGTTAATTGTTTACAGAATATGGAATTTATGGCTCCTCCAACATCTGGATTAAGGCCTATAGGTGCAGAGAATATAGAGAAATCTTTAAAAGATTTATTAAAACCTGATTTTGTTAAAGCCATAACAAGAAATCCTAAAACATATAAAGGAATTCCTTTTATTGTTGAAGCTGCTATAGCATATGGAGGTAATGCAGGGAAAGATTCTTCTGAAGGAAAAAAAATGGAAATAATGAGATTTGCTAATCATGTTCCTCTACTTTATGATGCATCAGCATGTGGAATAACCAAAGCTGTTAAAAGTATAAATTGGAGAAGATATGGAATAAAAGAAGAAGCACCAATAACTGTTTTTGTTAATTTAATATCAACATTCATTCCATATACTTCTGCAGGAAAACAGGCTATAGCTTGTAGTGAAAATGAAAATGAAGAAATTTATAATGAAATAAGATATGCACTAATGATATGTGCAAGGGCTTTAGAGAAATATTTATCAAAAATAAGAAGAGAGGCTGAAGAGGAAAAGAAAAGAAAATATGTTTTAAAATATGCTAAAATATTTGCTGAAGCTTTAGCTAATATATTAAATAAAAATCAAGAAGAGATAGAGAAAAAAGTTGTTGAGTTGCTCTCAAAAGAATAAAAAATTTTTATAATAGTTTGTTGAATGGATGGTTTTCTACAGGAGTTATTCCTAAATCTTTTGCAGCTTCTGCTATAGCCATATCTGCCATAGCAACAGCTGGGAAGGCTAGTTGAGCATTGTCTATTGGCCCATACAATACAAAGTCTCCTGCAGCCATTACTTGTAATAAATTAGCCCCTATATCACAAACATGATGTACATCTTTAGCTAATTGAGTTTTTCCAGCTTCTCTTAACTGTTTTCTAAACTGTCTTAACCAATCCCAAGCTGATGGAACGTTATGAATTCCACTACCCACAGGTAATCCTAATTTAGCTTTAACAGCAAATGAAGCTCTTATAGCATTTCCAGCTCCATTTCCTAAAGGTGTAACAGCTACGTCAATTAGTGGTTTTTTAATACCCGCTTTTTCTGCTAATTCTAACATCCCTTTATCAGCAGCTTTTCCTCCATTTAATAGAACATTCAATTTTCCTTCAACTGAAGAATCCATTGGATCAAAACACAGGATAATTGAAGCTTCTAAGTCACTTTCAATTAAGTTTTTAAGTTCTTCATCATCAATAGAAACATTGATAGAATTGTAAATACACTGCTTAGAATACCCTGCCTCAGTAGCTCTTTTAGCAGCTTCCATTCTAGCTTTTTTGTCAGTAGAATCCAATAATATAGGCCCATCCCAAATTTCAACAACAAAATCAACATATTTAACTATAGCTTCTGGTGTAGCTCCGAATACCTGAACAAGAGCAGGATTTCCAGTAATCTCTTCCATTTCAGCCTGTTTATTTATTAATTCTTCTGCAGCAGCTTTATCAAATATTCCTTTTCTTTCATCTTCAACAATCTTATGTCTTGCATAGAATATAGTCCCTGCTAATGCTGTTGGATATTCTCCAGGCTGTCCTCCGATTTTTCTACCAGCGATTTCAACAACCATTTGTTCTCTATCGAATTTGAACATTTAAATCACCTCTTAAATTTATTTTACAACAACGGTAACTTTTGTTAAATATAATATAAACTTTAGCAAGTAAGGAATTACTGAGAATATTATTATACCTAAAACTAAACCATACAATATTCCAATATCCCTACCCACTTTTTTTCCAGCTCTTTGAAATATTTCAGCATTTGTGTTTTCAACTTTTTCCTCTAATTCATCCAATTTTTTCATCAATTCTTTAAACTCTTTTGAAGGAGTTAAGACAGCCATTAAATCACCTTATAATAGTATTTTTATAATTATAGGAATTCCCACTAATACTATAGCTAGAGCTGCTCCAATGATAAATCCGCTAGTGGATTTTGTATGTATTCCAGAAGATAATCCAAGATCTCTTGTAATTAGCCCAACTTTATATTCTAATCTCTCTAACATTTTGTCACAGTATTCTAAGTCAGGCTTTACAATTTTTGGAATGCCTTCAATCTCACTCATATTATCCCTCTAAATTTTAAATACTTAGGAGAGAGAATATTAATAATGATAGGAATAACCCAATAGCAATTCCTTGGATTTTACCATTGTAATAACCAGAATTATATTTATTTAATAAAGCTGTAGCATTTATTTTATCATATATCATTCTCATTCTAGCTTCAATTAAAGCGATTTCTGCAGATAATGGCCTTAATTCTCCTTCCCCTTCTTCTCCTTTAGCTCCACCTTCTAATTCTAAGATCATTGGTTCTTCATCAATAGCTCCAGGATCTTTAGATATACACTCTTTTATAGCTTGAGTTATTTTATTTATATCTTCACAGTCTATTAAATCTATAACTTCAATAATCTGCCTTCTAAATCTTTCAACTGCCTCTTTTCCAACATTTTCTAAGAATGGTATAGCACCTTTAGCACCAACAATCTTTCCAGTCTCATCTATACCATTTTCCCATAAAGCTTTAAAGCACTGTCCAGTTAAATGTCCCTGAACTTCTGAACCACACAATATCATAAATCTAATGTTTGGATTTGAAATATAGTTAGCAACAACTTTTTCAATTCCAAGATTTTCTGTATGGCAGGGGCCTGCTATAGCTGCTCCAGCTTCTACACATGCTTTTTCTAAACCATGTGAACCTAATGTAACCACTCCTACACAACTTTCAGGATCTCCTACCACATACTCTCCAGAAACTATTGGCCATCCAGGAGCAGGTTCTTTTTTATTAGCCATGATTTCACCTTTTTATCTAAATAATCCAGGGAATATTTTATAGAGTGCAACTATAATTATTAACATAAATACCAAAGCTATCCAAAACCCAAAGAACAATCCTTTAAAATGTCCTGCTATTTCATAAACTCTATCTCTATTAGGGAATGTATTCAATGGTGGGTTTCTAGGATCTAAAGATTTTTCAAAAGCATTAACCAATGTTTCTAATTTTTTAATCCTTTCTTCTACAGGAATGATATCTACCATAAACATGTCTTTTCTCATTTCAGCTACTAGACCAGAATCAACATCCATAACAACATCAATTTCAGGACAAATTTTGACTACATACATGTTTTTTCACCTTAAAATAAATTATTGTTCTTTTTTAGGAATTTCTGGAATGTAAAGGACACAGCATGCATCATTAAATGACATTTTTACAAACTTAACATAAACTATTGCCCATAGTATTATAGAAACCACAACTGAAACGATATCTAATTTTATTACAGAGAATATAAACCATGTTAATAATCCACAAGCTATTGCTAATGTTAATGTTCTCTTATGGCTTTCATTTGGACCTAAACATGCATTAAATGGATGTAGAATAGCCATACCTGATGCTATGAAAGCAATAGCCATAATTCCGTCATTTAAAGCATTTATAAATACATTAGGATCTAAACTTCCTGCATAAGCTACAGAATATCCCAACAATGCCATAGCTCCTGCTATAGATAAGAAAGTCATACTTCTAACCATTATAGGAATTTTCATTCCTACAGGTTTTACTGTTAATTTTCCAACTATATATCCAACTATTGCAGAAATAACCAAAGCTAATATTGGCCCTGCTAAGTAAGGGATGTTTAAAGATTTTGTTATTAAAACACCGGCTATAGCAGATACAGTACCCATACCTAAACTAAGCATACCTATGGATGGAACTCCAGTACCCAAACCATAAGCAGCAACCTTTCTAACAGTGTTTGCTCCAGCAACACATGAAGCTGAAACCAACAACCCTCCTATAAGCATGGAAAGTCCATAACCTGATAAAAAATGTGCTAAATAACAACCAATTAAAGCTAAAGCTATACCTATACCAAATATTTGTTCTTCTGGATAAAGTTCAGCAGCATGACCTCCTCCACCATGAGCCATAAGATATCACCTTATAAAGCCATTAAAATTATGATTATTCCACATAATAATGAAGCTACTGTAGATGCTATAACTCCATTAGGCATCTTTTTGAATTTTGGATCATGAAATCCTTCTATTGTTCCTCCTATATTATATGAAGCAAGTACTGCATTAATAAAGAAAAATCCTACAGCTATCATCCCCGCTACTGCTGGACTAAAGCCTATTGAAGCTAAAGCAATATATGCTAATCCTCCACCAATCCCTCCAAGAGCAGCTCCAATTAACCCACTAATATAACAAACTGTTGGAATTCCATGTCCAGTAGTTCCAGGGGTTATGTATGGTTTTTGTTCATCTTTTGTTATAGGATCTACTTCACATTTATCAGCTGCAGGTACAACTCCTACTCCAAAGACATAGATAAGCTGGGCTATAAGCATTGTTACTCCAAGCATAATCATTGATCCTACAGCTCCAGATAGTAGGGTTAAAATATAACCAATAACCCCTAAAGAAGCTACTTTAGAATACATTACTGCAGCTGCTAACAATCCTGTAAATCCTGCTCCAGCAGCTAACTGAGTGGTTCCAGTACCAACCCCTGTAGATGTAGCCATAGCTGCAGGAGCTCCTCCAACAGGAACAAAATGAACAGAGGAATTAATAATTGCTCCAGCAACTGTGATTTCTACTAGTGGGATAATTAAGTTAGCTATATCCATTCATAATCACCTCTATTTGTATGGCCCATATTTTTCTCTTGCAAACACTTCTACTTTTCTATTTATTATTGCTAATATAGCAACTATGGTTAATCCTATTATTATAGATATGATAGATGAAGCCATTATGTCATTACCTTTTATCACATCACCAATAACTCCTCTCCAACCATCTAAGAAAACAATTAAACCAAAACATAACCCTGTTAATGGACCTCCTAACTTAACACAGAAATATGATGAGTCCATACTGTTTCTTAAACCAATTTCAGCTTTTATATCAATATCCCCATGGTTAGCTACTGGAACTCCTCCTCCAAATGGGTATTTTTGATATTCTCTTTCAGCACCATAATGGACGTCTCCAGTGGATGAACCAATAGCTCCAACTGTAATTCCAAATATTAATGCTATTAATGGTAATGGGAATGGGTTTCCTAATATTGTATTAGCTATATAAGCCATTAGTAACATACAAAAAACAGCTATAAAACCGTGTCCAACAATAGGACCAATATGTGTCATAACAATATCCCAATAAACTGGCTGACCAAAGTTTTTTGACTGCCCTACAATTCTTCCCAAATAAGCAGAAATTGCATAAGCCCCATGAACAAGCGCTGCAACTCCAGTACCTGCTATTAAAGCTAATAACATTGGCAGTCCCATATTTATTAGAGCATAAGCTACCCCTCCAGCAACAGCTACATAAAGGCCATAAGCTACAGGTTCTCCAGAAATAGCTTTATTGTAATATCTGTGTATATTTCCCATCTGTGGAGCCAATTGAACCTGTGAATTTGGATTTGATTGAGAACCAACATCAGATTCAATATCTTCAGCACATCCTGCTATTGTTGCCAATGCCCCACTTAATGCTATTGCACCTAAAGCTAAAATAGGGTCCATACATCTCACCTATTGCTATCTCTTTCTTCATAATTTTTAGAAGATGTTCTCTTCTTATATATTTTTCTATTTTTATTTATTTTTAGTTAAAATTTTTTTGATTTAAGTTTAGATTTTCTTTAATATCGTTTTTAATGATGGTTATTATTTGTTTTAATATTTAAAACAAATTAGATTAATAAAAAAATTGGGATTAATGGGCAGGAATAATGATATCTCTTTCTCCAGCAGGTTCAAACTCTCTTAATGCACCTCTAGCAAATTCTTTTCTTGGATATCTGAAGTCAAAGATTAAACTTGGGTCAGCAAATGCTACTTTAATTAATGGGTTGAGAGCAAATGCATCTCCTCTAGCTGAGTGAGCTGCCTGTGTAATTCCAGCATATTCTCCTTGATGTCCGACGTTCATTGCATAATTTGGATAGTTTGGACCTCTCAACTCAAGTGGAGATCCTTCATCATTTCTGAAGGATAATGAATTAGCAGCTCCACACTGATCTTGTAAGTCATAACCGTAGAATCCTAATCTACTGTGGTATTCTTTGTGTATTATTTGACTTAGATACCATCCGTTTAATCCAGCATTTGAATTTCCTGTAGCCAATGCTACTGATATACCTGCAGCTGCAGCTGTAACTGCAGCTCTCTGTGAACCTCCAAAGTGATCTTCTAATAGTGCTGGGAATTCATCATATTGTTCTAAAGCGTAGAGTGTAACTTCTGTAGCTATGTCTTCAACAACATCCATTGTTGGTTTTACTGAGTTACAACCTCCATATTTCTTCTGTATGTAGTCATAACCATAGTAGGAGAAGTCATCTAATATATCATCAGTATATGATGCTGTAGCATACTGTGTGAATCCAACCCCTCCAGACATGTATCCTCCTAACCAAATTTGGTCAAATAACATAGCTCCTGCTCCAACAACTTCTAATGACTGCTCAACTGGATCGTCAGAAACTCTTGAAGTTTGTATTATATCAGCGAATACTCCAAAGTATATTCCTCCTGGTTCATTTGGTCCTCTAGCTCTTCTTGCAGGTAAGAAGTTAGCCATCTGTATAACATCTGCGTGCTTAGCTGCATATGCGAAATCAGCTATAGCTGCCTCTCCAGCACATAATTTATATGCTGTAATGAATGACATACCAATTTGCATAGCACTCCATCTTGCTATAGTACCTCCATCACAACATCTTCCTACTAATGTTGGAACTCTTGAAACTTGGTATGTTCTTTTACCTATAGCTTTTTTAATTTGTTCAGCCTGTTCTTCTGGGAAGAGCTTGTTTATATCAATTAAGAATCTTTTATCAATTTCATCAGCCAACTCATCATCTCCAGTGAATATCTTAGCATAACAATCCCAAACTAATCCAGGGTGGACTTCAACCATGTGCTCCTGAACAACAGCCCCTCCTGGTAGAGCGTGATTAATAACTTCCATATATTCGTTTATTGTTTCAGGAGTAACCTCTACCCCTAATCTCTTTTCTAAAACTGTATGAGCTGTGTCTAATCCAACTATAACAGTTCTTCTTATATCATCCCACATCTGTTGCATAGCAGCATTGTTCATAAAGTGTAAATCATCTCCTTCAACTATAGCATCTGTGTTAGAAACTTTATAAGGCATTAATTTTCTTTGCCCTAATGGAACTCCAATATCTGGGTTGTAAAATGGTATTCCTCCTCTTTTCTCTACTAATTTTTGAGCCCACTCAACAAACTCTCTTTTTCTTTTTGATTGCTTCCAACCTCCAAATATATAGAACTTTGTGTATTTTTCTCTTGGATCTTCTTCAAACTTTTCTTTTAAAGCTTTTAAGAATAATCTTTTTTCAGCATCCATTCCTATCACCCCAAAAATTTTTTTATAATTTTTCAAAGACATCTTCTACTGGTAAGAAACCACCAAATGTCCTAGCTCTGTGGATTCTTTTTATAACTGTTAATAACTCCTCATCTTGTCTTAAACCAATATTATCTTTTCTATATATTGTTGTAATTTCTCTTAATTTCTCTTCTGGTAATGGCTCTCCCACATCTACAGGCTCATCTAATGGTCTTCCAACTTGATCTTTAACATACAGAACATGTCCTGTCTTTTCATCATAAATATATCTTTGCAATGCATCAAACATTAAACCATTTTCATCTAACCTTAATGAATGCCCGTGGACAGTAGCTCCCCTAATTCCACATCTTGCTGGATCAAAGAACGCTGTATCAATTAAGAAGTTCTTAGCTATTGCTTCAAGGTCGCTTTCTCTCATTTCAATAACTTGTCTTCCTGATAATGTTCCAGTATCTACTCCTCTAAATCTCCACATGTAAGTTCTTGCTCTATCATATGGTTGAGCTGGGGCATTATACATAGAATCAGTAAACTGAATATATCTAATTCTATGTCCTTCTTTAGCCCCATTTATAGGCTCCACAAGATCTCTAACATAATCTTCTGGTAAATCCATCTCTTCTAATGGTGGATGGACAGTTTTATAATCTTCCCCTGGTTGTCTATGACCCATTATTTTTACAACATCATCATCAGGAATATCTCTTAATTTCTCTAATTGGACTTCAGGATTCATGTGGTTTCTCCTATTCTGAGCAATTTTTGTACTTCCTGGGTAGAATTGTGGCTTGTATGCCATGAACCATCACCTCAAGTATTTTTTTATCTTCATAACAATTTCGTCAATTTTGTGCTGAGGGCAAGATTCTCCCCTAACAACTCCTGTAACTATATCAACTACTGTCCCTACAGTTTGAGGTTCAACAGGTTTAACATCCCTTGTCTTCACCCCAGCTTTAGCAAGATCTTCCATATCTAAAGGAGCTTGACAAACAATTATTGTGGGAATTTTCACGTATTTTAATAATAATCTTGCTTTATGAACAATGTGGCTAATAACATTTCCGAAATGAACAACACAGAGTTTATGTCTATTTATCTGAGCAGCTTCCTCAGGCTTGATACCGAATGTTGAACCATAAGATCTTCCACTTTCATCTGGAGCTTGTCCAGATCCAGCATTTAATACAAGGACACTAGTTTGTATTCCAGTTTCTCTAATACCATAGGTTATTTCACAAACAGGTTTTGTTATATGTCGCCTACCCGGAGACATGGCAACAACAATTACATCATTCCTTAAAGCCTCTGCTAATGTTCCTCTTTGGGCTAAACCTCCCCCTTCACCTAAACCCATTACTGCTCTACAATCAACTATTTGTTCTTTTCTACCAACAGGCATTATTCTTCCCTTTTTTCTACTACTGCTACTGAGGATGATAATTTACTTCTTGGATCTACCATACCTATTAATCTTCTATCCATTTCATTTATAAGATAAACCCCATCTTCCCCATATTTGAGGTAATCTGTGACTGTAGGTCTATCTTTTAAGAATTTTCCTACTCTTATATCATAACCAAAGGGAAACATTTCTTCACAAATTTTCTTTATCTTTTCTAATTCACTATCATCAGAAAGTGTTACTATAAACCTACCTGCCATAACTGTCAATTCTATTGGAACTCCTTTTACATTAATTATTTTTCTTTCACTATGGTTGACAGGTAAACCTCTTGCAGGACCATATGTAACAACTTTTGGAAGAGGTTGTCCATGAATCACTACTCTTTCAACAGTTTTCAAATCATAAAGTTTATTTAAAAATTTTTCAGTAGTGGAGGCCTTAAGATATCTATGAGGGAAAATTTCAATTTCCATACAAATCACTTAAATCTTATCTTTAACTTGTAAAGCTCCTTCTATAACATATTTTAATGGTTCTCTGAATTCATCAATAGCACTGAAGACAGTTCCAATTAAAGCTGATGTTCTTTCTGGAGAGAACATTTGTGTTCCTGCATCTAAACACATAGCTGCAGCAACTGGTGGAATTGCAAATCCTTTTGAGTGTCTTGTAACTATGTGGTTACCATTGAACACTCCAGGCCCTCCTCCCCCATAGATAGAGTGGGAGAAGAAACTGAATCCAACAGCTGTACCTTCAGCTCTACCAAAATCAACTCCAGGTAATCCTGTTTCGTATTCTAATATGTCGTTGTAGTATAAGATTGTTGAAGCTACACCTTGAGCAGCTCTTGCTGCACCTACATTAACAATAACAGCTGCAACTAAACCTGCTGCAGCATATGCATTCCACTTAGCAACATCAACTGGTTTATATAATTTAAATCCAGATGGTAGTGTTCTATCTTCTTTTATAACTCCATCTTCTAAAGCTCTTTCAACAACTGATGCTACAACTGTTCCTACAGTTCCATTCTTACCATTTTCTTTAACTAAATCAATAACTAAGTTATCAGCATTCAACCCCTGGTAAGCCAATCCTAATAAATGTAATCTTTCAAATAATCCTACAGCATCTCCCATTTCAAACATTGCTGTTTGTTCCATTATTGATGCAAATGCAACAGCATTCATTACATTTTTCTTTGTACATGCAACAAAGTGATTAACCATAATATTTCTTAGAGCATAACCAGGTCCTTCTAATGTTAATGGGTTTCCTAAAAGTCCAGCTACATTAGCTCCGGCCATAACTACATTATGTGGATATCCTCCTAAAATAGCAGCATGAACCATTGGTGCATCAAAGATATCTACATCAAATGTTCTAATAATAGCTTCTTTTAAAGCCTGAGCAGTTACTAATATAGATGTTGTATATTCTGCAGCAATATCTAATCTTTTTGTAGGCATTTGTACAGCCATTTGCTTTCCATCATTAATTAATCTTATATTTGTATCATCATCTTCTGAAACTCTTATAACTCTTTCAACATATTCAGCAATTGTTTCAGCATTTTCAACAATTGGTAAATCTAACTCTCTACCAGGTAACTTGTTACCTTTTCCTCCGACTGTTCCATTTCTTAAGGCATTTTCTATTCCTGCTAAATTAACAGCTACTGTTCTTTTAACATCTTTTATTAATTTTTGTATTGTAGGGTTGTATAAAGGACTTACAGCTTCTAAAGGTACATTTTCTTCAACCAAATTTCCCTTAGCATCATACAAATTAATGGTATCTTTATATTTCATCATTCTCACCTTTTCAATTTATATAATTAGTATCAAGCAAAAATATATTAACATTTTACTTTAAACCAAATAGAAAACTATATATATGAGGTGTATTTGCTATATCCAAAATCTTATATTTTATATTCCATTAAAAATATTATTTGTTAGGGTTAATAAAACTTTTTATTTGAATTTTTGTAATAAAATTTTTATTTGAAGTGTGAAACTATGAATCTACTTGTAGATTTAAAAGGTGAACCAGGAAAAAATTGTAATGGCTTCTGCAAATTCTGTTATTTCAGGAAAATTAACAAAAATAATATAGAACCATTAGGATGCAAATATTGTCAATTTACAATAGGTTGTGATTATTGTTTATATTCAGTTAGAGAGATGAATGGGGATTTCTTACCATTACCATTTGTTATCTCACAAATACAGAGTGGTTTGTTATTTAAAAGATATGAAAAAGTTAATATTACTGCAGGAGGAGATGTTAGCTGTTATCCCTACTTAGAAGAGCTTTGTAAATGGATTAATAAATTGGGATTAAATATACATCTTGGATATACTTCTGGAAAAGGTTTTTATGATAAAGAAATAGCTAAAAGATTAGTAGATTATGGAGTAGATGAAGTAACTTTTTCAGTCTTTTCAACAAATCCACAATTAAGGAAAGAATGGATGAATGATAAAAATGCTGAAACAGCTTTAAAATGTTTAGAATATTTTTGTGAGCACTGTGAAGTACACTGTGCTATCTTAGTTATTCCAGGTATTAATGATAAAGATTTAGAAAAAACAGTTTCAGATTTGGTAAATTTTGGAGCAAAGGCTGTAATATTAATGAGATTTGCTAATAGAGAAGATCAGGGGTTAATATTAGGAAATGCTCCAATAATTGAAGGAGTTGAGCCCCATAGTTTAGAAGAGTTTAAAAATATTGTTAAACAAGTGCATGATGAATTTGGAGATAAAATAAGAGTTACTGGAACTCCACTGTATGATCCTATAGCTGGTACTCCATTTGCTATAGCCAGTGAAGATAAGATCTTAGAGAGATTGAGAAATAAGGTAGAAGGAGAAGCTACAATAATAACTGGTAGGGTGGCTTATCCATATTTAAGAAAGATTTTTAATGACACTGATGTAAACATTGTAAAAGTGGAAAAAGATATAGCTGATTTAATAACTGCTAAAGATTTGGAGAAAATTAATTTAAAAGAACTTAAAGACACTGTTATCTTTCCTGGAAAAGCTTTTGTACATGATGAAGTAGCTAAAAAATTATTAAGTAGAGATAGAGAAAGAATAGTTGTAAGAGGAGTTGACCAATTAACATTAGATGGAGAAGTTAGTGGAAGCTATACAAGAGAGGAGGCAATAAAATTTGAAATTGAGGCCTTTAATGAATTAATTGGAATAATTAATTTTTTTGGTATGAAAAGATAATTTGGTGAATTTATGATAGTTAATAGCTATGAAGATTTTAAAAAAGAGCTAAATAACATGATTAAAAAGTATAGGGGTAAGTTTGGAGGGATTATAGGATATGATGGATTTGTGAGAGATTATGATGTCATAGAGGGAAAAAAAGTTCCATGTAAAGAGAAATATATTGAAAGTAATATAATAAATAGATTAAAATTAATTGAGGAGGAGGTAAGGAAGAGATATGATATTATTGACATCCTTATTTATCACAATACAGGATTAATTAAAGTTGGGGAAAGGTTAGCAGCTATAAGGATATTTGCTAAGCATAGAAATGAAGCTTTTAAGGCTTTAGAATATTTTATTAATGAAATGAAAAAGTATCATTAAGAGGAGATATTATGGTTTTTGTAAATGTTGAAGCAAAAAATGTTGAAATATTGAAAGTTCCTAAAGATAGAATAGGGGTGTTAATTGGAAAAAAAGGTGAGGTAAAAAGAGCTATAGAAGATACTTTAGGAGTTAAAATAAAGATAGATGAAGATGGAAATGTTTTTATTTATGGAACAGAAAAGCAGAAAGATCCTTTAGCTTTATGGAAAGCTAAAAATATAGTTAAAGCTATAAGTAGAGGTTTTAATCCAGAAATAGCTTTAAAATTGGCTAAAGATGATTATGTATTGGAAATAATTAATGTCGATGACTATGCTAGTTCAGAGAATGCTATAAGAAGATTAAAAGGTAGAGTTATAGGAAAAGAAGGAAAATCAAGGAAATATATAGAAGAATTAACTGGAACAAACTTATCTATTTATGGTAAAACCATTTCAATAGTTGGTGAAGTAGATTCAGTTCAAATAGCAAAAGAAGCTGTAGAAATGTTGTTAAGAGGAGCTTCCCATGCAAAAACATATAAATTCTTAGAAAGAGAAAGACAAAAAATAAAAGCTTATAAGTTTGAGTTGTGGGAAAAAAGAAAAGTAGATAAGGTTTATGATGAATTGTATAAGGGTGAAGATGATGCATAAAATAGGAACATTGGAAATAGCTAAGGATATTTTAAAAGCTAATAAAAGATTAGCTGATGAGAATAGAAAACTTCTAAAAAAACATGGTATTGTAGCTTTTGATATATCTGGGGCAATAGGTAGTGGAAAAACCCTATTAATAGAAAAATTAATTGAAAAATTAAAAGATAATTATAAAATAGCTTGTATTGCAGGGGATGTAATAGCTAAATATGATGCAGAGAGATTAGAAAGGCACAATGTTAAAGTTATTCCAATAAATACAGGAAAAGAGTGCCATTTAGATGCACATTTAATAAAACATGCATTAGAAGATTTAGATTTAAATGATATAGACATTCTGTTCATAGAAAATGTAGGTAACTTGATATGCCCAGCTGACTTTGATCTTGGAGCAGATAAAAGAATTGTTGTAGTTTCTACAACAGAAGGGGATGATATTATAGCCAAACACCCTGAGATTATGAGAACAGCTGATTTAATAATTATAAATAAAGTAGATCTTGCTAAATATGTAGGGGCAGATGTAAATAAGATGATTGAAGATGCTAAAAAAATAAATCCTAATGCTAAAGTTATAACATTAAGTTTAAAAACTATGGAAGGATTTGATGAGGTTGTAAATTATATTTTATCAAATCTCAAGTGAATTACATCCCCAGCAGGAATATTTATAATTTTATTTCCAATATCTAACATTATTCCACTGTAGTCAATATCAACCACTTTGCCATATATTATCTTATTTGGAAGTAATATTTTAACAGGTCTATTTATTGTTATTGAATATTTTTTATAAGTTTCCAATATTTTTTCTTTATCTTTTTTCATATTTTCAAAAAATATCTTTAAAAATTTAAAGAGTAATTCAAATTTATTTATATCATATCCTAATGATTTTAATGAAACAGCTCTTTCTATTTTTATGTCATTATTAACATTAATACCAATTCCAAGTATAACATAACCTTTATATATCTCTATTAATACCCCACAGAGCTTTTTTTCATCTACACATATATCATTAGGAAACTTTATACCAGAGTTTATATTATATTGCCTTAGGGTTTCAACCACTGACACAGCTGAAAGAAAATTTATAAATTCTGGATCACCTTTTAAAATTATTGTAAAATATAACCCTCCCTCTTCAGAAATCCAAATTCTACCCAACCTACCTTTACCCTTACTTTGCCTTTCAGCTATAATAATTGCTTCATCTCCATTATCTATAAGTTTTTTAGCAAAATCATTAGTAGAATCTACTTCTTTTAAATATACAATCTTCATATATAATCACCAAAATGAAGAGTGATAAACTTGGATGCTGTAATATTAGCTGCAGGTAAAGGAGAGAGATTAAGACCTCTAACAGAAAATAGGCCAAAACCATTATTACCCATAGCAGGAAAACCAATATTAGAACATATTATAGAAAAGATTTATGATAAAGTTGATAATATATATGTTGTTGTCAAATATAAAAGGGAGAAAATTATTGAACATTTTAATAACTATGATAAAATAGTTTTCCTAAATCAAGGAGATTTAGAAGGGACTGGAGAAGCTTTACTAACAGCTGAAAATTATATTTCTGATGAGTTTATAGTTATAAATGGTGATATTGTTTTTGAAGATAGTTTAGATGAGATATTAAATTATGATTACGCTATAGCTGTTAAAAAAGTAAATAATCCAGAGAATTTTGGGGTTTTTTTAGTTGATGAAAAAAATAATATTATAGATTTAGAAGAAAAGCCAAAATTCCCAAAATCTAATCTTATAAATGCAGGAATTTATAAACTTAAAAGAGATATTTTTAAATATTTAAAGGAAATCCCAATTTCAGAGAGGGGAGAAAAAGAATTAACAGATGCTATAAAACTGTTAATAAAAGAGAAAGAAGTTAAAGCTATAGAATTAAAAGGATATTGGAATGATATTGGTTATCCATGGAGCTTATTAGAAGCTAATAAATATTTTTTAGATAAAATAGAAACAAAAATAGATGGTGAAATAGAAGAAAATGTTGTTATTAAAGGGAAAGTTATTATTGAAAAAGGAGCTAAGATAAGAGCTAATTCAGTTATTGAAGGGCCAGCTATTATAAAAAGTGGGGCAATAGTAGGGCCACTAGCATATATAAGGCCATATACTGTTCTAATGGAAAATACTTTTGTAGGAAATTCTTCTGAAGTAAAAGGGAGTATAATAATGAGGAATACTAAAATTCCACATCTGTCTTATGTTGGGGATAGTATAATAGGGGAGAATTGTAATTTTGGATGTAACACAATAACAGCTAATTTAAGATTTGATAATAAACCTGTTAAAGTAAATATAAAAGGTAAGAGGGTTGAAAGTGTTAGAAAGTTAGGAGTTATAATGGGAGATAATGTAAAAACTGGAGTTCAAGTATCTTTTATGCCTGGAGTTAAAGTGGGAAGTAACTGTTGGATAGGGGCTAACTGTTTAATAGATAGGGATGTAGAAAAAAACTCTTTTATTTATAAAAAGGATAGTTTAATAATTAAAAAGTTACAATAAATTACAATGTTCATTTAATAAATCATCTTCACTTTTATTAAGTCTTTTCATAAGTTCAGCCACAATAAGGTCAAAAAATATCATAGCTTTCTCTTCAAATGCTGTTCCTAATGGTAAATAATTAGATTTTTTAACATCTAAAGTTATAGTCAAATCTGCTAATTTATGAAGATCTCCATATTTACAAACCACTGCTATAATATTATTATTTATCTTTTTAGCTTTTTTAGCTACATTTATTACAGCTTCAGTTTTTCCAGAACCAGATATTAGGATGAGAAGATCTTCTTTTTTGTATGCAGGTGTTACAGTTTCTCCAACAAAATAAGCTTTTAATCCTAAATGAATAAGCCTCATAGCAAAACATCTCCCAACATAACCACTTCTTCCAACACCAAAAATAAAAATTCTATTGGCTTTTAATATTCTATTAATCATATCTTCTACAGCTTCTGAATTAAGAATATTCTCTAATGAGGAAATATTTTTTAATATAATATTTAACTCCAATTTAAACACCTTTTTATATATAAATTAATTAATTTAATTAATTAAAAAATATATGGTGGGGGTGCCGGGATTTGAACCCGGGTCCGGGGATTTCTCCTGCCGTGGTCCAGCGCCCTATAGGCAACTGGAGTCCCCGATGATAGGCCGCTACACCACACCCCCAAAGATCAAAGTATAAAATAGAGTAAGGGGATATAAATATTTTACGTTTAATATTATTTGAGTGGTAAAGATGATAAAAGAAAAAAATAAGATAGAAATTATAGGATTAGAGCTACCAATTTTTAAAGGAAATGATATAACTTTGGAGAAGTTGGCTGATATTATATCTCAATACCCTATAAAAGATTATGATATTATAGTAATAGCTGAAACTCTTATATCTAAAGCTGAAGGAAATATTATAGAAAGAGATAAAATTATCCCTACAAAAGAAGCTATTGAAATAGCTAAAAAAATAAATAAAGATCCTAAAGTTGTACAAGTTATATTAAATGAAGCTAAAGAGATTGTTAAAATTGGAAAAAATTTTATTATTACTGAGACCAAACATGGGTTTGTATGTGCTAATAGTGGAGTTGATGAAAGTAATGTTTTAGGTATTAAAACTCTTCCAAAAGATCCTGATAAGTCAGCAGAAGTGATAAGAAAATATATAGAAAAGAAAACTAAAAAGAAAATAGCTGTTATAATCTCTGATAGCGTAGGTAGGCCATTTAGAAAAGGAGCTATTGGGATAGCTATTGGGGTTTCTGGGATAATAGCTCTTTGGGATAGAAGAGGAGAAAAAGATTTATTTGGTAGGGAGTTAAAAAGCACAGAAGTAGCTGTAGCTGATCTAATAGCTAGTGCTGCAAATTTAGCTATGGGAGAAGCTAATGAAGGTGTGCCTGTAGTTATAATAAGAGGGGCTAAAGTACCATTTGGAAATGGTAAGGCTAGTGACCTTATTAGAAATAAGGAGGAAGATGTATTCAGATAATTGTTTATATATGTGACACAAATATTCACAAAACAGAAAATTTTATATATTTATACACATATGTGTAATAAATAGAGATTAAAATAAATGAGGTGAAAGTTATGTTTGGCTGGGGAAGAAGATTTGGATGGTGGGGTAGAGGTTTTAGAAGAATTCCTATAAGAGTTGGAAGATTTACATATGTTGGACCATGTAGATGTGGTTTTGGACCTCATGCATTTTATGTTGATGACTATGGAAGATTAGTTCATGCATGGGAATTACCATATTATGTATCAACAGAAGAGGATAAAAGTTTAATAGAAGAAAGGATAAAAGATTTAGAAATGGAGAAAAAAATGTTAGAAGAAGAAATTATGAGATTAAAAAAAGAGCTTGAGAGATCAAAGAGGGAATAAAAATGGATATGAAAGTTTTTATATGTACAAAGTGTAATAAACTTATAGAAGTTCCTTATGGTGTCCCTAAACCTGAAAAATGCCCTCACTGTGGAGCAGAGTCTATTTATATTCATAGGGTAGATTCTGGAGGAAGAGGATTAGGTAGGGGAATGGGCAGAAGATGTGGAAGAAGATTCCTATAAATTCTAATTTTTTTGTAATATATTAACTACCTCTCCAACTACTATTATTCCTGGAGGTTCAATATTTTTAGCTTTATCTAAAATATCTTCTAATGTTCCCCTAATAACCTTCTGTTCTTTTGTAGCTCCTTTTAGAATTATTGCTATAGGGGTTTTCTTATCCCTTACTTTTAATAGATCATTAACTATTTTTTTAAGTTTAGTTATCCCCATTAGAATTACTAAAGTGTCTCCATTAAACTTAGTAAAGTCTACTTCTCCATCTTCTATATGGGCTGTTAAAACAGTAAAAGATCTAGCCACTTTTCTATGAGTTAATGGAATTTCCGCTAATGCTGGTAATGCCGTAGCTGAGCTCAATCCTGGAATAATTTCATATGGTATATTATGCTCTTTTAAAGCTAAAATTTCTTCTCCCCCTCTCCCAAAAATAAATGGATCTCCTCCTTTTAACCTTACAACTGTTTTTCCTTCTTTAGCCTTTTCTATAAGGATCTTATTAATATCCTCTTGCTTATATGAATGCCTACCTTTCCTTTTTCCTACATAAATTAATTCAGCATTTTTATTATAGTTTAAAAGATCTTTATCTATTAAATCATCATAAACTATTACATCAGCCTCTTTAATAGCCTTTAAGCCTTTAACTGTTATAAGCTCTTTATCACCAGGACCAGCTCCAACTAATATTACTTTTCCCATTTAGATCTCCTTTTTTCTTTCTTCTCTTTAATCATAGGAATTCTATATATTTTACCACACTCTAAACAGGTTATAACTATATGAGGATATCTCTTACTCTTAACCCTAACTCTAGCATTTTTTCCAAATATCCAGAATGTTAAACATTTTTTACAAAATCTTCTTTTCCACTTTTTAGGAAATTTTATTCTCATTTTCATTGCTATTCTTCTTGCCAAATAAACATATCTTTTAACTCTTTCCCAATTACCTTTTTTTGCTTCTTCTTCAGCCAAACTCATTAATCTATCAATCCTTTCATAAGCTATTTTTATTAATCTCTTTCTATTTCCCATAATTTATCTGCCCATCTATATATTAGCTCTCTACTCATTTTTAATTTCTTTATAGCATAGTCTAATAAAAACTTTAGATATTGGTAATTAACATAAACTTTTCCATCTACACCTATTGGAGTGTCTATTTTATATGTTGTTAATATCTCAACTATTACTCTTCTTTTTGAAATACTTTTTATAGATGAAGCTTTTAAACCATTGTGTATAGCAAGTTCTAACATTTTTTTAGCTGATTCTATATCTTTACATGCTATATGTAATATTGGTGAGTTCATAACAAATAGTATATAACCTTCTTTAGCTTTATTCAATGAGTTTATTATATCTTCTATCTTTGGATAATCATGCCATTTTCCTAACCATCTTGAAAATATCTTCGGATTTTTATCCTTTGGAATTTCTAAAATCCCTATTCTACCTATACAGGAGCTTGTTGTATAGTAATTTTTTAAATTGTTAATCTTCTCTAAAATAGGAATAACTTCTCTATCTACTAAACCCTCTTCTATAGCCAAATTCAATTCCATTAAAACTCTTCTCTTATCTTCTGAAAACATAAAGATAACTTTTAAAATTTAATTTTATAAAAATTTTATGATAACAATAAAAATTGATGATACTATGTATATAACCCACCCATTGATAAAACCTAATAAATTAGAGGCAAGATTATATCAGCAGATAATAGCAGCAATGGCTTTAAATAAAAATACTTTAGTAGTTCTCCCAACTGGTTTAGGAAAGACAGCCATTGCTATATTAACAATAGCAGGAATGTTAACAAAAAAAGATGGGAAAGTCCTTTTCTTAGCTCCCACAAGACCACTTGTTGAGCAGCACTATAGAACATTGAAAGAAATATTGAACATTGATGAAGATAAAATAATAGCTTTAACAGGGAAAATTTCCCCAGATAAAAGGGAAAAGTTATATAGGCAGGGGAAAATATTTGTAGCTACCCCACAAGTTATAGAAAATGATATTATTTCAAAAAGGATAAATATAGATGAATTTGTCTTACTAATAGCTGATGAAGCACACCATACTGTAGGAAATCATGCATATTCCTTTGTAGCTAAGCACTTTAAAGATAAATGTAGAGTATTAGCCTTAACCGCTTCTCCAGGATCAGATATAGAGAAGATTTTAGAGATATGTGAAAACTTAGGAATTGAGCATATTGAGATAAGAACAGGAGATGAGCCTGATGTTAGACCTTATTTATTAACTGTAAAGATAATTCCTGTAAAAATTGATTTACCTTTAGAGTTTAGAAAAGCTTTAAAGCTATTAGATGAGGCTATAAAAGATAGATTAAAGTTTTTAAAAGAAAAAGGAGTTATTGATTCAGTAAGGATTACTAAAACTGATTTGATAGAGTTAAATAATAAATTATTCTCTTATGATGATGAAGTAAAATATGAGCTTATAAGAATTTGTTCAGAAGCCTTAAAATTGATGCATGCTAAGGAACTATTAGAAACCCAGGGGAAAAGTATTTTTTTAAATTATATGGAGAAATTACAAAACCAAAGAACAAAATCAGCTAAAAATATTTTTGAAGATAATAGAGTTAGGGAAGCTATTTTATTATTAAAAAATACTGATGTAGAACATCCAAAATTAAATAAAACTGTTGAGTTAGTTAAAAAAATACTAAATAATAATAAAAATGAAAGAATAATTGTTTTCACACAGTATAGGAATACAGTTGAAAAGATAGTTAATTTATTAAAACAGGAGGGGATTAATGCTATAAGATTTATAGGTCAGGCTAGTAGAGATGGAAAAGGTATGAGCCAAAAAGAACAAGTTGAAGCTATAGAAAGATTTAAAAATGAAGGGGGGGTTCTAGTTTCAACAAGTGTTTCTGAGGAAGGAATTGATATCCCTACTGTTAATTACATTATCTTCTATGAACCTGTACCATCAGAAATAAGATTTATTCAGAGAAGAGGAAGGGCAATGAGGGGGGAAGGGGGGAGAGTTTATATACTAATAGCTAAAGGCACAGCTGATGAGGCATACTATTGGTCAGCCATATATAAAGAGAGAGAAATGAAAAGATTGCTAAAAAATCTTTGTGAGGCAGTAAATAGAAGATTAAAAAAGAAATTAGAGGAGCAAAAAAAAGAAGAAAAGAAAGAGGAAAAGAAAGAAATAACTTTATTGGATTTTATAAATAAAGATAATATAAATAAAGAGGAGAAAGAAGAAAGTAAAGTGAAGATTATTGTTGACGTTAGAGAAAAAACAATGGCTAAGTTATTACATGATAGGGCTGATGTTGAACTTACAACATTAGAGGTTGGGGATTATGTGCTAAGTGATAGGGTAGTTGTTGAAAGAAAAACTGCTGAAGACTTTGTTAATTCAATTATAGATAAAAGATTATTTAATCAACTGAAAGATTTAAAAAAGGTAGAAAAACCAATATTAATAATTGAAGGAGAAAACTTTTCAAGAATACATGAAAATGCTTTAAAAGGAGCTATATTATCTATAATATTAGATTTTGGCATTCCAATAATCTTTACTAAAGATGAAAATGATACAGCTGATATTTTAATAAGAATAGCTGAGAAAGAGCAGATAAAAGAAAAAAGGCCTGTAATGATAAGGCATGGAAAAACAGCCATGAGTTTAAAAGAAAGACAAAAATTCATTGTTCAGAGTCTACCAGATGTTGGAGGGGCATTAGCTGAAAGATTGTTAAAACATTTTAAAACTGTTGAGAAAGTATTTACTGCTAAAGAGGAAGAACTTTTAAAAGTTGAGGGTGTGGGAAAAGAGAGAGCTAAAAAAATTAGAGAGGTTTTAACTGCAGAATATAAAGAGTAGATGGAGGGGGTGTTATTGATAGAAGGTCTTAAATTTAGGGAGATTGATGGAGAAAGGCTAATAGTTGCTGTTGTATGTGATGAAAATAAGAATGTCTTAATGGTAGCTTTTATGAATGAAGAGGCATTAAAAAAGACATTGGAAACAGGATATATGCATTATTATTCAACAAGTAGAAAAAAACTATGGAAAAAAGGAGAAGAGAGTGGAAATTATCAAAAATTAATAAAGGTTTATGCTGACTGTGACAAGGATTGTTTATTGTTTATAGTAAAACAACATGGTAATGCCTGTCATGAAGGCTATTATTCATGCTTCCATTACAAATTAGAAAATGGTAAATTTGTTCTAACAGAAGAGTATTATAAGTGAGACTATGGATTTATGTAAGTTCAAAGAGAGAGAAATAAAAAAAAGAGAAGCTCTAGAGTTATTTGAAGAGGAAGATTTTTATGACATATTAAAATTTGCAGATAGTTTAAGAAAAGAGATTGTTGGGGATATTGTTACATATGTTGTTAATAGGAATATAAACTTTACAAATATATGTGTAAATAACTGCAGGTTCTGTGCATTCAGAGTTAATGAAAGAGATAAAAGGGCTTATTTTTTAGATATAGATGAAATTGTTAAAAAGGCAATAGAAGCTAAAAAGTTAGGATGTACAGAAGTTTGTATTCAAAGTGGTCTTCATCCAAAGATAGATACATATTATCAAGCTAAAATTCTTAAAGAAATTCATGAAGCTTTAAAACCTTATGGAGATATTCATATTCATGCTTTTTCACCAATGGAGGTTTATTTTGGGGCAGAAAATGCAGGTTTAGATATAAAAGAAGCTCTAAAAATATTAAAAGAATCTGGACTCAATTCTATGCCTGGAACTGCTGCAGAAATTTTAGATGATGAAATAAGGGAGATTATATGCCCAAATAAAATAAAAACTAAAGATTGGATAAGAATAATAAAAACTGCCCATAAGTTAGAAATCCCCACAACAGCAACAATGATGTATGGACATATAGAAGAGTATAAACATATTGTTAATCACATATATATTATTAAAGAAATTCAAGAAGAAACTGGAGGTTTTACTGAGTTTGTCCCCCTGTCATTTATTTATCAAAATTCTCCTCTTTATAAGGAAGGGTTAGCAAGAGCTGGAGCTTCTGGAATAGAGGATTTAAAAGTGATTGCAATAAGCAGAATAATATTTAAAGATATTTTGAAAAATATACAAGCTTCATGGGTAAAATTAGGTAAGAAAATGGTTCAAGTTGCTTTAAGATGTGGAGCTAATGATGTTGGGGGAACTTTGATAGAGGAGAATATATCAAGATCAGCAGGATCTGAACATGGAGTTTCTCTTTCAGTTAAAGAGATTAGGGAAATGATAGAAAGAGTTAATCTAATTCCAAAGCAGAGAGATACTCTATATAACATCATAAGGTGAGACTATAAAGAGACACTTTCTTAGTAAAAAAGAAATAAAAAATTTAAAAAAAGAGCTTGAAGAGTATGT
This sequence comes from Methanocaldococcus villosus KIN24-T80, assembly GCF_000371805.1. NCBI lineage: Archaea > Methanobacteriati > Methanobacteriota > Methanococci > Methanococcales > Methanocaldococcaceae > Methanocaldococcus > Methanocaldococcus villosus. The sequence goes on from NZ_AQUK01000001.1 coordinate 1,045,202, forward strand.
AAATATAGAGTTACCAAAAAAGAATATAGAAGTTGCTGTTTTTGATGATTTTGAAGTTTATTTATTAGATAAAGAACCAATAGCTATAAAGAAGGATAATAAGATATTTCCATCATTAAAATTACTGTTAAAGAATAATCCAAAGAAAAATATAGTTATAGTTGATACAGGAGCTATAAAATTTCTAATAAAAGGAGCTGATGTAATGGTTCCTGGAATAAAGGAGGTAGATAATTTTAATAAGGGAGATGTAGTTTTTGTTTTAGATGAAGTTCATAAAAAGCCAATATGTGTAGGAATAGCTTTAATGTCTCATGAAGAAATAAAGAATTCTGAAAAAGGAAAAGCTATAAAGAATATACACTATGTTGGAGATAAAATTTGGAATTTTAAAGGGTGAATAAATGAAAATCTCTGAAAAATTTGAAGAATTAAAGAAAAAAGGAGAAAAAGCATTTATAGCTTTTTATGTTGCAGGAGATCCTAACATAGAGATGTCAGAAAGGGCTTTAGAAGTTATATGCAAATATGCTGATATTGTTGAAATAGGAATTCCTTTTTCTGATCCTGTTGCTGATGGTTTAACAATACAAAAAGCTGATGTCAGGGCACTTTCATCAGGTATGACACCAATAAAAGCTTTTGAGATTGTTAAAAGATTAAATAGCAAATTTCCAAAAGTACCAAAAGTATTTTTAACATATTATAATATTATTTTTAAAATGGGAGAAGAAGAGTTTGTTAAAAGATGTAAAGAGGTTGGAGTAGCTGGAATAATTGTCCCAGATTTACCATTGGAAGAGTCAGACTCACTATATAATATTTGTAAAAAGTATGGTGTAGATCTCATCTATCTGGTAGCTCCAACCACAACAGAAGAAAGATTAAAAAAAATATTAGAAAGAGCTTCAGGATTTGTCTATGCAGTTTCTGTTACTGGAACTACGGGAGAAAGAGAAAAAATAGCTGAAGAAACTAAAGAATTAATTAAAAGGGTCAAAAAATATTCAAAAATTCCTGTATGTGTTGGATTTGGGATATCTAAAAAGGAACATGTTGAAGAGTTATGTAGTATAGCTGATGGAGCTATTGTGGGTAGTGCTATTGTTAAACTTGTAGAAAAGTATAAAGGTGAAGAGTTTTTAAGAGAACTTGAGAAATTTGTTAAAGAATTAAAAGAAGGGACAAAAAAGAAAATAATAATAAAAAACTAAAGTTTTTTAGCATTTATTATATATAACTCTTCAAATGGGAGTTTTAACTTGGCTTTAATCTCCACTTTAAATCCTAAATTTTTTAATATTGATAATGTTTTATCTTTATCATTTAATGAACTTTGAACTAATTGGATAACTCCTCCATCTTTTAAATATTTTGGAGCTTCTTTTAAAAATCTATCTAAAACAGCCCTCCCATCTTTTCCTCCATCAAAAGCATAGTTTATATAACCATCTAACTTTTCATCCTCTTCTGTGGGTAAATATGGAGGGTTAAAAATAATAACATCAAATTTACCTTTTATATTTTCAAATAAATCACTTTCTATAATCTCTATTTTAGCATTGTTTAATTTAGCATTATATTTAGCCAATTTAACAGCATATGGATTTATATCTGTTGCCACTACTCTTTTAGCCCCTTTTTTATAGCAAGCTATAGCTATTAAACCACAACCTGTTCCAATCTCTAAAACCTCTTTTCCTTCAACATCAACTAAGTTGTTTAATAATAAATAACTATCTTCAGCAGGTTCATATACATATTTATGAAACTTTAGCTTCATTTTTCTCCTCTAATAATTTTTTAACTATATCAACAACTTCCTTTATATTCTCAATTTTAATATCTGCTGCCTCTATAGCTTTTTTTGAAGTATATCCACTTTGTAATGTGGCTATAGCTAAATGGCTTTCTTTCATAGCAGGCACATCATTAGCTCCATCCCCAACCATTATTGTAAAATATCCATCTGTTTTTAGATTTTTTATCAGATCTTTTTTTAATTTATGATGCGCTTCAGGTAATATGTATCTTTTATTAACTCCTGTTAGCTCAGCCAATTTTTCTATAAATTCTCTTCTATCTCCAGAAGCTATAAAAACTTTTACTCCTAAATTTTTTAGTTCCTTTATGGTGTCTTTAACTTCTGGAAAGAGACACCCTGCAGTAGCTATGGTATATTCTATCTCTCCTTCATTAGTATCTACTATTAAAGCACTACCATATCCAGTTTCAATATTGTATTTTTTTAAAATTTCTAGAGGTTCTTTTAATTCTTTCATTTTAGCCTTCTTATCTTTATATATTCCATTTATATCTATTGGAGGATTACAGTATGAGATGCCAATATCTACTTCTTTAAGAAAATCTGTTATTAACTTATTATCATCACAAACATCAACAGTTTTTAGAGGGTCATCTTTTATTATTACCAAAGCTCTTCCCACTTTTTCATCAACTATATCCACTGTTTGCCTATTACATATAAACTTACCTCTTTTCAAATCTTTAATAACTCTTATTATCTTAACCAAGGTTCCAGCACTGTCAAAGACAACAGCTATCTTCATACCAACTCACTCTTAAATCTTAAACAATAAAATTTATACTCCCTAACTATTTAAAATATATTGGATCATATAAGATTTAGGTGATAGTGTGGAAATGCCAAAAGACTACAATATAGAGATAGAAAAAAAGGTTCAAAAAAAGTGGGAAAATGAAGAGATTTATAAATTTATAGAAAACTCTGATAAGCCTCCATATATTATTGATACTCCTCCTCCATACCCAACTGGAAGGTTACATTTAGGGCATGCTTTAAATTGGACATACATGGATATTATTGCCAGATATAAAAGAATGAAAGGATATAATGTCCTCTTTCCACAAGGTTGGGATTGTCATGGATTACCTACAGAAGTTAAAGTTGAGGAGATATATAATATTACCAAATCAGACATAGATAGAAAGAAGTTTAGAGAATTGTGTATAAAATTAACTGAAGAGAATATAAGGAGAATGAGAGAACAAATAAAATCATTAGGAATATCAATAGATTGGAGTAGGGAATATATTACAATGAAACCTGATTATATAAAAAAGTCACAGACAGCTTTTGTTAGAATGTATAAACAGGGGTTAATATATAGAGGAGAATTCCCAGTTAATTGGTGTCCTCGCTGTCAAACAGCTATAGCTTTTGCTGAAGTAGAATATATTGAAAGAGAAAGCTATCTAAATTATATCAAATTTAAAGGTGATGAGAAAGATCTAATAATAGCCACAACAAGGCCTGAATTGTTACCTGCATGTGTGGCTATTCTTGTTCATCCTGAGGATGAGAGATATAAGGATATAGTTGGAAAAGAATTCACTGTCCCTTTATTTGGTCAAAAGGTTAAAGTTTTAGCTGATGAATCTGTTGAAAAAGAATTTGGAACAGGGGCAGTGATGGTTTGTACTTTTGGGGATAAAACAGATGTTCATTGGGTTAATAAATATAATCTACCTGTTATAAAAGCTGTAAATGAGAGAGGAGAGTTAACAGAAGTAGCTGGGAAATATAAGGGATTAAAGACAGAAGAAGCTAGAAAGAGAATAATAGAAGACCTAAAAAAGGAAGGGTATTTAATTAAACAAGAGAAAATAAAACAAAATGTTGGGGTTTGTTGGAGATGTAAGACACCTATTGAAATAATTGTCACAAAACAGTGGTTTGTTGATATTAAAAAATTACTACCAAAAGTTAGGGAAGTTGTAGATGAAATAAAATGGGTTCCTGAACATATGAAAATTAGGTTATTAAATTGGATAGAAAACATGGATTGGGATTGGGTTATTAGCAGGCAGAGAATATTTGCTACACCCATTCCAATATGGTATTGTAGAGATTGTGGAAATATTGTAGTTGCTAAAGAAGAAGACCTTCCAATAGATCCTACTGAAAAAGGATACAAGTGTGATAAATGTGGCTCAACCAATTTAGAACCTGAAAAGGATGTATTAGACACATGGATGGATTCTTCAATAACTCCACTGGTTATAACAAAATGGTTAGAGGATGAAGAGTTTTTCAAAAAGCACTATCCTACACAGCTTAGACCTCAAGGACATGATATAATAAGAACATGGGCATTCTATACAATATTAAGATCAGTAGCACTAACAGGAAAAAAACCTTGGGAAGAGATTGTAATAAATGGAATGGTTTTAGGAGAAGATGGACATAAAATGAGTAAGAGCAGAGGTAATGTTGTTGAACCTGATGAAATAATAGAGAAATATGGAGCTGATTCATTAAGACTCTGGGCAAGTAACAGTACAATAGGGGAAGATGTTCAATTCTTATGGAAAGAGGTTGATTATGCATACAGATTCTTAAGGAAATTTTGGAATGCCTGTAGATTTGCAAAGATGCATATTGACAACATAGATGAGTTAAAGAAAAATAGGAAAGTAAATAATATAGTTGATAGGTGGATATTAAGTAAGCTTCAAAAATTAATAGAGAAGATTGACAATGATCTTAGTAATTATAGATTTAATACAATTGTCAATCTTTACAAATTCATATGGCATGAGTTCTGTGACAATTATATTGAGATGGTTAAATATAGATTATATGAAAAAAATGATTTAGAGGCAAAATATACACTATATTATGTTATAGATAAACTTATTAGATTACTCACACCATTTGCTCCTCATTTCTGTGACTACATATCTGAGATATATAATATAGATAATTTACACTTTTCATTCCCAGAAGTGAATAGAGAGTTGATAGATGAAAATGCTGAAAAGTATGGGGAGATTATTAAGAATACAATAGTTGCTATAAGGAGATATAAAGCTAATAAAGGGTTGTCATTAAATGCTAAATTAAAGGAGGTTTTCATATATACTGAGGATGAAGATACATATAAAGCTTTAAATTTAGGATTGGAAGATATAAAAGGTACAATGAAGATAGAAGATGTAAAGATAATCAAAGGTAAGCCAGAATTAAGATATAAAATAATAGAAATCATTCCAGACAAATCTAAGATAGGTCCTGAGTTTAAGAAACATACTAAAGAGGTTATGGAAATTATCAAAAATGCTGATGAAGAGACATTAGAGAAAATACTTTCTGAAGGATTAAAAACTGAGTTTGGTATTATCAGAAGAGAGCATATAAAAGATGTTAAAAGAGCTTTATTTGTTGAAGGTAAAGAAGTAGAAGCAGTAAATATAGAGAATGTTTTAGCTCTTGCCTTGGTTAAACTTTAAAATTTTTTAATGTTTAAATTCATTATTAATTTTAAATCTTAAAGATAATTCCTCAGCTATTTTTGATGTCTCTTTTAGATCAATTATTATTTTTCTAAACTCTGATATTGTTGAGTTCAACTCCTCAGTTGAAGCTGTTAACTCTTCAGCAGTTGCAGCAAACTCTTCTGATATAGAAGCGATGTCTTGAATATGCCTTAAAGCTGTTTCAACGTTCTCTTTTGAAGTCTTAGCACTCTCTTGAATTCTAACTATAGTTTCATTAGCTTTATCGATAGCCTCTTTTATCTTTAAGAATGCATTATTAACTTCATCTATAACAATAACTCCTCTATCAACAGCCTCTTTTCCAGTTAAACCAAGATCAATAGTTTTCTCGATAGCTGATCTTATCTCTTCTACAGTTTTATTTATATCATCAACAGACTTTCCTATCTCTTCAGCTAATCCTTTTATCTCACTAGCGACAACTGCGAAACCTCTTCCTGCCTCTCCAGCCCTTGCAGCTTCAATAGATGCGTTTAATGCTAATAATCCTGTTTGTTCAGCGATATCTTTAATTAAAGCTGTTATTTCATTTATCTTCTCACTCTTCTTACCAAGCTCCTCTAAAGCCTTTCCAAGCTCATCAATAATATTCGCTATTCTCTGCATAGCCTCAATAGCATTTTCAACGTTCTTAACCCCTTCATTAGCTTTCTCATCAACTACAGCCATCGCTTCTACTCCTTCCTCAGCAGCTTTAAGTGTATCTTCAGCCATCTTAGCTGTATCTTCAACCTCCTGAGTTAAATCTTGCAACTTATTAGATTGATCTGTCGCTGCAACAGCAACTTGGTTAGCTGCATCGGCTATCTGTTCTGATGTTTCTTTTATTCTATTAACTTCTTCTTCCGCTCTATGGATTTCAGAATTTAATTTTTTAACGTCTTCTATTAAATCTCCTATCAATCTTGATAAACTATCCAATGCATTATTAATAACTACTCTTAATTTTTCTAATTTATTTCCTTTTTGTTTTGAAATTCTTTCAGTTAAAGATCCGTTAGATATTGCTTTCATAACTCTATAAATCTCATTTAAAAAATTTTCAATCTCACTCATATTATTTTCATAAATCTTATCTTTTTTTATAATAAATTCTTTAATATTATATAAGTTATAAATAATATTGTCTAAAATATCATTACTTTTTTTAAATTTAATTTCAATATTTACATTCCCCCTTGATATTTCATTTGATATCTTCTCAATATACAATAACTTAGTGATTAACAATTTTTTAATAATTATAAAACAGAATATACCAAAAATAATTGAAACAGTATTTAAAAATATAATATCACTAATGGCCTTACTTATAAATATAGAAAATATTAAAACTATAACTATATAACCTACAATGGGCATTGATAATATTACCCTACTATCTATATTCATCTTACATCACCAAATTAATTTTAATAAATTATAAACTATTTTTATATTTTGTGTAGGTAGATGTGTAAGTGAGGTGTAATAATGAAAAATGATATTCCATTAAACTTAAGTAATTCCATAAACTATTTAATAAATAGTGTGAAAGAATTTAGGAAAGGTAATGAAGAAATGCTATCTCTTATAAAACAGCTTTCAAATGTTTTAGATAATGTAGAAAAGACATTAAATATTATAGAAGATAAACTTTTAATAATAATTGAAAGACAAAAAAGTGGTAAAGAAATAAATCATTATGTTTTGGAAAAGTTTGTTGAAAATATAGAAAATCTTTCTCATGTTTTAGAAAATGTTGATAAGATTAGTAGAAGTTTAAACTTAGAAATAGAAAAGCATGAGTCTTCTATAAATAATTTAGAGGATACTATAGAAAAGCTGAAAGATATTGATGCTAAAATTTCAAAAAATGTAGAGTTAGAATTAAAGAGAATTCATGAAGTTATTGATACAAATAGAAGTGAGCTAAAATATATTAGTGATAGATGTGATGCTTTAAATGAAAGGTTAAAAGATCTCTTACAGGAGATAGATAGTTTAATAAGCTAATTTTTATTTTTAAATTTGTTAATCTAAAATTTTAAATATATAAATATATTTATATAACCTACATAAAAATGAACACAAAAACAATATTTATTATTAATGCTAATTTATTTAAATTAGGTGGGGTGTTATGGGTGATAATGATTTAATTAATAGAATAAAACACTTAGAAAATCTTGCTATGAATTTATCTAAGAAACTAAATTCTAATAGCAATGAAGAGAAAGATGAAGCTAAAGAAGAAAAAAAAGAAAATAGCAATGAAGATAAAATTAAAGAACTTAGAGAAAAATTAGATAGCTTAAAATCTGAGTGTGCTAGTGGGAAGATATATGAGAGATTGGAAGTTATTTTAAAGAAGTTAGATGAAGGAATGTCAATAATAAAGAATTTAGATGAACAATTGAAAGAGCTTTCTAAGAAAATAGAAGGTATCAAACCACAAGAGATTGGAGAAGATACAATAAATAAAATTACTGAAAGGGTCAAAGAAATTAATGAATCTACAAAATCAGAAATTATTGAAAAGTTAAATAATATTGAAAAAGCTTATTTTGGATGTACAACTAAATTGGATGATATTATTGATAAATTAAACAATATTCTTGATAAGATACAAGCTATTTTAGAATCTGGAGGGGTTAAAGTAGTGGATATTATCAATTTAATAAAAGAGATTCACAGTGGAATATCTACTGTAAAAGAGCTAATTTTAAAATCTAAGGAAGAAGAAATAATTAAAGCTATTGAAATAGTTGATAATTTGAATAATAAAATTGATAATTATATAGATGAAATAAAAAAAGAGATAGAGAATTAAAATTATTTATATTTTAAAACACAAAATTACTATTATTAAAATTTTTGTAAGGGATCTAATATGGGTAATGAAAATGATGTTATTAAAATTGTTGTGTTTAGATTGGGAAAAAATGAATATGGGCTAAAGGTTGATGAAGTTAGAGAAGTTTTAAAGCTAAAAAAATCAGATATAACTCCTTTGCCAAATGCTCCTAGTTATGTAGTAGGAGTTACAAATATTAGAGGGGAAATAACACCAATAATAAATTTAAAAGAAGTTTTGGGAATATATGAAGAAGTTGAGAATGGAAAAAAAGATGAAAAATTGGTTATGGTAATTGAGATTGATCAGCAAACTTTTGGTATTTTGGTTGATGGTGTTAATGATGTTATGCAAATCACTTCAGACATGATCACTCCTGTTTCAGCAATAAAAAAATCAACATTAGGCGGGGATTACGTAGAGGGGATAGTTAAAATAGAAAATAGGTTAATAATTTTATTAAACATCTCTAATTTGTTGAACTTAAATCAATAAATAAATGAGGTGATATTATCGCTGGTAAAAAAATTAGAGTTTTAGTTGTAGATGATTCTGCTTTTATGAGAAAAGTTCTTTCAGATATTCTTAATTCTGATCCAGAAATTGAAGTAGTTGGAACTGCTAAAGATGGAGTTGAAGCTGTAGAAATGACATTAAAACTAAAACCTGATGTTATTACAATGGATGTTGAAATGCCAAGAATGAATGGTTTGGAAGCTGTAAAAAAGATTATGGAACTTTGTCCAACACCTATAGTTATGGTCTCTGCCTTAACAACTGAAGGATCAAGAATAACATTTGAAGCTTTAGAGGCAGGAGCTGTTGATTTTATTCCAAAACCTTCTGGAAGTATATCTTTAGATATTAGGAAAATAGGGGATGAATTAATAAGAAAAGTAAAAGCTGCTGCAAAAGCTAAAGTAGTGAAAATCACACCTAAAGTAGCAAAACCTGAAGTAGAGAAGAAACCTGAAGCTAAATCAGAAGTAGTTTCTATTCCAAAAGCTCAAGAAGTTATTGAAGATTTACCATATCCTGATGATATACTAAAAACTATGTGTGTAATTATTGGCTCATCAACTGGAGGACCACCAGTAGTTACTGAAATTATTTCAAAACTACCTAAAAGAATGCCCCCAATATTTGTAGTTCAACACATGCCTGAAGGTTTTACAAAATTGTTTGCTGATAGGATTGATAGAGTGTCAAAATTAAAAGCTAAAGAAGCTGAGCATGGAGAGAGAGTTCAGCCAGGTTATGTTTATGTAGCTCCTGGAGATTACCACATGTTATTAAAAAAGAGAGGTAGTGAAGTCTATATTATCTTAGATAACAAGATGCCAAAGGTTAATGGTACAAGGCCTGCTGTTGATGTGACTGCTGATTCAGTAGCTAATGTATATGGAGGTAGAGCTGTTGGTGTGATTTTAACAGGTATTGGAAGAGATGGAGCTTATGGATTTAAAAAGATAAAAGAAAAAGGAGGAAAAATAATAGCTCAAAATAAAGAAACATGTGTTGTCTTTGGTATGCCAAAAGCTGTTATTGAGATGGGGATAGCTGATGCAATATTACCTCCATCAGAGATACCCCCCACTATAGTTAAGTTCTGTAAGGAGATTTTAGGGGGATAATGTATGGCAGAAATTATGGAAGAGTATTTAGATGTATTTGTTGAAGAAGCTGAAGAGCATATTCAAAAAATAAATGAGTGTTTATTAGAATTAGAAAAAAATCCTGACAATTTAAATTTAGTTCATGAAATATTTAGATCAGCTCATACTATAAAAGGAGGAGCTAGAACTGTAGGTTTAACTCATATATCTGAACTTACTCACCACATGGAGGATATATTAGATCAAATAAGAAATGGTAGAATTCCTGTAACTTCTGAAATTGTAGATTTACTTTTTGAATGTTTAGATGCTTTAGAAACAATGTTAGAAGAAGTGAAATCAGGAGAATATGAAACATCTATTGATTATAATGCAATTATTGAAAAAATTAAAAATATGAAAGATAAGTATTTAGGTGGAGCTCCTCCTACTGAAGAAGAAAAGAAAGAAGAGGCTAAAGAAGAGAAAAAAGAAAAAGAAGAAACTAAAGAGGAAAAGGAAGAAGTTAAAGAGGAAAAAAAGCCAGTAAAAAAAATTATTAAAATTAAATATAAATCTCCAAAGACAAAGGTTAAAGTAAAGAAGGTAGTTAAACAGCAAGTGGAAATAGAGCTTGAGGAGATTTCTGAGGATATATCTGAAATAATAGAAGGTATTAAAAAACCATTAGAAATCTTTTATTCACTTAATGAAAAACTAAACAATGAATATTTAAAATCTATTTTAGACACTATCAAAGAATATATTGATAAAGTTTCATCTAAAGAGATAAAAATTACAAAAAAGGTTTATGACACCTTAAATTATATAACAAAAGTTTTAGAAGATGTTGCTAAATGTTTAGAAGAAGGTAGTGATTTAAAAGAAATAGTCAATTTAGATGAACTTAAAAATAAAATAGAGGAGAGTTTTAAAACAAAAGAAATTAAGGAAATAGAAAGTGTTGAAGAAATTGAAGTTGAGTTAGATCATGAAAAATTTGATCTTAGTGAGTTTGCTAGTCTAATTAAAGAAAAATTAGAAAGTGGATACAAGCTCTATCATTTAAAGGCTAAAGTAGAAGATGCTTGTGAATTAAAATCAGCAAGATTGGCAATATTATTAACAAGATTAAAAAGTGTTGGGGAACTTTTATTATCAATACCAACAGAAGCTGAATTAAAAGAGAAAACTTTTGAAGAATTAGAAGCAATGTTTTTATCTGAAAAAGATGTAGATGAAATAAAAAAATCATTAGAGATGCCTGAAATTGAATATATAGCTATATCCCCAGTAGATATTGAATTTGAAGAGGAGGTTATAGAAGCTAAAGAAGAAGAAATTGTTGAGGAAGAACCTGTCCCAGATGCTTATAAGATTGAAGTAATATTAGATGAAGAATGTCTTTTAAGAGCTGTTAGGGCTTATATGGTAATAAAAGAGCTAAGAGAGTTAGGAGAGGTTGTTAAAACTAATCCTCCATTAGAGAGTATAGAGAATGGGGAATTTAATGGATTAAGATTTACTATATATTTCAAACCTAAAGAAGGTGTTGAAGTAGATGATATAAAAGAAACTGTAATGGGAATTCCAGAAATAAAAGAAGTTAATGTTATCCCACCTGGTGAGCAAGTAGAGGAGAAAAAGGAAGAAGCTAAAGAAGAGAAAAAAGAAAAAGAAGAGACTAAAGAGGAGAAAAAAGAAGAGGCTAAAGAAAAACAAATACAACAAATACAAGCAGCTGCAAAAAAAGAAAGTAAGAAATCAACACAAACAATTAGAATTAACATTGAAAAGCTTGATAAGTTAATGAACTTGGTTGGAGAACTTGTTATTACAAGAGCTAATTTTGCTCAAATAGCAAACAAATATCAGATAAAAGAATTAAACAATGCTGTTAATAGGCTGAGTATGTTAATTAATGAATTGCAAGAAGAAGTCATGGCAATGAGAATGGTTCCTGTGTCATACGTTTTTAACAGATTTCCTAGGATGGTTAGGGATCTTGCTAAAGCATTAAATAAAGAAGTTGAATTGATAATGGAAGGAACAGATATTGAGTTAGATAGAACAGTTTTAGATGAACTAGCAGAACCTCTAGTTCATTTAATTAGAAATGCAATAGACCATGGTATTGAACCTCCTGAAGAGAGAGAAAAATTAGGAAAACCAAGAAAAGGTAGATTAAGATTAGCAGCTATTAGAGAAAGAGATCATGTAAATATTATAGTAGAAGATGATGGTAGGGGTATAGATCCAGAAAAAGTTAAGAAGAAAGCTATTGAAAGAGGATTAATTACTGAAGAAGAAGCAAAAAAGATGTCAGACCATGAGATTATTAATTTAATTTTCTTACCTGGTTTTAGTACTAAGGAGCAAGTGTCTGAGGTTTCTGGTAGAGGAGTGGGGATGGATGTTGTTAAAACAAAGATAGAATCTTTAGGAGGTTCAGTTGTTGTATATTCTGAAAAGGGGAAAGGGACAAGAGTTGTTTTGAAATTACCATTAACAATGGCTATAATTACAGCATTATTAATGAAACTTTCTGACCAAGTTTATGCTATCCCTATAACAAGTGTTTTAGATGTTACAAGAATTGAAAAATCTGAAGTAAAAAATATTGAAGGAACTAATGCTATTATATATAGAGATGAAATAATTCCTGTGATATGGTTAAAAGATTTCTTAGGATTCTCTCACCTACCTGATCCACCAGGGGATGAGCTAGTTATAGTTGTTATTGAAAGAAGTAATGGGAAGTTAGGGGTAGTGGTTGATGATGTTATAGGTAGGGAAGACATTGTTGTAAAAACACTTACTGGCATGCTTAAAAACATTCCTGGGCTTGCGGGAGCTACTATTTTAGGAGATGGTAGGGTAGCTCTGATATTAGATTTAAGCAATGCATAATATTTTCTTTTTTAGGGGATTTATATGGTTATAAGGGTTAGGATAGGGGGGTTGGAAGTGGCGAGGTCTCCTGAAGTATTAGAAACACTTTTGGGTTCATGTGTAGCTATTATGCTATATGATAAAGGTAAAAAGATTGGAGGAATGGCACATTCTGTTTTACCTGAAGCTAAAAATGAAAAAGTTACTGATCCTGGAAAATATGTAAATACGGCAATCCCCGCATTAATTACAAAACTAGCTGTTAATGGGGCTAGAACTAATAAGCTAATAGCTAAGCTTGCTGGTGGAGCTAATATGTTTAAAACATCAAAAAATTCTATAAATGTTGGAGAAAAAAATGTAGAAACTGCAAAAAGGCTGTTAAAACAATATAACATTCCATTAGTAGGTGAAGATACAGGAGGAAATAGAAGTAGAATTGTTAGATTTTACTTAAAAACAGGTGATGTTGAAGTTAGAAAAGGTGGGGAAACTATTATTATTTAACTTTCTATAGGATATCCTTTCTCTTTCCAAGCTTTTATTCCTCCTTCCATATTATAAACATCATATCCTTCCTTCTTTAATAACCAATAAGCTGAAGGACTAGTGAATCCCATGTTACAATAAACAACTATTTTTTTATCTTTTGGAATTTTATCTAAATTATTCTTTAATTCATTTATTGGGATATAAATAGAGTTTGGAATTTTCCCTAAATACTTATCTCTGGGAACCACATATATGAATAGATAATCTTTATTATTAATAAGCTCTTTAGCCTCATCCACAGATATATTTCTTGTTGTTTTTATTCTCATTAAATTGTCTCTAACAGATCTTGAAACATTTTCTAATTTTATTATAACTTCCTCTATTTCTTTAAGAGCTTTTTTCTCTTCCTCTGCATTAGCTGATAACTCTTCAGCAGTTGCAGCAAACTCTTCTGATATTGATGCAACCTCCTGCACTTCTTTTAAAGCTTTTTCCATATTTCTTATAGTTTTTCCTGCTGATTCTTTGATTTCTTCTATTTTTTCTTTAGTTTCATCTATTGTATTTTTTATTTCTAAGAATTTATCATTAACCTCATTTACAACATTAACTCCACTGTCTACTTCTTTTTTACCTATATTACTTAAATTTACAGTTTTCTCTATTTGTTCAAATATCTCTTCAATAGTTTTATTAACATCATCAACAGACTTTCCTATCTCTTCAGCTAATCCTTTTATCTCACTAGCGACAACAGTAAAGCCTCTTCCTGCCTCTCCAGCTCTTGCAGCTTCAATAGATGCGTTTAATGCTAATAATCCTGTTTGCTTGGCAATATCTTTAATTAATGTTGTAATTTCAGTAATTTTCTTAGATTTTTCTCCAAGTTCTTCAATTGATTTACTTAAATCATCAATAACATCTGATATCTTTTTCATAGAATTTACAGCATTTTCTACTTTAACCATACCTTCATCTGCTTTTTCACTTGCTCTTATTGCTATCTCTACACCTTCTTTTGATAAGTTTTCTGTTTTTATGGCTAATTTATCTGTTTCTTCAACATCACTTGCCACTTCTTGAAGCTTACTTGACTGAGAAGTAGCTGCTTCAGCTACTTGCTGTGAAGCATCAACAATTTGATCTATAGAATCTTTAGCTTTTTTTGTTTCATCTTTTAAAATTACAATTTGATGATTAAGTTCAAGAACTTCTTTTCTTATGTTTTCAAGAACTTCAGCTAGTTTATCTAAAGCTCTATTAAATGTTTTTTGTAACAAGTTTCTTTTTCTGTTTTCATCTAATCTTACTGAAAAATCTCCTTCTTCTAACTTTTTTATAGCATATAATAACTCTTTTACTGTTTTAGAAATCTCTTGCCTTTCTTCTTTTAAGGCTTCTTCTTTTTTAATTATATTATTTAATAACTCCACAACTCTTTTATGTAATATTAAACATGTTTTATTCCTTACTTTTATATCAATAATCTTCCTCTCTTTTTCAAATATATCAATTAACTTAACAATTTTTTCAGCATCTCTCAATAAAAATAATCTTATACATAGTAATGAAACAAATGAAAAAATAAATACTGACAATATTGCTAACAGATCATTTATTTTTGATAAAAAATAAATTAATAATCCAAATAAGAGGACTATTATAAGTATTCTATAATCATATTCTCTTAATTTCTTCAACATAATCTCCCCTTAAAATTTTTAAATTTTAAACTTATTAACGTATTCATTAACAGTTTCAGTAATTTTGGAGAATTTTTCAATACTTACATAGACCTCATTGATTATTCCATTTAACTCCTCAGTTGAAGCTGTTAACTCTTCAGCAGTTGCAGCAAACTCTTCTGATATAGAAGCGATGTCTTGAATATGCCTTAAAGCTGTTTCAACGTTCTCTTTTGAAGTCTTAGCACTCTCTTGAATTCTAACTATAGTTTCATTAGCTTTATCGATAGCCTCTTTTATCTTTAAGAATGCATTATTAACTTCATCTATAACAATAACTCCTCTATCAACAGCCTCTTTTCCAGTTAAACCAAGATCAATAGTTTTCTCGATAGCTGATCTTATCTCTTCTACAGTTTTATTTATATCATCAACAGACTTTCCTATCTCTTCAGCTAATCCTTTTATCTCACTAGCGACAACTGCGAAACCTCTTCCTGCCTCTCCAGCCCTTGCAGCTTCAATAGATGCGTTTAATGCTAATAATCCTGTTTGTTCAGCGATATCTTTAATTAAAGCTGTTATTTCATTTATCTTCTCACTCTTCTTACCAAGCTCCTCTAAAGCCTTTCCAAGCTCATCAATAATATTCGCTATTCTCTGCATAGCCTCAATAGCATTTTCAACGTTCTTAACCCCTTCATTAGCTTTCTCATCAACTACAGCCATCGCTTCTACTCCTTCCTCAGCAGCTTTAAGTGTATCTTCAGCCATCTTAGCTGTATCTTCAACCTCCTGAGTTAAATCTTGCAACTTATTAGATTGATCTGTCGCTGCAACAGCTACTTGGTTAGCTGCATCGGCTATCTGTTCTGATGTTTCTTTAGCTCTTTCACCTATATCTTTTAATTTTTCAATCTCTTCATTCAACAATCTAACCTCATTTGCTAATTCTTTTATGGCTTCACTTAAACTTTCAATTACAGAGTTAATTAAGTTAGCTAATTTATTTAATCTCTCATCTTCCCATTTTGCTTTTATTTTTACATTTAAATTACCTTCTTTTACTTTATCTAATATCTCTGACATATATCTTATAGCATTATCAAACATCTGTTTTTCTTTCATCTCTTTTTCTGCTTCAGCTTTTAAGTTATTAATTATTTCTTTAATTTTATTGAATATAACTCCAATTTCATCATTTCTGAATTTTATTTTTGGTTTAATATTATAGTTACCTTTAGCTATCTCTAAAACTACCCTATTCAACTCTTCCAAAGGTTTTATAATATGGTTCTTTACAACATAAAATGCTAACACTGAAATAATTATTGATAAAATAATCATTGTTTCTAACATTAAATTTAATTCTTTAACTTTTTCATGACTATACTCTGTATATAATAACACTGCTTTATGCATTTCTGATAACAATTCCATATTGTGGTTCTTAATATATTCTAAAGCCTTTTTAACTTCAGGATCTGAAGGATCCTTTTCATAAATTATCAATATATTTTTATAAAACTCACTCCACATAGACTTTACTTTTAAAAGTTGTGCTTTAACAATAGGAGGAGCAGGAGTAATTCCTCTCTCTTCATTACCATTAATTAAATCATTTAAATTCTTATCAAACTCTTGTGCTGTTTTTATTAACTCTTTTTTCATTTCTAAATTACCTAAAGCTATCATAAAAGCTTCTTTAGACATTTTTTGAATTAACATTCTCTGTTTTCCTGCAATATTAATAATATTTGCATCATGCTCCATATCTTTTAATAATATAGTTGTATAAGCTGCACCAAATATAATACACATAACCAAGATAGAAACAATACCTAACAGTTTAAATTTTATAGATAAATTTTTAAACATATAAATCACCCCAAAAATTTTTAATGTCTAATCTATAATAACCTTAAAATCTATTAAATATTTTTTTATGTAGGTAATTTTGTAGATGATAATTATGATATTCTCAAGATGGACACAGGAAAAAAGAAAATTAAATAGTTTAGATGAATTAAAAAAAGATATTTTAGAGCAATTTAAAGAAAACAATTTATTAGATGAAGAGATTATAGCTATGGTTAGTGGAGGGAAAGATAGCTCTCTATCTGTAGCTTTGGCTAAAGATTTAAATCTTAATATATCTTATATACTACACTTCTATCATAGGTGGAGTTGGGATGTTTCAAGAAAAATGGTTGAAAAGATTGGCAAAATTTACAACATACCTGTTGTATATATAGATATAACAAATGATTTATTAAAAAGAACAAAAAGAGCCAAAGGATCAAGTATTTGTAGGATTTGCAAAAATATAATGAAATGTAAAACTGTAGATTTTGCTAAAGAACATGGAATAAAAATTATAATGACTGGAGATTCTTCTTTAGATAAAATAGTTGGAGCTGTGATGAATTATTTAAGAGAAAAATATGGAGAAGTAAAGTTTAATAAAATGGAATTAACAAAAGTGCCTGGAAGATATGGGTTATTTTTCTTTAGACCTTTAATAAGGTTAGCTTACAAAGATATATTAAGGCTTTTAAATTACTATAATTTAAATATTGAGAGAGCTTATGAAGTTGGGGATAAGAAAGGATTTTGGAGAGAAGGATGTTGTTTGCAGTATGTTGATGGAAATATAATATTAGAAAATAATGAAGAAATCTTTAATAAGTTATATAAATACAATAAATTAGCTACTAAAATAGCTAAAGAACACGGTTTTAGAGCTTCAATAACATACCCTTCAAAGAGAATATTAGTGGAGCCTAATAAAGAAGAGTATAGAGATATAATTAAAAAAGCTTTGAGGGATTTGGATGATGAAAGTTTATAAGATTTCTGGCAATAAAGCTATTATCTTATTTATAATTATAATATTATTTTTATTGATTCTTTTCCTTTTAGCCTTACCCATTATTATTTTTCTGTTTATTTTAATTTTAGGTTATATTTTCTTTAAATATAAATTTAAGGGTTTTTTAAAACATATATATTATAGACTTAGAAGAAAGAAAATAAAAATAATTGATAACTCTAATAATGGGGAAATAAAGATAAACTTTAGAAAGAGTTTAGAAAATGTTGATGATGATACAAAAATGTTTATTAATTATTTAAAAAATATTGGAGCTAAGGTTGATAAAAGATATGTTTATATTAATGGCTATAAAGCATACCCTATTTATAAAAGCTCTTATCCAGTTAATGAGATTATTACCCTAAATTATCCTGAAGATGTAGAAGCAGTTATTCTTGGATTAAAAGGTTCTCCAGACAATCCAAAGTTTTTATTTTTAATTCCAAAAGAATTTCTAAAGAGAAGAATGCATATTGATGAAATAAAAAGATTTATTTTAAATATTTAAATTAATTAATAAAAGAAAAAAATAAATAATAGAAACTAATATTATATGTGATGCTCTACAATGGTTATTTTTGTTCATATTTTAATAATTATAATGTTTGGGGTATATATAATTAACCAAATTTGTTGGGGATAAACTTGAAAGTAACCGACCATATTTTAGTCCCAAAACATGAAATAGTTCCTAAAGAAGAAGTAGAGAAGATTTTGAAAATGTATAATATAAAACTTCAACAACTACCAAAGATCTATGAAGATGATCCTGTAATTCAAGAGATTGGGGCCAAAGAAGGGGATGTTATTAAGATTACAAGAAAAAGTCCTACAGCAGGAACTTTTGTTGTATATAGATTAGTTATTAAAAGAATAGTTTAAAGGTGTTATATAATGAAAGCCTTAATAGATGCCTATTTTAAAGAACATAGTTTAATAGATCACCAAATAGAGTCTTATAATGACTTTATAGAAAGAAGATTACAAGAGATTGTTGATGAGGTTGGAGAAATAGATACTGAGATTCCTGGAGGATATAAAGTAAAATTAGGTAAAATAAGATTAGGAAAACCTATAATAAAGGAAGCTGACGGGTCAGTAAGAGAAATAACTCCTATGGAAGCTAGAATAAGAGATCTGACTTATTCTGTTCCTATTTATTTAGAAATGACTCCTATTATAGGAGGTAAAGAAGGAGAAACTAAAGAAATTTATATTGGAGAATTACCAGTTATGTTAGGTTCTAAGATATGTCTCTTATATGGAAAATCTAGAGAGGAGTTAATAAAACTTGGAGAGGATCCAGAAGATCCATTTGGCTATTTTATAATAAATGGTACTGAAAGGGTTTTAATAACTCAAGAAGATCTAATTCCAAATAGAATAATCTGTGAAAAGGATGAAAGAAGTGGAAAGATTGTTGATGTAGCAAAAGTCTTCTCTACAAGGCATGGCTTTAGAGCTTTATGTACTGTTGAAAGACATCCTAATGGTTTATTGTATGTAACATTCCCAAGCTTTCCAGGACAAATTCCATTAGTTATACTGATGAAGGCTTTAGGAGCAGAGACTGATAAGGAGATATTGGAAGCTATTAATGATGAAAGATTTTTTATGGAAATTGTTTTAAACATACAGGAAATTAGGGAGGAGTATAATATAAATACTCAGGAGGAAGCTTTAGATTATATAGGAAAAAGGGTAGCTCCAGGACAGGCAAGAGATTATAGATTAAAAAGGGCTGAAACTGTTTTATGTAACTATCTCTTACCTCACTTAGGAGTTAATAAAGAAGATTTTAAGAAAAAAATAAAATTTTTAGGGATAATGACTAGAAACTGTTTAGAACTTTATTTTGGATATAGAGGAGAGGATGATAAAGATCACTATGCATTTAAGAGGGCTAAATTGGCAGGAGATTTAATGGAAGATTTGTTTAGATATGCTTTCCAGCAATTGGTTAAGGATATAAAATATCAGTTAGAAAGACAGGCTTTAAGAAACAAATCTCCATCAATCCAAGCTGCTGTTAGAGCTGATGTATTGACTGAAAGAATTAAGCATGCTATGGCTACAGGTACTTGGGTAACTGGAAAAACTGGAGTTAGTCAGTTATTAGATAGAACTAGTTATCTTGCTACATACTCACAACTTAGAAGAATTGTTTCTCCACTTTCAAGATCACAGCCACACTTTGAAGCTAGAGAATTACATGGAACACATTGGGGTAAAGTATGTCCATCAGAAACTCCAGAAGGTCCAAATTGTGGTTTGGTAAAAAACTTTGCTTTAATGTGTAAAATAACAAGAGAAGAAGATGATTCTAAAATTATAGAGTTGCTAAAATCATTTAATATAAAGGAAATTGAGAATTAAGGTGAAAATCTTGAGAAGAGAAGCAAATATTTATGTTAATGGTAAATTAGTTGGCACTACTGATAGGCCAGAAGAACTTGTTAATTATATAAGAGAAAAAAGAAGGAGAGGGGAGATCTCTCCTTATACTACAGTTGTTTATTATGAAGATAGTAATGATGTGCATATAAATACTGATGCAGGTAGAATGGTCAGACCATTAATAGTTGTAGAAAATGGAAAACCAAAATTGACAAAGGAACATATAGAAAAATTAAAAAAAGGAGAAATTACTTTTGATGATTTAGTTAAAGAAGGAGTTATAGAATATTTAGATGCTGAAGAAGAAGAAAATGCATACATAGCATTATCAGAAGAAGAATTAACAGAGAAACATACACATTTAGAAATTGACCCCTTAACAATATTAGGAATAGGGGCAGGGATAGCTCCATATCCTGAGCATAATTCCGCCCCTAGAATTACAATGGCAGCTGCTATGGGGAAGCAGTCCTTAGGAATTCCTATGTCAAATATAAAATGGAGATTAGATACAAGAGGTCATTATCTTCACTACCCACAAACACCAATAGTGAGGACAAAACATCAAGAAATATTAGGATTTGAAAAAAGACCTGCAGGACAGAATTTTGTTGTAGCTATTATGAGTTATGAAGGATTCAACATGGAAGATGCTATTATATTTAATAAATCAGCCATAGATAGAGGATTAGCAAGAAGTACTTTCTTTAGAACCTATGATGCATGTGAAAGAAGATATCCTGGAGGACAAATGGATAGATTTGAAATCCCTGATAAAGGTGTTAGAGGTTATAGATCAGAAGAAGATTATAAGAAATTAGATGAAGATGGAATTGTTTCAGTAGAAACATTTGTTAAAGGTGGGGAAGTTATAATAGGAAAAACATCTCCACCAAGATTCTTAGAAGAGCATGAGATAACTATACAAACTAAACCACAGAGAAGAGATTCTTCTGTTGTTGTCAGACATGGAGAGCAAGGTTATGTAGATAAAGTTATTTTAACTGAAACTAAAGAAGGAAATAGATTAGTTAAAGTTAAAGTTAGAGATTTGAGAATTCCTGAATTAGGAGATAAATTTGCTTCAAGACATGGACAAAAAGGAGTTATAGGATTAACAGTTCAACAAGAAGACATGCCATTTACTGAGAGTGGAATAGTTCCGGATATTATTATAAATCCTCATGGAATTCCTTCAAGAATGACTGTTGGGCAGCTACTTGAGATGTTAGGAGGAAAAGTTGGAGCATTAGAAGGAAGGATAATAGATGGAACCATATTTAGTGGAGAAGAAGAAATGGACTTAAGAGAGGCCTTAGAGAAATTAGGGTTTAAAAGAAGTGGAAAAGAAGTAATGTATGATGGAAGAACAGGGAAAAAGTATGAGGTAGAGATATATATTGGAGTTATCTATTACCAAAAACTCCACCATCTTGTTGCTGGAAAGATACATGCTAGAAGTAGAGGGCCTATACAAGTCTTAACAAGACAGCCTACTGAAGGTAGAGCAAGAGAAGGAGGTTTAAGATTTGGAGAGATGGAAAGAGATGTTCTTATTGGACATGGAGCAGCTATGCTATTAAAAGAGAGATTAATGGATGAGTCTGATCCATATGATGTATGTGTTTGTTCAAATTGTGGAGATTTTGCAATATTAGATTATAGAAGAAATATAAAATATTGTCCAATATGTGGTGAAATTGAATTATTGTACAGTAATAAGAAAATACCATTTATTAGAATTCCTTATGCTTTTAAATTACTATTGGATGAGCTTAAAAGTATGTGTATACAACCAAAGATAAAAGTTAGAGATAAAGTAGAATTAGAGGACTTTAAAGAATTATAAATTTATGGTGAAATTATGGAAAAATATGAGATACCAAAAGAATTAAAAGAAATAATGTTTGGAGTTTTATCTCCAGACTATATAAGGAAGATGTCAGCTGCTAGAATAGTTACTCCTGACACATATGATGAAGATGGTTATCCCATTGAAGGAGGGCTAATGGATCCAAGATTGGGGGTTATTGATCCAGGTTTAGTTTGTAAAACATGTGGGGGTAGAATAGGAGAATGTCCTGGACATTTTGGGCATATTGAACTAGCTAAGCCTGTTATACATATAGGATTTGCTAAAACTATTTATAAAATCTTAAAATCTGTATGTCCACACTGTGGTAGGGTAGCAATAACTGAAAATAAGAGGAGAGAGATATTAGAAAAAATGAGAAAATTAGAAGAAGAAGGAGGTAATAAATGGGAGATTTGTGAGGAAGTTTATAAAGAAGCTTCTAAAGCTAATGTTTGTCCATACTGTGGAGAAATAAAATATGATGTAAAATATGAAAAACCTACAAGTTATTATAGAATTGATGGCAATGAAGAAAAACCTTTAACTCCTGCAGATGTTAGAGAGATCTTAGAGAAGATCCCTGATGAAGATTGTATATTACTTGGAATTAACCCAGAAACTACAAGACCAGAGTGGATGGTTCTCACAGTTCTTCCTGTTCCACCAGTTACAATGAGACCATCTATTATTTTGGAAACAGGGGAAAGAAGTGAGGATGATTTAACACATAAATTGGTTGATATAGTTAGAATAAACAATAGATTAGAAGAAAACATAGAAGGTGGGGCTCCAAATTTAATTATTGAAGATCTTTGGAATCTTTTGCAGTATCATATAAACACTTACTTTGATAATGAAGCTCCCGGCATCCCTCCAGCAAGACATAGAAGTGGAAGACCATTAAAAACATTAGCCCAAAGATTAAAAGGAAAAGAAGGAAGATTTAGATACAATTTAGCAGGAAAAAGAGTTAATTTCTCTGCTAGGACAGTTATATCTCCAGATCCTTGCTTAAGTATAAATGAAGTAGGAGTTCCAATAGAAATTGCTAAAGAGCTTACAGTTCCAGAGAAGGTTACAAGATATAATATAGAGAAAATTAGAAAATTAATAAAAAATGGACCTAATAAGCACCCAGGGGTTAATTATATAATAAGAAAGATGATTGGAAGAGATGGGAAGGAGTATGAATATAAGATAAAATTAACTGATAATAACAAAGATTTTTGGGTTGAAAATATAAAAGAAGGGGATATTGTTGAAAGGCATTTAATGGATGGAGATATTGTTTTATATAATAGACAGCCTTCATTACATAGGATGTCAATAATGGGACATAGAGTTAGGGTTTTACCATATAGAACATTTAGACATAATCTCTGTGTTTGTCCTCCATATAATGCAGATTTTGATGGAGATGAAATGAATTTACATGTTCCTCAAACAGAGGAAGCTAAAGCTGAAGCTGAAGCTTTGATGTTAGTGGAAAAGCATATCTTATCTCCAAGATATGGAGGGCCTATAATAGGGGCTATTCATGATTACATTTCAGGAGCATATATATTAACATCAAGATACTTTACAAAAGATGAAGCTACTTTAATTTTAAGAAGTGGTGGAATAAAAGATGAACTTTGGGAACCTGATAAAATAGAAAATGGAGTTCCATTATACTCAGGTAAGAAAATATTTAGTAAAGCTCTTCCAAAAGGTCTTAATTTAAGATTTAAAGCCAGAATATGTAGAAAATGTAAAGAATGTAAAAAAGAAGATTGTGAATATGATGCATATGTTGTAATAAAAGATGGAGAACTAATTAAAGGAGTTATTGATAAGAATGCCTATGGGGCTGAAGCAGGAATATTGTTACATACAATTGTAAAAGAGTATGGGCATGAAGCTGGAAGAAAGTTTTTAGATTCTGTAACTAAAATGGTTATAAGAACACTAATGCTTAAAGGATTTACAACAGGAATTGATGATATAGATATTCCAAAAGAGGCTTTAGAAGAGATAGAAGAAGTGTTAAATGAAGCTGAGAAAAAAGTTGAAGAAATTATAGAAAAATACAAAAAAGGAGAGCTTGAACTTTTACCAGGAAAAGATTTAGAAGAATCTAGAGAAACTCATATTAATAATGTTTTAAGAGATGCTAGAGATAAAGCTGGAGAAATTGCTGAAAGATATTTAGGTATGGATAACCATGCTGTGATTATGGCGAGAACAGGGGCGAGAGGGAATATATTAAATATAACACAGATGGCAGCATGTGTAGGTCAGCAGTCAGTTAGAGGACAAAGAATATTTAGAGGGTATAGGGGTAGAGTTCTACCACACTTTGAAAAGAATGATCTCTCTGCTAGAGCTCATGGGTTTGTCAGGAGCAGTTATAAAAAAGGATTATCCCCAACAGAGTTCTTCTTCCACGCTATGGGAGGAAGAGAGGGATTAGTTGATCAGGCTGTTAGAACAGCTCAATCTGGATACATGCAGAGAAGGCTGATTAATGCATTACAAGATTTAAAAAGTGAGATTGATAAATCAGTTAGGGATTCAAGGGGGATAATAATTCAGTTTAAGTATGGTGAAGATGGAGTAGATCCAATGCTAGCTGATAGGGGTAAAGCAGTTAATATTGATAGAATAATTGACAAAATTAAGATGAAATATCAAAAATAATTTTTTGGGGATTATTATGGACATTGAAACATTAAAAAGTAAGATATATAGCTTAGATCTACCAGAATCATTAAAAGAAGAGTTATTTGAAAAACTATCAAAAGATAATGATCTAACTGATGATATGATAGAAGAGATTATAAATGAAGTTGTAGAAAGCTATAAAAAAGCTTTAATTGAACCATATGAAGCTGTTGGGATTGTTGCAGCTCAATCAATTGGTGAGCCTGGTACACAGATGACTATGAGGACTTTTCACTATGCTGGAGTGGCTGAGCTTAATGTTACATTGGGATTACCAAGAATGATTGAAATTGTAGATGCAAGAAAAGAACCTTCCACACCAATAATGAAAATATACTTGGAAAAAGAGTATAATAATAAAGAGATGGCTGAAAGAATAGCAAAAGAAATTGAAAGCTTAACATTAGAGAATGTTTCTGAAAATATAAGTATAGATCTTTGGAATCAGGCAATAAAAGTTGAATTAAATGAAAAAATGTTAGAAGATAGAGGATTAACAGTAGATGAAATTGTTGAGATAATTAGAAAAAAATTAAAAGTTAAAATAGATGTTGATGGCTACACATTATATTTAAAAATAAAATCTCCTTCAGTAAAATCACTAAGAAAGAGAATGCCTAAAGTTAAATCTATTCAATTAAAGGGTATTTCAGGAATTAAAAGAGTGTTAGTAAAGAAAGAGGATAATGAAGGGTATGTATTATATACTCAAGGTTCTAATTTGAGAGAAGTTTTAAAAATAGAGGGAGTAGATAAAAGGAGAACTACAACAAATAATATTTTAGAAATTCAAGAAGTTTTAGGTATAGAGGCTGCAAGAAATGCTATAATTGAAGAAATGAAAAAAACATTAGAAGAACAAGGGTTAGAAGTGGATATAAGACACCTTATGTTAGTAGCAGATATAATGACAGCTGATGGAGAAGTTAAACCAATAGGTAGGCATGGAGTAGCTGGAGAGAAAGGATCTGTATTGGCAAGAGCGGCATTTGAAGAAACTGTAAAGCACCTTTATTCTGCAGCTGAAAAGGGAGAAGTTGATAGGTTAAAAGGTGTTATAGAAAATGTTATTGTAGGAAAACCAATATATGTTGGGACTGGATGTGTTGAATTAATAATAGATAGAGAGTATGAAGAAGGAAAAGTTATAGATATGGATGAAACTGAAAGAGAGAGAAAAATATATTATGCTGAAAAGTAAAATAACTATAACCCTCTAATGGCCGAGCCCTATTGAGCTGCCGTATGGTAGCTATGATATAGGGTTCGATATTAGAGGGACAGGGAGGTTTGGGCGAGTCGTGTGAGAGAGCTTAGCTCGATGAAGATGAGCACGATACAGCAAACCTCCCACATTTTTTATTATACTATATTATTAGATTTTTTAATATATATATTAAAAATTTTTAGAGCTATAAATATTTTTCTATTTGGAAAAAATAGAAAGTTTAATGATACACCTTGATAATATAAATAATATATATTAAAACTAAATTAGGTGATAAGTATGAAATTTGGAATAGAGTTTGTCCCTAATGAACCTATACAAAAGTTGTGTTATTATGTCAAGTTAGCTGAAGATAATGGTTTTGAATTCTGTTGGATAACAGATCACTATAATAATAGAAATGTTTACATGACTTTAACAGCAATAGCCATGAATACAAATAAAATTAATTTGGGGCCTGGGGTAACAAACCCATATGTTAGAAATCCTGCTATAACAGCTTCAGCTATAGCTACCTTAGATGAGATTTCAGGAGGTAGAGCTGTTTTAGGAATTGGTCCTGGAGATAAAGCTACATTTGATAGTTTAGGGATAGAGTGGATAAAACCAGTTACTACATTAAAAGAAACTGTTGAAGTTATAAGAAAATTATTAGCTGGAGAGAGAGTTAGTTTTGAAGGAAAAGTTGTTAAATTAGCTGGAGCTGCTTTAAATGTAAAACCTATTAAGAAAAATGTCCCAATATACATTGGTGCTCAAGGACCAAAAATGTTAGAAACTGCTGGAGCTATTGCTGATGGAGTGTTAATTAATGCATCAAATCCAAAAGACTTTGAAGCAGCTATCCCATTAATAAAGAAGGGAGCTGAAGCTGCAGGAAGGAAATTAGAGGACGTTGATGTTGCAGCATATGCATGCATGTCAGTTGATAAAAAATCTGAAAAAGCTAAACAGGCTGCTGTTCCAGTTGTAGCATTTATAGCTGCAGGATCTCCAGAAGTTGTTTTAGATAGACATGGTATTGATAAGGAGAAAGTTAATAAAATAAGAGAAGCTTTAAAGAAAGGAAACTTCCCAGAAGCATTTGGATTAGTTGATGACAACATGTTAGAAGCTTTCTCAATTTATGGAACTCCTGATGAAGTTGTTGATAAATGTAAAGAGTTAGTTAAAATGGGTGTAACACAGATAGTTGCTGGTTCTCCAATAGGGCCTGATAAAGAGAAAGCTATTAAATTAATTGGAAAACAAGTTATTCCTGCTTTAAAAGAATAATTTATCTCTTTTTTATATTCATAATTCAAATAGAAAATATTAAATAACTTTAGTTTTTTATTATTATTTTAAAATTTTCAGAGTGTATAATTATGTTCCTAATAGATCCTTTTTCTGGGATTAGTGGGGATATGTTTATCGCCGCTTTTTCAGAGTTTATAGATAAAAATGAGCTAATAAAAATTATAAATAAAGTTATAAATGCTAAAATAGATATTAAAAAAGTCAAGAAGAATGGTATTATAGCTAATAAATTGATTATATCAAAAAAAGATAAAAATCTTTCTTACAATGAGATGAAAGAAATAATATTATCAGCAAATATAGATAATAGAATTAAAAATCATGCTATCTCTATTATAAATATATTGGCTAAAGCTGAAGCTAAAATTCATGGGATAGATTTAGATGAAGTCCATTTTCATGAGATATCTGAAATAGACACAGTTATAGATGCTTTAGGAGCAGGGTATATAATAGAGAAGTTAAATTTAAAAAACAATTGTTACTATCTTCCAATAAACTTAGGTAAGGGTTTTGTAAAAATTACTCATGGTCTATACCCAATTCCTGCTCCAGCAACATCTGAGATTTTAAAAGGATTTGAAGTGTTCTATTATGGTGAGGGGGAGTTAACTACACCTACAGGAGCCGCTATATTAAGATATATTAATCCAACACTATTAAAAGGTAGTTTTACTTATACAAAGGTCTCTTATGGAGCTGGAGATAGAGAGTATGAACTGTTAAACACTTTAAGAGTTTTTAAGCTAAAAGATAGAGAAGAGGTTATATTATTAGAAACAAATGTTGATGATGTTTCTGGAGAGATTTTAGGATATTTGTATGATATATTAGATGTTAGAGATCTTCACATTATCCCATGTTATATGAAAAAAAATAGGCCAGGGTATTTAATTAGAGTAATTGTAGATAGAGATAAAGCTATTGAAACTGCTAAAAGATTAATGAAAGAAACTGGAACATTGGGGGTTAGGATTATTGATATAAAAAGAATTAAAGCCAATAGGGAAGTTAAAGAGATAAACTATATGGGAGAAAAGGTGAAAGTAAAAGTTTCTGATATAGATGGGTGTATTATTTCAAAGAAACCAGAATATGAAGATTTGAAAAAAATAGCTAAAAAGTATAATAAACCTTTAAAAGATATTTATAATGAAGTAAAGAAAATTCTTTAAAGGGAGAGGATTTATGATTAACATTAATATTGGGCTATTTGGCCACATAGATCATGGAAAGACTGAGTTAGCTAAAAAGCTAACAGAAATTCCTTCAACATCAGCACTAGATAAACCAAAAGAATCTAAGATAAGAGGAATAACTGTTGATCTTGGATTCTCATCATTTACATTGGATGATTATAACATTACTCTAGTAGATGCACCAGGGCATGCAGAGCTAATAAGAACTGCTATTGGAGCAAGTAACATTATTGATTTAGCTATCTTAGTTGTTGATGCTAAAGAATCTGCAAAGCCACAAACTGGAGAACATTTAATAGTTTTAGACCTTTTAAATATCCCCACTATTGTAGCTATAAATAAAATAGATATAGCCTCAGAAGAAGAAATTAAAAAAACTGAACTAATAATGAGAAATATTCTAAATTCAACAAAGAATTTAAAAAATTCTAAGATAGTTAAAATCTCTGCTAAAACTGGTGAAGGAATAGATAAGTTAAAGGAAGAGATAAAAAATCTTTTGAAAAAAATAAAAATTGAGAGAGATACAAATAGTTATTTAAAAATGCCTATTGATCATGCTTTTAAAATAAAAGGTGTTGGAACAGTAGTTACAGGCACAATACATAAGGGGACATTAAAAGTTGGAGATAATGTTATTATTCTACCAATAAATTATGATGTTAAAGTTAAAAGTATTCAGTGTTTTAAAAAGGATGTAGAAATGGCAAAAGCTGGGGATAGGGTAGGTGTGGCTTTGTTAAATGTTGAGCCTGAAAGTATTTATAGAGGCTGTGTATTGACATCAAAAGATACTAAGCTTAAAGTAGCAGAAAAATTCATAGCAAAAATTAAAGTATTAGAGTTATTTAAGTATAATTTAAAACCTAAAATGAAAGTGCATATTCATGCAGGTTTATTAACAGTGCCTGCTAAGATAATTCCTTTTAATTATGAAATTGTAAATGATAAAAAAGAAGCCGTAGTTTTAGATAATGTAAAGGCAGGGGACAAATGTTATTGCTTATTTATTTTAGAGGAACCTATTGTTTTAGAGGAAGGAGATAAAGTATTAATCATGAGACTAGATTTACCAGCAACAGTTTTAAGAATAGCAGGTTTTGGAGAAGTTATGGGGTTTAATGATATTGAGTTAAAGAGATTAATTGTAAAGGAAGGGAGAATTATAAAGAAAAAAGATAAATTTTTTGTTGAAGGATTAGCTCATTCAAAACAGATAGCTGAAAAACTAGTTGGAGAACTAGTTTATTTACCTGAAAAAGATAAATATGTTAAAATAACAGGAACATTTGGTACTAAAGGGTTATTAACTATTGATGCTGAAGGAGTAGAAGGGGGGGAAAAGGTTATATTAAAAAAAGTGAGAAAGTGGGGATAAAAATGATAAATATCATAGACTATCCATACAAAAAGTTAACAATTGAGCACAATAATGGTTTAATTCTAATAAAACTTAGATCTAAGGATGATGAAGATTATATAAAGATGAATTTAGAAGCAGCATCACTTTTAAGACTGTTTTTAGATAAAAGTGTAATTATTGCTGAAAGAATGACATACAATTTTAAAAAAAATAATATGAAAACTGATAAAATAACTGATATAGGGACAGTATTTGGTATAAATGGTAGGATGTCTGTAGGGGTTTTACCAGCTGACTGTGAAAGAATTGCTTGTATCTTACTAGGATTACATAAAGAGAATAAAGACATGTCTATAGTTTTAAAACCAAAAAAAGCTGCTCTAATGTCTTTAATAATAAGTAAAATTGTTGCTGATAATTATTTAAAATCAATATAATTCTTTTTTAATTTTTATTAATATTGCTATTGCTTCACCAATTTCTTTTATTCTGCTAATTTCATTCTCATTTTTTAATTTCTCTAAGAGATAATCAATTTTTTTATCAATAATGTCATTTTTATCTAATTTATGGCTATCTTCTAAGTTTGATTTGTTACATATTGCACAGTAAATTTTTCCATCTTTTTCAAACAAAGGAAAACCACATTTTTCACAGTGTTTGCTTAACATTTTAGCTCCTTTTAATAATTCTTCAGATGTTATTTTTATAGGATCCAACATATCACCGTCTATTAACTAATTTTATTTCTTTTATTGACTAACTACCTACATAAACACTTACAAAACCGATTACAAAAAAAGCATATATTTATGCTATTATAAGTATATTATTGAAGTGTGTGAGGTTAGGAATGGGGAATTGAAAGGATAAAACCTTTTTGGGTGAGATACCATGAAAGTAATAGAGTTCTTAAAAGGTAAGAAAGGGGCAATAGGTATAGGTACATTAATTATATTCATTGCTATGGTCTTAGTCGCTGCAGTAGCAGCAGCAGTACTCATAAATACAAGTGGGTTCTTGCAACAAAAAGCTATGGCTACAGGTAAGGAGAGTACAGAGCAAGTAGCTAGTGGATTACTATGCTCTGGAGTTACAGGACATTATGTTAAAAATAAAGGGATAGATAGAATAGTTATTTACATTACACCAAATGCAGGATCTGCTCCAATTGACTTAAAGCAGTGTAAATTATTCTTAATGTATGATGGTAAAGCTGTGTCATTAAACTTTTCAAAATACGACACTAATACTGTAGGAGATTTCACTAATGGAATTAAAGATATTTTTAATACAACAGTTGTCAAGTGGAATAATGCTGATGCTACATCATTTGTAGTTGTTGCCTTACAAGATGACGACAAATCATTATTAACTAATGCGGTTATTAATAAAGGAGATTTAGCAGGAGTATTAGTTAATGTTAGTGCTGCATTTGGTAAACATGTAGGAACAAGAGAAAGAGTTTCAGGATACTTACAACCAGAATTTGGAGCTCCAGCAGTTATTGAATTCACAACACCAGCAGCATTTACCAGTGATGTAATTGAACTACAATAAAATAACTTTAATAAAATAATCTCTGGGTGAGATACCATGAAAGTAATAGAGTTCTTAAAAGGTAAGAAAGGGGCAATAGGTATAGGTACATTAATTATATTCATTGCTATGGTCTTAGTCGCTGCAGTAGCAGCAGCAGTACTCATAAATACAAGTGGGTTCTTGCAACAAAAAGCTATGGCTACAGGTAAGGAGAGTACAGAGCAAGTAGCTAGTGGATTACAAGTTATAAGAGTATTGGGTAATCACAGTGGGGGTAAGATTAATTGGTTAGCTGTGCTAATTTCACCAAATGCAGGATCTGCTCCAATTGACTTAAGTCAAGCAACAGTAATGATAACAGATGGTACTCATAAAGTTATAGCAAAATACAATTCAACATTCTTCAATGGTACATTAAAAAATGGAGGATCTATATTTGAAGCAAAATATAATAACACAACAGCACTTAAACCACTATTTGATGATTTACCAGCAACAGCATTTGGTATAGTCGTATTACAAGATGCTGATACATCTTGCAGTAAAGATACTCCAGTAATTAACAAAGGAGATATAGTAGCAATATGTCTAAATGTTTCAAATACATTAAACTTAAAACCAAGAACAAAAGTTACTGGTGCAGTAATTCCAGAATTTGGAGCTCCAGCAGTTATCTCATTCACAACACCTGCAACATACTTAGATACTCAACACATAATTGAGCTACAATAAATTCCTTACTAAAATTTTTAATATTATTTTTAATAAAATTCTAAATATGTTAAAAATACTTGGTGATCTAATATGATAGATTTTTTAAAATCTAAAAAAGGGGCAATAGGTATAGGTACATTAATTATATTCATTGCATTAGTCTTAGTCGCTGCAGTAGCAGCGGCTGTAATTATAAATACTGCATCTAATCTCCAACATAAGGCTTCAAGGATAGGACAGGAATCTACAAAACAGGTTGCTAGTGGATTGCAGGTATTGAATGTTTATGGTTATGCTCCAAATGCTCCAAATGGTAATGTGGAGAAATTACTAATAATTATAACCCCAAATGTTGGAGATGAAGTTGATTTGTCACAAGTTATTGTTACCTTAAGTAATGGAAAGAAAAAAGTTTCATTAGTATATGGTGGAGGAAATTATACAGTGTATAATGTAACATACAATGGAGCTACAGATTTATTTAATGGTGATGGAGGAGCTTCTGGTAGTGATATTCAAAAATTGTGGAATGATTTAAACAACTCAAATGATAAAGCTATATTTGGATTAATTATATTGCATGATGATGACAGTTCTTTAAGTAATTTGGACCATCCAACAGCTAACTTTGGGGATAAAGTAGCAATAGCTATTGCATTGGACAGTGCATCAGTAAATATGTCAATAGCTCCAAGAGATAAAGTATCTGGTGAAGTTATACCTGAATATGGGGCACCAGGTATAATAGATTTCAAAGCACCTTCAACATTCACTACTAAGGTTGTAATGTTACAATAAATTTATTATTTTAAATATTTTTATAGGGGATTATTATGAACATAAAAGATATTATTAACTCAATAAAAGAAAAACTATCCTCATTAAAAGGAATAAAAAAAAAGAAGAAGTAAAAACTGAAGAAATTTTACCAGAAGAAGAAATAGTTATTGAAGAAGATGTTGGTAAATTTGAAGAGATTGAAAGAGCTATCAAGGAGTTAATGGAAACTTCTGAAAATTTAATGGCAAAAGTTAGTGATTTAGAATCAAGATTACCAAGATTAGAATCTAGTATAAATGCACTTAGAAAGGAAAATGAAATGTTAAGAATTGAAATAGAAAAAATCAATGAAAGTTTACAAGATATTATGTCCCTATATGAAGTTGTATCAAATCAAATAAATCCATTTATAGGAGTTTCAAAAATTACAGCTACAAGTTTAGAAAAATTGGAAAGATTAGAAGCTGATTACAAAAAACTAAAAAAAACTTTGGAGGAGTTGACCAATGACCTGGTTGTACTTGGATCTCTCTACTTAAGGCAGTTAAATATCAATCTTGAGGATATCATAAAAGATGTTATTGAAGAAGAGCTTGTAAAAGCAATGTCAGGAGAGGATGAGCATGATACAAAAGACAATAAATGAGCCTTCTATGGTTATATCTGAAGAAGAGTTTCTTACTGAAGATGAAATTGAAGAATATTTAGATAATCTTAGAGATAAGTTGCCTTCTTTCATTATAATCTTATTAAAAAATAATTTGAGAGGAAAGAGAGTTACGAAGAGACAGTTAGATAAAATAGTTGAAAGAGTTTCAGAAGTCCTTTCAAAAGGTAAAGAAGACAAAACTGAAGAGCTTTATAAAAAATTACAATCTCTTGAAGAGAAATTAGATACTATAATGAAATTAACTACTGTTGCAGTATCTACAAAGATCTCTGAAGAAGTGGAAGAAAAAGAAGAAATAAAAGAAGAGGTTATAAAAGAAAGAGAAGAAAAAGAAGAAACTAAAGAAGAGAAGGAAGAAGTTAAAGAAGAATTACCAACAATTGAAGAGAAAGAAGAAGAGAAAGAAGAGGAGCCTGAAATAAAAATAGAACCTGAAATAAAAGTAGAAGAAGTTAAAGAAGGTGAAGTTATGATTGAAGAAGAAAAGAAATATATATTGAATGATATTCCAGAAGATGCTGTATCTATGGCATTAGCTTTTAAATGGTTAGAATTTCTTATAAATAGAGTAGGCATATCAAATTTGCCTGATATATTAGATTTTTATAATAAAATTGGATGGATATCTAGTAAGGTGGTATTAAAGTTATTAAAATTTGCAAAGAATATGAGAGTTATGGTTGATGAAAATATAAAAGTTAGAGATAAGCTAACTCCTAGTGAGCATATAATGTCATTAATGTATATTGAAAAATTAGCTGGAGCTAAAGTAGATCCTGAAACATTAGAAATGTTAGAATTGGAATTAAGAAGAATAAAAAAATGGGTTGAAGAGTTAAAATACATCTAATAGGTGTTGAAAATGGAATTCAATGAACTTAAAGAGGTGAAGATTATGGATGCACTTACTAATGCTATATTAAATGTCCATAAGCCAAGTAAATTAGAAGATATATCTTATGATGATCCAGTAACCATTATATTAGCATTCAAATGGTTAGAATATTTATGTGAAAGAGTAGGGGTAGAAAATGTTCCTGATGTCTTAGATTTCTACTATATGCTTGGATGGATTGGAGATAAAGCTATGGCAAAGTTATTAAGGTTCTTAAAAGGAATTAAAGTTGATGAAGAAAATGTTGTTGAAGGTTCAGGGAAATTAAATATTACTGATCATATAATATCATTAGTATTCATTGAAAAGCTTAATGGAAAACAAATATCTATGGATTTCTTAGATAAAATAGAATGGGAGTTAAGAAAAATTAAGAAGGGGGCTGAGCAATTCTATGGGATTTAGCTCAATAGCAGGGACTGTAATTATGATTATAGCATTGTTAATATGTGGAGCCTATTTATATTCAGTAATAGATGAAAAAACTTCTAAAATATTAACTGCACAAGAGGAACATTTTGAATATATATATAATAAAATACATGAGAAGTTGGTAATAGTTAAAGTTTCAAAAACTCCTAATCAAACAAATATAACAGTATTAAATAATGGTTCTACAGTACTTGAACCTAGTAAGTTCAGTGTAATATTTGATGGTAATATAGTTCCTAGCAAAAATATCTCTTATAATCCTAATAAACAATACCTATTTCCTTTGGAGAATATCACAATAATAGTTAATTGGACAGAACCTCAAAGAATATGTATTGTATCAGATACCGGAAACAAGTATTATTCTTAAAATGATGGTGATTTATTTGGCTTCTAGTGGGTTATCAGAAATAATTATGTTTGTTGCTGTATTATTAATAGCTGCATTTGTGGTGGGCGTATTAACTACTTCAACTTATAAAATATCATTAAATATTGGAAAAAAAACGGATTCATTTTCTGAAAAACTTGCTCAAGATTTTGAAATAATAAATGATCCAGCAAAAATTCCAAGAGATCCTAATTTAGGGATAATTACATTATATATAAAAAACACTGGAAAAAAGCCAATAATATTTACTCCTGATTCCTTTACGGTAATAATAGATGGTAATATTGTTAAAATATATAACATATCCCAACTATCAAATCCTGGATCAGAAGAACTTTATCCTGGTGATGTAGGGGAGTTAAATGTAAGTTATAATGAGTCTAGATATCATAGAATAAAAGTTGTTCTATATAGTGGAGTTTCTAGGGTGATAGAGGGTTATATTTCATAATTTGGTGAGATTATGCAAATAGCTAAAATAGAGTTAGCAAGAGATGATCTAGATAAAAGAATTGGAGGTGGTATACCATTTAATAGTTTAGTAATTATAGAGGGTGAAGAGAGCACAGGAAAATCAGTTTTATGTCAAAGATTAGCATATGGGTTTTTACAAAATAGACATTCTGTTACTTATGTTTCTACACAATTAACCACAACAGAGTTTATTAAACAGATGATGTCTTTAGAATACAACATAAATAAAAAATTACTTTCTGGAGCTCTATTGTATATTCCTGTTTATCCTTTAATAGCAGATAATAAAAGGAGAGATGGATTTTTAAAAAAAATTATGGAAACTAAAGCTTTCTATGAAAAAGATGTTATTATTTTTGATTCTTTATCATCTTTAATAGCTAATGATGCTAGTGATGTTAATGTTAATGATCTTATGGCTTTTTTTAAAAGAATAGTGGCTTTAAAGAAAATAATAATTTGCACAATAAATCCAAAAGAGTTATCTGAAGAAGTTTTAACAATGATTAGAACTTCATCCACTATGCTAATAAAAACAGATATTATAACATTTGCAGGATCTATTAAAAATGCTGCTAAAATACTAAAGTATAACATGGCTCCTGGTACATATCAAAAAACCATAGTGTTCAGAGTAGAACCAAAAATTGGATTAGCTGTTGAAATAGCATCTGTTGCTTAAAATTTGGTGAAATCTATGGCTGAAGCTGAATTAAGAGAAGCAATGAATAGAAATCCCCACCTAAGAAGATATATTGAAAATTTTAAAAGAGTGTATTTGAAAGTACCTGATTTTATGGTATCTCTATCAAGAGAACTGAGAGAATTAAAATATCCAAATATTATATATCCTGTTGGAGATCCAATATTTATACACATATTTGGAACTCCAGAAACAAAAACAAAGTATATTGTTATAGAGCCTAGATTAGAAACTCCAGAAGAGAGATTAAAATATAAAATGATCCTTAATAAAATTTTAGAATTGGCCCCATATGAAAAAACCCCTGAATCTAATGATGAATTTGAAGAAATATTAGTTAGATTATTTAATATGGCTACAAAAGTTGTTGAACCTACTGAAAAGGAAAGCTTTATTACAAGAGTATTCAAATTTACAGACAATAGAGTAAGAATTACCCCAGAAGAGAGAAGCAAATTTTTATATTTACTAAAAAGAGACTTAATAGGTTTGGGAGTTCTTGAACCCATTTCAAGAGATCCATATTTAGAAGATATTCATGTTATTGGAGCTAAAAATTGTCATGTTGTCCATAAGATATTTGGAATGCTTCCAACAAACATTGTTTGGGAAGATGATATTGAGTTAGCTGATTATTTAAAAAATATTGGAGAAAGAATGGGAAGGCCTGTTTCTGATGCAAGGCCTATAGTTGATGGAGCTTTACCAGATGGTTCAAGAATTAATATTATATACTCTACAGATGTTTCTTTAAAAGGGCCTTCATTTACTATTAGGAAATTTACAGAAGTGCCAATTAGTGTTACACAGCTTATCAGTTGGGGAACATTTTCAGCCGAAATTGCTGCTTATTTATGGTTATGTTTAGAATATGGAATGAGTATATTTATCTGTGGGGAAACAGCTTCTGGAAAAACTACAACATTAAATGCTATCTTACCATTTATTAAACCAAACTCAAAAATCTTCTCATGTGAAGACACCCCTGAAGTCAAACCCCCACATCCTGTATGGCAACAATTAATAACAAGAGAGAGAGGTCCTGAGGAGAGTAGAGTTACACTTTTTGATTTACTGAGAGCTGCTTTAAGATCAAGACCAAATTATATTATTGTTGGAGAAATTAGAAGTGTCGAAGCTGCTGTAGCATTTCAAGCTATGCAAACAGGTCACCCAGTTTTATCAACATTTCATGCAGCTAATGTTAGAAAAATGATTCAAAGATTAACTGGGGAGCCAATAAATGTTCCTATAACATTTATTGATAACCTAAATGTTGCTCTATTCCAATTAGCAGTTTATCAAAGAGGTAAAGTTTTAAGAAGAGTGGTTACTGTTGAAGAGATAGAGGGGTATTATAAGGAAGTTGATGGGGTTATAACAAGAGCTGTATTCCAATGGGAACCTAATAAGGATAGACATACATTTACAGGGAAAAACAACAGTTATATCTTAGAAGAAAAAATTGCTAAAGCTGCAGGTTATGATGATCCAAGAGAGATTTATAATGAGTTAGAATTAAGAGCTAAAATATTAGAGGAGATGATTGCAAGAGAAATATTTGATTATTATCAAGTTAGAGATATTATTTGGGCATTCTATGAAAAAGGTTTGGAAGGTTTACCTTTCTCCATTTGAGGTGGTTTTATGATAAATTTACTTTTAAGAATTGGAATGAATCCTAGGGATTATTTATTCAAAATTTTGTTGCCTGCTTTTATTGTATCTGTTATTTTATTTATTATAGGGTTTTTATTGTTTAAAGGGATAGTATTTTACATATTTTCACTTTTACCTTCTATTATACTTTTATCAGCTTTAATTTATCCATATATTATTTTAGACACTAAAAAGAACAAAATTAATGAAAGATTACATATATTTATATCAAAGTTTGGAACACTTTCTATTACTGACTTAGATAGGAAAGAACTTTTAAAAATACTTTCACAAGAAAAGGAAGAACTTGATGAATTAGCTGAAGAATCTAGAAAACTTTATGTTTTAGTTTCTAAATGGGGTAGGTCTTTAGCAGAAGCTTGTAGGTTTTTATCTCAAAGAACACCAAGCCCAGAATTTGCTGATTTTTTGGATAGATTAGCATATGCTGTAGATAGTGGTGAGGAATTAAAGGAGTTCTTAATTAAAGAACAAGATATAGTTATGGATGATTATGCAGCATTTTACAAAAGGACTCTATATTCTTTAGATCTATATAAAGAGCTTTATGTTAGTGCGATGACATCTATAGCTTTCTTTATAGCATTTTCAGTCCTTGTTCCATTTTTAATGCCATTTGATTTTGTCTTTATGTCCACAGTAGGACTGTTTATGTTAATAGCTACACAAATGGGAGTTATTGTATTGATCAAAGGAAAAGTACCATTTGATAGATTATGGCATACTGGAAAGGAACCAAATGAAACAGATTTAAAATTAAGAAGATATCTAATTATTTCAATAATTTTAACAATATTAACTTTAATATTTTTAATTATAACAAAATTTATATTAAGAATGACACCATTTTATGATATTCCATATATGATTTTAGTAGCTATAGGGTTAACTCCATTAGCTATTATAGGGGTAAAAACTTATTTAGAAGAGGAAAGAGTAAAAAGGAAAGAATATGTTTATCCTGACTTTTTAAGATCATTAGGAGATTCATTAAGTGCTAGAGGGGGAGGTTTAAAAGAGTGTTTGAAATATCTCTCACATCATGACTTTGGACCATTAACAAGGGATATTAAAAGGTTGTATAAAAGAGTGGCTTTAAGTATTGATACAACAAAATCTTGGAGATTTTTTGGGATAGAGTCTTGTAGCTATTTAATTCAGCTTTTTTCTGATATGTTTTCAAGATGTTTATATTTTGGAGGAGATCCAAAATTAGCAGCTAATATTATTAGCAAAAACTTCCGTAAAATCATACAGCTTAGAAAATCAAAATATCAAAATGTTCAGCAATTTGTTGGGGTAATATATGGTTTAGGAGCTGGATTAGCTTTAGCATTGTTTGCTTCATTAGGAGTAGCATACATGATTACTAACCTTTACAGCTCTTTAAATATTCCTGAAACCGTCATACAGATTATACATGTTGCTCCACTAACTAATGCTAAGTTGGTAGAATATATTTTATATGGATCATTAATAATATATGCAATTATGTCATCAATTTTAATAAAAATTTTAGATGGAGGGCATAAATATTCAGCATTTTTGCATTTTGTTATAATAGTATGGATATGTTCATTAGTAGCCTATGGTACAAAACTATTGGTTTTAAAGGTATTAGGAATGTCTATGCCAATATATTAAAAATAATCTTAAATATAAGATCTCCAATAAATGGGGTTAGGATATATGAAAAAAATATTGGCACTACAAAAGGGATTTCTGGAGAAGCCCAAACTATATCATCATCACCATATTCTTCCTTTTTTTCTACATTTTTTATAATATTTATATTTCCATCTTTTCCAAGAACTACAAAATTCTTATCCTTAATATCAGAAAATTTATGTTTTTCAGCAATGAACATCATAAAGAATTCTTTAATATTTTTTGGCTTATATTTTGATATATTTTTTAAGAATACAATTATAGGTATTAAAATTATCAAAAATATAGCATTTATTAAAACAAAAATAGGGAATGTTGGTAAGTAGGGATGAGATAAGAGATAACCTAATGGAGAGGATATAGGGATATTGTATTTTGGAACTAAAGCTCCTAAACCAATTAATAACTTTCCATCTCCCCCACCAACACCTAATAAAAACATAAAATACCCTAAAAAGAAGCATATAACTATTCCAAGTATTGACTGAGTTATATAGATGAGATTGCCTGTTACAAATGTTAGATATATGTGATACATTAACCCAAAAATTATCATAGTTATCCAAATATATTCATTAATTTCTCTACTTTTAATATCACAATATAAAGCTATTAAAATGCATAATAATCCAAATGCATAATTTATCATAATCTCCAACCTATTTCGATACTTGTTGAAAAACTTTTATGCTAAATAATTTATTTTATTATAATAAATAATTATTAATTAGGTGGAAAATATGAAAGTTAGATTATTATTAATATTATTATTAACACTCACAATTTCTTATGGAGAGATTAGTATTTATAAAATTTGGACTCCATATGATCCAAATCTAGTTCCAATAATGTATATTGATATTAATGAGCCAGTATTGTATATAGGTATTGTTAATAAGGATGAGTATGCACATAATGTAGTAGTGAAAGCAGAATTAAATGGAGAAACATTTACAACGGTTCCTATATATCTTCCACCAAATGATCACATGGAAAAAATTGTTGAGCTTAGAATTCCTGTCTATGATGACAAGGTGCATAATGTTAAAGTTTCTCTAATAGAAAATGGTAAAGAGATAGTCTCAAAAAACATTCCAATAAAGTGCTATTTTCCAATAGATGTAAAAAATGTTTCATGTCAAGACTGCTGTGAATATAAAGATGGAGAAGTTTGCTATTCTAATTGGTTTTATGTAGTTTTAAAGAGTAATCCATTAGCTCAAAGTGATTATAATGCTAAAGTTTGGATAAATGTTAAAAGTGGTAATACTATTCTCTATGATGGTAAAAAAGATGCTAAAACAGTTTATATTCCATGGGGAAATGAAGTGAAGCTCTCTTTTAAGATTCCAAAGATATCATTAAATAATAATGATAAATTTACTATAGAAACATATGTAGTAGTTATGAATGTTACTCATTCTGTTGAAGGTTATGAAAAAACTGAATTAAAAAGAGATGAAAATGGAATCTACCATAAATATAATAGTTATAAAAAATACTTCTATTTCCCAGTAATAATTAAAAATATAGATGTTTATAATAAAATAGATAGAGATAATGTTGATTTAGTTAAAAAATTCTATTCAAATGTGTTAGATGAAGAGTTAGAAGAAATAATAAATAAAAGAAATTACCCAATATATGGAGAAATTCCAAGGGTGTATGTTAAAGATGAAACTACTCTATCATTTATAAATGTCACATTAGAGAATAGGTATAATAAGGATGTCATAGTAAAGTTTATTTGGGAGTATGGAAATAATAGTTATTATAAAACAATAAAAATAAATAAAAATTCTGATACTAGCTTTATACTACCAATATATTCAAAACCAGGAAATGTGAATATAAAATTCTCAGTTAATCCTATTGAAGTAAATTCATATATCTACAACACATCCTATACACTAAATGTAAATCCTAAATTAATAGCTCCAGTAATTATTAAGAAAATAATTTTACCTTTAGATCAAAGTATAAATGAAGATGTTAATGGTACAGTGTTAGTAGGGAAATGGTATAATATAACTTTAATTATTAAAAATAAATACTATAAACCATTATCTGGTTATATTGAAATATCTGATAACTTTGAAAAGGGTGTTGTTAATTACACTAAAAGGGTAGAATTTAATATTTCAGCATATGGGGTAAAGAAGATAAAAATACCAATTATTTTTTATAGAGAAGTTAATGGGGATTTAAAAGTTACTTTAAAAACAAAAAATGGGGTTAAAGATGATTGTAGAATAATACACTTCTATGCCTATCTTCCTATTGAAGTGAAAGAAGTAAAATATAATAATAGTATATTACATAAAATATCAGTAGTAGGAAATGGAGGAATATATACTTACAACCCAATAGCAGGATATAATAATACATGTATAGTTAGACTAAAAAATAAATTAAATAAAAATATTTCCTGTAAAGTTTGGGTGGAAGTATATAATAAAAATGGAAAATTAGAAGCTAAAAGTGATATAAAATTTGTTAAGTTTAAGCCAGATGAAGAAAAAACCTTAAAATTTAACTTATACTTTAATGAAGGATTTGAAGGTTATACATTAATTCATGCTGTTCCTATGAATTTGGAAAATGTTGATGTTATATTTACTCAAGGTTTAAATTACCATCTTGTACAAATTCCCAAATACTATGAAGTAGGTAGATATTCCCATCTATCTTTACTTGGTTTAAAAGTGTCTACAGCATCACATGAGATCACTAGAGTAGTATCCCCAATATCTATTAAATCACTTAAATTTGAGAATAATAAAATTATAGCTGAAATAGAGAGTAATAGTTTTCCTACAAATCTTGATGTAAATTATTGGATTAATGTAAATAATTATAAAAGTGAAAAATATAGTACAAATCTCCCACCAAAAAGTTCAAAAGTTGTAGAAATTCCTATAAGTTTAACAAGTGGTAACTATACTATAGAATTTTGTGCTGAAGTTGATAATTTCTTATCAATAGATGGAAAAAAATGTCCTATATTGATTAAGAAATATTTAAATATATCAATTTTGGAAAATAAAAGTTCAATAGCTAGTAACCAAGTTAAAATAAACGGAAGTTATCAAAATAATATAACAAAAATAAACATATCTTCTTATAAAAAAGATAAGAATAACAAAGAAATAAAAAATATCACTAACCTAACTAGTAAAAAATCAGAAACTTCTATAATTGATGCAATATTATCTCCAATAAAGGTAGTGATTGTAAAAATATTAGAAATTCTTCCAATATAAGGTGAATAATCATGAGTAGCTTAATATTTATAGATCCTATGATTATAAGATCTTTAAATAAAAGTAAACTAAGAAAAAAGATATTATACTTATTATACAAAATATATCCCTATGGTATGTATCTGTCTGAGATTTCAAGAAGGGTTAAATCTGATCCCAGTAATGTGTTAGGTTGTTTGAGAGGATTAAATGGAAGATACAATGGGCATTTCTCACTAATTGAACTAGGATTGGTTGAATGTGTAGAAAAAGATGGTATTAAAATATATAAATTGACAGAGTACGGAAAAAAAGTTGTTGAATTTCTAAAAGAGCAAGATAGTGAATTTATAAAATCCCTAAGGTGGTAATATGAAATTTGATCTTACTGGAGAGGA
This sequence comes from Methanocaldococcus villosus KIN24-T80, assembly GCF_000371805.1. NCBI lineage: Archaea > Methanobacteriati > Methanobacteriota > Methanococci > Methanococcales > Methanocaldococcaceae > Methanocaldococcus > Methanocaldococcus villosus. Next base: position 1,088,535 of record NZ_AQUK01000001.1, read on the forward strand.
GAAATGTAATAGAGAGGAGATTGTTTCATCTTCATTAAGTGATATTATAAATGAAGTTATTGGAGATGTAGTAAATTCTGAACTAAAAGTTAGAAAAAAGATTGAAATGTTAAATGATACTATTAAATATTTATATTATGAACTTTTAGGTACATTCATAAAGCAAGGTATAGAGTTTGGAATTTTTCCAAATATTGCTAAATATAAACCAAAATTTGAAGAGATTCCCAATGTTATAAAGTATCCTAACAAAGAGTTTATAATTGATTTTATAAAAACTGCTATAAAGTTGAATATACTAGAATATAAGGATGATGAAAGGTTAGATATTAATGAATTTTATAAGTTAGAAATAAAGTTACCAAAAATGGATAATATAATTAGTGATTATATAATGAAATTTAATTATGTAACACATGTAGCAAGATATGCATTAATAAGTTACAACCATCCAAAAATTGCTTTAAGTTTTAAAAAAGATCCTGATATATGGGATATGATATTAAGTAGCCCATACTATGAATTCCATAGAGAAATTGCAGCTAATTATTTAGATATTGAGGAAGATGATTATATATTGGATATTGGGTGTGGTTCTAGATCTCCACAGTTCTTTATAGATAATGTTTATCCAAAAGGATATTACACAGGAGTTGATATTTCAAAAGGGTTATTAGAAATGGCAGAATTTAGAGTAAAGAATATATATCCAAGTGGTTATGAGCTAAAAAATCTTGATTTCCTAGAAGTTATTCCAAAGAGGAAGTATAATAAAATAATCTGCTCACATGTACTTAAATATATCCCATCACTAAAAATATTTATAAGAAAATTGGCAAAATCATTAGCTCCTGGAGGAAAAGTGTATATTTCTGAAGAATTCATTCCAAAATATGCCAATGATAAAAAAGATTATTGTGAAATATTTGGGTTCTATAATAGGCTAAACAGAAAATTTGTAAAATATTACTCTGAAGAGGAAATTAAAAAAGAACTTGAACTATTGGGTGATTATAGAATAAAAAGATTAAGTGATGGAATAATTGTTATTGAGAATGTATCCTAAATAGTTTTATTGCATCCATTGGACAAACTTCTTCACATTTTCCACAATAAATACATTTATTTTTATTTATTTTAATTTTATCCAAATCCTGTTCTATAGCATTAACTGGACAATTTTCTAAGCATACAAAACATCCTACACATAGATCTTTATTGAATTCTATTTCTTTAGTTTTTATAACTTCTCCTATTTCATTTTCAACTTTTATAGCTTTTTTTGGGCAAACTTCCTGACATGCAGAACATCCCATACATAGGGAAAGATCAACATCAATACTTTTTCTTATTTCAACTTTTATAGCATTAGTAGGGCAGTATTTTGCACACAATCCACATTTTATACATTTATCTTTATCAAGGGAATAATTTTTTAACCTTATTTTTCTATGAGGGATATTTAGTTGATAAACCTTATATTTTACATGATTATCTTCTACCCTAGCTATTCCTTCTATTGCATATATTGCATTTACAGGACACGTTTGGACACATATTTCACACTTAACACATTTCTCTTTTATTATGCTTGCTGGTTTTCTTATCTTAGCCATCTCTATAGCATTTACAGGACAAGCTTTATAACATAGATTACATCTAATACACTTACTTCCATTTATACAAATTATCTCATACTTTATAGGTTTTATTTTGTTTGCAATCTCTTTTTCTTTAATTCCCATTTCTTCTAAAGATTTCTCTGCTTCTAACAGAGTGATCACCTTAACTTTATAGCTTCTGATGGACAAACTTCTTCACATTTTCCACAAAGATTACATTTATCTTTAATAATATCTATCTTATCATTTTTGGTAGTGATTGCATTAAATGGGCAATTTTTCAAACATACTAAACAGCCTACACACCTATTATAATTAATATAAATATCTTCATATTTTTTGACCTCTGTTATCTTGAAGTTTTCAAATCTTAACTTTATTATAGATATAGCATTAAACTTGCATGTCTTTTCACATCTCCCACAAAAAACACACTTATTTTTATTAATCTCCACAATATATTTTCCTTCTTCTATAGCACCTGTAGGGCAGACTATTAAACACTCTAAACATTTTAAACATTTATCTTCTCTAACAATAATCTCCCTTTTATTAAAGATAATATTCAACTTAATATCTCCAAATTTTTTAGCCGTCACCATTATATCCTCTTTTTAAATCTTTAATTCTTTTTATTTCATTTTTTATTCTTTTCTTTACTTCATTTTCTAGAGATTTTTTTGCAGTAATTTCCACCTCTTGTAAAATTTTGCTATACTCTTCCATATAATTGTATAACTCATTTTCAATTTTCTCTATAATCTTATCTTCAATAATCCTCTTTTCTACCTCTTTCATAGCCATGTCTTTTTTAACCTCCTTTATAGCATTTACAGGACATTCCCTAGCACATAACCCACAAGCAACACACTTCTCTGGTAAAATGTAAGGGAGTTTTGTCTCTTTACTAATTTTAATAGCATTAACTTCACAGACCTTATAACAAATTCTACAACCTATACACTGATCTTCATTAATAATATAGCAAGAATCTTTATTCTTTGCAATTCTTTCTTTATAGACTCTTATAGCTGATGTAGGACAAACTTCTAAACAATATCCACATTTTACACATTTTATAACCACTTTTTTCTCTAAATCTATTTCTCCAAAGCATATTTCTTTACAATTTCTACATAATATACATAGACTATTGACAATATGAGGAGTTTTCTCTATTTTTTCTTCATATTTAAGCTTATTCATCTCTTTTTTTATTTTTAAATCAAAAAATATTCTATTTTTCTCTTTGAAAGTTTTTTCATCTAAAATAACAATAGCATTTACAGGACAGGCATCTAAACATCTCTTACAAGATATACAATTTTGAATATTGATATAATATTTCTTCTCTTTCTTATATATGGCCTCTACAGGGCAAACTTTTTTACAATTACCACATTTTACACAGATCTCTTCATCTATCAATAAATAATTATATTTTGGTTTTATATATGGTTCATCTTCAGTTTCTACTCTATGTTTATCTATTTCCAAAACTCCTGTAGGGCAAACTTCAACACAGTTTGCACATGCTATACATGAACCTTCATCAATCAAAGGTAGTTCTTTTTTATGCTCATTATTATATTTCATTTCAATAGCAAATGCTGGACAACTCTCTTTACATGCTGAGCAAGATATACATTTTTCAGGATACACCACACTTGGAGGAATTTTTCTATATCTCTTTGGAGGAATATAATAAGATTTTTTAGATTTTGCAAATAGAAGATCTTTAATATTTTCTTTTATCTCATAGATATATCCTAAAAATGACATTAAATCACCTTCTTAATAATAATAGCCCTCTCTGTGCAAGATATACAAGGATCTATTGATGTGTAACATGACACTGCATCAGCAACAGTTGGGCAAGATTTTAGCATATACTTATATGCCTCTAAATTCATGACTGTTGGAGTTCTAATTTCCACCCTTTTTATTAGCCCCCCATTAGTTAATTCCATCCTATACAGTAATTCTCCTCTTGGAGCTTCAAACCTATGTTCTCCAACTCCTGCTTTTATTTCTGGCTTAACCCTTATATCTCCAGAAGATTCTTCATAAAGTTCTAAAGCTTTTCTTATTAGTTTAATACTTTCAAATATTTCATAAAATCTAACAAGATTTCTTGCAAAATTATCTCCCTCATTTTTCCATACTGGTTTGAAGTTTAGCTCTTTATATGTTGTGTGCCTAAGCCTCCAGTCACTTTCTGGTAATCCAGAAGCTCTACAAACAGGCCCTACTGCACGGGTTCTCATGATTTCTTTATATGTTAAAACTCCAATTCCTTTACTTCTCAAACCTACCAATGGAGCTGTTTCAAACACATCTAAAATATTTTTAAACTTCTCTTCAAAATCATCTAAATTTTCATTAATCTTATTAATTATCTCTTTATTTATGTCTCTTCTGACCCCTCCAACTATACAATAACCCATATTTATCCTATTTCCAGTAATCATCTCAATTAAATCTAATATCTTCTCTCTAACATTTAACAACCAAATAGCCAGTGTTTCATGCTCTATAGATAGACAGTAGGATGCTATTGCTATAAGATGACTATGTATTCTCTCTAACTCAATTAAAATAACCCTTAAATATCTTGCTTTATCAGGAATTTCAATATTTGAAATTTTTTCTACACATTCAGAGAATGTTACTGTATGAACAAAGGAACATATTCCACAAACTCTTTCAGCTAAAAACACTGCTTTATTAACATGTTTACCTTCCATAATATTCTCTATTCCTCTATGAACATAACCCATCTCAATTTCTGCATCAACAGGCTTTTCTCCTTCTAAGATTAACTTAATTCTAATGGGTTCTTTTAATGCAGGATGTATAGGACCAATAGGAAGAGACATAATAATCACTTCAACCTCTTTTCTTTTAAAGCTATTAAAGGAATAACTTTTAATAGAGCTTCAACTATCTCAGAAGGTCTAGGAGGACATCCAGGAACTTTGGCATCTACAGGAATAACCTTATCTACGCCTCCAACAACATGACCTTCTTTAAATATCCCACCAGTAAGAGCACATGCTCCAACAGCAACAACAATTTTTGGTTCAGGAGTTTTTTCATATATTTCTTTTAATCTTTCTTTCCATGGTAAAGTAACAGGTCCAGTAATAACTAATATATCAGCCTCTCTAGGGTTGTTGTGAAAATATATACCATATTGCTCAATATCATACCTCTGACAGATACAGGAAAGTATCTCAACATCACATCCATTACATCCACCAGTATTTATAACACAGAGATGAACTGATCTCTTCCTAACAAGATTTTTCATTTTTCTCCCTCAGCAGTTTAATAATAAGTTTTTTTCCTACATTTAAGGCATCTTTATATGGCTTATTATATAATAGATGTAGTTCAACAACTTTTTTTCTTATTAAATCAGCTTTTTTTCTATCTATTAGTTTAAAGAAATCAGCTAGATAACACAATCCTAAATCAATATCAACTTTTCTACCTAAACATCCCATTTTTGCTTGTTCAACATATGCAGATAATTCATAAACTGAAGCAAAATCTACCTTTTTTAAGAAAATTTCTATGATCTCATCTACATCCATATCAAGTTTTTTAGCCAAAGGGAGAAATAAGTTATCCATCAAAAACCTATTGTCTTTAATAATGTTAATCTTTTGCTTGATAGAATCTTCTAAATATTTCCTATCAACATCCATTTTTTCACCAAATATAAGATAATAGCTAAAGATAACCCTAAGATAAATTCTATTCTTCCATAACCTGGTCTCATGCCAAAAGGAAAACTTAATAATAATATTCCCAAATCATAGAGAGGAGTATTTAACAAAATTCCACCTAAAATGGATAGTATTAAAGCTAACATATCTATTTTATTTTCAACATAGGGAAAAGGATATTTATTATAGCTATAATTCAACCCTAAAAAATTTCCAACAATAAAACAAACAATAGCTATATTAATTTCAAATAAATTCATAAAATCACCTTTAATATGGTAAATAGAGTTTATATAATGCCAAACCAAAGCCTAAAATTACTAAAACCATAAAAAATATTTCTAATTTTTTCAGTAGTGAATAAATTCTTTTTATATTTAAAGTTAACACAAGGATAATAAAAAATATTAATATTGTTGGAGTTACAAAATTATTTTGAAGCATGCTTACTAATATACAGTATAATACAGTTATTGAAGAGGCTATTAATAGATAGTAGATATACACCTTCTCACCTCAATTTTGAGAGAATTATATTCTCTAACATCTTTCTTCTCTCTTTTTTCTCTTTTAATAGTATATCCTTACCAATCTCTCTACCCAATAAAAAGAATGGGTAGTCTATTTTAGCAGGATCTTTTTTATATAATGATTTTGCAAATCTTGTCATTTTTACAACATTTTTCCAGTTTGAATTATAGTTATCTAACACTGATAAACAATATCCTACTTTAGCTACATGCCTATCAACAGGAATGTATAAATCTGCCGGATCAAAATGAAAAATTTTTAAATCAGGGTATTCCCTAACCATCCACCTCATATACATCCATGCCTTCTTTTTAGCTGATTCTTTTGATTTGCCCATCATATATATCTTGTTAGCTAAATCATTAACAAAGTTTATAGGTTTTTCAAAGTTTTTTGTATGAGTTAATAAGTCATAATCAATATCACTAAGATAATTATTCACATCTACCAATATTTTTGGAATTCTTCCCCATAATTTACCTAATCTAATCTTCTCTTTTTCTTTTATTGATTTTAAAGTTTTAAGAAAAATAGATTCTTCTTTAATGTTAAAGAGCTTCTCTCCAAAGATGTTATATAAATTAACCATTAACTTTCTAACATTTTCAGCAGTTCCAACAATTTGAGCTTGGTCTATAGAAGCAAGTTGAAGATAATACATTGCTACAAAATTCTTTTCATCTTTATATGGGTTAAAGGGTAGTGGAGGATTGCCATTAGGGTTTAGTAGTAAATCAATTTCTTTTGAATATCTTTCTATATAATCTTTAATAAGCATCCTCTCACAAATATTCTTATGGAATAATTTTATTCCTACAGGAAATATTTAAATCTTTCTTAAATAAAAATTTTTAATATAGCAATAAGAATTCTTAATTGTTATTTTATTCTTGTCCTTAAAATAATAAGGGTGTCATCTTTAATCTCAATTTTATCTTTAAATTCTCCTTCTAAATATTTATTTAATTCCTTCCCAATATCCCCAATAAAGAAATATTTAACTTTAAAGGATTTTAGGATATTACATAACTTCTTTATATCTATCTCTTCACAAACCACTCCAAAATCTCCACCAATGTATATATCCCCACCAAAGACTTCTAAGAAATCATTTATGGCATATTTTATTGCTTTAACATCTAAACCAGGATTTATATTTTTTATAACAACATGTTTTCCTACATTTTCAATTTCCATCCTATTTTTTATTTTAAAATTTTTTAATTTTTCCTTTATATCTTCTAAAGAAAGAAAATTTTTACAAATCTCTATAGCAAAACTTGCATTTTCTGCTAAATGAGATCCAAAAACTTTATTGTTGAAATTAAAAATTTCTCCACAGTATTCAAATTCTAATGGATATTTCTTTAATATTGTTGGTTCATTTATAACATTGATATTATTTTTTTCAATGGCTAAATTATATCTTTTAATGTCTTTAATATTAATATAACCTACATCAGCCAATTTTAAAGTAGAAAACTTTGCAAATAGAGCATCCCTTTTCCCCTTAGCTATTTTATAATTTTCTAAAACATTAGTTATTGCACCATATTTACATCTAATTAAACCTAAAGAAGTTTCAAAAATAAAAATATCATAGTCATCAATATTTATGTTACTTAACTTCTCTAAAATAGCTGGAGGAGCAATAGAACCATAATTTGAATTATTAATAAAAACTTTATAATCTTCCTTTAAAATATGAAAAATTAATTCTGTTGTTGTAGTTTTCCCTTTAACTCCAGTTATACAAATGAATTTTTTATATAAGTTCTTATATTTTTTTAAAATAATTTCTGAAACTGCCTCATGAAAAGATATGAATTTTTTATCAATGGGGCAATGTATTGGAGCAACTATTTTTTCATAATCATTTAAATTTGGATTTTTCACTATCTTTACATCTAAATTATTACTATCTTTTAATTTATTATATATATCCCAAACCTCTACATCATATCCCATCTCTTTATATTCCCTAGCTAAAATTAAAGCTCCATGATTAACATCAACTATTAGCATTTTGAAAACCTAATCATCTTTTTTACCAATATGTCTGAAATATTGATATTTAACTTTTTTAATCCTTCCCATGAGGGAGTAGCATTAACTTCCAGCACTTTATATCCATCTTTACTTTCAATAACATCTACTCCTGCATAGAAAAGATTAAGAGCTTCTTTAGCTTTTATAGCAAGATCTTCTAACTCATCATTTATTCTACACATCTCTATTTTAGCTCCACAAGATACATTATTTTTCCAATTATCCCCGCCTATTCTATAATATGCAAAGACTTCATCATCTATGACAAAAGCTCTTATATCCTTATACTCATTAGATATTGGTTGAATAAATTCTTGTATATAAAATGTTTTATACTTCTCTTTAAATTTATTTAGTTTTTCTAATTTATTAGTTATAGTCATATCTTTTTTTATTCTAATTATCCCCTCCCCTCTACATCCAATTAGTGGTTTTATAACCACATCTTCAAAACAGTCTATCCAATATATGGCTTCACTTATACTACTAGTTACCACTGTTTTTGGTTGAGGAAGATTATATTTCTCTAACATCATAGATGTTAAAAATTTATTTCCTGCAAATTCTATACCTTTTGGAGGATTAACTATATCAGAAAAGTTCTCCAAATATCTTAGAATATCAAAGTTAAAAATATTATCATAGCCTAAATTTCTAACAAAATAGATAGGGATATTTAATAATGAGGATTTAAAATATTTAATATTAAAGTCCATATTAATACCAATAGCAATATTTTCTGGGTTTACTAATTTATAATCTACATTTAACTTTTTACAACTCTCTATTATATCATTCACAACATTATCTCTTTCAATGCTTATAATTCCTATTTTCATCCTTTCCCTCTATTTCAAATTAATTTTATATATCATTAAAAACATTAACATAAAACATAAATAAGTGTTTTTATTTTTAGGTGGAAATTATGGAAATTATTAAAGAGACTCTATCACTTTGTCCAGTATGTTTAAAAAGAATTCCTGCTATTGTTTATGAAGAGAATAATAAAATTTTTATTAAAAAATCCTGCCCTGAACATGGAGAGTTTAAAGACCTTTATTGGAGTGATGCAAGACTTTATAAGAAGTATAATAAATATGAATTTGTAAATAAAATAGATTTCCATCAAACAGAGATAGACAAGGGCTGTCCATATGATTGTGGTTTATGTCCAGCTCATAAATCATCAACCATATTGGCAAATATTGATGTAACAAATAGATGCAATCTAAATTGCCCAATATGTTTTGCTAATGCTAATAAAACAGGAAAAATCTATGAACCATCATTTGAAGAAATAAAGAATATGATGATTAATTTAAGAAATGAAATACCTCCTACTCCTGCTATTCAATTTGCAGGAGGAGAACCAACAGTAAGACAAGATCTCCCAGAGCTTATAAAGTTAGCTAGAGACATAGGTTTTGTACATATACAATTAGCTACAAATGGTATAAAACTTAAAAACATTAATTACCTTAAAAAAATTAAAGAAGCTGGATTATCAACAATATATTTACAATTTGATGGTATATCTGAAAAACCATATTTAATAGCAAGAGGAAAAAATTTGTTCCCAATAAAAGATAAGGTTATTAAGAATTGTAGAGAATTAGAGTTTAATAGTGTTGTTCTTGTCCCTACTTTAGTAAAAGATGTTAATGACTGTGAAGTAGGAGGGATAATTGATTATGCTGTAAAAAATGTTGATGTTGTTAGAGGGGTAAACTTTCAGCCAGTTTCATTTTCTGGTAGGGTTGATGAAGATGTATTGTTAAATGGAAGAATAACAATTCCAGATTTTATAAGATTAGTTGAAGAACAAACATCTTTAACAGAAGAAGACTTTTATCCAGTACCTTCAGTAGCACCAATTTCTATTTTTGTTGAAAAACTGTTTAATAAAAAGAAACCTACTTTATCAGCACATCAACACTGTGGAGTAGCAACATATGTCTTTGTAGATGATGGAAAAATGATCCCTATAACAAGATTTATTGATGTAGAAGGTTTCTTAGAGCTAATAAAAGAATATATTGAAGAGTTAGATTATAATAATAAATTGAAAGACATCAAAGTAGTATTAGAAATTGGAAGTAAATTACCATCATTAATAGATCTAAAAAATGCACCAAAATATATAAATATTAAAAAAATAATATCTTTAATAGTTAATATATTGAAAGGAGATTATGATGCTTTAGCTAAATTCCACTACAACACTTTAATGATAAGTTGTATGCACTTTATGGATGCTTACAATTTTGATGTTGATAGGGTTAAGAGATGTTGCATACATTATGCAATACCAGATGGAAGAATAATACCTTTCTGTTCTTATAACACAATACATAGAAAAGAAGTGGAGGAGAAATTTTCTAAACCTAAGAAATAACTTAAAAAACTATTACAAAAATTTGAAGGAGGTGAGAAAAATTGGTGAATGTCATTATCTTAGGGCAAGGGTTTGTAGGGTCAATTTTTGCTTCAGGTTTAGAGAAGATAAAAGCTGGGGAGATTGAGCCTTATGGAGTGCCATTAAGGGATGAGCTACAAATAAAAATAAAAGATATCAATATAGTTGGTTCTTATGATGTAGATGTTAATAAAGTGGGAAAGAGTGTATATGATGTTGCAAAACATTATGATAACAATGTTCCTGAAAGTTTAAAAGATATTGAGGTAAAGAAAGGAGTTCATTTAAACAGCTTAAAAAATCTCCCAATAAAGGCTGAAGGTTTAGAAGATAAAATGAGTTTAGAAGATGCTATAAACCACCTAATAGATGAATGGAAAGAGGCTAAAGCTGAAGTTTTCATAAATGTATGCACAACAGAAGCATTTAAAACATTTAATAGTAGAGAAGAATTGGAAAAAGCCATAAAAGAGAACAATAAAGAGAGATTGACAGCAACTCAATTCTATGCCTATGCAATATCAAGATATGCTAAAGAAGTTGGAGGAGCTTGTTTTATAAATGCAATTCCCACATTGATAGCCAATGACCCTACTTATGTTGAGCTTGCAAAGGAGAGCAAGATGGTTATATTTGGTGATGATGGAGCTACAGGGGCTACTCCACTAACAGCTGACCTCTTAGCTCATCTATTCCAAAGAAATAGATATGTTTTGAGCATAGCTCAATTTAACATAGGAGGAAACACTGATTTTTTAGCACTGACAGATGTTGATAGAAATAAAAGTAAAGAATCTACAAAAAGTTCAATTGTTGAAGATATTCTTGGATATAATGCTCCTCACTTCATAAAACCAACAGGTTATTTAGAGCCATTAGGAGACAAGAAATTTATCTCTTTGCATATTGAGTATATCTCATTTAATGGAGCAAGGGATGAGTTGATTGTTAATGGGAGAATTAATGACAGCCCTGCCTTAGCTGGGTTGTTGGTTGATTTATCAAGACTTGGAAAAATAGCTTTGGATAGGAAAGAATATGGAACTGTATATGAAGTTAATGCCTTCTACATGAAAAATCCTGGACCAAAAGAAGCTAAGAACATTCCAAGGATTATTGCCTATGAGAAAATGAGAATGTGGGCAGGGTTGAAATCTATTTGGTTATAAATCTTTTTTTATATAATTAACATTTATATATTTAAATTTACTTTAATATAATCAATAAAATTATATAGCTTATTTTAAAATTATGAGTTAAAAGCTAACAAGGGGAGAAGGTGAAAATTAATAATATAATGATAAAAATGATTATGCCTTTCTCTTTAATTATTATGTGGGAAGTTTTAGCTATTTATATAAATAATCCTATTTTATTACCAAAAGTTGAAGATGTAATCTATGTCCTCTCTCACCCTCTAACTAATATCCTTGGTACTGGAAGTTTAATTGATAACACTGTTGTTAGTATAAAAAGAGTGTTATCTGGTTTTATATTAGCTTCTACTGTTGCAGTTCCTTTGGGAATTTTTATGGGATATTCTAAAATTATTTATGATCTATTTGATACAGTTATCGAGCTTTTAAGGCCTATTCCTCCATTAGCTTGGGTCCCTTTATCATTAGTATGGTTTGGTTTATCTGAAAGTTCAATGATATTTATTATATTTATTGGAGCTTTCTTCCCAATATTGATAAACACTATTGCAGGTGTTAGAGGAGTTCCTAATGCATTGGTAGAGATGGCACTAACTTTAGGAGCAAAAAAGAGAGACATCTTATTAAAAATTATTATCCCAGCTTCATCTCCTTCAATATTAACAGGTTTAAGAGTTGGAGCAGGAATAGCATGGATGTGTGTTGTAGCTGCAGAAATGCTACCTTCAAGTAATTCTGGCTTAGGTTATTTAATTATGTATGCCTACTCTTTAAGCAGAATGGATGTAGTTATAGCCTGTATGATAATAATAGGGTTAATAGGAATTGTATTAGATAATGGTTTAAGATATATAGAAAATAAATACTTTATTTGGAGAAAGATGATGAAGTGATTTTATATGATAAAATTAAAAATAGAAGGATTAACAAAAGTGTTTGACGTAGATGGAAAAAAGATCACAGCATTAGATGATATAAATTTGGAGGTATATAAAAATGAATTTTTAACAGTTGTTGGGCCTTCAGGGTGTGGAAAAACCACACTACTTAGAATTATAGCAGGTTTAGATAAACCTACAAAAGGCAGGATTTTATTGGATGGGAAAGAAATTAAGGGTCCTGGAGCTGATAGAGGTGTTGTCTTTCAGCAATATACATTATTACCTTGGAGGAATGTTATAGACAATATTGCCTTTGGTTTAGAATTGAGAGGAGTTCCTAAAAAGGAGAGGTATGAAATAGCAAGAAAGTTTATAAAACTTATGGGTTTAGAAGGTTTTGAAAAAGCTTATCCATATCAGCTGAGTGGAGGGATGCAACAGAGAGTTGCTATAGCAAGGACATTAGCAAATGATCCTGAAATTGTTTTAATGGATGAACCATTTGCGGCTTTAGATGCCCAAACAAGAGCTATATTACAAAATGAATTATTAAAGATCTGGCAAAAGGATAAGAAAACAATATTTTTTATAACACACAGTATAGATGAGGCAGTATATCTTTCTGATAGAGTTGTTGTATTAACAGCACGACCTGGGAAGATAAAAGATATAATAGAAATACCATTAGAAAGACCTAGAGATAAAACAAGTGTTGAATTTTTAGAATATAAAAAGAAAATATTTGAAATATTAAAAGAAGAGGTTTTAAAAACACTAAAAAGGTGATTAAATGAAAGGAGCTGAAGTTATAATTAAAGCTTTAGAAGCTGAGGGAGTTAAGATAATTTTTGGATATCCTGGTGGAGCAATACTCCCATTTTATGACGCTCTATATGACAGTGATCTTCAACACATTCTAGTTAGACATGAGCAGGCGGCAGCTCATATGGCTGATGGTTATGCTAGGGTATCTGGAGAAGCTGGAGTTTGTGTCTCTACATCAGGTCCTGGAGCAACAAATTTAGTTACAGGTATAGCAACAGCTTATGCAGATTCCTCACCAGTTATAGCATTGACTGGCCAGGTTCCAAGAAATCTTATAGGGAATGATGCATTTCAGGAAATAGATGCTCTTGGCTTATTTATGCCTATAACAAAACATAACTTCCAAATAAAGAAAGTTGAAGAAATTCCAGAAATAATAAGAGCTAGTTTTGAAATTGCAACAACTGGTAGAAAAGGGCCAGTTCATATTGACATCCCTAAAGATGTTCAGAGTGAAGAAATAGAGCATGTTGATATTCCTGCAAAGGTAGATCTTCCTGGTTATAAACCAAAAACTGTTGGACATCCATTACAAATAAAAAAAGCAGCTAAATTAATAGCTGAATCAGAAAAGCCATTAATATTGGCTGGAGGAGGAGTTATATTAGCTAATGCCCATGAAGAGTTATATAGGTTAGCTGATCTTTTTAAAATCCCAGTGACAACAACATTAATGGGTAAAGGAGCTTTTCCTGAAGATCACTTTTTGTCATTAGGAATGGCTGGAATGCATGGAACAAGAGCAGCAAATTATGCTATAGATGAGTGTGATGTTCTTATAGCCATTGGATGTAGGTTTTCTGATAGAGTTACTGGAGATGTTAGATACTTTGCTCCAAATGCTAAAATTATCCACATTGATATTGACCCTGCAGAGATAGGTAAGAATGTAAGGGTAGATATTCCAATAGTTGGAGATGCTAAAAATGTTTTGAGGGATATAATTAATGTTTTATTGACATTAGAGATAAAAAGTAAAGAAGATTGGTTAGAGAGAATAAGAAAATTAAAATCTTTCCCAATAAAAATGGATTTTGATGATAAACCAATAAAACCACAAAGATTTGTTAAAGATTTAATGGATACTTTAAAAGAGATAGATCCAAGCTTAAGAAATACTGTAATAACTACTGATGTTGGACAAAATCAAATGTGGATGGCCCACTATTTCAAAGTTAAAATGCCAAGAACATTTATATCCTCTGGAGGATTAGGTACAATGGGTTTTGGATTTCCAGCAGCTATTGGAGCTAAAGTAGCAAAACCATATGCAAATGTTATTTGTATTACAGGGGATGGAGGATTTTTAATGAATTCTCAAGAACTTGCAACAGTGAGAGAGTATGATATTCCAATAGTTATTTGTATATTTGATAATAGAACATTAGGAATGGTGTATCAATGGCAGAATCTATATTATGGTCAAAGACAGAGTGAAGTTCATCTTGGAGAAAGTCCTGATTTTGTTAAGCTTGCTGAAAGCTATGGCATAAAAGCTGAGAAAATTACAGACCCAAATGAAATAAAAGAAAAATTAAAAGAAGCTATTTTAAGTAGAGAACCTTATCTATTGGATATTGTTATAGATCCTGCTGAAGCTTTACCAATGGTGCCACCTGGAGATAAGATAACAAATATAATTCAACCTCCAAGAGTGGAGCCAAAAATAAAGGATAATAAAAAGATTAAATTGAAAAACATATTAGAAGGAGTTAAGGTGGAAGAATGATAGCATTTTTACAAGGTAATGAAGCCTGTGCTAAAGGGGCTATAAAAGCAGGATGTAGATTTTTTGCAGGATATCCAATAACTCCCTCAACAGAGATAGCTGAAACTATGGCTAGGGAGTTACCAAAGGTTAATGGTTATTATATTCAAATGGAAGATGAAATTGGTTCAATAGCGGCTGTTATTGGTGCTAGTTGGGGAGGCTTAAAAGCCATGACTGCTACTTCAGGGCCTGGATTTAGTTTGATGCAGGAAAATATAGGTTTTGCATGTATGACAGAAGCCCCTTGTGTTATAGTCAATGTTCAAAGAGGGGGTCCATCAACAGGGCAGCCTACACATGCTAGTCAAGGAGACATGATGCAGTGTAGATGGGGAAGTCATGGGGATTATGAAATTATAGCCCTTGCCCCATCCTCTGTTCAAGAGATGTATGATTTTACTATTGAAGCATTTAACCTTTCTGAAAAATATAGAGTTCCAGTATTTGTTATGGCAGATGAAATTGTTGGTCACATGAGAGAGAAGGTTCATTTACATGATAATTTTGATATAGTGAATAGAGAATTACCAAAAGAAAAACCATGTAAAAAGCCATATCCATTTGATGTTGATGTACCACCAATGCCTATTTTTGGTGAGGGTTATAATGTTCATGTAACAGGTTTAACTCATGATGAAAGAGGTTATCCAGATGTATCTCCTGAAACACATGATAAGCTTGTGAGAAGGTTGGTAAATAAAATAAGAAAAAATAGAAATAAAATAATAAAATTAGAAATGCATAATATAGAAGCTAAAACACTATTTATTTGTTATGGATCACCTTCAAGAACTGTTAAATATGTTACAAACATGTTAAATAAAGAAGGTAAAGATGTGGGATATATAAGATTAATTACTGTTTATCCTTTCCCGGATGATATTTTAAAAAAAGTTAAAGCAGAAAAAGTTATTATACCCGAGATGAATTTAGGGCAAATATATTATGAAGTTGAAAGATGTTGCAAAAATTCAGATGTTATTTTAGTAGATAAAATAGGTGGAGAAATACATAAACCAGATGAGTTAATGAGAGTAGTTTAGATATTTCATAATAGCTTCTCTCATAACATTAATATTTGGCTCAACTCCTGTCCAAATTTTAAAAGCTTCAGCTCCTTGATGTATTAGCATTCCTAAACCATCTATTGCTATAGCATTAACCTTTTTAGCCTCTTTTAATAATGGAGTTTCTAAGGGGTTATAGACAAGATCCATGACAACTTTACCTCTTAACTGTTCAGCTGTAGCTAATGGTTTATCATCCTTTTTCATCCCTACAGATGTAGCATTAATCACAATATCAACATCTTTTAAATCAGTATTTAATGGGACATATTTAACCTCATCAGAATTTTTTCCTAATTTTTCTATAATCTCTTCAGCTAATTTTTTAGCCTTATCTAATGTTCTATTTGCAATTATTATATTATTATTTTTAGCTAATTCAAAAGCTACAGCTCTTGCTGCACCACCAGCACCAAATATTAATATATTTTTGTTTTCAACTTTTCCAATTTTTTCTTCTAATGCTTTTCTAGCTCCAATACCATCAGTATTATACCCAATTGCTTCTTTATCAACCTTTATGGTATTTACTGCCCCTATTAATTCAGCACTTTTATCTAATTTATCTAAATATTTTATTATTTCAATTTTATGAGGAATTGTTACATTAAATCCCACTATTCCTAAAGCTTTTGCCCCATCAATAACATATTTTAATTTCTCTGGCAAAACATCAAAAGCTAAATAAACATAATTTAAATTCTTATCTCTAAAAGCAGCATTTTGCATTATAGGTGAGAGTGAATGTTCAACAGGATGTCCTATTAATGCTACAAGCTTTGTCTTACTATCAATCATTTTTACCACCATAATCTTTATATAATAAATTTTTTTAAAGTTATTAAAAACTTTTTTAAGGTGATATTCATGCCAGGAACAAAACAAGTTAATGTAGGATCATTAAAAGTTGGGCAGTATGTTATGATTGATGGAGTACCATGTGAGATAGTTGATATAAGTATATCAAAGTCTGGAAAACATGGAGGAGCTAAGGCTAGAGTTGTAGGGATTGGGATATTTGATAAAGTTAAAAAGGAATTTGTTGCTCCAACATCAGCTAAAGTAGAGGTTCCAATAATTGATAGAAGAAAAGGACAAGTTCTTGCTGTTGTTGGAGATACTGTTCAGATAATGGATTTACAAACATATGAAACTTTAGAATTGCCAATACCAGAAGGTTTAGAGTTAGAGCCTGGAAAAGAAGTTGAATATATAGAAGCTGTTGGACAGTATAAAATAACAAGAGTTTTTAGCTAAATATATTTTCAATAATAAAACATAGAAATGACACTAATAATGCTCCAACAACCATTTTTGTTCCAGATATTAACAAATTCTCTTTAGAGATTTTTCCTATAAAAATACCTAATAAAAATAACAATCCCACTGTAATCCCTATTGCTACATACAAAGCCACATTTGGCTTTAAAAAGAAGAATGGTAAAACAGGTAGAGCAGAACCTAAAGTTGTAGATATCCCATCTATAACCCCACAAATCATTGTGTCTTTTAAAGCATTTTTATATATGAGTGATTTTTTCAGATATCCATGATTTTTTACTAGCTTTCTTTCCATATTTATTCTTTCTCTCTCCAATGAAGCTTTTTCTGCAGTAAAAGCCCCTAGTATATTTGATAATCCATTAGCTAAACCCCCACCTAAACCTGCAGAAATAATTATATGTGAATCTGCTCCACTAGCTCCTATAACTACTCCTAAAGTAGATAGAGTCCCATCTATTAACCCTCTTATTATATATCTAACCATTGGCTTATCAGCAATTTTTTCCAATATTCGCAAAGATTTTCACCTCAAGTTTAGAATTTCACTTAAATCTTGCCCTTTCATTATTCTTTCTTTAATTTTATTCTCTTTACTTTTAACTTTTTTAACTCTCTCCATTATCTCATTGTAACATCTCCTTTTTATTAAACAGACACCATTCATATCACATGCTATGTAATCCCCTGGAGATACGGTAATATTATATATATCAATAGGTATATTAATCTCTCCAACATTTAGAGGTTTTCCAGCTTCAGCATTTACCTCTTTATAAAAAACAGGAAATTTTAATGATATAATGTCTTCAATATCTCTTATTGCTCCATATATAACAACTGCTTTAACCCCTTTAATCTTAGCATTTAAAGATGCTAAACCCCCCCAAACTGCTTTTTCCCCTTCATTTTTGACAAATATTATCTTTCCTTTAGCATAACTTATAGCTTTAACTACACAACCCCAATCATCATTAGTTCTTACTGTAACTACCTCTCCAATTATAACCTTCTGGTTATTTAAAACTGGTTTTAAATTTTTTATATATAAAGCTCCTGCATCACATAAGTTTGGTACAGAGAACATAGAACTCACAGTGATATTATGAATTTAATAGACCATTATGTAAGAAAATATTTAAATCTTATTGAGTTAGAAAGAAAGTATGAAATGGAGTTTCATAAAGAAGAAATAAAGAGGTTAGGGAGAAAAAGAGAGGAAGTAGGTAGAGCAATATTGAATCTAAAAGGAACTTTTTTAGGAGAAGCTTTAGGATGTACTCTTGTTAGATTTGGTAGAAAGAAAGAATTTAAAACAGAGATATCACCAGGAGATGTTGTGTTAGTTAGTAAGGATGATCCTTTAAAGAGTGATTTATATGCAAATGTTATCTATGTAGGAAAAAACTTTATTGATGTAGCATTTGACATAGATGTGCCTAAATGGGTTTTTAAGGAAAGAGTAAGGATTGACTTATTTATAAATGACATTACATTTAAAAGAATGAAAGAAGCCTTATTAAAAATAGCTAAAGAAAAACCAAAGTTACTTTATATTATTTTAGGTATTGAAAAACCTGAAAAACCATTTAGAGAGGATATTAATATAGAGTTTTATGATAAATCTTTAAATGAATCTCAGAGGTATGCTGTTAAAATGGCTGTGTTAAATAAAGATCTCTACCTTATCCATGGCCCTCCTGGGACAGGAAAGACTAGAACTTTAACAGAAGTTATAGTTCAAGAGGTTAGATTTAATAAGCATAAGGTATTGGCTACTGCAGATTCAAATATAGCTGCTGATAATATTTTAGAATATCTATTAAAGAAATATCCTGACTTAAATGTTGTTAGGGTAGGACATCCAACAAGGATCAATAAAGAGTTAATAGAGCACTCTTTACCCTACCTAATAGAAACTCATGAAAAATATCAAGAAATTAAAAGAATAAAAGAGAAAATAAAGAAATTAAAAGAAGAAAGAGATAAATTTCTAAAACCATCTCCAAAATGGAGGAGAGGATTATCAGATGATAAAATAGTTAAAATAGCTAAAAAGAATAAAGATTATAGAGGAATTCCTAAACAGAAAATAAAGAGTATGGCTGAATGGATAGTAAGAAATAGGGTTATAAAGAGGTTTGTTGATAAATTAGATAAGATAGAAAAAGATATTGTAGATGATATATTAAAAAAGGCAGATGTTGTTGTGGCTACAAACTCAATGGCAGGTTCTGAAATATTAAAAGACTATTATTTTGATGTAGCTGTAATAGATGAAGCTTCTCAAGCTATGGAACCTTCCTGTTTGATACCAATAACTAAGGCTAACAAGTTAATAATGGCTGGGGATCATAAACAACTACCTCCAACAGTGTTAAGTGATAATGAAGAGTTAAAAAAGACACTATTTGAAAAACTAATAAATAAATATCCAGAGTTCTCAACAATACTTGAGATACAATATAGAATGAATGAAAAGATTATGGAATTTCCAAATAGAATGTTTTATAATAATAGGTTAAAGGCACATGAGAGTGTTAAAAATATCACCCTATTGGATTTGATTAAAGATGTTGATGAGGAAGATAGGGATATTATAAATGAGAAGCCTGTTCAATTTATACATGTTGATGGAGAAGAGAAGAGGGATAAAGAATCACCCTCATATTATAATATAGAAGAAGCTAATAAAGTGCTTTGGGTTGTGAAAAAACTAGTTAAATATAACATTCCTCTGAGTGTAATAACACCATATGACGCTCAAGTTAGATATTTAAGAAGACTATTTGAAGAGAATAATTTAGATGTTGAGGTGAATACTGTAGATGGTTTCCAAGGAAGAGAAAATGAAGCTATAGTTATATCATTTGTAAGGACAAGAAAATTTGGATTTTTAAAAGATTTGAGAAGGCTTAATGTAGCAATAACAAGAGCTAAGAGAAAATTAATTTTAATAGGTAACAAAAACTTATTAAAACAACATCCTGTGTATAATGAAATGTTAAGTTGGGCTGAATCATAAAAAATTATTTTATAATCTCTAAGCCATACCTTATAACATTATCTCTCATCAAATAATCTCTGTATTCACAAATTTTATAAAGTGTTTCCATAATCTTTTTAGCAAATTCTGGTTCTACCAAAGTATTTAAAAAAGCTCTAATATCATATGGACTTTTTATTTCATAAATATTTGTAGCATCTGTTGAAACTACAACAGGTGTTTTATATTTTTTGGCTAACATTAAATTTCTTCTAAAGAATAACATTAATCTAGCTCTTTCATAACCATCTTTTAAAAGTAGTTCTCTAAAGTTTATCTCAATAGCAACTCTATGTTCTGATGCTAACCTCATCAGTACATGATCCATTCCAGAATCCTTTCTATTGAGTTCAGGTGTTGAGAGGATATCAACATTATGTTGTTCACAGCTAAATCTATTTATTTTTATATCCCCACCTTCTATTAAGATTATATGACATTTTCTCCTGTATTTCTTTATACTATTTTTTAAACTCTTTATATTATTATCTCTTAATTTTATTCCACTATAAACTTTTAAATTGTATCTTTCAGCTATCTCTTTTACTTCTAAAAATTTTTCTTTATCAAAATTGTTATATTGATAATACACAAATCCTTGCCACTTCAGTTCCTTTAATAACTTAATACCCTCTTCACTATCAATTCTATTTAAATCAATCCTCATATCTTACAACCTTTCCATCCTCTTTTATGTAATAACCTACAATATCATAAGTATTTTCCATTATTGAAAAATACACATCTCCTTCATAACCAATAGCCTTTAAATGCTTAGCAGCTTCAGAATTTATTACAAGTTCAGGGTTAGCTAATCCAAAATCATTACCCCAATATTTAGCTATATAAGCACATCCCACTATATCCTCAATAGCAAATTCTCCCATTCTATGGCAAGGTATTAAAGTAGCATCTCCTACTTCAGAAACAGCCTTAGCATTAACTATAGCCCCAATAAAAATTTCTTTAGCTTTTAAACTTCTTAAAACTCTAGTTCCATTTGTTGTGGATAAATAAATTTTTTCTCCATTGTTATATCTCTCTTCTATAATATCTCTATTTTTTAATATCTCAATAGGTGAGTTATTAAAGTCAAATCCTTTTACTTTTACCCCTCCTCTCTCGCCTATATATATTCCTTTCTCCCTCCTCTCTATAGAGTCAGTTATATAAACCTCATCCACTATGCTTAAAAGTGTGGTTATTGTTGTAGAAGCTCTTAACACATCTACAACTATAACTTTATCTTTTATTTTTTGGTTTAAAAATCCATTATATATATGATCAAACATAACATCACCAATAGGTGATTTAATGATAAAGCTATATGTAGATTTTGGTGGATATTCAGCTATAGAGAAGGGTAATCTTATAATTAATAGAAATAATATTATTAACAAAGAGGATTTTGATAGTGCAGAACTTGGAGAAGTTGTAGATATATATTCAAAGAGAGGAAAATTTCTTGGTAGAGGTTTTAAAAATCCAAATGAAGTAAGGATAATGACATTAAAGAGAGAAGAATTAAATGAAAATTATATTAGGGAAAAGATAATTAAAGCTAATAATTATAGAGTTTATGAGTTGGGTTATAAAAACAGTTATAGAATGGTTTACACACAATCTGATTGGTTAAATGGATTGGTTATAGATAGATTTAATGATATAGCAACTCTTCAAATATTTAATTTTGGTATTGAAAAATATAGAGATGTTATTGCTGAAACACTGTCTGAATTGGGAATTGAGCATATATATGAGAAGAGTACTGGAAGAAATAGAAGGAGGGCAGGATTAAAAGATATTGAAGGATTTTTAAAAGGAAAAAAAGAGGAAACAGTAATTACTGAAGGAGAAGCAAAATTTAAAGTATATGTTAAACAACAAAAAACAGGATTTTTCTTAGATCAGAGGGAGAATAGGCTGTTGCTAGAGAGGTTTATTAAAGAGGGTTATAGGGTTTTAGACATATGCTGCTACACTGGAGGTTTCTCGGTTCATGCAGCTTTAAAAGGAGCTTATGTTGTGGGCGTAGATTTATCTAAAAAGGCCTTAGAGGTCGCTGAAGAGAATATGGAAATTAATAATATTCCAAAAGATAGATATGAGTTTATAGAAGGAAACGCATTTAAAGTTATGGAAGAGCTAATAGAAGATGGAGAAAAATTTGATGTTGTTATCCTTGATCCTCCTGCTTTTGCACAATCAAAAAAAGATTTAAAGAGTGCTTTAAGAGGATATCATATGTTAAATAGGTTTGGAGCTACTCTATCAAATAGATATTTAATAACATGCTCCTGTTCCCAGCCAGTTGAACCTGATGCTTTTAAAGCTCTTGTTATTGATGCATGTTTAAAGGCAAAGAAATGGGGAAAAATTATTATACAAGGTTCACAAGCCCCAGATCACCCTATAACATCAAAAGGTACAGAATATTTGAAATGTCTTTTCTTGAGAGTTGATGAAATATGAACTTGGAAAAATTTAAAGATCTTTTAATTGCATATTTAAGAAATTTTCATCAAGATGATATAATAATGGAAAAAGATAGAGTAAATATTGATTTAAAAAAGCTTTATTATTTTGGATTAATGGAATTTGTAGAATTTACTGTAAATCACCCTTATGAGGCTATAAATATTATAAAAGAATGTTACAAAGAAATTTATTTCACTTTAAAAGGGGAGGAATTAGAAGATATAATAATAGAGCTAAACAATATTCCTGAAGTGTTTAAAAGAAATTATACAATAGAAAAAATAAAAAGTAAGGATATTGGGAAACTTGTAGAATTTGAGGGTATTATTGTTATGGCTTCTAAGATAAAACCTATGTTAAAAAAAGGCTTTTACATATGCCCCAAATGCGGGAGAAAGAGTGTTAAAGAGATAGATTTTTTGAAAGACTGTGAGGAAGTTATATGTAAATGTGGGGAAGTTATGGAGCTTATTGATGATAGATCAACATATGTAGATTTTCAGGAAATAAAGGTTCAGCAGCCCTTAGATTTGATGAGTAACCCTGAAGAACCACCAAAATATATAACAGTATTCCTAGAAAACTCTCCAGGAATTTATGCAGGAAGGGTAAAAGTACTTGGTGTACCTATAAAAGTAAGAAAAAGTAAAAAATTACCAATTTATGATTTATATGTTAAAGCTATAAGTTGTAATGTATTAGATGAGGGAGCTAAGATATCTATATCAGAAGAAGATATTAAAAATATAAAAAAACTATCTAAAAGGAAAGATATAGTAGATATTCTTTCAGATAGATTAATTCCTGAGATTAAAGGGTATTCAACAATAAAAAAAGCTGTTTTTTTACAACAAATAAAAGGAGTTAAAAAACCAAATAAAAGGGCAGATATCCACATTTTATTAATAACTGATCCTGGGATAGGAAAAACTGTTATTTTAAGAAACATTGCAGAGATTCCAGGAAATGTTTATGGTTCTGTAACAACAGCTACTGGTGTAGGATTAACAGCAGCAGTAGTTAAAGAGAAAACTGAGATTGGAGAAGACAATTGGGTAATTAAACCAGGTTTATTAGTTAAAGCCAATAAAGGAACAGCCTGTATAGATGAGCTAACAGTGAATAAAGAGATATTAAGTTATGTCCTTGAAGCTATGGAAAGTCAAACTATTCATGTTAGTAAAGGAGGAATTAATGCAAAACTTCCTGCTGAATGTGCCGTATTAGCTGCCTGTAACCCAAGATGGGGAAGGTTTGATCCAGAGAAATCTATAGCTGAGCAAATAAATATTCCTGCTCCATTATTAAGCAGGTTTGATCTTATATTTCCTATAAGGGATGTGTCTGATAATAAGAAAGATGAAGAAATAGCCAATTATATTATAGATCTACATAGAGCTTATTTGAATAAGGATATTAATAGAAAAATAGGGTTAGATTATATAGAGATAGATGGGGTTAAAGTAGATAGGGAATTTATTATTAAATATATACACTATGTAAGAAAACATAAGCCAATAATTGGGGAGAGAGCTAAGAAGATGTTAATAAACTATTATGTAGAAATGAGAAAAAAACATCAAATTACTGCAAGACAGTTAGAAGCTGCTATAAGAATAGCTGAAGCTCATGCAAAAGCTAAATTAAAAGAAGAGGTAGATGAAGAAGATGCTAAAGTGGCCATAGAAATAATAACTGAATGTTTAAAAGAGATAGCCTATGATCCTGAAACTGGAATGTTAGATGTAGATAAAATAATAGGTGTAGCTAAAAAAGAAAGAGATAAATTAATGATGGTTTATGAAATAATTAAAGAACTTTCTGATGATGATAAGTTAGTTGATTATGATTTTATATTAGAAGAGGCTAAAAAAAGAGGAATTAATGAAGAGGAATTGGAAAATATTATTAAAAAACTTATAAAGTATGGAGATATTGATGAGCCAAAGCCTGGGAGATTTAGGGTGTTATAAAGCTTTAGTTTTAGGAGTAAATACAAGAGCTGTAGCAAACTCTCTAAAATCTTTAGGCTTTTATGTGTATTCAGTTTCATATTATGCTCCTGAAGATTTAAAAGCTGATGAAAAATTCTTTTTTGTAAATCCATATAAACATGGGAAGTTGAAAGATAATTATGATCCAAAAAAACTGTTAGAGAAAGCTAAAGAAATTGCTGATAGTGTAGATTATATATTTATTACCTCTGGAGTTTTTGAATATATAAAAAAGGCTCCAAAATGGGAAAATGTTGTAGGTAATGAACCAAAAAAGATTGTAAAATTAAGTAATAAGTATAAAGTTTATAAAAAATTGGAAAATTTAGGGTATAATATACCAACATATAAAATAATTTATAATAGGCATCAGTTAGAGAAATTCAGGGAAGAGTTTAAAAAGATTGTTCTAAAGCCAATATCAGGTTGTGGAGGATTGGCAAAAAATTTGGAGTTCCCTATTTTAGCCCAAGAGTTTATAAAAAGTGAAAGTTTTAGCATAAATTTTATAGACAACACATTTATAACCTTTAACAAACAAATTATTATTAATGGACAATATGCTGGAAACATCACTCCATACAAACTTTCTAAAACTTATGTTAATGAACTTAGAGATATTATTGAAGTTTTTGAACTTGAAGGAATGAATGGTTTAGATTTTTTAATTAATAACAATTTGTTATACATAATAGATCTAAATCCCAGAATTCTTGGAACTTTTGACACAATTGAAATCTCCTCAAGAAAAAATCTTGTTAAAGCTTTATTAAATAAAGAATATGCTAAAACTGTTAAACCAAATAGGGTATATGAAAAAAGAATTATTTTTGCTAATAGGAGATTAAAAGTTAGAATTAAGAATTATAGATGCCTATATGACATTCCAAAAAATGGGGCTATTATAGAGAAAGATGAACCTATCTTTACAGTAATATCAGATAGTAATATAAAAAACATAATTAGGGAGAGTGTAAAGTATGAAGATACGTAAAATGTTGAACGATCCATTAGTTCAAGAGGTGTTATTTAACATATTTGAAGGAGATGAAAAAGGTTTTGAACTTATAGAGGTGCTATTAAAAAAGGGAGAGACTACTGAAGAAGAGTTAGCTAAAGAGCTAGGGATTAAGTTAAATTATGTTAGAAAGTTGTTGTATAAGTTATATGATGCTAGATTAGTTGACTATAAAAAATGGAAAAATGAAGATTCAAATTGGTTTTATTATACATGGCGCCCAACATTTGAAAAAATTCCATATGTTGTAAAAAAGAGAGTTAAAGAACTTATTACTGACTTAGAAAATAAATTAAAATATGAAAAAAATAATATGTTTTTCTACTGTCCAAAATGCAATATAAGATTTACATTTGAAGAAGCTACAGATTTGAACTTCTTATGTCCTGGTTGTGGAAATATGTTAGAGGAATTTGACAATAGTAAAATAATAAAAGATCTTGAAGAACAGATAAAATTTTTAGAACATGAACTCAAACATAATCCTATATTAAATCAGTGAAATTATGGATGCTTTGGAACTCCTAAAAAAACTATGTCCAAAAAATGTTGTAGAGCATTGCATAGCAGTTTCAAAGTATGCTTATGAGATAGCATTACAAATAAAAAATAATGATTATAATGTGGATTTAAATTTAGTAAAAATTGGTGGATTGTTACATGATATAGGTAGATCTAAAACACATGGTATTGATCATGGAGTAGTGGGAGCAAATATTTTAAGATCTTATGGTTTTGATGAAAGAATAGCTTTAATAGCTGAAAGACATATTGGGGCAGGGATAACAAAGGAAGAGGCAATAGCTTTAGGATTACCTGCTAAAGATTATGTACCTATATCTTTAGAAGAGAAAATAGTAGCTCATGCAGATAATTTAATCTTTGAAACAGAGAGAGTTGAAATAGATAGGGTTGTAGAGAAATTTAGAAATAAGCTTGGAAAAGATCATCCATCTGTTAAAAGAATTATCTTTTTGGATATGGAGATAAATAGACTTTTAAGAGAATAAGGATGGAGCTAATTTTAATATAATATAATAAGCCCCCATACCAGCAGTCATTGTTATAGCCGCTATAAGAAACATTCTTGCAATATTAAACCCATATATTGGAATTGAAAACAATGATCCTACCATGAGTGTTCCTAACTGTATTATTTCAAAACCTCTTGCAATATCTTCTGCTGATACTGGAGGGGTTCTTGCCATTCCACCCATACTTTTTGTTATAAATAGTAAATAAGCTCCTAACAATCCCCCTACAGCTGGCATAACCCCACATAAAATAATAAAACCTATAGCAAGCCCCTGGGCAGTAACACTTAAAAGCTGTCTTTTATATAGTTGGAGATCTTCTAAGGTCTTAGCAAGGTTTTTTAAAGATTCTGCCAAATCTCCTCCATATTTTTTATTTTCAATCATAATTCTTGATAACATACTAAGAACTTTTGAGTCATATATTGTTGCCACTATAGATATTGATTCCTCAAAAGTCAGCTTTTGGTTCTCCATAAGATAAAGAACTTTTCTAAAAACATCACTAACTTCTTTTATATTATTTTTAACAACTTCTTGTAAAGCCTCTGGTATAGACCTACCAGATTCTAATGATATTACCATAATATAAAGTGCTTTAGGAATATTCTTTTCTAATAATTCTATTCTATTTTCATATAGAATTTTTGGTAAGTGTAATATAGCTCCAAAATATACTATTATTAATAATAATATGCTCCTTGAAGTTAAGTGAAGCAAACTACCTAATAATATAAAAATTATTATTAATATAAATAGTAGAAAAATAAATTGAATTTCATTAATTCTTTTACCTAATTTTCTTAGAATTAACACATTTCTCTTTATAAATAAATAGTAAAACCCTCTAATATATTTGTTCATATTATCACTCAATTTTCATCTTAACAAATATTCCAAAAAACAGTGCTAACATTGGGCCAATCTTTGTCATAAGTAAATCTAAGGTATTTAATATCCCTGGAAATCCCTGATTTGATATCATTCCTGATAATATCATCCCACTAAAGGGAATTATTAGCCCAATACCAAATGTTAAATTCCCTAAGTTTTGTATCATAAACTTAGATGAATCTAACTTTGCCAATGATGATCTGACAATTTCTTCATATAGTTTTTCTAATAGCAGGGAAAGATTCCCTTTATTATATCCAGCAATTATTTGATCAAAGAAAACAATCATTAGTGGAATTTCAGTTCTTATTTTTGCTCTTTCTAAAGCTTCAAGCATACTATATCCTGAATTTACATCTCTTAGAACCTGTCTAATTTCATAAGCCACTATTCCAAACTCTCTACTTTTTGATATATGATTTAACACTTCTGGTAGAGAAGCTCCCGCTCTTAATAATGATATCATAAAAACAAGAGTAAAAAGTATTTGAAGTTTGATCTCTCCTTTAAATAACATCAACTTTAATCTTGGGTAGAAAATAGAACCAACAAGTATTATAACAGCTCCAACTATACCTTTTATAAAACCTCCTATAATATTTTTAGAAAGAATACCAAGTATTATAAAACCAAAAATTGATAAAAACATATATAAAACAACTCTTTTAAAATACTCTACTTCATTTTCATATCCTAAATACCTTATCAAATTCCTTGAAAATATTCTTACATTTCTTAAAGCTTGTGACAGAGATTCTGCAGATTTAGCAATAAGTTCTTCTTCAAATAATATTCGTTCATACTCTTCTATATTTTCAGGTTCTATTTCCACAGGTTCTGTATAAGCTTCTTGAAATTTAGGTTTACTAACTTCTATTTTTTTTAATTCCTTAAGAGTGGCTGTATCTAGAGTAATTAATCCTATATTGTGGAGAAATAATCGAATTTTTATATATATATTTTTAAGATTAATCATATTATATCATCTTCATAAGCTTTTCTGGATTTTCTTGATATTTCATAATATATTTCCCCACACTTTCCAAATCTCTAATATTATTTCTATATAAATAGTTTAAAACTCTCTTTCTAAACTCTCTATCTCTTAATAATTCATCTCTTGATATTCCTGCTATTTCACAAACTTCTTCTTCCCATAAACAAATTCCTCTTTTTTCTAATATATCTTTTAATCCATTATATTCATACAATGTAGTTTTAGCAATCTCTTGCCCTTCTCCAACACCTTTAACTACTTCAACTATTCCCAAAATTCTTCTTATTGTTTTTCCAGCTCTTCTGATTCTTTGTATATTTATAATAAAATTTAAAGCTGTTAACATAATCTTTGGAACATTCATAGGAGGGCTTGTTAATCTCAATATCGCCTCATCAGCACTGTTGGCATGTAATGTTCCAGAACATCCATCATGTCCTGTGTTCATAGCTACTAATAGGGAGTGAGCTTCTTCTCCTCTAACCTCTCCAACAAATATCCTATCTGGTCTCATTCTAAGAGCATTTTTTATTAGATCATCCATAGTAACTTCATACTCAGGCATTCCTGGTCTTGCCGGTCGAGTAACAAGTTTTATAACATGTTTATGTGGAATTTGTAATTCAGGAGTATCTTCTATAGTAATTATTCTCTCATTGTACATAGAAAACATTGACAAAACATTTAAAAGAGTAGTCTTACCAGAACCTGTACCTCCAACTATTAAGGTATTTGCAGGCTTAGCACCAAAATATCCTTCTACAGCTTGCCATAAAAATGCTGCAGTATCTATATCTAAAGTACCAAAGTTTATTAAATCTATAACAGTTAATGGATCTTTTGAGAACTTTCTTATTGTTAGAGTAGCTCCATTCATACATATATCTGATGTTGTAGCATTAACCCTACTACCATCTGGCAAAAATGCATCTAACATAGGGGTTCTTGAATCTATAGGTCTATTAACTAAGTTGGCTATACTTTCAATAATTCTATCTACTTCATTTCTATCTAGTATAATATTTGTTTCACACATTTGATGTTTTCTATGGAAAACATAAACAGGATAGTTATAACCATTAATCATTATTTCTTCTAATCTCTCATCATTTATAGGAATCTCTAATAGTCCAAATCTACCTGATATCAAATAAAAAAATTTAGCTAATGATTCTATATAAGGTAATTTTAAATTATATTTTATAGAAAAATCATTAATAAAGTGTTTTATTTGTTCATATGTAACTAAACCCAAATCACCTATTTGCATTCTAATAAGATCAAAATGTTCTTTAGATAATTTTGATAAAGATTCATTTATTTTTTCTATTTCAGGGATAAGATAGTATGTATAACCCTCTTCCTTTTTAATAATAACATTAAATGTGATTTCATCTACATTAACATCATAAACATCTAATATATCCTCTTCTTTTTTTATAGGTTTTTTTAAGATTGATGATGGTTTATCTTCAACTATTATTTTTTTATCTTTTTTTATCTTATCAATTAGCCCCATAATTATCCCAAAATAGGAATTAAGTTATAATGTCACATCAATATCTAAATGTTCTGTTAGCTCTTTATATCTATTTCTTATAGTTACTTCAGTAACTCCTGCTACTTCTGCCACTTCTCTCTGTGTTTTTCTACATCCTAAAAGAACACTGGCTATATATATAGCTGCAGCTGCTACTCCAGTTGGGCCTCTTCCACTAGTTAACCCTTTTTCTGCTGCCTTCTTTAATATTTGTATAGCTTTACTTTCAACTTCTCCAGGCAAACCTAACTCAGAAGCAAATCTTGGAACATAGTCTATTGGATTTGTAGGAGTTAATTTTATCCCCAACTCCCTTGCCAAAAATCTATATGTCCTTCCAATTTCTTTTCTATCAACTCTTGAAACCTCTGCAATTTCATCTAATGTTCTTGGGATTTTACATTTTCTACAGGCTGCATAAACAGCAGCAGCAACTACACCTTCTATACTTCTTCCTCTTATTAATCCTTTTTCAACAGCATTTCTATATATTTTAGCAGCATGTTCCCTAACATGCCTTGGTAATCCTAATTTTGATGCTATTCTATCTAATTCAGATAAAGCAAATGTTAAATTTCTTTCAGATGCATCACTAACTCTTATTCTTCTTTGCCATTTTCTTAATCTATATAATTGAGCTCTCTTATTTGCAGATATATCTTTTCCATAACTATCTTTATTTCTCCAATCAATTACTGTAGATAATCCTTTATCATGAATGGTTAGTGTTATTGGAGCTCCAACTCTACATCTTTTTATCTTTTGCTCATGATCAAATGCTCTCCACTCTGGACCTACATCAAATAGGTTATCTTTAATAACACATCCACACTTTGAACAGACGATTTCAGCTTTAACATAATCTTTTATAACCTCTTTACTACCACATATTGGGCATACTATTTCTTCTTCTTGTTCATCTTTTTTCTCTTTCTTTTCTAATTTTTCTTTAACTTCCATATGAGATCACTTAATTTTTATTTGTAAAAACAAAATCTACATTAATATCTTTTTTAATTGGCTTTATCTTTATGTATGGATTGGATACAGGGCCAAAGATGTCTACAATAACACCTATTTTCTTTTTCTTAAAATAGACAGGAGAATTTATCTTTACATTTTTACCTCTACCGATAAGAAATCCTTTAGGAGTTTTATGGAGTATCTTAATTTTCACACTACCCCCTTATGGATATTTGAGAAAAACCAATATATAAAATTTTCGAAAATTATATATATAAGTAGATATTTGTCATATATATATTTTACCATATTATATATTTAATTTGAATATATAATTTTATGGATATAAAATTTAAAATATAAATTTAAAATTTTAAAAATTAATGTGATAACATGAAAAGCATAGCTGAAATTAATGAAAAAATAAAAAAGGGAGAAGCTGTTGTAGTTACTGCAGAAGAGATGATAAAGATTGTAGAAGAAGAAGGGGCTAAAAAAGCTGCTGAATATGTTGATGTGGTTACAACAGGAACATTTGGGGCTATGTGCTCTTCAGGAGTTTTTATTAATTTTGGTCATTCAGACCCTCCAATAAAAATGCTAAAAATTTATTTAAATAATGTTGAATGTTATGGAGGTTTAGCAGCTGTTGATACTTATCTTGGAGCAGCTCAGCCTAATGAAGATCCTGATATTGATATAGAGTATGGTGGAGCTCATGTTATTGAAGATTTAATTAGAGGAAAAGAGGTTGAATTGTATGCTGAAGGTTATACAACTGACTGTTATCCAAGAAAAGAGATTAATGTTAAAATAACATTAGATGATGTCAATCAAGCTATTATGGTTAATCCAAGAAACTGTTATCAAACTTATACAGCAGCAACAAACAGTAGAGAGGAGAAAATATATACATACATGGGTATCTTATTACCAGAGTATAATAATGTTCATTATTCTGGGGCAGGACAGTTAAATCCATTACAAAATGATTATGATCCAAAAACTGGTGAGTTTAATACAATAGGAATAGGAACTAAGATATTTTTAGGTGGAGGAGTGGGATATGTTATTGGAGAGGGTACACAACACAATCCACCATTTGGTACTTTAATGGTAAAAGGGGATTTAAAACAGATGAATGCTAAATATGTTAGAGCTGCAACTATGCCAAGATATGGTTCAACACTTTATATTGGGATAGGTATTCCTATTCCTGTTTTAAATGAGAAGATAGCTAAAAGATGTGCTATAAGGGATGAAGATATAGAAGTGCCAATCTATGATTATGGGGTTCCAAGGAGAGATAGGCCATTAGTTGGTAAAACTAATTATAAAGAATTAAGATCTGGAAAGATTGTTTTAGAAGTGGAAATTGATAATAAGAGAGTAGAAAAAGCTGTTAAAACTGGACCTGTTTCAAGTTATAAGATGGCTAGAGAAGTTGCTAAAGAATTAAAAAATTGGATATTAAATGGAGAATTTTTATTAACTGAAAGGGTAGCCCCACTAGGAAAACCTGAATTTAAACCAATGAAATCCCCAATAACATTGGTTAAAGATATTATGAGCTCTCCTCCAATAGTGGCTAATCCAAATATAACAATAAATGAGGCAGCCAATGTATTAATAAAATATGATATCAATCACCTTCCTATAGTTGATAGTGAAGGAAGATTAATAGGAATTGTCACTTCATGGGATATAGCAAAAGCCTTAGCTCTAAATAAGAAAAAGATAGATGAAATAATGACAAAGAATGTTGTTGTAGCATATAAAGATGAACCTATAGATGTTGTTGCTAGGAGAATGAGTTTAAATAAAATTTCAGGAATGCCAGTTATTGATGAGAATAAAAGAGTAATTGGGGTAATAACTTCAGAAGACATATCTGGACTATTAGGTGAAAAAAAATGAGAAAGAGAGTTTATTATTGGACACACTCAGAACATATAAATAAGCCTGTAATATCAGAAACAATATTGAAAACAGGGGTTAATATTAATATATTAAAAGCTAAAGTTGAGCCTCAAGAGGCTTTTTTGATATTAGAGCTTATTGGAGATGAGGAAAAAATAAAAAAAGCTCTATCTTATTTATCCAAATTTGGAGATGTTGAAGAAATTAAAAAAGTTATTAAGAGGGATTATGAAAAATGTGTCCATTGTGGCTGCTGCATTACTCAGTGTCCATTAAACATTATTTATATGGATGATGAGTATAATGTAGTTTTTAAAGAAGAAGAGTGTGTGGGATGCAAAAACTGTTTAAAAGCATGTCCATTTAAAGCTATAGAAATAATTGATTAGCATTTTTTATAAATCTTCTCTATTTCTTTAACCTTATTTACAACATCTATAGCATCTTTTCCTAAAACTCTAATCATAGGCTCTTTTCCAACATCTCCAGTGTCATAAATAATATCTGCTTCTTTATCTTTTTTTAAAGCCACACTAACCCCCCATTCCATAGTGGATACATTTTTTGGCTCATCTTTTCTATTAAAAGAAGTTATTTTAAAATTATCTTTTAGTCTATCAATTAGATCTTCATCATATCTTATATTCATACAAGCTCTAACTTTAGGATTAATTTTTGATGCAGAAAGAACAACTCTAGCTATATGTCCATTTACTCCAAATTTAAAATCTCCAGCAATATAAAAACTATTCTCCTTATTTTTAACTATTCTTCCGGTTAGTGAGGCTATATCATTTATATCCTTAGGTAAAATAAGAGATTCAGCAATATTTGAACCAACTTCAGGAATTAATGAAAAATTAAATTTTTTTAGTAATTTTAAGGCATAATAAAGATTTTTTAATACTTTCTCTTTATTTATATAAGTTGGATTAACATTATAACCATATCTTGATTTATTAGCATAAATTACTGAAGCTAAAACTAATTTTTTTGCTTCTTTTATGGCTTCTATTAAATCATATCCTTTATATAAAAAACAGGCTATAGCTGTTGCATAACAACAACCTGTTCCATGAACTTCTTTATCTATTTTATAACCCTTAAATTCATATATTTTTTTATTACCTTTTATTAAAGTATCATCTATCCCAGTAATTAAAATGTAATTTTCAAGATTAAAATCTTTTATTTTCTCATACTCTTCTTTATTAGGTGTTATTAAGTAAGAGAGTTCAAAAAGTTTTTTGTAGTCTTTAACATCAATAAAATTGTAACCTGTTGTTGAAGATAACACAGGATCACAGATAACTTTTAAATTATATTTTTTAATATATTTCACTAAAATATCAATTGCATCCTTACTTAAAACTCCTGTTTTTACAATTTTTATATCAAACTCTTCAAAAACAGCTTTAAACTGTTTTTTTATATTATCTTCTGGAATTTCAAATTTTTCATAAACTTCTTTATTAGTTTGAGGTACTGTGCAAGTTATAATAGAAGGAGTGTAGATATTTAAGGTGTTAGCTGTTTTTATATCAACACTAATTCCTGCTCCAGAAATTGGATCAAAACCTCCAACTATTAATAACATAATTTCACTTAATAGCTTTTATATTAATTTCCCTTAAACACTTCATAACTCTTTCTATATATTTTTCTAACTCTTCAGCTCTCTTTAAGTCAGTCTCTTCAACTTTTATTTTACTATTAGCCAATTTTTCTTTTAATTCTCTAACACTTCTTACCTCATATTTCTTTAAAATATTATTTAATTCCTCCTCTAAATTTTTTAACTCTTCATTAAAGACTTTTTTCATAGATTTTATTATTATCTTCTCCATTTTTCATCCCATATAAAAATCTATTAATTTTTCTAACTGTTTTAAAGCTTTACCAGAGTCTATAGCTTTATTAGCTTTTTCAATTCCCTCAAAAACATTTTTAGCCTCTCCACAGATGTAAAGGGCAAATGCTGAATTTAATACAACAATATCTCTTTTAGCTCCTTCCTCACCTTCTAATATATTTTTGATTATTTTAGCATTTTCCTCTGCAGAACCTCCCATTAAATCTTCTAATTTTGCTTTTTTGAACCCAAATTGTTCTGGCTCAATTTCATAAAACTTTATCTCATTATCTTTAAATTCAGCTATCTTTGTTTTTCCTACAGTTGTTATTTCATCCATTCCCGAACCATGGGCTACTATTGCCCCCTTAAGGTTTAAATTCTTTAATACATATATAAGCTTATCAACTAACTTTTCATCATAAACTCCCATTAGTTGATAATTAGCATTTGCAGGATTTGTTAGTGGTCCTAGGATGTTAAATACAGTTCTTATTTTGATATCTCTCCTAACTGGGAGAGCATACTTCATAGCTGGATGATAATTTGGAGCAAACAAAAATCCTATGTTTATTTTTTCTATACTCTCTTTAACTCTTTCTATTGGAACATTTAAATTTATTCCTAAAGCTTCAAGAACATCTGCTGATCCACTCTTACTAGACACTGCCCTATTTCCATGCTTGGCTACAGGAACATACACTGAAACTACAAAAGCAACAGTAGTGCTTATATTAAAAGTATTTAAATTATCTCCACCAGTACCACAGACATCTATAAGTTTTTCTACATTAGGTTTTATTTTTATAGCATATTCTCTCATAACTTCTGCAAATGCAGTAATTTCATCAACTGTTTCTCCTTTCATCCTTAGAGCTGTCAGCAAAGCAGCAATTTGTGTCTCTTTAGCTTTACCACTCATTATTTCTTGCATAACTTTCTTAGCTTCATCTTTACTTAAATCTTTAAATTCTACAACCTTTTTTATAGCATCAATCATTCTCTCACTTTTGGATATTTTACTCCTGCTCTTTTATGCTCACTTTTTTTAATTAAATTAAATACATGTTCCACTTTTTTAATATCTATATTCAACTCTCTTGATATTTCTTCAGCATTTTTTCCTTTTTCATATAGTATTAATATTTTATCTAATAGATCATAACTAATCCCCAATTCTTCTTCATCTGTCTGTCCTTCCCATAATCCTGCTGATGGAGTTTTCATTATAATCTTTTCAGGAACTTTAAGTTCTTTAGCAAGATTTCTAACATCTGTTTTATATAAATCCAATATTGGATATATATCAGCAGCTCCATCTCCATACTTTGTAAAGTAGCCTGTTAACCACTCTGACTTATTTCCTGTTCCAACAACTAACAGATTATATTTGTTGGCATAGTAGTATAATAAACACATTCTTACTCTAGGTTTTAAATTAGCATCAGCAAATTCAAATTCTTTTACTGGAGAATATACACCAAAAGCTTTTAAAATATCAGTAATGTCAATTATTTTATATTTAATTCCTAACAATTCAGCAACCATTTTTGCATCTTCAATATCTTCTATTTTACTCATCTTTTCAGGCATTATTAGTCCCAAAACTTTATCCTTTCCTAATGCTTTAACACATAAAAAGGCAGTTACAGTTGAGTCAATTCCCCCACTTAAACCAATAACCACTCCATTAGCTTTAGCCTTCTCAACTTCATCTCTTATAAATTTAGTTATCTTTTCTATCATATTTTCCCTCTAACAATCTTTCTAAATTCTTAATACTCTCTTCAGTTCCAAAAGCATATATAACATCTCCAGGTTTTAAAATAAAATCTGGAAATGGGTTTATAAAAAATTGATCTTTTCTCTTTATTCCTAGTATTGTAGCTCCAGTCTTTTTTCTTATATCAGCATCTCTTAATGTTTTATAAGATAATTCACTATCTTTCTTAATTAAAAACTTTTTTAAATTTATATCTTCTCCATATTCTCCCTTAGCTACTTCTATAAAGGTTTCTAAGAAATCCAAAACTCCCCTTTTAGTGGATAAAACAGCCATTCTTAAACCACCAATTAGATATGGAGAGACTACTTTATTTGCTCCAGCAATCTTTAGCTTCTTTATACTTTCAAACTCATTAGCCTTGGCTGTGATTAATATATCACTCTTCAGCTCTTTAGCTGTTAAAGTTAGAAAAACATTATCAGCATCAGTAGGTAGGCAAGCTATTAAACATTTAGCATTTTCAATATTTGCCTTTTTTAAAGTTTCATTTTTTTTAGCATCCCCCACAATATATAAAAAATTATCATACTTCTCTGCCTCTTCTTTAAGCACATCTTCCCTAACATCTATAGCAACAAATGGGATATTTTCTTTTATTAAGTAACTTCCCACAACTCTTCCCAACCTTCCATAACCACAAACAATATAATGATCCTTAAGCTTTTTTATTTTATTTTCCATTATTTTCATCCTCATATATTCTCCAAATTTTCCTTCAGCAATATATTCAGCTATTAAACTAAAAAGATACATTACTATTCCTACTCCCAAACAGAGATATATAACCGTTATAGCTTTTCCTAAAGTAGTCTTAGGAACAAAATCACCATAACCTGTAGTAGTTATTGTTATAACACTAAAATATAAGGCTGTAAAATAATCTACATTTTCAATTACACTTATTAAATAAGCATAGGTTAAAATTAATAACATTGACAAAATAGCTACAATTATTATCTTATTCCTAGCTTTCATAAACTAAAAATTTATAAATGCTAGTATTTAATGTTTAAAGTTTTCTATTAAAATCTTAGCTAATTTCTTATGTTCTTCACTACCAACTTTTTTTATTACCCCATAATATTTTTCCATATCTTTTTTAAATTCTTCTTTTTTATCATCTTTAATATGATTTAGCCTTGAATATATTATAGCCATTTCTACTAAAAGGCCATCAGCCCTACAATAAGGTTTTATTTTTTTATTTAAACAAATTCTCCCAATTTCTTTTCCTTTTATAATCATTAATTTGGACTCTCCATAAATATCTCTCTTTACTAAAAACTTTCTTTCAGTAACTTTATAAAAAATAGAGAGGTAAGCCCTATCAATATATGGGATATCTTTATAATATTTATAATCATCCTCATCAGTTATTAAAGCTTTAACTAATTCTATAGGATCAACTATATTAACAGAAAAGTAATTCTCTTTTAATAAATTATTGTATGTATGAGATCCATAAAATAGTCTCAGAATAGCATAGTTATCTTTAAAACTAACACCAATTGGGGCTTTATTATTTTTTGTACATACAACAGCTTCATAAATCATAAGCCCTCACTTTTATACTTTCAAAAACTCCTCTTTCATAGAATAGCTTTATTAACAAATCACCTCTCTTAGCTCTTCCAACAGGAATAACTAATGGAGGATTTAACATAGGTGTGGGACCTGCTACGTGTTTATCATCTAATATAGTATATGTTTTCAGCCTTAATCCAACATTATTATAATCCTCATCTAAGTGAAATTTAAATTTATACTTCATCTTCAATGGATTTATTTTATAGAATGAAACTTCTTCATAAATCATCTCTTCTGAGAGTGGCTTGGCTTCTGATTTTTCATCATAATAAATATGATTAAATTTAGCTTCAACAAGTTGAACTGTATTTATAACACCTTTTGGAATAAGTTTGGTGTTATCATTTATATATCCTTTTTTTATCATTGCATTCATAACTCTAACATGAGATTCTGCTATTAAGGCAGTATCTAAAAGTTCAGCAACTATCACATCAGGATTTTCTTTAAAATTATATAACTCAGCATCTCCTTCTATTAAAATAATATTATCAAATCCATTTCTTTTTATATTCTCTTTAGCATACTCATATGTGAATGAATCTAACTCAATAGCATATACCCTCTTAGCTTTTAAAGCTGCTATCATTGCTAGTATTCCACTTCCAGTTCCCAAATCAAAAACAATGTCACTTTCTTTTACATTCTCCTCTATAGCTTTTTTATAAATAGCTATTCTCTCATAGTCATGTAGAAGTGATAAATGCCACTGTGGAGCATCTAATTCAAGTATCATATTTGCCCACTAATTATTTTTAATATATCAGTCCTAGTTATTATTCCAATTATTTTATCATTCTCAGTTATGATTAATCTTCCTATATTATTCTTATTCATAATCTCCAAAGCTTTATATATATGCTCATCCTTACTTATTGTTATAACACTCTTACTCATAGCTTCCTCTACTTTTTTATTTGTATTATCAATATGTTTTGCTATATCATACAAACTCAATATCCCTACTAATTTCCCATTATCAACAACAGGAGCTCCACTTATATTTTTTTCTATAAAAAATTTTGCAGCTTCTTTTAAAGTGAGATTTGGAGATAAGCAAAAAACTTCTTTTATTCCTATATCTCCTACATTTATTTTTGGAATACTTAAAACTCTCATGACATCTATTAACAAAATTCTGTGTATATCATCTCTTCCAATAATTTTTCCATATATTATAATTTTATTATGATATGTAGGGCCAACTTTTATATAATCTCCAATATTAAATAATTTTGTATCTCCTTCAATATAAATTTTTGAAGAACAGCACTTTTCATGTGAAACAGTGTCAAACTCTATTTTGATAACTTTAACATTCTTAATTCTTTCTCCATTTTTATATATAGGAACAATTATTTTTCCTTCCTCTTCTACACCTAAAACTCTATAAGCTTTACTTGTAGGGACATACCCTCCTCTTGGTCCAGGTACTCCATCAACTAAATCTAAAGCTCTCAGGGCTTGCATTTGATTTCTTATAGTTCCAGGATTTCTATTTAACCTCAAGGCTATTTCTGTTCCTTTTATAGGCCGATTTTTTTCTTTATAAAGATTTATTAATTCTTGCAATATCTCTTTTTGAACAACAGTTAATTCCATAATCTCACAGTAACAACAATGATAATAAATTATATAAAATTATATTAATTTTAAATATATATTTTTTATTTTTTAATTCTCTTCATTTTTAATCTTGCTAATTTAACTATCTCTTCAACATTCACTTTATCATCATAACTTAAATAACC
This sequence comes from Methanocaldococcus villosus KIN24-T80, assembly GCF_000371805.1. Classification (NCBI taxonomy): domain Archaea; kingdom Methanobacteriati; phylum Methanobacteriota; class Methanococci; order Methanococcales; family Methanocaldococcaceae; genus Methanocaldococcus; species Methanocaldococcus villosus. The sequence continues at coordinate 1,128,732 of NZ_AQUK01000001.1, forward strand.
ATTATGAGCAGCTCTTAAAAAAAATCCTTCTCCCCAATTATTTCTAATTATAACTGTTGAATAACCTTCTCCACTACCTATGTTACCTACAGATATATCTGAACAAACTCCTGTAAAATCTCCACAACACTTACATCCTTCTCTAACTGCAAACTCAAGTTCTTTTAGATTATAATCTTTATATTCTCCACTAACAAAGGTTATCCTTAACTTTCCAGTAAGAATATCCATTTTTTTAATGTCCCATGGGTTAATACCTTCTTTTTCTAATAGATCTATCATTTTATTATAATCAAATATTTCAAAACAGAATAATGAAATTTTAAGCCTTATAGCTCTTCTAAATGGTCCTAATAAATCATTATCAGAAGATAATATATTACATATTGCAGATATAACACATGGTGTTCCTACTATAGCTAATTTTTTTAATTTCTCTTCCATAACAGCTTTTTTAAAAGCTTGTAAAACATTTCCTTTTCTTAAATATTTACTTCCTGCAGATTTTAACACATCTTCTTTACTCATAGCTAAAAAAGATTGTGGTTCTAAAGTCCATCTATCTTCTTTCATCACTATAGCTCCATCTATCAACTCTTCTTCAAAAGCATTAGCAAGAATAGCAGTAACTACTCCCCCATTTTGAGCATATTTTATTTCTGTTGATGCCTTAGCTTTTAGAATTTTTAGATATTTCCCTAAAGGATCATTTATGGCTAATTCTCTAATTCTTGGACATGCGTCATAACAGGCACCACATGGCACATCATAATTAACAGTTTTACAAAACTCTGCTGATAAAGGATGTTCTTCTGTTTTTGCAGGGACTATCATACAAGAACATTCATCACAAATAAATTTAACAGGGCTTTCTTCTTTAAAATATAAATTATTTACTGGACACACTGCAACACAGGCACCACATCCAGAACATCTATTTTTATCCCAAACTTCAGCTTTTAAATCTTTATAACTCTTCATTTTCTCCCTCTTTTTACATTAAATCAGGAGTGTATAATTTTCCAAAAGGTCTTTTTGATATTGGAGCAATTTTTGTCCATTTTGAATTTATAAGCATCTCTTTCACATCTTCAGAAAAATTGAAGTGTTTACAAAATTCTTCTATGTATGGTTCTATTTCTTTTAGATCTTCTTCAGTAAATTCTTTTATATCTGCTGCTACACCTAACTGATCTTTTTCAACATCTCCTCTTATATATATAGCTCCCCCATGAATTCCTGTTCCTATCATCCTTCCCTTTACCTTTCCTAAATCATTACCTTCCTTATCAATATTCAAAACTATAATCTTTCCTCCAGCCATATATTCTCCTAAAAAATCTTTAGCTCTACCCCCAATAACAAGAATGGGAACTTTATCTTTATATGCCTTCATGTGTATTCCACTTCTATATCCCACATCTCCTTTAACAAATACTTTCCCTCCTCTCATTGAATGGGCAGTAACATCTCCACTATCTCCATGTATTACTATTAAACCATCATCCATAGTATTTCCTGGAGCAAATTCACAGTTTCCATGAACAATAATTGTAGGCCCACTCATAAACATACCTAAATCTCCACCAGGAGTTCCATATATTTCAATAGTTAAATCTTTTTTTCTTAGAGAATTTCCTATAAATCTCTGTCCTAAAACATTTTTTAGAATGATCTTTTTAATATCGGGATTCTCTTTTATTATCTTTCTTATTTTTTCATTTAACTCCCTATAATGCATTCCTTTAGCATCAATTTCAATCTCCATGTTTATTCACCAGCAGGTTTTACTCCTAGTACTCTAAGCTCCACTTCATTTAATCCAACTCCTCTCAATCTATCTCTATTTCCTCTTAAACTTTCAATTGAATTAATTCCATTAGCCCCTAATAGCTCTTTTAATTCATGTGTCCATGCTTTTATTAAATTAGCTACTCTCCTAGCCCCTACCTCAGGATCTAGTCTTTTAACAAGCTCTGGTCTTTGTGTAGCTATACCCCATGCACAAAGACCTGTGTAACACCTTCCACAAACTCTACAACCAAGAGCAACCATAGCAGCAGTTCCTATATAGACAGCATCTGCTCCCAAAGCTATAGCTTTAAAAACATCTGCAGAGTTTCTTATTCCTCCACTAGCTATTATACTTATCTCATTTCTTAAACCCTCTTCTCTCAATCTTTCATCAACCTTAGCAATTGCCATCTCCAGAGGAATTCCAACATGATCTCTAAATACTTTTGGAGCCGCTCCTGTCCCTCCTCTATAGCCATCTATAACAACTGCATCCGCATCACTTGTAGCAATTCCAACAGCTATGGCAGGGGCATTATGAACAGCAGCTATTTTAACAAAAACAGGTTTTTTCCATTCAGTAGCCTCTTTTAGTGATCTAACTAGTTGAGCTAAATCTTCTATGGAGTAGATATCATGGTGTGGTGCAGGAGAAATAGCATCAGTTCCTTCAGGAATCATCCTTGTTTTTGATATATTTTCTGTAACCTTTTCCCCTGGCAGATGTCCACCAATCCCAGGCTTAGCTCCTTGACCAATTTTTATTTCTATAGCTGCTCCTCTTTCAAGATAATCTGGGTTAACTCCAAATCTTCCACTAGCTACTTGGACAATAACATGATCAGCATATGGGTAAAGTTCTTTTGGGAGTCCTCCTTCTCCAGAACCCATGTATGTTCCACATTCTTTAACAGCTTTAGCAAAGGCTAAATGGGCATTTAAAGATAAAGCTCCATAAGACATGTGAGCAATCATTATTGGAGTATCTAATTTAAGATTAGGGGCAATTTTTGTTTTTAATTTAACTTTCTTTATCTTTTCATCAAATTCAAACTCTAACTGTTTTGGTTTTTTTCCAATATATGTTCTTAATTCCATAGGTTCTCTTAAAGGATCTATGGAAGGATTTGTAACTTGACAGGCATCTAAAACTAGATGATCAAAGTATCTTGGATGTTCTAATGCATTACCCATCCCACTGAGTAATATACATCCAGTTTTAGCTTGATTATAAATATCAGTCCTTGCCTCAATATCCCAAACTGGATGATTTCTCCACTCTGTAGCTTTTGTTATCCTAATTGCATCTCTTGGACACATAGTAATGCATCTATGGCAAGCTCCACATCTATTAGAATATGTAATTATCCTATCTCCTTCCCTTCTAAAAACTCCCCATGAGCATTCTATGGTACATCTCTCACACAACATACATCTATTATGATCAACTTCTACCTTATATCTAGGTGGTACATATGAAGGAATCATAATTATCCCTCTACTTATATGGTCTTACAATTATTGGCTCTCCTGCATCAGGCATCCACACTCTATCTAAATCTGGGCAAATTCTTCTAATAGCAGATTCTTCTGATGAAACAAATACAATGTCATCCTTTTCAGCAGCTACTAAAGGTCTTAATTTAATTCTATCTGTTAAACCAATCATAGTAGTGCTTTTCTCTATCTCTCCATTCATAAAAAATAGACCTTCAGGAGTTCCAACAGCTATTGCAAATGGCCCATTTAACAATGCTCCACCATATGTCATTCTTATAGCTTTATAAACCTCCCTTTCCTCTTCTGGAAGCTTATCAATTTCATTCCAAAACTTTGGAGCTAATGCAAACAAACCATATTCTACAGGAATTTTGTGTTTTCTTAATAAAAGATCCAGAATATATGTAACAACTTCTGTATCTGTTAGTAATCTACATTTATAGCCATACATTTCAACAAATCTTCTATTTGTTCCATAGCTAGTTATCTCTCCATTATGAACTACACTCCAATTTAATAGGTTAAATGGATGAGCTCCTCCCCACCATGCTTTTGTGTTTGTTGGATATCTTGCATGGGCTAACCATAGATAACCATCATATTTATCAATTTTATAAAACTCTGCTACTTCATCTGGCCATCCTACAGCTTTAAATACTCCAAGATCTTTCCCACTGGAAATAACATAAGCTCCATCAATTTTATCATTTATCTCCATAACTATATTTACAATAATATCTTCTTCCATATGTTGATATTTCTCATCTACTTCATAGAAATATCTCCAAGGAATATGAACTTTCTCTATAACCCCATCTTCTGTAGGGATTTCTTCATCTTTAACAATTGTACCACATTCATTTAAGACATTTTCAACAGCTATCTTTATTTTTTCAAATTTTGGAGTGTTGTCAATTAATACATGTAAGGCATAGCAATCTTTATACTTATTAGGGTAAATACCATACCCAACATATCCTGAACCTCTACCATTCCCTCTTTCTCTTAAACTGTTTAATGCTAATGCTATCTTTTCTCCATTAATCATTCTTTTTTTTCTACTCATAAAACCGATAATTCCACACATAACTATCCCATGAAAAAGAGTTTTATAATTTATAGAATTAGGTTATATTTAAAATTTTAAGTTGTATATTCAGCATTTATCTTAACATACTCATAGCTTAAGTCACATCCATAAAATGTTTCATCAACATCTCCAACCTTTAGATCTACAATAATTTTTATTTCCTTCCCTTTCATTATATTTTCAGCTTTTTTTAATATATCTCCACTATCTTCACCAATCCCATTTCTCATTAAATATATCTCTTCATTACCATTACTTAAAATTAGATCAACATCCTTAAATTCAGCTCCACTATAACCTAATGCTGCTATTATCCTACCCCAGTTTGGATCTCCTCCAAAAAGAGCAGTTTTTACCAATAAAGAATTTATTATTGCTTTTCCAGCTTTTTTTGCATCTTCTCTACTTTTAGCATTTTTTATTGTTAATTCTAAGAACTTTGTAGCTCCTTCACCATCTTTTACAATCATCTTAGCTAATTCCCTACAAACAAATAATAAAGCTTTATAAAAATCTTCTTTACAATTTTTATAATCTACTCCACTTTCACCATTAGCTAAAATAAAGACAGTATCATTTGTTGAGGTATCTCCATCCACAGAAATGTTGTTAAAAGTTTTATCTACAATATCTTTCAATAATTTGTCTAAATCTTCTTTATCAATTTTTATATCAGTTAGTATAAAGCACAACATAGTAGCCATGTTTGGATTAATCATTCCTGCCCCTTTAGCTATACCACATACTCTAACATCACCAATCTTAACAGCTACATATTTGGGAAATTTATCAGTAGTCATTATACCCTTAGCTGCATTTACAATAGAATTTCCATTCTCTAAAAGTTCTTTAACTTTAATCATTCTCTCCTCTAACATGCCAAAATCTAATTTTCTTCCAATAACTCCTGTTGAAGCTATTAAAATATCTTCTTTATTCAAATTAAATAGTTCAGAAGCTTTTTCTATAATCCTATTGACAGTTTCAAAACCATCTTTTATTAAACATATTGCATTACCACTATTAGCTATTATAGCTTTAAATTCTTTCTTTTTTTCTAATAGATCTTTTGAATATATAACTGGGTAGGCTTTTACTTTATTTCTTGTAAAAACTCCTGAAGCTATAGCTTTTTTCTCTGATATAATTATAGAGAAACCATATCCATCTTTATACCCATTAGCTTTAAACCCTTTTGGTAGTTCTTTAATAACTTCCATTTTATCACATCCTGTATTTATAAAAGAGATTATAAAATTTGTTATATTAAAACTTTAATCGTTTTGGGATAATATGAGAAGAGGCAAGAAAAAAGAAGGTATGGCAGTAAATTATTTGAAAAATAAAGGGTATGAGATATTAGGTAGGAATGTTATTAAAAGATTAAATCAGCATAAGAAAGCTGAATATGATATTATAGCAAAAAGGGGTAGATATTGTTATGCTGTTGAGGTTAAAAGTGGAAAACAGGTTTTAACATCATCTGACATTGAAAAACTTCATAAAAAAGCCAATAAAATAAAAGCAAAAGGATTACTGATAACAGGTAGATATGTTAAATTAACAGATAAAGCTAAAAAAGAGTTAAAAAAGAGAAAAATAAGGTGGATAATTATTTAGATCCTTTCAATTCTATTAATGCTATTTTTTCCAAAACTCTTTCAACTAAATTTCCAAACCCTCTAATTTTGAAAATATTTCTAATAATCTTTTCTTTCTTTTCATTCAAATCTAAGACACTATCATCAATTTCTCCACCAATAATATTATAAATTTTATTAAATATTTCTTCATCTTCACAAACTAAACAGACATTTCCATCCTTAGCCCCCATGATTTTTATTGCTTCACTTATTTGTCTCTGCCCAGAAGCCCTAACAAGAATTTCCATCCAAAAATCTTTTGTTATCATTTTTTTTGTTTTAGCTTGATTTATAGCATGTAAAATATGTTTTTTAGTAGCTATTTTATCAGCATCTAATATTTGAAACCCTTTTATATTAAAAATATCCTCTTTTATTTTAGCTCCCCTAATCCCTCTAATTATCATAGAATCACTTTAAATTTTTTTAGTAATTATTTTTAATGCCTCTATGAATGCATTTTTATCAGGAATAACAACAGCAACAGGAATATCAACAACTTTTTCTATTGTTGAACTCACAATTGGGGCACAGATTATTCCTTTAACTCCATCCTTTTCTGCTCTAATTGCAGAAATTATACACTCTTCTAATGAGTTAGCAGGATACTCCTTTATTAAATATTTCTTTCCATCAAGTTCAATCTCTTTTGTAGTTATCTTATTTAATGCTGGTCTTGCCGCTACTACAGCTATGACATCAATATCTTCTTTATCTTCAAATTGTCTTATTGTTTTTATTATTTTAACTAATGTAGAAACCCTGAAATCTTTCCCTTTAATAATTTTATAAAGAGTACTATAAGGAATTTCTGAGATTTCTGCAAATTCCTTTAGAGTTAATCCTAATTCTAATAATATTCTTTTAAATTCTTTAACAAACTTTTCACTATCTTCAATCTTTAATAATAATCTTTCAGAAGCTTTCATAAACATCACAAAAAAGAAGTTAAATTTCAAAATTTTAAAATTTTATTTAAACTATAAAATCAATATTGCATCTTCTAATTTCTTTATTGCTGTTACTACTAACAGTTTTTGGAATTATTCTTTTACTTTTTTCTCTACTACCTTTTATATTTGGAGATTTAACACCTGTAATAATAGCCATAACCCTTATACAACCCTCCATATCAGGCTCTATTCTTGCTCCCCAAATGACATTTGCATCAGGGTCTAACTCTCTTGTTAAACCTTCTCCAATATCATTTGCTTCTTTAATAGTTAGATCAGGCCCTCCTGTTATATGAATTAAAGCTCCTTTAGCACCTTTATAATCAACATCTAAAAGTGGACAACTTAATGTCTCTCTAACTACATTTTGTACTCTATCTCCTCTCTCTGAATTATCCACTTCTCCCACACCAATCATTGCTACTCCTCCGCCAGACATAACAGCCTTTACATCAGCAAAATCTATATTTATTAATGATGGAACTGCAATAGTTTCTGTTATTCCTTTAACAGCTTGTGCTATTATTTCATCAGCAACTTTAAAAGCATCATTTATTGGTAGATTTGGGACAAGCTCTAAAAGTTTATTATTATCTATTATTATAACTGTGTCACAAACTTCTGATAACCTTTCTATACCTTCATCAGCCTTTCTTAATCTAGCTCTCTCTATCCTAAATGGATATGTTACAACCCCAACAACTATAGCCCCCTGCTCTTTAGCAATTTCTGCAACAACTGGAGCTGATCCAGTCCCTGTTCCTCCACCCATCCCTGCTGTTACAAAAACCAAATCTGCTCCTTTTAAAAGCTCCTCTATATGATTTTTTGCCATTTCAGCTGCTTTTCTTCCAACTTCTGGATAACCCCCAGCACCTAAACCTCTTGTTAATGCAGAACCAATCAATATCTTCTTATGAGCATTTATTACTTCTAAATGCTGCTTATCTGTATTTATAGCTATAGTTTCAGCTCCTTGGATACCTATTTCCATTAATCTATTTATTGTGTTATTTCCTGCTCCTCCACATCCAACAACAATAATTCTAGCTTCTCCAAAATCATCTCTCAATACTTTGGGATCACTTCTTGATAATGCATCTTTTACTAATCTCATAATTATCACTGAATAATCATTATTATAAATGTTTAATTTATTTTTTACTTATATATAATAATTTTCCTTAACTGTTCTCCAGTAAACACAGGTCCATCTTTACATACACATAATCCATTATCTAAACAACAGTGTCCACAAACTCCTATCCCACACTTCATATATCTTTCCATTGAAACTTGAACTGGTATGTTATGTTCATAAGCTATTTTAACAACTTTTTTTAACATTACTTCAGGTCCACAAGCTATTATGGAGTCAAAACTTTCTTCTTTTAAAACCTTTTCCATAAGATCTGTTGTATATCCTTTAAATCCTAAAGAACCATCATCTGTGCAAATTAATAATTTACTATGCTTTTTAAATCTATCTATAAATAATAACTCATCTTTATTTCTTGCTCCTAAAATAGTTGTTATTTCAGCATTAAAAGCCTCAACTGCTGTTACTATTGGAACTGCACCTACTCCTCCAGCAACTGCCAAAATTTTCTCCCCATACTGTTTAAAATAACTTCCATATGGACCCCTAACAGCTATTTTATCTCCTATTTTTAACTTATGCATTTTATCTGTAAAAGGCCCTACTTTAGCTATTGTGAAGCTATTTTCTGAAGCAAAAGAAAAAGGCTTTTCATTAACTTCAGGTAACCAAATCATAGCAAACTGTCCTGGTTTAAATTTGAAGCTCTTATCTAATACAAAAGTTTTTACTGTAGGAGTTTCATCTATTATATTTATAATTTTACATACCTCATACATCTTTTATCCCCTTTATTACATATCTCTCCCTATTACCCAACTTTATTTTATCAACTTCAACTTCATAATATTCATTCATCTTCTCTATTATTATCTCCCTTCTCTTATCTGGTTTTTTTGGAAGCATTATTGACAATACCCCTTTATCTTTCAAAAAATTATAACTTTCTTCTATTAATCTAAATGAAAATTTTTCTCCAAACCTTCCTCCACCTATTAATTCAACTTCCTTTGCCAAAGCTCCCCCAAATTTTCTTCCACTTGGTTTTGAATTTGAAGAGTAGTATGGAGGATAACTTATAATTAGATCAAATCTCTTATTTTTAATTTCATCTATTCCTTTTAAAATTTTACCTTTAGAATCTATTAACTCTATTTTTAAGTTATTTTTTAAGATATTTTTTCTAGCATATTCTAAAAACTCTTTATCAACTTCAGTAGCATAAACATTAGCATTATATAATTTTTTTATTAGCATAGCAATTATAGCAGAATGTCCAGTTCCTATCTCTAATACCTCTGCCTCTTTAATTCCTAATCTCTCTAAAGTTTCAAATGATTTTTTAACAAATAAGTATCTGCTCATTACTGGAGGTATTAATCCTTTCTCATGGAACTCAATATCTAAACCAAAAAGGACTTTAATTACTGTTCTGTTATATTCCATTAATGCTTTTTTATCTTTAAAATTAATTTTCAATTTTCCTTTATCTTCAAAAACATATTTTTTTAAATTCTCATTATACTTTAATGCCTCCTCTATTTTTAACCCCAACATTTTTCCACTATCTTTTTAGCTAACTCAATATCCCTCTTTTCTTTTAAATCATTTAAAAACTCAGTTATTAAGTTATAAGCCATTTTTTTACATTCTTTACACATTAGTTCTCCTGATTTACATTTCTCATATATATTTTTTAACTCCTCATCATCTAATATTAAGTGGTATAAAAAGAGCTCATAAACAATACATTCTTCAGGTCTCCCTCCAAATTTTCTTTGCTCTTCTAAACTTTCTCTACCTCCGGTCTTAGCAGAAAATATTTTCTTTTTTACAGTTTCATTATCATCAGATAAAAATATAGCTGTTTCAGGTTTTGAAGAACTCATTTTTCCTCCTAACAATCCTCTCATAAATCTATGATATGTAGCTGAAGGAGGAGTTATTTTGAATCTATTTGCTATATCTCTTGTTAATCTTATATGAGGATCCTGATCTAAACCAACAGGAACAAGAGTGATTTTAGGTATTTTTTCAAAATTGTTATCAAACTGAGCTTGTAAAATATCAGCCACTTGAACTATTGGTGCAAAGAGATGACCAATATTTGTATCTCCTCCAAATCCATAGATAGATTTTAACTCATTCCAATTAGTTTTTTTAGCTAATATTAATGCTAAATCTTTAACTTTCCAATTTTTTGATTGTAAATAGATATTAACTCTCTCAACATCTAACCCTAAGGCTATATAGTTAGCAATATAATCAATAGCAATATCTTTAGCTTTTTCAAAACTTATGTTCCTTGCCCAATATGCCTCTAAATCAGCTATTGGAATGTAAATTTCATCAGTGTATTTTTGATAAAATTTTAACATATCAACAACCATTTTATGTCCAAAATGCATCTTTCCAGAAGGCATCATACCAGAAACCACTGCAAAGTCATTTTTATTCTTTATAGCCTCTAACACCTTATCAAAATCCCTATGTCCTAAAATTATATTTCTCCTAAAAAAATGATGTAAATCTTTCATCTCATCTGTTATCTCCTTTATACCAAACTGCTCCATAGTCTTTTTATAATCAATAATCTCTGGCACATCCCAGGGAGTTAGCAAAGTATCACCTTTTTATAATTTAAAGGTTTATTATTAAAAGTTTAGAAGTTTGATATTTAATTTTTGGTGATTGATATGTTCATGAGAGAAATAGAACTTAGGGGGCATATTATTGATAGCCTCATTTTACCAAAAGTTTTAGATAAGATATTAGATATGGGTGGAGATTATAAGATATTGAGGTTTGAAATTGGTAAGAGAAAAACAGATCCTAGTTATGCTAAGATATTAGTTATTGCTAAAGATGAAAATCATTTAGATAAAATTTTATGTGAGCTAAAAGATCTTGGTGCTGAAATATCTGAAATAGAAGAAGTAGAATTAAAACCTGCTGAAAGGGATATGGTTTTACCTGACAATTTTTATTCAACAACAAATCATAAAACTTTTATTAGATTTAAAGGAAAGTGGATTGAAGTAGAAAATCAAAAGATGGATGGGGTTATTGTTGTATATCCTGAAGAAATGAGGGCAGAAGTAAAAACAATTAGACAGGTTAAAAAAGGAGATTTGATTGTTGTTGGGCATAAGGGGATAAGAGTAATCCCCCCAGAAAAACCTAGAGAAGAGAGTTTATTTGAATTTATGAAATCTGAAGCTTCATCAGAAAAACCAAAAATAACTATAATAAAGAAGATAGCCAAAGAAATGTATGAAATTAGAGAGAGATATAGAAAAAGTGGAAAAGGAGGAATAGTGGTTGTTGCTGGACCTGCTGTTATCCACACAGGGGCAAGAGATGCTTTAGCTAAGTTAATAAAAATGGGTTATGTTCAAGTACTTTTCTCTGGAAATGCATTAGCTACACATGATATAGAGTTTGATTTATTTGGAACATCATTAGGAGTTGATATAAGGACAGGAAAATCTGTTCCAGGAGGACATAGTCATCATTTAAGGGCTATAAATGAGATAATGAAGGCTGGTTCTATTAAAGAAGCTGTTGAAAAAGGTGTTGTAAAAAGTGGGATAATGTATGAGTGTGTTAAAAACAATGTTCCATATGTTTTAGCAGGCTCTATCAGGGATGATGGACCTCTACCAGATGTTATAACAGATGTTGTTGAAGCCCAAAATAAAATGAGGGAGATGTTAAAAGGGAAAGAAATGGTTTTAATGCTTTCAACTATGTTACATTCCATAGCTACAGGAAACCTTTTACCATCATGGGTAAAAACTGTTTGTGTTGATATCTCTCCAGCAGTTGTAACAAAATTAATGGATAGAGGTTCTTCTCAGGCTTTAGGAGTAGTGACAGATGTAGGGATATTTTTGATAAAGTTAGTTGAAGAGCTTGAAAAATTAGAGGGGGAATATGAGGGAGAAGGAGTTGTTAAGGAAAGGAATAGAGACAATATCAAAGTTAAGGAAAGGTAGTGTAGAAAGAAAAGAAGTTATTATCACTTCTGGGCATATTGATGTAGAAAATTTTAAAAAAGCTATATATTATCTTTTGGAAGCTGATGAATTTCTTTATAAAAAAGCTCCAAAACATTATTTAAATGAAAATGAGGCAAAATTATTTTGTAAATTGTTAATAAAATGTAAAGAAAGTTTAGATAGAGTATTAAAAAACTTTGGATTTGAAATAGAGGAGAAGGAGGTAAATGAGAATGCATTATATATTGTTTATAGTAGAAAACTCTTCAAAAAGTTAAAAAATAAATACCCTAATTTGGCAGTTGTTTGTACTGAAAGCTTTTTAGATATTAATGACTTTAAAGGTCTTGTTCCAGAAAATGCTTTAAATGGATTAAAAAAGAAGGTTGAATTAGCTAAGAAGAATATAGAAAAACAAATAAAGAATCTTAAACCTAAGAAGATATATGTAGTTATTGAAGATGAAAAAGATGAAAAATTATATTTGAAAGCTAAAGACCTTTATAATGCTGAGAGGATAGATGTTGATGATCTCTTATAACTTGGTGGAATAATGGAAGATATTATTGTTAAAGGAAAAAACTATAAAATGCCTTTCTCTAAAGGAATATTAGCAAGATCTTTAACTGCTGCTGGTTTAAAACCCAGTATAGCATATAAAATATCCTGGGATATATATGAGAATTTAAAAAAAGAGAATATTAAAGAGATTGAGAAATCAGAATTGAGAAGAAGGGTTTATTATTATTTAATTTCACATAACTATGATGAAATAGCTGAAAGATATTTATTATGGAGAGTTTTTTTAGAAAAAAAACCATTAACTATTTTAATTGGTGGAGCTAGTGGTGTTGGAACATCAACAATAGCATTTGAAATTGCATCAAGATTGGGAATATCTAGTGTTATTGGAACAGATTCAATAAGAGAAGTTATGAGAAAGATTATTTCAAAAGATTTAGTACCTACACTTTATGAATCAAGTTACACTGCATGGAAGGTTTTAAGAGATTTTAATGAAGGCGATACAAAAAAATTGTATATTAGAGGATTTGAAAGACATGCTGAGTCCGTCCTTGTAGGAGTTGAGGGGGTTATAGATAGAGCCATGGTTGAAGGATTAAACTTAATAATAGAGGGAGTTCATTTAGTACCTTCACTTTTAAAGCCAAAATATTTAGATAATCCATATATTATTTTTATTATGCTTACAGTTGAAGATGAAGATATGCATAAAATGAGATTTTATGCAAGAAGTAAGATATCAGAAAGACCAAAAGAGAGATATTTAAAACACTTTAAAATAATTAGATTAATAAATGATTATTTAGTTGATAATGCTAAAAAAATGGGTATTCCTGTTATTAATAATGTTAGCATAAGCAAAACTGTTGAATCTTGCCTTAATATTATAACTGATAGGCTTAGGGAAGTTATTAAATTTGAAGGGTTAAATGAAGATGAGCTTATAGATGAAGTGTTTTAAGCTAAGGTGATAAATTGCTATTTTTAAAGGCAAAGATATTAGATATTGATCTTGAAAATATTGTTTTAATAAACTATGATGATTTAAAAAATTCTCAATACTTTTCACAAGATAGGGTTGTTATTGAATACAAAAATAAGGAAATAATAGCTTTTCTCTACTCTTCAAAAGATTTAATAAATAGTGGAGAAATTGGTTTACCAAAGAAGATAGCTGATGAATTAAAAGTTAAGGAAGGGGATATAGTTAATGTTTCTCATGCTGATAAACCTATATCTATTCAATATATAAAAAAGAAAATGGATGGAAATAAATTAAAGAAAGAGGAGATATATACAATAATTGATGAAATTGTTGATAATAATCTCTCAAATATAGAAATATCTGCATTTATAACAGCATTATATATTAATGGAATGGATATTGAAGAGATTACATCAATGACCATTAGAATGGCTGAAACTGGAGAGATGATAAAGTGGGAAGGGCAAGTTTATGATGTTCATTCTATAGGAGGAGTGCCTGGGAATAAGTATGCATTAATAACAGTTCCAATAATTGCTTATACTGGATTAAAAATACCAAAAACTTCATCAAGAGCTATAACTTCTGCAGCAGGAACAGCAGATATAGTTGAAGTTTTAACAAGAGTAAATTTAAAAGTTGAAGAAATAAAGAGGGTTGTAAAAGAAACTAATGGATGTTTGGTATGGGGAGGAGCTTTAGAACTAGCTCCTGCTGATGATATAACAATAACAGTTGAAAGGGCACTCAATATTGATCCAAAACCTTTGCTTCTATCAAGTGTTTTATCAAAAAAATTAGCTATGGGGATTAATAAACTGTTAATAGACATTCCTTTAGGTGCTAAAGTAAAAAATATGGATGAAGCATCTAGCTTAGCAAGAAACTTTATAGAGTTAGGAGATAGGCTTAATATATATGTAGATTGTGCAATAACCTATGGAGAACAGCCTATTGGTAGAGCTATAGGACCTGCTTTAGAGGCTAAAGAAGCTTTATTAGCATTAGAAGATTATAAAAAAGCTCCAAATAGTTTAGTAGAGAAGGCAATATCTCTATCAGGAATACTGTTAGAAATGGGAGGGATTGCTCCTAAAGGAGAAGGAAAAGATTTAGCTGAAGATATATTAGCCACAGGAAAAGCTCATGATAAATTCATGGAAATTATTGTTGCCCAGGGAGGAGAAGAAAAAACATCGGATGAAATAGAAGTGGGAAAATATTATACTGACATATTATCACCAATAGATGGATATGTGACTAAAATATCTAATGAAAAAATAACAAAAATTGCCAAAACTGCAGGAGCCCCAAATGATAAAAAAGCAGGAGTTTATTTAAATGTAAAAGTTGGTAATAAAGTTGAAAAAAATGATGTTTTATTTACAATTTATTCAGATTCTAAAGAGAGGTTAGAAAAAGCTGTTAAACTGTCAAGATTGCTCATGCCTGTTAAAGTTGAAGGAATGTTACTAAAAAGAATTACAAGGTTCTGAGGGATAAATATGTTAATAGTTAAAAAAACTGAGCACTTAGAAGGGAAAGTTAATGCCCCTCCATCCAAATCTTATACACACAGAGCAGTTATAGGAGCTTCTTTAGCTGAAGGAGTTAGCAAAATAAAATATCCTCTTTGGGGAGAAGACTGTTTGGCTTCAGTTAGAGGATGTGAAAGTTTAGGAGCCAAGGTAAAATTAGATAAAGATGTTTGGTTTATAGAAGGAGGAAATTTTAAGACTCCAGATGATGTTATTAATGTAGGAAATAGTGGAACTACATTAAGAATATTAACCTCAATATCTTCATTAATACCAAAAGGTTATGCTATTTTAACAGGAGATAGTTCTATAAGAAAAAGACCTATGCAGCCTCTTTTAGATGCACTAAAGCAAATAAATATTAATGCTTTTTCTTCCAAACTTAATGGTACTGCTCCAATAATTGTTGAAAGTGGAAAAATAAATGGAAATGTTGTAAAGATAAGAGGGGATATTAGCTCACAGTTTATAACCTCTCTTCTAATGTTACTGCCTTTTAATAAAGAAGACAGTGAGATAATATTAACAACTCCACTAAAATCAAAACCATATATTGATGTAACTATTGACATATTAGATAAATTTGGAATAAAAGTTGATGAGACAGAAAAAGGATTTTTAGTATATGGTAATCAGAGATATAGGCCTATTGATTACATTATAGAGGGTGATTATTCATCTTCTTCATATATAATAGCTGCAGGGATATTAATAAATTCACATATTGAGATATATAATCTTTTTAAAGATTCTAAACAGGGGGATAAGGCAATAATAGAGATTGTTAAAGATATGGGGGCAGATATTAAAGTAAAAAAAGACTGTGTGATAGTAGAAGGAGAATATAATTTAAGGGGTATAGATGTTGATATAAAAGATATTCCTGATCTTCTACCTACAATAGCTGTTCTTGCATGTTTTGCAGAAGGAAAAACAGAGATATACAATGGAGAACATGTGAGATATAAAGAAACAGATAGAATAAAAGCATGTTATACAGAGTTAAAAAAGATGGGAGCTAATATAAAAGAGAAAGAAGATGGGTTAATTATTGAGGGAGTTAAAAAATTAAAAGGAGCTAGGCTTAACACATACAATGATCATAGATTGGTTATGGCTTTTACAGTAGCTGGTTTAAAAGCTGAAGGAGAAAGTATAATTGAAGGAGAAGAGGCTGTGAAAGTGTCTTTCCCTAACTTTATAGAAGTGATGAAAAGTTTAGGAGCTAATATTGAAGTTTGTTAAATGTATCTCCCCTTAACCCCCTTCTTAATGTTTCTAAACTAACAACATCTTCATAAGATATATTAGCTAAATTGACAGATGGGCCATATCTTAATATAAAATAAACTTGCTGATTTTTATTTGGAGCCTCAAATATTAATTTATTTATATCAACATTTTCTTCTATAGCCTTTAATAAATCTTCTTTAACATTTCCTTTTTCATCATAAATCCCTATCCCTCTTCCACTTTCTCTTCCTTCTATAATAACATAATCAGCCCCAGCAGATAAATCAAATTTTATCATCTCTACTCTTTTATTAATATTTAATTCTTTATCTTTTTCTGGTAATTTTTTTCCTACTTCAGTTAAAACTTTTAATCCATAACTTCTAGCCTTTTTTATAGCTTCTTTCCTAAGATCTAAGCTTATATCTAATGATCCATCTGATATTTCTATAGCTGAGAATCCTAAATTTAAAGCTTCTTCAAAAAACTGATCTAATTTATTTTTCAATACTGCACACTCAAACAGTGTGCCTCCAGGATAGACATCTATGTTGTAGTCATTATAATAAGATATCTTCTCTTTAACTACATCTTTATTCATTATAGCAGATGTTCCCCAACCAAATTTTACAAAGTCAATATAATCCCCACAAACTTTTAAATAGCTTTCAATAAACTTTGGAGGTAAACCTTTATCTAACATAACTGTTAGACCTCTTTCTATTTCATCTAATAAAAAATTAAATGCTTTCAATATATCACCTTTATACTTTAAGATAAATTAATGTCATGAGTTTATATTATTTGGTAAAATATATATAGGTTGTGATAATTATGGAAGTTGTAAAGAGACTTTATAAAGAGTATTATAATTATGTCATTAACAACAACCTCTTAGAAGTTCCAGAAAAGATAGAATATAGAGAGTTTGGTTATGGATATCTAAAAAAAGTAGATAATAGGAATCTTTCATTTAAAAATGAGAAAGAATACAAAATGTGGGTTTTGTCAAACACACCTTTTCATTTATATAAATCATTAGCATACTGCTACTATCCAAATAGACAAGGTGGTGCTAAACAGAAAGAGGTTTTTAGAAGGGAGTTAGCTTTTGATATTGATGTTCATAAGACAGAAAAGTGCAAACACGATAATGACTTTATATGTAAATACTGTTTAGAAAAGGCAAAAAAACAGGCTTTATATTTAATAGATGAATTTTTACTAACAGATTTTGGTTTAAAGGAAGATGATATTTTGATAGTTTTTAGTGGTAATAGGGGATTTCATATTTATATAAAACCAAAAGATTTGAAATTAAGAGATATTATTGAGCAATACTCAAAAGAAGAGAGAAGATTTTTATTAAGCTATGTATTAGGTGAGCATTTAAATCCTTCATATATTGGTTATGGTTGGAGAAGAAGATTATTTAAGTTATTAAAACCAAAAGATAAAAAATTATTATATAGGAAAAATTGGAAAGGGTTTTTTAATAAAGATGTTATTTTAAAGAATAGATTAGAGCTTGATGAAAAAGTTATGGAGGATGATATTAGATTATTAAGGGTAATCTATTCTCTACATGGGTATACAGGTTTTATTGTAAAGCCAGTAGCATATAAAGATTTGAAAAAATTTAATCCTCTAAAAGATGCTATATTTGGAAAATTTGAAGAAAAATGGTATAAAGTTGAGATAAATAGTGATAGGGAATTTTCTATAACTATAAATAATAGGAGATATACAAATAGATCTAAAAAAGTTTCAGGCACTGCTCTTCTATTCCTATTTGGACATAATATTAAATTTGAATTACTCTAATATTATCTATTAAGATCTTAGCAATCTCAGACTTTGGACAGAAGTTTTTAAAAACATTTGGTTTTCCTGCTACACAGAAATGCTGCACCCTTAGCCCAATATTCTTTAAATTTGGCTCTTTATTTAAAAACTCATATATGGCTTCTGTAGATCCACATATAGATCTTCTGAAAATTTTTATATCAACAATCTTATTATCTTTCACATATAAATTGACTTTTGGTTTTCCAAAGTATTTTAAAAATTCTTTTAGTTGAGGATATTTATTTAACTTATCTTTCAAAACTTCTTCATCTATTTCACATAAAAATCTTGGAGAATAGACATTATCAAACTTTTCTACTTGTTTTTTAAATCCATCTCCTCTCCATATCCCTACAAATACAAACCCATCTTTTATATTCCTTATTAGCTCATAAGTTACATCTTGATTAGCATAGATGATGTAGATATCATGTTTTAAAGAGTTTAATAAATTTTCATCTATTATTATATTATCTAAATCTCCTACATATGAAATTTTTAAAAAATCGCAATTAAAAATTCTATTTATGTTTTTATAAGCTCTATATCCATATTTTCCTTCAGATAAAATAGCTACTTTCATATTGCCACTTAAGTAGTAAAATAATAATAGCCAAATAAATGGCAGCCCGGCGCGGATTCGAACCGCGGTCCCGGGGTCCAAAGCCCCGGATGATAGGCCGCTACACCACCGGGCTACAAAAGCAATAAGCAAAAGCAATTAATAAAGTTATAAAACTAATATATAAACTTTTCGGAGTAAAATTTAAATATCAAAAAATAAAATTTTTATAGTGCGTGCCTCGGTAGCTCAGCCTGGTCAGAGCGCCTGCTTGGTAAGCAGGAGGTCGCGGGTTCAAACCCCGCCCGAGGCTCCACTGTTTATTTTTCTCCTTTTTATTTTTGATTGATATATTAGTTAATTTTTATATATAAATGGTGAGATATTGAGAGGTTTTATTATAGGTAGATTCCAACCTTTTCATAAAGGTCATTTAGAAGTTATAAAAGAACTTTCTAAAGATGTAGATGAAATTATTATTGGTATAGGGAGTGCCCAAAAAAGTCATACTTTGGAAGATCCATTTACAGCAGGAGAGAGAATATTGATGATAACAAAAACCCTCTCAAAATATGATATTATCTATTACCCTATCCCAATAAGAGATATTGAATTCAACTCTATATGGGTAGCTTATGTTAAATCTCTCACACCAAAATTTGACATTGTTTATACTGGAAATCCTTTAGTTAGAGTTTTATTTGAAGAAGAGGGTTATAAAGTAAAAACCCCAAAGTTTTATAATAGAAAAGAATATTCTGGAACAGAAATTAGAAGGAGAATGTTAAATGATGAACCATGGGAACACCTAGTACCTGATGAAGTTGTTAAGGTTATTAAAGAGATTAAAGGTGTTGAAAGGTTGAAAAAGTTAGCAAAAAGTGATAAATATGAGAATAAAACTTAAACCAAATGAAATATTTAATTATTTAAATAATATTGAAGAAGGAGATTACATAGAGCTATACTATGGGAGAGTACATATAGAGGGAGAATTTATAGAATATTATGAAGGCATTTTAAAAGTTTTAAATAAGAGTTTTGGAATTATTGAACTTGATGTTGAAGAGATATTAGAAGATATATTGGAGTTAGCACACACTAATAAAGATGGTAGGAAGGTAATAGAGTTCTATTAGTGAAACCATGTTAGAGCCTATAGCATATGATATAGGTAGGCTATGTAAGTTTAAAGATTCTTTTACCCCAAATCTTATTGATATAGATATAAAAATAGATGATCCAAAAATGCCATTTGATTGCCCATTAGAATTAAAAGATAAGTTTAAAAAATCTTTTTTTGGAGAGATTGATTACAATGGGGAAAGAATAACTTATCAAGTTTTAAATTATGGAAAATATGTTGATGAAATTGAATTAATGGATGTTGATTTATATATAATAGCTGATAGAAGAATAATAGAGAGAAAAGAATTGCAAATAATAAAAGATATTAGGGGTAAGATATCTCCAAATTCAGGAATTTATGTGCCTGCTACATTACCTTGGGAAATTCCTCTATTAGCTTATATGGGAGTTGATTTTTTTGATGACAGCTTAGCTCAGTTTTATGCTTCAATGGGTTATAGATTAACAAAAAATAGGGCTATAAAGGAAGATAGTAATAATTTGTTAGAAAAAAATAAAGAAGTCTATAAAGAAATCTTATCTGAAGTTAGATTAGCTATAAAGAATGGATATTTAAGGAATTTAGTTGAAGAAACTTCAATTTCCCATCCATACCTTTGGGCTAATTATTTGAGATATAAACCTGATAATAGGAATATCCCATTAGTTAAAGACAATAAAATAATCATAACAGCAAATATAAAAGTTCCTGAGGTTGAAAAATATTTGGAAAGATTAAATTATGAACCATATTCAAATGTTATTGTTTTATTACCTTGCTCTGCTAAAAAACCTTATTCAAAATCTAAATCACATAGAAGGTTTATAGAAGCTATTAAAAGATCTAAAGCTGTAGTTGATGAGATAATAATAACCTCCCCATTCTTTCTTGTTCCAAGAGCCTTAGAGAATTTAGTTAATTATGACATCCCTGTTACAGGGAAGTGGAGTTATGAGGAAATAGAGGGGATAAATAAATACTTAAAAAATTTTATAAATACTGTTGAAGAAAAATTTAATGAATATATCATTATAGCTTTTCTTCCAGAGCATTATTTAGAGATATTAGATATAGATTGTATAAAAATAGAGAGTAATAAATTAAATGAACTTACTGAAACTCTTAAAAAATATAAAGATATGACAAAAGATTTATCATATAAGGGAAGAAAAATACATTATTTAAAAGAACTCTGTAAATTCCAATTTGGATATAACTTTTTACCTGATGAAATAAGAGTAAATAATAGGGGGCAAATATTTTATAAAAATATACAACTATGTTCTATAGGTAGAAATAGCCTTTTAGTTTTAACATTACATGGTGGAAAGAGGTTATGGGAGATTTTGGGAAGGAGGAGTAATTATGTTGAAGTTTCTTATAACATAAAACCTGGATCTCTTTTCCCTCCAGGATTTGTAGATTGTAATGAAAATATTGGATATAGGGATGAGGTGGTTTTAATAAAAGATGATGAGTTTGTAGGTGTAGGTAGAGCTTTAATGAGTGGAGCTGAAATGAAAAAGGCTAAGCATGGTGCTTTGGTTAATATAAGAAAGGTGGTTTAATGGAGATAGCTAATGTTATAGAGAAGCTTAATGAAATAAAAGATGATGAATTGAAAGATCTTCTAAAGGAATATATAAAAATAAAAGATGAAATAAGTTATTTAAATGATGTTTTGGAAGATGTTGAAATGCTTATAGAGAGTATAGAGCATATTAAGAGAGATACAACAGCTATAAAAGCCATAATTCCAAAGTTAAGTAAATATACAAATATTCCAATGTTTAATGATTTAATTAAAATGATAGATTATGTTGATAGTGTTGAAACTTCTGAGATAGAAGCATTAAGATGGAAAATAAATAAAGATATAGAGGAGTTAGAAGAGAAATTAAGTATGTTAGAAAAAGAAATTAATATAAGACTTAGAGAGAAATTTCTCTGAAAACTGGTTTTTCTTTCATAACTTTTGCATACACAGATATATATTGTTTAATACCACTCCATTTTATTTTTTCCCCAAGAACTTCTTGTATTTGGAAAATTCCTGCTTCATTTGATAAGATAACTTCTATTTTTATTGGTTTTTCTTTTCCTTCTTTTATAATAACTTTCTCAACAGAGGCTGAGGAAATAGAGTGGATATCATAACATCCCTTATTAATAGGCACTCTTGATCTACCCTTTGTCATATCCGTTCCATCAGCTACAGCTACTACTCCTGCCTCTAAAGTTAAACTCATTATAGTCTCACTGTGGGAGTAGATTATATGTAAAATCTCAGTTAACATTTGATAAACTTTCTCTTCACTGTAATATTTCATTAAAATCTCTTCAATAATGTCCTTAGCTAAATATGATGAATGTAGGTGATGCACATCTCTATGTATAGCATTACCTATATCATGTAAATAAGCCCCTAAAAGGGTTATAACCACAGAATCCTCAAAACTTCCTTTACAATCCTCCATAAAACTGGGTTTTATTCCTCTCTTGTATAATATTTTTAGCATCTTTATGGCATTATTTGCTACAATTTTAGCATGTGTTTTTCCATGATCATTATACCCTAGTCTACCAACAGCCATAATATTTGACATTTTTAAGAAAGTATTAACTTTCTTATTAGATAATAAATCATTATAAACTTTCTTAGCAACCCCATTTAAATTCTCTAACTCATTATATACCATATTCATAACCTTTCTGCCATTTCTTTAGCCCAATAGGTTATAATAAAATCTGCTCCAGCCCTTTTAATACTTAAAAGTATCTCATAAATAACTTCTTCTCTATTTATATATCCTAACTTTGCTGCAGCTTCTACCATAGCATACTCTCCACTAACAGAATATCCTCCAATAGGTACATAAAATTTCTCAGAAGCCATTTTTATTATATCTAAATAAGCTAAAGCTGGTTTAATTAATATAAGATCTGCACCTTCTTTAATATCTAACTCAATTTCTTTCATAGCTTCTTTAGCATTTCCAATATCCATTTGATAACTCTTCCTATCTCCAAACTTTGGTTTGCTATCTGCTGCATCTCTAAAAGGTCCATAAAAAGAAGATGCATATTTAGCTGAATAACTCATTATTAATGTATCTTCAAAACCTTCTCTCTCTAATGCTTCTCTTATAGCCCTAACTCTACCATCCATCATATCTGAAGGAGCTATAATATCTGCTCCTGCTTCAGCGTATGAAAGAGCTATTCTTGTCAATATATCCAATGTTTCATCATTTAAAACCTTACCATCCTTAACTATTCCACAGTGTCCATGTGATGTATATTCACACAAACAGCAGTCTGCAATAACTAATAACTCATCTCCTAACTCTTTTTTTATCCCCCTAATTGTCCTCTGAATCACCCCATCTTTTTTGAATGCTGAACTTCCTATAGGATCTTTATATTTTGGTATGCCAAAGAGTATTACAGCTGGAATTTTTAAATCAGCTATTTCTATAGCTTCTTCAATAGCTTTTTCTATACTAAACCTATACTGGTTTGGCATGGAAGTAATTTCTTTTTTATCTTTTATATTCTCATCAACAAAAATTGGCATTATTAAATCATCTTTACTTAATTTACTCTCCCTAACAAGATCCCTTATTTTTTTATTTTTTCTTAATCTTCTTGGTCTTATAAGCATAATCCAACAACCTCAATAAATTTTGGTTTTTTCATATTTTTATCATAGTAAATAGTTACACCAACCATAATATTATTTTTCTTTCCAATAGCATAATCACATTCACAACCAATAATCTTAAAACTCTCTTTCATTTTTTCAAATCCAAAAGGAGTGATATCTTTCTCCTTCATAAAATTTTCATTAATTTTGTCTACAAATTCATCAATCTCCTCAGGATTTTCTATAATATCATAACCTTCATTTTTTAATTTTTTAATTATATAATCCTTCAAGTTTTCATAATTGTCTATTTCCTCATCTTTACAAACACTTTTTACTATCAACAACTTGTCATTTTCAAATATTGGTTTAGATCCTCTAAAAGCTTTGAATGCATGCATAAGCTTTCCAATATTTGCCTTCCAAATCAAATCATCACCTTACAAATCTTTTACTTCTTCACAGTATTTTTTAATAATTTCAGCAGATCTTTTAAAAGCTTCATACTCTTCTTTACTCATCTCTATATCTACAATTTCTTCTATTCCATTTTTTCCTATTTTAACAGGAACTCCAATACATAAATCTTTTAATCCAAATTCACCATCTAAATATGTTGAAAGTGTTAACAACCTCTTCTCATTATTTGCTATACACCTAACAACATTAACAATAGCTGAAGCAGGACCAAACTCAGAACCTCCTTTTAATCTAATAATCTTATCCCCTTTAGTTTTGACATCCTCTATTATTTTCTCTAATGGTAAATTTTTAAATTCTTTAAATTTATCTATTGGTATTCCTCCTATTGAAGTAGCACTAATTAGAGGAACCATTGTTTCTCCATGCTCTCCAATAATTCTTGTTCTAACCTCATCTATATGGACTTTAAAGAACTTAGCAATAGCTACTTTAAATCTCAATGAATCTAAATGGGTTCCTAATCCAAATACATGTTCTCTTATAAAGTTAGATGATACATATGCCTTATATGTCATAACATCTACAGGATTTGTAATGATAAAGAGCATTGTGTCACATATTTCAGATATCTTCCTAGCATATTTTCCTACAATTTTAGCATTTATTTTAGCTAAATCTAATCTACTCATTCCATCCTCTCTTGGAGCTCCTGCAGTTATTATTACAATATCTGAACCATCTAAGATTGATAGATTGTTATCATCAGAAACATAGATATTAGCATCACTCCTCGCCCCTGCTAAGGCATCGTATATATCAGCTTTTAATCCATTCAATTTATTTAATGATTTTTCTCTACCAATCAATACAAGATCTTTCATATATGGTTCTTTAGCTAATAGCATAGCTGTAGTTCCACCAACTCTCCCAGAAGCTCCAATAATAGATATTTTCAAGATCTCACCTTGCAGAAACTATTTTAATAATATCATTATCTTTCAGCTCATAATCAGCACCAACTCTAATCTTCCTCCTAGCATCTATAGCATAAATAAACCCTTCTCCTAAATCAGTATGTATTTTATAAGCTAGATCTCTAGCTGTTGAACCTTTTTTCATTAGATAAGCATCAGGTAATACATTACCTTGCTTATCAGAGAATCTATTTTCATCTTCAACAGGATAGACAACTATCATATTTAATAAATCAAAATAAGCTCTATTTAATACTTCTCTAACTCCTGTAGAGCCATATTTCTCTAAAAAATTTTTTATATATTCAAAAGCCTTTCTCATTTCATTTGTTAATTTACTTTCATCTAATATAATAAAATCCTCTTTTCCCTCTCTAAATATTCTCTTTATCAATCCTGCTTTTTCAGCCCTCTTTAAAGCTAATTCTATTTCAGCTGATGTTGGAACAATTATATATTCTTTAAACTCCTTTTTCATTCTTTCTATATTTTTCTTAGCTTCGGGAAGATCTGCCTTATTTGCAGCTATTATAATTGGTTTTGAGATCAATCTTAGTCTTTTTGCTAATAATAATAGATCTTCATCTTTCCACTTTATAGGACTTTCATCAAAATCTCTTATAGCCTCTTTTATATCCTCTTCTTTTATATTTAACCCACTCAATTGCTCTTTTAAGACTTTAACAATATTCTTCTCCTGTTGAGCCCTTCTTGATAATCTATCCCAATTTCTTGTTAATATTTTATATATCCACATGTCAATTTCATTTAACAAAAATTTAACATCTTCAATAGGGTCTCCTTCTCCTATATTTCCTTCTTTATCAGTTCTTCCTGATGCATCAACAACTAGAATTAATGCATCAGCCTTCCTAAGATCATCTAAAAACTTATTTCCCATACCTCTACCTTCATAAGCTTTTGGAACTAAACCAGCAACATCAATAACCTCAACAGGGATATATCTTATCCCATCAATACACTTAGAGTTCCTAGGATTACACTTTACTCCAAGTTCTTTACAAGGACATTCTTTAGTTAGATAAGCTACTCCCTTATTTGGTTCAATAGTGGTAAAGGGATAATTTCCAATTTCTGCATCTTTTTCAGTTAAAGCTGTGAACATTGTAGATTTTCCTACATTTGGTTTTCCCACTAAACCTATCATGCTCATTCACCTTAAAGATTATTAATCACTTTTTATATAAAATCTTAAATGGTGAGATTATGAAACTCTTTGAAAAACCAGGAAAAGAAAATACAGATGAAACTCTGAAGATATCTGTAGAAAGAGCAAAGAGAGGAGATATAAAAAGTATAGTTGTAGCTTCATCTAGGGGAGACACTGCTAAAAAACTTTTAGATCTTTTAGAGAAAGAAGGTTTAAAATTGAATGTTGTTGTTGTAACCTACCATCAAGGTTTTCATGGGGAAGATATAATTTCTATGCCAAAAGATGTTGAAGAAGAATTGATAAAGAGAGGGGCAAAAGTTTTTAGAGGGACTCATGCTCTAAGTGGTGTTGAAAGGGGAATATCAAATAAGCTTGGAGGTTACGGGCCTGTTCAAGTGATAGCTGAAACATTAAGAACATTTGGTCAGGGAGTGAAAGTTTGTTATGAGATAACAGTTATGGCCTGTGATGCGGGGTTAATAAAATCTAAGGAAGAAGTTATTGCAATTGGGGGAACAAGTAGGGGAGCTGATACTGCAATGGTAATAAAGCCAGCAAATATGAACAATTTCTTTGATATAGAAGCAAGAGAAATTCTATGTATGCCAAGAGTAAAGAAATTATAAAAAAGTGTCCCCCAGGTTTAACACCCCTTATCATCCTATAGCAGAGCTAAGTCAAAGGGGCTAACCCACCTGGGGTATGTTATATATTTTATAAAACTTTTATAAAATATTGATGGTTATGATAAATAAAGCCTCTTATCCTGAGAGTGTATTGGAAGATAGGTTTGAATTGTTAGATTATATTAAAGAACATGATAAAAGGAAGATCATATTAGTTGGTGGTGTAGATACAGGAAAAACTACCTTAGCTACCTTTTTAATCAAGAATTTGAAATATAACTTAATAGATGCAGATGTTGGGCAAAAATCTATATTGCCACCAGCAACTGTAAGTTTAGGAAATTATAAAGAAGGTTTCTTATGCTTATCTGAAATAAAAGAGGAAAAAAGTTATTTTATTGGCTCTACAAATCCTACACAATTTATTGGTGAAATGCTTACAGGAGTTAAGAAATTAGCAGATTATGCAAAAGAATATTTTATTATTGATACCACAGGATTAATAAATGGTGCAGGGGAATATTTAAAAAAGATGAAGATTGAGCTTGTTGAGCCAGATCTTATAGTAGCACTACAGAAAAGTAATGAGCTTAGTCACATATTAAAACCATTTATAGACAAGGTAGATATTTTTTATATAAAACCCTACATAGGTAAAAAATATAGCAGGGAAGAAAGGAAAGATATAAGGGAAAATAAATGGAAAACATATTTTAATAATGCTAAAGAGATTGAGATTAACTTTGAAGATTATATTATTTCTGGTTCAAAAGCTTTTCAAGGGGAGAGGATAACTGATGATGAGAAACTATTATTAGAGAATATTTATAAATGGGAAATTTTATATGGTTCAAAATGTGAAGGCAAATTTTTTATTGTTAAAAAGGATGTTAAAGTAGTTAAAAGAAGTGTTGATAAAAACTTAATATTTTATATGGAACCTGAGAGATTTAATAATCTGGTAGTAGGTTTAATAGACAATGAAGGATTTTGTTCAGGCCTTGCTATTATAAAAGAAATTGATTTTAAAAATGAGAGCCTAAAGTTGATAACTCCATCTTCATTAAAAAATGTTAGAGAGATAAGATTGGGGAGAGTTAAATTAGAAAATGGAGAGAGATTAATAGATAAAGATTATATATAGAGAGGGTTTATTATGAAAGCTCTTTTTTTATATCATGAGGGAAATGTGATAATGGAGAGATTTTATAAGAATCTGATAAATGAGAATTTCTGTAATGTTTGTGAAGAATGTGATAACTGTAGGGGAGATTGGAGTTATAAGGATGATGTAGAGGCAATTGTAATAAGACAGCCAGAAGAAGAGTTTATAGAAGATCCTGAAGATTATATTCCTCAATTACCAAAAGCTGATGTATGTATAGTCCAGTTACATGAAGATCTATTATATGAGTTACCTTACATTTTAAAAGATCTTGGTTATAGATATTTCATAATTCCATCTGAAAGGCCTAATGATTTATCTTTAGCTATGAGGAAAAAGTTAAAAGAAATATGCTCTAAATTTAATATTTCTTTTTATAATCCAAAACCTTTCTGTTCTTTAAAAGAACCAAAAGAATTTATAGAATATTTCAGGATTGGTTATCCAAAATTTAAGATTACTATCGATGGAAATAAGATAAAGGATATAAAGGTGTTAATATCTTCCCCATGTGGGGAAAGTTATTATATTGCTAAGAGATTATTAGGTAAGGATATAAATGAGATTAAAGAAGAGATTGCTAATGCACATCATAACTACCCATGCTTGGCTAGTATGGAAATAGATAAAGAGTTAAATGATACTATACTACATAAAGCTGGATATATTGCATTAGAGAGTATTATGAAGGAGATAAAATGTTTGAAAGAATAAAAAGAAACACAGTTGAAATTATTACTGAAGAGGAGTTGAAGAAAGTATTAGAGAAAGATGAGAAAAAAGCATATATTGGTTTTGAACCTAGTGGGAAAATTCATTTGGGGCACTATTTACAAATAAGAAAGATGCAGGATTTAAAAGAGGCAGGTTTCGATATTATTATTCTTTTAGCTGATCTTCATGCATATCTAAATGAAAAAGGAGATTTAGAAGACATAAGAAAGATTGGAGAATACAATAAAAAGGTTTTTAAAGCAATGGGTTTAGATGCTGAGTATATATATGGTAGTGAGTTCCAGTTAGAGAAAGATTACACATTAGATGTCTATAAATTAGCTTTAAAGACTACATTAAAAAGGGCAAGAAGAAGTATGGAAATGATTGCAAGAGAAGAAGAAAATCCTAAAGTTGCTGAAGTAATATATCCAATAATGCAAGTTAATGATATTAAATATTTAGATGTAGATGTAGCTGTTGGAGGTTTAGAGCAGAGAAAAATACATATGTTAGCAAGAGAGTTATTAGAAAAAAAGCCAATATGTATTCATAATCCTGTTCTAACAGGTTTAGATGGAATAGGAAAAATGAGTTCTTCTAAGGGTAATTATATAGCTGTTGATGATGAACCAGAGGTCATAAAAGAGAAGGTAAAGAAAGCCTACTGTCCAATTGGTGTTGTAGAAAATAACCCAATATTGGAAATAGCAAAATATTTCTTAAATTATCCATTGATAATTAAAAGGCCAGAAAAGTTTGGTGGAGATATTGAGGTAGGAAGTTATGTTGAGTTAGAAGAAAAGTTTAAAAATAAAGAGATCCATCCATTAGATTTAAAAAATACTGTTGCTAATGAGCTTATATCATTATTAGAACCAATAAGAAAAAGATTAAAATGAAAATATTGACTGAGCATTTTTATATGAAACTTTCTCTATTATCTCTTTTTCTATATTATTTATTTTTAACTTTAATACAGTTCTTGGGACTGCTAAAACATCAGAAGGATTTGAAGATAGATCACTATTTAGTACAATTCTATCTGAAAAATCTTTATACTCTTTTATTATCTCAACTGCCTCCATTGGAGTAAGCTTACCTGGCTGAACTGTCAAGCCTGCATAATAATTGTTATCTAATACTATATTTATAATATCTTTATTACAATGATCTACTATAACAGGGACTTTTAAATCAATAGAGGATAAGATATCTATAATCTCTTTAGTCACTTCCCTCTTATCTCTTCTTGGAGTATGGATAATAGCAGGTTTTTCTATATCATTAGCTAACAATAACTGTTTTTCAAAAGCTTCTTTTTCTTCTTTTGTAGCTTTTTCTAATCCAATTTCTCCTATAGCTATTGCTTTGTCAAGATAACTTTTTAATCTCTCTAAAGCTTCATCAATATTTTTAGTTAAAGCTCTGGGATGCATTCCAAGGGCACAATAAACCATCAATCCTGCCTTTTTAGCTCTTTCAATTTCATTAATTACCTTTTCTATATGGGTTATAAAGACCTCAACAGTTCTCATTGGAAATGGGTCATGGGCTAAGGTTATAGCTTTATCTAATGTCATAGCTAGAAGTTCAAGATCTTCATAACCTCTAGTGTCAAGATGGGTATGGGTGTCAATGATCATACTCATCCCATTTATGATAGGATACTTTTAACAGAGTTTAAAGAGGAATCAATATATTCAATATCTCTATATTTATGCTCTAATATAAATATTGCTTTTAACTTTTTTAAATCTTTTTTATATTTTTCAAAATCTATCTTTCCAAATCCTATAGGTAGGTGATCATCATTAATCCCAAGATTGTCATGAATATGAACATGAACTATTTTCTCTTTATAATTTAAAAACTCTTCTATAGCATTATTTAAATGAGCATGACCCATATCTAAGCAAATACCTACCTCATTTAAATTATTTATTATCTCTTTTTCAGGCCTTTTGAACATTTTTCTATCTAAGTTTGGCATATTTTCAATAGCTATTTTAACTCCATATTCAT
Organism: Methanocaldococcus villosus KIN24-T80; assembly: GCF_000371805.1. Classification (NCBI taxonomy): domain Archaea; kingdom Methanobacteriati; phylum Methanobacteriota; class Methanococci; order Methanococcales; family Methanocaldococcaceae; genus Methanocaldococcus; species Methanocaldococcus villosus. The sequence goes on from NZ_AQUK01000001.1 coordinate 1,159,379, forward strand.
TTTGTAACTTATTTAACTCACCTATACTTTTTATTATAGCTTTTAAACTCTTTTCATAATCATCTTTACAGAACACTTCTCCAGGATGGATAACAATTACACCTATTTTATCTGCTATAATTTTTAATATCTCCTCTATATATTCAATACTCGCCTTTCTTATTTTTTCTCTATGGCATGATATATTTAAATCTTCCATTGGTGCATGAAGTGTGTATTTTAATTTATAATTATCTAAAACATCTTTATTTTCTAAAGCATTAATTTTTCCATCACAAACAAGTTCAGCAATTTTTGTCTTTTTCTCTATGAATTCCAATGTCTTTTGTAGATCTGCTCCATTGTCTATAAACAGGCTGTTAGATATACCAATTTTCAATATTATTCACCTTTTATGAATTTTATTTAAATATTAGTATAATAAATATCACATTTCATGAAATCATCAATCATTATTTAGTAAAAATTTAAGTATAAAAACCTTTCTATTTATAAATTTAAATCTTTCATATAGCAAATATTTAAAATAAGAAGAGAGACTAAATAATTTTTATAGGTGGGATTATGAAGATAGCAGTGTCATCATTAGTTTTTTTGCCAGAAAGTTTAGAATCAGTATTAGAAAAAATAGAAAGTTTTGAAGCATGGGAAATAGTCTGTGAAGGAACCCATTATTTAAATTCTAAGAACATAAAATATCTGTTAGAAATTAAAGATAGTTATGACATCTCTCTACTAGTTCATGCTCCATTCTCTGACCTAAATCCTGCATCTATGAATGCAAAGGTTAGAGAGCTAACTGTTGAATGTGTAAGAGATGCTATAGAAGGAGCTTTTGAACTTGATGCAGAATTAGTTGTTGTTCATCCCGGATATGTTCCTGAACTTTGGAAGGAGTATAAAGATGAGATATTAGATAACAATTTCTCAACACTATTAAAAATTGTTGAAATTGCTGAAGATTATAATATAAAAATTGGTTTAGAAAATATGCCCAATTTTACAGGAGTTTTGGGAAAAACTCCAGGAGAAATGTTAGGGATAATAAAAGATATAGATTCTAAAGTTTTAGGAATTACTTTTGATGTAGGCCATGCTAATACAGTTTCTGATCCTATAAAACTCTTAGAGGATTTTGCTAAACTAAATATTATCCATATTCATGCTCATGACAATAATGGATACAGTGATGATCATCTAAAGATTGGTGAAGGAAATATTGATTATTTCTCAGTGATAAAGAAGTTGCATGAGATGAGATATGATGGATATATAACAATAGAAAATAAAAATTTGAGAGATGCCATGAAAAGTAAGGAGATATTGGAAGAATATATTTCAATGGTTAATAAGATTCAATAGGGATTTCTATGGCTATTACATTACTTAGTTTATTAGTATCAAACCCTATATCCAAAAAAGTTATTAAAAAATTGATTGAAAAAGATGGAAATGTTACAAAAATAGAGAAGTTATTAGAGGCTTATGCATATGGTTATGAGGTTGATGATGAATTTAATATTATTTATAAAATAATTAAAACTGGTTTAAAAGCATTTGGAGAAAATGAAGAAGAATTAAAAGAAAGGTTAAAAGATGCTTATTGGCGTAGAGGTTTTGTTAGTGTTTTAAGGGGTTTGGTAGATTTTGGTATTAGAAAACCTTTTGTCCCTGGAGCTCCTTTTCTTGTTGTTTGGGATTTAACATATGCTTGTAATTTAAGATGCAAACACTGCTATTCTACTGCAGGAAAACCATGGAAAGATGAGTTAAACACAGAAGAAGCTATTAGAGTTATTGACATATTAGCTGATGCTGGGGTCACAGCATTAGCATTTAGTGGAGGGGAACCATTAATTAGAAAAGATTTCTTCACTCTAACTAAATATGCAGCAGAAAAAGGATTATTTGTTGCAGTAGCTACAAATGGAACAATGATAACAAAAGATGTGGCAAGAAAAATGAAAGAGTGCGGTGTGGGGTATGTGCAAATAAGTCTTGATGGTAGGAAAGAAACACATGAAAAGTTTAGAGGAATTAATGGAATTTATGAAAAAGTTATTGAAGGGATATTGAATGCAAAAGAGGCTGGTTTAATAACTTGTATATCTACAACAGCAACAAAATTGAATGTGCATGATATTCCTGCAATTATGGATATTGCTGAGGAACTGGGAGTAGAATGGTTTATGCTTTATAATTTTATTCCTGTTGGTAGAGGAAGTTTTGAAATTGATTTATCTGCTGAGGAAAAGGAGGAGCTTTTAAAAGAATTGTGGAATAGATTAAAAAGTAGTAATGTAAATTTTATGTCAACAGCCCCATATTATGCAAGAATAGCAATCCAAAATAATAGTAATATAATCCCTACTCACTTTTATAACCCAAAACTTGAAGGTAAATTAAAAACTCTTGCTGATTTTATAGGAGGGTGTGGGTGTGGTAGATTTTACTTAGCAATTAAAGCTAATGGTGATATAGAACCATGTGTTTTCTTTCCTTTAAAACTTGCAAATATTAAAGATTTTAGAAGTTGTGAAGACTTTTTAAAATTTTGGAGGGAAAATAAGGTTTTAAATGATTTAAGAAATAGAGACAATATTGAAATTTGTGGTAAATGTAAATATAGATATGTGTGTGGAGGCTGTAGGGCTAGAGCTTATGCATATTATAAAGATTATATGAAACCAGATATAGGCTGTATCTTGGTGAAAAAATGAAAGGTATTTCCCAATTATTAAGAGATTTTAGAAGAGTTGTTGAGGAAAATAATATAATGTCAATTGCATATGCTGGAATTCCAGGATTTTGTCAGCCTTTTGCTGAATTATTTGCTTATGTTATTAAAAATAAGGAAAATTACTTTATACCTTATACTGATTTAAATAATGTTAAAATTTTGACTTTAAAAGAAAATATAGGTATGCAAATGGAAGATTTTGGAAAGATTGATTATGTTGATGCATTGGTAATATTTGGAGGATTGGCTATGCCAAAATTTAATGTTTCTGAAGAAGAGGTGAGAGAATTAATATTAAAATTATCTCCAAAGATTACAATTGGGGTAGGGTTTATGGACATATTTAAAAAGGTAAATTGGAAAATAAAGTTTGATTATCTATTTAATATACATATAACATATGAGTTGGATTAATATGCATGTTGAAGTATTGAGATTGGGACATAGAGGAGAGAGGGATAAGAGGATTTCTACACATGTTGCTTTAACAGCAAGGGCGTTAGGGGCTGAAAAGATAGTTTTTACTGTTGAAGATGATCATGTTAGAGAGAGTGTAGAGAAGGTTGTAAAAACATGGGGAGGTAATTTTAAATTTACAGTTATTAAAAATTGGAGAAACTATATAAAAGAATTTAAAAAGAAAGGAGGTATTGTTGTGCATTTGACAATGTATGGAGCAAATGTTAATGAAATTATGCCTGAAATAAAAAAGCTAAATAGAGATATTTTAATAATTGTAGGAGCTGAAAAAGTTCCAAGAGATGTTTATGAGCTAGCTGATTATAACATATCTATCGGTAACCAGCCACATTCAGAAGTAGCAGCTTTAGCTATTTTTTTAGATAGATTATTTGAAGGAAAAACTCTTTATAGGGAATTTGACAATGCTAAAATGAAAATAATTCCTTCCTTAAAAGAAAAAATTGTTTTAAAAGAAAATAAACATTAAAGGGAAATTATGTTGGTAGAAGTATTAAAAATGAAAAAAACTCCATTAGAAGTTTATAACAACATTAAAGGAGAAAACAGTTTTTTATTAGAATCTGCTGAAGTTAATAAAGAAAATAGATATACAATATTAGGAACAGCTGAAGGAAAGATAACATTTGAAAAAGGACGTTTAAAAGTTGAAAGCTTTTCTGAATTATCTGATTATGCCAAAGATTTAGAAGGGAAATATAATTGTCCTCTAGAAGCTTTAAGAGAGGTTAGAAATGAGTTAAGAGAACACATTGAGTTGCCAAAAGTTTTAAAGTTTAAAGGAGGTTTAGTGGGATATTTGGGATATGATATTGTTAGATATTGGATAGATTTAAAAGGAAATACTGTAAATGATTTAAAATTCCCAGATGTTGAATTTTTTATTGTAAAAAATTTTATAGCATTTGACTTAAAAGAGGAGAAAATTTATTTAATAGCTGAAGACTTAGAGAAACTTAATGAGCTTAAAAAAATTTTAGAAGAAGAAAGAGAGGTTAAAGAAAATACTCCAAATATTAAGTTAAACATTGAATCAAATATGAGTAAAGATGAATTTATTTCAGCTGTTGAAAGGGCTAAGGAATACATATTTGCAGGGGACATATTTCAAGTGGTGCTATCTAGGAGAATTAAGGTAAATATTGATGGTTTAGATACCTTCTTAATTTATAAAAAAGTTAGGGAAATAAACCCTTCTCCTTATATGTACTATCTTGATTTTGGAGAGAGAAAAATTATAGGCTCATCTCCAGAGATATTGGTTAAGACTAATGAGAATAGGGAGGTTATTACAAGACCTATAGCAGGAACTATTAGAAGGGGAAAAGATGAGAAAGAAGATAAAGAGTTAGAGAGAATATTGTTAAATGATGAAAAGGAAAGAGCTGAACATGTTATGCTTGTAGATTTAGCAAGAAATGATATTGGGAAAATCTCCAAATATGGGTCAGTTAAAGTAACAGAGTTCATGAAAATTGAAAAATACTCTCATGTTCAGCATATAGTTAGTAATGTTATAGGGAAGCTTAAAGATAAGTATGATTCATTTTTAGCCGTTAAGGCTACATTTCCTGCAGGAACTTTAAGTGGAGCTCCTAAGGTTAGAGCTATGGAAATTATAGATGAGCTTGAAAAGTCTTACAGAGGGCCATATGGTGGAGGTGTGGGTTATTTCAGTTGGGATGATGTAATGGATATGGCTATAACAATAAGGACATATGTTGTAAAAAAAGATAATGCCTATATTCAAGTGGGAGCAGGTATAGTGGCTGATTCAATTCCAGAAAAAGAATGGGAAGAGACAGAGAGAAAGGGTATGGCTAATATTAAGGCATTAGAGAGTTTTTCCTTAAAAATGTAATTTTGGTGATGTAATGATATCAATTATTTTAGCTGGTGGTAAAGGGACAAGATTATGGCCTTTAAGTAGGGAGTATTTCTCTAAGCAATTTTTGGATTTTGGTTTTGGAAAAAGTCTTTTTCAAATGACAGTTGAAAGATGTTTAGAATTTAGTGGATTAAATGATATTTTTGTAGTTACTAATGAAAAATATAAATTCATTGTATTGAACCAATTAGAAGAGCTTGGATACAATTTCAAAGAAGAAAATATTCTTTTAGAACCAGAGAGTAAAAATACCCTACCTGCTATATACTATGCTATAAAAGATTTAAATAATGATGAAATAGTTGGTGTATTCCCATCTGATCATATTATCAAAGGTGATCTGAAAGAGTATATAGAGAAAGCTAAAAAAATAGCTAATAACTATATTGTTATTTTTGGAGTTAAACCAAACAAACCACATACAGGATATGGTTATATAAAACCTGGAGAAAAATTAGAAGTGGGTTATAAAGTTGATGAATTTAAGGAAAAACCCAATATAGAAAAAGCTAAAGAATATTTAAAAAAAGGATATTTATGGAATAGTGGTATGTTTTTATTTAAAAAAGATGTATTTGTTGAAGAAGTTAAAAACCACTGTAAAGAAGTTTATGAAGCTTTTTTATTAGATGATATAAAAGAGGCATACAAAACTGTCCCTGATATATCAATAGATTATGGGGTTATTGAAAAATCAAAAAAGGTTGCTGTCATACCATTAGAAATTAAATGGAATGATCTTGGTAGTTTTGATGCCTTATATGATGAGTTTTCTAAAGACAAGAATGGAAATGTAATTTTAGGGGATAATATTATTTTAGACAGTAAAAATAATCTATCTATAAATAAAAAATTAATAGCTTTAATTGACATAAATGACTTAATTGTTGTAGATACAAGAGATGCTTTATTAATTTGTAAAAAAGGTTCTTCACAAAAAGTTAAAGAAGTTGTTAAAAAACTCAAAGAGATTAATGATGAAAGAGCTATAATTCATAAGAAGGTATTTAGGCCATGGGGGTATTATAAGGTTTTAGAAGAGGGTGAAAGATTTAAAATTAAAAGAATTACAGTCCTTCCTGGTAAAAGGTTAAGTTACCAAATGCACTACCATAGAAGTGAGCATTGGATTGTTGTTAAAGGAACAGCCAAAGTTGTTATAGAAGGAAAAGAATATCTAATTAGGGCAGGAGAGAGTATATTTGTAAAAAGTGGTTTAAAGCATAGATTAGAGAATCCAGGAAAGATACCATTGGAGGTTATAGAGATACAAGTGGGAGAATATTTAGAGGAAGATGATATTGTTAGATTTGATGATGATTATAATAGATTATAATAATAAACTAGTTTTTTAGAATAATATAATAGCAAGTTTTTTATATTTTGAGAACTTATATCTAGTTAGAAGAAAAAGTAAAAGAAAGATTAAGAGTATTAGGATATTTGGATTAAAATTCATTTTTGGGTTTTTTATTCTTTAAATTTGGGATAGTATGGAGCTATCTATAATAATGCCTTGTTATAAAGGAGAGAAGTTCATAGAGAATTCTATTAGAACTACTGAAAAAATAGTTTCTGAATTTTGTAAAGATTTTGAAATTATTGTAGTTGTGGATGGATTTGTAGATAACAGTTATAGAATAGCCAAAAACTTAGAAAAGGAGTTTAAAAATTTAAAGGTTGTTGGTTATGAAAAGAATAGAGGAAAGGGTTTTGCTATAAGATATGGGTTGAAGTTTGCAGAGGGGGAGTATATAGCTTTCTTAGACAGTGATTTAGATATATGCCCCAGTTCTTTGAAATATTATTTTGAAACCATGAAAAAAGAAAATGTGGATATGGTTATTGGAAATAGGAGGGATAAGAATAGTGTATGGGAATATCCAAAACTAAGGAAATTTTTAAGTTATTGCTTTAATATTTATGTTAACATTATATTTCCTGAATTGAGGCTTAATGATACACAAACAGGAATTAAAATGTTTAAAAGGGAAGTGATAAAAGATATATTTTCAAATTTACCAAATTTTAATAGTATTGATGGATATACCTTTGACATAGCTATTTTAGTATTAGCCAGAAAAAAAGGGTATAAAATTAAAGAGATGCCATGCATAGTTAAAAAAGAAGATGCTCAAAACATCAGTGGAGTTAATTTATTAAAAGTAATTTATAAAATGGGTAAAGATGTTATTCAATTAAAGAGAATTTTGGGGTAATATGAAAATATTAATGATGTCTTGGAAATGCATAAAACATCCTTGGAAAGGAGGGGCTGAATTTGCTACCTATGAAATTCTAAAAAGATTGTCTGAGAAGGGTTATGAGTGTGTTTGGTTTGCTCCAAAATTTAAAGGTTGTTTGAAAGAGGAAGAAATTGAAGGAATTAAAATTATAAGAGATTTTAATATTTATACAATATATTTTAATGCTTGGAGAAAATATGTAGAGGAATTTAAAGGAAAATTTGATGTTGTAATAGACCAAGTTAATGGAATTCCTTTTTTTACCCCTCTTTATGTTAAGGAGCCCGTCATTATGTATATACACCATGTTGGTGATGTTTGTTGGGACTATGAAATGCCTTTTCCATTGAGTAAAATTGGCAAATATTCTGAAAAGATGGTTTTAAGATTATACAAAAATATCCCTACAGTTTGTGTCTCTCCATCTACTAAAAAAGATTTGGAAGATTTAGGGTTTAAGAATATTAATGTTGTTTATAATGGATGTAATGTTAAGCCCTTGGATAAATTAGATTTTAGTATTAAAGAAGAAAATAGTTTATGCTTTGTTGGGAGAGTTACTGCTATGAAGAGGTTAGAACATGCTATAAAAGTTGTTAGCTTAGTTAAAGAGGAAATTAATGATGTAAAGTTTTATGTTGTAGGCAGGGCTAAAAAAGAAAAATATTTATGTAAGTTAAAAAATTTAGCTAATATGTTGGATTTAAAAAATAATGTAATATTTTTAGGGTATCTTCCTTTTAAAGAAAGAAATGAAATTCTAAGGAAAAGTTTGATACAGATTGTAACTTCTGTTAAAGAAGGATGGGGGTTAAATGTTATTGAAGGTAATGCATTAGGGGTTCCTGCTGTAGGTTATAGAGTTAATGGCTTGGTAGATTCTATTAAAGATGGCTATAATGGGTTTTTAGTTAAAGATGGAAATGTAAAGGAAATGGCTGAGAAAGTTATTAATATATTAGATGATAAAAATTTATTAAAGAAGTTAAGTAAAAACTCTATAGAGTGGGCTAAGCAGTTTAGTTGGGATAAGAGTGCTGAGGAGTTTGAAGGAGTGATTAAGAATGTCGTTGAGTAAGGAAGAATGTCCTTTGGTTTCAGTGGTAATCCCTACTTACAATTCAGAAAAAACTATTGGCATATGTTTAGAATCTATAAAAAATCAAACTTATAAAAATATTGAAATAATTGTTGTTGATAAATTTTCTGACGATAATACTGTTAAAATTGCTAAAAAATATACTGATAAAGTCTTTGTTATTAATGCAAAAGAAAGAAGTGAACAATTAAATTTTGGGGTAAAGATGGCTAAAGGTAAGTACATTTACAGAGTTGACTCGGATTTCGTCTTAGAACCAACAGTTATTGAGGAGGCTGTAAAAAAGTGTGAAGAAGAGGGATATGATGCCGTTTGTATTCATAATACTTCTGATCCTACTATAAGCTTTTGGGCTAAAGTTAGAAAACTTGAGAGGGACTGCTATGAAGATGATAAATTGAATGTGGCGGCTAGATTTATTAGAAAAGATGCATTTGAAAATGTTGGAGGGTTTGATGAAAATTTAGTTGCAGCAGAAGATTATGACTTACATAATAGACTACTGAGGGCTGGATATAAAATAGGTAGAATTAAATCAAAAGAAATACATATAGGAGAACCAAAAAGTCTGTGGGAAATTATAAAGAAACATTATTATTACGGTAAAACATTACCAAAGTTTGTGGAGAAAAATAAGGGTAGAGGTATAAAGCAACTGAGTCCGATAAGACCAGCATATTTAAAGCATTGGAAAAAATTTGTTAAGCATCCTGTTTTAACTTTAGGGTTTATAATTTATCAGATCTCTAGGTATGGTGCAGCAGGGATTGGATATATTGTTGGAAAGATGAAATTTATATTTTTCAACAGAGCAAATAATGTTGATTAGGTGAAGAAAATTATGAAGTTCATTATAACCATCGATGATGCCGAAAAGGAAACTATGAATATTTTGCTAAGAGAAAATATAGATATTCCAGTAGTCATCGGTGTACCTGTAGGATTACTAGGAAAGAGCTTAGGAGATAGAAACATTGCTTCGATCGATTTAATTAGGGATTTGATTATGAATAACTCAACAATTGAGCTGGCATCTCACGGATATTATCATATTCCACCGCCGAGCTGTCGCACAAAGCTATTTCTACTCAAAAAGTTTCTAAAAAACATGATTTTATCTTTAGACAAGAAAGAGTATCTAATTAGATCTCTTTGTTTCGCTAGAAGTGAAATAGGCAAAAACACTAATGAAGGTAGTACTACAGAATACTTACAAAAGTTTAATCCTATAGATGAAATAGTTACATCCAAAAAGTTGCTTGAGGAATTATTTGGTACACGAATTATAACCTATATTTATCCCGGTGGAAACTACACAGAGGAACTTATCTCTCTCGTCAGTAAGTACTATAATTTCGCAAGAACAACTGACGAAGGATGGAATGTTATAGGTGATCTGTACAAAGAACCAAATAAATTTCTACTTAAAAGTATTTCCATAAGTCGATATACCAACTTTCTTAAACTCGAAAAAAGATATGAAAAGATGAAAAATGAAGAACGAGCGGAGGAAATAATTGTTATTGAAACTTATCATGATTTTACGTATAAGATGCCGAGAAGATTGTATCAAATCAATTTCAATGTTTTTAAGCAACACTATAATAAGCTCAGAAATATAGGTGAACTAACAACATTTAGAACCTTAAAGAAGTGAGGATTATGTGGGAATGTTACGCAAAGAAGGTTCCATATTTTCTCGACTTGTCGATTCCAGATATGCTGAAAAATCTACTAAAGGAGTTAAATAAGAGAAGAACATATTCTCTAATCGATTTGGGATGTGGAGATGGAAGATTTCTTTATGCCTTGTATAAGCAAGGATTATTGAAGAATGCTACCCGAGTTGTTGGGGTTGATATTTCTGAAGAAAGGATAAGAAGATTAAAGAAACTTTGTCCATTCGCTGAAGGTATTGTTGCAGATGTAACCGATCTAAGTCAAATACCAGATAACTCGTTCGATGTAGCAATATCTAATCAAGTGATAGAACACGTTCCCGATGATTCCAAAATGCTCAAAGAAATTAGAAAAATCCTTAAGCCAAATGGATTGTTATATATTTCAACTGTAATTAAGAAATGGTATGGTTTTTGGATTTATTGGAAAAATGGGTTTAAGTTAGATCCAACTCACGTAAGAGAGTATATGTCTGAAGAAGAATTTTTAAACCTTTTAGAGAATAACGGTTTTATGGTGAAGGAATTTAAAACGAGTCCAATAAGATATCCTATCATGGACTTAATTTTAAGAGGTTTAATAAAACTCAATATTATTAAACCAGATCCTGCCTTCTATCAAAAGTATAAACTAATTTCAAAATTGAAAAAATTAAAGTTGAAAGTGATTGGCTATAAAAGTATTGAGGTTGTTGCTGAGGTGAAGAAATAATGTATAAGTTTTACAGTGATGTAGATAAAGCCTTATCGCTTGTGCCAAAAGATTTTATTTATGGTAAAAAGATCCTTATAATTGGTAATTATGGAGATGGAAATTTAGGAGATGAAGCAATGCTTAAAGTTTTGTACAATTATTTAATTAGTAATGGAGTAAATTTAATATATGTAATAACAAAAAATCCAGCTTTTTATCAGAGATATATAAAAAATTCGAGGTTTCAACCAGTATTAGCTACTAATCTATTAGCTGTCTTAAAAGCTTTTTTAGTTTGTGATACAATAATAATAGGAGGGGGATCTATATATTCTAGATACAGTGGGTTGGGTGTTTATATAGCAAGTTTACTATCAATATTTATAAGGTTACTTCTCAACAAAAAAATATTGATACTTGGCATAGGATTTTCTAGTTCTACTCCTTTATTATTGAAGTTTATATGTAAATACTTGTTTAAAATTTGTAACTTCATTTATGTAAGGGATAGTATATCGTTTAAAAATATAAGAAATTTAGGAATCAAAAAGAAAATAATTGTTTCTAAGGATTTAGTTTTTTCATCTTTTATTCAACCTTTTGATAAAAAGTTAGGAAAAAAAATATTGGAGAAAGAAGGTATAAAGATTGATAAAGGAAAAAGACTAGTAGGGTTAGCACTAAATTTTTCAGGTAAAAAAGAAAAAGATGAGAAAATAATAGCTATTTTTAAAGAAATCATACCTTGGTTGATAGACAAATATAATGCAGAAATTCTATTTTTTACTTTTTGTCCAGCATTTGTTAGTAAGATTTCTGACACATTCTTATTTAAAAAAATATATGGGGAATTAGGTAATAAATATAAAAAGAAGTGTCATATCTTGAGTTACTATTTACCTGAAGAGGTTATGTCGATATTTATGAATTTGGATTTAGTAATCGGTAGTAGATTTCATTCTATGGTATTTGCGTACAAAGTAGGAACTCCTTTTGTTGGGATAAGCTATGAAGAGAAGTGTTCAGCTTTTTTATCAGAGATTAGAAAACCACTCATAAATATCGAAAGTTTAGACGCTAAAACTTTAAAAGGTGAAATTAGTAGAATACTCGGGGGATTAAAATATGAAAGGACTAAATAATATTTTAAGGATGTGCGTTACTCTTTTTAAAAAAAAGGAGTTAAAGGAGTTTTTAGTAGTTTTTTTAGTTTTCATGATACTATTTTTGGTGCCTACTTTTAAACTTTTCATTAAAGATGGTTACATAATTTTGTCGGAACATTTAGAGGCTATATCCTACGAAAAATTTGAGTCAATCTTTAAATATAGTTGGGATTATCAAATAGGAATTTTTCCATTTGCGGAATTTCCAAAGTATTATCTATATAGTTTGTTAGTATTTATTGGAAAATCTATTCATTTAAACTTTAAATACTTTGAAATTCTTTTGCTAGGCCTACAGTTTCCTCTTGGATTTATTTCAGCATATATATTAAATAGATATATCGTTAGAAAAATATTAAACATTCAGATAAACTCGTTAGAAATTTTAATGCTTATTGTAGCGTCTCTTATATATGTAATAAACCCTTGGGTAGCATCGTATCAACACAACATAAGTTTAAAATTTCAACATGCGCTACTACCATTAATATTTTTATATTTTCTTAAAACTATCCAAGAAGAGAAAAATACAATTAAAAATTCTATAATTGGAGCATTTCTACTTAGTTTGGTAGCAAGTTATAGATATACAATAGTAATATTACCTTTGTTTATTCTAACAATTTGTGTTTATCTAATTCTAAATAAAAAGTCAATAAAAAAGCTATTTATTAAAATTTCAGCCTATACATTTTTTGCATATATGACGATGTTAGGAAAGGTTATTACGCCTGTATTACATGCCTTGTATACTCAAAAGGTTAAATGGGCGGAAGAATTCACTGCTTCTTATTTACACTTATTTCCATTAATTAATGTTTTCTCACTAAAAATGGAAACGTATCTTTCAATTTTTTTAGTTTATTGTGACAATTACATATATCTTTTTTTACCAGTAACTATCGTATCATTTTTATATCTGCTTATATGGAGAAAAAAAATAACCAAACAAAATTGGATATATTTTTTACCAATAATAATCTTTATAACTTATATTCCATTGTGTGTAAAAGAAATTAGTTTATTCTCACTAGATTTTATATGGAAAATACCTTTTTCTGACGATATTCTACGTCTTTTAAGATCTGGTAGGATAAATGCTATGCCAATATTGCTGGCATTATCTATATCTACGCTACTTACATTATTCTCTTTCAGTAAAACATTATTGTTAATAAGAAATAAAAAATTACAAAAAGTACTTTTGTATTCTCTTACATTAATGATAATAATCTTCTCTTCGATATCTGCATGGCCTATTTTCACGGGAAATATGAATAACTATTGGGAACCTGCAAAAATACCAAAAGATTATTACATTGCAAATAAAATCCTAAGTAATTTTTCAGAAGACGAAAATTATGCCCTATGGATGCCTCCTTTTTCTTGTAGTAAACCTATATGGTCTAATGTTTCTGACACCCCTGCAGGGATTTTTGACTGGAGAAATTCAGAATTACCTGTATACTCATATAGAGAGATGTATTTCTTTGACTATTATAATCCCTTACATTCTTTTCCTTTTGTACGCGCTTTAGATGGATACAAGGGATTAGATTGGGATAAAATTTTTTATCCTCTTAATATAAGATTTATAGTTGTCCACTATGATTTAGATAATCCTTACGTTAGCAATATTAACCATATTATCAAAAATAAATTACTGAAGATAAATCAAGAGCTTAACAAGATCTATGAAGGAAACTATTTAGCAGTATATAAGGTATTCGACGAGAAGGTTTCTAAAGTAAGGATTACAACCCCTATTTTGTTAGATGATAGCCTCAAGATTTATGGATCAATTGTCAATGTATTAGATTTTAAAACATTAAATATATCTTCAATGGTCTTTTATAATCCCTTTCACAGTACCTTAAATATTTCTAAAGTTAATTCTATAGTAGTTAATAGTAATCTTCTAAAAGCAATATTTTCATATTATACTCCTAGTATAATAAAAATTCAAACTGATAAGAGATTAGAAGATCCCTCTAAAAATTGGATATTTAGTCCAAATCCACGTTATAAGTTTCAAACATATATTAAAAAGAGTAGTATATATGAGTGGAGTTGGCAATCTGATTACGGCTATGGCTTAGTGTTTACATGGGCTAAAAATACAAAATTGACTATATCGTTCAAAGCCGATAAACCAGATAAGTATAAACTCTTCATAAGATATTTTAAAAACCAAAAAGGTGGTAAAATAGCAGTTTATTTGGATGGAAAACCAATTACAATTAAAACAAAAGATCAATTAAACAAGTTCGTTTGGGAAGATCTTGGAACGCTTTATCTTGAAAAAGGAGAGCATAAAATAGTTCTTGAAAACATTGAAGGTTTCAATGCCGTAAATCTATTTGCTTTGATTCCAGAGAAAGAATACTACAAAGCTAAAAAGGAAGTAGAAAAATTACTTCAAAACAAAACTATTATCTATGTATTTGAAGGAGAGAGTGATCTTTATTATTCTAATGCCAAAATAATCAAAGACTATAATACAAGCAACGGAGAAGAGTTATTATTTAACAAAAATGGAAAAGCCTGGCAAGATGTAGAAATAGTGAAGAATGGAACTTATAGAATAGCTTTAAGGGGGGAAGGAATATTTAAAGTAAAAATAGGAACTAAAGAATTTATATCAAAACCAAATAACAATTTCATATACACACCACCATTTAACCTTACAGAAGGAAAATACAAGTTAGAAATAATTCCACTAAAAGAAAAATCAAAGTTAGATGTTATTTGGTTATATTCAAGCAATAAAACACTAAAAGATCTCTTCGAAGTCAAAGAAAAACCAGCTAAAATAATCTCATACGAAAAAATCAACCCAACTCTCTGGAAAGTTAAAGTAAACGCTACAAAACCGTTTATGCTCTCATTTGCTGAGGCATACGATCCACTATGGGAAGCAAGAGTTTACAAAGATGGTAAATTAGTGGAAAAAGTTAAATCTATCCCATTATATTCAGTTATAAATGGATTCTGGATAAATGAAACTGGAAACTTAGATATAGTAATAAGGTATACCCCTCAAGATTGGTTTGATATTGGTTTAGCAATTTCAGGAATAACATTCTTCTGTTGCTTAGCTTACCTCTTCTATGACTGGAGAAGAGAAGATAAATGGGCTAAGAACTTAGAGGGTAAAATTAAAAATCTCATAAAATTTAGGAGGTAAGTTATGCTCTTAGAATCTTTAATACTAACATTTTTCAACTTTTCCTCAGGATTTTTTAATTACCTCTACCAACTGTTCATGGGGAAACTCTTAACTCCAGAAGAGTATGGAGTAGTTGCTTCTCTACTTTCTATATTTCTCATCTTAGGAATATTTCCAAGAGTAATAAACTCATCCCTAACTCCTCAAATTTCAAAATTAAAGGCAAAGAATAGATTAAATGAAATAAATTATATCTTCCTCCACTATACCAAAAGATTCCTAATATTAGGAGTAATAATAACCATCATTTTTCTAATACTATCTCCACTAATCTCAAACTTCCTACACATTAAAAATATTTACACCATAATAATCCTTCTAAACCTCCCATTTATCTTTATCAACCCAATAAATTTGGCAATCTTACAAGGCTTGCAAAGATTTACCAAATTGGGATTTACAAATACTTTAACATCCTTAGCAAAGTTCTTATTTGGAATTTTATTGGTTTACCTAACTTTTGGAGTTTTTGGGGCTTTAATAGCTATTTTACTCTCAAGCATTATTTCCTACTTAGTATCTCTCTACTTCATAAGGGACATCCTTAAATTAAAACCAAAAGAGTACTTCATAAAAAACTTCTACAAAACATCTAAGTTAATATTCCTCATAATATTTTCCTACACAACAATAACCACAGTAGATGTTATCTTAGCCAAACATTATTTATCAAAGTACTTAGCAGGGATCTACTCCTCAGTGTCTACATTAGGAAAGATCATCTTCTTTCTCCCAGGAGGAATACAAGCCATAATCCTATCTAAGGCAATAGAGTACAAAGAAAAAAACCTAAATCATTTAAATTTATTAAAAAAATCAATAATATTTCTAATCCTATTAACCTTGCCTATCTTAACTTCATACATCTTCTTTCCAGAGTTGGTAATTAAAGTTTTATTCTCAAAAAAATACTTATTGGCTAAACTGTACATAGGGAAGTATGGTTTGGCTATGCTTTTATTCTCAATCTCAGGTTTAATTATGAATTATCTAATCTCTCTAAATGTAAATAGAATTGCTTATCCATTAATTCTTGTATTGATCTTTGAGATCTTAGCCTTTATTATATTTCCAAAAACAATTGATAATTTTATAAATATTCTAATTTTAACTTCGTTACTTTCAATTGTAGTGCAAGTTCCTTATATAATAAAAGGAGGGAAAATTAAATGAGAAATACAATAATTTATCTAATTTTGTCAATAATAATAGTCTCTCCATTTCTTTTTGGTAAATACATATTTACCTTAGACAGCATTCCCACTCCAAACAATGAAGATTTCACAGCCTTATTTTATGGCTTTTCAGTCCCAGTTTATGGAGGTTCACTACCAATAAAAATTCTCAAACTTTTTATCCCAACAGATATTTTCCAAAAACTTCTAATATTCTTAATTCTTTTCCTTAGTGGTTGTTCCATGAACAAATTAATGGAAACTTTCACAGACTCAAAAATAGCTCAGTTATATGCTGGTTTATTATATATGATAAATCCCTACACCTACATAAGAATAGTTGTTGGTCACTGGCTAATACTATTTGCTTATGCCATCTTACCATTGGCAATAAAATACTTTATAGAACTATTAAACAAAAAAAAGTTAAAAAGCATTATAAAGTTTTCATTAATAACAACTTTAGTAGCTTTCAATGCCCATACACTTTTTATAGCATTTCTAATCTTTTTAATAGTTTTAGCATTTTATATATATAAAAACAAATCTTTAGAAATTCTAAAACCAATTATCCTTTCATCAATAATATTTTTAATACTAAATACTTATTGGCTAATCCCTACAATAACTGCTGAAAAACAAAGTATTGTTGTCAACATATCAAAAGCTGATCTCTATGTTTTTGCTCCTCACATAGAATCCTTCTCAGCCCTATTCACCTTAGCAAGCATGCATGGATTTTGGAGACCTGCATATATTTATGCAAAAGATTTCTTACCATTTTGGCCAATATTATTTATCTTCATCCTATTCTTAGCAGTGCATGGATTTACCTCATATTGTAACAATAAAAAACTTGGAATTTATGTTAAAGCTTTTACATTAATTTGGTTTATAGGTTTAATATTGGCCTCTGGAATATTAAGCCCATTTTCAGAAATATTTGAATTTTTATTTAACCACATACTTCTATTTAAAGGAATGAGAGATACACACAAGTTCGTGACAATGTTATGCCTATCTTATTCATTTCTAGGTGCTTTAGGTTTAGCAGAAATAGAAAAAAGCTTAAAAAATAAAAAACCAATAATAAAAAATGCTTTAATTTTAGCAATTTTACTTATTCCTCTAATCTATTCTTTTACATTCTTCAACGGATTTGCTCATCAAATAAAGCCAACAGATTTTCCAAAAGATTGGTATGAAGTTAATGAATTTTTAAACAAGGATAAAGATGACTTTAGAGTATTGTTCTTCCCTTGGCATCTCTACATGGACTTTCATTGGGTTCCTAATAAAGATAAGCGTATAGCCAACCCAGCTCCATATTTTTTCGATAAGGAAGTTATCTCCGCTAAAAACATCGAAGTTCCTGGGATATATAGGCAAGTATATACACCTTACCAAGTGTATATTGATAATCTATTATCTAAAAAAGATAAAATAAAAAACTTTGGACATTTGGTGACTCCATTAGGAATTAAATATATATTATTAACTAAAGAGGCAGATTATAAAAATTACTTCTTCCTCTTCAACCAAAGTGATTTAAAATTAATAATGGAAACCAAAAACTTCTATGTATTCAAAAATGAGGCATTTAAAGGTTTAATTTATTCTGTAAACTCATCAAATTGGAATTTAACAAATGAAAAAATAGATGAGAGGGATTATAAAAAACTAAATTATACAAAAGTTAGCCCAGTTGAGTATATAATTAAAGACAAACCACTAAGATATATAATATTTACAGAAGAGTATTCAAAAGATTGGAAATTTAATGGGAAAGAACCTTTAAAGGCTTATGGTGTTGTTAATGCCTATAAATATGATGATGAAAAAGAAATGAAAATAGTTTATGAAAGATTTTATAAAATATGCTTACCATCTTATATAATTTCATTACTTGCCTTTATTTTGTGTATGGGCTATTTAGTTAAAGATAAGGTGTTAAATCATGGAAGATAAAATCTCAGAATATAGGGAAATAGTTTTACAAACTTTTTTAATGCTATTTATTATTTATGTCTTTATTCTTATATATAAACATTACAACCCCTACGCCCTACCAGGGGTAGAAAAGAGATTTTTGTATCTTTTGATAATATTGGGGGTTATAGTGATTATATCCTATATCCAAAAATTAAACAAATTATTGAACTTCATAATAAATACATTAAACAAAATCTTTAAACCCATAATTTCACTATCTGTGGGGCAAAAATTTGTTTTATTGGCTATAATTTTTTTAATAATCTCTGCAATTGATCTTATATTAAGAGGAGAACATATAGCAAATGTAGATGCCATAATAGCATACTATTTTTTAGTTATAGGAGTTTTAAATTTACTTTTTGAGTATTGGAATGAATCTTTTCAAAAATTAAGAATAATTGTTAGTTTAATTTTGCTAAGTGTATTAATATATTACACTCCAGAAGTTACCAAAATATACCCTAAAGCTTATTATCTTCCCATTATTATTCTTATCCTATTTTTAGTCTATCAGTTTTTAAGAAAATTTTATATATAACAATGAAATTAAAATATACATAAAATATTGAAATTAATGGGTGTAAGTTATGATAAAAATTAAGAATAAAACTATAGTAAGTTTTTTTATAACAGCAATCCTAGCATCAATGTTAGTTCTTACCCAAACTGCTGCAGTTTCAGTTAGCTTAGTTCCTTCAACACAAGAATGTGATGTTGGAGATGTAGTTAATATAGATGCTACTGTAACAATACTCAGTAGTAAAGGGGAATGGGCAAATATAAAAAATATAACCCTCAAAGTTGAAAAGGATGGAAAAGTTGACACTGTTCCAATTCCATTAACATTAGAACCTGGAAAAACTGTATTATCCAATAAATCCCTATCAAATACAAATAGTGAAGTAATTGAAGTTAAATTACTAAACACCACTGCAGTTTATGGTTATGGGTATGGTTATAGTTATGTAAATGATAGTAGTTATGGATATCTAAATTGGCATTATGGTTATGGATATGGTTATGGCTATAGTGGATATGGTTATAATGTTTTAAACTCTCCATCAAATGCTATAATAAAATATAATATAAAATGGAAACCTAATGAAGCTGGGACTTACAAGTTTACATTAATTGTTTCTTTGAAAAGTGGGGAAATGTTTGCCTCAAGTTGTGAAGTTACAGTTAAAGGTATAGAAGAAACAACCACTGGTGGTGGAGGAAAAAGAACAACAACTGGTGAAGAAACTAGTGAAGAGAGAGTAAAAAGCTTATTAGAATCAAAACCAGAAAAATACATTGTTAAAGAAATAAAAGTTGAACCTGGTAAAAAAGTTGAAATAAGTATAGATAAAGAGATATCAAGTTTAGCAGGATTAGAAAAACTGATTATTGAGCTAAATAAAGAAATGAACTTACAAGTTATAGTAGCTATTGTCAAATCATTACCTTCAAAAGTTACAGCTCCTCCATCAGGAACTCCTTACTCAATATTTGAAATTGTATTTGTTGACAAAGACACTGGAGAACTTGTAGAACCAAAAGGAGAAGTTGAGTTTAAAGTTCCAAAATCATGGTTAAAAGAGAAAGGATTTGGAAAAGATGAAGTTGTATTAGAGAGATGGGATGATATTGAAGACAAATGGGAAGACTTACCAACTGAACTAGTAAGTGAGACTGGAGATGGTTACAAATATAAAGCTAAATTAGAGAGATTCTGTATCTTATCAGTAGTTGCTAAAGCTGCTACAACAACAGAAAAAGAAATAAAAGAGGAGAATAAAACTACAACAACAAAAGAAATAAAAGAAGAAACAGAAAATAAAACAGAAATAAAAGAGGAGAATAAAACTACAAGTGTTGAAAAACAACCTTCCACAGAAAAACCAGCTAAAGGAGCTAATAATATGTTAATAATAGCAGTAATATTAGCAATTATAATATTAGTAGCTGCCTATCTAATATTCATGAAAAAACAGTAAAAAATTTTTTATAATATTTTTTGACAAATCAACTTAATTAATATTTTTATTCCAGTTAAAACATTTGTCCCTTTTTTTATTGAATAATCAGTATATATTGTTTTTATTGGCACTTCTTTTACCTTTAATTTTAACTGTTTAGCTATAATTATAAACTCTGAAGAAACTTCATATCTATCACTTTTTAACTCTTTTATAATCTTTTTAGCTGCATCATATGTAAAACCCCTCAATCCAGACTGACTATCTGAGACATAATATCCTCCCATCAAAAAAGTTAATAGATTTAAAATAAAATTTCCAATTCTCTTAATAATTGGCATATTTTTTATTTCATTCTTATCTAATAACCTACTACCAATGACAAAATCATTCTCTTTTAAAGCTTCAATTATTTTTTTAATATCTTTAACATCATGCTGTCCATCAGCATCAAAGGTTATTATATACTTTGGTTTATATAATAAAGCACACTTTATTCCTGTCCCTAATGCCCCTCCTAAACCTCTATTAATCAAATGCCTACAAACAATAACACCTTCTCTCTTTGCAAGCTCATAAGTGTTGTCTTCAGAACCATCATCAACAACAATAATATTTTTGTATCCTTCATTTTTTAAAGCTTTTAATGTTTTAGTTATCATCTTTTCCTCATTGTATGCTGGGACTACAATAAAAACATTATTTTCCATTATCTCCACCTATGATTTTAGCAAAAGCTAATGCCCCAACAATCCCAGAAATAAAAAGAGATAAAGCTATAGTATCAGCAAAAGCTATATTGTACTGTTCAGAGATAACTACTATCATTGTTCCTATAACAACAGTTATAATAGATTCCCCAATTAAAACATTTGCTGTACCTTTTTTAAATGCTAATCTTAATCCAGCTAAAGCAGAGAAGGTTAATGATATAATAGCAAATAGCCAAATAAAGTAGTTCATAGTATCACCCTCTTAACAACTAAAAAAATAAATATTAAAGCTCCTAAAAAGATGGAAAACCATACCCATATATTTACAATAAAAAATATTTTAAATATCTTCTCCCTATTTTTCTTATTATAAAATATTTTCTTTATTGGGTCTTTACCATAATATTTTTTCATCCTCTCAATCCAAAGGTAATTTAAATATTAGCTGAGTTGCTGTAGGTAATTCTCTCCTAACAATTCTTAATTCTGGCTTATAGATATAAAGAATATTTTCTTCAGAGAATATATTTATCTCTTTTCCTAAGATCTTTGCTACAACTTTAACCTCCTCTTTACCTTTCACAACAATAGCATTTATTGATGGATCTACTTCTAAAACTATAGGCAGCTTTAAATCTTCACTAGCTATCTCTTTTAATAACTCTAACTCTCTCCTTTTTATTCTATGCCTTTTCCCATTAACTAATATATATGGCCTATCTTCATTTAATAACTCTTTTAAACTTTTTTTCTTAAATCTAGGATTTAAGTCTTTAATAACTGATTTTATAATCTTCTCCACTTCCATATATTCACCAATTAACTTATAAAATTTCGACAATTATATATAGGTTTTATCATCATAATATTATTATGGTGATTATATGAGAGATGTTGCTATTATAGGTTATGGGCAAACAGCATTTGGAGAATTATGGGAAAGAAGTTTTAGAAGTTTAATAGTAGAGGCAGGAGTAAAAGCTGTAGAAGCTGCTGGTATAGATGGAAAGGACATTGATGAAATATATATTGGAAATATGAGTTCTGGTTTATTTGTTGGGCAAGAGCATGTTGCAAGCTTAATAGCTGATCACGCTGGACTTAATCCTATAGCTGCCACCAGAGTTGAAGCAGCATGTGCATCAGGAAGTTTAGCTTTGAGGCAGGCTATATTAAATGTTGCTAGTGGAGCAAGTGATATTATTTTAGTAGGTGGAGTAGAAAAGATGACTGATGTTGTTGATCCTACAAAAGCCATATCATCAGCAGCAGATCAAGAATGGGAAGCTATTTTTGGAGCTACCTTTCCATCTTTATATGCTATGATGGCTAGAAGATATATGTATGAGTATGGTTTAACATTAGAAGAGTTATCAATGTGGAGTGTAATAATGCATGAACATGGATCTAAGAATAAGTATGCACAGTTCAGAAATAAAGTTACTTTAGAACAAGTTATGAATTCTCCAATTATAGCTGATCCATTAAGATTATTACATTGCTCACCAATTTCAGATGGAGCAGCAGCTTTAGTTATATGCGAAGCTGAAAAGGCTAAAGAGTTTGTAAATAGTGATGATATCATATATATTAAAGCTTCAGCTCAAGCTAGTGATACAATAGCTTTACACAGTAGAGAAAAAATAACTGAACTAAAAGCTGCTAAGATAGCTTCAGAGAAAGCTTATAAGATGGCTAAAATTGAGGCTAAGGATATTGATGTTTCTGAAGTTCATGACTGTTTTGCTATAAATGGTTTAATATTACTTGAAGATATTGGATTCTGTAAGAAAGGGGAAGCTAAATATTTATTGGATGATATAAGGATAGATGGAAAAAAGCCAGTAAACCCCAGTGGTGGTTTAAAAGCAGCAGGACATGCATTAGGAGCTACAGGAATTAGGCAAGTAGGAGAGATTTATTGGCAGTTAAAGAGAGATAAAGAGGTTAAAGATAGACAGGTTGAAATAAAGAATGGTTATGGTTTAGCTGTTAATGTTGGAGGTACAGGTGGGACAGTTTGTGTTCATATCCTTTCAGATAAAAGGTGAAAATATGTGTAGCTGTAATTTATATTTTAAAAATGAGTTAGTTATGGAGGATGTGATTTTTGTAAAGAAAGAGAATAATAAAATTATAGCCTATGACTTATTTGGTGAAAAAAAAGAGTTTGAAGGGGACATAAAGATTGTTGATTTAAATAATAATAAAATATACATAGAGTGATAACTATGGTTGTTAGAAGTTGGAGACATATAAAGGAGAGATATAATTTAATAGGAGTTAAATGTTTAAATTGTAACACAGTATATTTCCCAACAAGAGAGTTATGTCCAAAATGTAGAAGGAAAACAAAGTTTGAAGAAATAAAGCTTAGTGGAAGAGGAAAGGTTTATAGCTATTCTATTATACACACAGCTCCAAAAGAGTTTGAAAAGGAGGCTCCTTATATAATTGCTATAGTTGAATTAGAAGAGGGGGTAAAGGTAACTGGGCAAATTGTTGACTGTCCTTTAGATAAAATTAAAATTGGCTTACCAGTAGAAACTGTTTTTAGAAAAATAAAAGAAGAAGGTGAAGATGGGGTTATAGTTTATGGATATAAATTTAGACCCATAGAATAAAGTGATAAATATGCAGAATTTTGAACTTTTAGAGAAGTCTTATGAATTGGCAAAAAATATTAGAGATCCTTATGTTAGAGGTAATTTACTAAAAGATATAGCTGAAGGTTACTGTGAATTAAATGAATTTAAAAAAGCTTTAGAAATAGTTAATGAAATTGATGAGGAGTCAATAAGATTAGAAGCTTTGAACAGCTTAGCAATAAAATTAGCTAAGGATAGGGAAGCTTGTAAAGAATTATTAAAAAGATCTTTTAAATTGGCTAAGAAGTATGGTAAGATGGAAGAATATATTATAACTTTAGCTAAAATAGCTAATACCTTAGCAGAAGTTCATGAGTCATATAAAAATGTGATAAGTGAAGCACTAAAAAATACTTCATTATTAAAGATAGATGAAAAAGCTAAAGTTTTATCTGATATTTTAGGAATTATAAAAGATTTAGATGAAAGTAGAGAGGTTGTTAAAGAAGTTTTAAAAATAGTTGAAAAGTTAGATGAAAAGGAAAGAGATGGAGTTTTATCTACAGTAATATTGGATCTTTTAAAAATTGGGAATATAGAGAAAGCTATTGAACTTTCCAAGAGAATAAAGGATCATTTTTGGAAAACAGAGGCTTATATTTATATTGCATATTATCTTTATAAATCAAAAAAACAATATAAAAACTATATAAATATGGCTGTTGAATCAGCAATGAATATAAAAGATGAGTTTTGGAGAGACACTGCATTGACAAAAATAGCTATATGTTTAGTAAAAACAGGGGATTATGATCAAGCAATAGAAATATCAAAAGCTATAAAAAGTGATAAAGCATTAAAAAGTGTAGTTTGTGGTATGTCAAAAAATGAGATGTTTAATAATGCATTAGAATTAGCTAAAGAAATAAAATCAAACTTTTGGAAAGCATTAGCACTTTCTTGTATTGTTAGAGATTTAGGGATGTTAGGGAAATCTTATGATGAAGTATTAAATAAAGTTTTAAAGATTGCTGATATGATTGATAATCCTGTCCATAAGTCTATAGTGTTATATAACATAAGTTGCAAAATTGCTAAAATTGGTGATGAGAAAAAAGCTTTAGAAATAGTTGAAAAAATAGAAGATACATTTTGGAAAGCTAAAGCTTTAAGAGATATAGCTATTATAGGTGGGAAACAATGAGAACTCATTATTCTTCTGAATTGTCAGCTAATATGGATGGGGAAATTGTTAAAGTGGCAGGATGGGTTCATTCTATAAGAGCTTTAGGAAAATTGATATTTGTTATCCTTAGAGATAGAGAAGGGTTTATTCAGATTGTTGTGCCAAAACAGAAAGTTGGAGAAGATTTGTTTAAGAAGATAAAGAGTTTGGGAGTAGAGGATGTTATATCTGTTAAGGGTAAAGTTGTTGCAAATGAAAAAGCTCCTAACGGTTTCGAAATCCTACCTTTAGAAGTGGATGTGTTAAACACAGCTAAACGACCTCTTCCATTAGATCCTGCAGAAAAAGTTCCTGCAGAGTTAGATACAAGATTAGAAAATAGGTTTTTAGATTTGAGAAAGCCTAAAATTCAAGCTATATTTAAAATTAGGCATGAAATGTTAAAATCTGTAAGAAATACATTCTATGAAGAGGGTTTTATAGAAGTTCATACACCAAAACTTGTAGCTTCATGTACAGAAGGAGGTACTGAACTTTTTCCAATATCTTATTTTGAAAAAGAAGCTTTTCTAAGCCAAAGTCCTCAGTTGTATAAACAGATGTTAATGGCTACAGGATTAGATAGGGTTTTTGAAATAGCTCCTATATTTAGAGCAGAAGAGCATAATACAAGAAGACATTTAAATGAGGCAATTTCTATAGATGTTGAAATGGCATTTGCAGATGATGTAGAAGCTATTAAAATGTTAGAGAAAGTGGTACATAATGCTATAAAAGATGTTTTAAAAAATAGAGAAAAGGAGTTAGAGTTGCTTGGAGTGGAGTTAGAATTACCAAAGAAATTTGATAAGATAACCTATGATGAAGCTATAGAAATTGCTAAGAAAAAAGGAGTAGAAATAGATTGGGGAGAGGATCTAAGTAGAGAAGCTGAAAAGGCCATTGGAGAAGAAATGGGTGGATTTTATTTTATAGTTGATTGGCCATCAGATATTAGGCCATTTTATACAATGCCTAAAGATGATAGATATTGTAAAGCTTTTGATTTGATGTATAAAGATCTTGAATTAGCTTCAGGAGCTCAAAGAATACATCTTTATGATCTCTTAGTAGAGAATATTAAGAAAAAAGGTTTAAACCCTGATGCATTTACTTATTATTTAGAGGCATTTAAATATGGGATGCCCCCACATGCAGGTTGGGGGTTAGGGGCGGAGAGATTTACTATGGTTCTGACAGGGAGAGAGAACATAAGAGAGTGTGCCCTCTTTCCAAGAGATAGGCATAGACTAACACCTTAATTTTGATTTATAACTTTCAATAGCTCTCTTCTTTAAAATCTCTTTAAGTTTATCTAAGTTAATTCCTTTATCAGCTGATATCTCTATCACTTCATAATTTTTTAACATATCCCTAATTTTATTTAATCTCTCTTTATCAATAAGATCTATCTTATTAATAGCTAAAATTATAGGTAATTTAAATAATTCAGAAATCTCTTTTAATAAACTGATTTGCTCATCTAAGCTATACCCACAATACTCTGAAGCATCTATAACAAAGAGTATTATATCAGCTAAATAGTTTAATGCCAATATTGCCTGAAGCTCAATATCATTTCTCTCATATAGTGGTCTATCTAAAAGACCTGGGGTATCAAGCATTTGAATATTGTCCATATAACCTACATTTATTCCCTTTGTAGTAAATGGATAATTATTAATCTCAACATCTGCTCCAGTTAAAGCCTTTAATATTGTAGACTTTCCAACATTTGGATAACCTGCTATAGCTATAGTTGGTAAATCTTTAAAAGTTGGTAAATCCTTTAATTTCTCCCTTGCAACAGCAATAAATGCCATTTCAGGGTGGATCTGTTTTAGTATAGATTTTACTCTACCAACAAATTCTTTTCTAAATTTAGCAGCCTGTTGTGGAGTCCTTGATCTTCTAATCTTTTTTGCATATTCATTTGTAAGCTTCTTAACCAAATCTGAAGCCCATTTAAATGCTCCAAGAGATTTTTTAAACTCATCTATCCCCACAAGAATTTCCACCATCTCTTGATAAAATTTTGGTAGTTTTCTAACTGCAGGGGCTTTATCAATAACTTTCTGTAAATTGTCAGCTACAACAGAACCAATAGTCCTAACTTTATGCTCTTCTACCATTTTACTTTTTATTAAAGATGGTAATGGTTTTTGTCTCATTTCATTAGCAACTTTTTCTCCTCTTCTTAGAGCTTTTTCCATAAGCTCATCAGGCATAAGTATAGTAGGAATTTTTTTAAAAGGGTTTTCCATAGTATCACTTTGAGGTGAGTTTATGAAATTTTTAGAAGCTATTGTAGATTTCTTAGAAAGGAATATAAAAACCCTTTTCTACTACCCAGGAGAGCAAGTTTTACCACTATGTGAAGAAGTAGAAAATAGTAAGATAAACAATATTTTAGCTGGAGATGAGAGGGGAGCAGGGTTTATGGCTGAGGGATATGCAAGGATAACAAATTATATTGGAGTTGCAATATCTTCAACACCTGGCGCAGGAAATTTAGTAACCCCTGCATTGAATGCTTATAAAGATAATTCCTCAATCTTATTAATAACAGGTAGAAATTATAAGAAATACAGAGGGGAAAATTATTTTCAAGAAATAGATATGAATTTTTTAAATATTTATAAAGGTTATTTTGATCCAAAATATGAAGATTTTGTGAAAGCATTTTATGAATGTTTATATAGTAGAAGACCTATACATATAAATATATCCCTGGACTGTTATGATAAAGAAGTGGAAGTTAGAGATTATATAAAATATAAATATAATTATAATTTTAATATAGATATAGAGAGTAGGAAACCTCTATTATTAATTGGTCAAGGAATATATGGTTTAATGCCATATAAAGATATTATAAAAATAAATAAAATCTTAAAATCTGTTCAAATTCCTATATCTACAACTTTTCCTGCTAGAGGGGTGATATCTGAGAATTCTGATAATTGTATAGGCTTAGTAGGGAGGAGAGGAGATATAAAATCTTTATTAGAAGCTGATAAAATTATAAATATTGGATCTTCACTGTCTTATAACACATATGTAGAGAGTGTAAGAAATGAACTTTTAAAAAAGACTATAAATATAAATTTTTATCCAAATGATATTAAAGAAGTAAAAGAGCTATTTAATAACATCAGCTTAGATAATTTATGGTTTGAAAAAGAATTATACTTTACTCCAAAAGGAGATTACTCTAAGAAAATTTATACTCTAATATCTTCACTACCTGATGATGCAATTATTGTTAATGATGCAGGAAAGCACACTGTTTTCACATGTTTATTAAAAAAATGTTATCTTCCAAAGAGCTTAATAGCCTCTCAT
Source organism: Methanocaldococcus villosus KIN24-T80 (assembly GCF_000371805.1). Taxonomy (NCBI): domain Archaea; kingdom Methanobacteriati; phylum Methanobacteriota; class Methanococci; order Methanococcales; family Methanocaldococcaceae; genus Methanocaldococcus; species Methanocaldococcus villosus. Next base: position 1,187,602 of record NZ_AQUK01000001.1, read on the forward strand.
TCATTTGGATGTATGGGATTTTCACTACCAACAGCTATTGGGGTTAAGTTAGCCTGTCTTGATTATGGAATAGATAGAGAGGTTGTATCTATAAATGGTGATGGTAGCTTTATAATGAATCTACAGGAGTTAAAAGTTATTTCTGAAAATAATTTAAAAATTCTTATTGTTATCTTTGAAAATCATAAATTGGGAAGATTTAAAACAATAAATAATCCAAACTTTGTTAAAATTGCTGAAAGCTTTAATATTGATGCTTATAAAACTGAAAATTATGAAGAAATAGAAGATGTTGTAAAAGGATATTTGAGAGGAAATAAACCCTTATTACTATCAATAAAAACAGAAGATGAGGATTTACCAACACCAAATAGGTGAGAGGATGATAGAGTTATTTAACATTTTATCAAAAGATATACATATTAATATAACTAAATTAAGTGATGAAACATTTAATCAAAATTGGAAAGTTCCTGAAGGATTTATATCAATAATTGGACTTGAAAATGCAAAGTTACCTGTTTATTATTATGGGATTACAAATAATTATGAAAAATATTATGATATAAAAAAAGTAGAAACTCCTAAAGGAAAGCAGATTTTTGTTAGATTGTATTATCAGTTTGATAGAAGAGATATTATTGAAAAAGAAAAATATGTTGTAGCTAATGCCTTTACTGGATTGTTATTGTTGATAAAGATAGATAAAGAAGAATTTATTGAAAATGCCACAAAATTATTAAAACATGTTTATAAGAAAGATGAGTTTGTTAAAGATACCTTAGATAGCATAAACCTATTTGATGATTTAGATGAAACAATTAGGTTTGTGGCTAATAGAGATTATAATTGGCTTATAGGTAGAATAAAATATAATATGGGATTATTGAAAAGCTCTGGGCAGGGGTATTATTTATTGCCAGTAAAAACAAACATGCAAATAACTGAAGGATTAAATGTAAATGATAATAAGCTTATCATTGATCTTGAAAATGCTAATTTGTTTAAACACTATATAATATATGTAGATACTGTTAATAATAAGATATTCTTTAATAGAAATAGATTGTGTAATAAAAAACCTATATTAGAAGAGATAATGAGTAAAATTGATGAAAATACATGTCCATGGTGTGGAGCTAAATTAAGAGTAGTTAAAACAAAAAAAGGGGAATTTTTGGGATGTAGCAATTATCCAAAGTGTTTATATAGAAGATTTCCTAATAAAGATGAATAATTCTTTTTTATTCATTTTAATAAATTCCAAAAACTTAATATATTTTTTTAAAGTAAATATTTCTAATGGGGGTATATAATTTTAAATGGGTGGTATTTTGCTAAAAAATATTCCCATAAAGTATAAGCTTTTAGGCATTGTTTTAGCATTGGTTATAATTAATCTCATTACAGGAGGTTTAGTACTATGTGTAATTGATTGTATGAAAAAAGATGCTGAGATAATGAATATTGCCAGTATGGAAAGAAGTTTAATTAAAGATATGAGTAAATACACAACCATGATAAGTTATGGTGAAGATGTTAAGAATGTTTTAAAAGAAAAATCTGACATGTTTGAAAAAAATCTCAATACTTTATTATATGGTGATAAAGAGAGAGGAATTCCAGAAGCTTCTGGTGAATTTAAAGATCAGCTTTTAAAGGTTAAAAAGTTATGGAAAGAATATAAGGAGAATATTAATGTTGTATTAGAAAGCTCTCCTGGAGATCCAAATTTCTTAGAAGCAGTTAATTACATTCGCAATAATTCCAAAGTTTTGTTTAATGAGCAAAATAAAGCTGTTATGATATATCAAAAGAATAGTGAAGAGAAAATAGAACTTGTTAAAACTATAGTTATTATTATGATGGTAATAGCTATAATTATTGGAGCACTATCTTACTATGTAGTGAAAGTAGCAATAATAGCCCCAATAATGGATTTAAAAAGAATGTTGATGGAGGTTGTTAATGGAAATTATGATGTTAAACCAAAGATAAAGTTTGGTAATGATGAGTTAGGAGATTTAGAAAAATGCTTTTTACATATGATTAATAAGATTAAAGAGTTAATAGAAACTATAGACAGTGATAGAAAAGCTATTAGAAAGACATTTAAGGAGCTTAGAGAAGCTATGGATAGGTTAGCAAAAGGAGATTTAACTGTTAGATTAGAGGTAAAAGATAAAAGAAGTAAAGCTCAGGAGGCATTTAATAGGGCTGTTGAAAGCATGCAAAATCTTATTAAATCATTAAGACAGGAAATAATTAATCTAAATAAAGAGATAAACGCATTAAGAGAAGAGACTCAGAGAGCTAAAGAAACTGCTGAACAGGTTGCAGATGCAGCTAACCAAGTAGCTGTTGCAGCGACAGATCAATCTAATAAGTTGCAAGATTTAACACAGGAGGTTGAAGAAACAGCTAAGATGGCTGAAGATACACTTAAAGCTGCTGAGGAAGGAGTAGAAGCGATGGCTGTAGTTGATGAGAAAGCTAATGAAGGGGTTAAGAACGTTGAAAATGCTATTGAGGCTATGCAGAGAATAGCGAATATTATTGATGAGCTTGGAAAGGCTTTAGAGGAGCTTGGTAAGAAGAGTGAGAAGATAAATGAAATAACAGCTTTAATTAAAGATATCGCTGAACAAACAGGATTATTAGCATTAAACGCATCTATTGAAGCTGCAAGGGCTGGAGAGGCAGGAAGAGGTTTCGCAGTTGTCGCTAGTGAGATAAAAGGATTAGCTGAAGAGATAGGAAAGTCTGTTGATGATATAAATAAAACTGTAGAAGAGATAAGATCAGCTATCGAGAAAACTATTGATCTTGGTTTAACTGGAAAAGAGGCTGTTGATAGAGGAGTTATTGTTATAGATGAAGTTAATAATGCATTCTTAAAGATAAAAGAGGCTATCGATAAAGCTAATGAAACTATAGTTAGAATTCAAGAGAGTGCTAAGAATTCAAAAGAGAACGTTGAAACAGCTTTAAGGCATATTCAAGACATCGCTTCCATATCAGAAGAGTTTGCTGCAACTGCTGAAGAGTTAACAGCTTCAGCAGAAGAGATGAGCAGAATTGTTGAAGAAATTTCAAAAGCTACTGAAGAGATATCAGAGATATCATCAAGAGTTTCTAAAGAAGCTGAAAAGTTTATTATTTAAAACTTTAATTTTTCTATTTGTGATAAAATGAAGCTAATGCTAGCATTGGATGTAGAAGATAAGGAGACAGCTATAAGAATTTTAGATAATGTTATTGATTACATAGATGCTATTAAAGTGGGATATCCTTTAGTTTTACCATATGGGATAAAGATATTGAAGGAAATAAAGAGGTACAATAAAGAGATTATATGTGATTTTAAACTGGCTGATATTCCAGCTACAAATGAAAAAATAGCAAAAATTTCCCTTAAATATGCTGATGGAATAATAGCTCATGGATTTGTTGGAGAAGATAGCTTAAAAGCTGTTATTGAAATAGCTAAAAATATGGGAAAAAAGACTGCTGTTGTAGTTGAAATGAGTCATCCTGGAGCTGTTAGATACATGCAACCAATTGCTGAAGATTTGGCATTATTGGCTAAAAATCTTAAAGCTGATTATATAGTAGCCCCATCTACAAGACCAAAAAGATTAAAGAAGTTGAAAGAGATCTCATCTCTTCCTGTTATGACTCCTGGCATTATAACCCAAGGGGGAAAAATAGAAGAAATAAAAGATATATTAGATGAGAAAGATTATATTATTGTTGGAAGAGCTATATATCAAGCTAACAATCCAAAAGAATCTGCAAAACAGATTAAAGATTTAATTGGTTAATATGATTAACAACCTTCAAAACCCCAATAGCTATTCCCTCAACTTCCATATCTCCTCCTTTTGCTCCATCACCAACTAGATATAATCTATCATTTATAATATTCCCCACATCATGTCCATTTTTAGCATGATTTACTGGAAAATCATCCCTATAACTCTGTATATGTAATATCTTATAATCTATATTTTTAAACAATTTATCTATATCCTCTAAACCTAAATCAATCTCTTTTTTAACATTGTTTGAAATCTGAGCTTGATGAGTCATTATTAAATGATATCCTTCAGGAGCTAAGCTTTTATCTACATTAGTAACCTGATTTAACCCATTTATTCTTTCACATTCTGGTGTAAATAGGACACCATTATGTTTAATTATCCCTTTTTTTGAAGCAATACTTATCTTTATCCCCTTAGATGGCTCTATTTTTTTATCTAAAAATTTTATATTACACATCTTCTGAGTTTCTTTTGGAGATATATTACTAATAACTATGTCAAACTCCCTATCATCAATATATGCCTTATCTTCCACCTCTATTTTTTTAACTTCATACTCTTTTATAATATTCCCCCCATTTCTTTCAATTATTTTAACCAGCTCATCTATAACAGCTTTACACCCACCTATGGGAACTCCAGGACCTTTAAATTTATAATAGTTATTAGCAATGTTTATAATTTCTTTCATTGTAACTTCATAAACATCTAAGCTTAAAGCCCATCCAGTAAATGCCTTTCCTATCATTAATGCCAAATCAACATCTTCCAAAAATTCTCCAAAAGGTTGGTTATAATCAACTATACCTAATTTTAGATTTGTAGCTTTTTTTAAGGCTTTTATTTTATCCTTAACCCCTAGTAAATCAAACAAATCTTTGTATAAATATTCTCTTCCATTGATTAAAAATGTTCCATCAGGTTTAGAATTAACTATCTTAACATCAGCTTTTGCCATCTTTAAAGCTTTTGCTAAATATCCCCTACTACCATGTGGTATCATATGCAAAGCTCCAGTAGTTAGTTGAAATCCATCATAATTTAAATTTGTAAACCTACCTCCCAAAAAAGGTAGTTTTTCAAAAATGGTTATTTTATGATTATAAGATAATATAGCTCCAGCTAACAATCCCCCCAACCCAGCTCCTACAATACCTATCTCCATCATCTTTCACCAATTTTATCTTTATAATAAAGGCTATAACATCTATATGAGAATATCCCTAAGAAAAAGCTTACAAATAATGAAACTGTTGATTCTAAAATATCTGCTATCATAAAAGAAATATCGCTATTGGCAATGAGAAAAACAATTTTCAGGATTATAAATGGTATGCTTATAATAAGATTAACTATAAAAGATATAATAAATACTACTATTAATAGCAATACATACTTTAAAGACATTAGTTTAAATATTTTTCTAAACTCAAAAAATCCAAAGAACCCATTAACAGAGAAATTTACAGATGCTAAAGGTTGATATAGGGTTAGGCATAAAATAAATGGAATAAATAATAAAAGCCCTAAAATAATTGTTAATACTGATAATTTTGTATTAATATTTATAAATAATATTGCCATTAATATAATTATAAATGGAATTATTAAGAAAATTATTGACAATATCAGCATTCCAACAGTGTATAACAACCCACTAACAAACAATTCCCAAATGTTATCCCAATCAGGAGCTTCTTTATTCTCAACAGTGTTTTTCATAACTCTAACATAATAACCTGATATAATAAAGATGATTGTTAATAAAATGATAAACATTATAATAAATATTGGTATTAAAAAAACTACTCTGCTTATATCATATAAATTTCCCAAATAACTAATAAAAAATGTCATAACTCCTAAAAAAATTCCAGAAATTAAAGATAGGATACCTCCAATTAAAAATTTGCTAAAATTATTTTTTATATAATTATAGCTATCTTTTATATAATCTCCAATCATTTTTTCACCTATAATGTTATTTTATCTTTTGTAGAATATTTATTTTATGGTGGGATTATGAGAGGAATATGTTATAGATGTGGGGCTGAGGATGAATTAATTGAAGGTTTATGCCCATTATGTTATGCTCAAGAGCATCCTCTATTTGAAATAGATAATATTATACAGATAGAAGTCTGCCACATGTGTGGTTCTTACAAAAGAAAGGTTTGGCAAACTCCAAAAAGTGAGGATCCTTATGAAATAGTAGAAGAGATAGTTTATTATGCAATTAAAGATAATATAAAGAAGAAGGGGGAGATAGAGTTAGAGATAATTCCAAAAATTTCTCAACTTCCAGGAGGTAAAAGAAGTAAGTTGATCATTCCAGTAGAAATTATTGCTTATGGAAAGTTACCAAAGGAAAAGGAAAAGAGAGAATATAGAAAAGAAGTTGAAGTTCATTTAAATATGGTTCAGTGTCCAAGATGTTCAAGATACATGTCAAACTATTATGAAGCAACACTGCAAGTTAGGGCTATGAATAGATATTTAACAGAAAAGGAAAAGGAAGAGCTTGATAAATTTGTTAGGGAGGAAGTTTATAAAAGATTAAAAAAGGATAGGATGGCATTCATATCAAAGTTTATACCACAGAAGGAGGGATTAGATTATCAGCTAGGTTCAATAGGAGCTGCAAGATATTTAGCACATAGAATAAAAGAGAAATATGGAGGTAAAATAACTGAAAGTTCAACACTTGTAGGTGTTGATAGCACAGGAAAAGAATTGCATAGATTAACTATATCTGTTAGAATTCCTGAATATAGAGTGGGAGATGTTGTTAAATATAGAGATAAGTATTATAAAGTTTCTTCAATTACAGAACATAAAGTTTATTTAAAATCTTTAGATAAAGATGATAAATTAGGATTATCTTGGCATGTAGCTGAGAAAGAAACAAAATTGGAGAAAAAATGGGAAGAGCTTAGTAGAGGAACAGTTATAGCTACAACACCAAATTTAATGGTTATGGATGATGAAAATTATGAAATATATGAGTTTGATAAAAAAGAAGGAATAAAAGAGGGAGATAAGGTAAGGTTATTGAAGAAGGATATAGTCTATTTTGTTGAAAAAGAGGGAGAAAATGGAGATAGATAAAAGAGCTTATAAGTCAATAAAAGAGAAATTTTCAAAAATAATTTATAAAAAAGCTATTGTAAATAAGAAAGATCTTCCAAATAAGGAAGAAATAATAACTTTAACCTACAAAAATAAATTTGTTGCTAAAGCCCTATATAACCCAAAATCAGCTATAATTAGAATACTAACTACTGAGAATGAGGATATTGACTATGACTTTTTTTATAAGAGAATAAAAAAAGCAAAAATTTACAGAGAAGATATTTTAAATTATAAAAACACATACAGGTGGATTTATGCTGAAGCTGATATAGCAGGAATTATATTTGATAAATATAATGATATTGGTGTAATGCAACTTACATCTAAACTTATTGAGAGGGAATATTTAAAAGATATTATTGATATTTTCTTTAATCTCTCTGATTTAAAAACTATATATGTTAAAAGGGGAAAAAAAGGAGAAAGAATTAAACATAAAGTTTTTGGGAACAGAGAGAAGTTTGAGACTATAATATATGAAGGAGAGGCAAAATTTATTGTTAATGCCAAAGGTCATAAAACAGGATTTTTCTTAGATCAGAGGGAGAATAGGCTGTTGTTAGAGAGGTTTATTAAAGAAGGTTATAGGGTTTTAGACATATGCTGCTACACTGGAGGTTTCTCGGTTCATGCAGCTTTAAAAGGAGCTTATGTTGTGGGCGTAGATTTATCTAAAAAGGCCTTAGAGGTCGCTGAAGAGAATATGGAAATTAATAATATTCCAAAAGATAGATATGAGTTTATAGAAGGAAACGCATTTAAAGTTATGGAAGAGCTAATAGAAGATGGAGAAAAATTTGATGTTGTTATCCTTGATCCTCCTGCTTTTGCACAGAAAGAGGAAGATGTTAAAAGAGCATTAAAAGGCTATTCTGCATTAAACTATTTAGGGATGAAATTAGCTGAAAAACTGTTTGTAACATGTTCATGCTCACATCATATAGATAGAGAGCTATTTAAAAAAACAGTATTTTCTTCAGCATATAGAGCTGGAAAGGAGCTGTTTATTATTGATTATAGAGGGCAAGCTCCTGACCATCCTGTAACTGTTGGTAATAAACACTTGGAATATCTAAAATGTTTGTTTGCATATATTAATAAAATATTTAATTAAGTATTTAAACAATAATATAAATAATTGGCACTAATTTGGTGAAAGAATGCCTGATATAAAGATAGTCAATGTTGTGGTCTCAACAAAAATTGCTGATAGTATTGACTTAGAAGAAGCTGCTTTAGTTTTAGAAAATGCTGAATATGAACCAGAACAATTCCCAGGTCTTGTTTGTAGATTATCTGTTCCAAAAGTAGCACTTTTATTATTCAGAAGTGGAAAAGTTAATTGTACTGGAGCAAAAAGTAAGAAAGAAGCTGAAATTGCTATAAATAAAATTATCAATGAATTAAAAGATGCAGGGTTTGATGTTTATGAAAACCCTGAAGTTAAGATACAAAACATGGTAGCAACAGCTGATTTAGGAGTGGAACCTAATTTGGATGAAATAGCAATGTATGTTGATGATACTGAATATGAACCAGAACAATTCCCAGGTCTTGTTTATAGGTTAGATGATCCTAAAGTTGTAGTATTAATATTTGGTAGTGGAAAAGTAGTTATTACAGGTTTAAAAAAAGAGGAAGATGCTAAAAGAGCTTTAGATAAGATTTTAGAAACTATTAAAGAGGTTCAGGGATACAGATGATTGCAATTATTGATTACAATGCAGGAAATTTAAGAAGCATACAAAAAGCTGTTGAAATGTTTGATAAAGCTATAATTACAAATAAAAAAGAAGATATTTTATCAGCTGATAAAGTTATCTTACCAGGTGTGGGCAACTTTGGTAGTGCTGTTAATCATTTAGAACCATTAAAAGATGCAATATATAAAATTATTGATGATGGAATTCCATTTTTAGGCATATGTTTGGGTATGCAAATTCTGTTTGAAAGAAGCGAAGAAAAAAAAGATGCTAAAGGTTTTGGGATAATAAAGGGAGATGTAGTAAAATTTAGAAATGTTAAAATTCCACATATGGGGTGGAACACAGTTAAGATTGTTAAAGATTGCATATTATTTGAAAATATTAAGGATAATAGTTATTTCTACTTTGTTCATTCTTACTACGTCAAACCTTATGAAGATGTGGTAGTTGGAGAAACAGAATATGGAGTAGTTTTTCCAAGTGTTATTAACAAAAATAATATTTTTGCTACACAATTTCATCCTGAAAAAAGTGGAAAATTAGGATTAAAGGTTATTGAGAACTTTATTGAGCTTCTATAAACTTTTCATGTAGCTTCCTAACACAGTTTATAAGATCTTTTTTATCAATAACAAAAGAGATATTTACTTCTGAAGAACCTTGAGCTATCATCTTTATATTTGCTCCACTCTCAGCTACTGTTGTGAAGATCTTCCCTGCTATTCCTTTAGCACCTCTCATTCCTGCTCCTACGACAGACACTACTGAAACATCTTTATCAACATCAACCCCTCTTATAACACTATTATTTAAAAAGCTCTTTTTATAGAAAACTCCAAATTCATTCTTTAAAGATTTAACTGCTCTATCAGCATCTTCTTTACTAACCACTATTGATATATTTGTTTCAGAAGATCCTTGACTTATTAGGATAACATTAACATCTTCTAAAGCTTTAAATATTCTTGCTGCTGTTCCACTAACTCCTACCATCCCTGCTCCAAAGATATTTATTAAAGCTACATCTTTTATAGTAGTTATAGCCTTAACAACTCTATCAGAATATTCTATATTATTTGTTATTAATGTTCCTTCATCTTCTGGTTTGAAAGTGTTTTTAACCAATATAGGGATATGCTTTTCCATGGCAGGTTCTATAGTTCTTGGATGTAAAACTTTTGCTCCAAAATAAGCTAATTCCATGGCTTCTATATAACTTAACTTAGGTATTCTTCTAGCATTTGGAACCAATTTTGGATCAGCAGTATAAACTCCTGAAACATCTGTCCATATCTCAATTATGCTAGCATCTAAGCCATAACCAATTAATGCAGCTGAGTAATCACTACCTCCTCTACCAAGAGTTGTTATATACCCATCCTCTGACAATCCTATAAATCCTGTAACTACAGGAATTATATCTCTTTCTATTAAAGGTGTAAGCATTTCTTTTACTTTTAATTTTACTACTCTTGCATTACCAAAGTTATTATCTGTTATTATTCCAGCCTCTCCTCCCTCTAATGCAATACTCTTTTCTCCTAAATCATTTAAAGCCCCTGCTAATATAGGAGCTGATAATCTTTCCCCAAATGAAAGTATATAATCTTTAGACCTCTTTGTTAATTCTCCTAAATATGCCACACCAATTAAAACTTTTTCTAACTCTTCTATTCTACTTTCTATAATCTTTTTCACATGTTTTTTTATATTTTCATCTTTTATAGCATCTTCAATAGCAGAATAGTGTTTATCTTTAATAAAACTAATAAAATCACTAATTTTTTCTAAATCTCTAACATCCAATGCTTGCTGTGAGATATCAATTAAAGCATTTGTAACTTCACTCATAGCTGAAACTACCACAACAACCTTATCATCTTTTTTTCTATCTCTTACAATCTCAGCCACTTTTCTTATTTTCTTTCCATCTCCAACAGATGTTCCACCAAACTTCATCACTACAACCATTATAACCACCAAAATATAAAAATATAAAATTTTAGAAAATTTTTTAAAGTATAATAATTTTTATAGTAAATACTCTTTTGGAGTTAATAAATATTTAAGGTGTATTTATATGTTTTCAGTAAAATTTAAAACTACAGAAGAACTTCCTGAACCATCTCCAAGATTAATTGATCAAGTTATTGGACAAGATGAGGCTGTAAGGATAGTTTTATCAGCTGTAAAAAATAAAAGAAATGTAATTCTATTAGGCGATCCCGGTGTAGGAAAATCAATGATTGTCAAAGCTGTTGGGGAAATCTTACAAGATATAGTTGATTTTAAACCATACTATGTAATTGCAAAACCAAATTTAAAGAATATGGAGAGGCCAATAGTTGAAGTTATAGATGGAGAATACAAAGAGGAGAAAATAGAAATACCAAAAGTAGATTTTAAATCTCCAAATACTTTCTATTTAATATTGGTAATGATTGCTGCTATTTTATTATCAGAATACCTTTTAAGATTTGTTCCTGAAAAATATTTATTAGCAGCAATATCCATAACTTCTCTAATAGTTTTAATTTTTGGATTTGTTATTATCTTATCAGCAATTATTGGATCATCAAGATCAGGAATGGGAAATACATACAGTCCTGCTGATTTAAAACCTGTAGTTTTATATGAATGTAAAAAAATGCCTCTTGTAAGAGCTTCAGCTTATAATGTGACAAGATTGTTGGGTGATGTAAAACACTGTCCTTTAGGAGGACGACCTCCTTTGGGAACTCCACCACATAAGAGAATAATACTTGGTGCAATACATGAAGCTCATAGGGGAATTTTGTATGTTGATGAAATAAAGACAATGCCATTAGAAGTTCAAGATTATATATTAACTGCTTTACAAGATAAAAAATTACCAATAAGTGGTAGAAATCCAAATTCTAGTGGAGCTACAGTTGAAACAAATCCTATTCCATGTGACTTTATTTTAATTATGTCAGGAAATATGGATGATGTTTATAACTTAAGAGCTCCACTCTTAGATAGGATAGACTATAAAATAGTGTTGAGAAATAAAATGGACAATACATTAGAAAATAGAAATAAGCTCTTACAATTTATAGTTCAAGAGATTAAAAACAATAATTTAAATCATTTAACATATGAAGCTTGTTGTGAAGTTGTTAGAGTAGCACAACACTTAGCAGGTTCAAAAGATAAACTTACTTTGAGGTTAAGGTTATTAGCAAATATATTAAAAATGGCTAATGATTTGGCAATGGGTAAAGAAATTGAAGAGATTTTAGGAAACTTTGATGGTAAAGACTACAAGCCATTAACAGGAAAAGGAAAAGTCTTAATTGAAGCTAAACATATAAGGGAAGTTTTTGAAAGGGGTATATATAGTATGGAGAAACAGGTGGCTATTAACTATATTAAAAACTTCAAGAGATATAAGCTAATAACCCCAAATGACAGTCCAAAGATAGGGGTAATTTATGGATTAGCTGTTTTAGGGGAAGGAGGAATTGGAGATGTAACAAAAATTATTGTGCAAATATTAGATTCAAAAAATCCTGCAACACACCTATTAAACATCTCTGGAGATATAGCTAAACATTCAATAACATTAGCTTCAGCACTTTCTAAGAAACTAATAGCTAATCATAAATTACCTCTACCCAAAAAAGATATAGATCTTACTAACAAAGAGATATATATCCAATTTAGTCAATCATACAGTAAGATAGATGGAGACAGCGCTACAGCGGCAGTGTGTTTGGCTATATTATCAGCATTATTAGAAATTCCTCTAAAACAGGATTTTGCTATTACAGGAAGTTTGGATCTTAGTGGAAATGTTCTAGCAGTTGGAGGAATCAATGAGAAAATAGAAGCTGCTAAGAGATATGGATTTAAGAGAGTTATTATTCCAGAGAGTAACATGATAGATGTTATTGAAGGTGAAGGAATTGAAATAATACCTGTAAAAACTTTAGATGAAATAATTCCATTAGTTTTTGAAATGTGAATTACTCATCATCAAAGTTAAAATCTAAACTTAATAGCTCTTTTATAAACTTTATACATTTTTCCCTACCTTCTTTACTTCTGATTTCATAGACTTTTAAAGGAGTTATAACCTTATAAATTTCACTCTCATCAATTCCTAAATCTCTACTTCTTGCAGAACAAACCCTTATAGCAGCATCATTTATTTTAGCATCTAACTCATCAGCATAATGAACAATATATTCCTCTATTGAACTTGGTTTTGTAGGAGAGAATTCTCCATGATGAGAAGCTACAATTTTTATAACCTTCAGAGGAAAATTTCTTTTATAAAGCTCAGCTACTGCTAAGGTTAAGTGATCTAAATTAAATAAGTCATAATGATCAAAACCTTCATCAGTTTTAATATAATTATATGGTTTCATAATATCATGTAATAAAGCCCCAGCAATAACATAATCTTTATTAATTTCAACTTTATATACTTCTTCTAAAACTTCTGCAATCTTTATTGCCAACTTTGTGACAGAAACTGTATGTTCAATCAGCCCTCCCTCATACTTATGATGCCAATTTATACTTGCTGGAGATTCTTCTAAACTAACTCCTGTATCTTTAATTTCAGGATGTGTAGCTTTAGGATTCATTATAAAATCTATTACCTTCTTTCTTAACTCCTCATCTTTTATTAGATTGGCTAATTCAATTAATCTCTCTACCATAATTAATCACCGTGATAGTATGGTAATTGTAGAATCTTTACTATATACTATAAAAATTTCTTCCGTATCAATACCAACAGTTTTTATATTTAGCTATCTAATTAATGCAGGCATGTTAGATAAGCTTTCAAAAATACTACATCCCATATTAAGATATTTAAATGTAAACCCTATATCCATATCTTCCATATTATCATGCTTTTTTAGCCCAACTGTTGGATACTCTATATTAGCTGAGGCTTATAGAGAAAGAAAGATTGATGAAAATGTTATTATAGCCACTTCCTTAGCTAACTCATTTCCATCAATTTTATCTCATACATTAACCTTCTTTATACCAATTGTGATTCCAATATTGGGATTTACTGGGTTAATATTTATTTTAATTAGGATATTTGTATCTTTGGTAAAAAGTATAATAGGATTTATATATTTAACTAAAGTAAAAATTGATTTTAATGAAAATGTAGAATATAAAAAATTAAATAGAGGTGAATGTTTTAATTTGGCTATAAATAGAACATTAAAATTTACTAAAAGGTTTGTTCCTATTATGTTTATAACATTAACAATAGTGCTTTATCTTAATGAGATAAAATTTTTTGACATAATTAAAAATCTTCTTTATCCAATAACTAAATTTTTAAATTTAAATCCTAATGTTATTGTCTTGGCCCTGTCAGAATTTATAAATGCACAATCAGCTATAATTTTAGCTGGAGAGTTTTTAAAAAATAATATTCTAACTCAGAAAGAGATTTTAATTGGTTTAATTATTGGAAATGTTGTAACATTTTCTACAAGATATGTTAAACACTCTCTTCCATTACACATCTCATTATTTGGAGTGAAGTTAGGATCAAAGATAGTGTTGATTAATGCTGTAATAACCTTAATATTAGATATATTTATCATTATCATCTTATTAACCATATAAAATTTATATAAAACTTCTGACTTTTAATCTTTAGGTGGTTATATATGATATTTGGAGTCTTAGCTATCCAAGGAGCTATAGAAGAGCATGAAGAAGCTTTAAAAAAGGCTGGTTATGAAGCTAAAAAGGTTAGAAATAAAGAAGATTTAAAAGATATAGATGCTCTCATAATCCCTGGAGGAGAGAGCACTACAATTGGAAAACTTATGAAAAAATATGGTTTATTTGAAAGTATAAAAAACTCTTCTCTACCAATATTAGGAACTTGTGCAGGAATGGTGCTGTTATCTAAAGACTCTGGTTATAAGCAAGATCTTTTAGGATTGATGGATATAACTGTTAAAAGAAATGCTTATGGAAGACAGAGAGAAAGTTTTGAAAAAGAGATATATTTCAAGGATATAGGAAAAATCTATGGTGTATTTATTAGAGCCCCTGTAGTTGATAAAATACTCTCAGATGATGTTGAAGTTATAGCTAAGGATGATGATAAAATAGTGGGAGTTATGCAAGATAGATATATGGCACTTTCATTCCATCCTGAGTTATCAGAGGATGGATATAAAGTTTATAAATATTTTGTTAAGCACTGTGTGAAATAATGATTCTAATAATAGCTGAAAAGCCTAGTGTAGCTAAGAAGATAGCTAATGCATTAGGAAAAGCTAGAAAGAAGATGTTATATAATGTTCCATATTATGAACTTGAAAGGAATGGAAAAAAGATTGTTGTTGCCTCTGCTGTAGGGCACTTATTTACCTTAGATGAAAAAGTTAAAACCTACACCTATCCTGTTTTTGATGTAAAATGGGTTCCTGCAAGTGTAGAGAAAGGCAAGAGTTATGTTAATAATTATATTAAACTTCTAAAAAAACTCTCTAAGGAAGCTGAAGATATTTATATAGCTACAGATTGGGATATAGAAGGAGAGTTGATAGGATATCATGCTTTAAAATTTTGTTGTGGTAGAGATAAAGCTAAGAGAATGAGATTTTCTGCATTAACAAAAAGTGAAATTATAAAAGCTTTTGAAAATCCTGATAGTATTGACTATGGTCTTGTTGATGCTGGAGAGTCAAGGCATATAGTAGATTGGTATTTTGGTATAAATTTATCAAGAGCACTAATGCATGCTATAAAATCCTTAAACAGATGGAAAGTTTTAAGTGTTGGGAGGGTTCAAGCTCCAACTTTAGCTATATTGTGTAATAGAGAAAAAGAGATAAGTTTATTTAAACCAAAACCGTATTGGGTCATATCTGCAGTAATAAAAAATTTAAAGGCTATTCATGAAAAAGAGAAATTTTGGGATAAAGAAGAGGCAGAGAATATTTATAATAAAATAAAAGATGAAAAATTTGCTAAAGTAATTAATGTGGAGAGAGTTATAAGAAAAATTCCCCCTCCTCCTCCATTTGATTTAACTGAGCTTCAAAGAGAAGCTTATAGCTATTTTAAATTATCACCTAAGGAGACACAAGATATAGCTCAGTCTCTTTATGAGAAAGGATTATGCTCATACCCAAGAACTTCTAGCCAAAAATTACCTAGAGATGAGGGTTATTTAAGAAACATACTTAATACCATTAGCCAACATCCAACATATAATAAGTTTGCTATAGAAATTTTAAAAAGAAATTTAAGACCTGTTGAAGGAAAAAAGGAAGATTCAGCACATCCTGCTATACATATAGTTGATATTCCAAAGGAACCTTTATCAGATAAAGAATATAAGATCTATGATTTAATTGCTAGAAGAACATTAGCAGCTTTTTGGCCAGAAATGGAAAGGGAGTATTTAAAAGTAGTTCTTGACATAAAAGGAGAGAAATTTAAATTATCTTTAGCGAGAACTATTAAAGAAGGTTGGCACTCCATTTATAATTTTTCAAATTATGAAGAGAACTATATGGAGATAAAAGATAAGGTTAAATTAGATAAAATTTTAATTGAGGAGAAAAAAACAGAACCTCCAAAAAGATATACATTAGCAAGTTTAATTAAAGAGTTGGAAAAAAGAAAGCTAGGAACTAAATGTTTAACATCAAATACTTTAATTAAAGTTGAAATTGATAATATAATTAAGTATATGAAAATTAAAGATCTATTTGAATTTTTAAATGATAAGTTTAAATATGGTGATATTGAGTTTGCAATAAATAATAAAAATGTTAAATGTTTCTCATATAAAAACAATGAGATTAAAAGCACATTTATGTGTGTAAGTAGAAGGAAATTAAAAGAGAATGAAGTGGTTTATAGAATTGAGTTTGAAGATAAGAGTTTTGTTGAAGTTACAGAAGATCATCCAATTTTAACATATAATGGAGCTCTTAAATATATAAGGGCTAAAAAATTAAAGAAAGGAATGAAAGTTGTATCTCCAAATAATATTAAAACTATCTTAAATATTGAAAAAATTGATTATAGCGGATATGTTTATGATATAATTAATTCTAAATACTCAAATTTTATAGCAAATGACATTGTAGTTCATAACTCAACTAGGGCAGAGATTATTGATAAATTGATTAGTAGGGGTTATGTTATTGATGACAACTCTCTAAGAGTTACAGATTTAGGAATTGCAGTTATAGAAACATTAAAAAAATTCTGTCCTGAAATAGTAGATGAAAAACTAACAAGAGATTTAGAAGAAAAACTAGAAAAGATACAATTTAAAAAAATAAAAAAAGAAGATGTATTGGAAGAGGCTAAAAATAGATTAATAAATATTTTATTAGAATTTAAAAAGAAAGAAAAAGATGTAGGAAAATTATTAATTAGCAAAATGGATACTGGAAAAGTTATAGGAAAGTGTAAATGTGGTGGAGATTTATTATTGGTTAGAGATAAGAGAAGATTTATAAAATGCTCAAATTGTAATTACATCCTATATCTTCCAAATAAAGGAAGAGTAAGGATTACAAATAAGTCATGCTCATGTGGGTGGCCAATAATAAAGATTAATGATATTGAAGTATGCACTAATAAAAATTGTCCTAAAAAAGTTTGTCCAAAATGTGGAGCTTCTCTGGTAATAAGAGAAGGAAAATATGGATTGTTTTATGGTTGTACAAATTATCCAAATTGTAAATACACAGAACCCATTAAAAAATAATTTAGATAATTTCTAATTTTTTTAATACAGGATCTACAGGAATTGCATGAACATTAACAGCTAAATCTTCTGGACTCATCCCTATAGCTAAACCTAAAAGTTGGCTTAAATGCAGCACAGGTAAATTAAATTTATCCCCAAATATTTTTTCAATCTCTTTTTGCCCTCTATCAAACTGTAAATGGCAGAACGGACAAACATTGACAGTACAGTCAGCTTTTGCATCAAGCATATTTATAATCTTCTCTCTTGTCATCTTCAATGCAGTTTCTAAGAATCTTGCTCTAACGCCCCCTCCAGCTCCACAACACATTTGATAATCTTTATAATAAATTGGTTTAGCTCCTGTAGCTGAAACAATGTCTTCTAATATTCTTGGTCTTTCTGAAGAATCTAGTTTTTTAATTTCACTAGGCTTTAAAAAGTGACATCCATAGTGAATAGCTACATTTAGCTTATCTAAAGGTCTAACTACACAGTTTTTTATTTTATCTACCCCTATATCATTATATATCAACTCTGCAAAGTGTCTAACTTTAACATTTCCTTTATATTCTTTTCCTATTTTAGATAATTTTTCATTAACAAAGTCTAAAGCTTCTTTATTCTCATGTAATATATGGGCTGCCTCATATAAAGTACCATAACATCCATTACATACAGTAACTATATCACAACCCATTTCTTCAGCTATAGCCAAATTTCTTGCTGCTATTGTTAGCCAAGTCTTTAGATCAAATGAACCAAAAACTCCTGGAGCTGGACAGCATGATGCTCCAGGCATGTACTCTAAATCAACACCTAAAGCCTTCATTACTTTAAATGTTGCTTTCTCTATTCCTGGATACCTATGTGGCATTATACAACCTAAAAAGAAAGCATATTTCATTGTATCACCTTATTCACATAAATCCATTTTTTCCCAATCAAATTTAATTAGTTTATCAAAGTTTAACTCTTTTATTAATGTTCTAACTTCTTCTAAATCCTTTTTACTGAATTGAGCTGTTGGAGATTCAGGAGGTAAACCTAGCTTTCTTCTCAACTCTACTATCTCTTTATTAGCAGGAACTGCATGACCAAATTTAACCACATATGAAGCAGTCTTTCTATGAGCTAAAGCCATATTTCCTTTTTTAGAAGCTAGATTTCTTAATATCTTAATCACATCAGTTATCTTAACTTCTCTAGGACATCTTTCATGGCAAGTATAGCATGTTGTACAGTACCACATATCATCGCAGTCTAAAACATCTTCTAAACCACACTGAGCTTTTCTTATCATCTTTCTAGTTCTATATGCTGTTAACCTTCCACTAGGACATGAACCTGTACAAGTTCCACACTGATAGCAGGCATTTATAGACTTTCCTACATGCTCTCCAAAAACTAATTTACCCTCTTCAGCAACAATATTTACAAAATTTTTATTTAATTTATCTGTTCTAATAACCATAGTTGATCACCTACCATAAATATAATTACACTAACTAAGTTTATATTATTATAACCTTAAAGCTATGGTATTATACAGTTGTATAATAGTCTGTGAATAGATATTTTAAGAAACTTTTAAATATTTGATAATAGGATAGTTCTATAAAATAAAATCAAAAGAGAATTATCATATTAAGTTGTTCTATTGTTCAAACTCTTTTAATCACCAAGTAGTTGGCTGTTTTAATAATTTTTAAATGAAGTTTGAATGTAATCAAAAGATTTATAGGTAGCTTTGAGATTATCAGAGAGAAGCGACGAGAACTTAATGGATAGAGGTTTCTGTTAAGAGTTGGTTTATTATATTTGGTAAATAAATAATTAACATAATAAATATTTAATAAAAATTTTAAAAGTGTGAGAATTATGAAGCCAACAGCATATTTCTGCATGGAATTTGCCATACATCAACCACTAAAGACATATGCAGGAGGTTTAGGATTTTTAGCAGGATCACACTTCAGAGCTGCTAAGAGGTTAAATCAACCATTGGTAGGAGTGTCTATTTTGTGGAGTTATGGTTATTATGATCAATTAAGAGATAAAGAAGGGTATATGAAGGTTGAATATATAAGAAAATATTATGATTTTTTGGAAGATATTAATTTAAAGATACCCATAACAATTAACAATAATACTATATGGGTTAAAGCTTATAAATTAGAAGAGGATGTTTTCAACACATGTCCAGTGTATTTTTTAACAACAGATATTCCAGAAAATGATGATTTTGGAAGATCAATAACCCATAAGCTTTATGAGGCTAATAATATTATTCACATTGCTCAGGAAATGGTTTTGGGAATGGCAGGATATGAAGTTATAAAAGAGTGTGAAAATGTAGAGATATATCATTTAAATGAACCTCATGGATTGCCATTAATATTTAAGCTTATAGAAGAGCATGGTTTAGACTACTGTAAAGAACATGTTGTTTTCACCACTCACACTCCACTTCCAGAAGGTAATGAGACACAGGATATAAACCTATTAAAATCTATGGGATTTTTTGGAAATGTTGATGTTAAATTAGCTGAAAGGTTAGGAGGTAATCCTTTTAATTATACTGTTTGTGCTTTAAGGGCTTGTAAGAGAGCTAATGCTGTATCTAAAAGACATAAGGAAGTTTGTGATGACATGTGGAAACATGTAAAAGATAAGTGTGAGATAATAGCTATAACCAATGCTCAAGATAAATACTATTGGCAAGATCCTATTATTAGAGATGCTGCTAAAAAATATGATATTGACCTTTTAAGAGAAAGAAAAATGGAATTAAAAGAAATCCTTTTTGAAGAAGTAGCAGATCAGACAGGAAAAATATTTAAAAAAGACAGATTAACTGTTGTATGGGCAAGAAGATTTACAGCTTATAAACGACCATATATCCTACTATATGATGAACCAAGATTGATGGAATTATTAAAAAAGAAAAAGATTCAAGTAATTTGGGCTGGAAAACCACATCCAAATGATAATAATATGATAGCTACATTTAATTGGATTGTGTCTAAAACAAGAGGTATGAAAAGAGCTACAATTCTTACAGGATATGAATTAAAGTTAAGTAAGTTATTAAAACAAGGGTCAGATATTTGGCTAAATACTCCTAAGCTAAGACATGAAGCTTCAGGAACATCAGGAATGACAGCATCTATGAATGCTTCAATACATATGAGCACTCTAGATGGATGGCATGTAGAGTGGGCTGCAATGTATCCTGATGATAGCTTTACAATTGGAGATGGTGTGAGAGATGATGATGCATATGTGGCTAACTGTATTTATAACCTATTAGAAGAAGTAGCGGACATCTATGATACTGAAGATTGGTGGTTTAAATGTTGTAACTGTGTTAATCATATAGTTGAATATTTTGATGCAGAAAGGATGGCTAGAGAGTATGCTGAGAAAATGTATAGGTGAAGATAATGGCAGAAATATATGTTGATTGTGAAGATGAAGCAGGGAAGAAAATATATACAAAAGTTATACAAACTGCTTTAGAAGATTTGGTTTTAGGAAAATCTATAGTTAGAGTAGAGTTTATAGCAAGGGAGAAGGAACCATATTTTATTTTAGCAGTATTACCAAAACAAACTAGGAAAAAAATAAAAGTTAGAGATGTTGCTGAAATTGTTGAGGAGAAAAAAGTTGATGGTAAAAAGTTATACAAGCTGAAGATTGTTGATGAAACCTATGCTCCTCATCTATTAAAGAATATTAAAGTTCTTGATCAACCTTCAAGATTTGAAATAATTACTGATGAAGTAGATTTAGATATGGACATTTATGATACAAGCAAAGAGTTTATAGATAAAATTATGGATTTTATGAATAGGGTTTTTCCTGAGGGTATGAGAATAAGAAAAACCTTCATAGATAAAGCCATAGTTTCTATAGCCTCAGAGAGACCATTAAAAGAAGAAGAAATTAAAAAAACATTAGAAGTAAAAGAAAAATTAGAAAGTTATAAAATAATCTAATAAAATTTTTTAGTGGTGACTTAAGGTGATAAAAAAGATTATTGAAAAAATTCATGATCTCTCAAGAGATGTGGGAGATATTAAAATTATGCATGTGTGTGGAAGTCATGAACATACAATTTGTAAATATGGTATAAGAGATGTTCTGCCTAATAACATCTCTCTAATCCCTGGCCCAGGATGTCCAGTATGTGTTACTACACAGAAAGAGATAGACACTGCTATTTATCTCTCTGAAAACTACTCAATAATTACTCTTGGAGATCTATATAGAGTACCGGGTAGTTATAAATCTCTAGCTGAGGCAAAGGCAGAAGGGAAGGATATTAGGATTGTCTATAGTATAGCTGACGCTGTTAGAATTGCTAAGAAAGAAAAAGATAAAAATTTTTTATTTGTTGCTATAGGTTTTGAGACTACTGCTCCAACCACAGCAGCTGAATTAATAAGTTTAAAAAATAGAGATATAAATAATTTCTTTATTTTAAACTGCCATAGGCAAATACCTCCTGTTATGGAATTTTTATTGGAAGATAGTAAAATAGATGCCTTTATTTGTCCAGGTCATGTTTCAACTATTATTGGTTTAAAACCATATTATAAGTTATTAGAAAAATATAAAGTCCCAATGGTTGTAGCAGGATTTGAAGCAATTGATATACTTTTATCTATATTAATGATATTGAGACAAATAGTTAAAAATGATATTAAAGTTGAAAATGAATATAAAAGAGCTGTTAGGAAAGAGGGAAATAGAATAGCTCAAAAAGTTATAAGTAAAGTATTTGAAGATGAAGATAAACCATGGAGAGGCTTTCCAATAATAAAAAATGGAGGATATAAATTAAAGGAGGAGTTTAAAAAATTTGATATATTTGAGGTAGAAGACATACCTGAAATAAAAGAGAGAATACCTAAAGGGTGTATATGTGATAAAATACTTAGAGGAGAAAAGTTACCTACTGACTGTCCATTATTTGGGAAAAAATGTACTCCTTTAAATCCCATAGGCAGTTGTATGGTCTCAGAAGAAGGAACTTGCAGAATATTTTATAAATACAAATTTACTTTCTCTCATCATTCTTCTTAATTATTTGGGAAATATACATATTAAGTCCTCCAACAGCAGCTGCTATAGCTTTATTTTTTTCAAATACCTTTTCAGAAACTGCAGAATATAGATCCCTTAATTCTAATCCATATTTTAATATCTTATCTTTTAATTTTGGCATATTTCTTTCTACATACTTTGTTGATATATTTCCTTTTAAAAAGTTCTCCTCTTCTAAAACAGCCCTATGGAATGGTATATTTGTATCAACACCTACAATAACATATTCTCTTAAGGCCCTTCTCATCCTTACTATAGCCTCTTCTCTACTATTCCCATATGTAATTAACTTAGCTATCAGTGGATCATAGTATGGTGGGATCTCTGCTCCTCCACAAACACCACTATCTAATCTAACTCCTGGGCCTCCTGGAGATCTGTAAAGTTTTATTTTTCCTGGACAGGGAGCAAAGTCATTTAATGGATCTTCAGCATTTATCCTACATTCAATAGCATGACCATTGAACTTTACATCCTCTTGATCCAACCATAGCTCTTCTCCATAAGCTACTCTTATCATTGCTTTAACTAGGTCTATTCCTGTTATCTGTTCTGTTACAGTATGTTCAACCTGTATTCTGGTGTTCATCTCTAAGAAATAGAACTGACCATCTTGATAGAGAAATTCAACAGTTCCTACACTATCATAATTTATAGCTTTTCCTGCTCTAATAGCCGCTTCACCCATTCTTTCTCTTAGTTCCTCAGTCATTATTGGAGATGGAGCTTCTTCTATTAATTTTTGATGCCTTCTTTGGATAGAACATTCTCTATCTCCTAAATGAATAATATTTCCATGTTTATCAGCTAATAATTGAATCTCAATATGTCTTGGATTTTCTAGATACTTTTCAATAAAAACTGTTGGATCTCCAAATGCACTTTTTGCAATATTTCTTGCAGATTCTATAACATCTATTAACTCCTCTTTATTATAAGCAACACTTATCCCCATCCCTCCTCCTCCAGATGAAGCCTTTACAGCCACTGGATAACCAATAGATTCTGCTATCTTTATAGCTTCATCAATATCTTCAACTGCTCCATCACTCCCTGGTAATAGAGGAACCCCTGCTTTTTTCATAATCTTTTTAGCATTTATCTTACTACCCATACTTTTAATAGCTTCTGGATTTGGACCTATGAAAACAAACCCTTCTTCTATAACTCTTTTAGCAAACTCTGCATTTTCAGCTAAAAACCCATATCCTGGATGAATGGCATCAACATCAGCTTTTTTAGCTACTTTTAATATAGCATCCATATTTAAATAACTCTTTATAGCCGGAGCTTCACCAACACAGTATGCTTCATCAGCTAGTGTTGCATGTAATGATTTTTTGTCAGCTTCTGAATAGATAGCAACAGTTTTAATTCCCATCTCCCAACATGCTCTTATTATTCTTATTGCTATTTCCCCCCTATTTGCTATTAAAATCTTTTTAAACATGAATTTTCACCAAAAAATTTATTTTATGATCATAATTACATCTCCAACATTAACTACATCTCCCTCCTCAATGAATATCTTTTCTACTGTCCCATCAACTGGACTTTCAATTGGATGTTCCATTTTCATAGCTTCTATTATAGCTATAACATCACCTTTCTTAACTTTATCTCCTTCTTTAACTTTTATCTTTGTCACCATGCCTCTAAATGGAGATGTTATTGCTCCTTCAATTTCAGCAGTTATAATACTCTTTCTCTTAAGCTCTGTTCCAATCTTAGGTTCTATTTTAACTTCAAACTTCTCTCCATTAACTTCAACAATATACTCTGTTGGAATCTCTAAAATTTTTTCTACATCTTTCTCTTTTGGAATTGGTTCAGCTTTTAACTCTCCTCTTAAGAATTTAACAGCTATTTGTGGGAATAAGGCATAGGTTAATATATCTTCTTCTTTTCTAACTATTCCTTTTTCTTCAGCCTCTTTCTTAACTTTTTCCCATTCAGGTTCTAATAAATCTGCTGGTCTACATGTGATTGGTTTCTCATCTTCTTCTAAGACTCTTTTTAATAACTCTTTATTAATAGGTGCTGGTGGCTTACCATACAAACCCTTTACATAATCAATAACTTCTTTTGTAATTGTCTTATATCTTTCCCCAGTTAAAACATTTAAAACTGCTTGAGTTCCTACTATTTGAGAGGTTGGGGTAACTAATGGAGGATATCCTAGATCTTTTCTAACTCTTGGTATCTCCTCTAAAACTTCTTCCAATTTATCTAAAGCATTTTGCTCTTTTAGTTGTGATATTAGGTTAGATAGCATCCCTCCTGGAACTTGGTATATTAATACCCTAGTATCCACTATTTGAGCATGTGGAGAAATAAGCATTTTGTATTTTTCTCTAACTTTCATAAAGTACTCTCTTATCTCATTCAATAACTTAAGATCTAAACCTGTGTCATACTCTGTTCCTTTAAAAGCCATTACCATTGTTTCAGTTGGTGGATGAGAAGTTCCCATTGCAAATGGGGAGATTGCACAGTCAATAATATCAACTCCTGCTTCAACAGTTTTTAAATATGTCATAGGGGCTAATCCACTTGTACAGTGTGAATGTATATCAATAGGTAATGATACCTCTTCCTTTAATCTTTTAACAAGTTTGTATCCTTCATATGGGGTTAATAACCCAGCCATATCTTTTATTGCTATAACATCACATTCCATTTCTTCCAATTTTTTGGCTAATTCTATATATTGATCAATAGTGTGGACAGGGCTTATAGTATAACAAATAGTTCCTTGAACCTCTGCTCCTAATTTTTTAGCAGTTTTTATTGCTGTTTCCATATTTCTTATATCATTCAATGCATCAAATATTCTAAATATATCAATACCATTTTCATAAGCTTTTGTTACAAACTTCTCAACAATATCATCTGGATAATGTCTATATCCTACTAAATTCTGCCCTCTCAAAAGCATCATTAGTGGGGTTTTTTGTATAACTTTTCTTAAAGCTCTTAATCTCTCCCATGGGTCTTCATTTAAGTATCTAATACATGCATCAAAAGTAGCTCCTCCCCAAACTTCCATAGCATAGAATCCTACTTCATCCATTTTCTCTGCTATTGGAAGCATGTCTTCTGTTCTCATTCTTGTAGCTATCAGTGACTGCTGAGCATCCCTAAAAGTAGTGTCCAGTATTTTAACCATCCTACCACCAATAAAATAGTTAAATATTTAAAAAAATAGTATTATATAACTATCTATATAAAATTAGCCCTTTTCTTTTTTTGGAAAATGTTATATAAAATATTTTCTAATGTGATAAAATAGGTGGTGGTATGGATATAAGTGAAATATTAAAAAAAGAACCAATACATAAAGGAAAGGCAAAAACTGTTTATGAGATAGATGAGGATAAGGTTTTAATAGAATTTAGAGATGATATAACTGCTGGAAATGGAGAAAAGAAAGATGTAATAAAAAATAAAGGTTACTTAAATGCTTTAATTTCAGCTAAATTATTTGAAACATTGGAAAAAAATGGTGTAGCTACCCACTATATTAAATATATAGAGCCAAGATACATAGTGGCTAAGAGAGTTGATATTATCCCAATAGAGATTATTGTTAGGAATATTGCTGCAGGTAGTTTATGTAGAAGATATCCTTTTAAAGAAGGGCAGGTTTTAAATTCACCAATAGTTCAATATGATTATAAAAATGATGAATATAAAGATCCAATGATTAATGAAGATATTGCAGTTGCTTTAGGATTAGCTACAAGAGAAGAGTTAAAAAAGATGAGAGAAATTGCATTAAAAGTAAATGATATTTTAAAAAAATACTTTGATGAAAAAGGAATTATATTAGTTGATTTTAAGATAGAGGTTGGGAGAGATAGGGAAGGTAATTTATTAGTTGCTGATGAAATTAGCCCTGACACAATGAGATTGTGGGATAAAGAGACAAAAGAACCTTTAGACAAAGATGTTTTTAGAAAAGATTTGGGGGATGTTTTAGCAAAGTATAAAAAAGTAGCTGAGAGGATGGGATTGTTATGAAATATAAGGCTACAGTAGTTATAAGATTAAAAAAAGGCTTATTAAATCCTGAAGGTAAGGCTATAAAAAAGGCTTTAAACTTTTTAAATTTTGATGTTGAAGATGTAGATAGTTATAAAATGTTAGATATTATTCTAAATGCTGAAAATGAAGAAGATGCTAAGAAAAAAGTAGAAGAGATGTGTAAAAAACTTTTAGCTAACCCAGTTATCCATAACTACTATATAAAAATAGAATCACTTTCCCAATAAACAGAATCTTTTCAAGTTCAATATTTTTGCTACACCTGCTATGCTTGTTCCATAAAATATAATATCTTTATTATAATTTCTTACCAACTTTAGAATTTCACATATTGTTCCATTAACAGCAGTACTTCCTGTAGCAAGAACTACATCAGAGTTTTTTATTAAATATTCATTCATATCTCCATGATATATAGGAACTCCATATCTTATTCTCCCAACATTATCAAAATTTAAATCAGTAGCTATAACATTTTTAAAAGTTTCAGCTAAACATTTAATCATAGCTGGCTGATATCCTATAATCCCTACTTTTATATCCTCTCCATAATTATCTATAAGATATTCACAGAGCTTTTTTGCACACTCTTCTGGCTCACTATTTTGACAGTGTTCTGTTTTATCTATCAAATTTAAATATCTCATTACAGCATTTAATGTAGCTATTAATGATGGATTATGATTCAATAAAAATATGTCTTTTACACATCCATTAAACTCTCTTATATCAGCTGTAAATGCTTCTCCAATGGCATTTTTAAAATATGCTCTTAACAACACTTCTCTTCTATTTAATAGAGGATAATCTTTAATTCTTGAAGAATCTAACTTAACATTTGCAGGAGTTATTTTAATCTCTTCATCCATTAATTCATTTTCTTCTAAAAGCTTTTTAAGTTCCTTCTTAATAATATCAATTAACTCCTGGTAATCCATAATATCACAATCTTAATTGATTGTATTAAAAATATAAAAATATTTTTGTGTGAAAGCATGAAGGTTAAAGAAGGAAAAATTAGCTTTGAAATCCCTGATAAATTGACAGTAACTAGAAAAGATGAAGTCTTTTATAACCCAAAAATGGAAACTTGTAGAGATATTGCTGTAGCTATAATAGAGGGCTTCTTAAAGCTTTATTGTAATAATAAAATAGCTTACATAGCTGATGCATTAGCTGGGACTGGAGTTAGGGGGTTAAGGTATGCTAAAGAGGTTGATTATAATGTCAAAGTTTATCTAAATGATATAAATCCAAAAGCTTATGAAAAAATAAAAGAAAATGCTAAATTAAATGGTATAGATAATATTGAAATATTTAATGAGGATGCTAATATATTTTTGGCAAAACATTATAGATTTTTCAATGTTGTTGATATAGATCCATTTGGTTCTCCTTCTCCATACATAGATCAAGCAATTAGAAGTTTGATAACAAAAAATGGGTTATTATGTTTAACAGCTACAGATACTGCTGCTCTTTGTGGAAGAGCAAAAAGAGCATGTTTAAGGAAATATTTAGCTTATCCATTACTAGGAAAAGACTGTCATGAGTTTGCTTTAAGAATATTAGTAGGGTATGCTATGAGACTGGCGACAAGATATAACCTACTATTAACTCCAGTTTTTGCTCATGCTACAGATCACTATGTAAGAGTTTATTTAAAAACTGACAGAGGTGCTAAGAGAGCTGATAAGGCATTTGAAATGTTAGGCTATGTTAAAGATATAAATGGAATAAAAATAGTTAAAGCATTTAGTGAAGGTTATGAGAAAGGATATTCAGGACCTCTATACATTGGTAATTTGTATGATGGGAAGTTAGTAGAAAAAGCTATAAATATTGCAAAAAATAAAGGGTTTAAAGAGAGAGTTATAAAAATTTTAATGAGAATTAGAGATGAATCAGAGATCAGTCAAATTGGTTGTTATGATACACATTTAATAGCTAAGATATTGAAAGTCTCAGTACCTCCAATGGAATATATTGTTAATTCTTTAAAGGATCTTGGTTATAAAGCTGCTATAACACACTATAATCCAAAGGGAATAAAAACTAATGCCAATATAAAAACACTTATGGAGGTATTGTTAGAGTATAAAATGAGGGGTTAATATGTATAAATTTTCTAAAGAAGAGATAAGAGATCTTATAGGTTCTGTTATAGTTATATCAATAATTTTTATTTACCCACATATATCAATTACACTATTTTTAATAGCCCTAATAGCTGTTGGTAGTGGTTTTATATTTCATGAGTTAGCCCATAGGTTTGTGGCAAGATATTATGGAGCTTTTAGTATGTTTAAAGCATGGTATGAGGGTTTACTGTTAGCCCTAATATTAAAAATTGTTTTGGGTGTAACGCTCATAGCCCCTGGAGCTGTTTATATATATAAGGATCACCTCACAAATAAAGAAAATGGAGTAATTGCCATATCCGGCCCATTAACAAATATATTATTAGCATTTATTTTTTTGATTATCTCTTTCATTCCCATTCCCTTAATATCCCTCACAGGCACTGTAGGTTTTTATATTAACTTATATTTGGCAGCATTTAACTTACTACCTATCCCTCCATTAGATGGATATAAAGTTGTCACCTGGAATCCAATTATTTGGGCAATTGTTGAAATACCTTTGGTGATATATATACTATTTAGAGGGATATTTTGAAGGTTGAAGAAAGATTAAATAGGATTATTGAAGAAGAAGGAGCAATATATTTTGTATTAGTAGATCCTGAAAATGTAAATTATGAGGGTTTAGAGAAAATAAAAGACTATTCTGATGCCATATTAATAGGAGGGAGTTCAGGAATTTGTGAATTAGACTATGTTGTTAAAGAAGTAAAGAAGATAACTAAATTACCAACTATCCTTTTTCCAGGAAATGTAGATAATATATCCAAATATGCTGATGCTATTTTATATATGAGCTTATTCAACTCTTTAAACCCATATTGGATTATCACTGCTCCAGCCTTAGGAGCTTTAAAGATATTAAAATATAACCTTGAACCTATACCTACAGCATATTTATGTATAGAACCTGCTAAAAAAACCAGTGTAGGTTTTGTTGGAGATATAAAGGAAATTCCACAAAATAAACCTAAAATAACTGCTATGTATTGCCTATCAGCTAAGTTTTTTGGATTTAGATGGGCTTATTTAGAGGCTGGTAGTGGAGCTGAGTATCCAATAAATAATGAGACCATAAAAATGGCTAAAAAAGTGTCAGGTATTAATATAATAGTTGGTGGTGGAATTAAAAAACCTGAAATTGCCTATGAAAAAGTATTAGCTGGAGCTGATGGTATAGTTACTGGAACATTAGTTGAGAAAGATCCAAAAATGATAGAAAAAGTTTATGATGCTATAAAAAAAGCTGGAAGGGAGAAGAAATGGATATAATAACATTAACAACAGATTTTGGTTATAGTGAAGGATATGTAGGGGCTATGAAAGGGAGAATATTGAATATATTAAAAAAATACAATAAAGAAGTTAAAATTATTGACATTTCTCATGATATAAGACCATTCAATATATATCATGGAGCTTATGTTTTGCTCACTTCTATCCCATATTTTCCTGAAGCTGTGCATATTGCTGTTGTAGATCCTACAGTTGGTAGTGAAAGAAGATCAATAGTTATAGAAACAAAAAATGGTTATCTAGTAGGGCCAGATAATGGAATTTTTAGCTATGTTTTAGATAGATTGAAAGTTAAGAAGATTTATAAGATAGATGAAAATAAATATAATCCTTCAAATACCTTTCATGGAAGAGATGTATATGCTGTTGTAGGGGCGGAGATAATTATAAGAAATGGTTATGATGGGGAAGAGATAGATGATATTGTTAGATTAGATGATAAAACAAAAAGAGTGATACATATAGACAGATTTGGAAATATTATAACTAATATCAGAGAAAATGAGGTAAATTTTAGTTATGGAGATGATGTGGAAATAGAGATAAAAACAAGATTTGGAAAAAAAAGAATTAAATGTAAATTTGTAAGATCTTACTACGAAGGAAAAGATTTTATTTGCTTAATAAATAGTGAGGGTTTCTTAGAAATAGGAAGGTTTATGGACAGTGCAGCTGAGAAATTAAAAGTAGATTATTTAGATGAGATTAATATTATAACCTCTTCTTAGCTATAGCAACATATATATTATTTTTTCCAACTTTTCCTCCAAATTCTGAAATTTTTTCAAGATTTTCAGTTTCACATAACTTCTCTATCTTCTTCCTGCCTGCATCTTTAGTTTTCTCTCCAAAAGAGATAATTATAACATTATCATTAACCTTCTCATAACCTAAAATAGGTTTTTTTATTTTCTTTTTTAACTCTTCAATATCTTTTAAATGAGTTATTACCATTTTAGCATCTTCTATAAAAGGAAAATCTTTTAAATACTCCATTATAAAAGATATGTCATTACTCCTTTCTTGACCATACTTTTTTAAATTAACTTTATAATAATTTAATTTACCATCTTGATATTCTTTAATTATTGCCTTAGAGGTTCTTATTAAATCAACATCTCCTCCTTTTTTAATATACCCTCTTTTTTCTCCAATTTTCTCTAAGAGCTTTTCATCAATCTTGTCATAATCAACTTTAAAATAATCCTTAACTATTGATTTATCAAAATTATCTATCCTTTTTAATATCTTCAAAGCTGCAGGTATGGGATTATCTACTTTTTCCAATCTTAAAGCTCCACTTATTATAAGATCATCTTCATCTTTCATTTCTAAAATTCCTGGAGTATCTAAAAGTCTTATATTTCTTGTTAATCTAATCCACTGTTCTCCTTTAGTTAATCCTGCAATACTCCCAGTTAAAGCCTTTCTACTTCCAGTTAAAGCATTTATTATAGATGACTTCCCAACATTTGGATAGCCTACAACACCTACTTTTCCCTCTTTTTTCCCCATCTCTTTTAATAGCTTCTTTATTTTATCTCTTAAAATTCTAGTACCTAATCTCTGTTTTGCTGAAACAAAAACAGTGTTTTCTCCAAATACTCTTTTCCATCTTTCTAAAATTTCTTTTGGGACTAAATCAGCCTTATTTAAAACATATATTATCTTTTTTCCACTATTTAATATTCTTTTTTCTAACTCTTTATTTCTTGTTAATTCAGGATCTCTTGCATCTAAGACAAAAAGGATAATATCACATTCATTAATTATTTTATTAACTATCTTCTTAACAGGAACTTTTTTTATTCTCATGTAAGATCACAAAAATAGAAAAGCTTATATGTGATGATGATAATTTAAAATAAAATGTGTATTATTGTAGCTACTATTAGCAGTATTGCTAAGAAGTACCCCATTATATATGAGCTCTTACTTCCTGTGTATGGTCTAGTTATATCTTTCTTTATTTCCTCTATTTCTTCTAACCCTCCCATATTTTCTAACTTATTTTCCATAGTATCACTTTTTTTCCTTTTTGTTTATTTTATTTGTAAAAAGCAATATAAATACTTTTTTGCTCATGAAAAATCATGATAAATTATTTTTAATGATAAATCATGATAATTCTTCTTAATCTAAAAATAGAAATTTATTGTTCAACTATATCTTTAACAAACCTAATAATTTTGTTTAACTCTTCATCTTTTGGAGTGAATCTAACTCTTAAACATTCATCATCAACTATTTTGAAATTTAATTCTTTTAAGATGTTCTTTATTTTATCAGAAGCTCCTTCTCTCCATCCATAAGAACCAAAGACAGCTGAGATTTTATTACCCACTCTAAGATTTTTTAAGTAGTTTAAAAACTTACTAACTTCTGGGTAGATATCCATATTCATTGTAGGAGATCCAATTAATAGGTATTTAGCATCTACAATTTCAGCTAATATTTCTGATATTGATGATGTAGATATTCTATAAACCTTAACCTCTATTCCCAAATCAATAAAAGCATTAGCTAATGCATGAGCTATCTTTTTTGTTGAACCATACATTGTGTCATAAACAATAACAGCCTTTTCTTTAACCTTATCATTACTCCAATCTAAATAACTTTTAATTATATCCTCTTTATACTCTTTCCAAATAACCCCATGAGAAGGGCAGATATAGTCAATTTCTAAATCTTTTATCTTTTCTATGGCATTGGGTATTAACTTTCTATATGGCATTAATATAGTTGCAAAGTATTCCTTTGCTGCATTTAAAGCTTTTTTTCCATATTGGTAATCAAATATCTTATTTGTAGCAATGTGCTGTCCAAAAGCATCATTTGAAAATAAAGTATTATCTGTATAAACCATCATATTATCTGGCCAATGGAGCATTGGAGTTTTTATAAATGTAAGGGTTCTTTTTCCAATTTCTATCTCATCTCCATCTTCAACAATAATAAAATCCCATCCTTCAGTGTTATAATAGAGTGACAGATATTCTTTAGCATTAGCATTAGTTATAATTGTGGCATTAGTTTTTTCAACAATCTTTGGTAAAGCTTCACTGTGGTCTTTTTCAGTATGATTTAAAACAATATAATCTAAATCTTTTGGATCTATTATTGTAGATAGATTTTTCATTAGTTCATTATATAAGTGGCATTCAGTAGTGTCAATTAAAACTTTTTTCTCATCTACTATTAAGTAGGAATTATAGCTTGTACCTGAACTTACAGGATAACCATGAAAATCTCTACTTTCCCAATCAACAGTCCCTAACCAATAAATACCATCTTTAACTTTTATTGCCATATTTATCACCATATTTGCATATATTAATGTATATAAATAAAAAATATTTAGAATGAAATTATCCTATAACCTTCATCCATATACTTCTTTAAACTAATATGACCATATAAATCATTTTCTAACTTAAAGTGATCTTTTATTTCATCTTTAACATTGAACATAGCAGCACAGGCTTCACAAACTATAAAGCAATCTTTAACTTTTTCAAAATGATTTTTTAGTTTATCATTTTCTAATAATAATTTAGCCCATTGAACAGCCTCTCCTTCTAAAATAATTTTGACATCATCTCCTTTTTCTTTCATTTCTCCAGCAAATAATAAAATATGAAACATTAATGGAATATTAGGCTGTTCTTTATGTAAAAAATTAAATATGAGAAATGCAGTTTTCATAAATATCACATTTATTCTAATTTTTTATAGCAGAACCACCAATCATAACATTCAATTTCTCCTTTTTTACAAGCTTCTTTTCTTTGTTCAGCTTCTTCTATGCTTGTAGCAGGAGGTATAATTGCCTTATCTCCAATTAATTCATTATTTGGCCAGTTTTCTGGTAGAGCTACTCCATATTTGTCAGATGTTTGTAAAGCTTTGACTAATCTTAATACTTCATCCACTGATCTACCAGCTTCTTGTGGATAGTAAATCATAGCTCTTATTATTCCCTTATCATCTACAACAAATACAGCTCTAACAGTATTTGTTCCTTTATATGGGCTTATCATCCCTAACTTCTTAGCAAGCTCACCCATATCATCAGCAATAATTGGGAATTCAATTTCTACTCCTAATTTATCTTTTATCCATTCTATCCACTTAATGTGGCTGAATACTTGATCAATACTTAGCCCTATTAATTCACAGTTTAACTCTTTGAACTTATCATATCTCTTTTGGAATGCTACGAATTCAGTAGTACATACAGGGGTGAAATCAGCTGGGTGGGAGAAGAGAACAAACCACTTACCTTTGTAGTGATCTGGTAACTTTATTTTTCCATGTGTAGTTTGAACCTCTACTTCTGGAAACTTAGCTCCTATTACTGGTAGTCCTTCACACATATTTTTCACCTTATTTATTTAGTTCACATTATATAAACTTATATTCCTAATATATAATCTTAACTTTCCTAAAACCGCACAAATTAATAAATTATGTGACGAATTTAGAACCTACTCTCTTCATTGGGTTTCCTAGCTACTAACTTTGGATCATATCCTGTAAAACCACATTCAGGAGTGTAACATGTAACATCATAGAAAGTACATTTTTCTCCACAATTTGGACATCTTTCTGGAGGCTTATCTGCTTCAAATACATATCCACAATTGGAACACTTCCACCAAGGCATGGTATCACTTCTCATTTGTTGGAGGTGTATATACTCTTTGAGCTAGATCTTTATCTAACATTAATAAAGCTTTTTTATCATTTCCAATTAGTTTGAGCTTATTCAAAATTTCTCCAAAAGATTTTTCTTCCTCTACTTGCTCATCAATAAACCATTGTAAAATGTTTATAGTTGCATAATCTTTCTTAGCTACTGCTAAATCCATTAATTCATTTATAGATTTTGTCACTTCTTCTTCATGCTTTAAACCATCTTCAAAAACCTCTAATATAGAATTCCATTCAGATT
This sequence comes from Methanocaldococcus villosus KIN24-T80, assembly GCF_000371805.1. Lineage (NCBI taxonomy): Archaea > Methanobacteriati > Methanobacteriota > Methanococci > Methanococcales > Methanocaldococcaceae > Methanocaldococcus > Methanocaldococcus villosus. The sequence goes on from NZ_AQUK01000001.1 coordinate 1,222,551, forward strand.
TTGGTTTATCTATTTTGTCTAATATTACTCTTCCTCCTCTATCTAATAGATAGTTATAAAGTTTTAATGCATGATCAGTCTCTTCTTTAAATTGAACCATTAACCAGTTAGCAAATCCTTTTAGTCCAATAGAGTCTGCATATGCTGCCATAGAAAGATAGAGATAGGCAGAATAGAATTCACTATTTATTTGTTTATTTATAGCTTTTTCAATATCTTTATCTATCATTATTTCACTCTATTGGACATTTTTTAGATAATTTTGTAACCAAATCATTCAAATCTTTTATTGGGAAGTCACTTTCATCTAAGAGCTTTACTAATTCAGAAGCTTCTACTTCTCCACACTTTAATGAAATACCACATGGTAATAAGTTAGCCAATTCAACCCTACTTTTTATTGGAAAAACATCTTTATCTTTGAAATATTCTGCCAATTTTAATTTAAACTCCTCTATATCTCTTAAAGCTTCATAAAGAGGGTGGTTAGTTCTAATCATATTTATCACTTTATTCTAATTTTGTGAAAGCATTTTTTCCTAAACCACACTGAGGACATCTAAAGTCATCTGGTAGATCTTCAAACTTTGTTCCTGGTGGGATATTCTGTGAAGGTTCTCCTTTATCTTCATCATATATCCATCCACACATACATTGATATTTTGCCATATTTATCCCTCTATTTTTATTTTCTTTTCAGATTTCCATATACCATGTAAATTACAGTAAGCATAAGCTATTAATCTAAACTCTCTACCCTCATGACCTTCAGAAGGTGCTTTAATTTTTAATGTTACTTCAGGTTTAGCATATGGAGTTAAGAATATCTTAGCTAATGGATAGTCTTCAGCATAAAGTTCTATATATTGGATATAATGCTCCTTTTCCATAGGATGCTCAACTTCCATGTAAAGTTTAACTTCATAAATTTCATTTACTTTAACAACATCTTTACATTCAATTTTAGGAGCATGCTTTCTTTCAAAGTCAGTATTATTCTTATTTACATTCACTATCATTCTTTCCCCTCCAAAACTTCTTTTAATACTCTCATTCCTTTCATAAAGTTAGGCATTCCAGTAGTTAATAAAACTACTCTTAAAGCATCTATTACTTCATCTTTAGTTATATTTAATTCCTTCATACCACTAACTATTTGTTTTTTTAAAGCTTTTTCATCACCTTTAGCAGCAGCAATGGCAATAGCAATAATTTTTAAAGTTTTATAATCTAAAACTTTTCCAGTATAAACTTTCTCATTTAATTCTTTTATAACTTCAAAAAGTTCTTTATCTTCTTCTAATAAAAATTTTAAGCTATCTGCATAGAAAACTCCTTTCAAAAACTTCACCTTTTATTTTTCTTATATATTAATAAGATTTTCTGAATATTTATAACTTTCCATTTAATTTAAAATAGAAAGCTATTAATACTTAGATAAATTTAAATATATAAATATTTATTATAAAATCATAAATATAACAAAACAAAATTTTTAACTAAAAAATCATAAATGGTGATTTTATGGTTAAGATTGCTCTACTAACTTGTGGGGCTGAATGGAGTGGAGTGTATCCTGAAATAGAAAAAGCTATAAAATCTGTTGGAGGAGAGGTAGTTTTTCCTGAAGTAGAACTTGATTATATAGAAGAAGTTGAAGAAAAATTAGGATTTAAAGTAGGATCTACAAATTTGAAATTACTATTTGCTAGGACAATGTCTATTATAGAGGGGAAAACTGAAGTTGATGCTGCTTTTGTAGCAACATGTTTCAGATGTGCTGAAGGAGCATTAGTCAGAAATGAAGTTAGAAAACTCATTCAAGAGAATACAAACATACCTGTTGTTATGTATTCATTTACAGAAAGAACAAAAGCTTCTGAGTTATTAACAAGGATGGAAGCTCTTGTTACAATAGTAGAAAAAAAAGCTCTCTTAGCTAGAAAAAAACAAGAAGGTGTTAGTCTTGGAATAGATAGTGGATCAACTACCACAAAAGCTGTAGTGATGATTGACAATGAGGTAGTAGGGACAGGATGGGTTTATACAAGAGATGTTATAGGTTCTGCTAAAGAAGCTGTAGATAATGCCTTAAAAGAGGCAGGAATAAGTTTGGATCAGGTAGAAACAATAGGAACTACAGGTTATGGTAGATTTACTGTTGGAGAATATTATAAGGCAGATTTAATTCAAGAAGAAATAACTGTAAATTCAAAAGGGGCAGCTTACTTAGCAGACAAACAGGAAGGAGAAGCTACTGTCATAGATATTGGAGGAATGGATAATAAAGCAATTTCTCTATATGATGCTATACCTGACAGTTTTACTATGGGAGGGATATGTGCTGGAGCTAGTGGAAGATTTTTTGAAATTACAGCAAGAAGATTAGGTGTTTCTATACAAGAGCTTGGAGAGTTAGCAGCAGAAGGAGATTGGAGAAAGATAAATATGAATAGTTATTGTATTGTTTTTGGAATACAAGATCTTGTTACTGCATTAGCTGAAGGTGCAAAAGCTGAAGATGTTGCAGCTGCAGCCTGCCACTCTGTAGCTGAACAAGTTTATGAGCAACAGTTACAAGAAGTGGATGTTAGAGAGCCTGTAATATTAGTTGGAGGAAGTAGTTTATTAAAAGGTTTGGTTATAGCAATGGAGGATATTTTAGGAAAGAAAATAATTGTTCCAAAATATTCACAATTTATAGGAGCTGTTGGAGCAGCTTTATTATCTTCTGGATATAGGTATAAAAAAATAAAAGCATAATTGTCCTACCCTTTGTAAACGGAGCTTCATCGAAGCTATGCAGCTACTCGGCCCGCGCGCCAAGGGTAGGAGTATATTTAATATATTTTAGAAAATCTAATAAAAATTTTTCTATGGTTATCTGTTATGGAGAAGGTTTTATCAAAAATTGGGACAATTAAGGATTTAGAAGAAATAATAGATAGCTTATCAAACTTTACGGGTATTATTAGAATTGGTAATGGTTATCTTTTCTATATAAACTCTGAACTAATTGCTTCTAAGTTGGGTAATAAAGATAAAGATTTAAGAGATATTTTAATCTCATTACCTGAAAAATTCATCATAGAACTTTATATAGGAGATAGTCATGAAGTAAAAAAAGCTATAAAGTGTTTTAGAGATGATAAAATATTTATAGAAACTACAAAGCTCTGTATAGTCCATAAAGACTATTTAGAATTAAACAATTATAACGAAATATTTAAATATTTAACTTATTTTAATAAGGTAACTTTTTATCCTAAAAAATTTAAAGATGCTGAAGCTATAGTAATTTATAAAAATAAAGAAGAAATTTTTTCAATATTTAAAAATAAGAAAATATATTATGGTGAAAAAGCCATTAAAAAATTAAAATCTCTATTTGCCATTAGCAAAGTTGTTGCAAAAGTAGAAAAAACATCATTAGATGAATTTGAAAATCTAAGAAATACTTATCCTGAAGGAGAGATAATCAGAAGTTTTAACAAAATATTAGAAACTATAAAATCTAATAAAAAATATATAGAAGCATGTGGCACCCTTTCAGATGCTTTATTACATGGAACATGTTTAATAGAAATAGGGAGTGAAGGTTATATTATAGCCAAAGAAGGAAAGCCTGTATATGCATTTTATAAAGATTATGATGGGGATAAGAGTTATAGGATAATAAAAAGTATGTGTATTATGGAAGATATTAAGTATAAGATATATAAATTATCAAACAGTGAGTACAATCTATTTAAACAGTTTAAAAATAATAGAATTAAACTATAGTTTTGGCCTTCTCATAAGCTTTCTTTATATCTCCAGTTTCTAATAAACATTTTTCAGCAATATCTCTTGGGATTCCTTTTTTAACAAATAATTCTATAGCCTCCTTTATTAATGGACTGTTTTTCAATATCTCTTCAGCTAATAACTTTTTTAACATCATATATTCTTCAGGAGATATATTATTTCTTCTAAGTTCATAATCCCTAAGTGGGCATGGTTTTGTTATTTTACAGCACCACACTAAACTGCCAAAACATGTATTTTCTCCTAAACCCAATTTTGTTTTTTTAGCAAATTCTTCTTTTATTCTTACATACTCTTCTGGAGAGAGTTTTAATATTTTCAAAGCCTTTAAAAGAGGACATGGTTTTACTGGAGGACAGCAAAATGCTATTCCTCTTAAATCTCCACCTCTACATATGTGTGAAGGTGCATTCTTCCACATAGCTATCACACTTTTAATTTGAGATTATTAATTTTAATTATAGCCATTAATTTAGCAGATTAAATAGTTAATTTTAAATATCATAAAGAATATTATTATTAAATGTTAAAGTATTAATAATTTTTTGAGGTGAAAAAATGAAAGTAGCAATATTAGGAATAGGATGTTACAGAACTCATGCTGCAGCAGGAATAACAAACTTCATGAGAGCTAGTGAAGTAGCAAATAAAGTCAATATGCCAGAAATAGCTTTAACCCACTCCTCCATAACAATGGGGGCTGAGTTATTACATTTAGTTGATGATGTTAAGGAAGTTATAGTTTCAGACCCATGCTTCCAAGAGAATCCAGGGTTAGTTATAATTGATGAGTTTGATCCAAAAGAAGTTATGGAAGCACACTTAAGAGGAGAGCCTGAAAGTGTAATGCCTAAAATAAGAGAAGTTGTTAAACAAAAAGCTAAAGAATTACCAAAACCACCAAAAGCATGTATTCACTTTGTCCATCCTGAAGATATTGGGTTTAAGGTAGCTGAAAATGATAGAGAAGCAGTTGAAGATGCAGATTGGGTATTAACATGGTTACCAAAAGGTAAAAAGCAGCCAGATATTATAAAGAACTTTGTTGATGCAATTCCAGAAGGAGCAATTGTAACACACGCATGTACAATTCCAACAACAAAGTTTGCACAAATATTTAAAAACTTTGGTAGAGAAGATCTAAATATAACATCCTATCACCCAGGATGTGTTCCAGAAATGAAAGGGCAAGTTTATATTGCTGAAGGATATGCTAAAGAAGATGTATTAAATAAGCTATTTGAAATGGCAAAAATAGCTAGAGGAAATGCTTACAAAATGCCAGCTAACTTAATAGGACCTGTTTGTGACATGTGTTCAGCTGTAACAGCTGTTATCTATGCAGGATTGTTGGCTTACAGAGATTCAGTCACAAAAATCCTTGGAGCTCCAGCAGACTTTGCCCAAATGATGGCTGAGGAATCATTAAAGAACATATTAGAATTGATGAGAGAAAAAGGTATTACAAATATGGAAGATGCTTTAGATCCTGGAGCTCTGTTAGGTACAGCAGATAGTATGTGCTTTGGACCATTAGCTGATATCTTACCACAAGCTTTAAAAGTTTTAGAGAAATATAAGAAAGAATAAATAATTCTTTTTTATTTTTTTATACTATAAAATAAAATTTAGAGATGATTTTTATGAAAAAATTGAAAAAAAAAGATATAAAAGTTCCTTTAACAGTCCCAGAGTATGCTAAAAAGGAATATATAGAGAACTATTTAGAACTTACAAAAGGGACAGGAAATTTGATGATTTTCGCAGGAGATCAAAAGATAGAGCATATGAATGATGATTTTTTTGGTGAAGGAATAGCCAAAGATGATGCAGATCCAGAACATCTATTCAGAATAGCTGAAGGAGGAAAGATTTGTGCATTTGCCACTCAACTTGGTTTAATAGCAAGGTATGGAATGGATTATGATGTTCCTTATATAGTTAAGATAAACTCAAAAACTCATTTAGTAAAAACAAGAGATCCAATAAGTAGAGCTTTAGTAGATATGGAAGATGTTATAAGCTTAAAGGAGAGAGGAGTTAATATTTTAGGAGTGGGATACACTATATATCCTGGAAGTGAGTATGAGCATATAATGTTTAGAGAAGCTTCTAAGATAATATTAGAGGCTCATAAACATGGATTAATAGCAATACTTTGGAGTTACCCAAGAGGAAAAAATGTTAAAAATGAATTTGACCCACATATAATAGCTGGAGCTGCAGGAATAGCTTGTTGTTTAGGAGCAGATTTTGTTAAAGTCAATTATCCTGGAGATCCAGAAAGTTTTAAAGAGGCTGTATTGGCTGCAGGTAGAACTGGGGTTTTATGTGCAGGAGGTAAAAGTAAGGATCCAAAAGAATTTTTGAAAGATATTTGGGAACAGATTAATATATCTGGAGCTAGAGGTAATGCTACAGGTAGAAATATCCATCAAAAGCCATTAGAAAAAGCTATAAGAATGTGTAATGCAATATATGCCATAACAATAGAAGGGAAAAGTTTAGAAGAGGCTTTAAAAATATATTATGGTTAAATTATGAGGATTTTTAAATTGATAACTGTTTCTGATTATGTTACTATTTTAAATGCAGTTTCTGGGATTTTGGCTATTTTATTAAATAACTATCACTTTATATACTTAGCAGTTATTTTTGATGCTTTAGATGGTTATGTAGCAAGAAAAACTCAAACAGTTTCTGAATTTGGAAAAGAGCTTGATAGTTTAGCAGATGTTATTAGCTTCTCAATAGCTCCTGCATATTTTTTCTATTTAAAACATGGTTTAATATTATTACCTATAATTTACTCTATATGTGGGATGTTAAGATTAGCAAGATTTAATATCATTAAAACAAATAACTTTATAGGTCTACCAATACCAGCAGCAGCTTTATGTATGATAACATTAATATCAATTAGTGATTACACAGTTTTAAATTCATTATTTCTCTTATTAGTTAGTTTTTTGATGATATCTGATTTTGAATATAAAAAATATTTTAAAAATGAAATAATCATTTTAATCTTGATCTCATTAATTTTAGCTATTATGAATTTTCCATATCTTCTAATGATTTTATTAATTATTTATATCATCTCTCCTATTATAGAGTTGTTATAAAGCTTCTACTAATTCCCATTTTCATTATATAAAACTTATATCTCTCCTGCCAATATTCTAAAAATTTTTTTATTGAATAACTATCATAATTATAATCAATATCTACCTTAGCTTCAATTAATATTAACCCCTCAGCAGGAAATGTTCTAACACCTTCTTTATGATTTGGATCTAAAAGCTTATCTATCCATTCTATATCCTTTTCTCCCCTACCAATAGCATCAAAAACCCCTACAATCTTTCTCACCATATGCCACAAAAAGCTTTTTCCAATAATATCTATTGTTATAAAAAACTCATTTTCTATAATTTTAATATCATATATTTCCCTTACAGGATCTCTATCTTTACTTCTATCCCTCTTACATAGATTATGAAAACTGTGCTTTCCAATAAACTTTTTAGAAGCTTCTTTTATTAAAGAAATATCATAACCTATATTTGGCAATATATACCTATAATGTCTATACCTTACTTTAGGAATTTTTTCAATTTCTTTATAACCTAATATCCAAATTCCATAATCTTTTAAATGATGATTTATATATGATAATATAGGCTCCCTCTTAAGTTTAAGAACTACAAAATTTCCTAAGGCTGAAACCCCTTTGTCAGTTCTTCCTCCAGAATAGATAATTTTATATTCCTTTAAAAAATCTAACTTATCCAGAACATCTAAAAGTTTATCACAAACTGTATCTTTACTTGGCTGTTGCTGAAAAGAATATCTACCATCATAGGCTATTTTTAATATATACATAAAACCACCAAGTGATAGTTATGTTTGATTATTTTGAAACTACAGCAGACATAGGAGTTATAGCAAAGGGAAAGAGCTTAGAAGAAGCTTTTAGAGAAGCTGCTAAAGGACTTTATAACATTATGGTAGATATAGATAAGGTTAATAAAAGTGAGGTTGTAGAGATAGAAGTGGAAGGAGAAGATTTGGAAGAGTTGTTATATAACTTTCTAAATGAGCTTTTATTTTATACAGATACAAAAAATATAGTTTTTTCTGATTTTGATATATGTATAAGAAAAAATAATAAATATTATTTAAATTGTAAAGCTTATGGAGAAAAAATAAAGAGGGAGCATAATATTAAAGAGGAAGTTAAAGCTGTAACTTATCATAAAATGGAAATTAAAAAAGATAGTGATGGGTATAAAATAAGATATATAGTTGATTTATAGGTGAGAAAATGATAGTTAAATGTCCCATATGTGATGGTACAGGAAAGAAAGTGGTTAAATTTAAAACTTGTCCAGTTTGTGAAGGAAGTGGATATATTGATGAATTCTCCCCAAAAACACATATAAAGAATGTTTCAAAGAGAGCTCAGTATGATTTAGACTATGGAGAAATTCCATGTCCAAAATGTAAAGGTTCAGGAAAAGTGCCAGTTTATAAAGAATGTGATTTTTGTAAAGGTTCAGGAAAAGTAGTTAAGTGTGATAGATGTGGAGCAATAATAGGTAGATACCCAGACTTTAAAGACAGAACATTGTGTGACAAGTGTTTAAAAGAGGAAGAGGAAAGAAAAAAAGGTTTAAGAAATGTTTATGTGTTTGATGAAGTTGCTACTTACTATGATGTGGAGCCTGGAAAGTTTTATAAAGGGGTAGTTACAAGGATAGAGAGATACGGTGCATTTATAAATTTAAATGAAAAAGTAAGAGGGTTGCTAAGACCTAAGGATATGATTAGCTTAAAGTTAGAAGATTTGAATGTTGGAGATGAGATAATTGTCCAAGCTATTGATGTTAGGCCAGAAAAGAGAGAAATAGATTTTAAATACATACCACTAACAACTTATGACTTAGTTAAATTTGAAAAGGAGATACCTGTTAGTCAGATAAAAGACATATCCTCCAATTTAGTTGAACTTAAAGATCAAGTAGTTCATATAGTTGGAGAAGTTGTTCAGATAGTCCAAACTCCTGGACCTACAATATTTACAGTTACAGATGGAACAGACTTTACATGGATAGCAGCTTTAGAAATAGCAGGCTTAAGAGCTCATCCAGAAGTTAAAGTTGGAGATATTATAGATGTCATAGGAAGAGTAAATATTAGGGAAGGTAGATTACAGATAGAAAGGATTAAACTGAAAAAATTAGAAGGTGAAGAAGCTGAAAGGATTAGAAAAGAGATAGAAGAAAAAATTGATAAAAGAGCAGAACCTGCAAGAGATATAAAATTCTTAGTTGAGAGTGAGGTTTTAGAAAAACTAAGAGATAGGATGGCTGATGTTGCTAAAAGAATAAGAAAAGCTGTTTTAGATGGTAGGCCAATAATTATAAGACATCATGCTGATACAGATGGTTACTGTGGAGGAATAGCATTAGAAAAAGCCATATTGCCAATAATTGATAAATTTGCTATAGATGTAGATGCTATTTGGCATTTCTTCAAAAGAAGGCCTTCAAAGGCACCATTTTATGAGTTAGAAGATGTTACAAAAGATTTAGTATTTTCTATAGAAGATGCTTTAAAGTTTGGTCAGAAATTACCTTTGATTGTATTAATAGATAATGGAAGTACTGATGAAGATATTCCTGCAATATCAAAGGCTAAGGCTTATGGTATAGAGGTTATTGTTATTGATCACCACTATCCTGGAGAAGTAATTAATGGTAGAGCTGAGATAGATGATTATGTTGATGCCCATGTAAATCCATATTTGGTTGGTGGAGATAGTAACTTGACAGCTGGAGTTTTAGGAACAGAAATAGCAAGAATGATCAATCCTGAGGTAGAGGAGGAAATAAAACATATACCCGGAATAGCAGTAGTTGCTGATCATGCTAAAGGGAAAGAAGCAGAGATATATATTGAGATAGCCTTAGAAAGATTAAATGAACTTAGTGAAAAATATGGATGTAAGAGGAAATATGATAGGGAATATTTAGAAAAAATTGGATTAGTCATGGATTTTGAAGCTTTCTACTTAAGATTCATGGATGGTAGAGGTTTAGTTGATGATATATTAGCAACAAATATAAAGGAATTTAAAAGACATGAAAAGTTAATAGACATCCTCTATGAACAAGCTATGAAAATGGTTGAAAGACAGATGAGAGCAGTAATTCCTGCTCTAAAGACTGAATTTTTGGATAATGGAATAATATTAAACACTCTTGATGTTGAAAAATATGCCCATAAATTTACATTCCCTGCTCCAGGAAAAACTACAGGATTTGCTCATGACTATATAGTTCAAAAATATGGAGAGGATAAGCCAATAATAACCTTCTCATATGGGCCAGACTTTGGAGTTGTTAGGGCCACTGATGCCGTTCATGAGAAATATAATTTTAACTTAAACTTAATAGTTGAGCAATTAATGGAAGAAATTCCTGAAGCTTCTATTGATGGAGGAGGGCATGAGTGTGCAGGGTCTATAAAATTTGTTGAAGGGCTCAGGGATAAAGTTATAAATAGATTTATAGAAATTATAAAAGAGTTAAAACCTAAATAAACAAATATCTTTTAAAAAACATTTGTTACATTTTGGTTTTTTCTTACAGACAGTTTTACAATGTTCTACAATTAATGCATGATATTCTTTATAAACTTTTAGATCTTTTGGAATATTTTCTTCAAAAATTCTTTTTATATATTCATAATCTTCACTGTTTAAAATACCTAGCCTATTAAAAAGTCTTTTAGTGTATGTATCAACAACAAAACTGGGCCTATCTAATGCATAAAGTAAGATACTGTCAGCACTCTCTTTTCCAATACCTTTAACATTTAAAAGCTTTTCCCTTAACACTTTCATAGGTTCTTTTGATAAATACATATTTTCTGTGCTTCCATAATTATTAACTATAAATGATGTTATTTCCTTTAATCTTTCAGACTTTATATTATAAAAACCTGCAGGCTTTATCAACTCTTTTAATTCATTCATTGAAATATTTAATATCTTCTCTTCATCTAATAGATTCTTAGCTTTTAAATTCTTTATAGCTTTTTCTACATTTTTCCATGAGGTATTCTGTGTTAAAATTACACCTACAACAACTTCATACCTACTCTCAGCTGGCCACCAATTTTGATATCCATAATGGTTTAATAAAAGTTTATAAATTTTATATATCATAACCTTCACAGGTGAAAGTTTTATGAATATTCTTAGAAGAGGAAGATTGGGGGAAATTAAAGAGGATGTTGCAAGATATACAACAAGTCTATCATTTGATAAAGAAATATTTGAAGCAGATATTCTCTGTGATATAGCTCATGTTATTATGTTATATAAGCAAGATATTTTAAAGAAAGAAGAAGCAGAGAAGATAATTAGTGGTTTAAAGGAGATATATAAAGATGGTTTAGATAAATTAAATTTAGACCCATCATTAGATGATATCCATATGGTTATTGAAAATGAGTTATATAAAAGGATTGATGATGTTGCTGGAAAGTTACAGACAGCAAGAAGTAGGAATGATCAAGTGGCAACAGATTTAAGATTAGCATTGAGGGAGAAGATTGTTAATATCTTAATATCACTAATAGCATTTTTAGAAGATTTAACTGAGTTATCTAAAGAGTATAAAGATGTAATAACAGTGGGATATACACATTTGCAGCATGCACAGCCTATAACTTTTGGGCATTTATTGCTAAGCTATGTATCAGCTATTGAAAGAGATATTTTAAGGCTTTTAGATAGTTATAAGAGAGTTAACATTTCCCCTCTTGGTAGTTGTGCTTTGGCAGGAACTGGGTTTAATATTGATAGAGAAATGACAAAAGAGTTATTAGGTTTTGATGGGATTATAGAGAATACAATAGATGCTGTATCTGCAAGAGATTTTATAGCTGAAGTAGTGGCTAATCTATCAATACTATCAGCAAATTTATCAAAGATTTGTGAGGAATTAATTCTATTTTCAACTTATGAGTTTAACACTGTTGAAATAGATGATAGCTACTGCTCTACATCATCAATTATGCCACAAAAGAAGAATCCGGATGTGGCTGAAATAGCTAGAGCTAAACTATGCTCAATATATGGAAATTTAATTACAATATTAACAATATTAAAAGCCTTACCTAATGCTTATAATAGAGATTTACAAGAAATAACCCCATATCTTTGGGATTCTATATATAAAATAACAGATACAATTAAAATGGTTCATGGCATGCTAAAGAGCTTAAAGATTAATAAGGATAGAATGTATTTTTTAGCAAAAGCTAATTATTCAACAGCCACAGAATTGGCTGATACTTTAGTTAGAGAGCTTAATATACCATTTAGAAAAGCTCATAATATTGTTGGAGAAATTGTTAGAATTTCTATAAAAGAGAGGAAAGATGTTATAAAAACTGCTAAAGAAGTTTTAAAAAAGTATAATCTTGAAATAGATGAAGAGAAAATAGAAAAAGCTTTAAAACCAGAAGAAAATGTTAAACTAAGAAAAACTTTAGGTGGTCCAAATCCAGAAGAAGTGGAGAAAAGAGCAGAGAGTTTTAAGAAGAGATTAGAAGAATATAAAAGGAATGTATTGATGAAAAAGGAAAAGATAGAGAATGTTAAAAATATGTTATTAAATTACAATTTATAAGCTTTGATTATTGTTATTGGATTCCTTGCAAGGAACATATGACCAGAACTGATTTTTTTTGAATATGAGATAAATGCATTAACTGCTTCAACACTATAACCCATCTGCTCAAAGAGATTTATTGCCTTATAGGTGCTTTCTAATAGTATGGTGTTAGCTACTATTAGCTTTACTTCTTTATTACTTAAAATTTTTATAATTTTTTCAAGATTCTTTGTCCCACCAATAAAGGCTTTGTTATATTCCAATTTATCTAAAACATCTTCAGCTTTAGCAAGAATAACTTCACAATTCCTTATATTAAACTTATTTAAATTCTTTTTTGTAAGTTCTATTGCTTTTTCATTAAAATCTATTGCATAAACTTTTTTAACCCTTTTAGCTATATCAACTGTCATAGCTCCTGAACCACAACCTATATCAACAACAGTGTCAGACTCTTTTAAATCTAATTTATATAAACTTATAGCCCTAATTTCCTCTTTTGTTATAGGTATATCTTTCTCTGTAATAAACTCCATAATCTCATCATCATAGTTTAGTTAATATCTCCCCATACTTTTTCTTAAATTCATCTAAATTTTTTATTGTTGTGTCTAATGTTAGTGGGGTTATAGATATGTGCCCCTTTTTCCTTAGTACATAAACATCAGTGTCTTCATCTTCTTCAAATATAGGATATCCATCAATCCAATAATAACTTCTACCTCTTGGATCTATTCTCTCCTCAACATGTGTTGTATACATCTTTCTAGCTAATCTTGTTATCTCTATTGGAGTATTTAAATTAGCCTTTTCAGGAATGTTGATATTTAACAAATCACATGGAAAATCATATTTTAAGTATTTTTCAGCTATCCTAACAGTTATTTCTGCAGGGATCTTAAAATCTAATGGAATATCAAACTCTCTAAACTTTAAATGATCTGAAGTTATTTGTAAAGATACAGCCATTGATTTTGCTCCATGATGTGCTGCTTCAAAAGCTGCACCCAATGTTCCTGATGTCATTATCTCTGTTCCTAAATTTTCTCCGATATTTATTCCAGATATTACTAAATCAGGGATTTTTTTCAAAATTTGATATATGCCAAGAATAACACAATCTGTAGGTGTGCCAGAAACTGCATAGCCATAGATATCATCTTCTAACCTAACCTTTGTCATTCTAAGAGGTTCAAATAAGCTTATTGCTCTACCTATACCACTCTGCTGATTTGTAGGGGCTACTATTGTAATGTTAGCATTATCAAATTTGTTTTTTAATGCTTTATATAAAGCTACTAAAGATGGGGAATAGATGCCATCATCATTAACTATTAATATATCCATAAAATTCACCTAAATTTATTTCTTTTAAGCTATCTCCTATCCCCCTACCTAAATAGTAAGCTAGTCCAAATAAACTATAACCTCCTTCTAACCCATACTCTTCTATTTCAACATTTGTAACATTTGCAAGCTCTTTAAGTTTTTTCATAGCATCTTCTTCTGAACCTACTTGATCAACTAATCCCAATTTAACAGCATCTTCTCCTGTGTAGATCTTTCCATCAGCTATTTTATAAACCTTGTTTAATGGAATATGTCTATATTTTGCAACCCATTCAACAAAATAATTATAGGTTTCATTAATTATTTTTTCTAAATATTCTCTCTCCTCTTTAGTTATTGGTCTAAATGGAGAACCAATATCTTTGTATTTTCCAGCTTTTATAGTAGTTACATTTACACCTAATTTTTTCATTAAGTTATAGTAATGTATAATATCCATTCTAACCCCAATACTTCCAACAATTGAATGTCTTTGTGAAACAATATAATTAGCAGGAGCTGCAACCATGTATGCCCCAGAGCATGCAAGGGTTTCTATATAAACTACAACAGGTTTTTTCTTACTAAGTTCTGCAACTTTTTCAGCAAGTTCTTCACTAGCTACAACTTCTCCTCCAGGAGAGTTTATTACTAATAAAACCCCTTTTGTATTATTGTCTTTCATAAGTTTATCTAATAGATTAATATAATATCTTGCATCCCTCCTCTCTTCCCAAGGAAATTCTTTTTTACTGTAATCAAAATATATTTCATTGTAAAGATAAACCTTAGCTATTTTGGGTTTTCCAAAATTAAAATTTTCTATTATTATTAAACTTAATCCAAAAAGAATAATTAAGATTACAATTAAAGCTATTATGAAAATATAAATCTTTCTCATTTATTACTCACCTTTTTTCTTTATAGATCTCTTAAACTCTTCAAACAACTTAACAATCTTTTCATCTTTCTTAACCTTCTTAGGTTTCTTAGATAAATATCTTCCCCAGCCTTCTCTTGGTTTAAATAATGTTATTATATGCCCAATAACACTAACCACTTCTGCATCACAAGCTTTAGCTAATTTTTCAGCTATTTCATATTTATCTTCTTTTAATAAAGCTGATTTTCTCACTTTAATTTTTATAAGTCCTCTCTCTTTTAATTGCCTCTCCACTTCTTTTATAACCTTATCACTTCCCTCTTTACCTACCCAAACAACAGGTTTTAAATGATGAGCTTTAGCCCTTAACATTCTTTTCATTTTTCCAGTTAATCTCTTTTCCATATTTTCACCACCAAAAATTATTTTTAGTTTTTAAATATATATAATTATTAAGTGATGGTTATGAATTTTGATAAGTATTATAAGGAGTATGATGAATGGTTTGAAAAGAACAAAGAAATTTATTTAAAAGAGTTGAATGCACTAAAAAAATATATTCCTAAAGGAAAAGGGTTAGAGGTAGGTGTAGGAACTGGAAGATTTGCTCAGCCATTAGGGATAAAATATGGATTAGATCCTTCAAAAAATATGGCAAAACTTGCTGAAGAGAGAGGAGTTAAGGTATATATAGGCTATGCTGAAAATATGCCATTTGAAGACAACTCATTTGACTTCATTTTACTAAAT